>OZ244977.1:1692500-3794626 GCA_965222995.1 Bacteroidia bacterium | reverse complement strand
GCTTAAGGTTATTTCATATTTCTTGAGAACGAATCAATACAAAATTTATCAAAAAACTCTGATAATCAAAATATTAACTTCTTTTTTATTCATTTAAAAACCCCGGTGAAACAAAAAAGCGCAGGCTATTGCCCACGCTTTTTAAAGTATTAATAAGTTAAGAATTATTGCCCTTGTGCTAAGCTGTAACCTCTAACTTCGCCATAGTTTTTCAGCATCTCTACTGATGATACATAGAAGTGCTCTCCAATACGAGCTGAAACATCAAATATTTCTTTCATATCGGTAGCTACTTCATCTTTTGTAGCTACACGCACACGGTAGTGGTCTATACACTCCGTTAAGATAGAACCCGTAGGCCATACTTGTGTACCACGGTTACTAATCATAACCAACTCAAATTTATCAGGAATAGCGGCTTGTATTCTCGGAGCTATATCACTTACTAACTCACTACTTGCAACAAAAAAGTCAGCACCAATAAGCTTCTCTTCACCTCTTTTAGGAGTTTCCATCATAGGCTGCTTCTCAGGGAAGGCCGGTTTTTGCCAAGTAAACTCAACATCAGGTGAGTTGATAGGCTTAGACTCTTGGGGTAATTTTCCTAAGTTATCTATGATAGCCTGTGCAAACTCCTTGGTGTTTTTTGCTGGTGTAGATTTGTCCCCGAAATCACCAGTGCGAACACCTTGCTCTAAAGTGTATAGTAAAGAATTTTCAATGCTATCAGCTTCTTTGTTATATCCTAAGTGGCGTAGTAACATTAAACCGCTTAATAATAAAGAGGTTGGGTTAGCGATACCCTTTCCAGCAATGTCAGGAGCAGTACCATGTACCGCTTCAAAAATAGCTATACGTTCACCAATGTTGGCAGAAGGGGCAAAACCCAAACCACCTACTAAACCTGCACAAAGGTCAGAAACAATATCCCCTTGCAGGTTGGGTAACACTATAATATCAAACTGGTCTGGTATAACGACCAACTTCATACACAAATCATCAATAATGCGGTCTTCTGCCTCAATTTCTGGGTAGTCTTTCGCTACTTTGTAGAAAGCCTCTAAGAACATACCGTCGGTAAGTTTCATTATATTGGCTTTGTGCCCGCAGGTAACTTTTTTGTGTCCGTTACGGCGTGCCAATTCAAAAGCAAAACGGTGTACTTGCTCGCTACCCGGACGAGTGATAAAACGACGGCAAAGTGCAACATCATGTGTATTTAGGTGCTCAATCCCTCCGTAAGTGTCTTCTATGTTTTCGCGAATAATGGTTAAATCAATAGGTACACCCGCTTTTGAGTAAACCGTTTCAACACCCTTTAGCGTGCGGAATTTACGGTTGTTGGCAAACGTACTCCAAACCTTACGAGCCGTAACATTAATACTCTTCATTCCTTTACCCTTAGGAGTTTCCATCGGGCCTTTAAAAAGAATTCCGTTACCTTCTATACTTTCCTTAGCTTCAGGGGTCATTCCTGTACCGTGACCTTGTAAAAAGATATCCTTTCCCATTTCTACATAGTCGTAGTCAATATCTACATTTACAGCGTCGAAAATGGAAAGGACGGCGTTCATAATCTCAGGACCGATACCGTCTCCCTTAGCAACAGAAATTCTATATTTACCCATTTTGTATTATTGTTTTTTAGTTTATGATTTTGTATTTGGCGCGAAAATAAGAAAGCAATATTAAAAATGCTGTCTTTCAGTCTTCAACAAAAAAAGATTACGCTTGTTTTGGACGAATGGGTCGATTTATTTCTGTTTACTTCCATTTGAATAGAAGATTAGTTCAATACTTCTCATCTTACTTATTTTTTGGGATATTCCTTTTTCAAGAATTTCATGAATCTTCTGATATTTTGAATGTGATGTTACTTCAGAACACATTTTCAGATAATCTAAGTAGGATATTATATTAGAGGTACGATATATATAAGGCTCTTGTTCAAATAAAAAGCGGTAAACTCTGCTGTCCCAAATTGCATATTTATCAGGGCAAATAAAATGTAAGAGTTTTGATGCTCCAACAAGTGAATTATTGAAGCATTGCATTAGTTCTTTTAGCTCTTTTTCATTTAGTTCTTCTTCTAGTTTAGCTTTATTTAGGATTTCCAATACTTGACTTATATTATCTTTTTTGAAACTGAAAACTGTAGGCATCCAGCTGTTGGTGAAAGATATTCCTATTATTAAGTGATGTTTTTGGATGAGTTCAATACTTCCAAAGTATTTTATGAACTCAGGGTAAACTATGTGATATGATGTCTGTTTATCTAAAAAGTCAGTGCTTTAGCAGCAAAAACTTCTAATTCAGGATAATCTAAGGATTTCATAAGCATTTGGTAAGTTAGAGTTCTAATATAGCAGAAAACTAGTGTAGAATAATTATTATTGAGTTACATGAAGAAAGACTTGCGGTACTTGATACAAAGGGGAGAAAACGAGGAACTTGATTTTAAACAAGAGATTAGTAGTGTTGCAAAAATTGCCAAAACCATAGTTTCTTTTGCTAACAGAAAAGGCGGGCGGTTATTGGTGGGGGTGCGTGATAATAAGAGCATTGCAGGTATACGCACCGAGGACGAGAAATATATGTTGGGCCTTGCTGCCGATTTCTACTGTAAGCCGACCCTTGAACTTGAAATTATTGAACACGAGTTGGAAGGCAAAGTAATCTTAGAGGCTATTATTCCGGAAGGAACAGACAAACCCTATGCAGCTAAAGGCGATGATGGTAAATGGTGGGTATATATACGTGTGAAAGACAAAAGCCTTTCAGCCAGCAAAATAGTAGTAGATGTGTTGAAACGGGAAGCTTCACAAAAGGAGACTTTTATAAAATACACCAGTAAAGAAAAAGCCCTACTAGACTATCTTTCAAAAAATGAACGTATCACGCTTAAGCAGTATTGTAAAATGCTAAACATCTCTCGACACAGAGCTACTAAAATATTGGTCAACCTTATTTCAGCAGGTGTGGTGCGGTCTCACAACACTGAAAAAGTTGAGTTTTATACGTTGAGCTAAATTTTTTTCAATAATTCTGGAATGATTGTTCCAGAATCATATACCTTTGCGGAACGAACGTTCCAAAATAGATTTTAAACATAAAAAATGTCAGATTTAACAAACAAAGTAGCCGTTGTTACAGGAGGTAATAGCGGAATCGGTTATGCAACTGCCGAAGAATTAATTAAAAGAGGTGCAAAAGTTATTATAACTGGTAGAAGAGCTGATGCTGTGCAAGAGGCTGCAGCAAAACTGGAAAATGGCACTGTGGGTATTACAGCAAGCCAATCTAACCTAAGTGATATTGACAACTTGGTGGCTAAGGTTAAAGAGCAACACAGTACTATTGATACGCTTTTTATTAATGCAGGGGTGGCCATATTTGTTCCTATTGAGCACCTTCAAGAAGAAGATTACGACAACATAATGGATATTAACCTTAAAGGGGCTGTATTTACCCTACAAAAGTTTTTACCCTTACTAAAAGAAGGTTCATCAGTAACATTCCTGTCATCAGTAAACGCACACACAGGTATGCCGAACACTTTAGCCTACGCAGCGAGCAAAGCAGGCTTAAACTCTGTAATGCGTACAGCTGCTTATGAGTTGTCTCCTAAGAAAATCAGAGTGAATGCAGTATCTCCTGGGCCTGTTGAAACTCCATTATTTGGCAAAATAGGAATGCCTCAAGAAGCTGTAAACGAATTTGGGCAAGCTATGGGTAACCGTGTGCCGCTTAAAAGATTTGGAAATGCCACCGAAGTGGGTAAACTGGTTTCTTTCCTTTCATCAGACGATGCTTCATACATCACAGGCTCTGAATATGTAATTGATGGAGGTGTAAACCTTAACCCACTATTAGGGTAAAAAATTTTTGAAGAATTTTGGAACGAATGTTCCAGATTAAGTAGCTTTGTTGTATATTATAGCAAAGCTACTTTTTGTTATGGCAAGAATAAGAGAGTTTAATGAGGTGCAAGTGCTTGAAAAAGCAAGAGATATCTTTTGGAAGAAAGGGTATAATGCTACCTCTATGAAAGACTTGGTAGATGGTTTGGGTATCAGTCGCTCAAGCATGTATGAAACTTATGGTGATAAAGAAGCCCTTTTTTATAAAGCCCTAGAAGCCTACAAGATAGATGAAGCTGATAGCATGGTAGAGATGCTAATGAAATCGAAAACTCCTTTAAAAGAAATCCAAAATGTGTTTAGCTACACCATTAACTCAAGTATAGCTGATAAAGACAAAAAAGGATGTTTTATGGTGAACACGGTGGTGGAGCTATCCCCCACAAATAAAAAAGTGGGTGGACTTACTTGCGCTAATACTAAACAATTGGAGAATGCCTTTGCCCATCTTTTAGAAGTTGGACAAGAAAAAGGAGAGATAAATAGAAGGCATACACCCAAACAACAAGCAAAGTTTATTTATAACTCTATTATTGGTATGCGTGTAGCTGCCAAAAACGGAGCAGACAAAAAAAGTCTTTCTGATATTGCTACACTAACGCTAGCAGCAATAGAAAACTAATTACAAATCAAAAGTGGTATACATAGGGCAGTGGTCGCTATGCTTGGCATCGGGCAATATTTTGCTGTCTACTACCTTGCCTTTCAACTCATCGTTCACTACCACATAGTCAATACGCCAGCCTTTGTTTCTGGCTCTGGCATTTGCCCTAAAACTCCACCACGTATATTGGTCGGGTATATCCCCATTTACATGGCGAAAGGTGTCTACATAACCCTCATCTAAAAAGCGGGCAAACCACTCACGCTCTTCGGGCAAGAAACCACTACTGTTTTTATTACTCACCGGGTCATGAATATCAATAGGTTCACGGCAAATATTATAATCCCCTACTAGGATTAGGTTAGGTATTTCTTTGCGTAACTCATTTACATAACGTAAGAAAAACTCCAGCCATAACATTTTAAAAGCTTGGCGGTCTTCTCCGCTACTACCACTGGGGTGGTAGGCACACAATACAGAATATCCTTCATAATCAGTACGGATTACGCGCCCTTCAAAATCATACTGCTCATTGCCACAGCCATATACCACATTTTTAGGCTCTTCTTTGCTTAAAATAGCCACTCCACTATACCCTTTACGCTCTGCAGGATACCAATAATTTTTATATCCTAAATCATCAAACAAAGGCGCGGGTATTTTAGTCATATCTGCTTTTATTTCTTGAAAGCAAACTATATCAGGCTGTTCTTGCTTTAACCATCCCGTAAGGTCTTTTCCTACTGCTGCACGTATTCCGTTAACGTTATAGGTTACTATTTTTACCATAGTGCCAAAAGTACACAATCATAAATTAAAAAGGCACAGTTTTCACCGTGCCTTAGAATTGTAAAAAGAGGGAATGGTATAACTACCCTTACCCCATTACAAGTTTATGTAAGTTTTTTGTCATTTTTTCTATTTCGATTGTCATTTTTTAAGATTTAATGGTGTAACATCGGTTACTATTAATGTCATTCTTTTGTCATATCATTATTTAGAATGATTTCAAACAATAAGTTTCTCTTTCTTTGCTACCAGAATTGTAAAAGAACATCATAAAAAAATTATTTTCTACCCTTGCCATTTTGGTGGCATCATGGCATATTCATGCCCAAAAAGCAGATTCCATATTCATGGGAGCTAATTATGAAAACGAAGTTTATTACAAACTATCGTTAGGACAAGTAAAGGCGGAGCCCATTAAAAACTGGGATTTAGCCTTTTCTACAGTTGCCAGTTTTGACAAGCGATTCTTCGCCATAAGAGCAAATTATAGCAATGGCATAAGAGTTTACGAATACCCTAAAGTTGGGGTTAGCGACTGGGCCACACTAGATACTACCGGTTGGAGTACTAATTGGGTAAAACTATACAATACCGATAGCTCTTGGTGGTATGGTGCATTTAATTTAGAACCTTATTCACATCCTTCATACTCGTGGGGAACCTACACTAATTCCGGAGAAATTACAGGTAATAAAATCTATTTAATAGGGTTCTCCCAAGCAGCATTTTTAGAACCTACTTCGTTTAAGAAATTAATTATCGAACAGCGTAAGTCTGCTTCCGGGGTTAGAGTTTGGAAGTTTAAGTATGCAGATATAGATGGTAGTAACGAAAAGTCTGTTACTATTGAAGATAAAAACTACGAAGGCAAGACTTTTGCCTACTACAGTTTACGAGACAATAAAGAGCTTAGTCGTGAGCCCGATAACAGTACTAATAGTTGGGATATTACATTTACACGATATTGGGCAGATTTAATGAACCCTCAGTTTCCATATTACCAAGTTACAGGTGTATTGCATAATGTGAATGTTGAAATATTTAAAGCAACAGGGTTGCCCACTAAAGATTTGACTAAACCTGTTAATAATAGTAACTACAGCCATAAAATAAACACTATAGGTTATAATTGGAAAAATGCGGGACCAAACGGAACTACAATTGAAGATAGTACTGCATATTTTATAAAAGTAGATTCTATTGTAGGAAATAAAATAGTAAACACTAAAATTTATAAATTGTGGTTTACTGATTTTGGCGGCTCTGCCAACGGTAAAGTTGTTTTTAATACTGAGCTAGTTGAAAATACTGACAATACTGTTTCAATTAAAGAACTTGATTCTCAAGTTTCTTTAAATATATATCCTAATCCTGCTCAAAACCAAATTACCATAACAACACTAAATAACACTGCTACACCAACAGCAGTTAATATATATGATATTTCGGGTAAGCAAGTGTATAATTACTCAATTAGTAATAACCAATCTTGGAGTGTTTATACCTTAGATGTTTCTGGTTTTGCTAAAGGTGTTTACATAGTGTCTGTAAGTACCGATAAAGGGGCTATTACTAAGCGGTTAGTAAAGCAATAAGCAAACAATCATTTTTTTGAGTTGCTTTGGCATCCCTGCCAAAGTAACTTAATATATGCCTATGGAAATCTATTTTATGATAGTTACAGGCATATTATTCGTGTACTTTACTACCAAAATTAAGAAAATAAAAAACCCGCCTTTGGCGGGTTTTATTATAAATCAGTTTGAATGGTCAATTAATCTTCAGAGTCAGCTATTTCTTCCTCAACAACTACTGTTGCAGTTACAGTTCCTGTAGCTAAATCTGCTTTTGCTAATGTTTGAACGGTAATTTTGTAATCACCAATCTTATCCAGCTGAATGTCGAACGTAAACCATTTTTGCCCTACTTCAGTTTCAACTTTGGTATTCTGCACTACTTCGTAAACGCCTTTTGCATTTTTAAGTTCAACCTTTACGTTTAGTTCTTTATCTTTTATAGGTTGAGTAGCAGTGTAAAGCACATAAAGGCTTCCACCGTCTTCAGGATAAATTATTGCCTTTGTGTTAGAGACTCCGATAGGTTTACCGGTTTCAGATACTTCCTCGCAAAAATAGATTTTACTTTGTGCCATAGTGGCAAGCGAAAGGGTAAGCACCGCAAGCAGCGTGCTAAGTTTTTTGATGTTCATTTTCTTTCATAAAAAAGTATCCAAATGTAGATGCGGGTTTGAATATTGCAATCAATTTTTTTTATCAGAAATGAAAATTTTTTAATTGATAATCAATAAGTTACGAAAGGAAGGCTAAAATGTATATTTTTTAGCTCACAAAAAATCGTCGTAAAAAAGCCGTAAACGGGTTTACAGTTGAAATAATTTTACTTACAGTGAGATAAACAAGAAGAATAGTAGTTATAACCCACTCACTAGTAGTTTAGTAACTCCTCAATAACAGCAGTTACTTTTTCTCCGTTTGGAAGCATTTCTTTTTCCATACCCATATTTAGGGGAACTGCAGGTATGTTTGCCGCACCAATGGTTTGCACTGGGGCATCTAAGTTTTGGAAACAGTTTTTGCTTATACGCCCTGCAATAGCTTCAGCAAAAGAGTTATGCAAGGTCTCTTCGGTAAGTACAATGGCTTTACCGTGGCGTTTTACCGATTCATAAATACCTTCATCATCGCAAGGGTTTAGTGTACGCAAGTCTAAAATCTCTATTTTCCCTTTATACTGTTTGGCGGCTGCCATGCCCCAATATACTCCCATACCGTAGGTAATAATAGTAAGGCTTTCACCATTTTCTATCATTTCCTCATCAGCCTCTAAGGCTATACGAGACTTACCTAAAGGTATAACATAATCTTCTGAAGGTTCTATGGTTTTGGCCTTTTCGGTACCGGGTACTTTACTCCAGTAAATACCTTTGTGCTCAAAACACACTACGGGGTTAGGGTCGTAATAAGCAGCTTTTAATAAGCCTTTCATGTCCGCTGCATTACTTGGATAAATAACCTTAATGCCCTTTATGGGTAATATGCTAGATTCTACTGTGCCAGAATGATATGGGCCTCCTCCTCCATAAGCTCCGGTTGGGATACGTATAACCGAGCTAATAGGATATTTACCCATAGTAAGGTAGCACGATTTTGAAAGCTCTGTAACCAGTTGGTTCACCCCCGGCCATATATAATCTGCAAATTGTATTTCTACTATAGGTTTTGCTCCTACAGCACTCATACCCGCTGTAGACCCCACTATATATGCCTCTTGTATAGGAGTATTAAATACTCTATCCGTTCCGTATTTTTCTGCAAGAGTTGCTGCTTCTCTAAATACACCGCCTAAACGTATACCTACATCTTGCCCGTAAAACAATGCTTCAGGGTGCTTTTGCAGTATTTCATTCATGGCAAATAGTGCCGCATCTACCATTATCACAGGTTCTTTACCCTCAGGTTCACGTTCACCTTTTTCTTCTGTAATTGGAGTTGGTGCAAACTCATGGTCTAGCAGTGTAGAAGGGTGTGGGTCAGGTGCAGCTACTGCTTTATCAAACTCTTTAGTAATGTATTCTTTTGCCTCTTCTATTTTTTTGTCAAGGGCAGCTTCTTCTTCACCAAGCTCTACTAAAAGCTTTTTTAATCTTGGAAAAGGGTCCGTTTCAGTATGCTTTCCTAAATCCTCATCAGTCCTGTACCACTCTTTTCGCACCCCTGAAGTATGATGCCCCAATAAAGGCACTTTAGCGTGTACCAACATTGGCTTGCGTTTAGTGCGAACAAAATCTATTGCTTTACCTATTTGCTCATAGCATTCCACAAAATCGCTACCATCTATGCGTTGGCGTTTCAGCCCCTTAAAACCTGCAGCATATTCATAAGCATCCATAGCACGCATTTCATCACCACTGGCAGATATTCCCCAGTCGTTATCTTGCACTACATATAATATAGGTAGTTCTGCCAAAACTGCCATTTGCTGAGCCTCAGCTACTTCACCTTCTGTCATAGAACCATCACCAATAGAACATACAACCACAGGTTTTTCTATGCTGGTTAATAAATTTTTTCTTTCAAGATATTGTACCCCGTGTGCCATACCCGTAGCAGGTATTGCCTGCATACCCGTTGCACTACTTTGGTGTGGCATTTTAGGCATATCGGAACGGTTAAGCGAAGGATGTGCATAATAGGTTCTCCCACCTGAGAAAGGGTCGTCTGCTTTAGCCAGTAATTGAAGCATCAACTCATAGGGAGTCATACCCATACCTAAAAGCATTCCCTCATCACGATAATAAGGGGCTGCATAATCATGAGGCTTTAGCAACATACCTGTTGCCATTTGTATAGCTTCATGCCCTTTAGATGTAGAGTGTACATATTTAGTTATTTGGCGGTTGGCATCGTAAGTATCGGCCATAGCACGCGCATTGCACATCATTTCAAAAGCACGAAGAAGAATATCTTTTGTAACCATTAGTATGTAAAAGAAAGCGCAATGTTAGTGAAATTTGGCTTTTTAAGCGAATACAAGTAATTGATGCTTTAAGTATCGTTTATTTGTGGTGCTTTGCAACAGGCTAATCAAAGATGTTTGAAAAGACTTGTTTGAAAAGTGCGAAAAAATTTTACTTTTGCGGGAAATTAAAAGGATACAGCTATGTATTGGACACTAGAATTAGCCTCTTACTTAGACGATGCGCCTTGGCCTGCAACGAAAGACGAGTTGATAGACTACGGGATACGTTCAGGAGCTCCCTTGGAGGTGATTGAGAACTTGCAAGAATTGGAAGATGATGGCGAGCCGTTTGAAAGTATTGAGGAGGTATGGCCTGATTATCCTACGGATGATGATTATTTCTTCAATCCTGACGAACTGTAAGTACAGTTTTTATTTAAAATAAGAAGTTAGCCTAGCCGATATATTCCGTTAGGCTTTTTTTATGGTTTCCCAAATCTCTTCTCCAAATAAACTTTCTTGATAGTCTTCTCTTCTTCTTACGGCAGTACTATGTATTTCAAGCATATCGTAACCGTTATTTTTTAGGTTAATGCAGTATTTTAAAGCACTGCCATTACCTGTACTGTTTACAATATCACTTTTTAAAAGCTTATTAAAATCTCTTTGTATGGTTTTTCTGTCGCACCTAAAACTTAGTGAAAGTTCTTTGGTACCCAAATAACGTTTAGAGAAAAGGTATTTTATAATTTTTTGCTGGCGTTCGTTAAGATCGGTATTAATAGGCTCCAGATATTCAATTCCTTTACTATACTTAAAGTTTATCAAGTTTCTTATTCTAGCGTCTTTTTTATAATAATCAATCTTTTCCCTGTAAATTGTCTTTAGGGCATCGTCTACTCTTTTAAGAGCTGCTTCCATGCAGTCATACCCCAAGGGCAAAAGTTCCGTTAAATCTACTAGTGTTTGTTCGGGAGTTAAAGTTTCCGCTAAAGCATTAAGCTGTTCTTCGTACACAGCTTTAGCAATTAATACTTCTAAACTAATGTTTAGTAAGCCCTTCAATGTTTTTTTGTTACTCGTCAAAATGCCCACCTGTGCCAGAGCCGGGAAAGAATATACTTGCTTTTTAAATGGCTGCAGCATTTGCAGTGCCAACCGCAATACCCAACTTTGGGTGAATACATCTTTGTATAGAGAGTTTTGAAGTGCTTTAAAGCAACTTTTTATATCTGCTAAATCATCACTCGCTACCTCACCATTATTATCGGCCGCCAAACCATTTACCAATTGAAGTAGCTCTTTGGTTTTATTTAGCTCTAATGATGTAAATGTATTATTCCTCCACTCCTTAAAGTGAGTAGTTGAATCGCCGTAGTTTTCTTCAATATTTTTACAGAATGAATAAATATTTTCAGGAGAGTCTGTGTTTAAGGATTCTGTTGATAACCCAAAAATGCAAGCTGCTTCTATTTCTTTTGTAGTGGAAATAAGTTTTTCAACTTCTACTTCTGATAGTGAAAAAAAGTTTATTTTTTTTTCTATGAGTGAGCAATATTCTTGTAACCGATTTTCTCTTTCTAAATCAGGTGTGTAGGTAAATGATGTTGAATTATTGCCCGCTAACACTAATACAAAACTATAGCAAAATAGCGAAGCTATTGCTACACAAGGGACAACAAAGCATGACTGCTTGTTCACAGTTTCTTAATATAGAATGTGCAAATAACTGAAACCCTTACCAGTATTGCCTTTACGATGTATAATTAACTAAACACCTTTAAAATATTTATCTTTTCAGTTTATGCCAAAACCCCTTTAAACAGCATGCTTTTACCTAAAACAAGCTGAAATTAATGACTGATTAGTCTTTGGGTTAATACTGAAATTGATTAAGCGATTTTATAAAGGTAATAAGCTTATCCCTTAGCTCTTGTATATTCTCTTTTTTCTTTGCTGAAATAAAAACCACCGGTGCATTTTCCTTTGCCATCCACGACCGCCTTAGTTGAGATAAAGTGGTAGGCATATCTTCTTCCTCTTCATTCTCTGCATAACTTATATGCTCTTCGGGCTTATATAAGTCTATCTTATTCATAACCATTATAGTGGGTTTCTCTTCGGCACCTATTTCTTGTAAAGTTTTGTTCACAATGGCTATGTGTTCTTCAAAATTGGGGTGCGATATATCCACCACATGCAGTAATAAATCAGCTTCCCGCACCTCATCTAAAGTAGATTTAAAACTTTCTACTAACATGTGCGGAAGTTTACGTATAAACCCAACAGTGTCAGACAACAAAAAAGGAGTATTGTCAAGCACAACTTTACGTACTGTACTATCAAGCGTAGCAAATAGCTTGTCCTCTGCCAACACATCACTTTTAGTAAGTAAATTCATTATGGTGCTTTTCCCCACATTGGTATAGCCCACCAAAGCTACACGCAAAACACCACTACGGTTTTTACGACGAGTTAGGTTTTGTTTGTCAATACCATCGAGGCGAGCCTTTAACAAGCTAATTCTATCCCGCACCAAACGCCTATCCGTCTCAATCTCTTTCTCCCCCGGACCTTTAGTACCCACACCTCCTGCATGCTTGGTAAGGTGAGTCCACATACGGGTCAATCGAGGTAGTAAATACTGTGTTTGAGCTAACTCCACTTGTGCCTTTGCTTGTGCCGTTTGTGCACGTTTAGCAAAAATATCAAGTATCAGGTTAGCACGGTCTAATATTTTACAGTCTAAAGCTTTTTCTAAGTTACGCACCTGACTGGGAGAAAGCTCATCATCAAATATTACAGTATCAACCTTATATTCTTTAACGTATAGCTTAATATCTTCTAGTTTGCCCTTCCCAACAAAGGTTTTAGGGTCTGGATGTTGTAGTTTTTGCTTAAACTGTTTTAAGGTTTTTACGCCAGCTGTTTGCGCTAAAAATTCCAGCTCATCCAAATATTCTTCTGCTTGATAATCACGCTGCCCCTGAATTTGTACTGCAACCAAAACAGCAGTTTCTTGTCTTTTTGCAGTGTCTATTAGTTTTCCCTTCAAAATCTATAAGTAAAAAAGTGTGCAAAGATATGTTTCACTAGTGTTAATCTTCAATAGGCTCTAAACACTCTATACGAAAATCATCAATAAATACATTCTGTTTATCTCTATTCCAAACATATACCTTAAGGTTATCTTTAATACTTCGCACTTCCGGTGTTTGGTATTCTAAAGTTATTAAATTCCATTTACCTTTTTCAAGGGTGTGGTTTAAATATTCACTGCTCCGGTATTTATACGCTGCATCTTTGTGGTGAAATGCCATTGCAAGTAATGGGAAGCCTCCCTCACTCTCTGCCGGAACAAATACACGTACACTTGCTCTAATCCATGCATATTCTTTATCAGTAATTTCAGAATACTTCATGTTTATACCGGGAGAATATTCAATATTTTCATCCATCTCAAAACTACCTTTACTATTATACCCAAAAGGGTTCCAGTTTTTTAAATCTTCTTCTTTAGGGTTATTCCAATCGTAATTTGCTAGTATTTTTAACTTATACTTTTGTTTTGTGGGTATTACCTCTATAGTTTCCGTGCTTCGCTCCACTAGCATCAATTTCCTATCATCATCAGTAACAGCCGTTTTTCCAAAAATACGGAAGTAATAAGCTCGGGTAACTCGTTCGCCATGTAAAATACCCGTATTAAATTGCCATGTTTGAAAAAGATTTAACAAAAAAAACAACACTATCATGGGCATGAATAGCCACTGAAAAAGTATTTTTCTTTTATCGTAGAGTACTTGAAATAAATAGCCCATGGGTATAAGCAATATTCCGTAAGTAGAAACCAAAGAGCGTGAGCTATAACTGCCTCCTGCATACCACCAAACACTCCAACTTGAAACGATATACAGATTAATAATAAAATAGGCTACAAACCCCCAAAACATTACCCTGTTTTTAATCCAAAGGAAATAAAAACCCAAAATGGATAGGAGCATTAAAGGGGTATAAATAAACCAACCTTTGCGAAAGCTAAACAGAAAGTCTAAGGTATGCGGCGACTTAAAATCAAACCCAACTCCCGGGTCTTGATAGCTATAGTATAGCCAGTGCCCCGTTACGTATTTCCAATAAAATAACTGTACAGCACCACCTACAATTATTGCCATAGCTAATACTAATACATGGCTAAACTTCCTTAAAATGAGCTTTAGTTTTTCTAAAACTGTTTTATTGAAGCCTGTAATGCCCCAAAGAAGCGGAATGAGTATTACCACCAGTTCATTCGGGCGGATAAGCGTAATTAGCCCCACCATTAAACCTATTGCTATGGCACTTCTATAATTAGGGGTTTTATGCCATTTAATGGTTTGTAACAACAGTATCACATAAAAGGTAAACAAGTAACTGTGAGGCATAGTACCTGCATATACAACTATTTGGAAGTAATTGGTGCCTAATACCAATATTAGTAACAGCAAAGCTGTGATATTATCATTGAAAAAATGGAGCAGTAGTTTCCTGCACAGCCAAAGCCCTAAAATGGAGTAAAACAAAGCCCCAATAACCATAGCCCATTGGTAAGGCATAGAGAACCCATCTTGAGGATAGCCTAGTATACCTGCGGCGGTATGACCACCAAAAAAGAAAGGAGCGTTAATAAGTGCCAGTCCACTGGTATAGCGCAATACCCAAGTACCATCATCTTGCTTAACGGCTTGGTAAAAGGTGGCGGTAGGCTTATATTTCTCTATAATATCATCTACCCATTGCTTGTCTTTTATTTTAATATCATCGTAAATAAAAGTAGCGGGCAGGTACATATAATAACCCATTACATCCCAGCTAAGGGTATTACGAGCTGGAGTAGCAAAACGAAAAGCGATAATTAGCAGCGTGAGACCTAAAACGGTGTAATACGATATTTTATGCAGCGGTTTAGCCATTTAGGCAAACCTATACATTTTAGGCGACTATTTCCTTAGCAGTATTCTATAAATCTCTTCATGCAAATTACTGCGTACGCTGGTTTTGGTAATAATATTATTAGAAGCTGAAGGGTGTACCCTGTTTGAAAGGAATACGTAAATAATATCGTGTACTGGGTCTGCCCAAGTAATAGCACCTGTAAAACCGCTATGCCCAAAAGCTGCTGTGGGTACAATATCCGCTGTTGGGTTGCCTTTATTAGGGTCTCCCTCGGGTTTATCAAAACCTAAGCCACGGCGTAAATTAGGAATAGCTTGGCTGGTAAATAGTTTCACGGTTTTCTCTTTTAAATAGCGTTCTCCCCTGTACTCCCCTTTGTTTAGCAGCATTTGCATTATTACAGCTACATCGTTCGTATTAGAGAATAAACCCGCATTACCTGCCACACCGCCCAGCATGGCAGCGGCAGGGTCGTGCACGTAACCCCAAACCAATTGCTTACGAAACTCATTATCGTCCTCGGTAGGGGCAATCATGGTAATATCAAACTTGTCTAGGGGATTAAAAGTCATTGTACCCAAGCTCATTGGCTTGTAAAAATGCTTTTCTACATACGCATCCAATGTCATGCCTGATACTTTCTCAACCACCTTTTGCAATATAAAAAAACTCAAGTCACTGTATTTGTAGTTACCCGTAGGTTTAACATCAGAATCTATAATGTTTTGCCAAAGGGTATCACGGTAATCGTTACGCATATAAAGTTTATCTCCTACTTTACATACATAGTCGCCCCCTTCTTCGTAGCAGTACACGTTGTAACTGCGCAAGCTATCATCAAGTGTTTTTTTGTAAAAGGGTATCCATGCTTGTAAACCAGCGGTATGGGTAAGCAGTTGTTTTATGGTAATCTTGCTTTTATTACTCTTTTTAAGCTCTTTTAAATACTTAGAAGCAGGCTTGTTTAGTTTTATTTTTCCTTTTTCTTGCAAACGCATTACTGCCAAAGTAGTAGCCATTATTTTGGTTACAGAAGCAATGTCGTACAGCATATCTGTGGTAACTTTCTCGCGTGTTTTTTTATCGTAAGTGGTATAACCGTATGCTTTGCTATGAATTACTTTCCCTCTGTGAGCTACTAATAGTTGGCAGCCGGGTAATGCTTTTTGCTTTATAGCTTTATTTACAATTTTATCTAGGCGTTTAAACTGTTTTCCATCGTAACCTAATGCCTCGGGTGTAGTATATTGCAGTATAGGGTAAACGGTATCAGTACTTATACCAGCATTTTTTGGGTACTCTTCTGAGATATTTACGGGTAGTTTTGAGTTGTTGTTATATACCCCAAATAGTAATTGAGCTGCTTTCCTTTGATTGATTTTAGTGTCTTGGTAGCCTACTACCAAATGCTTCATATTGGGGAAGTATTGCAAGTTGTAGGGGATGCCAAAACTTACTAAAACTAACTTCTCTTTTTTATTGAGCTGATTAATGAAATGTATCGCTGCCGGATTTATACCATAAAACTCATCAGGAGTACGGTTGGTGTTATGTATACTCACTACTATAACATCGTAATCCTTTTGCTTCATATCATCTAAAGCAATGAGGAAGCCAATAGAATCTACAGCATTACTAAACTGGTAATAGTCAGCACGGCAGTAATTGCCTAGCATTTGCTGGAAGGTAGTTTTATCTCTAAATCCTAAGGCTATTGAAGCAATTTTTTTCTTTTCTAAGTTACGAAGCGGAAGTAAGTCTTTTCGGTTTTTTACAACGGTAATCTGCTGCTCACTCATTTGTTCTTGTAGTGCTATTGCAGAATTAGAGTTGAGTGTTTCGCCTAAACTTACTGATTTTAATTTAGGTGCTTTTACCAAGCCCAATTGGTGCTTAGCTGCCAATACTTTTTTTACCGAGTTTTCAAACTGTATGCTGTCTATCCAATTGCTATCTAGGGCTTCTTCAATGGCACTAACCACACTAGGTAGTTGGGTAGGGGTAAGTATAATATCATTTCCTGCCTGTAATGCCATAACTGCTGCCTCACCTTGTGAATAGAATTTGGCTACCCCCTTCATATTCATGGCATCGGTAAAAATTAACCCCTTAAAGCCTAAAGTATCAATAAGGTAATCTTTAATTACCCGCTTAGATAAACTTGTAGGTAAATTAGGCGTAGTGTCAAAAGCGGGTATCTCCATATGGGCTACCATAAGGCTGGCAGCACCTTTGTTTATTAGTTTCTTAAAGGGGTATAACTCGATAGAGTCTAGTCGTTTTCTATCATGCTCTATCCTAGGTAAATCTAAGTGCGAGTCAGTTTTAGTGTCTCCATGCCCGGGGAAGTGTTTTATACACGCCAAAATGCCATTGTTTTGCATTCCGTTCATATACAACTCAGCCAGTCGGGTCACTGTATACTTATCATCACTAAAAGAACGGTCGTTTATTACAGGATTCGATGGATTATTATTTACATCAACATCAGGGGCAAAGTTTATATGTATGCCTAGTGCTTTGCACTGTTTAGCTACCTCAACCCCCATACGGTACACTAAACTATCGTTATTGGCAGCCGTTAAACCCATTTGGCGTGAGAATTTTACTACGTTACGTAGGCGCATAGCAACCCCCCACTCTCCATCAATAGCTATTAGTAAGGGTATTTTGCTTTTGCGTTGGTATAAATTGGTTTGGCGTACTTGGGCATAAGGCTCTCCTTTAAAAAATAGGATACCGCCTAAGTGGTATTTCCTAATGTATTTTAGTACTTCTTTAGTGTTTTTTTCCTTCCCCTCAGAGTAGCCGCCAATCATTAAAAGCTGCCCAATACGTTCTTCACGACTCATTTTTGCATAGGTTTCATTTACCCATTGGGCATCCACAGGGTACTCATACTTTTGGGCGTTGGTTTCTATTCCCAATAACACACAAAAAATAACAGCTAAAAAAATCCTCCTCTTCATCTACTCGCAAAATTAACGCTCTGTACTATACCTAAGGCAACTTTTGAACCACAAAGGGTTAAGGTGCGTTTACTAAATAGAACAGTTGGTTAATTTTAAAACAGCTGAGACCGTATTTTTAGTTCATAGATAACTATTTACAGATAACCGATAACTGCGTAACCAATACCCAACATATTTGTACCTTTGTAAACAGATTAATTATGTTTTTAGATAATCTAAAATTTTTTAAAACCCCTAAACACAAACAGTTTAACTATCAACCCCGTTATTGGGACCCTGAAAAGGAAGAGTTTGAAAAGCGAGTGGCAGCAGCCAAACAAGAGGCTGAGGCAGAAAAAGATTTTTCAAAAGATGCATTGCGTGATAGAATAGACTTTAGGGCACAACAAAAAGCAAAACGCCCTGATTTTATGACAAATATTCGTGTTTTGGGCATTGCCGCTATATTGGCAGCGGTTTTGTACTTCGCACTTAATTATTTGTAATAGTTAGATAAGAGATTTTAGCGAATGAGTGATATAATTAGTGTTTTGCCCGATGATATTGCCAACCAAATTGCTGCAGGAGAGGTGGTGCAACGCCCTGCCTCTGTAGTTAAGGAGTTGATGGAAAATGCAGTGGATGCGGGTGCAACAGAAATTACACTAATTATTAAAGACGGTGGCAGTACCCTATTACAAGTAGTTGATAATGGCAAAGGTATGAGCGAGACGGATGCCCGTATGTGCTGGGAACGCCATGCTACATCTAAAATTCGCAAAGCTGAAGACTTATTTAGCATTACTTCTTTTGGTTTTCGTGGTGAGGCTATGGCATCTATAGCAGCTGTAGCTCAGGTAGAATTGAAAACCCGCCAAGAAGAGGATGATTTAGCTACGCATATTTGTATTGACGGTTCGGAGGTGAAAAGCCAAGAAAGTTGTTCTGCCCCGCTAGGTACTAATATCAGTGTTCGCAACCTGTTTTTTAACATCCCTGCAAGGCGCAATTTCTTAAAATCTATCCCTGTAGAAACCAAACATATTATTGAAGAGTTTATACGGGTAGCTATGCCTAACCCTTCTATTGCTTTCAGTTTTATAAACAATGGTAATGAGGTATATAACCTGAAAAAGAGCAGTCAAAACAAACGTATTGCAGAACTGATTGGTATAAAAGACACCACAGACCTTTTATACGATGAGGAAGACACGGAGATAGTACATACCAAAGTGTTTTTGGCACAACCCAAATACGCTAAAAAAACACGGGGAGACCAGTTCTTTTTTGTGAACGGTCGTTTTATAAAAAGCCCATACCTGAATCATGCTGTAACCTCTGCCTACGATGAGTTGATTGCAAAAGACACCTACCCTGCCTATGTGGTGTTTATGAAAGTTCCTCCTGCAAAAATTGATATCAACGTACACCCAACTAAAACTGAGATTAAGTTTGAGGATGAAAAATACCTTTACCAAATATTAAAATCGGTTTGTCGTAAAGCGTTGGGGCAACACCTTTTATTGGCAGATAATGAGCAGGAAAATGATGCTTTTGACAGGCTTATAAAAGAAACAAATACAGCTGAAAGACTTCCCCAAGAGCCAAAGATTTCTGTAAACAAAAACTTTAGTCCGTTTAGTGGGGTAGCCACTAAGACCAAACAAAACTTAGGTAAGTGGCAAGATGCATTTGCTGTACCTGATACGGAAGAAGAAAGCCAACAAAACCCTTCGCTTTTTGAGCGGGAAAAACTACGTAGTGTACCAGAAGATAAACCAACAGAGCAAGTTACAGGTATATTTCAATACCAAGCTGCCTACATAGTTTTTTCAACGGAAAAGGGTTTGTTTATTGCAGACCAACAGGCAGCACACGAGCGTGTATTGTATGAAGATTATGCAAAGGCAATGGATGGTAGCGGGTTTCCTTCCCAACAGTTACTTTTTCCAAGAGTGGCAGAATTTCACCCTACTGACTATGCCTTACTGGATGAGATTTTAGAACAAGTGAAACTTTTGGGCTTTGATATAAACCCTTTTGGCAACCATACGTTTATTATTAACGGTACTCCTGCCGATGTGAAGAAAGGAGAACCCAGAGAAATGCTTGAAGGGGTGCTACAGAAATATAAAGAGAATTTACAAGGGTTGAAGCTTGGGCAGCGTGAATCATTAATGCGGGCAATGGCAAAACAATCTGCCATTGCAAAAGGAACAGTACTAACACAAAAAGAAGTTACTGAGTTATGTAACCAGTTGATGAATTGCGAAGTACCTGCCTACACCCCTACAGGAAAACCTGTTTTTATTACTTTTAACGAAGCTGATTTAGAGAAAAGATTTGAAGGATGAGTTATAGAAATTACAGACCCACGGGATTTGGGGGAGGATTTAGATTTTTGCCTACAGCAGTAAAAAACCTGCTTATAGTAAACGGTCTATTCTTTTTTGCCACTTTGGTATTTAACGTAAGTGTTAGGATAGATTTAACAGATATTCTGGGTCTACGTTATTGGTCATCAGAAAAATTTGAAATTTACCAAATAGCCAGCCATATGTTTATGCATGGCGGTCCTTTTCACTTGTTTACCAATATGTTTGCGCTGTGGATGTTTGGTACAGCATTAGAAAATGTTTGGGGTGCTAAACGCATGATTTTCTTTTACATTTTCACTGCACTGGGTGCTGCTTTTTTACACCAAATGGTGTTGGGCTTTGAGTTTTTCTCGCTTAGAAACAGTATTGATGCATTTATAAATGCTCCCACAGTAGAACATTTGCAAAATACTATCGGAAAAGTTGAGGGCTCAATGAAACCAACTATTTTGGGCTATTTGAAGTCTATTTATACAGATGGGGTAGTTAGTGCCGGAGAACAACAGAATGCTATTGACATTTTTAATAGGTTTTACCAAGAAGTTGTTACAGAAAGTAATGTTGTAGGTGCCTCAGGAGCTGTTTTTGGTATCCTTATTGCATTTGCGCTTTATTATCCCAATACGGAGTTGTTTTTGCTGTTTTTACCCATACCTATTAAGGCAAAATACTTTGTTGGTATATACGCTGCATTGGAGTTATATTTGGGAATACAGAACAACCCGGGAGATAATATAGCACACTTTGCCCACTTAGGAGGGGCATTGTTTGGTTTTATTTTAGTTAAATATTGGAATAAAAATAACAGAAAAACGTTCTACTAAAACGGAACATGAAAGCGTTAGACGATTTTAGAAATTTTTACGCTAAAGGCGATAGCATGATACGCAAGCTTATCATCATTAATGTAATGGTGTTTATATTGGTAAGCTTGGTAGGTGTTATTTTTTGGGCTATCGGTGGTTCACAAACGCATAGTGTGTATATGGATGCGTTTACAAGTTATTTTGCTGTTCCTGCCGATTTATCTGTACTTATTGTGCGCCCATGGACATTGTTAACCTATGCCTTCTTTCATGGTAGTATTCCCCATATTCTTTTCAATATGATATTTTTCTATTGGTTAGGAAATATATTTCAAGAGTATTTAGGAAATAAAAAGGTTTTAGCAACCTACTTATGGGGCAGCTTATTTGGTGCTGCGCTTTATATAACAGCATTTAATCTTATCCCCGTATTGATGCCAAGAGTGCCCAATGCTTATATGGTTGGCGCGTCGGCAGGTATTATGGCAATTGTAGTAGGTATAGGTACATTTTTACCTCACTATGAAGTTTCAATCTTTCGGTTTTTTATTCCCTTGAAGTGGATTGCTATCGGTTTTGTGGTGCTTGATTTTATAATGATGCCACAAGGTAATGAAGGTGGCCATATAGCCCATTTAGGCGGTGCTTTGTTTGGTTTTATGTATGCCCGCCATCTTCGTAGAAGCTCAAAATTTGGAGACAGTATTGAAGGTCTTGGAAACTTTTTTGGTGGAATATTCAAGAAAAAGCCGAAACTTACGGTGGTAAAAAAGCAAGAATCGCCGGTGTATAGCAAAACTACCATTGCAGACTTTGAAGATGAGTTTGAACCTAGCCCTGAATTAGTAGATGCTATTTTAGACAAGATTAATCAGTCTGGCTATGAGAGTCTTACCAGCCAAGAGCGAGAATTGCTTTTTAAAGCAAGTAAGCAGGATTAATGTTTCTTCTCAATAAGGTTGTATTAATATTAAATCTTTTAGCTGCGGTATTGTTGCTTGGCAGTTATTTATCCCCATCGTGTAGCCCTCAATATCTGTGGCCTGTTTCATTTTTGGGTTTAGGCTATGTTATTCTTTTAATAGCCAATATTATTTTTGTTTTTTATTGGCTTTTCCAAGCTAAACTCCACATTTTTATCTCTTTAGGGGCTATTATTCTGGGATTTTCTAATACAGGGAAATATTTCCAATTATCGGGCAGGCAAAAAAGCAATTCTGATACTACTTTAAAAGTAGTAAGCTTCAATATTCAGAACTTTGACGAGTTGCACAAAGGCAAAAATCCCTACACAAAATTTTATGAGCTACTTGAAACCGATGTACCTGATATTTTGTGCATGCAAGAGTTTAACCAGTGGATGCCCATAAGTGAAACGCATACCGCTATAAAAGAACTGAAGAAGGTATATGGGAAATCATTTCATATTGCTGCCAGAAACCCAAAATCAAACAATTTAATAATTGTTTCAAAGTATAAAATTATCAAGCATAAGGGTATAGACTTTAGCGGGATTAAAAATGCTAATGGAGCCATGTGGGCTGATATTGTTGTGAATAAAGACACTATTAGGGTTTTTAATGTCCATTTCCAGTCTTTTTTACTCAATAAAGTGAAGGTAGATATCAATGATAAAGACAGGGCTATAGAAAGTTCAAAAGGTATTCTTAAAAGTTTGAAAAACGGCTTCAAAAAACGAGAGCCTCAAGTAGATACTGTTTTGAAAGAGATGGAAGCTTCTCCCTACCCCATTATTTTATGCGGTGATTTTAATGATACTCCAATGAGTTATACTTACGGAAAACTTACGGACAACCTGAAAGATGCGTTTATTGAGAGCGGTAGCGGTATGGGAAGCACCTATTTAGGGCCTTATCCTTCATTCCGTATTGATTATATATTACATCATCCCAAAATACGCTCATACGGATATAAACGTGGAGAAACTTTCGGCTCTGACCATAGAATGATACAAGCAGAGCTTTGCCTACACTAAAACTTCAACATATTATTTTCTATAGTCACTTGCATACCCATAGGCAATGCAAGATTCTTATCAATATGGCCTGCTGAAAAACTAAAGTAAACAGGGTAATTATATCCTTTTACCGCTTCATAAATAATTTCTTCGGCAGTTTTGCCAAAAGGTACTGTATTGTCATTCATGGCAGTCATTCCTCCCACTATCAAAGCTTTTAAGTTTTCCAACTTTCCTGCCCGTTTTAACCCTATCATCATACGGTCTATATGGTATAGGTATTCATCCAAGTCTTCTAAAAATAATATCGCTCCATTAGTTTCAGGAAAAGAAGACGAACCCAAAATACTATACAACACCGATAGATTACCTCCAATAAACCGTCCTTTGATATTACCCGGTCTGTTTAGTTTATAATTGGGTAGGGTATAAGAAGGCAGCTCGCCGAAAAGCGTTTTTCTAATACTTTCTTGCGCTTCTGTTTTTTCAGGATGATTGGCATCCATACCTAAGCACATTGCACCGTGCAGCGTAGTAATATTTAAGTTCTTGTTAATGTGATTGTGAAGAACGGTAACATCGCTAAACCCAATTAACCATTTAGATGTTTGTCCAAAAGCTTTCCAGTCTATCAGGTCAACCATACGCGCTGAGCCATAGCCCCCCCGGGCACAAATAATGGCTTTTACATGGGGCTGCTTCACTAAATAGTTAAAATCTGCAGCCCTTTCTTTATCAGTTCCCGCAAATTGGTTATCAACCTTAAATAAATTAGGAGCTAGCTCTACTTTAAGTCCCCAGCTTTCAAAAATTGAAATAGCATTTACCAGTTCTTCTTTACTTATTTTTCTTGCAGTAGCGGTAATACCAATGGTATCGCCTTGTTTTAGGTGAGAGGGAATTATCATTCTTTTTCTTTGTTTTTGCTTTGCGGATGACGCTTGTGTTCCTTTAGCGCACGGTCTATCATCCACTCCAATTGTCCGTTAACACTTCTAAACTCATCGGCTGCCCATTTTTCAAGAGCCTTCATGGTTTCAGCGTTTATGCGTAATACAAATGCTTTTTTTTCAGCCATTTAATTGTGCCTCATTTGTTTTTCTGTTAAAGCAGTATCCCTACTGTTGTTGAAGTGTTAATTGAGCATCATCAATAACAATGATATCATACTTTTCTTTCAACCGCTTTAAAAAAGTAATTAGTTCATTCTCGTTTTGCGTACCAATAAGAATTTTCTTTCCGTTTTCCAAATGTAACTGTAAACCAAAATTACCCCAAACACTGTAAGATTTTCCTGTTTTCTTAAACCAAGCTACTCTAAAACCCCATCCGCCATATTCTTTTATCGGTTTGTATTTACGCACCCAAACTTTTTCTAAATCACTCCAAACGAAGGTTTTTTCCCTTAAAAAAGGTTTAAAAGAGTATGTTATTCCTTTGGAATCAATTTTTGTTCTTAAAGTCATAGAAAAAATAAGAGCCAGTATCCCTCCTTCAAAAAAAACAACTATCAAAAATGCAATTAATAATTCTTGTTTTTTATTGGGTTCATCTTCTGCAAGCCAAAAGGTGAGCATCATAACAAGAGTGGCTGCTGTTATAAAAATTACCCACCAATACTGCTTCATGCTTTGTTTTTCTGTATATATCATATCTTTTATTTCTTAGTTATGTAAAGTGCCTGCGTTAATTATTGGGTTTACAGCTTTGTCGCCACATAAAACCACCATTAAATTGCTTATCATAGCCGCTTTTTTCTCTTCATCAAACTGCACCATATTTTTATCGGCAATTTGCTCTAAAGCCATTTCTACCATGCCTACGGCACCTTCAACAATTTTTATCCGTGCTGCAACTATTGCAGTAGCTTGTTGGCGTTGGAGCATAGCACCTGCAATTTCTTCTGCATAAGCCAAGTGGCTAATACGGGCTTCCATTACCTCTATACCTGCTATGGCTAAGCGTTCACTTAATTCTTCCTCTAGCTTGTGGTTTATCTCTTCTCCACCGGAGCGTAAAGACATATCTGCTTCATCATCGTCAAAAGTATCGTAAGGGTATAAACCTGCCAGTTTACGTATAGCGGACTCACTTTGTACACTTACAAAATTCTCGTAATTATCTACCTCGAAGGCGGCTTTAAACGTATCTCTTACTCTCCAAACCAATACTACACCTATTTTAATGGGATTACCCAGTTTGTCGTTTACTTTAATGGGTACACTATCCATGTTTCTTGCACGCAGAGATATTTTCTTTTTTATGTAAAAAGGGTTAACCCAAAAGAAACCATTAGCCGTAACGGTACCTTTATACTCTCCAAATAATGTTAATACCCTTGATGAATTGGGCTCCACGGCAATGAGCCCTACTAAACTTATTAGTGGAAAAACCACTAACCCCATTGTAGCCGGATGCCAAAGGTTTATTGCTAAATAAGCTATTGCGGCCACTAGAATTATAACAATAAATAGTACGACATAGCCGGAAATGGGTTTTATATGTTTTTCGTTTTCCATAATACTTTATTGATATTAAAATGATATCACAAATATATCAAAAAAAGAAGAATATTATTTTAGTGCAATCGATAAATGGAGTTTGAAACTCTATGAATTGGTTATTTGCTCTTGTAGAACCTTAGAAACCTCCTCGCCATGAGTAACTACACAAAAATGCCCACCACCTTTGATTATATAATCTGGCTTAGTTAAAAAAGGAAGCAATGCAGTATCTCTATTGCCATGTATGTGATAAATATTTGGGTGAATAGTAGTATTTCTCCAAGTAAGTAATGCATTGGCAGACCATTTATATACGTTATGGTTAGTAGCTTTAAAGAGTTTAGTAAGTAGCGCTTTATGTTCTTTTTTCTTTAATCGTAGTACCCAAAATACAAGCCAGTTGGTATGTAGTATCCAAGCAGGGGGTACAATAAGATGCAATTTAGTTTTACCTAACCAGCGGAAATAGAAAGGAAACTCTTTGTAGGTTTTAATTGATGATAGCAGAATAATTTTCTTCACTTTTATATGCTTTGCAATTTCACTCGACATTATTCCGCCGAAAGATAGCCCCACAAGTATAGGGTTAGGTGTGGTGATAAACTCACACAATCGTTTAGCGTAGGCTTCAATAGTTTCCTGCTTCTTAGCTTCTATCCAAGGGATATGTACTACGTCGTTATCGCCAAAATCTATGTATTCAAACGCTCGCTCATCGTTAGCCAAACCCGTTAAAACATAAATCCTTTGCATTGTAAAAGCGAATTTCATAAATCCCTCTTACTTTTGCACCTTAAATAATGAGTAAAAAGAAACATTTAGTAACCGCAGCTTTGCCCTATGCTAATGGGCCAGTGCATATTGGGCATATAGCAGGTTGTTACTTACCGGCAGATATATATGTGCGCTACCTGCGTGCAAAGAAAGAAGATGTACTTTTTGTATGCGGAAGTGATGAGCACGGTGTAGCCATTACCATAAAAGCAAAAAAAGAAGGCATTACCCCGCAACAGGTAGTAGATAAATACAACGGAATCATAAAAAATGCTTTTGCTGATTTTGGGATTGACTTCGATATATACTCACGTACTTCTAACCAAAAACATCACGAGACTGCTCAAGGCTTTTTTAAGAATTTATACGATAAAGGAGCTTTTGAAGAGATAGAAACTGAGCAATATTACGATGTTGAAGCGCAGCAATTTTTAGCAGACCGTTACATTATGGGTACTTGCCCCGTTTGTGGCAACCCCAATGCCTATGGCGACCAATGTGAAAACTGCGGTACCAGCTTGGACCCAAAAGAATTAAAAGATGTACGCTCGGCATTGTCAGACTCTAAGCCTGAGTTAAGAAAATCTAAAAACTGGTTTTTGAATTTAGGTGATTTGGCAGAAAAGCCTGAATTTAAAGAGTACAGCAAACGAGTAGAAGGCTGGAAGAGTAACGTAAAAGGGCAGTTTAACTCATGGATTAACCAAGGCTTACACGCCCGGGCTATGACCCGTGATTTGGATTGGGGGATAAAAGTACCCATTGAGGGAGTGGAAGGTAAAGTGCTATATGTGTGGTTTGATGCCCCTATTGGCTATATAAGTGCCACTAAAGAATATTTTGAGCAAAAGGGAGCTGCTGACGAATGGAAAAACTGGTGGCAAGACCAAGAAAACACCAACCTAGTCCACTTTATCGGTAAGGATAATATTGTGTTCCATACGTTGATATTCCCCATGATGTTGCTAGAGCATGGCGACTATGTTACTCCAACTCAAGTCCCAGCTAACGAGTTTTTGAATTTAGAAGGACAAAAAATATCTACCAGTCGCAATTGGGCAATATGGCTGCATGAGTATTTGGAGTATTTCCCCAACCGTACCGATGAGTTACGTTATGTGCTTACTAGTATAGCCCCTGAAACTAAAGACGCTGACTTCACTTGGAAGGACTACCAGTTAAAAGTAAACAGCGAGCTAGTAGCCATACTGGGCAACTTTGTAAACCGTGCTTTGGTGCTTACCCATAAGTATTATGAGGGGATAGTGCCCGATGGTAAAGGAAATGATAATGTAAGGCAAGCTACGGAAGTTTTAAGAGCCGAAGTACAAAAGGCATTTGCGAATATGGAAAAGAGCCTGCAAAATTATGAGTTTAGAAATGCTCAAGCCGAGTTAATGAATATAGCTCGTGCGGGTAATAAGTATATGGCAGAAACTGAGCCGTGGAAGCTAATTAAGCAAAACCCTGAGCAAACAGCTTATGTAATTAAAAACTGTTTAGACTTATGCCTAAAGCTAGCCATAGTTGCTGAACCTCTTCTGCCTGCAACTTCAAAACGCATAAAAGAGCAGCTTAATGTGGCTAATACAGAATATGCTTTTAGTATTGATGCTACTTTGGAAAGGGGGCATACCATTAACAAAGCAGCACACTTATTTAAGAATATTGACGATAAAGAAATAGAAAAACAACTGGAGAAATTGGAAGCGAACAAACAAGAAAATACAGCTGCTACAACAACTACTGTTGCGTCTGCAAAACCAGAGATAGTATTTGATGATTTTGCTAAAATGGATATCCGTATTGGGACTATATTAGAGGCGGGGCGTGTACCTAAAACCGATAAGCTTATGAAGTTATTGGTAGATACCGGAGTGGATAAACGAACCGTAGTTTCAGGTATAGCACAACATTTTGAAGCTGCTGATATTGTAGGTAAGCAAGTGAGCATACTGATTAACCTTGCACCACGTAAGCTAAAGGGGATAGAATCTCAAGGAATGATTCTAATGGCAGAAGACGCAAATGGCAAATTACACTTTGTAAACCCTACTGATACGGTGGATAATGGTAGTGGAGTTTCTTAACCTATAAAATGAAAACAACCTTTATTCGTCGAATACACTAAAGTTTTCCTGACATACTTTAAAACTATCCATAGCTTTGCTTTTTTAGTTGTATTCTATGAGATTTATATTCTTACTTTCATTTTCTTTAATAAGTAGTTTCGCCTTCTCTAATAATGATGAACTTTATTTTATTGAAAATAAAGGACAGATTATTGATGCTAATGGTAACCCCCAGCCTGATATCCTGTATACGCTAAAGGCACAAGGGGTAGAAATTTTCATTACAAAAAATAGCCTTCATTATTTTTTCAATAAAAAACTCCAAGCTGAAACAGGGGAGAATCAAGATGATAGTTTACCAAAAAGTCTCCTTAGAAAGTTTAGTTCAAAATCAGGAAATAAGTTTGCAACACACCGTTTAGATTTATTTGTCAAAAATACCAACCCAAATTCTGTTGTAAAAAAAGGAGAGCCTCTTTTATACTATGAAAACTACTATAATATCCCCTCTCATCCTAATGGTATATTAAAAGTGAGAACCTTCGACAAAATTGTGATTGAAAATATATATGATGGAATTGATTGGATTTTATATGTAAAAGGAAATAGGCTTAAATATGACTTTGTTGTGCATAAAGGCGCGAATTATGAGCAAATACGAATGCAATACGAAGGAGCTGATGAGCTGGCAATGCTGTCCAATAACTCACTTTCTATAAAAACACCACTTGGAACAATCACTGAAGAGAAGCCTTATTCATTTTTAACAAAGACTAAAGTTGAAATTCCTTCTTCATTCACTTTGCTTGGTAATAGAACAATAGGGTTTAAGTTACCTACTCATATTAATGAAGAAATTACTATCGATCCTAGTATAATATGGAGCACTTATTATGGAGGTCATTTTTCTGATCATGAAGGTTTTGCTACTTGTACAGATAAATTTCAGAACGTTTATTTAACGGGAATTACGGGAAGCATAAACTATATTTCTAATAACGGGCATCAAGACACTCTCGGTGGAAGTAGTGATGCTTTTTTAGTAAAGTTTGAAGTAATGGAGTGAGGCAGTGGGGGACATATTATGGTGGTATTGAAGATGACAAAGGCCATTCAGTTTCTGCGGACAATAATGGGAATGTTTACTTGGTTGGGAATACAAAAAGTGCATCTAATATTTCAAGTTCAGGATTGGTATATCAAGATACATTAGGAGGAAATCGCGATGCTTTTTTAGTAAAGTTTGATAGTAATGGAGTAAGGCAATGGGGTACTTATTACGGAGGTGAGGGCTTTGAGGATGCATATTCAGTTTGCACTGATCAAAGTAACTATGTTTATTTTGCTGGAAGGACCTCAAGCCATAAGAATATAGGGTTTAATGGTTTTTTAAATTCCAAACCGCATAAGGCTGGATATGATGCCTTTTTAATAAAGTTTGATAGTAATGGAGTAAGACAATGGGGAACATATTATGGGGGCAAAGGAACAGATGTGGCAAACTCCGCATGTGTAGATAATTTTGGTAACATATATGTAGCTGGTTATACATTGTCTTTTAGTGGTATAGCTCATAATGGCCACCAAAGCTCCCTTGGAGGATTCTATGATATTTTTTTGGTTAAGTTTAATAATAATGGCGCAAGACAATGGGGGACGTATTATGGAGGGAGTGGTGGAGATCTTTGTTTTTCGGCAGCAACTGATAGGTCTGGTAATGTTTTCTTAACAGGGTGGACAAATAGCATACATTCATTTAGTCATAAAGGATTTCAAAATGTGCATAACGGTGCTATATCAGATGCTTTTATAATAAAATTCTCAGGCAACGGGTCAAGAGAATGGGCAACATATTATGGTGGGGAGGGTGCAGATGTTGGTTTAGCTATCAATACAGATTCTTCTGAAAACTTATATGTAACTGGCTATACACAAAGTTACAATCATATAGCCTATGGAAGTAGAAATAATGTTCTTTTGGGTGGTGAATCAGCTTTTCTCCTTAAGCTAACAAGCAAAGGAAATAAGATATGGAGCCAATATTTAAAAGCGTCGGGGCTTGAAAATGGTAATGGGCTCAGTGTTGACCTGTCGAATAACGTTTACATGGCTGGAACAGCCAAAGGAGGGGGTACTGTGCTTGGGATAAATGGACATTCTGATACAGCAAAGTCATATCAAAGTGCTTTCCTAACAAAGTTTTCTACAGAAAAGATATTATTAAATGAACTTTCGCCCTCAATATTTTGCTCTGGAGATAGTTTAAGTATAAAGTTCACTAAAAAACTAAATACTGGTACAGGAAATAAATACTTTTTTCAGCTTAGTGATACGTTAGGCTATTTCAAAAACGATACTAGCAATATACTTTTTTCTATATTAGATTCTACAAAAGGACTTGATAGCTTCAGCATAGCATCTTTAGCCCATCTTTCATCATCAAAAAAGTATAGGCTTCGCCTTTTTTCAACGTTTTTTTCTGATACAGCATATTATCAAGATTCTATCATTGTACATCCAAATCCAAATACATTATTTACCACCAATGGCAGTCAATGTGGTTTAAGTGATAGTATTACTTTTTTAAAGAGCGTTTTAGGGGATACAACTATTGCTTCATTTCAGTGGAACTTTGGTGATTCATCTGTTTCTAACTCATTGTCTCCATCAAAAACTTATTCAAAACTAGGAGTGTTTAACGCTCAATTAGCTGCTACAAATATTTTTGGATGTAGCAGCTCTTATACGAGACAAGTTTTTGTAAATGATATCCCTATTGTTGCATTTGATGCAAACAAAGCTTCACAATGTTTAAAAAACAATAAATTTATCTTTACAAATAAGTCTACAATTGTTAACGATTCATTGAGTTTTAAATGGTCTTTTGGAGATTTATCTATTGACTCTGTAATGTCACCTCAAAAATCTTACAATGGTATAGGTGTATTTGATGTTAAATTGGTTGCTACATCAAAAAATAACTGTATTGACTCTCTTTCTAAAGCAGTTGTGGTCAATGTTCATCCTTACGTTAACATAAAGACTTTGAGCAATGATGAGTGTCAGGGAAAAACAGCTCGATTCGAAGCTTCAATTAAAGACTCAACAAACTCATATTTTTGGGTCGTTGGAGGTGTTCATAACACTAAAGATACTTTGGTTAATTATACAACTACACAACAAGAAACAATATATTTAGTCCAAAAAAATAAAGAAGGCTGTTATGATACCTCTACAGTTGTAAATAGTGTTTTTAAACCTCTACCTGTGAAACCAGTTCTTTTCCAAACAAATAAAGAATTAGATGCGGGCTCAGGTTACGCTACGTATCAATGGTATAGAAATGGTAATGAATTAAATGGAGGGACTTCTCAGAAATACAATATTGCCCAAAATGGGAATTATCACTGTAAAGTAACCAATAATGATAGTTGTGAGAACTGGTCTGATACTATAAGTATACTGAATCTAAATATTTCACCTATCCCAAAAGATAATAGTTTTAGAGTTTATCCTAATCCTAATAAAGGTGAATTTGTTGCTGATTTTAGAAACAACATAGGATATAAGAGACTATATTTAATTGATATTAGTGGTCGCATTTTATTCCAATTATCAACAAATAAACACTCCGTAAAATTAGATTTTAATCACTTGTCAGAGGGAATATATTTTTTAGAAATTGATAACGGTGATATTGTTCAGTCTCAGAAAGTTATACTTACTAAGTAATTGTTTCTTACCTTAGTCTATCTGACCCCGTAGTTCAATGGATTGAATAGAAGTTTTTACTAAATTACTTTACCAATTTCCCTTAAAAAGTGTTTGAATATCAACACTCTTTTCCACAAGCTGCTGTTGCTTTTTTGTTGCATTAGCACCAGGGTAATACAGTTTTAAAAAAGTAATCTCATTGCTATCTTGAAATTCCATCAATGGCTCTAATCCATACCCAACATCAATATAGCTGAAAGTTATTTTTTCTAATTGATTAAATGATAAATGTACGTGGTCTGAACACCCTTTTTTCTCAAAAACATTTTCAGTTCCTTCAAATTCAACCGAAAATTTTCCAACTATATTGGCTGAAGCCCCTTGATTGGGAACCGCCACTATAAACTTTCCCATTTCACCAATATCTGCCATCAATTTCCAAAAACGTTTTTCAGTAAGCTCTGTGGAGGCACCGGCTGCCTTTATAGTCTCTGTAGAGTTTGCTTGAGCTTTCTTTTTATTTGCCATCGAACAAGAAAAAAATAGCAATAGCGTTACTATTAAGAAATTTAGTTTATTCATGGTTCGTAAAAGTTTTGTTCGTAGCAAACATCCAAAAATCTGCAGTGCATTGAAAATTAATTTAATACGATTTAGTTTTTACTAAATTGTAAGTCGTGATTGAACTTAAATTACATAACGATGCTTTTAAACAAATTCGCTTTACAATAAGCCCTTGTTTTGAATTGGTAATGGCATTTCGTTCTTTTCTCCGCAGTTCCAATAAGGGCTATTTTTCAAATTGGATAAAGAAGGCGGAGGAAAATATCCTAACTACTGACTTTCCTTATCTATCAGCGTTAGTACGAAAAAACGGGTACATTCCCGACTTTTTAACGCCTTTGAACAACAGCACTATTCTTACTGTTGAAATAGATAACATTTTAATGACTAAAAAGAACCTAGTAATGAAAGATATTGAAAAGGTATCTAAACACTATGGACTTGAAGAGGCTATTTACGCTCAATTCACTGCTTCACATAAAAGTGCACTAAAACTGATAACTAATGAAATGACTCGTTTTTGGGGAAAGACACTGTTGACTTATTGGGGCAAATGCAAAAGTTTTTTAGAAAGCGATATTTTATATAGGTCCCAGCTTATGGCTAAGAAGGGTGTTGAAGCTGTATTTGACAATATTGGTAAAGGTATTGAGTATAAGAGCAGCTCTTTGAGGATTGATAAAAAGTTTTCAGCATTGGTAAAAGTGAATAAATTAGGGCTACTTCTTATGCCCTCGGTATTTTCATATCCTGATGTATATGTAGTTTATGCTCCCTCACAACCTGTTATTATTATATACCCAATTAAAGATACCCGTCTTTTTTCCGATTCAAAACTCACCCACCCCTATTCATTGCAATTATTATTTGGAGCCACTTCTACAATTATTTTAGAGTTGCTTGATCAACCTCGTACTACTTATGAACTATCTATACTCACTCGCATCACTGCCGGGGTGTATCTCAGCAATTAGGGAAGCTATACCAAACAGATTTGGTCAATAGATTTCGTGATGGCAAACAAGTTCATTATGTGCTTAGTGAAAAGGGTAGAAACTTAATTCGGCTTATGACTGACACTTAACTTTTTATGAGAAGCAGGTACAGAATAAATTTATCTTTTATTCAATTGGTTATAATAAAATGGTTTGTATTATTTATGCAGGTTGGTGTTAAATTTGAAAAGGTAGTACACATTACTACCTTTGCCACCTTGGCCCCGTAGTTCAATGGATAGAATAGAAGTTTCCTAAACTTTAGATACAGGTTCGATTCCTGTCGGGGCTACGAAGTTTGATTAAACCTTCCCAATTTTGAGAAGGTTTTTTGTTTCTATATTCGTGCAATGTCGCGTAATGTGATTACCGTTAAAAACAGTATTTCTATAAATAAGCCCCGTGAAACGGTATGGGAGTTCACACAGAACTATGACAATAGAGTGTTATGGGATTATGCGGTTAAAAAAGTGGAAGTATTGCAAAATATTCCTACTAGAATAGTGAAACTGGAAATGTTTGGGGGAAGTATAATAACATTCGTTTATAAACTAGACGACAAGCCCAATAAAACTTCTTTAGCTACTAAGGATGTAAAATCTACAATAATTAATTCAGGAGGGGGAGCTTGGAAATATGAAAGTGCTAAAGACGGAACCGTTTGGACGCAAGTAAACTCATTAGTACTAAAAAATAGTTATTGGTTAACTTTGTTCCGCCCAATTATTAAAGAAATACTTTTTATACAAACAAAACTATCAATGCAAAGAGCTAAACGATTAATGGAATTATAAAACTGAAAATAGCAGGATGGGTGAAAAAATAAGAAACTACGCTACGGGAGACAGCATCGAGTTTATAGAAACATGTGAGGAAACGAACGGTCTTATATCGAAATTTATAATGACACTTGCACCTAACTCTTCATGGGCAAAAAACCCCAGACATTTTCACCCCTATCAAACAGAATCTTTTGAGGTAATACAAGGGGAGCTTAATATGAGAGTTGGGAATAAGTATCTGACTTTAAAACCGGGCGATGATAAAGTAGTTGTTGAGAAATTTGTACTTCATTCTTTTTGGAATAATAAGAGTGTAGAAGCAAAGTTTATTGCTGAAATATATCCTCCAAAAAACATAGAAAAAGGTATAAGGTTAACTTATAGCCTTTCTGAAGAGGGAAAGATTAATAAGAAAAACATTCCCTATAATCCCTTCTATACGCTTTTGTTAATGTACTATTTTGATGCTTATTTTAGAATAATCCCATGGAAGTTTCAAAAGTTTTTATTTTTCTTAGGCGCAGAGTCGGCGAAGCTGTTTGGATATAAATAACAACATATTGTTAGAGTAAAACTATACACTTACATACTCAAAAAACCCAACTCATTTCAAGTTGGGTTTTTTTCTTTGAGCTTAAAATAGATTTCTACTATTGTCGTACACTTTTTGCACTTTGCAAACATTATAGCTAATCTTGTCTTATACTAATAAAGGGCTTTTAAAGATACTGGTTAGAGAAACATGACCAAGTGGCAATGGATATTAAAACAGTTTAGCCGTAAACTATGGGTACGAGCCAGTCTTTTTTGTGTTTTGGCAATTTTAACTGCATTTGTAGGTGTACTTGCCAATAATACAATACCTGATGAGTTTTCTAGAAAAGTAGGGGCACAAGCTGTAGATGGTATTTTGCATATTATTGCCAACAGTATGTTGGTGGTAGCCACCTTCTCCCTCAGTGTTATGGTTTCTACTTACTCTGCTGCTACCAATAACGTTACACCACGCTCAACACAATTACTGCTTCAAGATACTACCTCGCAAAATGCACTATCGGTATTTATCGGGGCATTTATATATAGTTTGGTAGGCATAATTGCTTTAAGCCAGCGGGTATATAGCGATAGTGGAAGACTAATCTTTTTGTAGTAACCATAATTGTTATAGCTATAGTTATCGCAACACTATTACAATGGATAAACTACCTCTCTAAACTGGGTAGGGTTGGGCATACTATAAATACTATTGAGTTAGCAACCGTTAAAGCTATAAAAGAACGGGTAAAAAAACCTTTCTTAGGTGGAAATGAGCTTGTTGATTTTACACCTAAAGAAAGCTACTTTACTATTAATTGTGAAACTATAGGTTATATAAGAAATATAGATACATCAGCATTATCAGAGCTTGCCGATGAAAAAGATATTGAGTTTTATATTCCGTTACTGCCGGGTGATTTTAACGATGGCGCCACCCCTATTTTATACAGTACTGCAAAGCTAGATGAAGAAGCAATTGAAAGAATAATTGAGGCTTTTAATATTGGCAAACAGCGTTCTTTTGAGCAAGACCCACGGTTTGGCTTGGTAGTATTAAGCGAAATCGCCTCTAGAGCACTTTCGCCTGCTGTTAATGACCCCGGCACAGCTATAGATATAATTAGTACAGGAGTTAGAACACTAAAGCCTTGGGTTTCTAGAGAGAATAAAAAAGACGAAGTAAAATACCCTCGCATACATGTACCAGCCTTACAAACGAGTAGTATGTTTGAAGATATTTTTAATGGAGTTATAAGAGACGGAGCAGGAACAATAGAGGTGGGGGTGTGTTTACAAAAGGCATTTCTTTCTATATATAAGTTAGGTGACGATGAGGCTAAAGAAGAAGCTGCAAAACTATCAAAGTATGCTTTGAGCAATGCTAAAGAGAAATTAGTTCTTAAAGAAGAAGTAAATAAATTAGAACAACTGGCAAGCCCTATAGGCTAAGGTATAAATACTAGCCTACTTCTATAGAGCATATAATGTTTTTTATCACCCGTTAGTTAAAAATATTTTGGCGCCTACTGGATATGGTTTAACAAACATATACTGTTTATTGGAAAGATTTTTATAGTTTTAATGTTGGATTGTAATGAAGGGACTGTATAGAGCAAAACATATAATTATTTTATTGCTATTTACTTTTGGCACCAAAATATTGTGTGCACAGTCATTTGCCTTTAAAAACTATTCAACTAATGACGGTTTACCTAGTTCTGAAACGTATTTTTCAATACAAGATGAAGAGGGGTATATGTGGTTTGCGACAGATAGGGGATTGGCAAGGTTTGACGGGTATAACTTTGAAGTTTTTACCACTGAAGATGGTATTCCTGATAATACTGTTTTTGAAATAATAAAAGACCATAAGAACCGCTTATGGTTTAAAGGCTTTTCCTCGGCATTGGGATATTACAAAAAAGACAGTTTTTATAACTATAAATATAATGACAGTATTGCAACAATTCTTCCCTCAGAAGTTTTCAATAATTTGATAATCGACAAAAATGAAAACGTTTGGTATACAAAATATAATGCCCCGTTTATATTTAACAAAAGTACATATAGAATATTAGTAAAAATAGATGCAAATGGCGCAATAGATACCTCGTTTACCTTGTATAAAAAAGGAGAGATGAAAGTTTTTATTTCCAGCGGAGGAAAGTCAGTAATTACTGGCGATGTTGATGCTACACGAACAGAATTTTATTATTTAGATAATAAAAAGAAAATTTCAGAAATAAAACATGAGCCTGTGGGGATTAATGTTCTAACACAAAAACTCGCAAAGGGGATTTATATAAGTAATATTGGAAATTATATTATAAAATTAAGTGAAAATAAAGCTGAAAGAATATGGAATTGTAAAAGTGAAGTAATTCATTTTTTTGTTGATGGCACAAAAAATATTTGGATAGGTTATAGAGGAGAAGGATACGAATGTTTATTGGCGAAAAGCAATTATACCAAAGCTATAAGAGGGTTGGAAGGGTTAACTATTTCATCTATTTCACAAGACAATGAAGGGGGGGTCTGGCTAACTTCTTTAGAGAAGGGTATATTCTCGGTTAGCCCTCAGCAGTTCAAAATGTATATTTCAGGAAAGCACTTTGCAAATAGAAAAATCAGAAAAATAGTTAATGCTAACAAAAATATATTACTACTTGATGACAAAGGTGAAATTTTTTTAAAGGAAAAAAATAAGCCTTTTTTTAATCAAGTATATTCCAACACGGGGTATAATAGAAGTGATATTGTATTTAAGAAAAAGTGGGGTTTATATACTTTAAATCCACTTTCTAAAAAAGTAACCATAGAAAATACTACAGTATTCAAAAATAAATATTGCCAAGAAATTTTTTTAGGAAAAAAATTTATTTATGTAAATACCCCTAAAGGAATAAATAAATTTTTACCTACAGGTAATCAGCAAGTTGGGAACATAAATTTAGAGGGAATTCCAAGAATATGGAGTGTTTTTGAAAAAAACAATGGGGATTTATTAATTGGAACATTAAAAGGACTTTATCTCTACTCAAATAAAAAATTAATTGATCTAAAAACAAAAAACCCACTGTTTAAATATAGAGTAAATGATATTAAGCAGCTTAACAAAGACTACATAATTGCAGCTACAGTTGGTGGAGGGGTATTGGTTTTTGAAGAAGATAATATTTATAATATAAAGCAATATAAAACCGCCGAAGGCTTACCCAGTCTGATGTGTAATACTATATGGACTGAAAATGATACTCTAGTTTGGGTAGGAACAAACAAAGGTATTTGTGTAATCAATAATATATTAAATGCTACAAAAACAAAGTTTAATACCATAAATATAAATAATGGTTTAGTATCAAACGAAGTATTTAACTTTTGCAATGTAGGGAGTGAAATGTGGGTAGCTACTACTAGGGGAATATCAATTATAAATAAGTCAAAAACTATGAGTTTTCCTAAAAATATACCAATATATATTAGGGAAACTATAGTTAACGGTAAAAGAACAAAGCCTGAACAAAATAGTAGGATTAAGTATACAAATAACAATATTGTTATTTCATTTATAGGAATAAATTTTCAGTATAATAAACAGCTTAAATATAAGTACAGGTTAAAAAACAAAGAAGAAAAATGGAACTATACCAAAAACCTTTCAGTTGTATATAGTTCTTTGCCTGCCGGAGAATATATTTTTGAAGTAGGCGTAGTAAACCCCGTAAATGGGGGAAGCAGTTCATATGCCTCTTACAGCTTCACAATTTTACCACCCTTTTGGCAAACAATTTGGTTTATAGTTTCTGTAGTGGCAGTATGCCTTTTGCTAACAGTCTTTTTTGTTAGGTATAGAATAAACTTTGTTAGAGAACAGGAGCAATTAAAGCATGAACTTAATGCATCGAGAAATGAAGCCTTAAGAGGGCAAATGAACCCGCATTTCATCTATAACTCATTAAATGCTATTCAGAATTATATTTTAAAGAACGATACTGAGGCATCAGCTTCATTTCTTTCAAAGTTTTCGCAACTAATGCGGCAAACCTTTAATAATACTGCTGAAGAGAATATACCTTTAGCTAAAGAACTTGAAGCACTTGAGCTTTATGCTGAATTGGAAAACCTAAGGTTTAATCAAAAATTTAAATTGCATATTAATGTAAATGAAAAATTAGACACAAATATTACTAAAGTACCACCACTAACAATGCAGCCTTTTGTAGAAAATGCTATATTGCATGGCTTACTTAATAAACAAGACAACGGTAATATCTGGGTCGATATTAAATTAAAAGTATTAAATGGAAATAAAACCATTGAAGTTTCTATTAAAGACGATGGTATTGGATTAAAAAACGCAGAAAAAGTTGAAGAACGGAAATCTCGATTCCGGAACCCGTTTGCAGGAAAAAACAAGAGAAAAAGTTCAGGTATAAAAACCACAAAAGCCAGAATACAACAAATTTGGGGCAAAAATTTTTCAGAGAATTATTTTAAAATGGTTGATTTAGAGCTAATTAATAATTCTCAGACAGGAACATTAGTTTTATTTTATTTACCCGTTTATGATTAAAGCTATCATAGTTGATGATGAACCCTCAGCAGGTGAGGTGCTACAAACGCTAATAAAAGACTATACGCCACATATCAACGTTTGTGCATATTGCCAAAACATACCACAGGCTATAATTGCCTTAGAAAAATATAAACCCAATATTCTTTTTTTGGATATTGAGTTGGCCGATGGTAGCGGATTTGAAGTTTTAGAAAATTTAAATGGGCTTGAGTTGAGAGTTGTTTTTGTTACTGCTTATGAACACTATGCAGTACAAGCAATAAAATATAATGCTTTTGACTATATATTAAAGCCTATAATGCCCCAAGAGTTAAACCAAGCCATAGATAAAATTTTTAGTGATGAACTGGCACACAACCCATATCCTGATATAGACCCCTTACTAAAACAAGTATCAAGTGGATTTCACAATAAAATAGGCATTAAAAACAGGGAGGGGTTAGAGTATTATAGTATTGAAAATATACTATATGTTGAAGGACAAGGAAGCTATATACAAATGTATTTAGCAGGCGGTAAAAAGGTTTTGGTATCAAAAAAAATAAAAGACTTTGAAGCGATTTTAGATGAAAAGGGTTTTTTGCGCGTTCATAAAAGTTATTACATAAATACAATTCATATAATAGGTGTTTTAAAAGAGAGCGGAGGGTTTATAAAAATGACCAATGGAAAAGAAATTCCTATTAGTAATACCTATAAAGAAGAAACATTTAAGGTTATAAAACGCCTTTCTAACATTATATAAATAACCCTGACTGTATAAAACCTCAAGTTGGGGAAGATATTACACAGGTTTTTAAAAACCTCCTAATTTTAAATTTTACAGTAGGCGCACAAATAGCAAGGGCTTCATGTGTTTTGTTGTGCTATACAACGCGATGGCACAACTATGGAAATTATTAAGGTATAAATAGGACATTAATTTAAAGTATAACCTTAATAATTAAAATTATGAAAAACTTAAAAAAAATCTCAACGCTTGCATTTGCTGCACTATTTTTCTTTGCTGCTTGTAAGAAAGATGAAGATAACGCTTCTCCAAATCAAAATAATCCGGGTAGTGAGCCTCAAGCACAATCGTTTAACGTTAAAATGACAGATGCTCCGGGAGACTTTGAGGCGCTTAACGTAACCATTACTAGTGTTGATGCATACATTGAAGGCGAAGGTTGGGTAAATCTTGAAAACAATGCAAAATCTATGAATGTATTAAGTTTAACTAATGGTGCTGAAACTTCAATAGCGAGTAAATCAGAAGCAAAAACAGGTATTTACTCTAAATTAAAAATTAGGTTCGACCAAGATGCTAAACTTAAATTAAATGCAAATGCACTTGCTAATTTTGGAGGTGTAATACTTGCAGATAATACAGTACAACTAGGTTGGATGAACAGCACATCAAACGAAGTAGAAATTAATATTAATGAGCAAGTAAGTTCTACCAGCGGAGCAGAAATATTACTTGATTTTGATGTAGCATCATCAATAGAGAAAAATACTAATGAATATGTTTTAAATCCTGCTATTAAAGTAATGAGTAATGCTAATACAGGTGTTAAAGGTAATGTACAAGGTACTAGCAGAGCAGCTGTTATGTTAACCAATGGCCAAAACTCATTCAGTACATTTACTGATGCAAACGGTAACTTTATGATTCGTGGTGCAGAATCAGGAACATATAAACTTACTATAGATGCAGCAGCAAAAACTGAAGGAGACCTAAGAACTGACGATAAAGTAATTGACGGTGTAGTCATAGCCGATGGCGAAATAAAACAAATGGGTACTTTAACTGTAGAGTAATATAAGTTTGCAGTATGACAAAATAAACCCCTCTTTACACTAAGAGGGGTTTATTTTGTCATGATTAGGCAAATTCAATAAAAAATGGCTTAAATATTGAGCACTCATGAATAGTTAAAAATAAAGAATATGGATATAAGATTGGAAACGCCAAATTTTAGCCCAAGCGAGGCATTACAAGCATTTGTGAATGAGAAAGTAGGAAAACTTTTTAGTAAAAATAGCGACATAGTACATGCCGATGTTACCCTAACAAAAGAAGGTAATGGCAGTACAGAATTGCAGATTTGTGAAATAAGATTATCCGTACCCGGAAACGACCATTTTGTGAAAAAAGAATCACCTGCTTTTGAGCAGTCTATACTTGAAGCTGTTGATACGATGCAAATAGTTATGCAACGTCAAAAAACCAAAGAAGTGAATCAAAGGAACGATGCCTAATTAAAGCACACATTATAATATTTATGAAACCCACGCTAAATATATCTAGCGTGGGTTTTTTATGTGAAGTGGTTTTTAAACAAGCCGACGATGAAGTAGCTAATAAATACAAGCAAAAAATTTTTTTTTAAAAAGTGAAACATTTGCTTCAAACAGAAGTAAAATTAAAGTTTTCGACGAATGGCAGGTACTTTTATCGAAAAACCCAATAGTTAAATGAATTGATAATATTAGTCCACTATACTTGGGACAATGTTATTAATTGCCCAATAACTTTATTATCTTATAACTAACAAATATGTATTCAAAAACTATTTCAATTATCTCTGCCTTATTACTGGCCCTACTTTACTTTTCTTTAAGTATTGGGAAGCCATTAAACAGATTTTCTGCCCTAAAACAAAACTCTTCAACTTCATGCACCATACCTGATACAACAAAGTATGAAGCAGAACATGGTACATTAATCGGGCAACATGCCTATAAAAAATATCAACCTAACTCTAGTAATGATACCAGTGTGGCAAGCCATACAGGCGTTGAATTTATAATGGAACACCCTGCCGATAAAATTAAAATTGTTTACGGTACCGGGTTAACCGGAACTAAAAACCTGAAAGTGAATGGAGTACAAATAGGTACTTTTACCATTAACAACACAGGTGGATACCATAAGCTTGAAGAGGCTGAACTTGCAGCTACTATTAAAGCCGGAGACACTGTTTATGTGGGAGACTTAACTTATATAGAGCTAGACTGTATTAAGGCGTATTATAGCGGACCAAAAAAGCCATATATAAGTGTAACAAGACCAAACTCTTATGATACAGTAACAAGAGGATTAGCAACAACCTTAACAGTTACAGCTAATGACACCGATGGAACCATTACAGCAGTTAAATTCAGAGTTACAAACGATACTACTTATATTGATTCTGTGGCTCCATACAGTTTCACATATACACCAACTACTATTGGACATTGGGGCTTAGTAGCAACAGCTTTTGACGATTGTGGTGATAGTACAGTTGCTGCTCAACGTCATTATTATGTAGGAGATGAATTAGTAAGCTTCAACCGCTACGAAGCTGAGCAAGGTACAATTATAGGTGAAGAGCTTGGAACAGTGTACCGCAACGGAGTGAGTAACGATACCAATGTACAATATATTAGCTATGTAGATAAAGGAGTGCAAATTATTGCCAATGAAGATGCCGATGGAGTGGTTGTAGGGTATGGAACCTATCAAAACGGTTTGTTCAGGCTAAAAATCAATGGAGTCAACTCAGGGCTATACAATATAGTTCACTCAAACGGGTATAATAATGTTCATAAAGCAGCTATAGATGTTAATGTGGATGCAGGAGACACCATTTTTGTTACTACACCCGGTCCCGGTGGAGCTTATTTAGAACTGGATTATATAGAAACCTTTAGTTATACTAATATTTTACCTCAGGTTTCTTTAACCAACCCTGAGGACTATGACACAGTTTATTTAGACAGTACGGTGGTGTTTACAGCAAATGCGAGTGATACGGACGGTACAGTTGATTCAGTTAAATTTCTTGTAGAGGGATACGCACCATTTGTAGATGGAACGTCGCCCTATGAGTATAGCTTTACGGCGGATAGTATAGGAATTAAGAAAATTACAGCCACAGCCTATGACGATGATGGCGATAGTACAGTATCTGTACTTAAGCGGTTTTTTGTGCGAAACATTATTCCTGATTCATTGAAATATGAAGCTGAAAAATGGACGCTTAAAGGAACAGCAATTAAAGCAAAAACAACGGGAGCAAGTAACGACAGTACGGTAGCGTATTTATTAGGGGCAAATAACGGGGTTGAGTTTATAATGAAATACGATGCCGATGCTATTATTTTGGGGTACGGTACAGGGAATACCACACCGGGTACCGCTTCACTAAAAATAAACGGAGTTTCAGCAGGTTCATTCACTACAGGCCATACAGGGGGATACGGCACTACAAAAGAATCCGTAATAAATACGACTGTATCGGCTGGCGATACAGTTTTTGTAGGCGAGTTTACGGTATACAGCCACATGGATTATATAAAGGCATATAACGCTAATGGCTATGCAAAAAGTCAGGCTGCCACATACATATCTACAGTACCTGAAAACGAAGAGTGGAATTATAGTGTAGGTTCAGTTCCTAGTGGTTCAAGCATAAGAAAAGATACACTTAATGGTAAGAAGTTTAAAATAGTAAACGATACCCAAGTGGTAACTCAAATATCATTTGACTATGAAGACAAAGACCGCTGGTATTTTATGATAGACACTGGTGGAACAGAAGTATTATATCAGGTAAATGTTGAGAATGTAACGGGAACATTTGATACCAATGGAGCAGCAACAGCTGCCGTTGCAGCAAAATATTCTCATGTAAATGAAGGGGATTATATTTATTGGAATACTACAGCAAACTCAAAAGAAATTTATGACGTAAGCGGAATAAGCGTTAGCTACCCCAATAAAATTCTTATCCAAGGCAAAGAATACCTTAAAATTAATATCGACTTAAAAAATGCAAATGGTAATAGCAACGACCAACAGGTGGTAGTTACCAACTTTTTAGGGCAGGTAGAGGTGCAAAGAGGCATAAAACTGCAAAACATTGATGCAAACAGACTAACAGGTAAATACGATAGTGCCAATGGCTACGGACACTATGCATACAAAGGCTGGGATGCAGGTTATGAATTCCCTCATGGTACATTTGGTATTTATGGTAATAATAAATGGGAATATGAAGATGCTTTCCATCATGTTGATTTAAATACCAGAACCAACCGAGTTGAGTTAGACTATATTGAAGCTGCAAACGGAGGTTTTTCAGGCATTAACTGGAAATATAATAACGACGGCACAGCAGATTCATTAATAACCGATTCAAGCATAGTACACCATTGCTTTATACACGATGTAGGCTCAGAGGGTTTGTATATAGGCTCAACACAAAGTGGAGTTCAACAAGTGTTTACCAATTTAACCGTAGAAAACAATGTTTTCTTACGTTGTGGAGGCGAAGGCATTCAGGCAGGTTGGTTATATGGTAAAAATGTAATTAGAAATAACATAGTACACTCGGGAGTTGATTGGAAAAAACCTTTTCAGTTATATCAGGACGGTATAGTGCAAGTGTCTGTAGTTGGAGGAGGTACTACGGTAGAGAATAATATATTCTTTGCAGGTGGCGAAGCAGCCGGTATTATTGAAATAAAAGACAATATCACTCCAAATACTATCACAGAAGATACGGTAACCTTTGCTAACAACCTGTTTTATGCTCTACGAAGCGGAAAGTTTGTTCACTACGGTTTATACAATGATTCATTTACAAAAGCCGACACTATAACGCATTTGGTTTTTGACGGGAACTACTACAAAATGATAGGTGAAGACTATACAGAGTTAGATACAGCTACCAACTTTAGCCATACTATTTGGAGTTTGAAGAACAGTGCAAACACTACTATAGCAAGAAACAATAAATACGATAACTCTGTTGATTCGCTTGTGAGAACAAATTTCGTAAGCCCGGTATTATCAAATAATACGCAACAAACCATTGATTATCCTGAGTTTAGAAATTATTTAGACAGACCTGATAGCTTTAATTACCTAAATATCAGTCGCTATACAGATTCAACCATCAACGGAAATGCAGCAATATGGTCTGTAGGTAATATTGTTCAGCATTGGAATAATGATGGAGAAACCCGTTTCTACAAATGCATACAAGCCACCTCTTCACCAAGTAACCAGCCCCCTAAAGATGATAGCAATACAGCATATTGGGAATTGGTAACTTGGCTAAAAGCTGATAGTACTATAAGTTATTTTCCTCCTGATGATGTGAGATTAGTGGCAGGCAGTTTTTTCGACAGCTTGGAAATGGGTATTAATGACTCTGCAACGGCAAGTAGTTTGGTAATACCCAACCCACAAGAAGACATTCGCAACACTACTCCGCAACAAAAGGAGGGTGAAAAGAATATATTTGAGGAGGACTTGCCAAAAAAGTTAGAAGAAACAAGCAACAGCTTTAAGTTTCGTGCTTATCCAAACCCGGCTGCAAACACTTTGCACTTAAACAGCAACATTGCTATACAATCAGTTTCAGTGTACAATGTTTTGGGGAAGCTTTGTTTAAAGCAGGAAGTAAAAGATGTAAATTCAGCAACATTAAATTTGCAAAGCTTATTAAATGGCTTGTACATAATACGTGCTCATAGCATTAATAACCAAGTAGCTATTACAAAAGTGCAGGTAGTTAAATAATTAGGAAACATTATTTTAAGCATACAAAAGAGCCACACTATATAGTGTGGCTCTTTTATTTAGCTAGGCTTTATGTCAAATTAGCGTGTACCGTTTTTAAAATATTCGGCAGTGCTATAAATCTTTTTCACATAAATGTTTTTATTCTCACCAATTACAAACTCACTTAGCCCAAAATGGGTTCTGTTCTTAGGATTCCAATCATAAGTATATCCCAAAGAAGTCCAGGGGTATTGTGCATACAAGGCACATTGATAATAACGCTGTAGGCGGGTATTATTTACCCAGTTCACATAATTCATATCCAAAGAATCCTGCTTGGTAAAACAGGTATTGCATTTTGTATCAGTAATTTCCTTATCAGGGCAGGGTCTGAATAAGTCTTTAGGTCGAACCCAAAACTCAACAAATAGCTTATAATCATACAACGGAGGCAAGCCTAGCAATTGCTTCAAACGCATATTGGTGTCTTTAAACTTTTCCTTCTCCATTCTATTCAATAACTCAGGGGCTATACTTACCCAAATAGGCCATTTGGTGGTATTAAATTTTCCCGAATCAGGATAAAAGCTTTGGGTTTTCCACGAAACCACCAAAATATGCTCCTCACCATTAATAGTCTTGCGGATAAGGTTTTTGTTTTGGGGCGTAATGGCAATTAAATTATTATCAATCTTATCCGTTTCAGGATACATGGCATTTTTAATAGCGGCACGGTAAAGCTTAGGATAATTTGCCGGAGTATTAGCTAGTTGTTGGGTTTTGCATGCACTAATAGTAATAATAATGACAAGTAATGCAATAGTTAGTTTTTTCATAAAAGCAAGGTAGTAAAACCTTCATTAAAAATGCAATAACTACCCCTCAGAAACCAATAATTTTTTTGCTATTTCAGGGCTTAGTTTCATAGCGTAAAGGTAGTGGCTGTTTTTAGCAAAATTCTTCTTTTCCTCTTCGCTTTCCCACAACGTCATAGTATAGTGAGAAGTCCAAATACCCGAAGTTTTAACATCTTTACAGTTAAACTCATTTAACAAGTGCAATACTTTCATAGAGGTACTCATGAGGCTAAAAAGCTGAAACGGCAATTTTAATTTAATTGAAGTAATGGTTAAAAGCATTTGAAAACAAGTATTTTTGAAAAGAGACTAAACACACATGAGCGACAAAGCAAAGCTATGGTATTTAGAGCATTTTGACGTTTTGCAAAAACTAAGCAAAGACGACTTAATAAATATGGAAAAGGCAATGGTAATGAAATCGTTAAGTAAAGATACCATGCTAAGTTTTCCTGAAATGCGAAATGGCTATGTGTATTTTCTGAAACAGGGAGTAGTAAAAGTAGCTACAATGGATGAAGAGGGAAGAGAGATGATAAAATACCTTGTAAAACCCGGTTATTTGTTTGGCGAGTTGGCTCTACTTGAAAGTAATGAGCACCCTGATGACTATGCTATAGCTGTTGAGGATTGTATAGTTTGTTTTATGGAGGCTGAAAAAATGAAACAAATGATGATGGCTTTGCCTGAATTTAATTTGCGTGTGCGGAAAATGATAGGTTGGCGGATTAGGAAAGTAGAAAACCGTATGCGCGATATGATTTTTAAAGATGCAAAGACCCGCATTGCAGAGTTTCTGATTGAATTTGTAAAAGAGTTTGGCAAAAAAGAAAACAGCGGGTACAAAGTGAAGAATTTTTTAACGCACAACGATATTGCAAAACTCACTGCCACTTCAAGGCAAACGGTTACCGGTGTACTAAATAAGTTGAGAGAAAAAAATTTAATTGAGTATGACGGAAAAGAGCTTAAAGTTCATGCTCTAAATACAGCTTCATTAACATAAAAAACCCCGCTATTGTGTCAAATAGCAGGGTTAAGTGAGCCTATGAAATGTAATTAGCTATTACTTAGCATCATAAGAGGCTTTATAGGTTACCTCAATATCTTCAGCTACATTGTTTTTCTTTTTACCGCTGGGTTTGCCCACACCATACGAGCTTATATTTTTAACTGTAAACTTCATATCAACTGAAACTTTACCGCCTTTTACTGTAACTGTAGCTTTTTCAGTAATCTTTTTTGTTACAGCCCTAATAGTTAAGTCTCCACTAACATTAGCTTTATATGTACCATCTTTAGCAAAATTTACAGCACTTAGATTGGTGATTTTGCCTTTAAAAGTAATTTTAGGATACTTTTTAGAGCGCATAAAGTTTTTGTTATTAAAATGCTTTTTCATAAGAGCCTTTTCAAACTCAAAGCTTTGCACGGGAACAGAAACTACAACATCTCCTGATGTTTTGTCAATAGTTCCGCTCACACTATAATTATTGGCTTCTATATCCTCAGCAACAGTATGAGAATATATTTTAGCATGTCCTGTACGGGTTATTAATTTTTGAGCCTGGGTCAATGAGGCTGCAAACAATACAGCAAAAACAAATAATGCTATTCTTTTCATATCAGTATACTTTAAAAGTAATTTTCAGTTACAAAGTTGTGAAAGATAAAAACAAGTATTTGTCGGCTAGCCGACAATGCCCCCCTTTTTTTAGTATAATATTTGTGGCATAATCAAAAGGAAAAAGGCATGAGCAAAAGTTTAAAGCGTATACTACTTACCATAATAGCACTTGCTGTAGTAGGTGGTGGAAGCTATGCATTGTATTTATATTATATGCCCCACAGAGATGTGCAAGCATCAGATGCTTTTGCAAAATTAAAAGCGACTGAATTACTGGCGGAGTTTACTGCTAATAAAGAAGCTGCAAACCAGAAATATTTAAGCAATGACGGAGACTCTAAAATATTGATAGTAGAAGGCAGAGTGCATAGCATTACAGAAGACCAAAACCAGCAAAAAGTAGTGCTGTTGAAACAGGAAGATGCAAAGGTTGGGGTTAGCTGCACATTTACTGCCGAAACGAATAAAAATGTTGATGGAATTAAAGAGGGGGATATAGTAAAAGTAAAAGGAGCCATTACACAAGGTAACGGATACGACGATTTGCTTGAGCTATATGATAATGCACTTTTAAGAGAGTGCGATATTGTAAAATAAATGAAACTAATAACTAAATAAAAACACAAAATGAGAAGCGTAATTACTTTAGCATTAATGGTATTAATGTTTGCTGCATGCAGTCGCGAACCCGTTAAAACAACCACGGTAAACCTCGAAGAAACTACTGTTGAGGCGGCAATAGCCAAAGCGGGTGAAGCTAACCAAAGAGTATTTGTAGAGGTGCATGCCACATACTGCAAGTCTTGCAAAAAATTTAAAAAAGAGGTGTTGAGCGATAAAGAAGTAACAGACCAATTGGCAAACAATATGTCTACCGCTATTGTTGACATAGAGTCGGAAGAAGGAAAAAAAATTAAAGAAAAGTACGATGTACAAGGTACTCCTACTTTTTTAATTTTAGATGAAAAGGGTGAGTTGATGAAGAAGGCAGGCTATATGGATAAAGCTGCTTTCTTAAGCTGGATAAATTAAACACACATTTTACTACTTAAAACGAGGCTCGAGAATTAAATTCTCGAGCCTCGTTTTTTATATATGTAGTTAAAAACTGTCGATTTGTATACGCGATTATAATATTGGTATAAACAAACTTTAAACGCTGCAACCAGCCACTATTATTGATACTCTTTAGAGAACAAACTATGTAAAAATATGAAAACAATGAGAAATCTAAAGCAAGTAACAATTGTTGCCTTTTTTGTGGTATTAGCTGCTGCGTGTAGTAAAAGTGAAGACACACCACCTGCTAATAATAACACAGGAGGTGGAAACAATCCAACGCCAAACTATGTAGATAGTATTGCGAGAAAATGGAAAGTAGCGGATGCAACACATAACGGTAGCCCCGATAATAGTTCTAAAGGGTTGGAGCTTGATATAAGGGCAGATGGTTCATACACACTTATCAGTACCGGCTTTGTGGGAAAATGGGAGTTTACGGATAATGATACCAAGGTACTTTTAGATAAAGACAACTCTCAAATAAAAACAACGTGGACTGTGAAAAAGCTTACTTCTAAAAGGATGGAAGTTGATTTTAAAAGCCCGTTTACCGGTGGAAATGCACACTGGGATATGAACGCACAATAAGAGCGTAGAGTAGAAAGAAATTACCTGTAAAGGTAGTTTTCATATGCCAATAAAGCTGTGTCGGGAGATACGGCTTTATTTATGCAACAAACTTGTATCCTACACCTCTAAGCGAGTGAAAATGTTTTGGGTTTTTAGGGTCTTCTTCAAAATACTTCCTAAAAGCCAATACAAAATTGTCAATAGTTCTAGTTGAAGGGTAAACACTATATCCCCACACCGTTTGAAATATTTTTTCACGGCTCACAACCTCATCTTTGTTCTCAATTAAAAGCTTTAGCAATAAGGCTTCTTTTTTGGTGAGCTTAAAATCTCCTTTTACACCTTTTGCATCATAGCTGATAAAATTGGCATAATTCTCTCCAAAAGAGTACTCGTTAAAACCTTGTTTAGTTTCGCCTGCATGAGCTTTGTTTCTTGAAATAAGTTTGTTTACCCTAAGAATTAACTCTTCCAAATTAAAAGGTTTAACCAAATAGTCATCGCCTCCCTTTTTCAGCCCAGTTACACGGTCTTCTTCAGTGTTTTTTGCCGAAAGAAAGAGTATGGGTGTTTCACTATCCTTTAAGCGGATATTTTCACAAACGGTAATCCCGTCAATATTGGGTATCATAATATCCAATATTACCAACTCAAACTTTTCTTCACCAAATGTTTTAATAGCGGCAGAACCGTCTCCTACAGTACTTACAGAGTAGCCCTCTAGTTCTAGGTTTAGTTTTAGGTTATGTGCCAGCGACAACTCGTCCTCAACCAACAAAATTTTGTCTTTCATAATCGTAGCTGTTTTATAATGTTTTAAATACTATTTTAAATATGCTCCCTTTAGGAGTATTATCTAATATCTCAATACTTGCTTTGTGGTGGTCTACAATCTCCTTCACAATATATAACCCCAATCCTGTTCCCTTTGTAGTTCTTGTACTTTCATTACCCACCCTATAAAATTTGGTAAATATATTAGTACGTTCATCTTTGGGTATCCCATCTCCTTCATCAGCAATTAGCAGAATTGCCTTTTCTTCCTCTTTTTTAAGAGTAATTTTTATGGTTGATTGTTTCGGAGAATATTTCAGAGCATTCTCAATAAGATTATTAATAGCCAAAGTTAAAGAAAATACATCAGCACTTATTTCAACACCATCAGCAACACTTTCTTCAAGAGTATAATTTGCACTGTATTTCTTTATATAATTCTCACTTATACCACTTATTAAAGTGCTTAAATCAACATCGGTAAAATTGTATTGGTAGCTTTTGCCCTCAATACGAGTGGCCAAAAGCATATTTTCAGCCAAATCATTCAAGCGGTTCACATCTTCAATACAATTGTCAATCATGGGGTTCATTTGTTCGCGAGAAAGCTCGCGCCGTTGTATGGTTTGTAAAAACAGCTTTACCGATGCCATAGGTGTTTTCAACTCATGAGTTACCGCCAACAAAAAGTTACTCTTTTGCTGGTTTAAACGAATAATGGCATTTAAGCGGTTATACAGCCAGCTAAACCCAAACATTAACAGTAATAAAAAAACAACCCCTTCAATTAAATACATCCGCACTTTGCGGTTTTTATCGCCCTCTAATTTTTTTACAATATCATCAGCAGGGATAACTGAAACATTTTGCCCTTCAATAACCAAAGTAGTATAAGGGTGTTTCTCCTTTAAAAGCTTACGCATTTCGGTGGTATCAAAATATATAATATGCCTGCCTACTTTAAACTCAGGAAACCCCGGATCCTCACCTTCTTTAAGAGCAGTTTTAAACTTAGAATTTTGTAATACTGTGCGGGTTGCTTTATGTACTTGGTAGCCTAGTTTATCATTATCATCAACATGAACCTCAAAACTTAGGTTTACTAAAGAGTATGTCCACCAAGCAAAGGCAGCCATAGTAAAAACAAGAATAATGTAAAACGTAGTTCTAAGCTTCAATTTTTAAAAAAAAGTGTTTCTTTTACAAAGTTTCATAAAACTTAACAGTTTAGCACCCTAAAAAAAGAGATTTTACACAAAAATGAAAAAGCAAAACGCTTTATGGACAGAGATTTGATAGCATATTCACGCTCGCAACTGGCTTTACGAAACGGACAAGACCGTGATGAAATATGGGTGGCATATAAAGGTTTAGTATACGATGTTACTAATAGCCGCCTATGGCGCAATGGTAAACACTATGAACATTGGGCTGGGCAAGACCTTACACACGAACTGAAAGACGCACCACATACCGAAGCTGTTTTTGAGCGTGTGGAAGTAATAGGCAAGTTGGTATAGAACTAGTTTACCTCTTTGTTTTTAACACTTAAAAATTGAAATTTGCCCTAAAACAATACCACTATGGCAATAGCAGCACCTTTTAATTTTAAAAAATGGATAGACGATAACCGCCATTTATTAAAGCCCCCGGTAGGCAATATACAAGTATGGAAAGATGCTGAATTTATAGTAATGGTGGTGGGTGGTCCTAATAGCCGTAAAGACTATCACTACAATGAAGGAGAAGAATTTTTTTATCAATTGGAAGGGGATATAGTTTTAAAAATTATTGATGAAGATAAACCTCGTGATATTCATATAAAAGAAGGTGAGGTTTTTCTGTTACCTCCCCGCACACCTCATAGCCCACAGCGTGGAGAAAATACGGTAGGCTTGGTAATAGAGCGTGAACGCAAAAAAGAAGAACTTGACGGATTTTTGTGGTATTGCGAAAATTGCGGTAATAAACTATATGAAGAATACGAGTATGTATACGATATAGTGAAACAATTACCTCCTGTTTTTGAGCGTTTTTATGGAAACAAAGAAAACTGTACTTGCAGCAATTGCGGTACGGTTATGGAAGCACCTAAAAAAATTAGTTAATACAACATGCTTTCAAAGTCTAAAAGCGGTATAAGGAGTTTAGCCTTATTGTTACTGCTTTGTATATCATTCTCTTTATCGGCTCAAAACCAAACTACATTAATTCCATATAGGAAAGAAAATCTCTGGGGCTTTTCTGATAAAGATAAAAACATAAAAATAGCGCCTTGGTTTGAAGCAGTTCATCCCTTTTCAGAAGGCTTGGCTGCAGCTAAAAAGAATGGGAAATGGGGCTTTATCAACGCTAAAGGCAAAACAAAAATCGCCTTTGAATATGATGCAGTAGACGATTTTAGTGAAGGGTATGCAGGATTTTTAAAAGAGCGTTGGGTTGGTATTTTAAACAAGCAGGGTAAAGTAACCGTATTGCCCACTTTTGGCTTAATAGGCAAAGTAATTAATGGGCGTGCTTATGCCCGCAAAGCAGAGCTATTTGGATATATAGATGTTAACGGCAACTATATAACCCCTTTGAAGTTTAACTATGTAAACAACTTTGAAAATGGGCTGGCAATAGTGAAACTCAGAGGATATTGGCGGGTAATTGACTTAAACGGGAAAACTATTAGTGATAGTATTTATACTGAAATACTACCTTATAGTGAAGGTTTGGCAATAGCCCAACGCGACGGAAAATATGGTGCACTAAATAAACAGGGGCAGGAAGTAATTCCGTTTATATACTCAACAGCCACACCGTTTAGCGAAGGTTTGTCTGCTGTGAGTAATGATAAATTTGGGGCATACCGCTACGGGTATATTGACAAAAAAGGGAAACAACAGGTGTTGTATAGTTATACTGATGCTAAAGAGTTTAGCGAGGGCTTGGCAGCAGTACAGCACAGTGGAAAATGGGGATATATCAACTCAAAGGGCGAGCAAATAATTCCGCCAAAATACAGTGCGGCATCAACATTTAGTGGTGGTGTTGCAAGGGTGAGGGGGAATAGCAATTGGGGAGCAATTAATGCTAAAGGAGATACGCTAGTGCCGTTTAAATACATAATGCTAACCGATTTTGTGGAAGAACGCGCTTCATTTGTTGATGAGTTGAATAAATGGGGAGTAATTGATACTAAAGGAAATGTCATAGCAAAACCCCAATACGATAATGCAATTTTATTTGAAAATGGACTTGCTAAGGTATACAGACGCGGTAAATTTGCAGGATATATTGATAAAGAAGGCAATCAGTTTTTTGAAGAATAGATTTAGAGCATACTAATGAACAGTTTGGTAGAAGAATTACGCTGGAGAGGGCTTTTGCAGGATATAATGCCCGGAACCGAAGAGCAACTGAATAAAGAAATGACAGTGGGTTATGTTGGGTTTGACCCTACGGCAGACTCATTGCATATAGGCAATATGGTGCCCATAATGCTGTTGGTTCACTTGCAACGTGCGGGGCATAAACCCATTGCTTTGGTTGGTGGTGCTACAGGTATGGTTGGAGACCCTTCAGGCAAAAGCGCCGAACGTAATTTATTGGATATTGATACCCTGAACCACAACCTGGAGTGTATAAAAAAGCAATTACAGCAATTTTTAAATTTTGATAGCGGTGAGAATGCTGCTGAGATAGTAAATAACTACGACTGGTTTAAAGACTTTAGTTTTTTAGGGTTTATTCGTGATGCAGGAAAACATATAACGGTTAACTATATGATGGCAAAAGACTCAGTAAAAAACCGTTTAGAAAACGGGATGTCTTTTACAGAGTTTTCATACCAACTAATACAAGGGTACGATTTTTACCACTTGCACAAAAACAATAATGTGAAGCTGCAAATGGGGGGTAGCGACCAGTGGGGGAATATTACCACAGGAACAGAACTTATACGCCGAATGGATGGCGGTGAAGCCTTTGCATTGGTAGCCCCGTTAGTAAAAAAAGCCGATGGTTCTAAATTTGGTAAAAGCGAAAGCGGAAATGTATGGCTTGACCCGAAGAAAACCAGTCCGTATAAGTTTTACCAATTTTGGCTAAACACTAGTGATGCTGATGCTGAAAATTATATTAAGGTATTTACCCTATTACCCGAAGAAGAAATAGACGCACTTATTGAAGCCCATAAACCTGAACCACACTTGCGAACACTGCAAAAGGCATTGGCAAAAGATATAACCACGCGGGTACATGGAGAAGAGGGGTATAATGATGCGATAAAAACTACAGAGTTACTTTTTAGTAAAGACTTAGGAGAAAAGCTTACTACCCTAAGCGAAGATATATTGCTGGATATGGTTGAGGATAACCTTAAATATACTTTACCAAAAACAGATATTGAAGCTAATATTCAGGTAGTGGAGCTAATGGCTGATAAACTGGGAATATTCCCTTCTCGTGGCGAAGCCCGCAAAATGATAAAGGGCGGCGGAGTAAGCTTAAACATGAAAAAAGTTACGGATACTGAGGCTACTGTAAGCGCCGGCGACTTATTACAAAACAGCTACCTACTGGTACAAAAAGGGAAGAAGAATAAATATTTAGTAATAGCTAAGTAAACCACTAGCTTTTTAAGAACTTTTCCATAGCCTCTCGGTCATCCTCGCTAAGCGGTTTGCCGTCTTTATCTTTCATTATATTCTGCTCAATCCAGCTTTTTACTTTTGGGTTCCTGCCATAATTGGCGCTTATATAATCGGCTCCTGTTTTTAGCAGTACAAATATGCCCATTACTACACCTATACCTCCCGTAAGTATAAAAACAAAGCCTCCCAAAATCACTAAAAACTGTTGCAAAAAAATACGTTTGTAAGGGGCGAACATTAAACCAGCCATGGTTTGTGTTTTATACCTGTCATTTAGTATAAAATCATTAATCAAATATGTGAGGTTAGCTATCAACAAGCTGCCCAAAGCCCAAGCGGTTTCTTGGTTTATATACAAAGCAAAATTGGCAATAACATTAAAAGGCTCAGGGCCTTTGCCCATAGGTTCCCACATAGATGAAAAAGCAAAAAACAGAACAGACTGAACGAAAATGAAAAAGTTATAATGGAATAAAAAAAACGGGATAAGAGCCAAACCTGAAACACCTTGGGTTTTAGGATTTTCTTTAGGCTCATTTTCAGTGCCGTTAATAAAGTAAATGGTAAGCATTTTTAGGGCGTTTAAAATGCCTATCATCACGGTTTCTAAAATATAAACCACAATAATGCCCTTGCCGTCCCAGCCTAAAAACAACACCCCTGCCAACGGAACAAGGTTAGCCAGTATTAAAACTACGTTTGATGTTTTTTTGCTTGCATTCATATTAGTTAATACGAATGTAAGACGTTTTGTAAATACAGTTACCTGAAATATACTTTGGGTGTAGTAGAACTATATTCTTCTCCGTTTCCAAGCTTGATAATTACATCAAAACTATGTGAAGTATTTAGATTAGTTGGTTTTCTATTAAGCTGGATATCAAAACCGTGCTGATACCAAATTTTACTTTTGTTTTCAGTGATAAATTGCGAAAGGGGTTCAAAGCGTTTTCTGCTATAAGTATGAGTATTAATATTTACAATGGATGATAAGGTATCTCCTGCTGAAAAAGTATTGTCATAGTCTGTTTTAGCAATTACCAAAATGGTATCCATTCCTTCCAAAGAACCTGACTCTCCCAATGAAGGGCAACTCAACGCAAATGCGGTATTCATAAGAGAAGTTTTAGGTGTGTAATACGAGTAATATTCAACCGTAAAATCACATTTAATAAAATAATCCTCAAAATCTACATTGTCTTGGGTAAGAATTTCATCCTCAACAGTACTAACAATTCTGTAGTTATTTATATCAATTCGGGTAATGTCAAAATATTCTTCTATTTCAGGACAAGAACCAATACACGAAGGAATACCAACTGTTAAAACTAATGTAGCAAAAACAGTTAATATATATTTAGAAGTGCGTTGCAATAGTAATGAAGCCATTTTAATGATGCATTTATACTAAAGTAACGCTTTTAATTATTTAATTGTGAGGGGGTTGATTGCAATAATTATAATTTGCCAGTGAGTGGTAGGTTTCAGTCAGCAAACGGTAAATAAATTACTTTAGAGTATAAAGAAACTTTCTACTACCCGAATTATGTATGCTGATGTAGCCTAAGTTTGCAAATTGAACCTGCTTATTTGCTTTGGCATCCAATCTATCTTTTAACAGTCTGCTAAGCTGGGGGGTAGTATACCGCTTGTTCTCTGTTGGTTTTACCCAAAACTGAAGCGGAGGCTTAACTTCTACCATTTTGAAGCCTAATGGAGAATAGCTTTTACCTGTCCACCAATCACGGTCAGCATAAGTCATAATATCATCAGGCTGTACTTCTTTTATAAATGTTTTGAGAAGCTTGCTTAAACCACCTGTAATAGTTGTATTAAGTTGGCTGCCATAGCGAACCAACTCATAAGAGCGGTAAGTTTCTTTTCCGCGTATAAACTTTCTTGGGGCACTAAAAGTAGCTACCCCAAGCAATTCTTTACTTTTTTTATGAAACAACCCGTATTTATATCGGGCAATGGGCGAGCCGCCTAAATGGTGTTGGTTTAAAAAATCATTTGCCATGGGTTGGCTAATACGCTTGGCATAAGTATTTCGGGCAAAAACCACCTTGGTTTTCTTAGCTAAAGATGATAATTGTGAGTGTATAATATCTTGTTGGCTTAGCCAACGGTCCTCCCAAATATGTATGGGTTGCATCCCTTGTTTTTCAGCATGATTTGCCCAATCATAAAAAAAAGTACTTTCTAATACACTTAAAAAGGGAATATTTAACGAAACGATATGAAAAGCAATATTGCTTTTTGGCAATAACAAACTTTGAAAAGGTGAGGGGGTGAGAAGCGATGAGTTTTCAATTATTTCATCATCAAAAAGAGGCTGTATTATTTCACTAACGTTTTTGAAGTATTGTATCCCCATTGGGGCAAATATAAACGCAAACAGCCGCAATGCGGCTGTTTACTAACTATAATGCCTTTTGCCATAAATGACTAAGGGCTTTTGGGTAGATATAGTTTCTAAATTTTGGTATTGCAATAAAGCAACACAACAAGATTAGAATTTTTATGCGGGAGTTATATTAAGGATTTTGAATATTGACAAAGCACTGACAAAGTATTGACATAAGCATGACAAAACCATAAGGAATACTTAACTTTCAGCATGAATTGGAAAGAACAAGATAATAAGCTTTGCAAAACGTTTGAGTTTACTGACTTTGCCGAGGCTATGGCATGGATGGTAAAGGCTGCCTTTGCTATAGAAAAACTAAACCATCATCCTGAGTGGAGTAATGTATATAATAAAGTAGAAGTGAAACTCACCACCCACGATGCAGGAAATACCATTACCGATAAAGACAGAAAACTAGCTGATATACTGGATAAAATTTAGGAGTATAAAAACGCTTATTTCACCTCAAAAGATTCTTCAAAGGTTTTGCTTTTCATTCTTACCTGAATTTTGTATTTGCCCGGTGGTAAAGCTGTATTTTCGTGCTTAATTTCCAATTCGTGCTTTTTATTTTTAGCAACTGTTTCGCTATAAAAGGTTTTTCTTCCTGTGGCATCTAAAATCTTTAAAATAAAAGTGCCTTCATTTTTCAAGCGAAGATGAATCACTAAATCTTCTTCATCAACCTTCTTTTTCACTCCTATATAATCTACTTTCTCATCAAAGGTTTGGTTTTGCAGCATTTCTTTATCCAAAATAGCTGTTTTCACAGTCAGCTCGCCGTTAGTTACATCCGTCCAAATTGGGCGAACAATACCCTTGTAAGCTGCTATACCGTTATAATCACCAAAAAAAACTTCTTTTCCGGGAGCCGCAAAAGGTTCGTTAGTAATGCGTCTGCGGGTAAAAGTTTCACCCCCATCAGTTGAAAATGCTACGTAAGTATCTATAAATAAATTATTTTCAGAGTTTTGTCGGCTGTAGTACACCACATAAATATCCCCGTTGGTTTGGTCAACAGCTATGTGCCCCAAAAACTGGTCTTTACCGTTTCCAACCTCATCATTGTTAATTCTTATTTTTTTACTCCAAGTTTTACCTCCATCAGTAGACTTTAGAATGAAAATATCAGCATCACCGTTTGCATCATCACCAAATTGTAGGTAAAGGTTGCCGTTGTGTTTTCCCCCGCTGTTATCAGCTACTAAGAAGGGCATCCCATTAGTACGCATAATTTCAGCAACGGGAATATCCCAGCTACCGGGTTGTGCAGCAATAATTCGGTCTTTGCCAAAGGTTTTACCTCCGTCGGTGCTTTTGTCTAAATAAATATTACCGTGCCCCGCCCAAGCAACCAGCACATCACCATTAGGCAATACTGCTGATGTTGCCCCTTCTAGGGTATGGTCGCCATCAACACAATCCCCAACAGTGTCTGATATAACTATGCTTTCTTCAAAAGTATTTCCGCCATTGGTAGAGCGAGAAAATTTTATCCGTGAAAAATCATTAGAGCTTCTACTTCCGTATTTATCAAACTCAGTCCAGCTAACATATAAATTACCTTTGTGCGGGCTGCTTTTGCTAAAATCACCACTTATCCATTCTTTGTCCTGCACCTTGCCTTTCACATAACCTAAACCTGCACCTTCATTCCAGGTTTTGCCGCCATCGGTACTTTTTTGCACCACTATGTACTCCAGCCAGCTATAGCTTGCATCTAAAGGCGGCTTGGTTTGCGAAAGATGGCAAAAGTAAAAGTGTCCGCTATCATTGGCAAAAACCACAGGATCGCCATATACACCATATTTTTTAGACCTTAGGGTGCTTTCGTCCCACGTTTGCCCGCCATCTTCACTCACATATACATTGGTTATATTACTACCTGCTACCATTTGTTGTGGGTTTTTTGGGTTAATGTAAATGGTAACTTCTTCAGGGTCGTTATTACTACGGCTTACTTTGCGTATATAGTTTTGGCTAAATGCTGAAAGACTTAAACCTATTGTTATTGCTATGGCAACAATTCTTTTCATAAACGCAAGTAAAGGAATTTGATGGAATTGTAAGGTAAAATTAAGATGAAGGTAGTTTTATACCCTCCTAAAATAAAAAACTAATCAAAGTATTCTCAAATTTCCCTCCCTTAATTAAGGGAGGGCGAGTATATATAATTCAGTTGATAATAAATTTGGGAGGGTTTTTCTAACTTAATCCGAATACATTCTTGGTTTAATTTACAGTATTCCCCCCTTTCAAAATGAAGTGAAGAAGCTAAGAATGTATTGAACCACATACAATTATGGCTGAGTTTTACAACCCTATACCTAAACTAACGTTACATACGTTAAATGCTGACTGATATTTGATAAATTCGCAAGCGAATTATGTTAACTGTTTTTGCTAAAGAAATCCGAAGCTTTTTAAGCTCGCTTATAGCCTACATAGCCATTGGTGTGTTTTTGCTTGCCATTGGCTTGTTTATGTGGGTGTTTAAAGATACCAATGTACTTGATGGTGGCTATGCCAATATAGATACCCTGTTTTTCATGGGGCCTTGGGTGTTTATATTCTTAATATCAGCCATAACCATGCGTAGCTTTTCTGAAGAGAAAAAAGCGGGAACTATAGAAACCCTTACTACTGCTCCGGTAAGTGATATGTCAATCATATTAGGGAAATATTTTGCAGGAGTTGTATTAGTACTGTTTTCACTGGTTCCAACATTGTTATATTACTATACAGTTCATCAACTGGGTTACCCTCAAGGAAATATTGATACAGGTGCTATGTGGGGTTCTTATTTGGGTTTGTTGATGCTGGGTAGTGTGTTTGTGGCCATTGGCATATTTGCTTCTGTTATTACCGATAACCAGATTGTTTCGTTTATAGTATCTATGTTTTTATGCTTCATTTTCTACATTGCCTTTGATTATTTAGGGCAATTGGATGCTTTGCGAAGTGTGAGCTACTGGATACAATGGTTAGGCATAAACTACCATTACGAAAGCATTAGCCGTGGTGTTTTAGATACAAGAGATGCTGCCTATTTTATAAGTGCAATCACACTTTTTCTTTTATTAACAAAAACTGTTTTTGGAAGCCGCAAGTGGTAAGAAAAGAGAATATGAGCAAGAAAGAAGAAAACAAAAAACGCAACCAAAAATATCAGGCAGTATCAGAATTGATTGTTGCCCTTGCCCTTTTAGTGGTACTGAATATTATTGCTTCAAAGGTTTTTACGCGTATAGATTTTACCAAAGAAAAACGCTACAGCCTGAGTGATGCCAGCAAAGAACTTTCTCAAAAACTTGACGATATACTTTTTGTGCGGGTGTATTTAGATGGTGATTTAAACCCTGATTTTGACCGTTTACGCCGCTCTACCAAAGAAATGTTGGATGAGTTTCGGATTGCCTCTGACGGGATGATTGAGTATGAGTTTGTTGACCCCTTGGAAGGAAAAACAAAAAAAGATAAGGCAGAAATAATACAACAATTGCAACAAGAGGGTCTGCAACCTACTGAAATTTTTGATGACGCTGATGACCAAAGCACCAGAAAAGTAATTGTACCCGGGGCGCACTTCTACTATAAAACATCACAACAATACCCGCTAAGCTTGCTTAAGCAACAATTTGGACAACCGGCACAAGTAGTATTAAATAAATCTATAGAAGCACTTGAATATGAAATTGCAGCAACTATTCGCAAAGTAGTAGATGGTGGACGAAAAAAAGTGGCTTTTTTCACTGGGCATGGCGAGTTAGATGAAAAAGAAACGGCTGATATTGCCAATGAGCTGAGCAAAAGCTATCGATTAGAGCGTTTTGATATGTGGATGGATACTGCAAACCCTGATTTTATAAAACAATTTGCAGGTGGTTTAGATTCCATAGCTCCCGAAGATGCCGGCAAATGGCTAATTGATACGCTTACCAGGAAGCTTAACAGTTTTGATGCAGTGGTTATTGCCCGCCCGCGAGACAGGTTTAGCGAGCAGGAGAAGTTTTACATAGACCAATATGTAATGAACGGTGGCAAAATAGTTTGGCTGATAGACCCATTAATTGCCAGTTTAGACAGTATAGCCAAATACCGCACTATTGTGACGGGAGATTATGATTTGAACCTAAATGATATGCTGTTTGAGTATGGTGTACGTGTAAACCCCAATTTAATACAAGATGCTGAGTGTAATGGCTTACGTTTAGACGGTTCGGGAAGGATATACCCTTGGATATACGACCCAAAGGTGGTGGCTAAAAGCCAGCACCCCATAGTTAAAAACCTTAACCCTATTTTATTTCGTTTTGCCAGTAGCATAGATACAGTGGGTAAAGGGGGAATAAAGAAAAAAGTATTGCTTACCTCGTCGTTATACTCACGTCCGGTAAACAACCCTGTTGAGATATCGTTTGATATTGTAGCAAAGCCTATACCTCCAAAACTATTAAACAAGCCCGAGCAGCCATTGGCAGTGTTACTTGAAGGAAACTTCACATCCGTATTTAAAAACAGAAGGCGCGATGCAGAGCAAACGATAAATTTTAGAGAGAGAAGCCCCAAAACCAGTATGATAGTTATTGGCGATGGGGATGTGATTCGTAATACCATTAGCGGACGCGGAGAAATTTTCCCACTGGGTTTCGACCGTCATACCAAACGCATGTTCGACAATAAGAAGTTTTTTGTAAACTGTTTAGACTATATGCTTGATGAAAACGGATTGATTGAAGTTCGCACCAAAGAGTTTGAAATACGTCCTCTAAACAAAGTGAAAGTAAAAGCAGAGGAAACCTATTGGAAAACATTAAATATGGTAGCTCCGGTAGTAGCTATTATCCTTTTCGGTTTGATAAACGGTTTTATCCGTAGAAGAAAATATGTAAAGTAAATTACAGGGGGAATTCAGTGTAAAGAGCTTCCAAAGCTTTTTTATTTGCCATTAGGTGAAAACTGTCTATAACCAACTCTTTAATGTCTTTACTGTCAATAATTTTTGTGAGGTCAATACCTACCCAACTCGGTTTTTTGGTCCCCATTTCCGTATCAAAAAAACCTGCTTTATTTAAAAGAGAATTAAGTTTATTGTCGGTTACCCTAATAGCTATGGCACTTTTTTCTTCATCAAAAAAAATAAAAGGTTTTTTCCCTATTTGGTATGTTAGTTTGTTGTTTATACTGCCTTTAGAAGCGTACGGCAGTGATGCAGCAAACGCTATAATTTCATTATTAGCCATTTCTATAAAGAAGGGTAATCGAGTATTTGGGTTGCAAGCACCAAACAAAAAACTATTCAAACCTTCAACCACTGGTTAACGTTCTGTTTACTAACTTTGCACCCCATGAATTTTCTGAATTTTAAACTCAACGTAAAAGTTAAAAGAAGCTTAATAGTTCTATCCATATTATTGGTTATAGCCATAATAGCTTTACCCTTAATTAATAAAGCAGGGAAACAAAACCTTACAGAGAAAAAAGACTTTGCTGTAAAAAATGTGGAGACCATAGATAGCATTTTTATAGCAAACCGAAGCGGAGAGTATATTTTGTTGCGTAAGCAAGATGACAATGTTTGGACGGTAAATAACTCTTTCAAAGCAGCTCCCGATAAAATAGAGCGTTTGCTGAAAACCATGCGAAAAATTGAAGCTAAAAACCCTGTAGGGCAGGCAGCACAAAAACAAGTTGTGGCCAGCTTGGCAACCAACGGAAAAAAAGTGGAGGTATTTCAAAACGGCGAAAAAACCATTACCTACTATGTTGGAGGAACTACTGCTGATGAAACAGGGACCTTTATGTATATAGAAGGCTCTACAATCCCTTTTGTGGTGCATATTCCGGGTTTTAGAGGCTACTTGTCATCACGGTACAGCATCAAACCTTCTGAGTGGCGCGACAAAGCTATTTTTGATACCCCTTTAGATAAGTTTGCCGCTGTAGCAGTTAATTATCCAGATAGTGCCGAAAAATCTTTTGAAATAACTCGTGAACAGGGAAATACCTTTACGGTAAGCCAAAAAGGTGTACCCGCCCCAAAAACCAATCAGGCTAAAGTAAAACCTTATGTGGCTCAGTTTGCCAAAGTTACTTTTGAAACCTATTTAAGCGGTTACTCGCAAAATTATATAGACTCATTAAGGGAAGAAGCTACCCCCAAATGTGTTATTAATATCAAAAGAACCGATGGCAGCACGGCAAAACTTAGTGTGTATTACAAACCCGTTACTTCCGATACAAAATCTATTTACGATAAAGACGGAAACTTATTGGTATACGATACTGATAACTATTTTGCTTTGATTGGGGGGAACCCCGAATTAATTACCGTGCAAGACTATATTTTCCGCCATATTTTCAAAGACTACCAATATTTTATTGAGTAGCAGCTTTCGTCATTGCGAGGTTTTACGAAGCAATCTTCATTATTAAAAGCAAACAGATTGCTACACAAATAATTTAAAAATAAGCTAAAAGTATATTAAAGTACCTACTTGCAATGACGCAATGGAACTTACCTCAAGGGCATATCCAAAGGGGTCTTCTACCGTGTTTTTCTAGATTTTCACCCATAGTTTCGGGCATAGAATGGAAGTAGAAATTATAGTGGTGATATGTTTGACTATAACTGCCAAAAGCTGGTGAAATATTAATTTGTGTATTAAAAATAAAAACGATGGCTGTTGCAACTACCAGTAGCTGTATGTAACGTCTTTTGCCTCTCAGTTCCCAGTTTTTCAATACTTCAAAGGCAGGTAGTAAACACAATATTATTACCGGCTGATAGATTCTCGAAATCCAATTACCGCGCATTTGCCAGCCCTCATAGTGAGGAGCCATGTTATTAAACACAAATACTGCTAGCATAGCTATGGTAATTACCCAAAAGGGTAAAGCAAGTTTCAGGCTTTTGGTAAGCTTGCCAACAAGTATCACAGCAACAAAAAATACAGCTAAATAAAAATAAGCGGCATTGGAAAAATTATGGTACAAAACAGAAGGGATGTTTTTTAAGTTCTCCCACAACTGTTGGGTAGTGGCATTTAAATAAGCTGTGATAATGTTTCCATAAATATCAGTGTTGCCGCTAGCGTTGGGTAGCGTTTTACCATTTAAAAACCACAACCATAACCCCAAGGGTAAGGCTAAAAAGAATACGGAAATAGGTATAGCCTTCCACTTTTTTTGAAATAATAGCAACAGCCCGAAAGCGGGGAAAAAGAAAATATAAGTGTCGTAAGCCAAAAAGCTGATACCTGCTCCCAATGAGCATAGGGCAATAGTTTTTAAATTATCGGTTTCATATACTTTATACAGCAAAATGGTTAGCACCAAAACACAGGCGGTAATAAGTATATGCGGATAGGGCATACCACTCCAATACATAGTTGCAGGGTAAGCACTAAGCGAAATTAAACCCACTATGGCTGCAGTAGCCCCCCACTTTTGTTTCACCCAGCGGGCAAACCATACTAAAACAGCAATATTAATAAGTAATGCCATTACAAAACCACCCCCCAAAAAACCAAACATTTTCATAAACGGGTAGCTAATTATGTATAGCAACGGTCGGCGCAATAAAAAAGCCCAGTTCCACTGCTCTTTAGGCTTGTTATCAATAAGCCTGTAGTTGGCTATATAGTGTTTGTGGTCGTAGTTGGCAATATAGTAGCAGCCCAGTTCATTGTAGTTTGTGTCTTTTTCTAAAGGTATATAATCCCCTTGGTCGTTTATCAGGTGTGGGTTGTGCAAGGTTGCCGCATAGGGGGCTAGTGTACCACTACATAACCACATTTGCAAAGCAAATACCCCGCAAAAAATCCAAACCAAAGCTTTAAAATGCTGCTCAAAAAAGGGCATGTGCAAGTATAAGCCATTTATAGTATTGAAAGCTAAGCTATAAAACAGCATACAACCTCAAAAACCCTTACATTTGCGGTCTTGCTAAAAAAATGGGCATTCTTAACTTAAAACAAGTAGAACAATACAGCTTAGACAACCCGCAGCGTACCGTTACGCACGGGGAAATTATCCGCAGTAAAAAGTTCCTACATCAACTTTATGTGGAGTGGTATACCCATTTCAAGCAAAAAATAGAAGAATTACCTCAAGGGCAGTTGGTAGAGTTGGGTAGCGGGGCAGGCTTTGTAAAAGAAGTAATACCCCAAATGCTTACCAGTGATGTGATGAAGCTTCCCAATTTAGATTATGTTTTTCCGGGTGAAAACATGCCTTTTGAAGACGGAAGTTTGGCAGGCATTTTTATGATTGATGTTTTGCATCATATACCCAAGCCTGCTTTATTCTTAAAAGAAGCTGAACGTACTTTGGCTAAAGGTGGAAAAATTTTGATGAATGAGCCTGCAAACAGTGCTTGGGGAAGGTTTATTTACCGCAATTTTCACCACGAACCCTTCGAGCCAAATGGTACTTGGGAAATACCTGCAACAGGTCCATTGAGTGGAGCTAACGGCGCACTCCCCTGGATAATTTTTGAGCGTGACCGCAAACAGTTTGAAGAGCAATTTCCGTCATTAAAAATAGAAAGTATACGCTACCATACCCCTTTGCGCTATTTGTTAAGCGGGGGCGTATCTAAAAAGCAGTTAGCACCTGATTTTAGCTATGGAATGATAAAAGGCATTGAGAACCTTTTATTATCCGTTAGCAAGCAACTGTCTATGTTTGTTACAATAGAAATTACAAGGCAATGAGCCAACTGAGAGAATACTTTGACAAGATAGCCGATAAAAGACTAAAGGCGAGAAAAAAACACGGGTATTACTGGAATGATATAACTCGTTATTGCGATTATTTTATTCATGATGATTATAGTGTTATAGAGGTAGGTTGCGGTAATGGGGAAATGATTTCTCAACTAAAGGGGAGCAAAAAGGCAGGTATAGATTTTAGCCCTGCGATGCTTCAAAATGCGAGGAATAATCGCCCCGATGTTGATTTTTACTTAATGGATGCCAACGATATTACATTGGACGAGAAATTTGATGTAATTATCATATCTAATGTAATTGGTTATTTAGATGATATACAAACGGTATTTGAGCAATTGAAAAAGTTGTGCCACCGCAATACCAAAATTATTGTTACTTACTATAGCTACTTGTGGGAGCCTTGGCTAAAATTAGCCGAGCGTTTAGGGCTAAAAATGAAAACCCCCAACCAAAACTGGCTAAGTGATGCTGATATAAAAAACCTACTGTATTTAGCAGGTTTTGATACCTACCGTATGGCTCACCGCCAAATAATACCAGTAAATATTCCGCTTATTTCATGGTTTTTTAATAAAGTATTAGCACGGTTACCGTTGTTTCGCCAATTATGTATTAGCAAATACGCCTTTGCCCGCCCTGAACCTACTGCGTTAGAAGAGTTTGATACGGATTACAGCGTAAGTGTGGTTATTCCTGCCCGAAACGAGAGCGGGAATATAGAAAATGCCATAAAACGCTTACCCAAGCTGGGTAAGCATACCGAAATAATTTTTATTGAGGGCAATAGTACCGACGACACATGGGATGCCATACAGAAAGTACAAGAAAAGTATAAAGATACTCACGATATAAAAATCGGGCAGCAAGACGGCAAAGGCAAAAACGATGCGGTGAAAAAAGGGTTTGCAATGGCTACCTGCGATATATTGATGATTTTGGATGCCGACCTTACCGTACCCCCAGAAGATTTACCTAAATTTTACGATGCTATCTCCAGCGGTAAGGGAGATTTTATAAACGGTTCGCGCTTGGTATACAAAATGGAGGCCAATGCGATGCAGTTTCTTAATGTGTATGGCAACAAGTTTTTCAGTATGATGTTTACGTGGTTGCTAGAACGCCCGTTTAAAGATACTTTGTGCGGTACTAAAGTGATTTTTAGAGACGATTACGACCGCCTGTGCACCAACCGCAAGTTTTTTGGCGACTTTGACCCTTTTGGTGATTTTGATTTGATTTTCGGAGCCTTTAAACTGAACCTGAAAATTGTAGAAATACCTATCCGTTACCGTGAGCGTACCTATGGTAGCACTAATATTTCACGCTTCTCACACGGGCTTATATTGCTAAAAATGGTAGCCTTTGCTGCCAGAAAAATTAAGTTTTATTAAAACACTAGTTGTCTGTAGTATGTTTTAATGAGGTGGTTATTATTTCCTCTAAAACGTTAACATCAACATCATCTAGTTTGTTAATATACAAGCAGCCTGCACCTGTTTTGTGCTTGCCCAACTTTGCCAATGTTTTAGCATACTGTTTAATATCCATCGTTAAATGTAGAGACAGGTTGGCTTTACGGGGGGCAAAACCTATTAACAGCCAGTCTACCTCTCTACCTGTAGCGGGGCTTTTATACCTTTTATTGCCAAAACCTATTATAGAGTTACTCCACAGCACGGGTTCTTCTCCTGTAGCTTTCTTCATCATTTCCATAAGCACCAAACTGTCTTTGCGTTTTTGCTCACTGCTTAGGGTATTAATGTAATCCTCTACACTTGCAGGAGTAGGTTTTGTTTTTATCTCAACTAGTTTTCCTTTTTTTTCAGCCATTACAAATGGGGTTAGTAACTCAAATTTAAGAATTAGTTTTCGCTTGTACCCCTTATTAAGAAGATAATTCTACAGTCGTTTAATTGCAACATTTGTTGCACTTTAGTGTATTACGGTTATAAATAATAGAAGCCTTTTCAGCAAGGATTTACTTTACTAAACCCTAAGCACACCTCTAAATCCTCGGGCTGCATAATAAGAGTCTGCTCCGTTGTGGTAGGTAAAAACCGTATTGTAACGGCAATCGCAAAAAATAGCACCGCCCAGTTTTCTAATATCGGCAGGTGTTTCCACCCAGCTTGATGTTTTGGTGTCAAACTGTCCCAGTTGCTGCAGTTCTCTATACTGCTTTTCGGTTAATAGTTCAATGCCCATAGCTTTCGCCATATCCATAGCATTATTTTTTGGCTTGTGTTGCTTTCTTGCTTCCCAAGCCTCACGGTCATAGCACAAACTTCTGCGTCCTTTAGGGCTTTCTATGGAGCAATCATAAAAAATGTATTCGTCAGAGTCTTTGTCATAACCAACCACATCCGGTTCTCCGCCTGTGCTTTCCATTTCATTTAGCGACCATAGTTTATCGGAATTAACTTCTAGCTTAGTAAGCACATTAGCCCATTCAATACCTTTATGGCGATGTGTATTTTTATCAAAGCGGTCTTTCAATATATCTAGTAATTCTTTTCGTTTTGCAGCAGATAAAGCTTCTTTATTTTTCATTCTTAAAGCCAAATTTAGCAATTAGTTTCCTTCGAAAAATCTTTTTAAAATGTGGCAACCACATAGAAAATTAATTTTTTTAGCCAGTCCCTGTATCAAAACCTGCCTTATTAGATTATATAAATGTACTTTTGGTGGTGTTTAATGTAAATATGCAGATGATAAAACAAATTACTTGTATTGGTTTTTCTTTGGTCTTATTGCTCTTAATAAGCACTTCCAGTATTGCACAAATAACTATTACTAACGCCAACTTCCCCTTTGTAGAAAAAGTGCGCTACCAGCCTGTTGATTCTTCAACTGTTCCGGGACTAAATACCTCTGCGAACAGCTTTTGGGATTTGGGGAGCATACAACAAAAAGGAAATTTTGAGATTACTTATTACGAAGAAATAAACAACCATCCCGTTTTTACTACTGCTACTGAGAAAAGTAAAGGCTTAGAAGCTTTTGGACCCTTAGCCTTTTATCAGAATGTATATGCTGAAAAAAGCAATACAGGCTATGTTTCAATGGGTATCGGTTATGAGCAGCAGAAAGAAGGAATAGGCTTTTTATCAGGAAATAATAGCGATACCATTGAAGTAATTGAACAAACCTATGTTTTTGATAACCCCTACACTGAAGTTGCTTTTCCGTTAACTTCAAGTACAAAGTGGGCAACATCAACCAAAGCAGAAACCGATATGCTTTTTACAATTGCTTTAGTGGGTTATAATAAAACCCCGGCACAACTAGTGAATTATTTTACCGCAGACAATGAGGTTATTAGCCACGGAACTTGTAGAGTGCCTGAAAAAGGTAACCCGGGGCAAACATTTTCTGTGTTGATGCTGAAAACTGAGGAAGAAAGGATAGATAGTTTTTTTATTGATGGAATGCCTGCAAACCCATTTTTATTGGCATCATTAAATATTAATCAGGGAGATACATTGCGTACTTACGAATACCGTTTTTTCAGAGAAAACGGAGGCTTGCAAGAACTTGCCAGAATAGAATTTGAGGATAATAGCTACACCACAGTGAAAAGTGCTGAATATTCAGCAGAGTTTGATGTGTTATCGGTTGGCGATATAAGTTTACAGCAAGGTATTATGGTTTACCCCAACCCTGTGATTAATAATAGTTTTTACGTTCAGTTTAATACAGTGAGTGAGGTTAATGTATTAACGGTAAGAGATATGGCGGGTAAAACAATAGAGAAGCTAGTTACAAGCCCAACTTCTAATGGAGGGTATGAAGTGCACTTGCCTGATAACGTAGCAAAAGGGGTTTACTTTTTAAGTATTGCTAACAATACTAAAACCTCAGTAATCAAGTTATTAGTTAAATAATCCATCGTTTTTTAATGAAAAAAATAACCCTATCACTTTTATTTCTTTTTAGCCTTTGTGTTTTTGGTCAGGATAGGGCTGTTTTAAATCTGGAAAACAACGATGACTACTCTTCCTTTTCATTATTCGATAGCTTATCGCTAGATAGATATAATTTGTTTTTCACCGGCGAAGACCACCGTTTTCAGTTAAGTAATTCTGATTTAGAACTGAAAATGTTTAAGTATCTGCACAAGAAAGTAGGAGTTAGGGTTTTTATGGTAGAGTTTGGGCAAAGTATGGGGTACCTAATGAACAGCTATGTATATGATGGGGATAGTGCAGCCAAAGAAATTTTAAAGAACCATTCCAATAAAGCATATTTCAAGTTATTTGAGAATTTGAGAGCGTTTAATGCCTCGCTTCCTGAAAAAGATAAGTTCACTGTTCGCAGCGTAGATTTAGAACGTGAGCCGTTGTTTGCCGTTAAACTGATAGAGACGTTTCTTCCGGCAAAGAGTGTAAAAGTACATGACTCCATAAAAATACATTTAGATGCTATTCGAGCTGTATCTGAGTATTACGACGCTAAGAAGCACGACTGGGGGCGACCTATACGGTTTGATGAGGATATACGATGGGGTAATGGCAAAGAATATATTTCTCCAATGCGAAGCATAGAATTGATGATGGAGAACTTTGACCGAAATAAAGACAAGTACAAGCAAACTCTTAAAGAAAATTTTACTGAATTTGAAAAGACTATTGAGCGAATAAAGGAATACGATTATTGGAGGTCACTGGGTAATACCGCACAGCAGTATTTATATAGAGAAACCTATATGGAAAATAATGTAAAGGCTTTGTTTAACGAAAACCCTGATATAAAAGTTTTCGGGCAGTTTGGCAGATGCCACACGCAATTGCAGAGAGAAGAAGAGGAGTGTAATTATTATTATTTTAATGCTTTGGCAACCCGTTTAAATAAAGGCGATCATAAACTACTAAAAGGAAAAGTTTTTTCTTGCCCAGTTTTTTATCCTAACTCATATAGTTTTAGTAGGGATGTGGGTATAAACCCCGGAGTAAAAACTTTAGCGAAAGAAACTGAAAAAAATAAGATAACCGTATATGCACTTGATACAGTGAAAATGGCAAACTTAAAACCTTTGGCAAAAAGATTTAATGCTATCATTATTAATAATTTGCAAAAGGATAAATCGCAAAACGGAGTTACTTATGACGACCCTTTTACCAATTCTACCGACAACTATTATTGGAACGAAAGATTGATAATTTTGGGAGAAGCCGGGGTTAATGGGTATAATACCTCTAACCTAAACACTGCACTAGGCACAAACTATAATAATTTGAGACAGTTTGTAGGTTTTTCAATTAACTACGCTGAGAACTATGGCTTTAATATGGGTACGGCATTTCATTGGTTTCCGTCAGAGCAAAAAAACATTAACGATTCTACAACAGCAAGCTTATCAGGCTTTTCTGTGAAAATGCGATATGGTAAGGATATTATTAAAAAAGACCACTACGACTTTAAAATAGGTATAGGTTATGGTTTTGAGCGTTGGACAAATACTATTGAAGAGGAGTTTGACGATGAGCAAAGAAGAGATATTTTTGGTAGTAACAGAACCACACAATACACCAACCCTGCTTTTGTAATGGATGCGGGCTTTGATTTTAGAATACATGCCAGTTGGGTTACTTTTGGTTTTTTTGGCAGGTACCAGCTTGATTTTTCAAACCGCAAATGGCGATTAAATAACGTACTCCAGCCTAATACACCTAAGTTTTCTCTCAATGCCTACTCAATAGGGTTTTCGCTGGGCTTTAATACCGATGGCTACTAGCCTTATTTTTTCTTGAATATGTATACTGTGTACCCATTGTTTTCATTTGGCGGGTAGCCAAACTCTTTTAAAAGAATATAATTCGGGTCGGTTTTAATATCTGCTAAAGGGTATTGGCATTCTAATGGACCAAAGTGAGTGTCATAAACAACTATGCTTCCCTGTGGCACTGCATCGCTTTGTTTTGCATTATGCAAAAAATCCCGCTGCTCAGAATCAAAAGGGTCAATATCAAAAGCAATCCCTACAGTTGGGGCAAAGTAGTATACTTTTGGTTTTGTTTTATAATACTCAGTGGTTTTATACCAATCACCTGCTTTGTATAACATGGTTTCTTCACTACCCAATTGAAGTGGTATTCTATCTTTATATCTGTCTAAAGGGTATTCCACCACAAAAAACAGAATAGTAAAAATTACAGCAAGTTTTAAATTTTTCAGGTTAGAAGGTACACGCTTATAAATGGCTTCAATGCCCCTGTTACTTACCAAAATAAGCAATGGTAAAATACCTGCCATTACTCTAAGCAATCCTGCTGAACCCTGAATACCATAATACCAAACGGTACTGTGCGCGAAAAAATAAGTGGCAGCACAGGTAACAATCAATAGCCATTGTTTAAAATTTTCGTTTGCTTTGGCTATTCCTCTGCCCAAAGCTTTGTTTAGTGCTAAAAGGAAAGAAATAAAACCTATGGCAAACAACCACTTTTGCGGGTCGCCAATAATATCTCTATACCCGTCGGCAAAATGCCAAAAGTAGCCACTACCGTATACACCGTTTCTTCCTGCATAGGGGTTTTTGGTAAATACCCATAAAATATCATCGTAATGGAAATACCCTACAATACTGTATACCACTAACCCAAAACCCAAAAAGAAGAAATGGGTATACTTTTTTTGCCATAAATAATACCCCCCGATAATGGGTAGGATAATGAAACCTTCAGTGCGAGCAAAAGGAAGGAAAGAAAGCACTACGGCTGCCGCTAAGTATTTATTGCTAACCACTAAATAAATACCTGCCGAAAGTACTAAAGCGAAAGTAACCTCAGTAAGTGCAGAGTTAATGCACAAAAAGAACATGGGTGCAAATAGTAGCAGTAAAACACTAGCCATAGCTGTTTTAAGCCCTAAACGTTGTGCGGTTTTATAAGTAAACCAAGCCGAAACAATTCCCGCTATGCAGTTATATATTTTTGCCCCTGTATAACTAAACTGGGCAAACGGATAAAGCAATAAGGTAAACAAAGGTTTAGCCCAATGGTCTAGTAAATTCTCAGGATGTTGGGGCACATAGCGGGCAAACAAGTAATGCATAAAGCTATCTTCGCCACCGTGCGAGCCTGTAGAAGCCGCAACTAATGCTATAAAGCCTCCTAACAATAAGGCAAGCAATGCTATAACTATATGGTCTTGTTTTATTTGCAAGGCTATGGTGTGTTTTGAAAAAGTACTCTGTTATTTTTAGCTACAAAATTGGGCATTACTTGTAATACATCGTATCTGGCAGACCTAAGTAAGAGATTATCCAAATAAATAGTTTGATTAGGGTCCTTGTTTTCTTTTATTAACTGCACTTTTACATTTTTTGTTGATGGTTTAAAAGTATATTCAATCAGCATCCAGTTTTTGTTGAACGATTTTACATGGTTGGGCACATGTATACGGTTCTGCCCTTTTTTGTTATTTACCAATAGTTTAAACTCAGGTAATCCTTCCATATTTGCATACAGCCAAAACGAAACTGATAAACTGTCACTACAGAAATTACAAGTAGTATCTACAAGGGTTATAGTTTCATCTCCTCTTTTCTGTAATGCCCCTTGCCCTGCAAAAACCTCATCTGCATCCAAAGAGTCATAATTATCAAAAAAGTACAAACTATTGCTTTGTATGGCTGCTTTACGCTCAATTTGGGTAGCTCTTTTAATTAAAAGAACCTCCAATAGCTTTGGGCTAAATCGGTATAGTTTAAAACTATCGGTAGCAGCAATCGGTCGTATACTTTTAAGTTCAGGCAATGAGATACTGTCATTTATATATTGCAAAAGCAAGTAAGGCTTAGTTGCTTTTTTAGACCATGTTGTGGGTATAGTAGTATACTCATACCCCATTTCAAGCTGTTGCAAAGTTTGTGCTAGTGATGTGCGGCTGAGTTTTACCCCGTAAGTAGGAATACCTGTTTGCATGGAGAGCAAAAGAGTTTCTTCAACTATTTTACTGCTTGAAGGACTTAGCCCTATATTTTCTGAACCTTCGTGAAAAAAAGGTAAAGGTATTATAGCCTGATACTTATTGTTATTAACAGAACTGGAAACCCAACTTACTTTTTTATAGGGATTATCAATTACATCAGCTTGCTGTATGTTGTAAAATATACCTTCTGCGGCATATACAAACAAAATAGACCATACAACCCAGTTAAGCTTAATTTTATGTTTTGTTTTTTGGTAAGTGTACCAAACAATAAAAATAGTTAGCCCATAGTATACAATCCATAGCAACCTGCCTAAACTTCGAAACTGCTTTAGTAAACCTAAATATTTTGAAACAGTAGGAACATTAAACAAAAAAGGTACAAAAGCGGCATATACAAACACAATTCCTATTGCCCATATCAGGCAAATCATGAACCGTTGGTTATAAGGCTTGTCTAGCCTGCTGTATGTAGGGCTTTTTGATGCCCTACGTTTAAAAATATTTCTAATACCTTTTAAAACTCCCCAAATAATAAAAACCAAAGTAGGTAATCCTGCATAAGCAATGGTTTCAACGGAAACTTTTCGTACGCCGAAAGCCTCTTTCAAGGGCTCAAAATAACTGAAATCCAATGGAAGTAATAGCCCTTCCCAATAGGCAGCATACTCTACAATACCATAGGGTTTAGTAGGTCGGTCTGTAATGGTATCCGTAAAAGTTAGCCAGGCAAAATAAACAGCAAAGGGGAGCACAATTTGTATAAAAATATGCGGTATAGCAGTAAAAATATTAATTCTCGGGCTTTCTCTGATTATAAAAATGAGCCACATGGATAAGACCAATGCACCCACTATTAGCAAGTAATACACATGTATAAAAAGCAAGAGCAATAATGTTATAGCCATTGCCCTACTGGTTCGCCAATTAGGGGTATTAAAAAACTTATACAGCCACCAAATAAATACCGGGATTACAAAACAATAGGCTAATGCAAAATGACCATTGAAACGCTGTATTTGCGGAGATAGCATCCCTAAAACCAGTGCCCCTCCTATGGAGACCCGTGCATTGTGAGTTAACTCAAAAAAAAGCTTATACAAGTAAATAATACATACTAATAGACCGATAAATAATAAAAGATTGTTTATGCCAACTACCCCACTACCTATATATGTAATATTATTATTTATGAAGCGTAATGCATTGCTTATTAAAGGTTGGTTATCGGTAAAAACCACATGCTCTCCAAAGGGGTGGTTCATACCCCCGAAATGCGTATAGCTACTATCGTAATTTATATGCCAGGCAAAAGTGTAGTAGTTTTTTAAACCATCTCCGCCACTGCTATATAAGTACTCATTAGCATTAAGAATAAAACGACCGTAGAAAGCCATTATAATGGCACAACCTAAGCCAAAAGCCCACCAATAACCATATTTTCTGCTGTTGTTTGTCATTTAGTGCGGCGAAACAATATGAGAAATATCCTTAAAAAGTTCCAAAATTCACTGGCAAGTATTTTCAGGTTCATTCTTGAGAATACTACATTTTGTCTAAGCTTCACATGCACGGGAGTCATAACTACACCCGTATCCTTGCTTGCAAGCGCAATAAACTCCATATCAAACAAAAACCGTTTAATAACCGTGCTTAAAAAAACTTTCTGTCCTTTAGCATTAAACCCTTTAAGCCCACATTGGGTATCGGTAATCGGTAAACCAAATACAGATTTAAATACAAAACGTACTATTTTAGAAATCCACTTTCTTTTAGTTGGCGTGTTTTCATAGTATTCGTGGTTTCTTGTTCCTACTGCAATATCACTCCCATGTTCTAAGGCATTTAGTACCTTTATCATACTGTCGTATTCATACGGAAAATCAATATCGGTATATAAAATTAACCCCTCATTAATTGTCTGGACTCCTTCGCACAAAGCATATCCTTTGCCTTTATTTTCTGAGTATGTTATGTATTTAAACTGAGTTAGTTTTTTTTTCAGATAATCAATGTTTTCATCGGCCACACCTTTTGCCGAAGCGTCATTAACAACAATAATATGCAGAGTATATTGTTTTAGTAAGTTTTGCAATGCTTCTACATGTTTCACCAACTCCACATCCCAGTTATCAAACGGATTATAGCAAGGTATAACTATATGAAGAGGCTGCCCCATGTTATAATGGACAAAAATATAGAAATGCAGCTGATAAACTAGAACGGTTGTATATAGTTATTTCTTTTTAAATAAAATAAAAGTACTGATAAGCCTCTATTTGTTAAATAGAATAAGAAAGTAGAAGTACTTACACAATTAGTGCAAATACTTACCCAAAAGAGTTATACTTTTTTTAAGTACACACCTCTTAATTATTAAAGTTCAGTTTATAATTCCTCTTTTTGGTTAAAAGAGGTTTCTTGTGTCTGCTCTTCATTCTCAGCAGCATTTTTTTCAGCTTGGTTCTCTGCAAATTCTCTTACCAAATTAAGCCCGAAACGGAGCGCAATACTCTTAACCAAATCTACAAACATCTTCTTAAAGAAATCTTTAATACTATTGGCTTTAAGCATATTACCCAAAAAATCTTTTTTCATAATTAAGCTTTTGGGCACGCTTAAAATGCTCTCTAAAATGCCGGTAGTTGCCATGCCGGTAAAGTTATCTTGCAAGTAATCTATTCTAGCAGAAATTTCTTGTTCCATCTCATCACACTCTGCCTTTAGCACACTTATGCGTTGTTGTAATTGTTTTGTTCCACCTTTATTTTTCATAGTCTATAATATTTATAAAAGGTTAATATCATCCTCTTCTTCTATCTCGTTTGCTACTGTATCTGCTATGGGGGTTTGTATCATTTTCTTTCTGAAAATAACTGCAAGCAGTAGTATAAAAACAAAAATACCTGTACTAATACCAAAGCCTGTTACAAAGCTGCCGGTTTGTTCTGCCACCCAGAACGATAGCCACATACCTCCAAAAATTACCACTACAAGCAGTATGAAAAATATAGTGAGTAATGAAAAAATAATACCTATTGCTTTAGAGGTGGTTAAAGTTGTTTGTAGTTTTAGTAGCTCTAACCTTTTTTCAGTATAAGCTTTTAGAAGCTCTTTGGTTTCAGAAAAATAATCTTTAAAATTTGATTCCATTTACGTGGGTTAATATTTGCGTACTAAACAGAATACAAATAACCCACCAAATTAGTTTGGCATAGATTTTCAAGCTAATGCCAAAAAATCAAAGTATTTTTACTTACTCATTAATAACTACTAATGGCTCAGTTAGACAATAATAGATTACGCCAAGTTTTTTTTATTCTTATTCTTTTAGGCTTAGGCATCTTACTTTTTTGGCATATTTACCCTTTTTTTACTGCTTTGCTTGGGGCACTTACTTTTTATATGCTATTCAGGAAAATGCAACGCTATCTTACTGTTAAAAAGAAATGGAAAAAATCTGTAGCAGCCATAGCTATAATGGTACTGTCTTTTATAATTATCCTTTTGCCTACAGCTTTTATACTAAAGCTGTTATATAATGAAGTAATTGACCTTTCTGCTAACTCTGAACAATGGATAGGAGAAATAGAAGGTTTCATAAAACAACTAAATGAAACTTTTGGAATAAACCTTTTAGACTCTGACAACTTACAAAAGCTACCTTCTCTTATCGCAGGGACTCTCCCTTCTCTACTACTTGCCACATTAGACACATTGGTTATAGTGGCGTTACTGTACTTTGTACTATACTTTATGCTTATTTACAGAGATAAGATGGAAAACTGGATATTTGAGTATGTGCCTTTAAAAGATGAAAACCTGAAAAAAATTGAGAATGAAATTGTAGGTATGGTACTTTCTAATGCTATAGGAATACCTCTATTGGCAGTTATACAAGGCATATTTGCTTTTGTAGCGTATTGGTTTTTAGATGTGCCTGAGCCGTTGCTTTGGGGTTCTATTACTGCTTTTGCCTCTATGTTACCTGTAATAGGTTCTACAGCAATATGGTTTCCCCTAAGCTTATACTTGTATTTCAACGGGATGGAGTGGCAGGGAATAACCCTTTGGTTGTATGGGGTGATAATTATTATTAATGTAGATAATGTATTTAGAATGATACTACAAAAAGGGATGGCAGATACTCACCCGCTTATTACTATGTTTGGGGTATTGGTAGGGGTTAGTCTTTTTGGTTTTATAGGTTTGATATTCGGGCCTTTATTAGTATCTATGTTTATTGTTTTGCTAAGAGTGTATAGAGATGAGTTCTTAACTAAGCAACGTCAAATTGAGACCACTGAAAATTAATAGAAATATGAAAAAACTAATTACAGCTTTATGTATTGGCTTTATAAGCCTTAGCCTGCAAGCACAAGAGACCAGATATATTGAGGTAGTAGCAATAGAAGAAATGGAAGTAGCTCCCGATGAGTATGTATTTTCTTTTAGGCTAAGGGAAAAAACAAAATACATTGAAGAAACTACAGCAATAACTGAAGAAATGGAAGTTCACGAACATGCAGCAGAAGCCGTTGAGGATGATATAATGGTTGAAGAGGCAGAAGAAGTAGTTGAAGTTCCATCAAAAAGGTATAACAGAAAGAAAAGTAAACCTAGAAAGCGTATTACTATTAGTGTTGCTGAGCAAGAAGAAACCCTTAAAAAATTCTTGAAACAACAGGGAGTAGATGTAGATATGCTTATGGCTTCAAACAGCACGTTTAGCAACAGCTACCGAAAAGACTATACCATAAGTATAAAAAATGCTAAGAGTATACCTCAAATACTAAAAGGTTTAGACTCATTAGGAGCAAGCCGTGTAAATATTATAGATGCCAAAGTAGGAGATAAAAATAAATACAGAGATGAGATGGCAATGAAGGCATTGAAGCAAGCAAAAGAGAAAGCCCAGAAAATGGTGGCTGCTTACGGAGAAACAATAGGGGGAGTAATCTCAATAACCGAAATACCTGATGAGGCAGGCCAAACAACAAATAAACTATACGATTTGATAATTGCCGAAATATCCAGAAAAAACAAAACAGATAATATGATGGCAAAACTTAGCTACCAAGTAAAAGTTAAATTTGCGCTTAAATAATATTATCAACCATGAAGAAATTACTATTTATACTTTTTATCTCAGCTTTTGTAAGTGTAAACGTATCTGCACAAGAAGCCCGGTCAATAACAGTGGTGGGTGAAGCTAGCACAACAGTTGAGCCTGATGAGGTTACCCTTCGGTTTGCAGTGAAAGAAGAAATGAGCTTTGATGAAGAAGTTGAAACCAAAAGCTTGGATGATTTAGAAACCGGAATAAAGAAATTTTTAAAAGAAAAAGGCATAAAAGAAAGTGCTTTAACGCCGGCTCAACCCCAAACAATAATGGGCATGCCTATGACAAAGAAAAATGCTCGTAATTATAGCCTGAAGCTTAGCGATGCAAGCCTTATTAAAGAAGTAATGACTAATTTACCCGTGCTTGGGGCATCTGGTATACAAATAACCTCTTTGAAGAGTAATAAGGAGAAAGAATTAAAACTGCAAATGCAGAAAGAAGCATTGATTAGCGCAAAAAAGAAAGCAGAAAATTTGCTGAGTGTTTTTGATGAAAAAGTGGGCAAAGTGATAGAAATATCAGAAAAATCAGCCTCACCTTTTGGCGAGATGTTTAAAAGCGGACCTATGGAAAAATTTTATAATGCTATTTTCTCTAAACTTATGCCAACACAGGAAGATGAGAGCTATGTAGTGAAAATAGAGTATAGTGTAACCGTTAAGTTTGCCATTAAATAAGAAATTATTCTTTCCAAATTTCAAACGACTTTCGGGCTTGTAAATCCAGCATTTCAAGCCCGTTTTTTGTTGTTGCCCCCCTTATTCTTCCTTTTTGCAGGAATGTTGTTTCTAAAGGATTATATACCAAATCAAATAAATAATGGTGCTGTGTAAGAGCTTCATAAGGTAGCTCGGGGGAGCTTTTAGCATCAGGGTGCATGCCCAATGGAGTAGTATTTATTATTAGTAAATATTGCTCTATAATTTCAGGTGTAAGCTCTTCATAAGTTAAAAAGCTTAAATCTTTTTTTCGCGAAACTTTAGTGTATTCAATGTCCAGTTGCTCAAGTGTAAAGGCAACAGTATTAGAACTTCCTCCTGTACCTAAAATTAGTGCTTTTTTTGGCTTTTCAGTGCCCAAGAAAGATTGTAAAGAAGCAGCAAAACCAAAGTAGTCCGTATTATATCCTTTTAGAAATACAGTACTGCTGTTATGTTTAATTTTTACTGTGTTTACTGCACCAATTGCTTTTGCTTCTTCAGATACCTCATCTAAAAAAGGGAATATGGCTTTTTTGTAAGGAATAGTAACATTAAAGCCAATTAAATCAGGCTTGTTTTTCAATAGGTCCTCAAGCTCGGAAATATCTTGTAAGGGAAAAAGAGAATAACTCCCTTGTATTTGGTTTTGTTTAAAAAAGCGGGCAAATATTTCAGGCGATTTGGAGTGCCCCAAAGGGTAGCCTATTAAGCCCAGTTTCATTATTGTTTTTTAGCAAATCGGTGTTTAATAAACTCAATAATTATTGGAAGGATTGATACGAATATGATACCGAAAACCACAACTTCAAAATTGGCTTTAACCCACTCGTTCTGGCCCAATAAATAACCTGCTAAGCTAATACCAACAACCCAAACGGCACCCCCTACAATATTGTAAGTAATAAATTTGCCATAAGTCATACTACCCACACCGGCAACAAAAGGAGCAAAAGTGCGTACTATAGGTACAAAACGGGCGATAATTATTGCTCTGGGACCGTATTTTTCAAAAAAATCATGCGTCCTGTCCAAGTGCTCTTGTTTTACTAAGTTCCGCCCAAACAACTTTACTTTGGTAGCCCGTAAGCCTAGTGTTTTTCCAACGGAATAATTTACTGTATCCCCCAAAACCGCAGCAACAAATAATAAGCCTATAAGCACTAAAATATTTAATGAACCTACTGCTGCAAAAGTACCCGCAGCAAATAATAAAGAATCACCAGGAAGAAACGGCATTATAATTAGCCCTGTTTCAACAAAAATTATGGCAAATAGTATAGCATACGTCCAGTTGCCATATTCTTTTATCATTTCAAGAAGCTTATCATCTAAGTGAAGAAAAAAATCGAGGAAGTCTTTTATGTATTCCATTTTGAAAATTTGTGCAATTTTACAGCTATTTCAGCAGAGTAATAGTATTTTTACATGCATATTATGTTGTTAATACAACTTTTAGCGTTAGCAATACACGTATGAAGAGAACAAAAACACTAATTGCCCTTCTTTTTTTAATAAGTTTTGTGGTTTCAGCATCAGCATGCAGGGCACGAAAAGGAGGTAAAAAAGGGTGCAATTGCCCAACCTGGCAAAAACCTGCCCGCTAACACGTATAAAAATTTCTTTTTACTGTAAAGTATATCTAAGTGATATACCTCCCTGCGTAATAGCCGTTGGGAAAGCATTAGAGGTTGCCGGTGTAGTTACACGCCTGTCATAAAAGAACCTTAGATTAAGTTTCTCATTCAACATATAATCCATTTGGGGTTTAATAGATATAATACGTTGCCCTTGTGTAGGGTTACTTTGTAGGTTCTGCACTTGCCGTGTAATGGTTACCACATCTCTTATAGAGAAGTCAAAACGGATATTCAAATCGTTTTTCAAGAAAGGCTTTCTTCCTCTAACTTTGAAGGGTAAATATATCTCTTTGGCTCTATAGCCTATACCAATTACAAACTCAGCATTACGTGTCTCTACCAATGTGTAGTTGGCGATTGAAAGGGCTAAGTTTCGAGATGATTTATATTCTAAATTGGTAGTAAGGTTATTAAGGAAGTTAATGTCAATACGGATAAGCGGGTTAAAACTCTCATTAATGGTAACCGAGAAAACTTCGTACTGGGGGTCGTAGTTACTATCCAGCGGGTTAATATTGTTACCGGTACTTAAAATAGTTTTGTATTGTGGCATATTATAGGTTGAGCTATAATATGATGATAGGGTAACACTGCTGGCAAACTTTTTAATTGACTTTAGCCTGCTAAGTCCGTTATAATTTATACGTATAGAAGGAAACGGAATACGAGGGAAAAGACCTAGGTTTTGGTCTTGAGCATTTCTGCCTGTATATGCTGAAATGAAAGAAGCAATTAGTACCCCTTGGTTTTTATCATTATATCCTGTTGGGAAACCACTTTGCGAGGTAGTTGTTGAGCGAGGGTCTTCTGCTGCCAAACGCTGGGCAACTACAAAGCGGTTGTTTAAAAACTGCTGAAAGGTTTTTTCACTTGATGAAGTTTCTTTCCTCCGCAAAGCTGTTCTTAAAGTTGAGATACCAATTTGGAAACTACCTGTTTCTTGGAAACCAAAGTCTCTAAACTCTTGCTCAGTTTCATCAAACCTAAATACACTTTGGCTGTTTTGGGTATGGTTTCGCACAAATCGCAACTCAACTCTAAAATCTCTTATTGGTTCAAGTGTAGCGCTGGCAGTAAAATCTTCTCTGCTGGTTTGGGTAAAGAATGTATTTTGCAAAGTGTCATTACTTAAAAAGCCTTCTCTTGCCATTCGGTATCGTATGTCAGGGTTTTGTGCCCCAAATACAAAGTCCCAGCCCGGGGCATTCCGTTCCGCATCATTTCCTAAGTAAAGTGGGGTATGCCTAAAACCGGGTAACACAGTTCCTTTGGTTGATGTATACGTAAACGATGCATTTTTAAGCATCATTAGTGTTTTGGCTAATGTAACACCAAAACCACTGGCATCTTTTTTCTTTTTCTTGCGTTTGCCTTTACCCTTCCCTTTTTCCTCTTCTTCCTTTTGGGGTCTGCGTCGGGGAGAATTTCGGTTTTGGTTTATTTTGCGTAAAGCAGGTATTTTATTATATAAATTCAGCATATTAAACTGCCCGGTATACGAAAGGTTTTGTGAGTTTTGAATAGTATTTCCTAAGCTTTGTATTGCAGGAGGAGCAGTAACCCAACCATAGTTGGCAGAGTAACGGGCGCTAGCCGTAATCCAATCAAGTATTGGTATTTTATTAAGCGGTAGTGTATACGTTATATTGGTTATTTGATTGTAATTGGTTGTTCGCCCAAGGTTTATAAAGTTGTTTTGTATAGTATCAATTTTCGATGGGTCTTCATTCCTATCAATCCTACCTACAGGCTCATCAATACGGGCATTGGTTGTAGCTTGGTAATCCAGTTTCAGGCTTTTTGTTAAATCCCAGCGTACATCATATACCCTGTTCATGGTAAAGTTCTTATCGTATAGAATAGGAACTATGGTAAAAGGGTCGTCGTTATTTCTGTTTATTAAACGAGAATAGTATCGGTTAACATCTGCACGAACCGAAAAACTTTGCGGATAGGGCGTAAAGTTAAAATCACGCACTAAACGCAGCCACTTTTTGGGTTTTATAATTTTTTGAAAAGGCTGTATATTTTTGGCTCCCGTGGCAAAAGTATATTGTCCGCTTCCGCGCCAAGTACGTTGCAGGTTAGCGGCTATTTGCTGATTTCGCTTAAATACCTCTTGGAAAGAGTAACTGAAATTAAAATTTTCAATATCCCAAGGTTTGGGTTTCGCTCCTCCCGTTCTGTTTTTCCTTATGTTGCTAAAGTTGAAACTTCGCCGCGATGTATAATCTTCCGCAGCAGTAAGAATATTTTGTTTTTCTTCCTCGGTTTGGGCTGCCTTAATGGTAGTTTCCAGTAGTATATCAGGGTTTAACGGGTTAAACTTAGGGCGGATAAATTGTTCGCCACGCTGCATAAAGAAAGGAATTGTTAAGCCCCATTTTGCAGGGAAGAATTTACCTAATTCTAACGAGGTTTGTATATCATACAACATTATCTCGTTTAGGTTACGGTCGTTCAGTTTTTTATCTATTCCACCCCAACCAATTGATTGGTAGTTTCCTGATATGGTAAATGTTCCCAAATCGGCAAGCTTTGTTACCAACCTCGCAGTTGCAGCTTCACCTCCCTGATTATTAAACTCTACTACACGTAACTCGTTAAACCAAATTTCACCACATTTTGCCAAACCGTCATCAGCAGAAGGGTTGTCTTGTTTAAGCGGGTTACTGGCACCCAGCATAATTACCCTTACATTGCTCATATCAGGTAAACCTTTAATGGTTATTCTTCTTCCACCGCCTAAATCATAAACAAACTCATCAGTTAATGATGCACCTGCATTTGAACGTAATTGTTTTGCTAAGTAAAAATCTTCAAGAGCAACATTCAACTCATTTTCCGTTGGCCAAACCTGATTTGCATCTCTACTATTATCCGGAGTAACTAAAAGGGGCAGCTCGTACTGGTAATAGTTATTTTCTAAATCAGTACCTAAACGAATAAATGCTTTTAAATCTCCATTATTAAGCCCTTGGGTTTCACCTTCAGCGTGAATAAACATACGCATACGTTTGTAGTTACGAAGGTCGAAGCGAGTAGTTTTAAATACACCTCTGGCATCTCCGTCTTTCAAGTTGCATACACGTACCGATAAAGATTGCTCGTTTTGCTGTACGTTATTTGGGGTTGTTACGTCCAACTCACGGAAAAAACCCGGAGGTAAAGTATAGTTAATAGGTACACGTGTTCCGTTTTCTTCAATATTTACTGTTGAAACAGAAAAAGAAGTATTGTCTCCGGGTGAACCGGGAGGTGAAGGAACAGCAACTGATAAAGGCTTAGTATACCGCCTCCAGTCAGCACGTACCAGCTGCATTTGCGCGAAACGTAATACTATAGGTTGGTCGAAGTCTTTTAAGAATAAACGGGCAAAACGGATAGACTTAAAGTCGCTAATATTACCTACTCTTTTAGACCATGAGTTTACGGGTATACGTAACTGATACCATACAATATTTTCAAAGTTTCCGTCTTCAAGCTTCACTGTTACCGAAGCACTATCAGTAACATAATTTTGCCCCACAACTAAAGAGTTGGGGTTTAAATCTATTTTATATTGATAGTATTGCTCTGTAATGTTTAAGCTAAAATCACGGTTTATGTCTTCGTCGTCGGGAAAGTTGGTTCTTGTTATTGGGTAACCGTCAGGTTGAACAGTTGCCAGTTCAGAGTTTCCTTCTTGGCCGTTTATTTGTTGGTAGCGTTTTAAGGTTCCTGCTCCTTGTGCATCAAAAGCACTGCTACTGTGGAATAAGTAATTATCGGCAGAAGGGTCTTCTAATGCTTGCTGGTATGTTGCAGAGGTAATTCCAAACCTTGCTGCTACACTATCTAAATAAGCTTTTTGAATTAGGCGTTCGCCTTCATCGTCAAGACCATCCAAACCCACGTCTTGTGCTTTTCTGGCATCAGGGTCGGCATCAAAAGCATTGTTAAGCGCAGGAGCATTGGGTACTCTTCCCCATGCGGTAGTATCAACCAAAGGTAATGTTGTTGCAGGTGTGGGCAATCCGTTTTCAAAACCTCTACGTGTATCACGCAAAACGTCTTCTGATACTGAACCCAGATTTAAGTATAGAGTACCACCCGTGGTATTATTTGCATTAAACTGCCCGTCTTGGATAGTTCCGTTTGGTCCTTGTATAAAAGGGTCCATTACCCAAATTTCTACATAGTCAATATTTGCAGCTTCAAAGTCGTTTTGGTCAATACGGCGCATTATACCTCCCCAACTTTGTTTGGGATTTGCCAGTGTACCATCCGTATTCAATCCGTCAACTGTATAATTATACTGACCTCTTTGGTAGGGGAAGTAAGCTAAATCAAAAGTGGGTAAGTTTTGGGGTATACCTTGCTGTACCTGACGGTTTTGGAATACTTCACTTTGCAATACCTCACGTGTATAGTGATTTGATAATGCAGTTACGTTATTTCTTAAATTTGGAGGAGTTGGAGGGCTACTTCCTATTTGGTTCCTGAAAAATATAGGGTCTAGTGAGTACCATGCTAAACGAGCGCGATTGTAGCCAAAGCCCAACGGGTCTGTAGTGTTTTGCGTTTCAGGAAATAAATCAGGTTGCCCTTCGGGTGTACTTGCTAAATGCCAACCTGTACCCAAACGCAAATCAAACGGGGTTTCACTAGCTTCAAAATCATCAATAAAAGCAGTTCCCCTTTCGCCAATGGTTCTTGGGTTATGCGGGAAAAGCTTAGCTCCTTCAAAACTAAACTGAATGTTTGATGGCTCTTTGGTACTTATAAACGGCAGGCGGTCTATTAGGCGTGTTAAACCTCTTGACTCTCTTCTGATAGAACCATCTAAACCTACAACTGTATTTAATAGGGGTTCCTCACCAATATTTACTTTTGGAGTTATAGGGCGTTCGTACAAGTGCATTACTGTACCACCTATCAAAAAGTCTTTATCAATTTTGTAATCAAAACGTCCCCCTACTAGGGTTTTTTGCTGTATGCTAAATAGGTTGTTGTTTTCAGAAGTAACTTTTATTACTGCTCCTGAGTTTAATATGCCCGAATTAAGAATTTTAACCCTACCAATAGTATAGTCTACAATATAGTCGGTTCCTTCGGTTAGTAATGTTCCGTTGGCAGTAACTCTTACCGAACCTTGCGGGATGTTAATACCTCCCAAAGCAATTTCAGAGTTTGAGGAACCCTGATAGCTTCCTCGCAAGAAAAACTTGTTTTTGAGCACCTCTTGTTGTGCCAGCCATTTTGTTGAATCGTATAAGGCATCAAAAGCATAATAGTCTGCATTTCTGGGGTCATTAAACTGACTACGTAAATAACTGCCGAACGGTTCACGAACCGGGAAAATAATTCTTCCGTTTGAAGTGTTTATAGTAAGTCCTTCAATAAAGTCGAATACACCATCAGGAGTTGGTTCTCCTTGCGTATTAACTTTGTCTAGGTTTAAAACCGATATTAAAGGTATCCCTATAAAATTAGGCTCGTCCTGGGCGGGTATATAGTTTAAGTCAGCTCCCGTTGGGTCATCTGCATAAATTACATTTAGCTTAAACTGGTCTTTTTGTACACTAAATGAACCTAATGAATAAATATTTTTCATCATCAAGTCCCAAATCGGTAAATCAGTAGTAATGGTAGCCCCTTTTAGCATTTTTAAGAATAATGCATTGGGCTGGTTTGGGTCCGGCGATGATACCTCGCGAGCAAACTCACCAACTTTATAGATTTGGCCATTTAGTGTATACTCAAAGGCTACTGCTAAAATTTCATCGTTATTTAGTGCTTGGTTAAGCGAGATATATCCTAAACGAGGGTTTAATGTATACTCATTCGTATTAAGCTGGCGTGCATTGTTTAGTAATTGAAAATCTTGTATAGGGTCTAACCCTTGATTACGAAGGAACTCAACCGCTTTGTTTGACTGGCGTGCATCATCATTAGTAAGCAGAAAATTTTGATAAAGTGTATTTGATGAATTATCAGGGTTTACAGGCCCAACCGGATTAAGCCAGTTGTTATTAAACGGGTCTGCCTCTGCTAAGTCCATAAATGCAATAACATCTCGTGTATTATCAAAAATACCTGTGCGGTTGGTTACCCAAACCTGTACGTTTGTAATTTGTACTGGCGAGCTTATAAAAGGTGATGTACTACACCACTGGTCGTAATTATCAGCAAAATACTGGCTTAAGAAATAGTGGCGGTTTACATCGTAATTATCGGCTTGTATATCAAACTCGGTAACTTGTGCACCACCGGTAACTTCCGTTTCTGTGGTTTGACCTCGCTGTTGTGTGAAAATGGAGGTAACCATTAACCTACCAAACTGTAACTGAACCAAAGCCCCAAAAAGGCTTTGCCCGCCTTGTATTAATGAACTGTTTAATGGCAAGCTAACATTACCCAATTGTACGTTTTTTACTATATCATCCTCTTTTCCTTGCCAGTTAAGGTTTATTTGGTTGTCAAAATCAAAAGTAGCTTCCGTATCGTATCGCCATGTTGTTTTAAATCGGTCGCCAATAGAACCCGTTAAATTAAATTGAATTTTCTGTCTAAAATCAAACTGTCCGTTTCGTTGCTGGCGTACTGTGAAGGCAGGGTTTCTTACTACGTTAAAATTCCAACCGAAGATAATTTCTGCCGAACCTTGGGGCCGAAGGTCAATAAGCCCTCCGCCAAACAATTTGTCCAACACTTTGGGACCTAAATTTAATTTAGGGATGATGCTGTTGCCTTTTACAAAATTTTGCGCTTTAGAGCGTTGCCTAAAATAAGTTTGGTTTTCTTTTCTGCGCCTTTCTTCCAAATACTCCTTCATGGTTTTGGTTTCGGGCAGGCGATAATTCTCACCACCAACGGTTTGTTTTTCTATATAAGTACCCGTTGCTGTATCGTATACAACTTCTTTTTTTATGTTGTCGGGGTCTTTAAGGTCTAAAGGGTTTTTCTTTTTTTCCTTAAAGTTTTTATTGTCTTCAATAGGAAACTTAAGCTTTGAAGAGTCTTGTCCCGGAGTGTCGGCAACTGCAATAAACCTATAATTACTTGCATGCGAGGCTACTCCTGCAGTTGTATTTATAGCAAAAGCATTTTTGGCAAGTAAAGGCAACACTATGCCCAACACCACAAATAAAATTAACTTTTTTGGTGAGCCCATTAAAACTGTACTTACTTCCTCAGTGTAGTAACTGGTCTGTTTTTCTTAAAAGAGTAAAAATTTCGCGATAGGCTATTTTTTTTGAGGTTACAACTATAGGCTTTTTAAAGCAATTTTAATAATTTCTTCTACCTGCATTTCTTCTTTCGACGAATCCATAACTTTTTTAACGGTTTTTTCTATTGCGGCTCTATTGAAACCCAACATTAGCAATGCGCTCACAGCCTCTTGGCGAGCGGCTGAACTTCCAGTACTTTTTGAAGATATATCTACAGTATCAATTCCTGCTTTCTTCACTTTGTCTTGTAGCTCTAGCACTAAACGTTGCGCCGTTTTTGGCCCAATACCTTTAACCGCTTTAAGTAACGTAATGTCTCCCGTTATTATTGCGTGGTTCAAATCGTTTGGTGTTAAAGACGATAAAATCATCCGAGCCGTTGACGGGCCTACCCCATTAACAGAGATTAGGTTACGAAAAAGTTGCCGCTCATCTTCTTTATAAAAACCAAAGAGTGTATGGCTGTCTTCTTTTATAGATAAGTGAGTATATATGCTTATGCTTTGCTGGTCTTTTATTTTCTCGTAAGTGTATAACGAGATTTGAATTTCATACCCAATACCCCCCGCTGTTTCTAAAATAACTTGTGTTGGATTTATATATGCTACTTTGCCTTTTATAAAAGCAATCATGGTGTTTTGTGTTTAAACATCAAAGAAAGCAAAAAATACCATTAGCAGCTATACTGTAGCAGCTGAAATTTTTAGTAGATTGGCAAACAATGCTTTGCCGTCTGTATTTGATAAGGCTTCGTCAGCAGCCCTTTCAGGGTGGGGCATCATGCCGAAAACATTTTTACCTGCATTTGTTACACCTGCAATATTTTCAATTGACCCGTTTGGGTTTGCCTCTTTAGTAGTATTGCCATTCTCATCGCAATAGGTAAATAATATCTGCCCGTTTTCTTTTAGTTGTTTCAATGTTTCATCATCGGCATAATAATTACCTTCACCATGGGCAATAGGTATTTTTAGTGCTTTGTTTTTATTCAACCCTTCAGTTAGTATGGTGTCGTGTTCAGGTTTAATGTATACATTTTTGCAAATGTATTTGCGGTTGGTATTGTGTAGCAATGCTCCGGGAAGCAAACCGCTTTCGCACAGTATTTGGAACCCATTACAAATGCCCATTACGTATCCGCCGTTATTGGCAAATTCTATAACACTATTCATAATAGGTGAAAGTTTGGCTATAGCTCCGCTACGCAAATAGTCCCCGTAAGAGAAACCACCGGGTAAAAAAACCATATCGCAATTTTGCAAATCGGTATCCTTGTGCCAAAGTTCTACAACCTCTTGTTGTGTAACGTCTTGTAGTACTTCAACAAGGTCTTGATCGCAATTAGACCCTGGGAAAATGATAACACCAAACTTCATGGTGCAAAGGTAGTGCTTTGCTTTAAAATTATTCAGCTTCTATTGAATGTGTGTACAGCTTATTTCCTTCCTTATCAAAGTAAGCAATAGTAAGTGTCCTGTTTTTCAATTCACCTTCAATAGTTATAGTGGTAAAATTTCTTTTACCCATAATTAGTGAACCTTCAACTTGCAAAGTGTTGGTTTCATATTTTGCAGAGTTGCCTGCACCTGATGTTAGAGGGGATGAAGTAATGTCATAAATTGTAGGTGCTCCTTTTTTTGCTAGTTTACTAATTTCTGAATGGTGGCGGTCGCCCGTAAGAAATATCACATTTTTAATATTGTTTTTTTGGATAAAATCGATGAGTTCCTGTCTCTCTTTCGCATAGTTGGCAAAATTTTCATACTTGGTTGCAGTGTTGAGAAATTGCCCTCCAACGGCAATAAACTTAAAAGTGGCTTTACTTGATAGCAGGTTATCTTTTAGCCAAAGCTTTTGGGTGCTTCCTAAAATGGTTTTGTCATCAGACTTGCTTTGATTGGGGCTACGGTAGTATCTGTTATCGAGCAAGAAAAAATCAGCATCTTCTCTTTGAAAATAGGTTGTAATTCCCGGTTCCCCTTCAATACCAAAGCCGGGGTTTGCCCAAAAATCTTTAAAGGCTTGCAAAGTAGTTTGCTTATTCCAAAAACCTCTGTCTGCGTCATTAGGACCAAAGTCATGGTCATCCCAAATAGCATAGTTAGGGCATTGTGTAAGCAGCTTCTGCAAAGCAGGGTTACTACGCATGTGGGTATAACGTTTATAAATGCCTGTTTTAGTGTTCCAGTCGGGCTCTCTCAAATAAATATTATCGCCCAGCCATAGCATAAACTCAGGATTTTTGTTAGCAATAGAATTAAATATAACTTGTGATGAGTCTCCATAGCCTTTGCCCAGTCTGTCATATACAGGTTCGTTACTATAGTGGCAACTCCCCATAGAGAATGTAAAATCAGCAGGTTTTGTTCTCCACAACCAAAGTACAGGAGTGGACACTTTAAAAACTTCTTTTTGTTCTACTCCATCAACAATAAATTTATAGTAATACGTATAGCCCGGCTCAACTTCGTCAAGAACTAATTTGGTGCAATAGTGATTATCGGAGTTAGTACTATGATTTTGAGATGTGTATAAAGTGTCTTTGTGTTTCCAGTATGTTAATTTTATATTAGTATTAGAGAAAGTTTGTACCCAAACGGTAGCTTCTCTAAAATCTACTGTACCTAACATTTGTGCTTTTATAAGGGTATTCTGTCCTAATACGCTGTTAACACAAAGGAGGGTAACAGCAAAAAAGGAAGATTTTTTTACACAAAATGAAAAAAAATGCAAACTTTTTATTGAATATTTAAAATTATTTCTCATATTAGCCAAACTTTAAGCGAAGAAAATTCGTTTATATATATGAAAGTAAAACTATCGGTTCATTAAATTTATATAAGCACACACATTAAAAAAACTATAAAGTATTATGAGAGACTTAATTAGCGAAACTCTAAGGAAATATGCCCACAAATCTAAGGTAGATATTAAGGCATTGCAGCGTTACTTTAAAATGAAATTTAGTTTGAGTATTGATGAGGATGTGATTTCGCGTAGGTTAAATTTCATGCGTAAACAAGCTGCGTAAGAAGTTAAATTTAAATTTTCCTAAAATTTAAAGGGTGTTTAGCTAAATGCCCTATATGGTCATTTTATGGTTATGGGGTACTTGTTAAGCAAGCCTATAACCTCTTCTTTTGAGAAAACAGCATTCTTAAGTGCATTCATTTCAGGGTCAATACTGTAATTGTATGCAGTATAAAAATTGGCTTTCTCTAGCATAGTGTTTTCAAACATAGCGTTTTGCAAATCGCAATTATCAAACATTGCATTTCTTAAATCTGTTTCAACAAAATCAGCTTCTTGCAAATTGCAATTAATAAACTTTATGCCCTTAAGCTTCAGTTTGTAAAACGAAGCAAAGTTTAGTTGGCAGTTACTAAACTGTAATTCAAGTAAAAAGGGATTACAAACACTAAAATTTACTCCAAGAATTTTGCAATCGTTAAACTCAACATCCTTTAGTGCAGTATGGTTAAGTTTAGTATTACTTAAATCGCAGTTTTTAAATAAACACTCTGAAAAACTTATTTCACTTAAGTTGGTGTTTGCAAAATTGCAATCTAAAAAAGTACAGTCTTCATATTCGCCTTTTTGTAAGGCGTTTTGTGTAAAATCCTTTTTCTCGAAACTTATGCTTGATATAAGTTCTTCACTCATTATTTGGCAACTTATTTTAAAGTTTTTAATAGTTCTTTAGCCTCTTGTTGAAGCTTACCTTTGAGCAATAATATAGTATTTAGAAGCTCTTTTGCTTGTTTATTTTGGTTTTGCTTAATAAATGCTTTTGCCTTTAGCAGCAAAGCACGCTCATAATATACAGACTGTGTGTTGATGGTAACTGAATCTAAATTGGAGATGGATAACTTTAGTAAGTTGTTATTATACTGCTCCAAAGCCTCATAGTAGTTTAGTGAGTCTATAGCCTCAATTTCTTTGCCCCAACTAATGCTATTCTCTAACGCTAAATTACTGTTGTTAAAATAATTATTAAATACAGCAGCGGGCAATACTTTTTTACTACGGGCAGACTTTTTTGTTACATCTCTGTTGAGCTGCTTGCTTATTACTTGCTTGTAAGCAGTATCAGTAGTAATATTTTTATTAAATTTACTATCAAGCAACTTGTTTTCTTTTTCAGTATCGACCCGTAGCTCAATATCTTTAAAGTTGCCAAGTTCTTTGCGGTCTTTATCTTCTTTATTTTTTACTTCTATATCAACAGGACTAAACTTGTTTTTAGTTGGATTACTATTATCATTACTAAACTCCTTTCGTCCCTTTTTCTCAAGAGGAATAGGAGTAGAAATCTTCTCTTTACTATCTTTTTTTGGAGGGGTGTTTTTAGCTATCGTATCTATAACCTCATCAGTAACAGTTGGAGTATTTTTTACCGCAGTATTATTATCAGTATCATTTCTGCTAAACATCCAACCAATTCCCAATGAAATTAAAAGAACAGCAGCAGCACTCCAGTACCAAAGAGGTATTTTTTTAGTTTTCTTTTTTGTTAAGTAATCGTCAACCTGTTGGTTAATAGCATCTACTTTTTCACTTAATAACTCGGGTTCAGGCATTGCATCAATACCCTCTTTTATATCACTGCATAGCTCACAAGAACTGGCATGCTTTTGCAAAGCGGCCAGTTCTTCACCTACCAATTTATTGGCGGCGTAAAGCTCCCACATTTCGTTATTTATGCAGTGTGTTGTATCCATAGCAGTAGGACAATGCAAAATGTAATGCCCTTTTGTTTTAGTGTTATTTTTAAATTTCTTTTTCCGTTTTGTATCTGGCTTCGCACATCGTTGGTGGTATAGCCTGTTTGTTCACTTATTTCTTTATAGCTTTTCTTTTTTAAGTAAAACAAATCTATACACTCACGCTGTTTATCACTTAGCCAAGCCAAAGCTTTCTCTAATTCTTGAAGTTTCTCTTCTTTATCATTTTGATGCAAAAAGTTTTCTAATTGCATAAAATCATCTTCACTTTTTTCTGTAATATCATCAAGAGGAACTATTATCCGGGGCTTACGTAGCTGCATTAAACAATAATTTCTACATACTGAATGCACCCAGCTTTTAAAGTTTTTTATCTCGTGTTTTTGTAAATCAGCAAACAGCTTTTCAAAAATAGCCATGGCAGCATCGTTGGCTTTTTCTTCATTTTTAAAATATTTGTTGCATACGGCAAAGCACATGAGCGAGTGCCTTTTAAATAAATCTCCCACGGCTTGTTTATCGCCGGTAGTTTGATAGTGTGCTACCAATTCTTCATCAGATAAATTTTGGTTTGGGGAGGTCACTTTAGGATAAAAAAAAAATTTTTTCAGGCTGTTTTATGTAATCGCTATCACCTATGCATCAAATATAAAACCAAATATATTTTTCGATTTATGAAATCAATTATCACAACACTTCTCATTATTGCTTGCAGTATAGCACAAGCACAAAAACCTAAAACGGTAAAAGCAAAATTAGATGCAGTTACTGTATACCTAAAAGGGGCCACACTTTACTATAATGAACGGGTAAGTTTAGCACCCGGAAACAATACCTTTATTTTTGAAAATGTGTCACCTTATATCAATGCTTCAACGGCAAATGCGGTATGCAAGGCGGGAGCAGTAATGGATGTACGCCACCAAATTAAATACAAGGAGAAAGAAAAAACCACAGCCACACATAAATACGATAAACAAATACAACAAGTATTAGACTCTATTGAGAGTTTCAACTATGCTAAAAAAGATTATCAAAACAAGCTAAATGCATTGTCTATAGAAAAAAATATGCTGCTTTCTAATAGAATCATAAAAGGGAATTACCAAAAAGACTCCTTACAGTTGTTAGAAAGCGCCATGAACTTATTGCGAAAAAAACTATCTGAAATAAACTCACAAGAGCTGAAACTTGAAAAAGCAAAAAACAAAACTCAAAAAACTTTAAACAGGCTTAATAAGAGGCGTGAAACACTGCTTTTACTAAAACAAGGTAGAAAACACATTACAAACAATAACAATGCAGAGCCAATTCATCAATTGGTGGTAAATGTGTATGCTAAAACAGCAGTATATACCACTATAAGCTTTAACTATTTCACACAAAATGCATATTGGCTACCCTCATACGATTTGCAGGCATCGTCACAAACCAATAAGCTTGATATGAAATATTTTGCAGGTATAGTGCAAACCACAGGTTTAAACTGGAAAAACACAAAGCTTACGGTAAGTACATCAACGCCTACACAAAACAATACCAAGCCCACACTAAGCCCTTGGCAATTAAGTTTTATACAGCTTAGGAAAAAGATGGATTTAAACAAATCATTATCTAATGCTTATATACCGTTGGATAAGGAAACGTTGAATTATAAAGACATGGAGGTGGAAGCTAAAAGAGATGTAAACTCCCTTATAGACTACATTAAAGTATCGGAAAATATTATCCGTACTGAGTATGAGATAAAACTAAACTACACTATTGATGCCGACGGGCAAATACACAAAGTATTGGTGAACGAAGGCAGTATGCCTATGGCACTAGAGTACGCTGCGGTACCTAAAATAAGCGCTGACGCATTTTTACTTGCTAAAGTAACCGATTGGGAAGACATGAATATAATACCCGGCAATGCACGCTTATATTTTGATAACAGCTATGCAGGCGAGATGTATTTTGACGCGTTTACTGATGAGGATACTTTGAAATTTAGTTTAGGAAGGGACAAAAACATAGCCCTTACCCGCAAAAAAATTAAAGAGAAAATAACTACTAAATTCTTAGACGGAAACAAGATTGAAACCCGCACCATTGAAATTGTAGTGAAAAATATGAAAAACAGAACTGTTGAGATGGAAATAGAGGACCAAATACCCATAGTTATTGGTACTGAAGAAATAAAAGTAGTGTTGATAGACGGAGATGATGCGACAGTAAATGAAGAAAACGGTAGCCTAAAGTGGAAGGTTAAACTAAAAGCCAAGAAAAGAAAGAAAATTAAGTTTACCTATGAGATACGCTACCCAAAAAATAAACGTGTAGCAGGATTGTAAAAACGAAAGAGCCTCACAACTTGTGGGGCTTTTTAATGTTTAATAATGGTTTTAGTTGAAACAATGCGGTTAAAACAAATGTTCTATTAGCAAAAACAAATAGCATAGAGGTATTGGTTACCATTATGTTTTGAGTTTATCTAGTGGAGAATAATACAAAGCCAAATGTAGCAATAATTGGTGCGGGGTTAGCGGGACTAACAGTTGCCAATAAACTAAAAAATGTAGCTCATGTAACTGTTTTTGAAAAATCAAGGGGAGTTGGAGGGCGTTTAGCCACTCGTTATGCTGAAACTTATAAGTTTGACCATGGAGCACAGTTTTTTACTGTGAAAACAGATGAGTTTCAAGAATATATTCAACCTCTTTTAAAAGAAAACATCATTGTTCGTTGGGATGCTTGTTTTGTTGAGTTCAAGGGAAGTGAAATAGTACAAAAAAGGCAATGGGATAGTGAATACCCCCATTATGTGGGAAACCCTAAAATGAACGAAGTGGGAAAGTACTTAGAAAAAGAATTGCATATTAGGCTAAATACAAAAATTGAAACCATAACCAAAAAGGGAAAAGACTGGGAGCTTATAGATGCAGATGGAAATACTCAAGGCGTATACAACATTATTGTTGTTGCTTCTCCTGCACAGCAAACCTTAGAATTATTACCCCCTTATTTTAAACACTATAGCGCGGTAAGTAATTTAAAAATGCAGGGCTGTTTTACACTAATGTTAGGCTTTAAAGAGCCTTTACCACTAAATTTTGACGCTGCCTTAGTTAAGGAAGCTGATATAAGCTGGATTTCTGTTAATAGTAGCAAACCCAATAGAACTGAACCCTACTCTTTGGTTGTGCATGCTACTAATAACTGGGCAGATGAACATATAGAAGATAGTAAAACTGATGTACAGACTCATTTACTTAAAGAGCTGGAGCGAATACTGGGTATTGATGTAAAATTAAACCTGGTGCATAATGTAATCCACCGTTGGAGATATGCCAACATAACTAAGCAGCATGGAGACCCTGCAATGTATGACAGTAAAAATAAAATAGGCATTTGCGGCGATTGGCTTATACAAGGAAGAGTTGAATCTGCTTTTACCAGTGGTAACTTTTTGGCTCAAGAAATTGTTAAAAAACTGTAATGCAGTATGGAGTATTGCTAAACAGGTATTCTATTATCTAACAACTTAAACCACAACGGTGGAATTAGTGCCGCAAAAAACATAGTAGCATAACCTCCGGGTAGTACAGGACTGTTTTTATATGACTCTAAAGTATGATAAGGCTTGGCGGCATAGAAATGATGATCTGCATGGCGGCTTAGGTCTATTAAGAAAAAACGGCTTACTACCTTATCGGTTTGCCATGAATGAACCTCTGTTACACGGATTTTTTCATCACGTCACAAACCATAATGCTCTACATAGTTAGTATACTCCAATAAAAAATTCGCCGTTATTCCCTGGATAATAAAAGCTAAGGCTATTTGCCATTGAACCAAAGCCAGCACTATAACTAGCAGCAATAATAACAAACCATACAAACCCATATAATTAGCCGAGCTAATTAATGGCTTATTTTTTCTTATCAGCTTTTCTTTCTCAATTCTCCAAGCACCTTTCAGCTGCCCTGTTATACTTCTAATAACAAAAGTATAGTAGTTTTCTCCTCTTTTGGCTGAAACAGGGTCTTTGTCAGTTCCAACAAGTTTATGGTGTATGAACAAATGCTCATTATAAAAATAAATATTACCTGCTGTAAACAGTTGAAACTTCCCTACCCGCTGCCAAAAACTCCCTTTACGGTGAATCATTTCATGGGCTGTAACAATAGCAAGAGTTCCTGTATTTATTCCTGTTGAAATAGCTCCTGCAATAACCCATCCACCAATTAATTTTTCAGTATAAATAGCTACAAAAAGAGATAGCACACTTAATATTTGAAATACAAGTGCGAGTTTTAATATTGTATCTGGTAATACAGCACTTTTGTTGGCAGAATTTTTAGTATTATCAGGCAAGACTATTTCTAAAATACCCAATACCACTAAGGTGAAAAAAGTGTTCAGCAGTGTCCACCAATCACCCGTAAAATTACCCGTAACAACTAACACTGTTGGGAACAGTGCCCATAGGTAGGCTATATTTCTTCTGTTTGTAACCAATACCCAAATTTAGAAGATAAAAAACAAAAAGGTAAGGTTTAGCATCAACCCTTATTCCATAGATAGATTATTATGAATAGGGTTGTTGCCGTTGAAATGACCAAAAAAAGCGCGCCTAGCATCTTATTCTTTTCAATTTTTAACCATAAATACAAACCTGTAATACCAAATAGTATTAAGGCTATACAAACCAAATCATAAAATACTGCCCATGTAGTGTGTAAAACCCCGTTAAATCCGTTTAAGCGGTGATAATCTTTCATTACTACTGCAAGGTTCCCTTTCTTAATTCGGATAGATGCTTTTTTACCTTGATTAGGCAGTACAATTTCAGCTCTATATCCGGGTCTTTTATAAGTATAAATACGTTCTTTAGTATGAACTTGTTTTCTCATATTTCCTTCAATATCATAAGCAAGACATATTGAAGAAAGCACACTTGAATCAGACTCTGAAAAGTCATAGTCTATTTCCTTAAAAATATAGTTTAAGTCTTTTTTGGGAAATGTCTCATGCATTATCATTACTCCGCCGGATATGAAGAAAACGAGCAGAAACATCGAAACTATTAATGCAGCATAAAGATGTATTCTTCGGAATAGTAAATACATATATTACCCTTTTAAATAAATTAAGGCCACTAGTAGCATTGCTACCAGTGTGATACCTATAAATAATAGCCCGTCTTTTCTGTGAATCGTCTTGTTTGCCCATAACCACACACCTGAGATTATAGAGAATAGAACCACAAATAGAGAAATGTAGGTATATACCTCCCAAATTATTAGCATAGGTGCCCCCGGCATACCTCCGGCAAAGCCGTGAAGAAATTTTACGATACCCCAAAGTCCTTTTTCCTTTTTAGAAATAAATATGCTTGAGGATTGTGAATCATACTTTAGTTTATAATTAGCCTTAGGGCTCTCAATCTCAGTATAAAAAAGCTTTTGTTCATCTCTATAGGTTTCCCAAGGTAAATACCAGCCTGCAATATTTAGCTCGGTTCTTAGTTTAGTTGCTACAGCAGAGTCTGTATTATCTAAATTTAGCGGGGCAACCTTTAATGTATCCTGTGCTATAAAACCTTTAGGCTGTAGAAAAGTAAATTGGTGTTGAAACTGTAATGATGTAAGAGCAAAAATAATTAGGTACCAAAAACAAAGTAACCCTCCATATAAATGGAACTTCCATACCCACTTACGCAGTTTAGGGCCTTTCTTTAACTGTTTTGCCATTTTGAGATGAGGTTAGTTTTTCTCTGAAATGGGAAGCAAACTCTAAACATAACGAAAAAAATATGTTTTTATTTCACTAGCTCAAGTACTTAACCGTATCATATTGTGATATAATTTTTAAGAATGATTATCATTTCCCTAGTACTGCTGTTAGATAAAATGCTAACAATGCTTGAACTCTAAATAAGTAAAGGGGTACTAAGACTATCTTCCCAAAACGGCCATCACCCCTAAGCGTAGGCTTACTTTCTCATTTAAAAAGGGATTGCCTGCTACCCAGCCTTTGGTTTTACCTTCCAATTCAAAATAGGGCATCCATTTACTTTTGGTTTCGTATTGCGCTTTTATAGCTACTAATCCGCCCGCTTGCTGTTTGGCGGTATAAAACTGCTGTGCATCGGGCTGTGTCCAAGCCATTACCCTTGAACTTGTTAAAAAACTTCTTTTTCCTATCCTGAATTGTTTTAAAAAAGTTTGCCACTCTAAACCTGCAAATGTGGTATTGTGGTTGGTATACTTGTGTAGGCTTACCAAGTTTTTGTTTCCCTTTACATCTAAAAACAAATCTAGTTGGGTATCATCTCCAAATGAGGTTAAATAATGTCTTACAGCGAAATTCATATTAAGATGCTGGGAAACTTTAATATTCCGCACTCTAAACAAATAAGGGCTAAGAAGATTAAGCCATTGGCGTTGCCCCATTTTCTCAACATAGGCTAACATTTCTTTACTCAAATCATTATAGTTGCGGTAACGGTCTATTCCAATACCTGTTGGGTGCAAGCCTCGCTCATCATACGCTTCATTTGGGGTATGTAAATCATACACCCAAGCGGTAAAGTCATTTCCTGTAAAGTCCCTTTTAAGCATATCAGGTTCATCATCATACACTGCTGCATGTTCCTCTATTGTAGCAGTGGTGTGGGCACGGTTTACATAATCTGCTGCAGCCAAAACATTAGCCCAATGAAAGGCTATGAGAGGTAAGTGGGTATTGTATAAAAAATCTTGTACTTGGGCAGTTTGACTGTTGAGGTAGTGTGCCTCAATCCCTGCCGAGTTCATGCGCACTATACCTGCAGGGTCTTCTCGCTTAAAATCTATAAGGTCTTGGTCTCTAACTTCGCCTACGTATGTCAATGCATCAGGAGCGAGGTCGAAACTCCAAATATGGTTGTAGCTACCCACCCCTCTGGGTATCCAACTGGCTCTATGAAGCTCCTCGTGTGCCCATCCGCCTGCAAAAGGCACTTTGGTGGTTCCAACAAACACAACGGCGGCGGTAAACTCTTTTACCACATTACCCCAAAGGCGTCTGCGCTTGCTTTCATTAGGGTTAAAAACACTGTTCCATCCTTTGGCTATACCGTAGTTTACCGCATTATAAAATGAAGTTGAATACGCTGTTGCTTGGCTCATACTGGGTGATTCTATTATAGATATAAAATCACTAACGTTAATTGCTGCAGGGTTACTGGCAATATTACCTGCTCTATAATTAGCCCTTGCCTGTAAAGCATCAAACATAAAAGGTACATCAAGCACTTTAAAATCTAAAACAAGTTTGGGCGAATAGTCTTTTTTAAAAGAAGTATCGGTTTGCCCAAAAATTAAGTGTGATAATAGCACGAACACTACTACTGCGTTCAGTTTTTTCATAGTTTATGTTATTGAATAAAATTTGGGCGAAATAGCCCAATTTGTAACTGATAGAGATAGCGATTTCGAAATCAGGACAACTTAAATGTTGTTTTTAAATTCGCTGGGTGTTTTATCGGTAAATTTTTTGAAGGCAGTATTAAAAGCAGAGCGAGAATTAAAGCCTACATCAAAGTAAATTTCTTTAATGCTTGTTTTAGCGTCAGTTTGTAGTATTTGTTTTGCTTCTCCTATTCTATAGCTGTTAATCAAATCGGGTAGGCCCATTTTATAGGTTTTGTTTACCAGCTCTGATAATAATTGAGGAGTAACTTTTAATTTATTGGCTATGATAGTTCTGTCTAAATCATCTTGGCGGTATATCTTATCTTCCTCAAATAGTTTCTTCAGTTGTTTTAGGTGTAGCTTCTCGTCACTGCTTAAAACAACTTCACCCTTTTGTTCTTGGTTAGAACGTAGCACTTTTACATTTAAAAATAAGTCGGGCTGAGACATGGCGAAATAAATAATTCCCACAAAAAATACCATTAACCCGATGAAAGAGGCCTTTCCAGAGAAGGTGGTAATCTCTCCAATACCTATTCCTTCACCAATTTGGTCTATAAATACAGTAAACCAAATGGCTCCGAAACTAACTAGCAAAAACTTACTCCAAACAACGGTATTAGGCTTGATTCCTCTTTCAGTTTGAGCGTTAATTACCAGTTTAAATGTGATTATAAAATAAGTATAAAGCTGTATACCAAAAACTATAAAGTACAAGGGCTGCGGAGACGGGTTGAAGAGGTAAAAAACCAGGGCGGTAATAAAGGGGACAGTATGGAGCCACCAATTTCTAGGAATAGTTTTCCCTAATGATAGAAATATATGCAAGCATAACAATGGTGCATATAAAAACATTAAAGCTAATGGTAAATACTGGTAGCCTTTAAGAAAATTATAATCCACAGCTAAAATGGCAAGCATGTGCCATGAAACTAAAAAAAGAAACAAGGCTAAAACTCTGTTCTGCTTCCTTTTTCCAGAGGGTAAAAAGGTGAGTAACAAGGATATGGTTACCCCTACAAAAACCAATAATATTCTAACTATATCCAAAGGGTTAGAAGGCATATACAAATATAAATAGTACTGCAATCTCTTATAAAAAATTTGTGTTTGGCACTACTATTGGTTTGTAAATGGTATTACTTTTTTTAGATGTTAATGAAAATACTGCCTATTCTTCTTTTAGTTGTTTGCCTCGGTTATGGGTGCAAAGAAGAACCCAAACCACATGAAGCCAAAAAAGAAAAAGCTGTTCCTAAAAAAAGTACTGTTAAAAAAGACACAATACCTCCCAAAAAACCTTTAGAAATAAAATACTACGCGATAAAAAATAAAGACTCTATTGTTAGAGTAGCCAAATTTTTTGATACCACACAACTAAAAACAATTCTTACTATTAACCGCATTGATTCATCAAAAGTTTATAAAGCTAAATTGTTAGCAATTCCCGATACCTTTTTGGCTAATTTGAAGTATTATTCTCCATTTCCTGATAGCATCCCGCTGTTAGATTCAGTGAAGCAAATACTCTTAATTTCTTACCCTGCCCAGGCTTTTGCAACTTACGAAAACGGAAAACAAACAAGATGGGGAGCCACAAGTATGGGCAAAAAAAGTACGCCAACACCTACAGGCCTATTTCATACCAACTGGAAAGCCAAAAGAACATTAAGTACTGATGATTCATCATGGGTATTGAACTGGTATTTTAATTTGGATAATTTTAGAGGGGTATCATTGCATCAATACGAGCTGCCGGGGTATCCTGCGAGCCACGCTTGTATGCGTTTATATGAGGAAGATGCAAAATGGCTGTATTACTGGGCTGAGCAATGGAAGCTAGATTCCACACAAGTAAAAATACATGCATACGGCACACCTGTATTAATTTTTGGCAGTTACAAATTTGATGAAGAACCTCCTTGGCATAAACTACCTGAAAACCCAAAGGCTCTTGACATGACTACCGATACCTTAGTTTATGAAATAAAACCCCAAATGCCTTTGATATTAGAACGGCAATATGTTTTAGACAGTGTAATAAAAATGCGAGAGATGAAGGCAGAGTTAAAAAAAGAAAGTAGATTACATAAATAATATTCAAGGTTGATACTGAAACATATTTAATTATGATTAGCTAAAAACCATATCCTTTTTTTTAATAAATTATATCTTTGTAGCAATGATTAACGCTTGCCTTCACTGTAAAGATTGTGATACTAGAAATCATTCTTTTATGCAACATGCTACTGCTGAGCAATTAGAGTTTATTTCTGAAGCAAAGTCTTGTTATACCTATAAGAAAGGGCAGGATATTTTTTTTGAGGATAGCCGTCCCTTAGGATTATTTTGTGTAAATAAAGGCAAAATAAAAATTTATAAAACGGGTATAGACGGTAAAGAGCAGATAATACATTTTGGAAAGGCGGGAGACTTTATAGGGTACAGAGCTTTAATAGCTGATGAAAAATATAGTGTGTCTGCAACCGCAATAGAAGAAAGCACTACTTGTTTTATCCCACGAGATTCTTTCTTTGAAATGTTGGATAATAACCCGAAACTTAGTCGTGCATTGCTGAGAAGCCTTTGTCATGAGGTGGGTATAGCCAATGAAAGAATACAAAGTATGGCACAAAAGAATGTGAGAGAGCGATTGGCTGATACTCTTTTACTTTTGCATGAAACTTTTGATGAAGGGAATAGCGGGGATAACTTAATAGATATTACGCTGCCAAGAGAAGATATAGCAAATATTGTGGGTACTGCTACCGAAACACTAATTCGCTTACTATCTGAATTTAAAAGTGATGGTTTAGTGAAATTTGAAGGTAAAAAAATCCGCCTGCTTGATATTCCTAAGCTTCAAAGGTTGGCAAACCCATAATTCAATCTATATGGAGTATCATATACTCAATGGTGATTCTTTAAGCTATCAATTCCCCAAAAATCTTTCAGGTGAATTATTAGTTGCAAGGGAATGCCTTGTTGAGGGTAATCTAGGGGGAGATAACTTACAAGAGTTTTTAGCAAATAGGGCAAAGTATATTTCTAACACGTACGATGAGAGCATAGAGGACTATCAAAAAAGAGTAGCACCACAGTTTTTATCTATTTCAGAAATTAAGCCTCAATTAATAGTAAACCTCTGGTTTGAAAAAGATTTGTTTTGTCAAACGAACTTGTGGTTTGTATGTAGCTTATTAGCTAAAAAGCAAATTAAAGCTTTTTTGGTGCTACCTGTAGGAAGTATGCAATATGGTTTTGGTGGTATGGATAAGGAGCAACTTATAAAAGTATATAATACAAGAGTAGAGCTATCGAAAAGCCAGTTACAAAGCTTTGCAACACTTTGGCACCTGTATACAAATGATAATATTGATTTGCTAAAAGCTGAAGGAAATAAAATAGGGCAAAACTTTCCCTTTGTACCATTAGCCATAAAAGCTCATAGTGAAAGGATTCCCAAAAATGAAGGAGAGCTAAGCACTTTGGACATGAAACTACTGGAAATAATTAAAAAGCATGGCAAAGATAACTTTGGCAAAGTTTTTCAGGAGTTTAACAGTAAAGAAAGTATTTATGGTTTTGGTGACTTACAGGTGAAAAGGTTATTTGATAGACTAGTAGAAAATAATCTTTAACATCATATTAAAACATGATGTAAGTCATAGTTAAACAATGATGTTGCAAATAATTTTGTTGTTGAAATTATGCCTCAACGCAAGATTATACTATTAATGGACTCCAGTCCGAGCTTACAGCAATTATCAAATTTTGCGTTAAAAGCTGTTTTTCGCCCTAAAGACCTTGTAGTTACCCTTTTTCATCAAGAATTATTTGATACTGATTTATCAAAAGTATTCAATACCAATCAGCCTTTGCATATTGAATACTCTTATGTAGATATTTTTGAGAAAATTGTAGGCAATTCAGCATTATCACCACCACAAAAAAAAGAACTGTTAGCACTATTAAAAGTTAATAATGTTCAGCCTCGTTTATATTTCGACAACCCCAAGCTTTTAAAAGATTTATCGGAAGAGAGTCTTTTTGCAGATATGCTGGTTTGTAATACCGGTACTGCTGAAAAATTAGAAAACAGAGATTCATTATCAGCTATACATAACAATTTACATTGCCCTGTTTTGGTAATACCAGATAATACCCAAAATATAAAAGACATTTTTTTGGTGTTTGACGGGCAACCTTCATCAATGAAAGCAATAAAAGATTTTAATTATACGCTTTCATTCCTGCTAAAAGAGAAAAATGTAACCATACTTTCAACTATGTATAGTAATGGTAGAGAGCAGTATGAAGATAAACTGCTAATGCAGTATGCAAAACTTCATATACCTAATGTGGCATTTATGAAGATTGCAGGTGAAAATATAGGTAGTGTATTAGACTTTACACGCAAAAATACCGATGCTATGGTGGTAGTGGGTAGCAACTTAAATATACCACATAATGCCAAAGGAGGAGTACGAAAAGACTGGGCAGTACAACCTTTGTTTTTTACAAAAAATTAAAATCTAAAATTATATATTATGGCAACAGCTAAGCAACAACGTAAACATATTGACGAGCTTCATTTTGATAATAAGTTACACTTAAACCAATTAAGTTTTTACAAACAAGAGATAGAGATATTTAAGCATCGTTTAGAAGAATTAGCTACAAAAAACACAAAAACAGAAGTTACTGCCGGTATAGAGCAATTTCAAAATCAGTTTATTCGCCAACTGGAAGTAAATGACGAGTTGCGTCATAAAATAAACTTACATGAGCAAAATTTAGCAGGTTATGCCAAGGAGCATCCGGTAGCAATAGACCATGTTTTGTTTGAGAATAACGATGCAATTACTAACGAGGTAAACCGTTACACAGAGCTATATAACGAGATGAAAAATAACTTCAATCGCTTTTTAAGCGAGTGGATGTAACATCTCTTTTTATAAACAACCCTATGTCTCAAGCCTCTGCACATACCTCAACAACACAAAAATGCTTTCACTGTGGTGATACTATTACAGGGGGCAGTATTGTGTTTGAAGAAAAATCTTTTTGCTGTGATGGCTGCAAAACTGTGTACAGCATTTTGCAGCAAAATAATCTGTGTAACTATTATAACATAGAGCAAACACCCGGTAATAGCCAAAAAGCGCAAATACAAGAGAGTAAATATGCTTTTTTAGACTTGCCAGAAATACAAGAGCAAGTACTTGATTTTAATGATGGCGATACAGCACGTGTTACTTTCTATATACCTTCTGTACATTGTAGTTCTTGTATTTGGTTATTAGAGAAGTTGTATAGGCTAAATGAAGGGGTTACAAGCTCACGGGTAGACTTTGTACGCAAACAAATAAATGTGGTTTTCAAGCCCAATGAAACTAACTTAAAGCAACTGGTTGTTTTGCTTAGTTCTATTGGTTATGAGCCACTAATAAGCCTTAACGATGTTGTAAAAAAGAACGATAAGAGCAACCAGAATACCTTGGTGAAAAAAATTGCTGTAGCAGGTTTTTGCTTTGGCAATATTATGCTACTAAGCTTCCCTGAGTATTTTGGTTTTGATGCTTATTCAAGGCAAAACTTCCCGCTACTTTTTAGTATTCTCAATATAGTATTATCTATACCTGTGTTAGTGTATAGCGACTGGGGGTATATTACCTCTGCGTGGCAAAGCATCCGCCAAAAGTACATTAATATAGATGTGCCCTTGGCATTAGGGATTATTACACTAGCAGGCAGAAGTTTATATGAAATAATCTCACAAACAGGGGCAGGTTATTTTGATACTTTAGCGGGACTGATTTTCTTTCTTTTAATAGGTAAATGGTTCCAAACCCGTACTTATAACTTCCTTTCTTTCGAGCGTGATTATAAATCATATTTCCCACTAGCAGTAACCACTATTGTAAATGGTAAAGAGAAAGCCATCCCCGCAGGGCAGATAAAAAAAGGAGACAGATTACTAATAAGGCATAATGAGTTAATTCCGGCTGATGGAATACTAATGAGGGGTAGCTCTAGTATAGACTACAGTTTTGTAACGGGTGAAACCCGCCCCATAGATAAAGTACTAGGTGAGATGGTGTATGCCGGAGGAAGGCAATTAGGGGCGGCAATAGAAGTGGAAGTAGTAAAAGAAGTATCGCAGAGCTATTTAACCCAATTATGGAATAACGAAGCCTTTACCAAAAGAGATAAAAGCCGATTAGTAAGCTTTTCTGATAAGGTGAGTAAATATTTTACAATTGCATTGCTAAGTTTAGCAATAACTATAGCTTTAGTTTGGCTGTTTGTAGGTGATAGTGCAAAAGCATGGGGTGCATTTACTGCAATACTTATTGTGGCTTGTCCTTGTGCTTTAGCATTATCAACGCCATTTACGTTAGGGAATGCACTTCGTATTTTAGGTAAAAACAAAATGTACCTTAAAAATGCCAATGTGGTAGAGCAAATGGCTCAAATAAACCATGTTGTATTTGATAAAACAGGTACGCTTACTCAAAATAATAGTCAGGAAATAACCTTCACGGGTGTTTTAAATGATTATGAAAAAGAGTGGGTGGCAGCAACAGTAAAAAACAGTTCGCATCCACTAAGCAGGAGTATTTATGAATACTTAAATCTTAACCCAAAAGCTGAAACAACTACTTGTAATGAAGTTGCAGGTAAAGGAATTGCGGGAGAGGTCGAGGGAAGTACTATCCAAATTGGCAGCGATACTTTTGTAGGTATAGCTAGTACCATTGCTTCTAATGGTTTTGATACTCCGCTTACACAAGTATTTGTAAGTATTAATGATGACCTGAAAGGATATTTTGCATTTAATAATAAATATAGAGATGGCGTTGACGCATTAACAAAAAATTTAAGAACTGATTATGTTCTTCATGTATTATCTGGCGATAATAATGGTGAGCAAGTAGCTTTACAACGATGGTTTAGTAAAGAAAACTTGCATTTTAATTGCAAGCCACAACAAAAGCTTGATTTTATAAATGGCTTACAAAACGACACTAAAAATGTGATGATGATTGGTGACGGGCTAAACGATGCAGGTGCTTTAAAACAAAGTGATGTAGGTATAGCCTTGACAGATGAAGTAAGTAATTTTACTCCTGCTTGTGATGCCGTTTTAGATGCCTCTGAGCTAAAGACATTACCCACTTTTATGCAGTTTGCTAAAAAATGTGTAAACGTTATAAAAAGTAGTTTTGGGTTATCGCTAGTATACAATGCTGTAGGGTTATTTTTCGCAGTACAGGGTACATTATCACCTTTAACAGCTGCTATTTTAATGCCGCTTAGTAGTATAACGGTAGTGAGTTTTACTACCGGATTAACCAATATTTATGCAAGGAGGCTGAAGTTGTTGAGATAGTAGTGAGTAAAAGGTAGTTAGTATAAAGTACTTTTTACCTTATACCTTTTTCTAAATACAAAATAAAATGACAGTTATATTTATTCTTATTGGGTGTAGCTTATTATTAGCCTTAGTGTTTTTGGGAGCATTTTTTTGGAGTGTAAAGAGCGGACAAAACGATGATTTGGTTACTCCGGGTTATCGTGTATTATTCGATGACGATAACACTGATGAAGAGGATTTAAAGGATGATTAGGATTATTTTTTAAGTGAAAGTATTAAGCGTTTAAACTCAAGGCTTTTGCTCCAAAGTTTATCAATAACCCATGTTCAATTTTATATGCTCTAAGGTAATTTAACCCTTGTGCATAATGCACAGTTTCTAGTTTTGGAGTAGCTTTTAGCTCTACCATAATTTTATCCTCAACAATAAAGTCTGCTCTTCTTTTACCAATAGGCTTTTCAGCATATTTATAAAATATAAGTTGCTCTTTTACTCTTGCATATAGAAGACCTTTTTCTTTCAACTCATAAGCAAATGCTCTTTGGTAGATAACCTTTTGAAAACCTGTACCCAAATAGTTGTGCACTTCAAATGCCGCACCAATAATTTTTTCAGTAATATCCTTGTGTTCAAGCTCTCCCATATCACAATATTACTATTTCTTATCTCCTAAATCTATGTAATTATACCCATCCTCAAAATCATAGTAACAGAAACATGACAAAAGTCATAAACCTTCTTGATGGCTGTCATATTAATCGGGCAACTATCTAAGCACTTTTGTATCGCAATAAAGTGCCTTATGCACAGTAACAACCTTAATCCTAACAACTATATGAGCCAAGTAGAACAGTTTAGTTACGACAACAAAATCGTCAAAAACTTTATCATCGCCACTGTGGTGTTTGGTATTGTAGGCATGACGGTGGGTTTGCTTATCGCTTTTCAGCTAGTAAGTCCAAACCTTAATTTTACCCAGTATGGTACATTCGGGCGTATTCGCCCCTTACATACCAATGCTGTAATTTTTGCTTTTGTGGGTAATGCCATTTTCGCAGGGGTTTACTACTCGCTACAACGTTTGCTTAAAACACGTATGTTTAGTGATACGCTGAGCAAAATACATTTTTGGGGCTGGCAGCTAATTATTTTGGCAGCAGCAATAACCCTTCCCCTAGGACTTTCAACATCAAAAGAATATGCAGAACTAGAGTGGCCTATAGATATAGGAATTACCCTTATTTGGGTAGTATTTGGTATCAACATGTTTGGTACAATTATCAAACGTAGGGAAAGACACTTGTACGTAGCTATTTGGTTTTATATAGCCACTTTTGTTACTGTAGCAGTGCTACATATAGTAAACTCATTTGAACTTCCCGTTTCATTATTCAAAAGTTACTCATGGTATGCAGGGGTACAAGATGCATTGGTACAGTGGTGGTATGGGCATAATGCCGTAGCATTTTTCTTAACCACACCATTTTTGGGGCTAATGTATTACTACTTACCCAAAATGGCTAATCGCCCTGTGTACTCATACAAGCTATCTATACTTCACTTTTGGGCGTTAATATTCATATATATCTGGGCGGGACCTCACCATTTATTGTATTCAAGTTTGCCGGATTGGGCACAGTCATTAGGTGTAGCCTTTTCGGTAATGCTTATCGCTCCATCGTGGGGAGGTATGCTAAATGGACTTTTAACCTTGCGCGGTGCTTGGGATAAAGTACGTGAAGACCCCATACTAAAGTTTATGGTTGTAGGTATTACCTGCTACGGTATGGCAACGTTTGAAGGGCCTATGCTTTCGCTTAAAAATGTAAATGCTATCGCTCACTTTACCGATTGGATTGTAGCTCACGTACACGTGGGTGCACTAGGCTGGAATGGTTTCCTAACCTTTGCCATGCTATACTTTTTAATACCAAGAATATACAATACCAAACTACACTCAGTAAAAATGGCATCTACTCACTTTTGGTTAGGTACTCTAGGTATAGTATTCTACGCAATACCCATGTACTGGAGTGGTTTTACCCAAGGTTTAATGTGGAAAGAATTTGCTGCAGACGGTCGTTTAATGTATCCGAACTTTTTAAGTACGGTTACACAAATAATCCCAATGTATGCTATTAGAGGTTTTGGAGGGTTACTATACCTGATAGGTGTATTTATGATGGCCTATAATTTAGTAAAAACTGCTAAGAGCGGTAGCTTGGTTGCCAACGAAGCCGCAGAAGCCCCTGCCCTAGACAAAGCGTATACCCCTGTGGGTAGCGACAGACATTGGCATCGTTGGGTAGAGCGTAAGCCAATGCAAATGCTAGTGGGTTCACTAGTAGTGATACTTATTGGTACGGTAATAGAGTTGGTGCCTACTTTCTTAGTAAAATCTAATGTGCCTACTATAGCGAGTGTAAAACCATATACCCCGCTAGAGTTACAAGGACGTGATATTTATATACGCGAAGGTTGTAATGCTTGCCATTCTCAATTAATCCGTCCGTTTCGGAATGAAACTGAACGCTATGGAGACTATTCAAAATCAGGCGAGTATGTATACGACCACCCTTTCTTGTGGGGCAGTAAACGTACCGGACCCGACTTACACCGAGAGGGCGTTGGAGATTTGAAAAAATCGCATGATTGGCACTATAGTCATTTAATGAACCCTCAGATACTTTCGCCGGGTTCTATAATGCCCCGCTATTACTGGCTGGCTGAGCAGAAACTGGATATTACATCTACGGAAGCAAAAATCAGTGCCATGCAAAAGTTAGGGGTTCCCTATCCTGAAGGTTATGAAAAAGTTGCCAACGCTGATTTACAGAAACAAGCTAATGAGATAGCAGGTGAGTTGAATGAAATGGGTATTAATGGTGTTGCAGATGAAAGCAACAATATCATCACTCCATTAAACGAAACGGAAATGGTGGCCATTATTGCCTACCTGCAACGGATGGGTAAAGATGTTTCTCCTGAAGCAGGGCAAACCTTTAAGCTTAGTTACGAAAAACAAACCACTAAAAAATAAACCCTACCGATATGTTTAAACAGTTTTTAAAAGTAGTAGAAGGAGCAGATTTTTTTATGGTAACCTCCTTTTTAATATTCTTAGCATTTTTCATAGTGGTAGCAATATGGTTGCTAAAAGTAGACAAGAATTACATTGAAAAAGCTAAGCAAGTACCTCTAAATGATGCAGACGGAGTAGTAGAGAATAAATAATAACCCTAAAACCAATTAAAATGAAAAAAGTAATAATTCCTTTTCTGCTGCTGTTGCTGGCACTGCCTGCATCGGCACAACACTTAGGAAATCCTGATGTCCCCTATACTTTTAGCCAAATGGTTAGCAATATGGGCGATACGGTATTGTATATAATATTGGGTATTGCAGTATTAATGTTGTTTTTAGTAGCAGCAGTATATTTTTCTACAGCCCGTTTATTAGATAAGGTGAAAGGAGAGCATGACCCTATTTATGCAGCAAGGGCCCAACAATCTTTTTGGGCGCGCTTATTTAGTGTAAATCCCATAGAAGAAGATAAAGACAAAGTTTTAGACCATAACTACGATGATATACACGAGTTAAATAACCCTATACCAGCTTGGTTTATGTGGTTGTTTTACATTACTGTAGTTTTTGGTGTAGTATACCTGCTTCATTACCATGTGTTTAACACAGGTAAGCTTCAAGAAGAAGAATACTTTGCTAAAATGGAGCAAGCTGAAATAGAAAAGAAAGCTTACCTGAAAAAAGTGGGAGACAAAATAAACTCTGAAACGGTAACCTTACTAACTACAGAAACAGATCTGGAAAAAGGTAAAGAGCTATACATGAAAACAGGGAGTTGTGTTACCTGCCATAAAGATGACGGGGGAGGAAATGTAGGCCCTAACCTTACCGATGAATATTGGAAACACGGGGGAGGAATAAAAAATGTATTTAAAACAATAATTGAAGGGATACCCAATACAGGTATGAAAAGCTGGAAAAAAGATTTTTCTAACCAAGAAATACAACAAATAGCCAGTTACGTAATCTCGCTTCAAGGTACAAACCCTCCAAACGCAAAAGAGCCTGAGGGAGAGAAATGGAGTGAAGATGGTCAAAGTACTCCTGCCGAAGAGACAAAGACAGATAGTGTAGAATTGAGTATGAAATAGAAACTGAAGAAATAGCGCAAGCTTCTTGTGAGCGCCTATAAACCGGGTTGCGATTTATTAGGGTTGTTACGCGCCCGGTTTTCTTTAAATTTTTTCAAACAGCCCTGAAACAACAACAACCCAACCCATGTCAAAATCACCAGTATCAGAAACCCAAACTGCTGATAACTTTCGTAATCAGTTGGGCAATACCGGTAAAGAAGGTAAACGGCAATGGATTTACCCCAAAATTATAAAAGGTAAATTCTATCGCTACCGTAGTGTTTTATCCTACTTTTTGCTGGCAGCACTTTTCTTAACTCCATTTATCCATATTAACGGGCGTCCGTTTATGCTCTTTAATATTATAGAGCGTAAGTTTATATTGTTTGGAGTGCCCTTTTGGCCACAAGACTTTATACTATTTGGTTTGGCAATGCTTACTGTAATAGTATCCATTGTTTTGTTTACTGCGGTGTACGGGCGTATTTTTTGCGGATGGATTTGTCCTCAAACCATTTTTTTAGAAATGGTATTCCGCAAAATAGAGAACTGGATTGAAGGTAATGCCAACAAACAGAAAAAGTTGGCAGCAATGCCATGGAACAGAGAGAAAATTCTTAAAAAGGGGACTAAGCACACCATATTCTTTGCCATATCATTTTTAATAAGTAACACCTTTTTAGCCTACATAATAGGTAGAGATGCTTTACTGGAAATTATCACAGCAAACCCTGCTGAACATATTGGTGGCTTGGCTGCTATGCTGGCCTTCTCTATAATCTTCTACCTGGTATTTAGCAAAATGCGCGAACTGGTGTGTATTTGGGCTTGTCCTTATGGCAGACTGCAAGGCGTACTTTTAGATAGAGACAGTATTGTAGTAGCTTACGATGATGTAAGAGGCGAACCAAGGGGCAAAATTCGCAAAAACGACCCTACATCAAAAGGAGATTGTGTGGATTGCGGTTTATGTGTTGATGTATGCCCTACAGGTATAGATATAAGAAACGGTACGCAACTAGAATGTGTAAACTGCACTGCTTGTATTGATGCTTGCGATGGGGTGATGGTAAAAGTAAAACGCCCTACCGGCTTAATACGTTATGCTTCACTCGAAGGTATAAAATCAGGCAAAAATTTTCATTACAACCTTCGTATGAAAGCTTATACAGGTTTGTTGGTATTGCTACTGGGAGTTTTTGTTTTCTTACTGGCTACGCGTGATACTATTGAAGCTACAGTATTGCGTGCTCCGGGTAAAATGTATCAGCAAACAGAAAATACCGTAACCAATATTTACAATTTTGAGTTGGTAAACAAAACCTATGATGAAGTACCTGTAGAATTAAAACTTGAGAATTTGGAAGGGGCTAAAATAGTAATGATAGGTACTAATGGAGGCGATATAAAAGTAGATAGAGAAGATGTTTATAAAGGCACGTTCTTTATTGAAGTACCAAAAGACAAAATAAAAGTTAATCAAAGTACAGTATATGTAAATGTATTAGCAAACGGCAAGAAGATAGACCGTATTAAAAGCAGTTTTCTTGCTCCTGTAAAAATTAAAAAATGAGCACTATCAGTCATTCCGAATTTACTTCGGAATCTGTGCGATGAAAATTTAAGACAACAACCTTAAACAATATAATTATGAAATTTAATTGGGGAACAGGTATAGTAATAGGTATGGTAGTGTATATGGGCTTTATCATTACTCTAAGCACAAAAATGATAGGTACCAAAGTAGATTTGGTGGATAAGAACTATTATGAATTAGGAATAGAACACGAGCAACATATTGAGCGAATAAAAGCAACCCAAGCACTTAGCCAACCTGTTGATATAAAAGTAAATTTTAGCACTCAACAACTAGAACTCACATTTCCTAATGAGTTTAGTAACCAAGAAATAAATGGCACCATAATCCTATTTCGTCCGGCAGATAAAAATAAGGATATTAAACAAGCCATAAAGCTCGATGAACAATTGAATCAAAGTATTTCGATACTTGATTTAAGTGAGGGTATTTGGAAAGTGAAATTACAATGGAGTAGTAACGGTAAAGCATATTATCAGGAGAAAGATATAGTGTTGTAAATGTGCTGATATGCTAATGTGCAAATATGAGAATAAGGGTAGAGAGAGTAGTGGCTGTCATCCTGAGCTTGTCGAAAGGAGTGCGGCTGTTGTCATGCTAAACTTGTTTCAGTATCTGAGGGAGGGAAACATAGATTAATTAGAAATAGAACCATGTACTATATAGCTTTTATAACAGGTCTTTTAGGCAGTTTTCACTGCTTGGGTATGTGTGGGCCAATAGCTATGATAACCCCTCAAGGGCAAAGCTATGGTCATTTTTTAAGCGGCAGATTGTTATATAATGTAGGACGTATTACTACCTATGCTACAATAGGTTTATTACTGGGTACATTTGGTATGGGCTTGCAACTGGCAGGGATACAACAATATGTATCTATTTTAATGGGAATTGTATTGTTATTAATAGCACTTTCGAAAATTACAGGTATTGGTAAGCTGGGTAACAATTCTTGGTTTGGTGGCTTCAAACAAAAAATAGAAAAACAGTTTTCAAAATTTATTACCAAACCATCACTAAGCTCACAATATACCGTAGGGCTTTTGAATGGGTTACTCCCTTGTGGCTTGGTGTATATAGCTTTGGCAGGAGCAATAACCACCACACAAGCTGGTGAAGGGGCTTTTTATATGGCATTGTTTGGTTTGGGTACACTGCCTATGATGTTTTCAGTATCTATTGCATCACGTTGGATAACCCATAGGGTACGTACTAATATTATGCGTACACTACCCTATTTTGTTATGATAGTGGCAGTGTTATTTATTTTAAGAGGTATGAATTTGGGAATTCCTTATGTTAGCCCGCAACTAAATGCCCAAAATCAAATGGAGTGCTGCGAAAAGCCATGAGCCATATATTTTAGCTTTTTAAAGAATAGAAAATCGGCAATTAGCAATTTACTTATTATTGCTATATGAATATTCTTGAAGTAGAATTGTTCACTGATAATATAAAAGAGACAGAACTATTTTATACTCAAACCTTGGGGTTTGCTGTAGTGAGTAAAAGTGATGTTTCTATATCATTTAAAACAGGAAAGTCTACTCTAGTATTTATAAAATCACAAAATATAAAACCCGTATATCACTTTGCGTTTAATATTCCCAATAATCAGCTAAATGATGCTATTCTATGGGCAGCAGCAAGATTAAAACTATTAGAGGTTGAAGAAGGCAGTTGTATTGCTAATTTTGATAGGTGGAATGCCAAATCGGTTTACTTTTACGATAACAATGGCAATATTTTAGAGTTTATAGCCCGTTTTGATTTGGATAATACTTCAAGTCTGCCCTTTAGCTCAAAATCTATACAAAGTATAAGCGAGATAGGTTTTGTAACACCTGACCCTGTAGATGTTGGTGACCAGATGATAAAAGATTATAATTTGAATTACTTTGAGAAAGGGGCTAAGAGTAAACAGTTTGCAACTTTAGGAGATGATAATGGTTTGCTGATTATTGTTGCAAATAACCGCAAATGGTACCCTACGCAAATTGAAGCCGCTCCATTTCCCACGAAGTTTAAAATTGAGGGTGATGGTGCTGAACATGAAATATCTGTAAATACTTAACGCTCTTTTACACGTTTCAAAATCCCTAAGAAATAATCCCAACCCATATTAAATGATGAGGAATCTTGTTTGGGCAGAAACTCCTGTTTTAGTTTAATGGTTGTTCCGTTGTTCTCAGCAATCAGCTCAATTTCTACTTCAGTTTCAATTCCACTGTAATTCGCTTTATAAGCAATATATTCATTTTCAATTATCTTTTTAAAGTGTCCTTTTATTGTATCTCCGTTCTCAAATACAACCTTGTAAACACCTCCCGGTATAGGGTTAAGCTCTACTTCTTTGCCATGCCACTCAAGCATTGTTTCTTCATTTGTAAAACTCTTAAAAACCTCTTCAACAGGAGATTTAATCCATATTTCTTTAAAAAGGATATTTTCCATTACTTATTCTCAAGTTTACTTTTTAAAGTTTCAAGGTCTTTATCCCACAAATTATCAAAAAAGCGCATTGCCTTGGCAAGCTGTTCTCTTTGTAAGGAATAGATTCTAAAATTTCCGTGCTTTTTAAACGCTACTAAGTTGGCACTATGCAGCACTTTTAAGTGTTGTGAGGTTGAGGACTGGCTTATACCTGTACCTTCTTTTAGTTGTTCAACTGTGCATTCCTTTTCTCCCAGCAAGGCTATTATTTTCATCCTGTAGGGGTCACCCAAAGCTTTAAAAACTGCTTCAACTGCCATAGCACAAATATAAATTATATTTTTCTAATATTAATATTAGAAAATGCTAATATTGTATTTCAAGTACAATTTATATTATGAGTCGAAAAATTCTGTTACTCAAAATCAGCTATATACTGCTACTTATTGTAGCTGCTATACACACTGTTTTTATTCTCATAGGTGGGCCAGAGTTTCCTTCTACCACAGAGTTTACTGAGATGTTTGAATTAATGAAAACTCTGGAGTTTGACACAGGTGGTAATACTGTAAGAACAATGCAAAACATAATGGATGGGTTTAATATTATAGTTTCTATTTTCTTAATTAGCTTCCCCACATTATCGCTGGTATTACTAGGTGAAATAAAAGAAAACAAGAGTGCTGTTGCTAAGCTTACCATAGCTAGTTTCTTTACTGTATTTGCTTTTTTTCTTACCTCGTTAACACTATTGGCAATAGGCGGTACAGTAATTTCCGCTATCATTTGCTTACTTTTATTAACATCATTATTTCTTAAAACAAAATAAACCCAATGAATAAAAACCCAAAAGTTGACGAATACTTAGCCCAAAAATCTCATCCGCTAACTGCTGAAATTGAAAAGGTTAGAGAAATAATATTGAATACGCATCCTCAAATAGAAGAAACTATAAAGTGGAGCAGCCCGACCTTTATGTATAAAGGTAATATGGCTTCTTACTTTATGAATGCAAAAAAGCATGTTAGCCTTATGTTTCACAAAGGAGCACTAATAAACGACACCACCGGATTGCTTGAAGGTGAGGGAAAGGAAGGTAGAACAGCCAAATTCTTAGATATGGATGATATTGGAAAGAAAAAAGAAAGTCTTGAACTTGTAGTTAAAGAGTGGATAAAGCTCATGGATGGCAATTGATTTTACTAAGCATAACATACCATGGATAGATAGTAAAGTATAAGTAGGAGTATACTTTAAGCACTGTAAAAACCACATCAGTTTTTCTTAATAGCAAACAATAAAATCAAAAAACTAACTATCTTTTGCATTGTTGATTAGTTTTAAAACAATGAGAATTTGTCACAAGAAGTTTTTTTTGTGTAATGTTTTTGTTTGGTTGCTTGTTTCTAATGTCTTATTCGGACAATCTAGTTCGCCCAAGTTTATTAAATATGACCTTTTTAATGGGCTACCCAGTTTTGAAGTGTACCAACTTTTACAAGACCATGAGGGATATATATGGGCATGTACTGATAGGGGAGTTATCCGTATAGACGGAAACGGTACAATACTTACACTAAATACAGCACAGGGTTTATACGAGGATGCAGTTTACGGAATGCATGAAGACTCTTTGCATAGGTTATGGTTTTTTGGTCATTCGGGACGACTAAACTATTGGAAAAACGGACACGTATATTCCCCCTCATTTAATGATTCATTGCCAAATATATTAGGACCGCAATTAGTCCAATACCTTACTTCAGATAAACCGGGGAGAGTATATATAGGTCAGAGCGGAAAAAGTGAGTTGACTGTGATTGACACAAATAGGCAAACGTATTTGATTAATGATAGTATTTTATCTCATAAGGTGTTAATTACAGATAGAGGAGATAAACCCTTTTTATACTCTATCAACTCGAATTTAGTTAAGAATAGAAACCGGTTATCTATAAAAATTCGAAATAATGGTGGCGAACATATTATTAAGTACACCATAAAGCCCCCGATTTTTTCAAGCAAGAATATGGCAATTAAACTATCAAATGGGGGGTATGCCATTGTAGTGTATAACTCACTGTTATATATAACCAATGAATATCAAGTGTCAAGCTATAAAATCAATGGCTTAACAACCGTAAGCCTTTATGAAGATAAAAAAAGTAATTTATGGGTTGGTACAGAAAAAAAAGGAGTGTTTTGTTTTTTAAAAGGAGACTTAAATCAATCTCCCCTACATTATTTAAAACGGCACTCTGTAAGCTCGATATATCAAGACAATGAAAACGGATATTGGTTTACAACCCTCGATGCAGGAATATTTTATACGCCTAACTTAGACATTTATACTTTTGATAGAAATAGAGATATACTGAACGCACCCGTTATTTCAGCAAATTGGGATAAAGAGCAACTTTTAGTTAGAACCAGTGATAACACTCTTTTTAAAGTAAAACAAAAAGGGAGGGCTTGGGAAATAAATGATAAAACACCCATTAAACGAGTAACTAAAAACTTACTCGACACTAATAAAATATTAGCTTTTGGCACCACAAACAGCTTTAAACTAGATAAAAGAGTTAAACTGATAAATTATATTGTTGCTGAAGGCAGACACAATTTTTTATATGGGAATAATAACAATAGAGCAGTCATTTTTACTAATAGAAGGCGTGTAGATTGGGGGGAAGGACTGTTTAATGACGCTGTAGGTATTAATATCGGCACTAACATCCCTTCTTGGGTAAAGTTAACAAGCATAGCTGTCTTTGATAGTTGCACCTACTTAGGTTCAAGTAATGGCTTGTATAAGGTAAAGCTTAATGGAGAAACAAGACTGGTTGACTCAACCAATAAACAACTTAAAGTAAGAATTAATGATATATGTAAAGTAAGAAAGAACCTTATGTTTTTAGCAACTATAGGAAAAGGGATACTATTAATTGAAAATGATAAACTAAAGCAGTCAATAAAAAAGAAAACCGGGGGGTTGCCAAGCAACTTATGCAATAAGCTCCAAATACAAGGGGACAGTATTTTATGGGTAGGTACAAACAAAGGTTTGTGCAAAATCACACTTGATGAAAACCTGTATCCTATCTCATATAGAAACATCACAACCAGGGATGGGTTAACCTCAAACTATATTTTGAGTATAGATATTAATGAAAGCAATGTTGCAGTAGGAACAGACCAGGGGTTTTGTATTTGGAACAATAAAACATTAAACAAACCAAAAGCTAAGATAACCACTAAAATAGCCAGAGTATTAGTTAACAACCAGAAAAGAGCTTTAACAAAAAAGCTAAACCTTAGTTATAAAGAAAACAGCATTACTTTAAACTATACCTGCAACCAGTATCAAAATGCAGGACATCATTTATATCGGTATAAATTGTCTGACAATAATAATTGGGTGTATACCTACAATACCTCTGTAAACTTTCATTCTCTTAGTCCCGGCAATTATACTTTTGAAGTACAAGTACAAAACTCGAATGCCACTTGGACATCACTTCCTGACAAAATTGAGATGAATATATCGCCCCCCTTTTGGGACACTGTATGGGCAAGGATAGGAGCTATATTAGTAGTGATTCTTTTAGTGGGAATAATCGGGGCTTGGTTTGTTTCAAAAGAACGTGTAAGATATGTAGAACAAATGGAGTTGGCTCGTTTTAAAAGTCTTGCTCTTAGAAATCAAATGAACCCTCATTTTATTTTTAACTCACTGGCATCAATTCAAAAATATATATTAGAAAACAATGTTAAAGACTCTGTTCGTTATTTAGCCAAGTTTGCAAGGTTAATGCGTATTACATTGGAAAACAGCAGGAATACATTAATTACTGTTGGAGAAGAGCTGCGAGCGTTGAAAATGTATGTTGAAATGGAGAAAACACGGAGTAAAGAAGGTTTTGAGTATAAAATCATATTATCGCAAAAACCGGAACTGAAAAGGTATAAATTACCTCCTTTTTTATTACAACCATTTGTAGAAAATGCCATACTGCACGGTCTTATGCCAAAAGAAGGGAAACGAAAACTGGAGATAAATATTGATGCCAACGACAATGACCTAATTTGCGTTATTGAAGATAATGGAGTAGGACGAGATGGGGATACAACTTTAAAAAAACAATCTTCAAGTTACCACCAGTCTAGAGCATTAGAGATAATAGCAAACCGTATCAGGCTAATAGAAAAATTGAGCAAAACTTTGATAAATATTACGATAAATGACCTTTATGACAATAATAAACCAAGCGGAACAAAAGTTGTAATCACAATCCCACTAAAACTATCAAAAAATGACATTTAAAGCTGTAATTATTGACGACGAACCTTCTGTAGCAGAAAGCCTCCACAAATTAATAGAGACCTTTTGTGGTGAGATAGAAGTAGTCGCAATAGCCAATAACGTAAATGATGCAATACAAACTATCAAAAAAGTAAAACCCGACTTGGTTTTCTTAGACATTCTAATGCCCCAGCACGATGGCTTTTATTTGTTAGAGCAGTTTAAACCAAACTATGGGTTCAAATGTATTTTTACAACGGCACATGAAGAGTTTGCCATTAAGGCAATAAAATATAATGCATTGGATTACCTTTTAAAGCCCATTGACCCGGATGAGCTAATAGCTTTAACCAACAGAGTTAAGCGGCAATATCACTCTGAAAATGAGTGGAAAACATATATTACCAGATTAGAAAGTTTTTTAAATAATAATGGAAACAGAAGAATACCGTTACCTAACGGACAAGATATAAACTGGCTACGCATATCAGAAATTTCGTTTATACATGCAGAAGGAAATTATTGCCACCTCCAACTTCAATCAGGAGAAAAAATGTTAGTTACACGGCGACTTAAGTACTTTGAAGACCAACTGGGGAATAATATGTTTATCCGTATACACAAATCATATTTAGTAAATATACACAGTATTAAAGGATACTCTAAAAGTTTAGGGGGTTTTTTAATTATTGATAATGGTAGTGAATTACCTGTTTCTGACAAACACAAACAAAGTGTATTAAAGCTATTAGGTTTGGTAAAACTGTAATTACGTGTTCTTGTATTTTAAAGCGGCGTTAATGTACTCAAAAGCCAAAATCACATAATTCAATACTTTCAATCAAAGTTTTTTGGACAATTTAGTATGACAAAGCCCCGTCTTATCGGGCTGCATTTAAAGTTCTTTCATTAAACTATGATAAAGCATGGAAAGTAAAAATTATTTGAAATTGCTATTGGCAATAATTGCATTAGCTATTCTCCCTTCTAAAAAAGTCGTTGCTCAGGCAGACTGTAGTGCCCAAGCAAATTTTAATGTACCCTCAAACGAAATATATATGGGTACAACCCTTGAATTTGAGAATCAAAGTGAGAATGCTGATAGGTATGAATGGTATGTAAATGATGTGATAATATCAGGAGAAGAGCAGTTCTCTTATTATTTCAATGCATCAGGCATAGTTACAGTTACATTAAAAGCTATAAATGAAGAAGAGAATTGTTTTTCACAGCTATCGAAAGAAATTACGGTAACCCGAAATTTAGGAGATATGGTAGAGGGAGCATCAAACTCCTTTCCTGCACAAGATGCGGATGAGTTTGGTAATGTAATCGAAAATAAAGCATTTGATAGGTTTGGCAATGCGTATGGTTTAAAAGACTTAGAGATACCCAACCACTCGGTAATAGCAGGTATTTTTATGCTGCACTTTTATGATGACGATAACAATACCGGAGTAGGCTTTGATGACGCTACATTAGGAACTGCAAGGCGAAATGTAGTTACACAAGTTTTTGAAGATATTTCAGCACTATTGATGCCTACTTGGAACTCACTTACACCCAGCCCATACAATGGTACTTACTATGTGGAGATAGACGTACGTTCTAACAGCACACCAAACGGAAACCCCATGCCCACAGGGGCTTTAGGTGTAGCCTCGCAGTATTATCTCGATTATGGAACGGGGATTACCTACGGTGAGGTTTGGAAAACTATTAAAACAGGTATGAATTCCTACCACGGTGTTATCCAGCAACCTGCTTACCATGGTTATGTGGCCATCAACTTCCAAGGGATTAACTGGTATACCAATCTATCTTCAACAGCTATAGGGGGGAGCCAATACGATTTATATACAGTAACCCTGCATGAAGCCTTGCATGCTTTGGGCTTTGCTTCTCTTATTGGGCAAAGTGGAACTGGATTTAACGGCAGATATAGCATATATGACACCTATTTGAAGTTTGGTGCCACATCTTTAATTGGGAATCAAAGCAGTTGTTATGGTCAGAACTTTGCAACTTCAACAGCTAACCTTATTGCAGGCTGTAATACTGTTTCTTTTGACGGCACAGGATTTACTCAGGATGTGCATACCCCTACAACTTGGGCAAACGGTTCCAGTTTAAGCCATTTTAACTGTATAAACGGAGGAGCCTGTACACTTGCCGGAAACGGATACTCCATGAATTTTTGTAGTGATGTGGGGGTAACACAGAGGTATCCGCATTGTAGAGAGAGGCAGACTTTAGCGGATTTAGGATATAATGTACAGAATACTTATGGAAATGGAGACTACGCTGTTAGTACCCACACATACTCATCGTGTCCTGTATCGCCGGTTACTATTGCCGGTATAAACGATTATAATCAGTATAATGCAGCCAATAACAATGCACCGTTTACGGTTGTTTCAAACGGTAGTAGTATAACTTTTGCAGATTTCACAGGCGGCGGTACCCCCGGAATATTAAATAATGACAATAATGCTATTGAGTTTAGTTGTGTGGAGGTGGTTTCAGGGGGTAACTCTTCAAACATTAGTGTGAATTACGGAACACAAACTATTATCTATACTCCCCCATTAAATTTGGTTGGTAATGCAATCTTAAAATATAGACCTAAGCACTCATCAGGAAAGCTGGGGAATGTTACTTACATATTTATACAAGTAACTGCACCCTGTAACCCAACCACCTGTAATTTAGTTTGCTTTGGCGATTTTGAAAATTTTGCAACCGGTTCAAGCTCATTACCGCTTGCCAATATTGATCTGGATCATAAGATTTCCGGTTCACCAAATAACTCTCCTGATATTGTGAGTAATGGAAGCAATCAAGCAGCTGCAATTGCATGTAATAGTTCGAACCCAGAGGCTTTGTTATTCCATCTTAAAAAACCTATTCCACCTGGTTGTATTGCAAATATAAAGTTTAAAGCTTCATATATAGTTTCAGGAGGTACTGTACCTAATGGTAAAATTCAAATACAAGGCTCTGATGTCCCACCCTGCCCGCAAAGTAGTAATAATGAGAGTAGCAATACTTGTGGTAGTAACACTCTTCAATGTCCATCATATACACCGACATGTATAGTTACCCTTAATTTGTTTAATACAGCTACTTTTTCAGGGAATTGGTTATCTCCGATAAATTACAATTTTGTTTCATATTCAATACCATACACAAATAACACATTAAACCCTATTGAGTGGGTAGTTGTTAATGGTGGTAATTCCTTTCCAGGGATGACCTTCTTGTATTTTGATGACTTTGAAATAACAGATAGTTGCCAAGAGCAATACACGGTTACACCAACATATTTACCTACAACACCATGTCCCGGTGGGCAAGTAAGCATTAGTTACACTATATGTTTTCAAGGTGGAGGGCCTTCTAACTCTGATACTATTTTTATAGGTGTGGATACTACCTTTAGCAGCTATTTAAGCCATGCCGGAGGCGGTAACTTTAACAATCAAGGACAAGCCATGATACTGCCCGGGGCACTTACTACGCTTTCCCCTTGTACCACCATGGTAGCTAATGTAAATATAAGCCCAAATGCACCTCCGGGTTTGCCTATACAAGTAAACTTAAATGTTGATAGTGATAGTGCTTGTATTACATCCTCCGCCAATAATCCACCCATATATATTACTCCGGGACCTGATAGCACATTGCATATAAACAAAGTTGCAGTTCCGCCGGGACCGTATGAGGCCGGTGATACGGTAGAATACAAATTAGTTATCTGTAACTCCAGCTTAAACAGTTCTGTTACCAATATTTATATAAGTGATACCGTCCCTCCGCAGTTTCTATCCGGTACTATTAACTCCGGTAACATGTCTGTATCAGGTAATATTTTAACAGCGGGGCCTTTATCTCTTGGACCGGGTATGTGTGATACACTGAGTTATACAGTGGAACTGGATACAGGTATCTGTGGTTGGGTAACGAATTGTGCTTATATTGATAGTGCAGAAGGGGTTTGCTCATACGTAGATAGTGGCTGTACTGATATTTTTGTGTATAGTAGCCAGCCGGCTCCTATTGCAGGTAAGGATACGGGGTATTGTTTTTCTTTCCCTATGGATAGTATGTATGCCACGGGTAATGGTTGTACACTATATTGGTTCCATGACTCTATTCATCCTTCAACATTTATAGATTCAGGGAGCTCATTATTGCCTCCGTTCACCGCCCCGGGAACTTATGAGTATCTGGTGATTGACTCTTGTAATGGATGTCCCTCATTACCGGATACGGTTACCATAACTATTTACTCACCCCCGTCTATAGGTCCGGCAGGTCCGTTTTGTGTAACTGATCCTCCTACACTAATACCCCATTCGCCACCTGGAGGAACATTTGTTTCAGGAATACCGGGCTCGGTTGACCAAAGTGGGTTTTTCTATCCGAGTATTGCCGGAGCAGGGCTTCACAGTATAGGTTATATCTATACCGACCCTAATAGTGGCTGTACATATAGGGTTAATATTAATATAACGGTATATGCTCCTCCTGTAATTCAGATACCTTCACAGCCTATATGTTGGGGTTCTCCACCTTTTAATCTTCAAGCCTCACAACCGGGTGGTGTTTGGGGTGGTCCTGCCATTGTTAATACTGCTACAGGTTTGTTTGACCCTTCTTTAGCTTCAATAGGACCTAATATGGTTACGTATTACATCCCCGGATATATATGTGCAGATAGTTCTGATACAGCCTATATAAATGTATTCCCGAATAATTGGCAACAAGTAGCCGGTTCTCCTGCTGCTCCGGGTGTTCAGGAAGAAGGACTGGATACTAAAACAGATAAGGACGGTAATGTTTATGTTACGGGGTCTTGTAACCCGGGTGCACAATTTGGAACATCAACTTTCCTTTCGGGTCCCGGCTTCTTGGCTAAATATGACCCATGTGGAGATTTGATTTGGGCAGTAGACTTACCTAATCCGGGTATGGCATTAGCCATTCACTACGGAGTAAGAGTTTATGTAGCCGGAGGTGGCCAGAGCATTGCATTTATTGAAGCTTATGACCCCGGGACGGGTGGAAATATTTTCAGTACCATTATGCCACATTCAGGCAGTTATGCTCATATACGGTCTATGGTTTTAAATCACAATAACATTCCTTTTGTTACAGGTACTTTTAGTAATGGTAGCCTTTTCTTCCCGGGCTGGGGAACATTAAATCCTTCATCGCCAACAAATACGGAAGCTTTTGTTGCCCGATTTGACCCTACAGCCATATCATGGTTAAATGTTAGGCATATTACCACTCCGTTGGCTAACGGCTATGTTGAAGGAAGCGGTATTACCATTAAGCCTAATACTAATAGGGTTTATGTGGTAGGTAATTATAATAATATGGTTGATTTTGGAGGCATTTCTCAAAGCCAATCAGGATATAATAGTTATTTAGTAAGGTATAATGGGGCTTTAAACCCTTTAAATAGCAGAACAATTACTAATCACGTGCCCAATGCTGTTGAAGCAGAGTTTAGAACATTTTATACGGTTGGGGAGGTTATTGTTCAAGGTAATTTGGATGTTGGAAGCTTTTGGGGAGGTAATTTGCAAAATAAATGGAATACTGCTGCACCGGTTAACGAGTCTTATTTTGATGTTCATTTAGACAAAATTGAAGACAAAATTTATGTTACTGGAGCTGACTTCAGTTCATTATCAGCAGTAGTGGTTAGAGAAATAGACCCTTCAAACGGTAGTTTGGGCTGGGCGGAGTTTTCTACTTTTGGTATGGGTAATGCCAAAGATTACGGAAAAGGGGTAACAACTTTTGATGGTGGAGATTTTGTATATGCAACGGGTAGTTATACGGGACATATATTCTTTGGAACCACCACGAATCATATTTCTAATGGGGGCGGAGCTTCCGATGATATTTTTACTTGTAGGGTACATAAAGGCACCAGTTCGTTTGCCAAATCAGGACCAATACCACCAACTACACCGCCCGCAGACCCACAAACGGTTGCAAATAGAGTAATAGTTTATCCTAATACTTCAACAGGTGAATTTACTATTGAGTTTATTAGTGCCGAAAAAGATAAAACTACTAAAATTAATATGACTTCTATTACTGGTCAAACAATAATCAGTAAAGAATATCCGGTTGTAAAAGGATTAAATAAACTGAAATTGGATGCGACGAGTGTATCATCAGGTATGTATTTTATTAATCTTTCAATTAATGGCAAATCCTCATCGCATAAAGTTGTAATTAGTAAACAATAAGTCGTTCTGACTTTAAAATTAAAGGGCAGTTAACTACTGCCCTTACTTTTTTATCTTAATCAATGCTGTAAATCATGATGCATACTATTAATAAAACTTATATTCAATTGCTTGCTTTTTTATTACTGCTACCTGCCATTAAAATTAAAGGGCAGGCAGATTGCAATGCACAAGCAAATTTTCATTTACCCTCAAGCGAAATATATATGGGTACTACCCTTGTGTTTGAGAATCAAAGCGAGAATGCAGAAAGCTTTGAGTGGTATATAAATGATATGAAGGTATCGGAAGAAGAGCAATTCTCTTATTATTTCAATGCATCGGGCACATTTACCGTTACATTAAAAGCTATAAATGAAGAAGAAAATTGTTTTTCACAACTATCAAAGGAAATTAATGTAACTAGAAACCTTAGTGATAGAGTACAAAGTACCGAAAATTTTCATCAAGTTACTGAAACAGATATAGAAGGGAATCCTGTCGACACAAAAGTTTATGACAGGTTTGGAAATGATTATGAGTTAAAGGATTTAGAAATACCAAACCATTCTGTAATAGCAGGTATTTTTATGCTTCATTTTTATGATGATGATAACAACACCGGGGTAGGCTTTGATGATTTCTCATTGGGTGCTGCAAGACGGGATGTGATTACTCAAGTTTTTGAAGATATTTCTGCATTGGTTATGCCTACTTGGAATGTGCTTACTCCCAGCCCTTATAACGGAACCTATTATGTGGAAATGGATATTCGCTCAAACGTTACTCCCAGTGGAGGGGTAATGCCCCCGGGAGCTTTGGGAGTTGCCTCACAATACTATTTTGATTATGGACCTGGGATTACCTACGGTGAGGTTTGGAAAACCATTAATACAGGTATGGATTCGTACTATGCAATAACCCCAAAACCTTTTTTTCATGGTTATATGGCTATAAACTTCCAAGGGATTAACTGGTATACCAACTTATCTTCTACAGCTATTGGGGGAAGCCAATATGATTTATATACCATAGCTATGCACGAAGCCTTACATGCTTTGGGCTTTGCTTCGCTGATTGGCCAAAATGGCGGCGGGCTTGGTAATCTGGGAAAATATAGTTTGTACGATACGTATTTAACAACGGGTGGCAATAGTTTAATAGCCCAAATAAGCAGTTGTTACAGTCAATCGTTTGGTGGAACAATAGCCAATCTTATTGGTGGTTGCAACTCAGTTTTTTTTCAAGGAACAGCCAATACCAATCAAGAAGTACATTCGCCAACAACCTGGGCAAACGGCTCAAGCCTAAGTCATTTTAATTGTGTTAGTGGAGGTACTTCTTGTACGCTTGCGGGAAATGGATATTCCATGAACTTTTGTGCTGATAAGGGAATAACACAAAGGTACCCCCACTGTAAAGAACGGCAAACCTTAGCAGATTTGGGGTATAGTGTGCAGAGCACTTATGGAAACGGAGACTATGCAGCCAGTACACATACTTATACATCGTGTTCGGCACCTTATGTAAAAGTAGCGGGTGTGAATGATAACAGGAGGTATAACAGTAATAATACCGGTACTCCTTATACAGTAACAAACGGAGGTAGTATTACGTTTGTAGATTTTCAAACAGCTAATAACCCCGGGTTATTGAACAATGACAATGGGGCTGCCGAGTTTAGTTGTGTAGAAATTATTCTTGGGGGCAACTCTTCAAACTTAGCTGTAAATTATACAAATCAAACCATTACGTATATCCCCCCTATAGGTTTTTTAGGGACTGCTATTTTAAAATACCGTCCAAAATCTTCATCAGGTGAATTAGGTAACAACACTTACGTCTTTATTGATGTAATAGGTTCTTGTAATCTTGCAGCATGTAACCAAATTTGCTATGGTGATTTTGAAGGCTTCGCTGTGGGGAACACTAAAATACCATTGCAGTTTAGAGACTTTTTTTTCACAGGTACAAATAATACTCCTGATGTTTGTATTGATAGTACAAATAATAATAAAGCTGCAGCTATACATTATGCATCAGGTAGCAATGAAGAAGGCTTAATTTATAAATTAAAAACTCAATTAAAGCCTAATTGTACAATAGTTATTGATTTTAAAGCCTCTTTTATTGAAATGAGTGGCTTAACATTTCCTCCCACCAGCACACCCTTACAAATACAAGGCTCACAAAACCCTCCTTGTACAATAGGTAGTGGTAATCTTAGTAGCAATACTTGTGGAAGTAACACAATTCAGTGCCCAACATACAATCCTGTTTGTCTGCCAACAACAACTATAACTAACCAAGCAACACAATCAAACTGGATTTACCCGGTTAACTATAACTTCGCTAATTACTCAGTTACCTATACCAATACCAATGCCTTTCCCATTAACTACTTAATTTTTACAAATGGAGGTAATTATCAAGCTTTCATTTACCTAGACGATATTCAGGCGGTTAATCAGTGTAATACCAATGTTACAATAACCCCAACTGCCATTCCTGCAACACCTTGTATCGGCAGTCAGGTAAGCATTAGTTATAATATTTGTTTACAAAGCCCGAGCACATCAAACTCCGATACAATTTTTATAGATGTGGACACCACGCTTAGTGGCTATATAAGCCACGCCGGAGGTAGTAATTTCAATAATCAAGGGCAAGCTATGATACTGCCCGGAGTACTTACTACACTTTCACCTTGCACCACCATGGTGGCTAATGTAAACATAAGTCCAAATACTCCACAAGGTATTTCAATACCAATACCTTTAAATATAGTGAGTGGCGCTTGTGTGCCGACTTCAAATTCTACAACAATTACTATCATACCGGGTATTGATAGCTCAATAAGTATTACTAAAACGGCACATGGAGGACCTTTTCAGCAAGGCGACACGGTAGAATATGAATTAATTATTTGTAACACCAGCTTAACAGGTTCGGTTACTAATATTTATATAAGTGATACCATCCCGCCCCAGTTTCTATCAGGTACTATTAACTCCGGTAACATGTCAGTCTCAGGTAATATTCTTACAGCAGGACCTTTATCTCTTGGACCTGGAGTGTGTGACACACTAAGCTACACTGTTAGGTTGGATACCGGTTCTTGCGGTTGGGTAACGAATTGCGCTTATATTGATAGTGCAGAAGGGGTTTGTTCGTATGTAGACAGTGGTTGTACTGATATTTTTGTGTACAGCAGTTCGCCGGCTCCTATAGCAGGCAAGGATTCAGCATATTGTTTCTCCTATCCGCAAGACAGTCTCTATGCTGTAGGAAATGGATGTATGTTATATTGGTTCCATGATTCTATTCACCCTTCAACATTTATAGATTCAGGAAGTTCATTATCACCTCCCTTCACTGCTCCGGGAACATATAACTATCTTGTTATAGACTCTTGTAATGGCTGCCCTTCTTTGGCCGATACAGTTACTATAACTATTTATGCGCCTCCTATAGCAGGTCCTGCAGGTCCATTTTGTGTAACAGACCCCCCTACACAAATTCCCCACTCACCAACCGGAGGAGTATTTTCTGCTAATGTACCGGGGTCAATAGACCAAAATGGAATATTCTATCCCGGTATTGCCGGCGAAGGATTTCACGGGGTCGGGTATGTATACACAGACCCTATTACAGGATGTACAGACAGAATAAATATAAATATTGAAGTAAAAGCCCCACCTACAATTCAAGTTCCTTCTCAGCCAATATGTTGGGGTTCTCCACCATTTAACCTTCAAGCTTCCCAACCGGGTGGCGTATGGGGTGGCCCCGCTATTATTAATTCTGCAACGGGATTATTTGACCCCTCTTTAGCCACTATAGGTCCAAATATGGTTACTTATTATATCCCCGGATATGTGTGTGCCGATAGCTCAGACACAGCCTACATTAACGTATTTCCAAATAACTGGCAACAAGTAGCAGGCTCTCCTGCCTCTTCAGGTATTCAAGAAGAGGGATTGGATACTAAAACGGATGCAGATGGTAATGTATATATTACCGGCTCGTGTGAGGCTGGTGCTTTGTTTGGAACGTCAATTTTTCTTAATGGACCCGGCTTTTTGGCTAAATACGACCCGTGTGGGGGTTTACTATGGGCAGTTGATTTACCTAATATAGGTATGGCTTTGGCTATTGAAGATATGAATAGGGTGTATGTAGCAGGGGGTGGACAAAGTATTGCTTTTATTGATGCGTATGACCCCGGTACGGGTGCAAATATTTTTAGTACTATTATGCCACACTCATGTAACTATGCTCATATACGTTCTATAGTGCTAAACCATAACAACATATTGTTTATGGCAGGAACCTTTAGCCAAGGGAGTTTATTTTTCCCGGGCTGGGGTACCCTAAATACCACTACGCCTACTAGTACAGAGGCCTTTGCAGTAAAATTTGACCCATCATCTCAAAGTTGGTTAAATGTGAGGCATATTATCTCTCCAGTTGCCGATGATGGTTTTGTTGAAGCCAACGGTATTACTATACGACCTAATTCGGGAAGGGTATATGTAGTGGGTAATTATAAGGATGTTGTTGACTTTGGCGGTAATATGCAAACTCAAGCAGGATTCAATAGTTTCTTAGTAAGGTATAATGGGGGCTTAAACCCCATAGTTAGCAGGACTATTACTAATTATGTGCCTAATGCAGTGGAGGCTGAGTTTAGGTTATTTTATTCAGTAGGAGAGGTTATTGTTCAAGGCAATCAAGATGTGGGGAGTTTTTGGGGAGTCAATTTGCTAAATAAATGGTCTACTCCTGCCCCTGCAAATGAAGCTTATTACGATGTTCACTTAGATAAAATTGACGATAAAATATATGTAACAGGGGCTGACTTCAGTTTTTTATCGGCAGTAGTTGTGAGAGAAATTAATCCTGTTAATGGGAGTTTAGGATGGGCAGAATTTTCTTCTTTTGGCATGGGTAATGCCAAAGATTATGGTAAAGGGGTAACTACGCTTGATGGTAGTGATTTTGTATATGCTACAGGTAGTTATAGGGGGAATATAATTTTTGGTACCACTACAAATCATTTATCCAATAGTGGGGGGAACTCTGATGATATTTTTGTTTGCAGGGTACATAAAGGAACAAATTCTTTTGCTAAATCAGGTCTTGTACCACCAATAACTATACCCCCTGTTGACTCGCAAACAGTTGCAGATAGAGTTATAGTTTATCCTAATACTTCAACAGGAGAATTTACTATAGAGTTTATTAGTACCGAGAACGATAGAACTACTAAAATTAATATGACCTCTATTACGGGTCAAACAATAATCAGTAGAGAATATACTACAGTAAGAGGACTGAATAAACTGAAACTGGATGCGACAAGTTTATCATCAGGTATGTATTTTGTTAATCTTTCAGTTAATGGCAAAAACTCATCACACAAGGTAATTATTAGTAAAGAGTAATGCCTTCACGATTTTTAATCTTAAAAAGGCTACCTCATAGGTAGCCCTTTTAAGATCGTAGTTCAATACTATTTCACCATTAGCATAATGGTTTTATTATAGGTTTTACCTTGAACTCTAATACTATACATGCCTGTAGCCATGTTGGCTTTGCTTATATCTAAAGTAAGATTGTTTTTACCTTTAACTAAGTTAAAACTATGCGTGTAATAGCTTCTACCCAGTACATCATATATACTTACGGTAACAGCTGTTGGTTCATTAACCTCAACCTCTAAACCGGCGTAGTGTGTACCTGCACTAAAAGGGTTAGGGCTTATTGTAACTTCATTTTCACCTTCAGGTTCTTCAGGCGCCACACGGGCATTGTTTCCATCAGGAAGTGTTGTGCTATAACAAACTTGGTTATTGGAAGTAGGGATTATACCTGGGGGAGGAAGTGGAGTAAACCCAAAACTTCCAGATAGGATAGCGTTACCTTCTCCGTAAATATCCGGACCGGAGTTAGGGTCTGGGTCAGAGAAAGTTTCATTGCAACCTGAGCGACCATTAAAATAGGCTTTAACCAAATACATTTCGCTACTGCCGGGTGAGATGCTTCTGCTACAAAAAATACTTAGCCCATCATATGGAGTACCATTGAACTGATCAATTTCAGCATCAGTCCCATTTAACCCAAAATAAGTGAACTCTCCTTGTGGGAAAGGATTTCCCATATCATCAATTTTTTGTACTACAACATCCTCAACATTTACTTTATTGGGATCACCAACAAACCCTGTAGCATAATATTCATAGTTACCTGAAGTATTCTGCCTTTCAATGGCGGCATAAGAAATCCCTGCATAACCGGGCATTAATCCATAATCATAAGTATTTGACCATTGGATTGAACCTATTGGATCAGTTTTCATAACCCAAAAATCATTTTTTCCGGTATTATCATCTGCACCACTTAATATAAAACCCGCACCCCCTAATGATGGACTATTTGCTACCTCAATACTGGTTAAATAGCTTTTTTCATTAGTGCCCGCATAAAAGACAACAGGCCAAGGTCCAATCATAGTTCCTGTGTTTGCATTAACCCTCATTAGATAGCCTAACATATTGGGAGACGCTCCACCGTTATTGTCTACAATTCCACCAACAACAATAACTTCAGTAGCTCCTGTTGGTGTGTAAGGGCTTTCAATAATATCAAAAGGTCTATCAAACGATGGGCCTGAGTACGGGCCTATAACATCATAAATATTCGACCATATAAGGTTACCGTTAGTATCAATTTTTATTATAAACATAATGATACCTCCACCGGTGTTATAGGCTGTACCGGTAATATAAATATCATTTCCTGAAGCTGATGTAGTGGCTGCTGTTGCAAAAATTACTCCCGCGGCCCCTACGGTAGGGTATGAACTAATAGGGCCTGGAGTACCTGTTAATGATATAGGCATATAAAAAACATCAGTACCTGTACCAATTACACCAAACCCATTGGGTGTTTCTACAATTTGTGAACTCATACCGCCAACAGAGGGGTAAATATTATTAAAATAAGGAGTTCCAAATGGGTCAGTATAAGTTACAACAAGGTCGTTGGCACCTGAAGAGGAGTTATTACCAACTAGAACATGACCCGGCGGATGAATTTGGGTATTCATACCAAAGGATAATTGGGATTGGGCACCCCCGTATTCGTGCTGAAAGTACTGTGCACTTACTCCTAAATTAATGAATGTAAATGCAATTAAAATAAATTTTCTCATAGCAATATGATTTATAAATGAATAATATTTGAAGTAATAACTACGTGTTATTACCATAAAGATAACCAGCTTGCTGCCTTATATTCAACCAATAATGCGTGCTTACCTGCTATGAGTGAGTACTTACAGAAAATATGGGTGTAATGTTAATTATATAGAAAGGACTTTCAATAACTCAGCTTTTCTACTTTGTGATACTTTTAGCTGTTTTTGATTACTTAGTGTTACCATACCCCCATCTTTTCCCCTTGTAAAAGCACTAATATGTTTAGTGCCTACTAAATATTTATTGTGTATTCTTAAAAAGCCGAAAGGTGTTAGTTCTTTTTCAAAATGTATTAGTGGCTTAGATACTACCATTTTTGTGTTGTCTACAAAAAAGATAGTGGTGTAATTATCATCAGCTTCGCAATATATTATAGTGTCAGTTTCTACAAATTTTGCTCCTTGCAATACCGGTATCCCAATTTTTTTAACCCCTGCGTGGCTCAATGCTAACTCTAAAACTTTGTTCTCTTTATTTTTTTGAGATAGTTTTTCAATAGCCCTATTAACTGCCTGTTTAAAATCATCCTTGTCAACAGGTTTCAAAATATAGTCTAAAGCTTGGGCTTTTATGGCTTTTATAGCGTATTGGGCATAAGCGGTAACAAATATTACATAACACTCTTGCAACTGCAGTTGCTGTAAAATATCAAAACCTGTACCCCCAGGCATTTCAACATCTAAAAAAAGTATATCGGGTTGCAGTGATGGTAGTACTTTAACAGCCTCTTTACTATTATCAAATTCAGCTATAACTTGTATGCTTGGAAACGCTTCTTTCAAAAAAATAGAAATCATATCCCTAGCGTCTTTCTCATCGTCAATAATAACTACACTATAATTTTTTGATGTCATGCTTAATAAATGGAATTGAAAGTTTAATGGTTGTTCCTCTTTCAGATGCTCCAGCATCAGTATTCGTTTCTACTTTTAGTTTAACGCCTAAATTGAACAATTGATTATATGTACTTGCCCTACTTCCTGAAAGGCGCATACCCAGAGAATTAATATTCTTGCCCTTTTTTTCATATTCTATACCCGGTCCGTTGTCTTTTACAATTATATTTACACCCCCACTATCAGAGGTAGAAAATTTTATTTGCACTTTGCAAACACCCTCTGAATTAATGCTGTGTTTAAGTGCATTTTCTGCATAGGGTTGCACAAGCATAGCAGGGAGTAGTGTGCTTTCATCAAGGTTGCCACCGACTTCCAATTTATACTCCAATTTCTCTTTAAACCGTATTTTTTCAAGCTTCAAATAATTGTCAAGATAGTCAACCTCTTCTTTAAGAGTTATAAATGTTTCTTGAGAGAAATCCATAGTTTGCCTTATGAGTTTGGCAAAAAAGCGAATATACTCTTGTACTGATTCATGCTGATTCTTATAGCTGAACGACTGAATGGAATTAAGGCAATTAAATATGAAATGTGGGTTTATTTGAGCTTTAATAGCCTCCAATTCCAGTTCGGCAAGCTTTCTGCTTTGCTGTAATTTATTATACTGTTTATTCTTATTAGTTATTATAAACCAGTATATACAAAGTGATACTAAAACAAGAATAAGTATGTAAATTACTCCTTTAAACCAGTTGGTTTGCCAAAATGCGGGATGGACAATTATAGATAAGAGTAGTGGCTTTGCCGAACGTTTTCCATTAACATTTACAGCGTATGCCTCGAATTGGTATTCTCCGGGGGATAGTCCACTAAAGCTAATTTCAGGGTTTTCAGTCTTTATCCATTGATTACTAAGCCCATTTAGGCGATATGTATACTTAATGTTACCAATGTTTTCATAAGCTATAGCACTGAGAGATAGTTGTATGTTGTTTTGTTTATGGCTTAAATTAATTTGATGAATAGGAAAGTGGATTATTGAGTCGTTAAAACTCATATATTTCAACCACAATGCAGGTGCTACAAGTTGATGTAATTGTGAATTTAAAGGTAAAATTCCTACTCCGGCATCGGTAGCTATGTAAGCTGTATCATTATGCACATAGGTAGCAGCCGCATTGCTAGACGGTAGCCCATCAAAAAAGGTATAATTGTCTATTCCTTTTACAGCCATTGTAGAGTTAAAATTTATCCTGTAAACACCTTTATCTGTTGAAATCCAAAAAATACTATCGTTTTGGCGGTATATATCTCTAACAAACCCTGCCCCCTTATCACCGCTAAAATTAACAGGAAAAATCTTTCCAGTAGAGTAATTGTAGCTATATAAGCCTTGTGCATTAGTCCCTACCAATACACTTTCTCCCCTACCAAGTTTAATATCGGTTATATTGGCTGATGAAAATGTTTTATTTTTCATCTTAAAGGCGGTAGCCTTTAATGTTTTTTTAATATAAAGCCCATTGGGTGTACCTATTAAGATGCTTTTATTAGGTAATACTTCAACGGTAGTAGTTCTTCTATTAAATAACTCTTTGAGGCTTAATTTTTTTGGGTTTTCCTTATTTATCTTAACTATTGAAAGGCTGCTGTTTCCTGCTATTATTATATTATTTTTATCATATGAAACAACATCTTTTATAGATCTATCTCTTGTTAATTCTTCAAAGTTTAATATCTCTTTATCAGCACTGTATGAAAAAAGAGCATTGGAAACTAAAAAAACCTGATTGCCTTTTTTTAATATTTGCCTAACGCCAATTGGAGAATTGTTTGGCATGGAGTAAACTTTTGATTTTCCATTATTAATATATGTGAAACAAGATTTTCCGCTGTGCCCTATTATAATTAAGCTTTTACTATCACCTGTTACACATTTGGCAGGGTGATGTGGTATTTTTAACTTTTGAATTAGTTTGGCATTTGCCCAATGGCGGGCAGATATAAAGCACAACCCTTTTTGTTCTGTAGTAAACCAAATGTTATTATCCCTATCAACAAAAACATCATTCAAGGTTATATCTTCCATCAATGTAAATGCTTGGCTTGTATTAGTTAGTTCTGCCAAATGCCCCCAATATCTCACTCCTGAGTTAAGCGTAATCCAAAGGTGGTTGTTACGGTCGATTTTTAAGCGCCTTATGGTTTTTTCCGTTGGCAACGAAGCTATTTTATATAGTTTGTTCTCTTGAATTTTAAAAACCTCAATTTTATTTGTTTTAAAAGTAAAAACGGCATATTTACCATCATCACTTATTTCGATTTTTACTACGTCGTTAACTGTATAGTAATTTCTCATCTGCTCACCGGCAAATTCAAAGTGAGTGATTACTTTGTTTACTATGTCATACTTTAAGAATTGAGTTGCATGATATTTTTTAACATTATAACCCATTAAATAAATAACATCATTAACTACGCCTGATAGATAAAATGGTGGTAGAGAGTCAATTTTTACTTTTTTTAAAGTGTCATTACTAATACAATATAAATGCCCATTATTTACATAATCAGCTACCCATGCTTTCTGAGTTACTTTGTCAATAAAACCTATATTTTGTGTGTGGTTTGATACTATATTAAGGGTTTTATTTTGAGCAGGTGTAATTACTTTTCCGTTTTTCCAATATGAAATATTGTTTAATAAGGGAACATTTAAAACATACTTTTTACTGTAAGGCAAAGCCATAAGAATTTCTTTATCAGTAAGTCCCTGTTCATTATCAATTACAGTAAACTTTTTTCCATCAAAACTCGCTACCCCATTATCAGTTCCAATCCACATAAAACCTTTAGTATCTTGATTAATAAGATAACCGGCAGTTCCCGGAAAGCCATCAAGCTGAGTATAAATCTTCATGCCCGGCAGTTGAGCCTTAAGTATATTGTAAGGGATACAAAGAATAGTAATTGCAAATACAATAACTCTCTTAAATTTCATATTTAGAAATCACGGGTTTAAAACCACAAGATAAAAAGAATAAAGAAAGTAAGCCCGATTAAGGATTTTTAAAAAAGAGAAAAAAAACTAAAAATTATTTAGTTTTTTTACGGCTTCAACTCGGTTATTTACATGTAGTTTTTCATAAATATGATAAATATGGGTACGTATTGTATTGCTGCTAATAGATAATTTTTCTGCTATTTCTTTGTTAGTTAACCCTTTACCTATATAACTCAGTATCTCTTTTTCTCTATTGGTTAAATTAAAACTCTCACTAATTTTATTTTTCAAAGGGGCCTTAAAAGAGTCAACAACTTTTCTTGCAATCTCACTACTCATGGGTGAGCCACCACTAAGTAAATCTTTGATTGATTGAATAAGTGACTCACCGGTATGTTTTTTTAAAATGTAACCATTAGCTCCGGCTTTTAAAGCATTAAAAATTTTTTCAGCATCTTCAAATACAGTACATATCATTATAGGGATATTAGGAAAGCTTTTCCTTAAGATTTTTGTACATGTGATACCATCCATTTTAGGCAAGCCAATATCCATTATCACTAAATCGGGTTTATTTTTTTTTATTGCTATCAAAGCTTCTTCAGCGGATAAGTATTGTAAACAATAAAATTCTGAATGAGAGTTGATTACAAACCCTATTCCGTCTTGCACATTCTTGTTATCCTCAATTATACTAACTGCTGTCTTTCTATCACTCATAGCGGAATTTTAACTTCAATTGTAACACCTTTGTTTAATGATGAGTTGATGGTTATTTTTCCTTTAATATCAGCTACTCTTTTTTGCATGTTTGTTAAACCGTTTCCTTCTTTTTTTTCAGCAATATTAAAACCAACGCCATCGTCTTTAATTAGAATACATAAATAATTGTCAAGCTTCTGTAATGAAAAATATACATTTTCAGACTTCGAGTGTTTAACAATATTATTTAACGATTCTTTGATAATAAGTATTACATTTCTATTAATCATGGAGTTTGTTTTAGTCTCATCATAAACATTATCATTTACACTTACCTTAATGTTAAGTTCATTCTTCTCAGAAAATTCACTAACTATTCTTCTTATATAGGCAGCCAAACTATGAAGAGTGTTGTTTGTTGAGTCTAAAGCCCAAATTACTTCATTAAGTTTATCTATTAATTCAATTGCTGATAGGTTTATGCGTTTTGAAATTTTGGCATGAGCTCCTTGTACTGAATTATTAATGATGTTAGATAAAATGGCAATACTTGTCAAGTCACCTCCAATATCATCGTGTAAGTCTGCAGCGATTCGGGTTCTTTCTTTTTCAATTTCAGCATTTCGCTGTGAAACAATAAGTTTTTTCTTATACTTCCTATTTAAAGAAGCTTTAGTAATTATAACTAAAATTAAACAAAAGCAGGCTATTAAGGTGCTTTTAAACCACCATGTAGCATAAAATGGCGTTATAATAGTAAAAGTGATGTTGCTAGAACTGCTCCAAGGGCTGTTATATTTTTTTACTTGTAAAAGAACATTGTACTTACCATATTTTAAGTTTGTAAACTCTAATTGATTGGATGTTGTTACTTGCCAGTCTCCGTCTCCGTTTACAAATTTGTACCTGTATTTTAGTGTTGAAGAATTATTTATGACCGGAGAAATAAACTTTACTTTTACTGTTTGCGGTTTGTAACGAAACTTAATTTGTTTGCTTAAATCATAAGAAGTGTTATTTACTTTAAATGATTGTAAAATCAGTTGAGGGGGGGAGTCTTTCTTTTGCCAAATGGGTAATGGTAGAATATTTATACCATAGTATGAGGAGATATAGAAAGAATCATTTTTTATTTGGGCACCATTTAAATGGGAAGTAAAAGGATAGTTAATGAATTTAAAATTACTGTAAATTGTAAATTTCTTATTGTTATATGCGGCTTTAGTAATACCTGCATTTGTAACTATGTATAAAGTGTCTTTATAGTGAATAATTTTTTTGCAATTAGCCCCAATTAAACCGTTATCTGTATTTAATACTGATGTTATTTTATCATTCTCAAGTACAACAATACCATTGTTATATGTAGTTAATAAAAGTACCTGCCCACTTAGTTTAAAGAAGGTTTGAGCCCTAATATTTAGAAAGGCTTCTTTATTACTTAAATTTAAAGTATCATTATTAGTTATTTTAATAATTCCTTTTTCACTACTAACGTAAATAGCAGTTGAATCTACATAAGAGCTATATAAACGGTTTGAGAATTTACCAAGTGGGATTGCTTCTAAACCATCAGGTTGTGCATAAAAAACACCTTTTCTTGTTGTAATAATTATCCGCCCTGAATTATCAAGCATTATTGTTTTACAAGCATTAAGGGAGACGGGGTCGTTATTGGTATTTATTTTTTTTGGGATAAAATAAGGAAGTGTTTTTTTCTTTTTGAATTTTACACAGTAATCGTCTGATATACACCAAATATTGCCACCGCTATCTTCTAAAAATTCTAGTATTCTGTTGTAAGATCTTTTTTTAAAGTTAATGTTATAATGGATGGGCTGCTTGGAATTTAAAAAATTACTTACCCATCCATTATCATACCCAACCCATAGTGTATTATTTTTAGCTAAAAAGATAGAAGTTATGTTAGCCTTTAAAAGTGATTGATTTATGTGAAATGTTTTTTTATTTAGAATTAGGTGGTAAGGGAGCTTATAAATTCCTTTATTAGAAGTATTTAACCATATATTGTTTTCATTATCAAAGGTAATATTTGCAAAACTTGAAGGAAGAACAGCGTGAGGTTTTAGATAGTTACCGGCCTCAAAGCGGTAGATTAATGTATTGTAGGCATGGCTTGAAATCCAAATATTGTTATACTTATCAATACTAATTCCATAACTGGATGTTCCTTTTGGAACCTTAAAGTTTTTTAAAATTAGCTTCAGTTTTGAGTCAGTTATTTTATAAAGACCGGTATCGTTAACAAAATACAAGGCCTGATTTTTCTTATCTCGAAAAAAAGAACCTCCCTTAATGTCAGTGAAAGCTTTAAGAACTACAGAAGCTTTATTATTTTTTATCTGCAGTAATGAGTGATTTTTTGTAATACAAAAAATAGATTTTCTATCAGAGCTCTTATATAGATATATTATAGTATCTCTTTTTTGGAGTGTAGAATTGGGAGAAAAAGTAGTTATTTTATTATTTGAGCTTAATGAAATAAGTTTTGGAAATCTTTTTTTCTCTTGAAAAAAAAGGTTTCCAAAACCATCGTCAATAGGTAATTTTAATGGTCCTAGTTGTGTTAGTTTTTTTACACTCTTATTGTTACTTGAATTATAAAACTTCTCGTTATAGTAATAGCAAATACCATTGCTAAATGAAAGAAACCATATTCGCCCTTTCGAATCTTCGTAAAGGTCAACAATTTCATTGCCGGCTAGTCCGTCTCTTTTACTAAAGTTTTTAAAATTTTTTCCATCAAACCTACTTACACCATTATCAGTTGTTACCCATAAAAAGCCTTTGCTGTCTTGAATAGATTGATAAGTTACCAGCGATGGCAAACCATCACTAATCCGATAGTTTTTAAAATTGCTCTTAATATTTTGTGCAGCAATTTCTTTTAGTGGAGCTATAAACAGGCAGAGATGAAGTATGAAGCATAAGGTAAGTTTCATGTGCACTTGAAAACCAATAGTACTGATAAGATACTAAAAATAACCCGTCACTCTGTTACTAAATGCATTATATGATATAATTTTTACAAGAAATAGTACAAATGTAGTATACCTGAAACATTTAGTTAGTGTAAATGCTACAAGTGTATTATTTACATGTTCTCACGGTAGAAATAATTTTGTTATTGAATAATAAAATACAAGATTATGAACTGGAAAAAACAACTGTCTTTAAGTAAATTAATAGTACTACTATTAATCTTTATTAGTTACAAGGGAAGCTTTGCTCAAGATTGCTCCTCACCTCCAAACTGTTTATTAAACCCAACGCTAACAGCCAATTCAGGCGGAAATATATCACTAGCTACTATAAATGGGTGGTTTGTTTCTCATGGTACTCCAAACTTAAGTTTAGGTGCCGGACATAATGGGGCTAACCAAATTGGCATGTGGTCGAGTCAAGGCGTTGGAGAAGGCATGTATGCTTGTTATAATTTCCAACAAAACCGAACTTATACTATATGTTTATGGGTAAGGAACACTACAGCTGTTAATTTAGGAAGGCTACGTATAGTGGCAGCTACTGGTCTTGTTCACGATAATAACAACAGTACTGCTAATGTTGTTCCTAATCCAACAACGTCTGAACTGATTGATAATAGCCATCAATTCTCGCAAAATTGGACGTTAATTCAGGTTAGCTATACTCCAAGTAGTAACTTCAATCAACTGTGGATACATCCACAATACGGAGGTCAACAAATAAATGGTGAACATTATAGGGTCTTAGTTTCAAAAATCAGTATTCTTGAGCCTGTAGCACCTTATAGTCTTTCTTTTTCATGTGGAGAGGCAATAACTTTAAATGCACCCAATTGTGTAGCTACAGAGTGGTATGACCCTAATGGAGTACTTATCGGGACAGGTGATGTTACCATAGAAAATGCTACTCCTGAAATGTCAGGTACTTATACCATGTATCAAGGTGGGTTAGGTTGTGGTCACACAATTCCGGTGGAAGTTACTGTTGAAGAATGCAACTGTGAATCTGTACAACTTGATTTTGATGCAGGAAATATTTCACTAGACCCTGATATCTATTACCCGGGTATTTTCTCAGAAATTTCATCAGGACCGGGTTCTACAGTAAGTTGGTACTGGGACTTTGGTGACGGTAACACATCAAATGAAGAAACCCCTCAACATACCTATCCGTACAGTAATGCAACATATACAGTATGCCTAACCATCATAAGAGAAATAAACGGGCAGACATGCTGCAAAAAAATATGCAAAGAAGTAACGGTAAATGTTGGAGAGGGAGAAGGTGAATTAAGAGTTCCTGAAACCCCATCAATAGGATTTAAAGAAGAGCAAATGGAATCATACCCCAATGCAATACACTTAACCAATATTATAAACACCACCAATATTTTTAGAGAGTACTATTGGGATTTTGGGGATGGAACATCATCAGGCAATCCCAACCCCAACCATATTTATCAGTCAGAGGGTATATACCAGGTATGTTTAAAGATTAGAGACTTTATTTATAATGAAAAAGGAGAGTTGGCTGATGAAAAAGAACAACAGCACTGCCACCCTGTTGAAGTTGACGGAATTATAACAAATAATTATGAACTTAGTGAGATAAGCTTGTCTCCCAATCCTGCTTCAAATAGTGTTTTTGTTAATGTACAAGGTATGCCAAATGCTGAGGTTTCGCTCTATAGCCTAGCAGGTATAAAATTAGGTAACGCTTCATCAGTTGGTAAAGACAAATACTATATTGATATAAGTGGTATTAGCTCTGGGGTTTACTATGTAAAAGCAGAGAGTAATGGCATAACAAAATCTTTAAAATTAGTTAAAAAATAGTTCCCTCGAATTAATCTTAAGGACACAGGTTTAACATTACTTAAACCTGTGCCTTTTAAATCTGAACAATATGAGAAAAAAATTAATCTTTAAGATATTTATTTTACTTGTTTTTAATGCTAATGTCTTTGGACAGGGACAAAACTGTAGCTCGCCACCTGATTGTTTACAAAACCCAAACTTATTTGCTGCTACTGGTGGAGATTTAAATGCTAATGGTATAACTATGCCAGGATGGTATTACTCATCAGGTACACCTTCTGTAAATATTAGCGGTGCTGGACACGGAGGTGCTAATTCAATTTGGATGTGGGCAGGGTTTAATGATAGGGGAGAAAGTATATACTCTTGTTTTAATTTCAAAAAAAATACTAAATATCAGATTTGTCTTTGGGTCAAAAATACTAACTGTTTTGATGCTGGATATTTAGTTATTAGAGCATCTAATGGTTTAAACCAAAGTTCAAACTCGCACTTTAATGCAATTCCACCAAACTCTTCATCTTCACAATTAATAGATAATTCTTTTAAACATAATACAAATTGGCAAAAATTAGTGATTCCGTTTACTCCTAATGATGACTATTCTCAGTTATCTATTTATCCTGTATACACAGGAATATTAACCAATACTTGTCCAAATGAAAGCCAATATGAAATCAGGATTTCTAAAGTTACAGTTCTCAATATTTCAAGCTATACAATAACAGGGAGCTGCGGGAGTGATATAATATTAGATAAATCTGGTTGTGGTGCAACGGAATGGTTTGACCCAAATTCAGAATCTTTGGGAACAGGCGAAGTTGTTTTAAAAGATGTGAAATTTTCGATGAGTGGTACATATTCTAAGAAAATTGAGAAAAATGGTTGTTCATATACAGTTCCTGTGGAAGTTATAATAGAAGATTGTGGTTGTGAATCAATTCAGCTTGATTTTGATGCAGGAAATATTTCATTGGACCCTGATATTTATTACCCGGGTATTTTCTCAGAAATTTCATCAGGACCGGGTTCTACAGTAAGTTGGTACTGGGACTTTGGTGACGGTAACACATCAAATGAAGAAACCCCTCAACATACTTATCCGTACAGTAATGCAACATATACAGTATGCTTAACCATTATAAGAGAAATAAATGGGCAGACATGTTGCAAAAAAATATGCAAAGAAGTAACAGTAAATGTTGGGGAAGGAGAGGGCGAACTTATAGCTCCAGAAACTCCATCAATAGGATTTAAAGAAGACCAAATGGAATCATACCCCAATGCAATACACTTTACCAATGTTGTAAACACCACTAATATTTTTAGAGAGTATTATTGGGATTTTGGGGATGGAACATCATCTAGAAGCCCTAACCCTAACCATATTTACAAAAAAGAGGGGAGTTATGAAGTTTGCCTCAGAATTAAAGACACGAATCATCAATATGGGAAAGGTAAATTAGATTATACAACAAATAAGCATTGTCGTAAGATAAAAGTCAAAACTAAAGCTAAGAAATAGGTCTTTGATATGGCTAGGCATTATACTGAGTATAATGCCTTCTTAGAGTTCTCCCTAATAAGTGGGAATAACTGGATTTGTAAGGACCCTTGCATAGCAAGGGTCCTTAAGTGTTTGTAGCCCTCACGAGTAAAATATCGAACCAGCTGTTATTTATTTTTCAATCTCTAACACATCAAATACAAACTTCTAGAACACAAAAAAAGCACATTTTGTTTATCTTATGATGCATATCGATACAAATAAGCTACTGAATAATAATTTTTTGAGCGAAGAGGGGCTTATGCTTATTATTAATAAACCTTACAAAGTATATTCCTTTTTCAATTTCAAGATTTATGTTTATGTTTTTTGAAAAAAAAGAGTATTCAGCTACTTTTTTACCCACAACATCAGTAATAACCATTGTTTTATTTCCCTCAAAAGAGTTAGGAAACTCAATAGTAAAAGTACCTTTATTGGGGTTGGGATATAACTTAAAAATTTTGTCATTATCAATTGTCTCAATCGAAACTGTATTCACATTAAAGCATTTAGAAGTATCAGTACATCCATTTTCAGTTACTATAACAGCATAGCGGCCAATTTTAGTTGCAGTAAAGGCATTTTGCGTTTCACCAGCAATGGGCTGGTAGTTATTATTACAATCTACCCACTGGTATTTTATCCCTATTGCATTTGCCGTTAAAGTAGCACTGTTTTGAATTACACCAACATCAACAGGCTTAACGGTGAGGTTATACTCTATTATTTGGTATCTGCTGCCCTTTTGTTGTGCGCCTATGTAAACACCCGTTTTTCTAAATGTTTTGCCATCTGGTGTTACCAGTTTGCTGCATACTGTAGTATCAATAAAAACGGTATCATTAGTAAGTGCCAGCAGTTCAACCTGCCCAGCAAAATTGGTATGGCTCCATTGGCCTCTGTCATCAAGGCTTCTTACGTATAATAAATGATTTCCTAAGCTCAGTGTAGTAGGTACATTTACTTTTAAGTTTACCTCATTCAAATCTTTGATAGGTAAATCTGGCTTTTGCTTTTGGCCTTTGCCAAAGCCAGGATCATTATCCCAAAAATATTCCAATTCGATAATTTTACCTTTTGAGCTATCCAATACGTTAACAAAAACATGATTGGTGAGACTCCAAACACCATATTCATCTTTACTTCTTATACCAATAATATGTATGCCTTTTGAAAGCGTACCTGCTAAAGGAAAATCAAAACTTGAAATATCAATTGCGGCAGTCATACCTGTTATCGGTGTTGCCTTTCCAAAACCTGGGTCTTTATCAATCCAATATTCTAGCTGGGTTATTTTTTGGGCAAAGGCTATATGCGAAAAACAAACAAGTAGTATAACTAATAATTTTTTCATTATTGGTTGTTTTAATGGTTAGTTATTAATCGTTACTTCTTGTACTTATTTTTATATGTATGGTATCACCTTGATATGAGCTTGGACGGTTTTTTAGCTCGTAAATTGTGGGTATTGGAGCTATGCCACTTAGCACATAAGGTGTTGTTCCACCAAACATACCTATTTGCTCTGTATTATTAGGATAGCCGGTATAACACTGCGGGCAAATTGTTGGTGGGTTAACCTGATGTATGCCGTCAGTACTACCATTGGCAACAAATACAGTTGCTTGGGGTATACTTATATTGCTGCTTGATGATAGCCATGACGGCACAGAACTTGTAAAAATATTATTATAAACATTGGTTGTAGAGTTTAAATCTTCTTTAATACCTTCAGTATTTCTTTTGAATATATTATTAAAATATTCCATACCGTTACTTCCAGTTAATTGTCCTTCAACAATATTGTTGGAAAAAGTGCCAAAATAGTTTATGTCTTTTGCAGAAAGCTCGACATTTCTACCAAAATAAGAATTAGTAATTTTTAAAATGTTTATTCCACCAGGGTAGAATGGTTCTATAACTTCATCTTTAATAAAACATTGCCTTATAGTAATATTCTCTAATACTTTAGGGGCTCTGTTTCTGAAGTATAAATCACCCTCAACATAACAACTTATAACTTGTATGTTACTTGCATTTATCTCTAAGTCTGGATAGAAATGATTTGCAATAGGTATCCCAGTTAAAATTGTGCCTTCAGAACCAGGGTCAAGCTTTATTCCTTTGACAATCCCTGTTACTAGATTTTGTTGCAAACTTCCATTCTCATTTAAAAAATAACCAGTACCTATTATTACCAGTTTTTTGTTTACAGTAGTAACATTATAGTTAGTACCCGATGCTTCGAGGTGAATTGTATCTCCAGGTAGCACACTAGTTGAGTTATTTACGTCTTGCAAGCTGCTGAAGCAATTTATGCAACCATTGGTATATATAGAGTTATTATTTACCCTCCATATTTTTGCAAATACACCTGATGCTGTAAAGAATAAAAGAATTGTTATAATAATAGTTTTCATGACTGTATATATTTTTAAAACCTGAAAGAAACTCCTATACGTGCAGATGATAATATAGTATTACCGCCGTAATGGATATTTAACGAAATGTTTTTGTTGAGATAATAACGTGCCCCTGCAACATATGAAATGCCAATACCCCCACTGCCAGTCCCAGAATAATTTCCTGAAAAACCAGTTGATGTTTCTTTAAGGGTTGTTTTCCATGAATAGTATCCAACACCTAAACCTCCATATATATCAAAATCTTCGTCTAAATCTATAAGCCTATCAAAGTAATAATGAAAGGAGGCGTTTATGCCTATAATAGTATGTCTCCATGTTATTTCATCTCCAAACCAAGTGTAGGTTTCTGATTTGCTTTGATAAGATGCCCCAAGGGCAATAGTTTGGTCTTGGGGCTTATCTGTTTTTCCTACGGGGAATTCAATGCTTCCATAAACAGGAACGCCCCAGCTTGATGTGCCAACCCCAAGATTGAAATATTTTAATTTGTGAGTTTCTTTTTGTTCTTGCGCCTTAACCGTTAAGCACAATAAAAAGACGAATGTGATAGTAATTGCTTTCTTCATTATTTTTAATTTTTAGATAGCCTCTGTTGCTTTGCAAGCAGGTTTATACTCCCCCAAAATTGGGATAATGAAGAATTTTTTGGAAACGTGGTTTCTAAAGAACTGTTTTTTGTTATTTAAAAGCTGTTTTCCTGCTTAATTGCGTTTTAAGATATTAAAGTGTTTCAATACTCCTTTATATAGGCGGGGACTTACAGGAATTTTTTTACCGTCTAATATCAGAATCTTATTTTCTATACTATCTACCCGTTCCATATTAATGTAGAAAGATTTATGTACTTTTAAAAGTAATTGTGAGTTAAGCTTTTTATAAATCTTGTTTGAGCTTATAGATACTTTGAGTGGAGTATCATTACCCTTAATAAAAATTTTAGTATAAGGTCCATTAGCTTCTATAATACAGATATCTTCAACAGTAACTTTTTTATAGCTATTGTCACTAAAATATAGAAAGGCATATTTATTTTGGAATGAACGCAATACCGTATTGCTCTCACCATCTGCAATTGCCAAGTCAATGGCAATATTCAGCTGCCTTAAATTCAGAGGTTTTGTAAGATAGTTTTTAGGGAAAGTAGTTCTAGCCCTTTTAAAAACCTCCTCATCTTCAATATCAGTGATATAAATTATATCTACGTCCCATTCTTTAAGGATCCTCTTTGCTGTTTCAATCCCATCAAGGGTGCCTTTTAACCGAATATCCATCAACACTATATCAATAGGTTTTGAATTCATTATTTCAAGAGCTTCTTCTCCAGATGAGGTAGTACCTATAATAGTATAGCCTAATTTTTCTAAATATTCAGCTATTCTTTTAGCTGTTACAACATCGTCTTCAACAATTAATAAGTTTAGGTTTTTCATACTATAGCCTAATTTTTTATAGGAATTTGAATTTTATATAACGTTAAAGTTTCTGTTATTTCAACTTTAATCTCTCCGCCAATTTGCTCAATCAACATATTAACCAATGGTATCCCAAAACTACCTTTTTTGTTTTTAAGGTGGTCGTAATCCCACAACTCTCCACTATGCGAAAGGTGCAAAAAATAGTCTTTGTTTTTTTGCTTAAGCGATATTTCCAAGCCTACTTCTCTTTTGTTTTTAAAAGCATATTTAAAAGCATTGGTAAGAAGCTCATTTAAAATAAGTCCTATTGAGTTTGCAATGTCAGCAGAAAAGTATTGGTTATCAATATCATAGATTTGATTAATGGTTGTGGTTTGGTTGGCAAAAGCAACCCTTATATCTTCTATAAGGTTCAGAATATAAACTTTAAAATTTAGTTCAGTTTTGGTATTGCCCCTCCATAGGGTTTGATGCACCATATTAATGGCTTGTAGCCTATGCTCATTCTCTGTTATTAAATTTTTTATAGAACGATCAGTTGCTTGCTCTATTTGCAGGTAATGCATGTTTGATATTAACTGTAAATTATTTTTTACCCTGTGCTGAATCTCTCTTCGTAATAATTTCTCAATGTTTCGGGCTTTCTTTTTTGCTTGATAGGCTCTTAATACCAAAAGTGTTATTACAAGTATTGAAATAGAAGCGATAAACAGGATACTAATAATAAGATTTTGATTTCTGATTTTAATTTTTTGTGTTCTTTCTTTTTCTAATGAGATTGATAAGTCTCTAATATATTTTTCCGTACGATATTTTACTTCGGCATTACTTATTATCTTAGCCTTTTCTTCTGAGTATAAGGAATCCTTCAAAGCGTCATATTCGTTAGCAAACAGCAATGCTTGTTTATAGTTACTTCTTTTATTTTCAATGTTTTTTAAAAGCTCGTAGCTTTTAAGTATGTCTTTTCTGCTACTTATTTCTTTCCCTATTGTCAAAGCCACTATGGCATATAAAAATGCGCTATCGTAGTTCTTTAGTGAAAAATGCAGATGAGCCATTCTGTTATTTGAAGTAGTAATACCGGGTAAGTCCCTTTCTTCTGAGCGTTTTTGCAAAGCATCTTTAAAATACTTTTCAGCAGTGGTATATTGCTTTTTAAGCATAAATACCTCCCCAATATTGTCTATAGTAGAGGCTAAAAGTATTTTATTGCCAATTTCTCGTTTTAGCGCTAAAGCTTCGTTATAATTTATTAATGCAATATCAAGCTTACCCCAATATCTATAGACATTTCCCAAGTTGTTTAGCACACCGGCAATTGCACGCTTATTGTTTTGTTTTAGCCTAATTTCTAAAGCTTTTTTTAAATAAAACTCAGCCTCATTGTAATTTTTTAATTCTTTAAAAGTATTCCCTAAGTTATTATAAGCAGCTGCTAAGTTTTGGTTATCTTCTACTTCTGCTGAAATAGTAATACCGCTTAGTGTAATACTTACAGCATCTGTATAAAAACCAATATTTTTATATATTATTCCAAGGTTTACCATTGCCTGTGCCTTGTTGGCTTTGCTATTAGCAGAGTCAAACATCTCAATCGCTTTTTGATAGTATAGAATAGCGCTATCATATACCGGTCTTTTTTGGAAAAATAGTCCTAAAGTGTTATGTGCTGCCCCAGCTGTTTGGTAATCGTTATTAAGTAATGCAAAATAACTCAGCCGTTTAAAGTTGTTTTCAATAGTAGTATCTTGCAGTTGCCATGATAAAGAGGATAAAATTTTAAGAGCTTCTAGCTTAAATCCGTTATCGTCTTGCTTAAAAGCCAGATTGTAAGCATCATAAGCATACCTATTTCTTATTTCCAAGTCCAAATCATCAGCCCATGCTAAATCTAAAAGGATATTAAACTTATCGTTAGAGTTAACTGTAGGTAAAAGATTTTTTAAGCTATCGATATTAGTAGCAAATAAGCTTGAGCTACAAGCTATTAAAAAGAAAAATTGAACGATGTATTTATAAGTTACTGCCACAATAGTATTTGAAAATAGGAAATAGCTTTCCGGAAAATTTCTGGAAAGCTAAACCAAATTATTGAACTTCTAAAGTATCAATTCTATTTGTTTGTTGTGTGGTAATTACAATATTGTCAGAAACAGGCAGATATAATGCATGTTCAATTAACAAATCATAGTTGTTACCAATAACAACCGGTGATAAGCTTACATATCCTGAGTCACTGGTAATACCGCTGAGTGTGTCCACTCCGTTAATTAACATGACAGTGGCTCCTTGAATAGGTTGTCCATTTCGTTTACGGGTTACCCCTACATATGTGGGCTGATCATCATCTTCTCCAGTTTTTATATGGTAAGGGTAAGAATTATCATTATAAGGTAGGGATGAACCATTTAGCTTTATACAAGCAGTAAAAACTGAAAGAATAAAAATAGATAATAGTAGTAAAAATTTAATTTTCATATTTAATAATTTTAATTGTTAGAAATGATTCTCTGTATTATGTATAGTAATACAGGTAAAAAAAGGGGTAGTGGTTTCACAATGCTTTTGCATTGTTTATTTTGTTGCTCCCCAGTAGCAATTAGTTTGGAAATAAAAGTGATTGAAAATCTCGAGATATCTTTTCCGGAAAAGACAAATATTTTGTTTCTAAAAGTGTGCCAAAAAAACTCTCCCAATATTTCGTAACAAATTGATTTTTAGCGGATTTTAAGATTTAAGAACAGGTCTAAATTATTCAGTAACAAGGAGGGGGTTTAGGGAAACAACAATATTTTTCTGCTTGCCTATGATATACTTTTACAGAAACTAATTTTTAATTGTATGAGGAACTTTTTTATTTTTTTATTTGGTTTTTTTTATTTCACTGCTATTTCACAAAATGCATGTATAGATGCTTTATACTTAATTGATAAAGTTGATATATATGGTCAAAATCTAGTTATTTTAAATCCAAATAAAAATAGAAGCAAAGTTTTCAAAATTTTAGACAAGTATTATGAACCATTTCAACAAAACACCGAGAAAGAAATTGCTCAGGCGTTTGTGAGCAACCCCTTTTTTAGGATATATAGTGACAATAAAACATCATTAAAGGGGGAAGACTACAATAATGCTGATAATGAAGAAAAACTTTTTTTTTATGATGTAACCTATAAAAATACCCCTTTAAGTAGCTTATCCCCCAAAAAAAGACATGAAAACTTTAGTAATATATTTTTATCATCGCTGGGTTTTTTGAAAGAGAAAGTTACTTTTAACCAAAAGAACATCCTATTTATAAGTAATCTTAAAAAGGAGTTTCTCACAGATAGTTCATTAAGATTTTTTTTTCCTACTACCTTTAAAGTTTTTGATATTATTGGTGATGATCTGACTGACTTGCCTCTGTACTTTAATAACTTAAGAATTGCATTCCATGAAGATTTTACCAATATGAATTATTCATTGCAGCAATTTTTTGAAGATAAACACTTTATAGAACTAGTTAATTCTGAAATTGGGACATCAGCAGAAAATGAAAAAGTAGTAAGGTTAATAAAAATTAGCTTGGATGTTTCAAAGTATTTGTCAAACACAAACCCTCCTTCAGCTTTTAATCTAATACAGCATAATACTAACTTAGACAGCACTATGAGGGAGTTATTTCAGGTTGTCTCTATATTTTCAACATCACTAGAGTCGGATGTAAGTAAAAAACTTTGGGTTAATGAAACACAAGTAGGAGAGTTGCTAAATTCAAAGAATGGCTACGACGTTTATATGGGCTTGTTATACAGATATGCTGAAGAGAGAGGGGTATCAGAAAAAGTTTTAAGTACATTTAAAAACTACGTCGCAAAAAATAAAACTGAACTTATAAGGCAAATACACACTATAATTCAATATTCATTGGCAACAGAACAAATTTATAATGAGATTATTAACAACAATACAGAAGAGGGTTTACGCAATATTGAAAAAAATAAAGAATATAATAGAAGAATAATTAGTCTTTTAAAAATATACATACGGTTTGGGCAAACGTTTTTGGAAATAAATGATAAAGCTGATGTTGAGAACTATATCCTCATCCAAAGTGATATTAGGGATATAAATGTATGCGTCAATTCACAAGATTATCGCAGAGCTATAACACTTCTTTCAATATTTTTTAATAACAGTGGTATAAAACAGCCAGATTTATTGAATTTTTCCAGAATTCTTATGAAGTATGGGGATTTTATGGTGTCAGTAATTGAGGCTCAAACACCTGAAGATATTAATAACTCATTTGAAATACATACTACTGGAGCAACAAGAAGAGTAGCGAAAAGTGAAAAAATAAAATCATCAACCTCGATTGATACATATGGAGGGTTGTTTTATTCCCCTTTTTTCTTGGGAAACTCACAATTTAAAACCTCATTTGGTACTACAATAGCAGTAGGCCCAAACTTTTTATTAAGAAAAAATAAGTCCGCTTTAAAAAAACCTTACACATCTATCTTCTTTCCTTTACTCGATTTAAATTTATTGGGTTATTATCATATAAGTAGGGATACAATTGCTAATGCTGAATTGAGTTTAAGAAATGTTTTTCAGCCTGGAATTATGTTGTCTTTTAATAAAGTATTTGGTGTGTTTGCCTTGCAAATTGGCTTGCAAAAAGCGCCAATAGACTTTACATCAATTTCAACAACAACTAATACAACATTTACAGATAGAACATGGAGATTTAAAGTTAATATAGCGTACAATATTCCTTTATATACGATATATGTTAAAAAATGATTGTAGTAACAGACAACAGGAATCGAACCGTTAGACTGCCATCATTGCTTAATTTGTTGTGGTTTTTATAAAAATGCTAAATTGATGAAGAATGAATAAACTCCTTGCTATGCAAGGAGTTTGAAGAATTTGTAGCCCTCGCGAGTAAAATATCGAACTACATTAGGTTGCAAATAATCTACTTCAAAGCCATTATACTACCATGCCTTTAAGAAATAAGCTTATCCCTGAAATATTAGAAGGCATTATTGGTATAATGAAAAAATAGGCACAGCGGTTTATTAACTATTTTTGCAGTGAAATGAATAATGCCTTAGAAAAAGAGTTACAAATTTTTAGTGACCCTGAGCTTATTAATGAAATCGAGCATTTTGGTCGCAGGAAAACCATTGAAAAGGGAGAATACCTAATAGAACCGGGCGATGAAATTACATTTATCCCCCTAGTTTTGAAAGGCTGCCTACGCATTTTAAGGCAAGACCAAGAAGGGCGTGAAGTTTTTTTATACCACCTTTACCCCGGGCAAACCTGTGCCATGTCTATCACCTGCTGCCAGGCAGGCAAAAAAAGTATGATAAAAGCCGTTGCAGAAGATGCTACAGAGCTGATACAAATACCTGTGAAACAAACAGAAAGCTGGTACAAGTACCCCGAGTGGAAAGCTTATGTGAGCAATAATTACAACAACCGCTTTGCTGAATTGATGCAGGTAATAGACCTTATTGCCTTTAACAATATGGACAAGCAATTACTGCACTATCTTACCGAGCGTAGCAAAGCCCTAAACACTAAAAAACTGGAGCTTACCCACCTGCAAATTGCCGAAGAACTAAGCACGCATCGCGAGGCTGTAAGCCGCTTATTACGCACTATGGAGCAAAAAGGCTTGGTAAAGCTGGGACGCAATAGCATTGAGTTGCTGTAGCTTGTGTAACAAACATCACCAAACTTCTCCTTCCATATTCTCACCTTTGTACCCATGGAATATGTTTTGGCATTGGCCATAGGTATAACATTGGGGCTAATGGGTAGTGGTGGCAGCATACTAACTGTACCTGTATTGGTATATATCGCGGGTATGTCTCCCAACGTGGCTATTAGCAACTCACTATTTATAGTGGGCATTACTTCATTGGCCGGGGTAGTGAATTATGGTGCTAAACGCATGGTAGATTTTAAGGCTGCCTTTACATTTGCTGTTCCCTCATTAGTTTCGGTAGTATTGGTGAGAAGCGTTTTGCTTCCACTTATTCCAGAAAACTTGTTTTCCCTAAACTCATTCGTGGTTAGTAAAGATTTAGTGCTAATGGTATTGTTTGCAGTTGTAATGTTAGTTGCTGCAAGGGGAATGCTTAAGAAAAATAAAACTATCCTTGAAGATAAAACTGCTACCCCCACCCGATTGATTATTACTGGCTTTTTCACCGGAATAATAACGGGCTTGTTAGGTGCTGGTGGAGGATTTTTAATTGTACCCGCCTTGGTATTGGTATTAAAGCAAGACATTAAACAAGCCGTTGGCACATCATTACTAATAATAGCTTTGAATGCCTTAACAGGCTTTGTTGCTGATTTACCCAATACTTCTGCTAACTGGAATTTTCTTTTAGGTTTTAGCGGAATATCAATAATAGGCCTGTTAGCAGGTGCTTATATCTCAAGGTTTATAAAGGGGGCAACCCTTAAACCTATATTGGGCTGGTTTATATTGGTAATGGGGGTTTTTATAATTATTAAAGAATTATTCTTATAAAATCTGCTTGTATACAACAAATGTTCCCAAACATATGCCCATATCTTACGACCTTTGTAGTACAAGATTCAAAAAAAATACTAGCATGAAAATAGAACAGATATATACCGGATGCCTTGCACAGGGCGCATATTATATAACATCAGGCAATGAAGCGGCTATTATTGACCCCTTGCGTGAGATACAGCCCTATATTGACCGTGCTGAAAAAGACGGCGTAAAAATTAAGTACGTATTTGAGACGCATTTCCACGCCGATTTTGTTTCAGGACATATTGATTTGGCTAAAGCCACAGGTGCTCAAATTGTTTATGGTCCAACTGCAAAACCATCTTTTAACGCCTACATAGCCCAAGACAATGAAGAATTTAAGCTGGGTGATGTAAGCCTGAAAGTATTGCATACTCCGGGGCACACTATGGAATCGTCATGCTATTTATTAAAAGATGCAAAGGGCAATGACCACGCCTTATTTACAGGCGATACTTTATTTATTGGTGATGTTGGTCGTCCTGATTTGGCACAAAAAGCCGCTAGTATGACACAAGAAGAATTAGCAGGCTTGTTATACGATTCGCTACGTCAAAAGGTAATGACCTTAAATGATGAGGTAATAGTATATCCTGCACACGGAGCAGGCTCCGCTTGCGGAAAAAACATGAGTAGTGAAACGGTTTCTACCATTGGCATACAAAAACAAACCAACTATGCTTTGCGAGCTAATATGACCAAAGATGAGTTTGTAAAAGAAGTTACTGAAGGCTTATTACCGCCACCACAATACTTCCCCCAAAACGTACGCATGAACAAAGAAGGGTATGATGCAATATCTGATGTATTGGAACGTGGACAAACTGCATTAACAATTAGTGCTTTTGAAGCTGCTGCTAATGAAACAGGGGCCTTGTTGCTAGACACTCGCAACCCTGAACATTTTGTAGAGGGTTTTATACCTAACAGTATAAATATTGGTATCGATGGTAATTTTGCCCCTTGGGTGGGTGCTTTAATACCTGATGTGAAACAAAACTTATTGTTGGTTTGTGAGCCGGGTAGAGAAGAGGAGGTTGTAACCCGATTAGCACGCGTAGGGTATGACAATGTATTGGGCTATCTAAAAGGCGGGTTTGCAGCTTGGAAGGTAGAAGGTAAAGAAACAGACAGTGTTGCTTCTATCTCAGCGTTTGAGTTTGCCCATCGCCAACAACAGAACCCGCATAAGGTGATTGATGTACGAAAACAAAGTGAGTATGAAGCTGAACATGTGGTAGATGCTGAAAATATCGCCCTTGACTATATCAATGAAAATATGGTTTCCTTCCCTAAGGATGATCCTTTTTATATCCATTGTGCAGGCGGTTATCGTTCAGTAATAGCTTCATCTATACTAAAAGCAAGGGGGTATGACAACATGATAAATGTAGAAGGTGGTTTTGATGCTATAAAAGAAACAGAAACCCCATGTACAGAGTACGTATGCCCTACCACATTAACTAAATAACAAACAAAAAAGTAAAATAGATAAGAAAATGGAAACAGTAACAGAGATGCTTAAAAACGGAGCATCAATAGTAGACGTACGCACCCCCGAAGAGTTTATGGGCGGGAATGTAGCAGAAAGTGTAAATATTCCTTTGCACGAAGTACCTGAGCGCATTAATGAGTTTAAAAGTATGAATAATATAGTGTTGTGTTGCGCTGCCGGAGGGCGGAGCGGACAAGCCATGGCGTTTTTACAACAAAACGGTATTGACTGTGTAAACGGTGGTGCATGGACAGATGTAAATTACCTTAAAAACAACCTTAACTAAAAACAGATATGATACAAGCAATCAAAAATTTATTGGGTATTGGGCCTAAAGTTGATTTGGGTGAGCTCATTGATAACGGTGCAGTGATAGTAGATGTGCGCACTAAGGGTGAATTTAGTGGAGGACACGTGAAAGGTTCTATGAATATACCCCTAGACCAACTGAACAAAAACCTGAAAAAACTAAAAAATAAAGACCAAGCCATTATCACCTGCTGTGCTTCAGGCATGCGAAGTGCTTCTGCAAAAGGAATGCTGAAAAGAGCCGGATATAACAACGTATACAACGGGGGCAGCTGGATGAAGGTAGATGGCTACGTATAAACCGGATATGCTAAAGACTTTTAAAGCACGCTTAACTAGCGGCTGGACGTTTACAAGGATAATACGACTGGCATTAGGCATAGTAATACTGATACAAGCGTACCAAATGCAAAGTGCCATGTTTGCACTGTTTGGCAGTTGGTTTTTTGGGCAGGCAGCTTTAGGTGTAGGGTGCTGTGGTCCACAGGGCTGTGGGGTACCTTTATACAAAGAAGCTGATGAGGTAAAAGAGATTACCTATGAAAAAATAGAAAGTGAGGATAAACATGAAAAAGTTTAGTGATATAATTAATAATGAAAAGCCTGCATTGGTTGATTTTTCAGCAGAATGGTGTGGCCCTTGCAAAATGATGGCTCCCATTTTGAAGGATGTTGCCGATGAGATAGGTGATAAAGCTACTATATTAAAAGTAGATGTTGACCGTAACCCTGCCTCCGCTTCTGCATATCAGGTACAAAGTGTACCTACACTAATACTGTTTAAAAACGGTGAAGTAGTTTGGAGACAAGCCGGTGTAATTCCTGCGCACCATTTAAAACAAATAATAGAACAAAACGTATAAAACACAATGCAAAAAAGAATTTTGAATCCGGTATTTGCCCTACTAATATTTTTTGTGGGTATTGGCGCAGGTGCTTGCCAAAACAATACATCATCACAGCAAGGCGACAGCACCCAAACCTCTAAAGGAGGTGTTGTTTCAGTAGAGGATTTCGACAAACAGCTTTCACAAACTGCCAATGCACAGGTAGTGGATGTCCGCACCCCACAAGAGTTTGAGGGAGGACACTTAAAAAATGCACTAAACATTAATATTAATGGTGCTGAATTTAAAACCCAAATAGCAGGGTTGGATAAAAATGCTCCCGCTTTTGTGTATTGCTTGGCAGGAAGCCGCAGTGCCAGTGCTGCCAACTATATGAGAGAGCAAGGCTTTACCAAAGTGTATGAAATGCAAGGGGGTATTTTAAAGTGGAAGGCGGCTAATAAATCGCTTGAAATGGGTAAAGCTATCCCCAAAAAACAAGGCATGCGCTTAGATGAGTTTAAGCAAAAGCTAAACACTGATAAGTTTGTGTTGGTAGATTACCATGCTAAATGGTGCAAGCCTTGTATAAAAATGGCACCCATGCTAAAGCAAGTGGCAGAAGAAAAGAAAGACCAATTAGTATTATTAAAAATTGATGCTGACGAAAACGAGGAACTATTAAAAACTAAAGGAGTAGAAGACATTCCTGTTTTAGAGCTATACCAAAACGGTAAAGTAATTTGGAAACACAATGGCTTTATTGAGAAAGAACAGCTACTAAAAGCTATTAAGCTGTGAGTAAATTTTAGCTTTTTAAAAGAAAAAGCCACATCAGTTTGATGTGGCTTTTTTCATTTGAGTTAGACATAACTACTCTTTCACAAACTTATAGCTTTTAGTTTCTCCCTTACTTTCAATAGACAATATATACATGCCTTTCGATAGCTGCGAAACATTAATACTATGTTCTCCTTTCGATAAGTTTGAACGGCTAATAACCTCTTTACCTATCATATCTCTTATTACTAAACTACTTATTGCTTTTTCGGTAGTTATGTTAAGAATTGAAGTTGCGGGGTTTGGATAGATTTTTAGCTGCTCTTCTTTTGCTATCTCTCCTACTGAAGTTGGTTGCGTAGTGCTTGAACCGGCTGTTGCAGGAATATAAACGTCACCATAGTAATCACTCTCCTCATTCAGCTTCAAAAGGGCAATTGAATTAGCAAAAACAATTTCTTTGTTTTGACTAAACGACTGTAGCCAGCTTATATCAGCGGGATCAAGATTGGTTAACAGTTTACCGTCATCCTCCCACTGATTCAACGTAGCATGATAACTAACAAAATCATTATAGTGAATTTGTTGTTCAGGACTTAAATTAAAGGTTGTAGGTATTAGTGTAAGTACATTCCCTGCATCAATATCCATTCCCTTACCAAAATATATTTCAGCCAATAAATAATAGTTGTTTATGTTGTCTTCATCTTTCAATAAAAGATCAAGGTCGCTTAAATGGTCAACCTGATCTTCAGAGTATAAGTGAACAATATTATTGATTGCTTCTTGGTAATCATCACTGTAATCGGCCCACTCTTTTAAAAAGTCATCATAGTCTGTAAAAGTTGACTGTTCTGCATTTATATCATCTCTTTGTTGTTGAGATAATGGGTTGCTCCTTCCGTCTAAAATGGTTTGAATGGTAAGCGAACGAGCTGCTTGTGGGCAGGCAACTAAGATATCAGTTATCATCTCGTCAGTAAAAGGAGCATCAATACCCGCTATTGTAATTAGTACCTCATCACTTACCCATGGTGCATCACCTAAAATATCATTATACACATCGTTTACAGTAATTGGGTCTGCTGCTTGTATATCCTGCAACCTGCCTTGAGTATTACCACCATCTACAGATGCTTCGTGCGAAGTTCTTTTACCCACAACTAATGGCTTTAAGGCATTTACTTTACCCCATTCAACACTTGGGTCTAAAGTATTATATGAAACACCACAAACTCTACTACCACTTAACTGTATCAAATTAACTCTTGAAGTAACAATCGAAGGCTCTGTACGTGGGTGTATATTTGGGTCTCTGTGGGCATAGTTTATCCATGAACCGTTGTTTTCTATGTTATAATTCAAAATAGGACTTGAGTTACCAAATAAGTTATCAGCCCCTTTGCTCGAACCCGTGAGTGAAATTCCTTGTAGTGGGTGAACGCCTGCCGTGTTGTGTGGGCCAGGGTCGTTTGCATAACTGGTAATAAAAAAGTCATCTTTATTATCATTGTATTCATTACACCTAAAAGTAAGCCCTTTAGTCCCTAAAGCATCTCTATTGTATCCTATGGATTGAGAGGCGGTAATCAGGTTGTTGAAGGTATTATTACGGAAGTTATCATTATTTGCCCCACTTCTTCTAACCACTAAACCGGCTACTCCTCCAAAAGCACTGTTATTTTGGTCTGCATCAGCATTAAAAGTATTGTTATATACTCTAAACCCTGTTGAATGGTCTAAGTACAAACCAGCGGGGTAAAAGTTAGGAAAGGGAGCAAAGATGGAAACCTCAACATCAAAAATATTGTCACTAACCCTTGCATGGTTAATACCTACAAGCGCTACACCTCTATAGCTAGTGAATTCACTGCCTGATATGTATATAGACTTTTGAGGGTTTCCAAGCTTATGTGATTCTATGCCTTGCTTCAAATTAATAAACTTACTTTTTGCACCGCTACATGGATAAGAAAAGCCACACTTCCTCCTAACGTAATATCCTGACTTGATTGTGTAGATCCCCCTAACGCCATTAAAAGCAGGGTCAATGTATGATCGCTTATCTTCGAAAACACAACCTGTGATTGACACTCCATTAACATCCCACATAGTAATATGTGTATTTGGAGTAAAAGAGCCTTTTACATCTTCATCAGTAATGAAACTACACTCTTCAAAGTAGCTTTTATTATTATATTCTCTTCCATTAGTAGCAAAGCTGTGGTAACTCATAAACTCAACATCTCTTCGGTTATTTAAAAAAGTTGAGTTTTCTGCTCTTACAATTCCTCCTGTTTTACTCCAGTCTAAGTCACCATTTATCTTTAATCCAATAAGTGCAATTGCGTCACGTGCATGTTCTATTATAGCTTCATTTTTAAGCTCTACAACTCCCTGATTAACATCATTTTGAGAGAGTGAGCTGTTCCCGGCAACTCTAATACCTTTCCAGTCGCTTGCACAAATAGCAGTTAGCCTCCCGCCATCTACAATTAGCTTACCTCCTGCTTCAATGTAGATTCGAGAGTTAAACCCAAATGATACCACACACTCAATGGTTAATGTGGCCCCATCTTCAATTATGATATCCCCTTTTAAATACCTTGTGTTTTTCCAAATTATATTTTGCCCATTCTGAATGGTAATATTTTCTGTTGATTGATGAGAACAGAAGTCTTCCATCATATAAGGATTAACATTTGCATGATGAATCAAGTTATAATGAAGTTTTCCTATTTGGCAACGGCTGAGTGCACTTTTACTTGCGTTGTAATCCATAACATTATTTGAACATGGTAAACCATCTGAAGCGTTACCATTCCAGCATGGGCAAGGGTTTAATGGACCACCAACAGGGGTGTCATCACACCCGTCATTGTCAATAGTATTACACCCTCCGCCACCAAACCTGTTAGTATGGTTTAGTCCTAAACAATGTAACATCTCATGCAACATGCTACCTCCGGTTGACCATGACATAGAGTTATTGGTATTATTTGGATGATTGAAGATGTCCCAGTCTCCATTTTGAACTAACCTATTGTTTAGCAGGCTAGCCCAAGATGTTCCGCTGCCATAAGTATTAGGATAGAAGAAAATATGTAGTGCATCTTCTTTATATGGCATAGAAGGATCATTGGTAACATATTGACTATAGTGAGAAGTCCACCCGTTAGGGTTGTTCATTTGTGCCGTGTTATCATGATATACAATGTTTGACTGCTGTATATCAAACTGTATCCTACTATCAGGAATATGAGGTGTAGGATGGTTTGGATCTTGACGAGTAACAGCAGCAAGCCCCTTCATTCTGTTGTTTATTTCTTTCATAACCTTGCCCCAATACGCACTTTGATTGTTGTGGTTAGAGTTAGTTATATCAACATCATTAAAATTGCCCTGCCCATTATCATCACACATGAAATGCCATACCATTCTTATCCTTTTTATTGGCGTTCGCTCGGGATAAGTATTAGAGGGAGCATAGTCGATAGAGTTTCCACAAGCTTGTGGAGGTGTGGTTAATTCTTGAGATGAATCAACATAAACAATACAGCCTTGTGTTTGTGCAGTTAACGGTGTCCCTATTACCAAGTAACACAGTATTAATGTACAATACATAAACAAAGCTTTTGAATTGAAATTTTTTTGCTTTTTTTTCATAATTGATATTTGAGTAATTTGATTAGTTGTGCCAATATCCTACAGGACAAGTGCTGTAAAAATCTCTAATGAGTAGCAGACCCACCTGAATGAGTAGAAACACCTTTCCAATTATTGAAACTCATTTTTTTTACCTTAAAATAAATACCCAATAGAATTGATAGTTATCGCTTTGGAAATTGTGATTATGAGAGTATAAAAGACTATAAAAAAACAAGAGCCGTTAGCAACCAGCTAACGGCTCTTGTTTTTGTAGCCCTCACGAGTAAAATATCGAACCAGCTTAGTGCTTTGCTTACTTTTTTAATGCACTAAGTTGTTAATAGGCTAAATGAAGAGAGTGATAGCGGTATTGATAATCTCTAAATATTATTTAGCTTATTTATTGCTTCAACTCTGTTTCTAACATATCGTTTCTCATAAATATTGTAAATATGTATTCTAACTGTATTTGGGCTTATGGATAACCTATTTCCCCAAGGTATAATTTAATCTTACATATATATAACTTTCTGTATAATTATTCAATGGGTTTAGTTCATCCATATATGGTGCTGTGGCAGCTTCAATATATAAGTTGATTGGTGAAAGTATTTTGCCCTTAAAACCTTTATAAGTAAGAAATATTTTTGTAACCGGACGCGATGAAGCTACACTGAAAGGGGAGGCCCCCATTTGATTATTATAATAAGCGGTGCCTATTTCAAACTTGTATTTCAAAAACTTGTAACGGGTAGTAAGCCCATAACTTGTGGTGAGTGAGGTAAACGCTCCCCCTAAAGCCTCTATTTGCGAAGCATTGTATTGATAGTTAAGTTGCAACCTTTGCCCAAACTGCTGTTGTAAACTAGCTGAGTATATCTGCGTTTTATTATTATTAGCAGGGTTGATTTTGTTTATTCGTTCACTTTGTACAGTATTAAGGTTTAAAGAATGAATGAGGGTACCTGTTTTTAAAGAATACGAAAGATTGGCGGTTATAGTAGTTATATCATCATTATTTAAGAAAAATATTGAAATCTCATTTGAAACAGGGCGGTTGCGCCTTTGCTGATGCATAGCAGTTACAGTAAGAGAAGGCCATTTCTTGCCAAGACGAAGTATTGCCAAGCCGCTATATATGCGGGTAAGTAAAGTACTGAATGAGCTTTGCGATAGGTTGTTTTGCAAAAACATGTACCTAACATTACCTATTAAAGCTCTTTTAAAAAAACCAAAACGCTCTTGCACTTCCCAACTGCGTTGGTCGGCACGAATAAAGGGGTTGGCGAATGAAACGTAAGAAGCGCCATACTTTTTGTTCTCTATAAAAACAGAATGGTTTTGAGACAATTTGAATGCAGTATTTATATAAGTTGTAACTGAGCGGTTGGATAGAACTGTTGATGATTCATTTATAATTAAGATAGGTTTTAGTTTTTGTGGGTCAATTCTATTGTTAGGGTCTCTTAGCATGCTATCCAATTCATCTTTAGTCATTGCACCATTTGAAATATCATTAGTGAAACCGCTAATAGCTATTCCATACGAAATTTTAATACGGTTGTTATAGCTTGTAATTACATGGTCAAAACCTATTACAGTATTATCTTTTGGTGCAATACCATACTGTATGCTATTTATGTTATCATTAGATCGCATTACAGAGATACCCATAGTATTTCCATCAGCAAGCATACCCCACTGTAACCTCACTGCACTAATGGTTCTACGGAATACGCCCGGTTCTATATATGTTGAGTCCGATTGTAAATTGGGTGGCGCTTGTTCACTTTCTCCCAATTGTATCAAATTTCCCTCAACTTCTCGGGCTAACAAGCCACGTATTAATTTTAAGTCAATCCTTTTGTATTTAAAATGTAGCTGTGCACCTTTTATTCGGGCACCTGTCATCACTAATTGGTCAAACACAGGGTTCATATCTCCAACGGTAAGTTTAATTCCTCTCCACTCAGCATTTGCCTGTATATAATTTCTCGATTGGAAATTACGAGTATATAATTGCTCATCAGATGTAAGAAACCCCCTAATGCCAAATTTCAGTTGTCGATTTTCAGTAGCAATATTGAATATTGTTTGTGTGGTATGCGGAGGTTCTTGCCTCAAATTTGAGCCTGGACCTTGTAAATTTGTAATTCGTGTTTCAGCAGTAATGTTACCATTAACTGTAAAGCTGTTTTTCGGTTTAGAGACTGTACTGTCTGTAAATGGTTGCGGAACAAAAAAAAACCATTCAAAAGGTTCGAATGCATATCCTGTAGTCGAAACCAAATCAACTGTTATTTTGTGTTTTCCGGGACGGAGAGGTTTAGTATAAATTGCTGTAATAAGGTTTTCGCTAGACACTTTTACATTGGCATCTAACATATCATTGTCTACAAAAACTCTTACCGACTTTGGTTGTATGGAATACAATTTGTTAAAAGAAACCCTTATGTATATGCCCTGATTACCATTGGCTATTGTACTATCAGGTTTTGGTATAAGGGGTGTCCACAAATGTACCTCAGCACCAGTAAACTCTTGCGCAGCTACAGGCGTTATAGCAGTAACAAAACCAATGCATAATAAAAAGACAGGTAAAAACTTTAGCATAAGTTTTTAGGGGTAGTTGGTTATAGTTAAAAGTAGTTTCTATGGCATACCAAATACTTTTTTCAAAAAGACACCCATATCCCAGCCAAATCCTCCACCTTCTGGGTTAACTATTATTTTCACATCAGCAAAAACCTGTTGGCTGCCATACTGTGCCACCACAGCTATATTTTCCGGATAAGCCCCCGCAACAAAGTTCCCTCTGCTAATACTACCAAAATTTGATGAAAGAACCTTCCATTGTACTTTATCTGTTATATCAAAGCGCTTATTATTTTCATCAAAACCATAAACTGAAAATTTAAGAGAGGTATTGGTTTTAACAGTAGGCTGGTCTGGTTCAATTAGCAAACGTGCATATTGTGTTTGTTTTAAATCTGTTTTTTTATAGCTAAACCAATACACATTACTAAAAATTTTCTCGTCACCTTTAGCTCCGTTTATTATACCTACTATTTGCCAAGCATACGTTTGCCCTTCCTCTAACAACTCTGCCGAAATAGGATATAATATATTCTTTGCGGCGATATTGCTTTGTGTCCAAACAGGGCGATTAAGCGTTATTTCTTCTCGTGTAGTTTGTCCATTAAACACAGGGTAAACAGAAATTGTATGTGATGCTGCCTGAGAAAACCATTGAAAAAATGGGGTAGGCGTATTTACCTCTTCAGGTTGTAAATTCATTGCACTACCAGGTCCTATAAGTTCTGGGCGAGCAATTGGGTTGTCAACAATGTTTTTACCTGTAGTTTCTGTAACCTTAGTACCCGCTTCAAAAATTTCTATTTTATATTCATAGATATCAGTGGGTAAAACTCCTTGTTGTGCTGCTTCTTGTAGCCTAGCAGAATTGCTGGTGTTTACATTATACGTATCAAACTCTTTGTTATTAAATTGTGTTACAGTATTGGGTTGCAGACTGCTGAGATTTTTGTTTGCAGTAGCCCAAAGCCCTGTTTTTTCGCCTGTAAGACTCAATTTTGCAGTTAATGTTCGTACTTGATTATCATTATTTACAACAACGTTAAACAACAATGGAGATGATAAAGGGTCATTTGGGTTGAGGTCTGTTAAATATATTTTTTGCACAGGTATAACTTCAATAAAAGCTGTTACACCAGCACCGGGAGCAACCACCTCAAAAAAATCATAGGTTAAGGTTGTTCCATCATTTATAAGGGTTATTGTGCGAGTGCCTGTTGCAACCCCTGCAGAAACTTCAATTTGAGCTCTGATAGATTTATTTTGTAGCACCTCTTTATTTTTTACAGTAATTCCGGCACCAAAATCAATTGAAGCGGTTGGCTGGAGAAAAACCCCTGTTGTTGTTACTAAAACTGTTGCTTCACGATTTAAACTAACTTGATTGGGTGTTACTGAAATTATTTGCTGCCCGGCTGTTTGTAGTACAGAAAACAATAATACTATTGTGATGTATAAGTTCTTCATAGGCTTAATTTTTTCTGTTACTTTTGAAATAACACTCTAAAAATAAGTAGTTTAAGTTAAAAAAACAACCCAAACAACTTAATTACTATGAGAGTTTATGTATAAGATCAGGGTTATCATTTAGTAACTTTTAAATCGATAGAATTATTCAAAAAAAGAAATCTCCCAAGACAAAAAAGAGGGTTAATTAAGGGTATTGAAATTGACCCCTATTGCATAGAATTACGTGGTGTAAATAGTACCCCAAAACAAATATTGAATAATGATTAAGAGTAGCCATCTTGAGAGGGTAAAAATAATTTGTTGTCTGAATGAGCAGAAATGCATTTCCAATTATTGAAGCTCATTTTTTTACTGTAAAATAAATACCCTATAAAATTGACAGTTATTACCTTGGATATTATGATTATGAGAGTATAAAAAGACTATGAATCACTATTAAACCAATTTGTATCTTTGATGTGGCTATTGTTTAGCAAAAAAATGGCAGCTACAATCAATATTAAAAATATGGTTTGCCCTAGATGTGTAGAGGCTGTTTCAGCGATTCTCAACAAAAACAATATTGAGTTTTCTTCTATTCGTTTGGGAGAGGTACATTTGAAAAATGTACTAACTCAGAATCAGAAGAAAATTCTTCAACAAGAACTTTTAGAAAAAGGGTTCGAGTTATTAGAGGATAACAAATCGAAAGTAATAAGTAAAATCAAGTCAACCATTGTTAAAACCATCCGTCATTCTGATGGGGAACAAAGTTCCAATTTTTCAACCCTTTTGAGTGAAGAGCTTCATCATGATTATAGTTACCTTAGTCGTTTATTTTCAGGTGTAGAGGGTATCACTATTGAAAAATATATCCTCTCTCAAAAAATAGAACGGGTGAAAGAACTGTTGTTTTATAATGAATCTACTTTGTCTGAAATTGCCTTTAAAATGAACTACAGTAGTGTAGCTCACCTCTCATCACAGTTTAAAAAAGAAACAGGTATGACACCTACAGAGTTTAAAAAACTAAGAAAGCCTTTACATAAAGCTATAGACTCTATTTAGACAAAATATCGAAAAACAATATCGTTATTCTATAACATATCCATACAGCTTACATAAGACCTTTGTAGTATGGAAAAACAATATACAATAACCGGAATGACTTGCGGTGGTTGCGTGGCTAATGTGAAAAGAGCATTAGAGAACATGCCTGAAGTAAAAGCCGCACAAATACAGCTAAACTCACCTGAGGGGGTACTTACTTTTGAAAAAGAAGTATCTGAAAATCAACTTCAACAAAAACTTAGTGCTATTGGTGGTTACACTATAAAAGAAATTAAGCAGCCACCAAAACAAGAGAAAGAAGAAGAACTACCCAAAAAGTCTATTACCACTTATAAGCCTCTAATTTTAATAGTAGTTTTCATTACTGCTATTAGTGGATTGGCTCAATACCCATCCAAAGCATTCTCAGGAATGCTTTGGATGCAGTATTTTATGGCAGGTTTCTTTATAGTTTTTGCCTTTTTTAAGTTACTAAATATAAAAGGTTTTGCCAGCTCGTACAGTATGTATGATATAATTGCGGGCAAATGGTATAGTTGGGGATATATTTACCCATTTGTAGAGCTAACTTTAGGTGTTTTGTATTTGCTAAATATTGCCCCATTCGCCACCAACTTAGCAACCGTAATAATTTTGGGTGTAAGCAGTATTGGAGTAATAAAGAGTAACTTAGATAAGAAAAAAATTAAGTGTGCATGCTTGGGAGATGTTTTTAACTTGCCAATGAGTACCGTTACCATAGTAGAAGACTTAACAATGGTTGCAATGGCATTATTTATGCTTATAATTCCATAAAGCAAAAAAATATAACTGAAAATCAGAATTTTATAATATAACCAGACTCTATATTAATTATATTCGTATATCTAATTTAACTTTTAGTTGAAAAAGCTAATTTCCATATTACTTACCTTATTTATGTTCATTACAAATATGAACATAACACTTGCTACCCATTACTGTGGTGATAAAGCAGTAAGTACCTCAGTAGTTTTTGATAGTGATATTATTGGTTGTGGTATGGAAAGTATGGATGAAGAATGCGAAAGCCCCCCTTCTCCTGCAATACAAAAAAAAGGGTGTTGTAAAAACGAGTACACTCAACTAAACACACAAAATAGTTTAGATATACCCACGGCTACTACCCAAGTAGAGAATCATAGCTTTGTATATATTTTTATAAATGTTTATTTAGGTTTAAACGCAGCCAATGCTAATGTAAAAGCAGATTACAATTCATATTCTCCTCCTTCCTTTTCTGTAGATATTCCTATTCTTATCCAGTCTTTCCGCATTTAAAACAGCATAATATTTAAACGTTGGCACAAGTATTTTATGTGCTTTTAGAGAATATTTCATTCTCTAACTTTTCATTTTTCTCAACGTAATAATATGCTATGCTCAATAAAATTATACGTTACTTCTTGCACAATAAGCTAGTAACACTTTTACTGCTCCTATTACTCATTGGTTGGGGTTTAATAACAGCCCCCTTCGGATGGAAGATTGGTGCACTACCTTCAGACCCTGTGGCAGTTGATGCTATACCTGATATTGGTGAAAACCAGCAAATTGTTTTTACACAATGGCAAGGGCGTTCACCTCAAGATATTGAAGACCAAATTACTTACCCTTTAACCACCTCGCTTTTAGGTATTCCGGGGGTTAAGTCAATACGCAGTTCATCAATATTCGGGTTTAGCAGCATTTACATTATTTTTAACGAAGATGTTGAGTTTTACTGGTCTCGCTCTCGTATTCTCGAAAAGCTCAACTCTTTACCTTCAGGTTTGCTGCCTAACGGCGTGCAGCCCTCTTTAGGGCCTGATGCAACTGCTTTGGGGCAAGTATATTGGTACACATTAGAAGGAAGAGACACCAATGGAAATCCAACAGGAGGTTGGGATTTACATGAAATACGCACTACACAAGATTTTTATGTGAAGTACGGACTAAATGCTGTTGAAGGGGTTTCAGAAATAGCCTCAATAGGTGGTTTTGTGCAAGAATATCAGGTAGATGTAAACCCTGATGCTTTAAAAGTTTATGATATACCCTTGCACAAAGTAATGCTGGCAGTAAAAAATGCCAACAAGGATGTGGGGGCTAAAACCATAGAAATAAACAAAGCTGAATATCTTGTTAGGGGCTTAGGATATATAAAATCGGTTGAAGATTTAGAAAAAGCAGTTGTAGCAGTTAATGACAATGTTCCCATTCGTATAAAAGATATTGGGGTAGTAACGCTGGGACCTGCTACACGCAGGGGGTTATTAGATAAAGAAGGAGCGGAAGTAGTTGGGGGTGTTGTAATTGCCCGTTACGGCTCAAACCCATTGCAGGTAATTAATAACGTTAAAGAAAAGATTGATGAAATTTCTAAGGGGCTACCTAAGAAAACACTTACCAATGGCGTTGAAAGCCAACTTACCATCGTACCTTTTTACGACCGCACACAGCTTATATATGAAACCTTAGGCACGTTAGAAGAAGCCCTTTCGCTTGAACTGCTAATCACCATATTGGTAGTTATTGTAATGGTGCTTAATCTTAGAGCTTCAATACTCATCTCAAGTTTATTACCTATTGCTGTACTTATGGTATTTATAGCCATGCGCTATTTTGGGGTAGATGCCAATATAGTAGCGCTATCGGGCATTGCCATAGCTATCGGTACTATAGTGGATTTGGGGATTGTCCTTTCTGAAAACATTATTAAGCATAAAGACGAAGCTCCACCGACACAAAAACTAATAGATACAATTTATAACGCCGCTTCTGAGGTAAGCTCTGCCATAGTTACCGCAGTAGCTACCACCATAGTAAGTTTTATACCAGTTTTTACTATGGAAGCAGCCGAAGGAAAACTTTTCAGACCATTGGCGTTTACCAAAACCTTTGCGCTGATAGCTGCTTTAGTGGTATCGCTATTAATATTGCCTACGCTTGCACATTGGCTATTTGGTATTAAGATTAATAAGGATGCTAAGGGTAAACTAATTAATGCTTTACTCATAATTGGCGGACTTATTGCCGCTTTTTGGGTTAGTATTTGGGGCGGATTAACGCTTGCAGCATTTGGGGTGGCTTGGTTTGTGGCAGAATACAGCCCAAAACAAAATTTTATAACTCGTAATCTTACTCTGATTATAACTGTTATTTCAGTTACTTGGCTACTGGCAAAATACTGGGTGCCTTTAGGTGCAACAGCATCGTTATTATTAAACTTTGTTTTTGTAGCACTAATTGTAACTGCTATACTGTTCTCATTTTATTTATTAGAGCGTTACTACACCAATATCCTAAACTGGTGTTTGGCTAACAAAAAGAAATTCTTACTTATTCCTACAATAATCATCTTATGGGGAGCTACTATTTGGTTAGGCTTTAATACCGTTTTTGGCTTTGTTGCCAAAGGGTTTGATGTGGTTAATATAAATATACGAACTACATCTGTTTGGTCTGGTTTAGCACATAAGTTTCCGGGCATAGGTAAAGAGTTTATGCCCTCGTTAGATGAAGGTAGTTTTCTACTTATGCCTACTTCCATGCCTCATGCAGGTATAGAGCAAAACAAACAAGTGGTGCAACAACTAGATATGCTTTTGGCTAATATACCTGAAGTAGAACTTGCTGTGGGCAAAATGGGGCGTGTAGAATCAGCACTAGACCCTGCCCCCATCTCTATGTATGAAAATATCATCAACTATAAGCCTGAATATTTAGTAAACAAAAAAGGGCATAGAGAGCGGTTTAAGGTAGATAACAACAACCACTTTATTCTAAACACAGGAGATACACTAAATAATCAGGAAGCACTTATACAAGGTATTACCATTGAAGAATTGCAACCTGATGAAAGTGGAATGTACTTTAGAAACTGGCGGGAGCATATTAAATCTCCTGATGATATTTGGAATGAGATTGTAAAAGTAACCAATATTCCCGGTGTTACATCAGCACCCAAACTCCAGCCCATTGAGACCCGATTAGTAATGCTGCAAACAGGTATGCGTGCACCTATGGGTATAAAAGTTTTTGGACCTGATTTAAAAACCATTGAAGAGTTTGGGATGAAACTGGAAGGGATTTTAAAAGAAGTTCCCTCAGTAAAACAAGAAGCTGTTTTTGCTGATAGAATTGTGGGGAAGCCATACATACATCTTAATATTAAGAGAGATGCAATAGCACGTTATGGGCTTAGCATAGAAGATGTGCAACAAACCATTGAGACTGCTATTGGTGGAATGAATATCTCATCAACTGTTGAAGGCAGAGAGCGTTTTCCTGTGAGAGTGCGCTACCCCAGAGAACTTAGAGATAATCCAGAAGAATTAAAGAAAATTTATATGGCTACCCCAATAGGTGTGCAAGTGCCTTTAGGCGAGTTGGTAGAGATAGAATATGTAAGAGGGGCGCAAATGATAAAAAGTGAGAATACCTTTTTAACAGGCTATGTTCTTTTAGACAAAAAAGAGGGCTTTGCAGAGGTTGATGTAGTTGAAGAAGCACAACAACATATTCAAGATAAAATTAATAGCGGAGATTTGATTGTTCCTGCGGGTGTGAGTTATAAATTTTCAGGCAGCTATGAAAATCAGGTTCGGGCAGAAAAAAGGCTTTCTATAATAGTGCCTTTAGTGCTTATTATCATATTCCTCATTCTGTACTTCCAGTTTAAGTCTGTAAGTACTTCTCTTATGATTTTTACAGGAATTGCAATGGCATTTAGCGGTGCTTTCCTAATGCTTTGGTTTTACGGGCAAGACTGGTTTTTAAACTTCTCATTCTTTGGAAGTAATATGAGGGAGTTGTTTCAAATGCAAACCATAAACCTTAGCGTAGCAGTATGGGTAGGTTTCATAGCCTTGTTTGGCATTGCCACAGACGATGGAGTGCTAATGGGCACTTACTTAGACCAAAGTTTTGCAAAACATAAAACCTCTACAATATCACAAATTAGAGAAGCTGTAGTAATAGCAGGGCAAAGACGTATTAAGCCCGCTATTATGACATCAGCAACCACCATTATAGCCTTATTGCCCGTGCTTACCTCAACTGGGAGGGGTGCAGATATTATGATACCGATGGCAATCCCTGCATTTGGAGGAATGGTAGTAGCATCAGTGACCTATTTTATAGTTCCTGTACTGTACAGCTTTAGAGAAGAACGTAAACTTAAAAAATCACAGCAATGAGAGTACTGCAATACATATTCGCACTATTGCTTTTAAGTGTATCAGGCATAGTAAGTGCCCAAATACCACACAGCTACCTGAAAGAAGCTGCTGAAAACAACCCCAAGTTAAAAGCAAAATATGCAGCCTTTGAGGCAGCTATGCAACGGATAGCACAGGTAAATGCCTTGCCCGACCCTACACTTACATTCGGTTACTTTATTAGCCCCGTTGAAACAAGAGTAGGACCTCAACAAGCAAAAATAGGTCTCTCACAAATGTTCCCTTGGTTTGGTACATTAGCTGCCCAAGAAAGTAGTGCAACCTACGCAGCAGAGGCTAAATACCAAATGTTTGTACAGGCAAAAAACGAGCTGTACTATAACGTTAAAGCAGCTTGGTATCCTTTGTACGAACTGAATAGGATAATACAGCTTCAAAAGGAAAACAGGTCGATACTGGCTACTTACAAACAACTTTCTACTACAGCTTTTAAAAATGGTAAAGGTAGCATGACGGATGTTTTGCGAGTAGATATAGCCATTGATGATATTGATACCGAGATAAATCTGTTAGAAACCAAAAAGCAACCTTTGTTAATACACTTTAACCGCTTGCTAAACCGTGCTGATACAAGTGAGGCTAGCTTGCCTGACAGTTTGCAGATAAGTACAGTAGCTATTGGTTATAGAAAAGATAGCTTGCTTGCGTTAAACCCTGCCCTTAAAGCCTATGATATGAGGCTAAAATCAGCACAAGCACAAGAAGAAATAGCGTATAGGCAGGGTTTGCCAAAGTTTGGCGTGGGAATAGACTATGTAATTGTAGGCAAAAGAGAAGATGTAGCCGTGCCCAACAATGGAAGGAACGCCATAATGCCTATGGCAAGTATTAGTCTACCCATTTTCAGAAAAAAATATAATGCTGCTAAGAAAGAAGCACAACTTACCCAAACAGCAATATCCGCAGAAAAAGAAGATTTTGAAAACAACTTAGTAAGCACTTATGCAATGGCAGCTTATGAAGTTGAGCAAGCAGAGCAGTTAATTACCCTATATGATGAACAAATAAAATCGACCCGGCAGGTAACAACTCTTTTGTTAAGTGCATACAGCACAAATGGGAAAGACTTTGAAGAAGTTTTAAGAATGCAACAACAGTTGCTCAAGTATCAAACAGCTAAAGTTAAGGCAGTGAAAGATTTTTACATAGCCGTAGCAAAGCTGGATTATTTAACCGCTAAAACAGAGTAGCATGAAAAAAATTAATAAAACAACAATAGTAATAATCCTAATCGCATTAATAGTGGGTATTGGTTTAGGAGGTTTATTGTTTAGTAATAGTGAAGAAAAACACCAACATACTACCCAGCCGGAGGAAGAACAGCAAATATGGACTTGCTCTATGCACCCGCAAATTAGAAAAACTGAGGCTGGGAAATGCCCTATTTGTGGTATGGATTTAATCCCATTAAGTAATGAAAGTGGAGCAGAAAACCCAATGGAGATAAAAATGTCTCCCACAGCTATGCAATTGGCAAACATTCAAACTTCTGTAGTCAAAAAGCAAAAACCTGTTAAAGAAGTAAGAATGAACGGTAAAATAAAAGCCGATGAACGTTTAGTATTCTCACAGTCTGCACACTTATCAGGTAGGATAGAAAAACTTTTGGTCAATTTCACAGGAGAAAGTGTTAGTAAAGGGCAAACACTAGCCTATATCTATTCTCCCGAATTAGTTACTGCCCAAGAAGAATTATTTGAAGCCCTGAAAATTAAAAACAGCCAACCTGCATTATTTGAAGCTGCAAAAGCCAAACTAAAGAATTGGAAACTTACAGAAAGCCAAATAAACAAAATAATAGAGAGCGGGCAACCACAAAGTCAGTTCCCAATTTTGGCAGATGTAAACGGTATAGTACTGAATAAGCGTGTAAATCTGGGCGACTATATCCAAAAAGGAGAGTCGCTACTTGAGGTAGCTAACCTGTCAAAAGTTTGGGTGCTGTTTGATGTATATGAAAGTGATATGCCTTGGATAAAAGTGGATAATGCAGTCAAATTTTCCGTACAATCATTACCCGGAGAAACCTTTACAGGAAAAATTACATTTATAGACCCTATAATTAATCCTAACACACGGGTAGCTACTGCAAGGGTGGAAATAAATAACGCCAACGGTAGGTTAAAACCTGATATGTTTGTGAAAGGTGTTGCTCAAAACCCCATAAAAAATCAAAAAGAAGCATTAATAGTTTCTAAATCAGCCGTTATGTGGACGGGGGAACGTTCTGTCGTATATGTAAAAAATAGTTCAGCGGCAGGTATTGGGTTTGTTATACGTGAAGTTACACTTGGGGCTTCATTAGGCAATAGTTATGTAATCGAAAGTGGGCTGAAAGAAGGGGAAGAAATAGCTACTAACGGAACCTTTAGTATTGATGCTGCTGCACAACTAGACGGAAAACCCAGTATGATGAATCCTGAAGGCGGTAAAGTTTCAACTGGGCATAACCACGGAAGTATGGAGGAACATACAGCACCATCTTCATCTCAAAAAGAAGTATCTGTCAATACATCAGTAAAAACACTGTTAACACCCCTATTTGATAAGTATTTTTTGTTGAAGGAGGCTTTAGTAAAAGATGATTTTAAAACTAGTAAGAAACACGCTGCTACTTTATTAAAACAACTCAACAAAATAAATATGAGTGTTTTTAAAGGCGAAGCACACAACATTTGGATGGAGCAAAGTAGCACCATAAAAAAAGTACTACCCTCAATAGAAAAAGAAGAAGATATAAAAGGTGTAAGGCAACATTTTATCACACTTTCTAACAGTTTCATCCAGTTAGCAAAAGCCTTTAAGCCATTTCAAGAAAGTGTATTTATCCAGCATTGCCCTATGGCAAATAATAACTTAGGTGCAGACTGGATAAGTAAATCCGACGAAATATTAAATCCCTACTTCGGGGCTGGTATGCTCAACTGTGGGAATGTAAAAGAAGAAATTAAATAATAAACAATTATAAAAATGAAAAAAACAACATTAAAAATTTTATTAGGCTTTGTTTTAATAGCATTTGGCAGTTCTGCCTATGCTACAAATACAAACTTCAATCAAACCGATACTAAGCCATACTTTGTTAAAACAGACACGCTCACAACTGATACCTTCAAGGTATATGGTAATTGCGGTATGTGCAAAGCAACCATAGAAGGTGCTTTAAAAGATGTACAAGGTATCAAGAAAGCAGAATGGAGTACAGAAACTAAAATGATGTATGTAACCTACAACAAAAAGCTAACAACCCTTGATGATGTTAAGAAAAGAATTGCTGCCGTAGGATATGACACAGATAAGTTTAAAGCATCAGATGAAGTATATGAAGGCTTGCCCGGCTGCTGCCAATATGAAAGACCTGAAAATGAACAAGAGTAATAATTAAAAGAATGAGTATGAAAGATATAGTAATAACAGCAGTTGCCATAGTATTGACGATAGCTTTTTCAGCTTGTGGTAACTCTAAAAAGGAAACGGATGGAAAAACCTCACAGCATCATTCCAGTGATTCAACCCATAACCACTCTGAAGAGGCTCATGTAAATAAAGAGAATACAATAGTTATTGAAGAAACCACTACTACAATTACAAAAAAACAAGCTGAAAAAATACTTTCAGGCTATTTAGAAATAAAAGATGCATTGGTACAAGCCAACGGCGTAGCGGCAAGTGAGGCAGCTACGAAATTGGTAAATGAAATGGGTGATATTGCAGATGACAAGTTGGCAAAAAAAATACGCTCCGATGCTGAACATATAGCATCAACGCATGATGTTAGTCACCAAAGAGACCATTTAAACAGCTTTTCAAAAAATGTATTTAGCTTAATAAAGCAAACGAAGGCTAACAATACTGCCCTTTACCTACAAAGCTGCCCTATGGAAAAAAGTAATAAAGAAGCTTTGTGGTTGAGTTTAGATACTGAGATAATTAATCCCTACTTCGGTGTCCAAATGCTCAACTGTGGAAATATGGAAGATACTTTAAACACTAAATAAAAATTAATACTACAATGAAAAAGAATAACAACTACCCACGATTTGCAATAATGATGATGGTTTCATTTGTCATTATGTATGCAGTAATGTTTTTAAATGCGGATGTCTTAGACCATGTAATGCTTAGCACCACAAGAACTTATATGACTATTTTAATGATAGCCCCGATGGCAATTTCTATGCTGCTTTTTATGTGGGGTATGTATAAAAATAAGCTGCTCAACTACATTATTTTAGGAGTTTCAGTAATCACTTTTGCTACTACATTAACCATGTTGCGCCAACAAACATTTATCTCAGACGTACAATGGATGAAAGCAATGATTCCTCATCACTCATCGGCGATAATGGTTAGTCAAAAAGCAGACTTAAAAGACCCTGAAGCTAAAAAATTAGCCAAAGAAATAATTGAAGCTCAAAAGAAAGAAATAGCACAAATGAAAGCAATGATTGAAAGACTGGAAAACAGTAATAAATAAAACATCAAAAATTATGGAGCATCAACATAACTCACATAAGCACCACCATGACAACCATAAGGGGGATCATGTAGAAGAAACAAACCACAACCATAAACACCACAATCACCATAAAATGATGATTGAGGATTTCAAAAAGCGGTTTTGGATTTCTACTATTCTCTCAATACCCGTACTAATACTATCTCCCATGATACAAGGTTTCTTAGGGTTTGAGATAGTATTTACAGGCAGCATATATGTACTTTTTGGTTTGTCATCAATAATATTCTTTTACGGAGGTTATCCTTTTTTAAAAGGGCTAAAAGATGAGCTTAAAAAAGGGTCTCCCGGAATGATGACACTTATTGCCGTAGCTATAACGGTTGCCTACGCATACAGCAGTGCAGTTGCTTTTGGTTTGCAAGGCAAAATGTTTTTTTGGGAACTGGTAACCCTTATTGATATAATGCTTGTAGGGCATTGGGTAGAAATGAAGTCGGTATTAGGCGCATCAAAAGCCTTAGAGATGTTAGTAAGTATGATGCCATCAGAAGCCCACAAGGTAGAAGGAGACTCTATAGTTGATGTTGAGCTTTCAAAGCTAAATAAAGGAGATATTATCCTAATAAAGTCAGGTGAAAAAGTACCTGCCGACGGTATAATAGTAGAAGGGGAAAGCCATCTTAATGAATCTATGCTTACAGGAGAGTCAAAGCCTGTTAAAAAAAGTGTGGATGATGAGGTTATCGGGGGAGCGATAAACGGTAATAGCTCTTTGAAGGTAAAAGTAGAACATACGGGCGAAGACAGTTACCTAAACAAGGTAATAACACTGGTGCAAGAAGCACAAAAAACCAAGTCGAACACACAGAACTTAGCCAATAAAGCCGCCAAATGGCTTACCTATATTGCTCTAAGTGTAGGTATAGTTACACTTGTTGTATGGCTATCATTAGGCTATGAGTTTGTTTTTGCTTTGGAGCGCATGGTAACTGTTATGGTTATTTCGTGTCCACATGCATTAGGGTTGGCAATACCTTTAGTAGTAGCTATTTCAACAGCAGTTTCAGCTCAAAACGGTTTATTGATTCGTAACCGAACAGCTTTTGAAAATTCAAGAAAAATATCAGCCATTGTTTTTGATAAGACCGGGACACTAACCAAAGGAAATTTTGAAGTAAACCGATATGAAACAGTTACCGATGAATATACTAAAGAAGAGTTAATACGTCTTGCTAGCTCATTAGAACAAAATTCAGAACATCCTATTGCTGTGGGTATTATAAAACTTGCAAAAGAACTTGAAATAAAAATCCCTGAACTTGAAAATTTTAATGCCATAACAGGTAAAGGTGTGGAGGCAACTGTAGAAGGCAATAACGTAAAGGTAGTTAGCCCCGGTTATTTAAAAGATAAGGAAATTAACATGCCTGAAAATGCCTACGGTAGTGCTGCTGAAACAGTAGTGTTTATAATTGTTAATGATACTCTCAAAGGTTTTATTGCCCTAGCCGATGAGGTGAGAAGTGAATCGAAAGAAGCCATAAAACGTTTTAAAAATAACAATATAAAAGTGCTTATGGCTACTGGTGATAATGAAACTGTTGCAAAAGCTGTAAGCAACGAGCTAGGCTTGGATGGATATTATTCCGAAGTATTGCCACACCAAAAAGTTGAAATTGTAAAAGAATTACAAAGCAAAAATAATTTTGTGGCTATGACTGGCGATGGTGTAAATGATGCTCCTGCACTAGCCCAAGCTGATATTGGTATTGCCGTAGGCTCAGGTACTGATGTAGCTGCTGAAACCGCCGATATTATTTTAGTGAATAGCAACCCTAAAGATATTCTTAAGCTTATACTGTTCGGTAAAGCTACCTATAAAAAAATGATACAAAACTTAATATGGGCCACAGCATATAATGCTTTTGCTATCCCTTTGGCAGCAGGGGTATTGTATTCAACTGGTTTTGTATTAGGTCCAGCCGTTGGAGCAGTATTTATGAGTTTAAGTACAATTATAGTAGCTATAAATGCTCAATTATTAAAGAAAAAGATTGCCTCTTAATTAAAAAAAGAAAACGAAACTTGAAAGGAATCGAACCACCTATATTTGAGTTTGACAGCTTGTGTTTATGGGGTTTATAGAGTATGTAGCCAAATTTATTAAACAAAGAGCAAAAATTAAAAACTCCTTGCTATGCAAGGAGTTTAGAGTATTTGTAGCCCACACGAGTAAAATATCGAACCATATTAGTAAACTTTTACAAATTTCAGTTATCCAAAAGGAACTAAAAACACATAGATATAGATAATAAAATAGGTAATACAGTATCTTAAAATAAGACTGTTATACACCTTTTATATTTTAATTTACGTTATCTAATGAACATAGGAGGCTATTGTTTTCCTTTTGATTAATGAAAACTAATTTTATAACACTGTTATTTCTACTTAGCTATTGGGTGGCCCCCTTGAGCAAACTAAAAGCCCAAAGCCCAAAGTTCATTCAATTTAGTGTGAATGAGGGTTTACCAAGCTCTAATGTGTATTGTGCTTATCAAGATAATGAGGGGTATATGTGGTTTGCCACAGATAAGGGAGTTTCAAAATTCAACGGCAAAAAATTTATAAATTATTCTACCGTTAACGGACTATCAGATGATGAAGTTTTTAGAATTTTCCAAGATAGAAAAGGGCGATTATGGTTTGCCACAGCTAATGGAGAAGTATCCTATTATTTCAACCATAAATTCTTTAACTCTTTCAACGATACATTACTTAAAAAAATTCGGTTAAACACATATATATGGCAAATTTTTGAGGACACAGATTCTACTATTTGGTTTGTAGCAAACAATAACAAGACCTACAGCTTATCGCAAAACAATATTATTGCTAAGGATAGCATAACTGCTATGTTAGGGTTGTTCCAAACATCGCTTAAAACTAAATATGTAGTATCGCGAAGGAGTGTATTTCCGCTCTCAAAAAAAAACAACTATAATTATTATAACCAGTTTAATGAGTCAAGGCGTTCTTTAAGCAGCCATTTTTACTTTGATAAACCAAATAACGATTTATTTCTTGCTCGAGGTAACGAACTTTTATTTTTGCATTTAGGCAATAAAAATCATGAGGCCTTATGTAAGCTTTCAGGTGAAATAATTTTTATAGATGAAGTTGACCGTTTTAATATATGGGTGGGTACACATAATGGTGTGTACATAATTTCAAAAAAAGGGGTTATTAAACGTCACTGGTTAGAAAATTTTAGCGTTACAGGTGTTTTTACTGACCACGAAAGTAACACTTGGTTTACTACACAAGATCAAGGTGTTTTTCTTGCTCCAGCTATTGATATTGTAACTTATGGCAAAAAAAATGGCTTAGAAAGAGTACACTACTTTTCATTTTTTAATAATGGTCTTTTAGCATTTGGCGACCATCTTTCTGTATCACAAATTAAACCTGAAAAAATAAAGCAATTTGAGTTATTACCTCAGGACCCCTATTCAAGAGGAAGAATAAAATCCATATACCAATTTAATGCTGAAAATTTATTTATTGCCTCTGACAAAGGTTTATTTCTTTTCAATCAAAAAAGTATTTTTCACTCTAATAATGCCTTTTCTGCTAAAGTGGTGTATGTTGATGCAGACTCTTCTATATATTTTTCTACCTCAAAAGCAACCTTTAAAATTCCATTATCAACACCCAAAAAAAATTTACAAAGAATGTTAGAGGGTATTACACAAAAAAAAGCTAACACGCATATTTTTTATCCATTATCTACTTTATGTTTTCACAAAACAAAAAGTGCTCTTTGGGCGGGGACTACAGATGGTCTTTTAAAAATCAACAGCCAAGACAAGTTCATTTCAAGAGATCCGCTACCTCCAAAACAAACCGTATACTGTATTACCTCTACTAATGATTCTACTTTATGGCTTGCAACAGGAAATACCGGAGTAAAGGTTTTAACTAATAATAAAATACTTATGGTTAATGCTTTAAAAGGGGTGTTCTGTAACTATATTATTTCAGGAAGCAAAACTAATGAAGTGTGGGTAGGTACTAATAAGGGAGTAGTTAATGTGGTATTGAAAAATACGGAGTTCAAAACTGAATTCTATAATTTCCGGCACGGCATAGGTGATTACGAGGTTAATTATTTGCAACTTAGGAAAGATACTTTATGGATAGCCACAAACAACGGCATCACAGTTTTCCCGACAAAAACTAAGACATTTGCATTTTCGCCAATTGTTCACCTAAAAGATATTAGTGTTAATAATAGAACTACTTCAAAAAGAAATCTTGCCAGGTTAAAATATTTTGAAAATAGTATAACAATTAGGTATGATGGTATATCTTTTAAAGATAAAGGCGATTTAACTTACTATTATACTTTAGAAGGTTCTGCTGATTTTAAAGGGAATACCAGAGATACCAAAATTACTTTTGAAGATCTGAAACCAGGAACTTACAAGGCTACAGTTTATGGTGAAAACTCACTTGGTTTTAAAAGCATACCTTTCCAAACTCAATTTACCGTACACCCGCCGTGGTGGACTCTTTGGTGGTTTAAACTTATGCTCTTAGGAGTTTTTGTTTTTTTAATTTATCTGTTTTTTAGGATACGTATTTTGACCTACAATAGGGATATAACCCGTGAACTTTTAACACTTTTGTTAAACTACTTTAAAAAAGAAAGGCATATAACAATAAGGTCTTTAAAAGATGGTAGCTCTATAAAAATAAATACCAATGATATTTTGTGGATAGAAGGCTCAAGAGAGTATATATCAATTATTACCACCTCACAAAAGCAACTTACCAGAAAGAGCATGAAGGAAATGGAAAAGCTATTGGGCAATGTGGAGGGGTTTATTAGAGTGCACAAATCATATATAGTTAATATGAATCATGCAACCGGACTCAAATGGAACATAATAAATATTGACTCTGAAACGATACCAATTGGAAGGACATACAGAGAGAAAATCAGCTCTTATTTAAAGCCATTCAGGCAAAAAACAAAATCTTAAACTTTCTTGCTCAAAAATTAAAAGTGTAGTTGGTTGTAAATTAACGGTTGTTGGTAGCAAACTACTTTGTTTACTATGATACGGCAAGTGATACCTCTAATTTTATCTTTCAAATTTTTATCAAATCATTCACTTTAATTTTTTACTATCTATGAGAAAAACAACACTTTTATGGGCAATTTTAATCTTGTGTCCATTCTTTACTTATGCGCAAACTCAATCAGGTTTAATAGACTTTGAACAAGGAAACTATAATGGCACACATAACCCGGCAGATAATACTACCATTAATAATTTATATTTTAGCACAGCTTATGGTATAACGTTTAGCTGTGTAGACCAATTTGGCAATAGTAATTATTTGCCTAGGTATGCTAAAGTTGGGTTACCTATGACAGCTTTTTCAGTCTCTTCATCTATTACTCCTTACTCAACAACAAAGGGAACCGGGGGGTGTAGTGGAAATACAGATGCCTTCGACCACCCCGTTGGTACTCCACAAGACGAAGGTTGTTGGTTCCTTACTGATGATGACGGTATTGTAACTCAGAACCCTAAGACACTTAGAATTGACTATGATTTAGATATACAGAGGTGTAATGAAGCCTCAGGGGTACTTATTGATGTTGATGGTAATGAGGCTTTCCATATAAGGGCGTATACTAATGGGAATTTTAGCACTCCTGAGAGTGAAATTCTTTTAGTTGCACCTAATTATATGGGGCCTCCTTTGCCTCCTGGTGTTGCAGTATTTTCAAACATCAACTATCCTACTGGTGACGCGAAGTCTGCTTATTGGGCACTATCTACATCAAACTATATTGAAAGAATCGAAATTGATTATGTAGGATCAGTAACAAGTAGTGTAGGTATTGCTTTTGATGAGTTTAGTTATTGCGCGAGAGACTATTCCCTAGAATGTCCTATTTCACCTAATATAATACTAAACAACCCGAATGACGGAAGTGGAAAAATTAGACTAACTGATGTGTCAACAGTAGACCCTAACTCAACAATAGTGAGTAGAACATGGACAGTTGAAACAATAAACACTGACCGTCAGTACTATTCTGGTGGAAAGATTTTTGATTTTATAGTACCAACTTCTGATAACTATTTGGTATGTCTAGAGGTAACTGCAATAAATAATACTACCGGTGAGTGCTGTACAAAAAGAATTTGCGAATGGTTTTACGTTGAAGTTGAAGGACTAGGGTGCAGTTTAGAACCAAGCTTTAACTATTCATGTTTTTCTAACGACTGCCTATTTCAATTTAAACCCAACACAAGTAATGCAAACAAAAATATAAGGGGTTGGTATTGGACTTTTGGAGACGGTGAAAGTTCTTTTGACCAAAAGCCTATACACGCCTATTCATCACCTGGAGTTTATGAAGTGTGCCTTACCGTTACAGGTGAGTTATATGAAGAGACAACAGCAGAGGGAGCTTGTTGTACTGAGACTTATTGTGAGACTATTGATTTTAGTACTTGCCAAGGAGTAGTACCTCCGGTTGATTGTGATTTTAGCAGTGGAGGCGGAGACTTACCTGCGCCAAGAAAACTGGATGAGGGGGAAGATGAAAAACAAAAAGTAGATAAAGCATATAAAAGCACTCTACCTAAATCAAGCTTTATAGACAAACTTAGTGTGGTTCCAAACCCTGCAGCAAATGAAGCAGAATTATTTTTTATGGTTTTACAAGATGAGCAAATGGTTAGTGTTGAGTTGGTAGATGCTTTAGGCAAAACCCAACAACAACTTTTAAATAAACAAACTATGAATGCAGGAAAACAAACAGTTAAAATGAATATAGCCGGATTTGAATCAGGTACATATTTTATCAGGGTTAGTGCAGGAAATGATGTAAAAACCACAAACCTGGTAGTATTACATTAAAAAATTTAATAAATATTAATTATGAAAAAATTAGCAATTTTATTAGTATTCTTTCTGTTTTTTGCAATATTTAGCTTCGGGCAAAATTGGGATTGGACAGATAATACCTTTTCTAACAATGATTCCCGTACAGGAATATGGGGAGTTACACACGACTACGCTACATCAGCAAACACAATGTTACGAGAGCGGACATATTCTACCGGGTATACGAGCTCACAACAATTAGATTTTGTTAGTGACCCTAACGTGCCGGGAAATCTTATGGGTAATGATAGAGATATTCTTATTGCTTGCCACGATGGAGTAGGAATGGTTCAATGGCAAACCATTATTGGTGGTGCGGGGCAAGAGCGCGGTCAGAAAATACATATTACTAGAAATAATGAACTATATGTTGTCGGTTGGTTTTTTAGCCCTCAAATCACAATTCCAGCCGGTATGACAACTGGCGGTCAGCAAATAGTTCTTGTCAATCAAAATAATACGGGCACAACGTGTGATGGCTTTGTGATGCGTATTGATCCATTAACAGGGAATGTGATTTGGGCAAATAGCTTCGGAGGTCAGGAGGATGACTTTGGAAGGGATATAACCTCAGACCATACGGATGAGTTATTTGTAATTGGTGATTTTCAAAGTAATGTGTGTAGTTTTAGTAACTCAGGTAATACTCTTAACAATGTTAATGCAGGCGGAGGGTCATCAGATATTGTTGTAATGGGTTATTTACTTCAAACAAATAACGGACCTTTTATTTTTGCAAATTCGTACGGTGGAACGGGTAATGACTTAGGGACAGGTATTACTTCAAATGCACTGGGGTTTGCCGATGTATACTTTACAGGAAGTTTTGAAAATGCAATCACAATAGGAGGCACCAATGTAATAGCAAATAATAATACTGCTGATGCTTTTGTTGCTCATTTACCCGCACCTTGGAATAATGCCAATTTTTTAACTCATATTAATAGTAACGGCACTGAAACCAGCGCTAAAATATATCAAGCCATAACTGGTGGAGACCTTTTGGTTTGCGGAGGCTATGAAGGGGCTGTTTTAAATATTGATGATTTGAACGGTAATGTACAAATGCTAAACAATAATAATCTTCCAACACGAGAAGGGTATATATTGAGGATTAACTTAAATGGGGCACCATTCTGGTCAACACAATTGGCCGGAGTTGCTAACGAGCTGGTAAGAGCAATAGCTTTTGATGGATGTGGCAATGTATATACTACCGGGCAGTATACTTCGGGGTTTGCAAATACAGGGGGAGTAGGAATAAATGGAACTCCGAATATAATTAAGTTTTTTACTACAAGTCATGATTATGCAACAGGTAATCCAACTTGGGCAACAACATCCACAGGAAATATTGTAGAAAACGGAGGGGATGTCGAAATTTGTTTATCCAATGGCATACACCATCTTGACCCGATAGTAGTTGGTTCTTTTGTTGACCAAATGCAGGTTCCCCCCCTGCCGAATAATACTTTTATTGGGCAGTGGAATGATGCCGGCGACGGTTTCTTGATGATGTACGATGAGGCACCGCTAATAACAATAAATCAAACAGGACCTTTTTGTGAAACAGACCCTTGTGTAAATCTTGGGTTTACTATTCAACCCGGTGGAGTGTGGCCGGCAGGAACTTGGGCAGGCCCGGGAATTACTAACCCCCAAACAGGGCAATTTTGCCCGCAAGCAGCAGGAAACGGTTTTCATACCATTACTTACACCATTCAATGGCAGGGCTGTAATATCACAGGTTCTACTGTAATACAAGTGGGTAACGACCCTTGGCCAAAACAAGCCACAGCACCAACAACTAATGAGTTATCTACTGGGAAAGGAGTGGCCTTTGATAATAATGGAGGGTTTTATGTAACGGGAGAGTATGAAGGACAAGTAACCTTTCACCGTGCAAACGGAACAACCGTAACACTTACCTCAGCCGGGGGAAGTGATGCTTATTTAGCACGATATAATGAGTGTGGGATAGACTGGGCAATTTCACTGGGCTCATCAGGTAACGGAGAAAGAGGTACTGCTGTTGCATTTGACCCTATTTCAGGGGATATGTTTTGGGTTGGAAACTTAGTTGGCGACTTTTCAACACTAACATTTAGCTCAACTCAGTTTACTGGTACATTACCCCCTATGCCAGCCATTCCACTAGGCCAGCAAAGAGGTTTCATTACAAAAGTAAGCCAATCTGGTATTCCATCATTAATTAATATACCTGACCCTACCAATGCTAATGTTACCAGTACCTATAATGATGTGAAGGCTTTAACCAACTCTTTAGGTATCACTACTATATATACTGTTGGTACATTTAATAGTACTTTTCAATTTAATGGAGTTACAGTTATCAGTAATGGAGGGCAAGATATATTTAATGGAAGTTATTCAACAATGCTTAACGAAATAAACAGCTTCTCATATGGTACTGGGGGAAATGATTTTGCCATGGGAATGGATATTATCCATATACAAGGTACTCCGACGATACCTTATATTGTAGATGTAGGAATGGCTTCAGACCAATCAGGCTTTTTTGGGATGACAAATATTTCGGCAAGTTCAACCGGAAGCTCCGACCCGTTTTTTGCTTTGGTTGATATTTCAGCGGGGCTTAACCCTCATATTTTTGGAAGAATTGATGGTGCGGGTTCAACTCCGGGATGGGGTTTTGCTATGGATGTTTGCCCCATTTCTACTTCAACCCAAGGCCCACAAGCCAATTTTGCAATTACAGGATGGTTTAGTAGCACAAAAAACTTTGATATAACAGGTGGCAGTACAATTCTTACCCCTCCTGCTCAAGGGTCTTATATTGCTGCGTATGATTTTAATGGTGCTTTGGTATGGGCAATACAAGGGGGAGGAAACGGAAACAGAAACTTTGGCACTTCTCTGGTAGAAGTACCTTCAACAGGTTCCATATACGCTGTTGGGCATTACTCTCAAACAGGAGCTCCTGTACCCGGGGGGTTAGGTTATTATTTACAAGGACTCCCCTCAACTGCTAATGCAAATGACCAAGATTTTTATTATGTAGACTTGGACATTAACGGAAACTTGAATGCTCCTCCAGCAACATTTATACAAGGCTCAGGGCAAGTTGACGCGATTAATGATATTGGGTTCGATGGTACAAACCTTTATACCACGGGACAGTTTTTTGGCAATATATCTTTTAATAATAGTCTTACCTCAACTGGAACAACGGACATGTATTTTGCCCGAATGGATTTGAATAGAGTACATTTTCTTGTGGCTGAAGAAGGAGAAGATAGCCCTTCAAAACCAAATGAAATAGGCGGTACGAATGGAACGAGTAAAACAAGTGAAGGTAGTTTTGATGCAGAACTTATTTCGAAAAAAATTGAAGGCTTGTCTGTATACCCTAACCCAAGCTCAACAGGGATCTTTAATATAACGTCTTCATCAGCTATACAAAAAATAACGGTTAACGATATTAGTGGCAGAACTGTTTATGAGACCTCTGAAATTAATCAAATGCACCATAAGGTAAATTTAAGCTCATACGCTAAAGGAGTTTATGTTTTAGCCATAAAAACAAATAACGAAATCATTACTAAGAGAGTTATTAGGTAGGTATTTAAATGGGATTTCGTAACTAATTAAGCCTTTTAACTTAAATAGTTAAAAGGCTTAATTTTTTTGAACTGACTGAATCAAAAAATTCCCACATATGAAAAAGACTTGAAATGAATCGAACCACCTATATATGAGTTTGACAGCTAGTGTTTATAAGACTTATAGGGTATGTGGTCAAATATTTTATATAAATGGTTAAAATAAACAAACCCCTTGCTTAGCAAGGGGTTTGATAGATTTGTAGCCCTCGCGAGTAAAATATCGAACCTGGCAGTAGTATTCTTTAAAATTTGGAAAAGAGGTGTGGAAAGTATTCTTAAATGATAAACGTGCTCTTTTTATTAGTAAACGTGTATTTATTTGAATAACAGTGTCACTTACTTGTATAAACAAACCTAAACTAAAAGAACTTTTTTATTTTATTAAGTAGATTGTGCACACAAAGAGTATGTACAAGTTTTGCCATAGTATAGCTTTTAAAGGGTTTTTAGCGCTTTCAATATTTCTTTGGGCAGAAGATCTCATAAGCCAAACGCTAACCAATAAGGTTGAGCGAATTACAACCAAAGAAGGGCTTTCTACTGAAGGAGCTAATGCTATGCTCATCGACTCTTATGGTGTGGTGTGGATTGGTACTGAAAATGGACTAAACCGATTAGTAAATGATAACGTTGATGTTTTACATGAATACTCAAAATACGGAAAACTTGTCGGACACTCTATAACTGCACTTTTTGAAGATAGTGAAGGAAATATTTGGGTAGGTGACAGGCTTAAGGGAGTGTCAATATTGGAGAGAAAAACCAAAAAGTGGATCACTATTAAGCCCGATAAAGTGAAACACTCTGAAATAATAGATAAAGAGGTTATTGATTTTGTAGAAGATGGAAAGGGAAACATTTGGGCATGTTTTTACCCTAACTGTATAGTAAATTTTTCAAGTGTAAAGTCAATAAAAAATATTTACAGCTTTAACTCTAAACAAGGGCATAATGACTTAGATTTTTTTGATGGCGCATGCATTTCTGCAAATGGAAATATTTTACTTAGCTCTGTTTATTCAGGTATTATTTCATTTAATCCTAATACAAAAAAATATACTGCATATATATCTAATGAAGATAGTATAGATCTCAAAAAAAATGACTACGGCAGGGTAATAAAATCGTACAATAATACAGGGTTTTTAACGGCAATTAATGGAAACCTTTACTACGTAGATGAAAAAAAGGAAAAGGTTAAAAAGATATTAGCTTTTCCTTTAAAGCAAGAAAGTAAAGTTGTATCAGTATCATCTAATAATGAAATTCTTGTTACACAAGCACCATACATATGGGTAATAGATAAGAGCTTAAAAGTCACTCGTTTTTTAAAATTTGATGCAGAAAGTGCCACTACAAAACACAAGCTTGTTGGTATTAAGAAAGACCGTACGGGAATATTATGGATTGCAACTGAAAAAACAATTTTGAAAATTGACCCTAATAAGCAACATTTTACCAATGTAAAAGACGAAAGCTTACCCAGTAGTTATATTAGAACACTACTAATTGATTCAAAACAGCAGCTTTGGGTAGGGTCAAGATATGGCACGGAAATAAGACGATTTAAGTTGCGTACAACTCAAAATAAAACAGAGTTAGTGCCATTAAAATCCGTATTCCTAAAACTAGCCAACAACACTAATATTTCCGTTAACGCTTTTTGTGAGACTAAAAAGGGAATACTAATAGCAACTTACAGCGGACTTTTTTTAAGTATCGGTAATGATACGAAATATCTTAAAGACTTAAATTTAAGTTACCCTGAAGTGAAACAAACTTGGGCAATATTTCGCCTGCCTAAAGGTGATTTTTTGCTAGGAACAAGATTTAACGGTTTTTATAGGTTAAGTAGTAATTTTAAAAAATTAACACCTCTTAAAATAAATATTTCTAATGGCTATAAATGGGATAATATTAATTCTACTTGGCAGTTTACTAAAGATAGTGATGGCAATACCTGGGTGCTTACCTCTTTCGGACTTTATAAAGTGAATAATCTTTCCTCTAATTCAATAGAATTATATAAAGAACCCAAACTAAATAACTATTCTGTTTGGGCATGGGCAGAAACGAAAGACGAACAAAAATGGGTAGGAACCATTGATAACGGGTTGTTTTGCTTTGATAGTACCGAAAAACTATTGAAGCACATTACAATGGGGAACGGTTTACCATCCATGGTTATTTGTGCATTAATGCCTGATAAACTAGGTAATGTATGGGTTAGCACTCCTTCATCCATTTCTAAAATTAGTATTAAAACAAAAGCTGTAACCAACTATAGTTATTACGATGGTATAGCAGTAAGTGGTTTTAATTATCGTACCGTTACAAAAGATAAGAACGGGACAATTTTTTTCGGCTCGAAAAAGGGAGTTACTTATTTCAAGCCAAAAGATTTACTCGATACTCCATATATTGAGAAACCATTCTTATTGCTTAGAAAAATTGAAACAAAAGACACTATTATTAACCAACTTGGAGAATTTGAACAAGGATTAATACTCCAACCACATCAAAGAAATATAAAAATTGAAACTGTACTTGTAAACTACTCAAACCCACAAAAAAATAAATATAAATACTCGTTGCAGGGGTATGATAAAGGGTGGACAACTATTGAAGGTTCGACCACCATGATACAGTACACCCAATTGCCACCCGGGAGATATTATTTACTTATAAAGGCTACCAACGGGTATGGCAAACCATCAGCAAATGAACTTAGAATTCCTATTATTGTAATGGCTCAATTTTGGGAGACACTCTGGTTTAAGGTACTCGCTCTTGTTCTAGTTTTAGCAATTGTTGCTTATTTTATATATATGGCTCTTAATACTTCTTATTTACAAAGAAAATTGGCTTCGTCAGAAATTGTATTGCTTAGAGCACAAATGAATCCCCACTTCTTTTTTAATGCACTTAACTCAATACAAGATTTTATTTTTCATCAAAACAAAAAACAAGCTGCAGAGTACATGTCAAGCTTTGCTAAGCTTTTAAGAATAATATTAAATAACTCAAGCAAAAAATTTATTTCGCTTAGGGAAGAACTATCCTTCTTAGAGCTATACCTTGACTTAGAAGCATTAAGATTCGAGGGAAAACTAAACCCGATAATCAGAGTAGAAAAAAGTATTGACTGTGAGAGAATGTTGGTGCCCTCAATGCTTTTACAACCGTTAATAGAAAATGCTATTAAACATGGGTTAACACCAAAAAAAGAAAATTTGATGCTTGAAATTGAGTTTAGTGTACACAAAAACCGTTTAAAATGTACTATTAAGGATAATGGAGTGGGAAGAAAAAAGAAATATGACCGTTTAAACGGTCATATTTCAAGAGGACTATCAATAGTTAAAGAACGGTTAACACTCATTAATAAAGTATACAAAAAAGAATATGACATTAACATTATAGACCTAAAAACACAAAATGGAGAAGCAATTGGCACTGAGGTAATTGTTTGGCTGTAGAAATTGGTATGGATAAAATTAAAACACTATTAGTTGAAGATGAGCCCAAGGGCATGAACTTACTTAGGACTATGGTAAATGAGTACTGTCCTGATTTAAAGGTTGTGGATGAAGCAAGTTTTGTTGAAGAAGTAGTAGAAAAAACTGAATCTCTAAAACCTGATTTACTTATTATGGATATTTCATTGTTTAATGAAACAGCTTTTGATGCACTTGACAAATTGAAACATCAGCCTGAAATAATTTTTACAACTGCTTATGATAAGTATGCCTTAAGAGCATTTAAGTATTCTGTTGCCGATTATTTAATGAAACCCATAGCTCCCAGTGCTTTACATAAGGCAGTTGATAAAGTAAGAAAACTTGTTGAAGCCAAAGCAAGAAAGATTGCAAAGCAAAACTCCCAAAATTTTTCCAATGTAACTGGCAGGATTGCCTTACCCACCTTAAGCGGTTTAGTGATAAAAGATATTGAAACCATATTATACATAACTGCTGATGGTAACTATTCAAGAGTATATTTTGAAGGGGGCGAAAGCACCATGATTTCAGAGAGTATTAAAGGGTATGAGGATTTATTAAGTGGCTATAATTTTTTTAGAGTTCATAAATCATACATAGTAAATACAGCTCATATGAAAAAATACCTGAGAGGCAGAGGTGGCTTTGTAGTAATGGACAATGAAGAGTTAATTCCTGTTGCAGCCAGGCGCAGAAACGTTTTTATAAAGTTTTTAAAAAAGACGATTTAGTTTTAATATTTTGCACACTTGTTTATTGAATTAGCACGCTTATACAATTTATAAACACGTAGCTAAGGTGATATGATTCTTTTAGTAATAAGCATAAGAACTTTGAAGATAGTAATCAAATTAAAATTTTACTATCATGAAAAAATCAATTTTATTTTTCGCAACATTTTTAATGTTTCATTATTTCATCAATGCTCAATCTGACCCAGATTGGAACTGGGAATCAAAGCTGGAAGCAACATCAAACTCAAATTTAGGAAAATTGGATATTAAAGACATAACGGTAAGTTATGACGACCCACATGGGCAGGTCGATCCCTACATTTATGTTACAGGTAAATTTAGTGGAACTATTACAGTTAATGGTAATACTCTTACCAATGCAGGTATTGGTTCTGGAGGCTACAATGCTGATTATGACGGCTTTTTAGCCCAGTTTGACATTTATGGCAACCTACAATGGATTACCGGATTTGGAAGTGGAATACCAAACGCCACTTGGGAAGAAGCTGGAATGAGTGTTACTGCTGACTGGAGAGGAAATGTTTACGTAACAGGTTATATAAGACCTGACAATAGTACTGGAGTGCTATCAGTAACTTTAGGGGATAATCTATTGACACCATCAGGTTCTTCATCACCTACAGGCATTACCAAAACAACTACAAATACAAACGTTAATAATACATCAACGGTGCCTTTTGTAGCTAAATTTGACAATAGTGGTACTATACAATGGTTAGATATTATTGAAGCACCAGCTGGAAGAGGGCTTTCAGTAGCACTATCAACATCTAATGACGGGACAGGGTTATCATCGCCAAGTAACGATGGAGATTTATATGTTACCGGGTACTTTGCAAACCACATTACTTACCAAAATTGTTCGGGGGCCTGCCGTACACCTGGTGGAACTCCTAATGCTAACACTAAAACATTTATAGCTAAGTACAAGACCTTAAACGGTAATACAGCTTGGACAAACTATATTAATAACGACCCTTTAGATATAAGCTCATTTAATGTAGGTAGGGGACTAGCAATTGAGGGAGATTTTATTGATCCATTTTCACAACAAAGAACAGCAAACCAGGATGTTTACTTGGTAGGTGAGTATAAGATAAAAGCAACACTTGACCACACTACAACTACAACAAGAAACCTACCTACTCCGATTCAAATAGATGGTTATATAGCTAAACTTGACCACACTAACGGATTATTTATATGGGAGCAAACCGTTTCAAGTAGTGGAGATGATTTCGTAAAAGAAGCTGATATGTTTGCTAACCGTTCCGAGCTGTATATTATTGGTGATTATGAGGGAGCAACAACCTTAACACTTAGTGGTCCCGGAGGAAATAATATAACCACATCCGGTAGTGGAGGTGGAGATGTTTTTGTAGCAAGATATGATTGGAATGGTCATGGCATTTGGGCAACTACTTTGGCAAGTCCTGATGCTGATTATGGTACCGATATTATAGTTTTTAAAGAAAACAACGACGACCTTCATATAGCAGGAATCTATGGCGACCAAATGACCGATGCTTGGGGGCAAACTCTCTTAAGGAAAGGAACAGGAGGAGCAGACCACTTCATTGCCAAATTAGACCGTAATAACGGCTACACATTTTGGGCTGATGGTATAGACGCCAGTTGGGATGACTTAACAAATTCAACAGATTATTTTTATAGTCGCCCCCGTATTGCATATGAATTATCAAGAACCGATAACGTATATATGAGTGGTTTATTTAAGGGTAGTGAAAGACCAATATTTACAAACCAATTAGGTACAGCACAAACCTATGCCAGTTATATTGCCGAAAGAAGAAACTGTAATTGTCCGGAAGTAGAAAACTTTTCTGTAAATAGATTTGGAGTGTCCTTAGAGTTTGCACAAGTAACTTGGATAGACCCTCCGTTTGCGGCATGTAATGCAAACTATTTTATACAATATACTGAACAAGTTGTACCTCCAGCCCCAATGCAAGACGGACCTTATGCATTTGGCTCTACAAATACCTCAAATGTTATTAACCTTAATCCTGCAGGTAATACATATGAGTTCGTGATGATATCAGATTGTAGCTATGGACAAAGTTCATCGGGGCCGGTATTCCAAAAAAATGGTGCTAATAAAAAATCAAAATCTAAAGCAATACTTGTTGAGGGGTTAGCTAAAGATGAAAAGGTAGAAGTTTATCCTAACCCTGTTACAAACAGTTTATTTATTAGCGGTGAGTTTACTAAGGGAACAGATGGGCTACAATCAGTAGAAGTAATGGATATATTGGGTAAGGTTGTCAAAAAAGAAGCAATAGAAGGTAGCACTATTAAAAATTATCAATTAGAATTAGGAGGTTTGAAAACAGGTATTTACATAGTGAAAATCAAGTCAACTAATCATACACATTCATTTAAAGTTACTAAAGAATAGAACCATCTATTCATTCAAAATAATCTGGTAGTTTTAAAGCTACCAGATTAAGGAATTTATATGGGTAAAAGGAATCGAACCGATAAAACCCTTGCTGTGCAAGGGTTTATACCTGTCTGTAGCCCTCACGAGTAAAATATCGAACCCCCTTGCCTCTATATCAGCATTAGGAAAACAATTATTTAAAAACAAATTATAACAATAAAGACCCCTTATAATAAAGAGGTCTAAAATACTTAGTGGAAAGTTAAACTCTGAAACTCTTTTGGGAACTCTTCTTTAGGCCAATGAGCCAATAAGGTTTGAATAAGTAAAAGATACGCCTCTTTCCAAGAACCTTGAAAAATACCAAACAGAGGAAAGTCTTGTACTTCCTGTTCATTCATCTCATCACTGTATTCAAAAATAGCAGAACCGTCATTCCTTAAAACAACTTCAAAGCAGATGCTTTGTTCAGCGTAAAGAGGAGTGGGATAAAAATCAACTACAATAAACGCATTATTAAAAATAAATAAAGAAACTTGTGACAAATTCCCACTTTTAACAACATCTAGCCAACTTCCAATATCAATTGGGGCAGTTGAATAAGGTAGTTTTTTAAACAACGTAACCCACCTATCAGTAAGTTCCCGTAACCCCCTTTCGTTCACAAACGTAACGTCCAAAGTGTCAGGTATATCCTTTTCAGAAAAGGTAAATGCTTCAGGAGGAGGTAAACTACCTAACAAAGAAGCCAAAGTATCCAGTTCATGTTGAGTAAGGGGAAGGCGAAGGGCTAATTTTCTTTGAATATGGATAAGCGAATCCCAATCATCAGAGTGTAGTACAGTATGATTTTTCATTATTAAAGTTTGTATGGTTACAGAAAACCACACAACTCATGCTACCTTATGTAGCCATACAAACGATTGAGAAAGTGCTTTTCATCACTATATACTGTAAATAGAAAAAATCAATTATCAGGATATATAACCAGTACGGGACAAATCTTATCAGTCAACAAAAACTCAACTTTAACAATCATAAAAGAACAGGCAATAACATCGGTGTCTTTATAATTAAACAACTGACCCCAATCCAGTTTGAAATTTTCCAGCACCACTTTGGCAGTTGGCTCGGTTACGTTCATTAAAGAATAAAGTAATTTTTTTGCTTCAATACACTTAGAAACGTTTTCAGGGTCAGTCATGCTGATAAAAGTGTCAATTTGAGCCACGGTTTTATAGGGAGGCTGTTCATTAACAAATACAGCAATACACTCGTTGTTCATCCAAGAAAAAATGCTGGGATGTCCAGTACCCGGTTCCCATTTTTCTTCACCGATTGAAATAAAAAGATTTTTATTGAAAACATCATCGGCAGTCATAGTTCGTATAAACCTATACAACCTATGAGGCAACTCGTAGGCAAATCCTCTTACAACCCAATCCTCATCAGTTTTAGAAGCGGAATATTTTGTTTCATTACTAGTGGTATCAGATATATCATCAATAACACGCTGGACAAACTCTACTGCATTTTGCGAGGAATTTTTAATGACAGCCTCATCTTTCAATAAATCATTAAAAGGAAAGACAAATAGGTCATGGTCTCCTTTTTCGGGACTGGAAGGCAGAAAAACAAAAAAGAAATCAAATAGCCAAGCGAGAGACGTAGAAAGCTGTTTAGCCGAATTAACATCATTAATAAATAAGGCGGATTTAGTACCTGAACTATGATAATAGTGTTTCCATACACATACAAAATGAGTGAAAAACCAAAAACGGATATATGGATTAACAGGTAACTTTCTTTTCTTTAAAGTAGCAACACCGTCAAATAATCTCCGAATTAAAACCTCAAAAGAAGTACAAGTACTATTGGGGCTTACTATCTTTTCTATATTGCCCAATTCATATAGCAGGATACCATAAAGATTGAACGATTGAAGGGAATGCTTTTTGGCAAGATATACCGCTTCCTTAAAATAGCGTTTGGACATTTCATAATCCGCCTGCAAAAAGAAATAATAAGCACAAAAAGTTCTGACTTTGAAAGCAATCAAAAAATACTGTTTACCAGCCGTAAGGTCATATACTTTCTTAAGTGTTTTTATCGCGTCAGCTTTGTTGCGTAAATAGAAATGGCATAACCCACAATAAAATAAAGAAGAAAAATAATCCTTTGAATTTTCTAGTGCCTTGAATTGTTTTGAGGCAGTTGAATAATACTGTAATGCTCCTTCATAGTAATCTTGAGAAAAAAAGAGTTCACCAAAATGTAAATTAAGTGTTGCCCTTTCACTTTCAGATAAAGGCTTTTTTTCTTCCTCATAGAGAAGAGGTAAAATTTGTTTGATATAAAGGTCTCTTAGCTTAGTATCACTCCTTAAATTGGCAACTTGGATAAGCCCCAAAACGGAAGTCAGTATAATGCTTTTGAAAGTATGCTTTTCAGCAATAGCTAAGGCATAATCATAATTTCCATATGCTTTATCAAGCTTATTCAACAACATAAAATAATCTCCTGCCTCTATATACAACCTGCAAACATTAAACTCTTGTTCATCAATTGGGGATAATACTTCCAAAGCCTTGCACAAAGATTCATAAGCCATTTCATTATTTCCCATAATTAAAGTCATATGCGTAAAGACTATTACGCTGTCGGTGTAACTATCCCAATCTAAGTGTTTAATGAAAATGGGTATAGCTCCCTCTAATGATTTTAGTCCTTCCAAGTGATCCCCGTCACCAATAGCCAGTTCCAACTCGGCTACTTCCAACATTGATTTTGCCAATAACAAGGTATTAGGTGCTATTTTTTTGCCTTCTTCAATGGCTTTTAACAGATATGCCTTCGCTTCTTTATAGTTTCCCTGTTGGTTAGCAATAGTGTATTTTAATTGATAACAGCCAGCCCTTAGGTCTGGTAGTTGTGCATTTTCGGGTTCTCTTTGTTCCCATGTAGTTCCTGCTTGTAAAGAGTTGTCAATAAGCTCTTGTGCCTGTTTAAGGTTTCCTTTGGCAAACTCACTCGAAGCGCAGTGCAAAAGAGCATAGGCAATATAAGAAATAGAATCTGCCTCTCGGGCTAAGGCAAGTGTTGCTTCTGCCAGTACACTTGCCTCTGCTAACTCACCCAATTTTATTTTAACTAAATATAATCGGTGTTTTAAATCTAACACTTCATCAGTTAGATTATACGTCTGCATTACAGAAAGACTATCCCGAATGAGGATATCTACCTCACTAACATCATCAAATACTATTACTTTTGAGTATTCGAGTTGTAGATAGGCAATGCCCAATTTATCTTGTTTTTTATCTGCTAGGTTGACCCCAACTTCATAAAGTTTTTTTAAGCCTTCATGTTTTCCGGTTTTAATTCGTAAGCGTAATTTTTTTAAAAAGCTAAATACCTCATTGTCTATTTCAGCTTGAAAATTCTGTTTGGTAGATTTTGAGCTTGCTAAAATAAACTCATCAATTATATCTATAGTATTACTATGGAAGTTAATTATATCGCTTTCTTCATTATCCGATATATCTCTATTTAAAAACTTTAATAATGTTCCTGTGCTAATATTTTTTCCTGTTTTATCAAAGATTAGATCTTTTAACGCTCTATAATTTTCATTGTTCTGATATGACAGAATAATAAAGGTATTTCCTGTGCAGTCCTTATAGGCGTTTTTTAGCTGCTCACGTTTTTTCAGTAGGTCTTCAACAGTAATTTTCATAACCCAATTGACTGTACTGTATCAAAAATAGCGGAATTATAGCTGAAAAATAGCGTTTTAAAATCCTGTTAGCCACAATGTAAATCCAACCTTTGCTTCAGAATATATGCAACTGATAACCAGCACAATACTCAAAAATATGAAAAATGAAGGTTCCGTGGAGATATATAGCCAAAATATTAAAGGTTCAATGAGAGTGCGAAAAACACCGGGAAGACATTTTCTGTAATCCCATAGGGCTGGCTCCTTGAATGAGGCGGGTGTCAGCCCTTCTATTAAGACTAAACATAAAAACTAATAATATGACCACAATCATTAAACCCCAAACCCCATTCACAACAGCACTCAACAACGAGCTACAAAACTTGCGTGAACACACCAAGCACACAGCCAAAACAGACGCAGAAACAGGCAACCCAGCCCTTACAGGCGATAGGCTACAAGACCATATTAGCTTTATCCATACCACTTGCCAGTCTCTAATAGATAAACAAGCAGGAGCGTTAAAACCCCAAAGTACATTGCATAGTACTATAAGCAATAATAAAGCGGCAGAAAAAAACATTAAAAACCTGCTGCATAAAAAAGGCGAAGCAGAGCAACACAAAAATCAAACCGCAAGCACCCTTAAAAACACCCTAGCGCCCCCAAAATACCACAGCAGGAAATGGGCAACGTGGGTAATAGTAATCCTCTGCTTATTTGAAGCCCCGTTCAGTATTAACCTCTTTGAAAGCTGGGGTTTTACCCAACTGGAAAGCTATATCCTATCCCCCTTGTTTGCGATCCTGTTTGGTCTCATTGCGCACATGACACCAAAACTTATCTATTTGCTACCTAATCCCAGACATAAGAAAATACTTATTGCAATACTACTAATATTATTCACCATAGCCTTTGCCTATTTGGGGCAAGAACGGGCGAACTATTTAACAGCACATACCCAGTATCCCCACAGTGCCGTACCCTTTGCCGTACTTTCATTATTACTTCTGGTATCAGCCACCTTATTGTCATACTTCTACCTACCCATAACCACAGCCGAAAAAGAAGCCATAGCACAATATGACTATCTCAAACAAGAAGCAGAAAAAGCAGCACACACCTTTATTACTTTAGAACAACAAATAGCAGAGTTGCGACAACAAAAAACTACCCAAGAAGGATTAAGTGTCGCCACCCTTGAAGAAGGAGGTATGAATGAAAACTTTATTCTCAACACCTGCCAAGAGTGTATTGCTTTATATATCAGCACCAACAAAAAACACCGAGACCAACCCAGTGATTGCTATACCCAAAACATAGACTTTCAATTTCGCACCCATTTTTTACCCCTGTTCGATAGCCACACCAATAACCCCAACAACCATGAAAACACAAAAAATCTTTAACACACTACTGGTACTTAGTACCCTGCTACTTATAGCAGGGTGTACCCAAGAGAGTACTACCAAACACCATAGTACCGAACAAATCTGGTTAGTAGATATAACCGACCCCTTAGAGTTATTTATAGATACGGCTTATGTGCATACCCAACTGGATATAGAGAATACCCTATGGGCAGCCAAAACTATTACCCTAAGTACCATAACAGACTATTACAACAACCCTCAAAAAACCTTTACCATAGAAGAAGCAACACCCCTGATGAGTAACCCGCATATCCGACGGGCAAAAGTAAATACCTTCATTGGTCATATAGATAGTGCCATAGTAGCATTACCACCGAGTGTATCCAGCACTAAAAATCATTCGCTCGTTTTTACCCCTATTTCTAAGCACTTGCAACAGCTATCACAGAGCAGAGCTACTAAACGCACCCTCTATATCTACAGCAACCTCATGGAAAATAACCCCAATGGTGTATCCTTTTATGATAAAGCAACCTATGAACAACTCATCACTCATCCCGATAGAGTAGCAGAGCAATTACAACAAGAAGAGCAACTACCCGACTTAACAGGTATCACCATATACTTATTGTATTATCCCGATAATGCAGAAGACAATGGACGCTACCATACCGTAGCTACTTTTTATACCCACCTGTTAGAACAGTACCATGCCACAGTTCAACTTAGTGCCTCGCAGTAACTAAGCGGGGAAGTACATAGTAAACCTTTAATACTACACCTATGCAACTCATTGCCTTTCTTATCAAATCCATCTTTTACACCCTCTTTCATTTGTGCGAATACATCGGCACACTCTTTCTGTATTTCATAAAAATCTTTAAAGGGTGGTTTACCCAAAAATAGCCACCCCTTTTCACCACTATTTAAACCCCACATAGTATGAACACTCTTATCCTCATTGTACACGAGGCAGGGAAGCTCCTTGCCCAAGCACTCCTATTCTTATGGGAAGTCTTTACCGACACCCTCACTACCCTTTGGGATACTCTGAAAACCCCCAAAGCCCATACTGCTACCTTCGGCAAAGAAACTGATATAGCCAGTCGTTTTAACAAAGGTTTTTTAATCAGCAAACACCGCAGGCTAACCCTCCGCAAATCGTTTGAAAACCTGATGTTGTGCGCCCCCACAGGGGCGGGTAAAACCACACGATTTATAATTAAACAGCTCCTACTCTTAAAAAACTGTTCCATTATCATAAACGACCCTAGTGGTGAGATATATGCCAAAACATCAGGCTATTTATCGCAGTTTTTTAAACTAAAAATCATCAACTTTTCGGATAGCAAGGTCAGTTTTGGATATAATTTTCTTAGCCGTGTCAAAAGTAAACAGGATATTAATAAGATAGCCGATTTATTAGTCAGAGCCACCCTTGAAAGTGGCAAAGGCAATGATCCATTTTGGGGACTACAAACAAGGGCTTTACTTTCAATCTGTATCAGAATTGTCCTCTATCAATCGGAACCCTATCGTAATATGACGAATGTATTACATACGGTAAAGCTGTTTTCAGCAGAGCCAAAAACCACCGATTATATGGTGGTGCAAAGTAAAGACGAGCAGTTGCTTTTGGACTATAAAGCTATGGTAGCTATGCCGGAGAAAACAAGGCAAAATATTGTAGCGTCTGCGACTGCTGCTTTACAAATCTTTGAAAGTGAAGAAATAGTGAGAGTAACTGCAATAGACCATATTCAACTGGAAGCATTACGAACAACACCGACCATTATCTTTTTGCATAATAAAATAGGGGACATGAAATTTATCTCCACCCTGCAAAGCATTTTCTTTACTCAACTCTATACCTACCTATTAGACCACTTACCTAAAAAAGGTGAACTACCTATACATATCATAATGGAGGAAGCGAGTAGTTTATATATAGAAGGTTTACCTATCTATATCAGTAATACCAGAAAACACCAAGTTTCAAACTATATCGCAGTACAATCATTGCAAAACTTAAAATCCCAATATGGGGAAGACGCTCAAAATATTTTTGCGAATTGTGTAACTAAATTGTTTTTGCCGGGTACGAGTGACTTGCAAACGTTGAAAGAAATAGAGGTGTTGAGTGGTAAAACAACAGTGAAGAACAAAGAGGGGAAAGAGGTAGTTAAAAGTTTGGTTACTATTGATGAAGCCAGACGTTTAAAAGAAAACAGAACGTTAATACTTTCGGGCAACCACCCTATTATCAAAGGCTATTCTTCCCCCTATTACAAGTCTTTCAAATACAAGAAGCTAACGGCTCTGCCTCCAAAACCTTTTGTGCAGTATGTACCTGATATGCCTGTACCGTTACTGCCTATCAGAAAGGCAACACCCAAAGCTAAACCAAACAATACCCCACCAAAACCCAAACGTGATGAAAAAGGTGAGAAGTAAGGCATTGTGGAAGTTTTTGTTTGAGAAGGGGGTAATACCAAATGGTACAGAGGAAGAAATCACCGAAGCCAAAAAGGAATATAGACGGTTATATAAAAAGGCTTGGAAAAGGAGCAGAAAAAAACAGAAAGAGATACGCCCCTCTTTTACCATTAAAGAATATCAAGCCATACAGCAAGTAGCTGAAAAGGCGGGACTAAAACCTACTACACTTGCAAGGCAACTATTATTATCCCATTCTGAAGGCAACGCTTTTATTCCCAACAGAGACATACTGCTTCAAGTGTTACAAAACATCTCAATAGTAGCCATTCATTTGGTAACACAATTTCCGAAGGAAGACTATACCATACTGATTGAAAAAGCAGAGCAACTATTGCTTAATTATCTGTTTACAAGTGATTTTAAAAATTCTTACAAGGCATAGCCCCTCTTACCAAAGCCTTATTCAATACATTTTACAAGAAGGCAAGGACAAAGAAGGGGAACCTCCGCCTATCATTACTCACAACCTACGTTCTAAAGAACGGGATATACAAGGCTATGTAAAAGAGTTTATGAGCAACGAAGCCTTACGTCAGTATCCAAGAAAAGGAAATATCCTACTCTACCATGAAATCTTGAGCTTTGGAAAACTTGATAAACAGGAAATTTCAAATGCAAAGCTGTTAGATATAGCTCAAGAGTATATTAAGCAAAGGGGTATTGAAGGTATGTATGTCGGTGCAGTCCACAGCACCGATACACACCATAAGCACATCCACTTTATGGTAAGTGGAGTGAAGTTCAGAACGGGTAAAGCGCATAGATTAACCCATGAAAGTTTACGGGAGCTTAAACTCACTATGCAGGAGTACCATAAAACAAAATACCCTGAAATAGAGAATAGTACTTGTGATCATGGGGCGAATAGACCTTATCTGACTAATAAGGAGTTTCAAATAGCCCAACGTACTGACAGAAATACCATTAAGCAAGAAATACAACAAACCATAACTGCTTGTTTCCAACAAGCTAAATCTCAAAGTGAGTTTTTGGCTCTGTTGCAAGAGCAAGGGCTACACCACTACGAAAGAAAGAGTGGTGTACCACAAGGGATTGTATATGATAAGTATAAATTCAGATTTAATCGCTTAGGTATAACCATTAGCGATTTACCTATAACCACTAAAGACATGAAAAAAGAACAACAAACTTTAGATGAAATCCAATTGCTGAGACAAGCTACCCCTCAAAAAGACCGATTGCTTGACTTTGAAGAAGCGGCAATCTCCTTTAATAAATGTAAACTACAAGACCTCTATAATACGTTAGATGAATTAGAAGAAGAAAAGCACAAACTGATTGTTCAACTTGAATACGAATCTACTCCTGAACTTCAAAAAGCATTTGAAGAGGTAGAGGAAAGGCAATCAAGGCTTACGGAAAGAGCAGAAGAACTATCCTTAGAGGTGGAGGTAGAAAGATTTTCTAACCTTGAAAAAGATAACCCTGTGGAGGATAAAGACATAACTAATGACCCTGAAAGGGAAGAGGATATTGACTTAACCGATGACTTGGAAGAATTGAGAGAAGAACGTGTTGAAGAAAAGGAGTTGGATGAGGATAGAGATATTGATTTTTAAGTGAGCAAATAGTGTAAAAATAACTTTTTAGAAAAACTTTATTTCATTCATATATACTCTACCCGAAAGTTTCCACCTTTATAATACCATATCGGCACACTTCTCATGTGCCTCACAAAGCGATACTTCCAAGTGATAAGTCAAACCGTATTCACTCATCATTAAACATCTATTATGAAACTTATCACTCAACAATTAAAAGAACGCTTTGCCCAAATAGGCAATCAAGAAGAAGCAAGCGACCCAATAATCGTAGCCAAATTCTTCAACCCTTGCGGAAGAGGCACATGGTATGCCATTAGTTACGACCCTACCACAAGTATTTGTTTCGGGTATGTAACAGGATTAGGATATGACGAATTAGGCGACTTTTCAGTTACCGAACTGGAGAGTATCAATTTGCCACTCGGATTAACTATAGAGCGGGATATACATTTTAAAGAGTGTCGGCTTTCAGAAGTCAAATCAGGAAAGGTGCAATAAACACCTTTCTTTTTTTATTTAAAGCTGGAATATTTTTAGTACAAGCCCTTTTTGATGTCCAAAACCCTTTAGCACAAAAAAATTATGCTAAAGTTACACAAACTTCTGAAAATCAAAATGAAAGGCAATTTTACAAAGAGACTTATTTTAAGAGAGCAACGCCTGTTTTGGTTGTTCAAATTCACCAAATTAATAGTGTTATTTATACTTTTGAAGAAAGTGGGAAAGGTTATAATTGAAATTTATATTCATTTTATAGAATAGGATTTTTAGTTTAAGCAAGATAGCATGTCCCTCCGTGACAGTTTCTTTACCCGAAGGAACATGCTATCTTGCGGGGTTGCACCCCGAACCCCGCTAAATTCATTTACAAAGCCAATAGTCAACTCCACCATGACCAGAACAGGCACCTGAACCAGTTACTGTTGTTTCAGTTCCATCTTTGCAAACAGCCCCACGTCTTTTTGATTGGTCATTTTGACAATCAACATTCGGGTCTTCTTTTGAACAACTTTGAATTAAAGTTGTACTAAATAAAAATGCTAATAATAAGAGTTTAATTTTCATAAGGATATTTAATTAAGTAAATCATTCATGTCAAAAAAGGAAGGTTCTGATATTTTGAGGCAATTAGTCGCATGTTCAGAAAAGTAGTGGCGTATTGCAGGGTCAAGCCTATTGTCATCGATAGTAAATCTTTGCCATTTCATACCATTAAAGGAATTAGAGGTTTCCTTAATAAATACTTCACGACCAGCAATAGGGATACCTGATGATGAAATCCCACAAAACACCCCTTTCAATACAGATATATTTTTTGAGACTCCTAGTTTTAATGTAATTACAAATTGTTTGTCAGCTCCTGATTTTATATAAGCAAAAAGACAAGTTCCTTTTAACTCTATAGAACCTTGAAACTTATTTTCATTTCCATGTAAAATCATGTGAATGTTTTGAGTTTGTTCATCCATATAGATTTTAACAGGAGCTCTTAATATAAAATCCCCAGAATTTGCTCTAACATAACTCCACCAAGTACCTAGGCAGGCTTTTAAGATTTCAGGAACTTTTTTCTGACAAGAGATAGAGAATTGTTCAAAGTTTTTAAATCCTAAATAACTGGCAATTATATCAAGGTGATGTCTGCTGGGACGAACTAATGTTATTCCACTATGTAGCTTATTCCTCATGTTTCTATAGAGATCATCTAAATACTTCTGGCTGATTTTGTCTTGAGGAATAGCTTCACACATCCTTCCAAACCCATAGTAATCTAGTGATTGGTCTGTTACTTCAGCTAACTGTTCAATAAGGGCTTTTACATGAAAGGCATTAATTGTCATCGGCAGCAAGCTATATGGTAAAGAGTTTTAGACCAATAAATTCTTCCCTAGGTGCTTTTAAATACTCCATAAGGCTACAATTCCTTTCCATTGCGGGAAAACTCGTGATAATACCATACAGCCAGTAAAAATGCACTTGTAACAGGTTAAGGTACCTCAATTAATAATGAGAATTTTGAATTGTTGTTCAACACCAGCGCTGTTTACAGTAGAGCATTACGGCAACATCTTTTAACTATGAATAGAGCTAGAAAGCTCTGGAGTAATTCCAAGTTGAAACGGTTAAGAGGCAGTCCATAACGCTCTTTGACCAAGCTGAATACTTGTGTGACAGGGAGAGTCACATAATCTTAAAAGGCAAGTATTTGTTTTGGTCATTTTCTCCCACAACTCTGCATGATGATTTAATAAGCTAGCCGTGAATCCCGGCAGGCATAGCAGTATTGTGCGGTTTCCGGGTGTATTCAATTCTTAATTCTTTAAAAAATGAAAAAATTAATTTTATTTATAATTCCAACTATATTTTCAGGTTTTTTTCTTTCTGGACATGGCGATAGTATGGAAAAGTCTACCACACCAGTTGTAATTTATAGTGGCTGTGATGAAGGGGAAAATGAAGACCCTCAACCAATGTTAAGTGGAAATGTGCAAGATGATGTAGGGAATGATATTCATCGTGCCTGTGTAGAAATTAAAACAACGCTTGGGGTGTCAGTTGATATAATTGGTACAGATAGCAGTGGGCATTATTTCTTCAATAACGTAGCTAATGGCAGTTATAATCTAATTGTGTCTGCTTCCGGTTACACCACTGAAGTAATACCTTTTACGGTAACAGGATCATCCCAAACAATAAATGTGATTCTTGAATAGCTCTTTTTTAATAGCCTCTTGTATAGCAAGGGGCTATTTTTTAAATGACATACTATAAGCGAAATTATCACTACTGGTATGAAGCGTTCCTTGCAATTGGCTGATTTGACTTTTAATTATTTTCAAACCAAAAGAAACTTTCTTAGATGATGTAGTTGTCACTGTTCCATTATCAGAATATGAGAACAAAATATTTTCATTATCAGACGTAATGGTTAAATCTATCATAGGTTTAATTTTTGAGTTGGTAAAGGCATGTTTAAATGAGTTGGAGATAAGCTCATTAACAATTAATCCAAACGGTAAAGCTCTATCGGGGGATAGAAACAAGTTAGTATCTATAGTTAGTTTTGTAACAACTGACTGCGGATTAAACCCGTGAGCAATAAGTAAGTTGTTTAGTATTTCAGTTATATAACTATGAAGGTTTACGTTTTTTTCATCTGCATATTGATATAACCCGTGGTGGACTAATTTCATTGCATCAACTCTGTTTACATTGCTTTCAAGCAGTGTTTTTGTTTCAAGGTCAGTAGCTCCTTTTGCTTGCAGTTTTAAGATTGATGAAAGAACTTGAAAGTTATTATTCACTCTATGGTGTAGTTCACGTCTTAGAATATCTAATTCAAGTGCATGCTTTTTTTTCTGTTTATACCTGCTATAAATTAGGGCTACTATAATTACCAGTATGCATACAATTATACCAGAAAAAATAAGCTGTTTATTTCGGGAACTTAGCTTTAATTCATTTAATTGAATTAGTGCTGCCTGTTTTTCTTTTTGAGCATTAAGGTTTACAATTTCTTGCTGTTTCTTTTCTGTTTCATAGGCTACTTGGGTTCTAATGATTGCTTCTTTTGTTTTTTCATTTAGAACTCTCTCACTTACATCAATATACTTATCATCATACTGTAGTGCTAAATATAAATCGTTAGTTTTTCTATAAACCTGCCTTAATTTATTAAAGCATTTCAAAAGAACATCCAATGCATTTATTTCTGTAGCAACTGCTATACTTTTTAATAAATATTGAGAGGAGGCAGGGTAATCTTCAAGGTCAAATTTAAGTACTCCCAGTTCAAAATATGAATGGGCTATCCCTTTCATATTTTTGAGTTTTTCTCTTATATGGTGGGCTTTTTCATAATATTCTAATGCAATTTTATAATTAGATTTAAACTTATATATATCTCCAATATGCGATAATGTGTTGGCTTTATCTTCAGACAAAGGCTTTATTGAATCTATAATAGATAACGATGAAGTTAAATACCATAACGCAGAATCATAATTTTCAAGTGATTTATAAATGATACCAATATTGTTTAATGATCCTGAAACGCCTTTTAGGTATTGTATTTGTTTGCGGAGCTGAAGTGATTGAAAGTGTATTTTAAGAGCAGAAGTATAGTCCTTTTCAATCATTAAGATGTTACCAATGGTGTTTAGAGCGGAGGATAGTTTTAATGTGTCCTTTCCGTCTTCAAACTCTGATGCTGACTCATACAGATATTTTATAGCTTTATCATATAATGCCTGTTCTTTATAGGCAATACCGATATTTAGTAATGCAGTAGGCAATAACTTTTTATGATTAATTTTTTTGAGCAGTGTTAAAGATTGTTCATAATAGAATAGACTTTTAACGGGGTCTCCTAGACTATTATATATAAGTCCTGTATTGTTTAAGCATTTTGCAATAACTACAGTATCATTATCTTTCTGTGCATGAGAAAGAGCTAAATCAATGGTTTTTAGTGCCGGTTTATAGCTTCCTTTTCTCCATAATTTAATAGCACTATCGCTTAAACTTTGTGCAATATTGGCTTCAGAGTCAGCTTCAATTTTATTTTGCCCCAATAACTCTACTGGAAGTATAAATAGGCTTAATGAAATTAGAAATGATAGTTTCATAAACCAAAATTATAGGTATTTTCCCGTGAATATTGCATTTAATTAAAAATGAACGCATTAAAGATTTTGATTGTAGAAGATGACAGCTTAATAGCCGAGGGGCTGGCATCAGACTTGGAAAATTTAGGCTACTCAATAACTGATACTGTAGATTCATATAAGAGTGCCATTAGTTCATTTTCAGCTAATATTCCCGACATAGTTTTCTTAGATGTTCAAATTGCGAGTAAAGAAGATGGAATTAGAACCGCAGAAGATTTAAAGAAAATACAAGACATCCCGATAATTTTTCTAACAAACTTTAAGGATAAAGAAACAATTGTCAGAGCGGAAAAAGTTAACCCTTCTGATTACTTGGCTAAGCCATTCAATGTACACCAATTGGAAGTGAGTATTCAGAGAGCATTATTGAACAACTCACAAAATGTTAAGCATAGTAAAGACTTTGAAGGAGAAACAACCCCAATTCAACTTCACGATAAGGACACTATTTACCTTAAAGATAAAGGAGGGTCATATAATAAGTATCATATTTCAGAGCTATTATATATTCAAGCAGCACGGACTTATTCCACAATTGTTTTGAGCAATGGAGCTAATCTTCTTCAAACTATGCCAATGTCAAAAACGTTTCAGTCTATTGGTCATAGCGATTTAGTGCAGGTTCATAAATCGTACGTTGTTAACCTTACAAAAATTGACAAGATTAAAGGAGGTGGCTCACTCATTATTATTAATGATACTGAAATACCTGTTAGCCCAACTCATAAAGAGACTCTAAAGAAACTTTTGAAATTAGTATGAATAAGGATTTTTAAATCAGGGGAAGAAATTACGGGGGTTAGGAAAAATAACTTCAGCTTAATGCAATAGCCTTAGTTCATTTGTGGGATAAAACAATACGATTATGTCACAAAGAAAACCAAACACAACAACGGATAATAAGCCGTTTTCTGAAGAAACAATTCAAGCAGTATGGGAAAAAGGTAAGGTTATTACGGGTTTAAATCCTAATGTCTATAGGAAGGACACTTGCGGAGCCAAAATCATGTATTCTAAACATGGTGAAACAACATCGCTAGGTTGGGAAGTAGACCATATTAAGCCTGTAAGCAAAGGAGGGAAAGATAACCTTTCAAATCTACAACCCCTTCAATGGGAAAACAATAGATATAAATCCGACAGTACTAGCGGAAACTATTGTAAGGTGTCCTCATAATGAAATTATAGGCTACTTAAACATGGGAAACTTCTTTCTTCCAAGTTTTAAGTCTTATGATATATTTATATCCTATGTGGTAGAAGACCGTGATTATGTAGAAGAATTGGTCAGAGACCTTAAAGCCTTAGGGTATAAGGTTTGGTATGCCCAAAAAGAGCTTGTTGCTGGTTCTGATGTATTCCATATTGTAAATGGCGGGTTAGAGAACTCAAGATATGGAGTTGCAGTAATAAGCTCTTTATATACCAGTCGATGGGCTTATGGTGAACTTTTTGCATTAGAAAAGATGAAGGGTAGTTTTATCCCAATCCTTCATGGTATCAGTATTGAAAAGGTTGTAGAAGTACACCCCTCGTTAATTAATATTTGGGCATTAAATGCTGATAAGGGTAATGAATATATTTTATCAGAAATACAAAAAATAATTCGGCTCAAGTCTAAAGCCTACTATTTCATTGCTTCTTGTATAGCTTTTTTTACAAGGAAAGCCTATCTATTGAAACTACTTTTTATTTTAATTTTATGTGGGATAGTGTCATATTTCATAATAGCTAATTACCAGTCAAAGCGTCCTGCCAGTAGTGAAATTACAAAAGACTTAACCAAGAGAGTTAAGGAAGTAGAAAACTTAACTACCCTTAATTTTCAAAAATTTATTGTTGAAGAGAACTGGCAGAAAAGCTCCTTACAAGAAGTATCAGCACTTTTACAAAAACACAATAAAGAAAATGACTATAAATACTATCAGAATAGTGTGCTCTTCACAAACGGTATTGATAATATCAAAACAATATCCGGTTTAAAAAATAATGGAATCATTTCAGCAAGCTCATTGCTTGAATTACCCTATGGACTTGAGAATTTTGAAATTTATTTTAATACTAAAACCGGGACATCAAACTTTACCTATTTAATAGTAAATACTCTCCCTTTACAATGGGAAATTCATGACTCAAGAATAGAGAAGGAGAGTATTTATGAAGTTGATGTTCAGTTTAGTAATGCTATTAGGCTTATAGTCATTGATATTCACTATAGTCAACTTGAAATGAAAAGGTTTAGGCATATTGAGCTTTACGGGGTAAAACCCATTGAGCGTATGATATACCAAAAATTAGGTGGGGTTTGGAGTATCATAAATATTCAATGATATACATTTTTTAGTGTTGGGATAATAAATAATAAGGTAGGGAAAAGATATTTAGACCTAAGACTTCACCTGTGTTACTTGCATTTAATATGATTGCAACCCATAAACAGTTAAGAATTAGTGAAGTCAATAAATCAATAGTATTTAGAGGTATTGCAAAAAGCCTCCTCCTACTCTTTGTTGCAACACTAATTGCAATATCCTGCAGCCCTAAAAATAGCAAAGAAGATATTATTGTTTATCAGACTAAGACTGGAAGTAAGTATCACAAAATAGAGTGTACTTATTTATGGAAAAGTAAAATTCCAATTTCATTACGAGATGCTGTGCAACAAGGCTTACAACCTTGTTCTCGATGTACACCAGAAAAGCTAAGTGAACAAGAAAGTCCTAAGAACGAATAATCCAATTAAGAAATAGTATTAGCATGAGATGTATATTAATAATAATCAGTTTACTGTTTTTACTTAATCCAACTACAAGTTTGTCACAGGCAAAAATTTTGGTTGCTGAAGGAAAAGTAAAAGTTTCGGGATTAAGTGAAGAAAATTTTTTCTACGGGTTTGCCCCGGGAGACAAGCTAATTTTCAACTTACATATTGAAGGTGGGAAAGAATTGAAAGAATTTGAAATAATTGAATACCCAAGTGCTTCAAGGTTTAAGGAGTTTAAAGTTTCTTCAGTACAAAATAAGACCATTACTTCAATCCACGAGTCAGTATTTAAGTTTAGATTTTATAATGGCAAACTTGGTAAAAGGGTTTGTTCATATTCTATATACCGCATTCCGGCTTCTGAAGAATTTGTAAACTTTAACACTACTGTTGAATGGATATTAAAAACTGATACTACTTGGAAAACATATACCAGAAATGTTGTTGTGAGCCATGATACCTCATATATAAAACAACTAAAAAAGGAAGAAGTTTCAAGAACAATCAATGAGGTATTAATAATAGATAAGATTGAGAGAGTGCATTCTAAAACAAATAGTAATGGAAATAGAACGTGGATGCATTTTACTCTTCCACAAAACCATGAAACTGAAAAGAAAGTAACAAGTGTTGTTGCTTGGGCATATTGGGTTGGTGTTGGTGAAGACGCCAATGCAGCTTGGTCAGAAAACTCAAAAACAGTAGTTAACCTTGCTAAAAGAGGAGCAGCAGCATTTGCAACTCCACTGGGTGCTTTGGCAATTGGTGTAGTAGCTGAATTGATAATTCCAAAGATTGGGGAAGATGTTCTATATATTTTAACAGATCAAGAGAACAAAAATCTATTTATGGGGGATAAGAATTTCTCTTTCTGGGATAGGGGTAAAGGTGTAGCCGGATATAAGAAAATTTTAGACCCAAGAATGTGTCAAGGAACATACTATTTGTGTTTCAGTAATGATAATATAATGCAAGGTATTGATGCTAACGTTAAGGTAAGTGCAATAATTGAAACTGTTTCGTTTGACTATGTTGAAAAAGAGGTGCCTATCATAAAACCTATAGTAGAAAAGAAAATTTTTAGAGAGCCAGAGATAGACACCTATTCTATTCCTGTTATAACCAAAAACTAATTACAAAACCTATGAATAAAAGAATCGCATTAATAATGCTGTTAATTACATGTGCAGTAACAGCATTTTCACAAACTACTAATGAAACCTATTATGTTTCAGTCAACAGTTTAAATGTTAGAACACAGCCAAACACACAATCATCAATTGTTACAACAGTTCCAAAAGGAACACCTTTAAAAGTAAACTCTTTTACTGGTGCTTGGGTTAAAGTGACAGTTAATGACACTCTTACCGGCTATGTTTTTAAGGACTATATCAGTAAGACAAAAGCTACTACAAAGCAGAATGAATCAACTGTTTTTGTTTGTAATAGCAAAAGCTCTTATGCTTATCATTCTCACCAGTGTAGAGGATTAAAGAGGTGTAAATCCGGTATAAGTAAGGTTTCAAAAAGCCAAGCCCAAAACTCTGGGTATCGAGCATGTAAAATCTGCTATTAGCAATTAAATAGATTACTTAAAATTAAAATAAATTATGAAGAAGTATTATGTCAACAAACAAGCTCAATCCACAGGAGAGCATGAAGTTCATACTGAAGATTGTCGATTTTTACCTGATGCTCAAAATAGAGAGTATTTGGGAGAGTATTCCAGTTGTGAAGGAGCTGTAGCTGAGGCAAGGCGAAGATATACAAAAGTGGATGGTTGTTATCATTGTTGTAGAGAGTGTCATAAGTCATAAATCAGTTGATAGATTAGGGGGTTAATACCCCCTCTTCTCCCTCAACTTCTTCACCTCACCTTTAAGCGGAGCAATCTCCTCTGGATGCAAATGCTCCCACGCCTTTAAAAGCAAATTCCCGTATGCCTTCTCTAAGAGAGGCACAATAGCATTGTGTATCCCCACATCAGTTGTCGGAATATTTCTGTCATAATATTTCAAATAACTTTTAGCAGTAGCCTCCAAAGGCTCAATACTAATCTTTTTGATATAGAGTTTCTCCTGCGAAAAACCTTCCTTGAGAATCAAGTTCACATAACCCGTAACACTAATGCCACCATCCAAATAATAGAGGTAGGTTTCATGCACCGAACTATAATACCTCTTAACCGCCCCTGAAAGCGGAGCTACCGCAATCTGAATTTCCACTTCCATAACTAAATCCGTCTCCTTCTTATCCTGATACACAATATCGTGCCACCTATCCACTGGGCCACGAATGGTGTAGCCCCTTGCTAATAACAACTCTTCAAAATCTTTCCCCAAGTGCTCCTTAAACTCCCTAAACACCTTAGCTGACCTATGGGTAAAGGTTGGGGCATAATCAGGACGAATGAGCATAAACGCAATATCATGCTCCTTCACTTTCGCTTGCTCAGGTGGCGTATACTCAAAGTTAGCCACCACTGCCTTTGGCGGAGGAGTAGTTTGTGGTGGTGGAACACAACCAATAAGCAGTAGTACAACAAGAGCAACAACCAAACTCACTTTATAGAAAACACAAAACAAATATTTCATACCACCACCCCCTATAACTTAATCGTTAACCCAACAATGAATGAATAAATATTACTCAGCCCCAACTCCGTATGAAGAAAGAAATGATTATTAAGCCTTGCTTGAATACCCCCATGAATACCAAAGAGTACAAGGTTATCCTCACTGGGAGGAAATAACAGTTGAGCAGAAGGGTCTAAGGGGGTAGCAGAGATAAAGTTCGCTTGCCCCACCTTAATACTCCCATACCCCAAAAACCTACCTTTACCTTTCGGTTTAGCAACAGAAGTATATGATAACAAAAGAGGCGTATACACATACGAATACGAACCATCATCACCCACTAACGAACCAAATTCAGCACCTAAGTACCCTACACCAATATAGTGGTTATATGAAATACTGCTAAAGGCATACCCTAAAGGGTGAAGCCCTAAACTGGCAGTGAAGAATCCCTTAGACATCGTATGTTCACGTTCAGAAGGAGTATCGTCTTTCACTTGGCTAAAACCATACAAGCAAAAACACATAAGAAAACAGCAAAGAATACCAACTCGTAGCATAGGCAACAGCATGATTATGAGCACCAAAACTAGTACCCCACACAAAGAAATTTATCAAAAAGACGGGAGTAGTAGGGTATTTCGGACTAAACAGTAGCCAGAGTGGAGTGAGTGGTATAGAGCATACCAGTTAGTAACCCAAAACTTTAGAAAAACTTTATCTCCCCCTGCTATACTCACTCCAAAGCACAAAACAAAACTTCACAAAACGTGAAAGGGAAGCATACACAACAATGAAGTTACTTACCAAACAATTAGAAGCACGCTTTAAAGAACTCGGCACACAAGAAGATGAAGAAGATGCTATAGTCGTAGCCAAGTTTTTCAATCCCATAGGAACCGGAACATGGTATGCCATTAGCTATGACCTTGAATACCACATCTTCTTTGGCTATGTTACAGGTCTAGGCTATGATGAATTAGGCTACTTTTCACTAGCAGAATTAGAAAACATAGACTTACCTAACAGAGTAACCATAGAACGCGACCTATCATTTAAAGAGTGTCCGCTTTCAGCAATCAAAGAGGGAAAGGTGTATTAAACACCTTTCTTTTTTATTCCAAAGCACATAACAAATAATACACAATAACACCCTTACACATAAAAGAACTTCCTCAAATACGCTTCCACCACACGCACCTTATCACGAGAAGGGTGTAACACCACATCAGAACACAACACAATGGTATGCTCCTTAGAGTATGACGTAATATTTAATGTATTCACTAAAATATCACGTCTTATGCGTAAAAATCCACTGGCAGATAAAGCACTTTCCAATTCCTTCAAAGACCGAAATACACGAACCTCAGTACAGACATCACCACCCTCACTATCCTTCATCACTGCCACTGCTTCCTTATTATCCGCTTTAAAATACAAAATATCAGCTATCACAAAGAAGTGATGCCCCTGCCGACACGGCAAAGCAACTTTTTTCCTGAATATGGCTGAGAGGTGAGGGTGGAGCATAGCCAAAGATATACAAAAAGAAAAAGCTATCATATATGATAGCTATAATTTTAGTAAGAAATGCCTATTTGGCTCTTGTGGAGCAAGAGTATCAAAAAACTTTTGGTGAAAACGTAAGAAGAATACGCAAGGCAAAAGGTATGACTCAAGTTGAGCTTGCTAATCTTTGTGATGTTGAAAGAGGTAATATGACACGCATAGAAAAGGGAAATACTAACCCTACCCTTGAAACGATGAGAAAGATTGCCAAAGCACTAAACATATCTGTTTCTGAGCTTGTACAAGGTATTTAATGTATTTATAAGATTCACACGACCTGTTTAACATAGTATAATTTCAATTGCCCTTTTTATAGATTTTAAGGAGTTGTCCTCTAAGTATTATAATTACCAATCCAAATAATAAGGTTTATAACTTGCTCCATTTCAGATCTTAGGTGACTCTCTCACTCATCTACAATCGGTAATTCAAAATCTGAATCGCCAACTTCTATTTCAACAAACCCTTTTTTAATGTACCCTTCAGGGCAGTTTTGGTCACTATATGGTATGGAAAAACCCTCGGTAGGGTGTATACATAATTCAATATCACCTCCCAACTCTTCACCACTTGGAGTAAAAGCGTATACATAAACCCTATCACTATTGTGTTCTTTTAATATTTCTACACAATCGTTTTTATTAACATTAAACCATCCTCTAATTTCCCAAGTCTTATTATATAAATAGCATACGGCAACATCTATTACATATTCTGAACTTTGATTACAAACACTAAACCTTTTAGTATTTGTACCATTAGATGAATAAGTGTCAGACTTGTTACTTTCATCAGTCCACGAGTTTCTTTCTTCATCACGTTCTGAATACTGGTCTAAAGGCTCGTCATCACCTTTATTTTTTTCGTAAGGTTCATCAAACTCATACTTCCTTTGACTATTATTGTAACTTTTGGCATTTTCATCATAATAAGGGTTGTATCCCTTTTTTTCTTGTTCTAGTGATATAGCAATATCATAACGTATCTTAGCTAACACCCATGTCACATAAAATGGTATTAGTATAATACCTAAACTATATAAGATGAAAATGAACTTTAATACACCTTTAAAAAACAAAATATATTGAGGTTCAACAAAATAGTAATTATAGGCAACCTTATCTACTGTTTTAACAGATTGTAGAAACTTTCGCAGATTAACAAATTTTGAATTGAGACTAGTTTTAGTAGACCAAAAATAACTTTGGCTTATATAAATTTTTGATTCATTCGTGCTGAGTTTGAAAAACCTCCTAAATAATGTCAGAGGATTAGTAGTACATTTTGTTATTTCCCCAATAGCTATACTTGTTACTTCTTTAGCTCTGAATCTATTATCACCATACTTAATAATACCTTGAATAACAAATATTTTATCTTCAGTCAGTATTATAATATCTCTTACTTTAGCTATTCCGGCAAGAAAGCCTATTAGTAAAACCAATCCGCAGAATAATGTTATAAAAAGAACCACTCTAATATCTTTTATTGAAGAAAAGAAGTCTTCTATTATAAATTCCAGTATCTTATCAATGACAGCATTAAAAATTCCTATACCAATAATTATAAGAACTCCAAAAAAGACTTTTTTAAGAACTCTTGACTTAAAACGAACTTCAACATTGCTTATTGCTATAATTTCACTATCACCTACTACTGAATTTATTAGATTATTGAGGTCAGCAAATGATTGTTTGTAACTGATTTTATGAGTTTCCATATTGATAGTATTGAAAACCAATATATTATTTTTTATATAAGACTTTTGGTTTTTTTCATCGGCATACCCCTTTAATCTCTTTTTCACCCCGAAGGGATACACAAAGGTCATCCAGCACCTTTGGTCAAGGTCAGAGCCTCCGGTGTAGTCAAATTTTTTCGTGGTTAAGAAAATACCACCAATAAATATTGCCATACAACCTTGTCCATTCGGCCACCACACGTTGGATTTGTGTATATCCCTTCGGGGGAAATGTTTTTTGTGGTGAGAACCCCTTGCTACAAACACTTAAAAATGGAAACAAAACCAAAAACAAACAACCAAAAAGGTGGTGCAAACGGAACTGCACCTAAAACTACTACCCCTCTAAAAAAAGCAGAGGACATCATTAAAGAGAAGCAACAGTATTTTACTGGCTTAACTGACTTGGTAAACAAGAGAGCACGCTTCCAAGACCACAAAGAAGCTGTTGAAAAACTGGACTTTGAGCAAGAAGAACTTGAAATCTTTGAACATGAATACAATGCGGGAGGCTGTATCAAACTAAAAGACTTCAAACACCATGAGTATGAAATCAAAAACCCTAAACTGGTGCTTGAGGTTAAAAACTTCATTGTGGAGAAGCTGAATGCTCACATCAAAACTTTTGAGGAAGGTATTGTTGCCTTTGCAGAGATGAAGTAATCACTTAAACCTGCCTTGCTCTTTGGGGCAGGGTGGGTTATCTAACTAAACCCATACCACCATGAAAAAAAGAACCGAATACCAGCCCGAAAGTATAACCATAGACCTAGAGGAGTTTGCTGAGAAATTCACTCTCAAAAAAAATCACTTAGCTAATGCTTCACTAAGCAGAGGTCATGCTTTTGAAACTTTTATATGGAGAGGCTGTGCCTTTGAAACATTTGGAGAAGAATTACAATATATCAGAAGCCAACCCGAAAACACTATTTGGACAATCATAGAGAATAATAATAACCGCTATATATGGAGTGGGTTGCACTACTTTGACCCAGTATGTTATCTCCAAAGTGAAGAACCAGTACCCGATACCATAGAGTACACCGTACCCATACTTTAAACCCATACCACTATGACAACAACCACAGAAAAAACACAAGAACTGAAACAAAAACATACAACACCCCGACCCATAGAGGTAGCACGAGATACCCTAAAAACACTAAGCGAAGAAGTCAAAGACTTGGTAGAGGACGAAACCTTTCCAACCATTAATGAAGCCATTATGGAAACCCTATACAAACAAGGCAACCATAAAACCTTCAACACTTATATAGGATGGCAGAAAAGAGGGAAGAAAGTCAAGAAAGGTGAAAAGGCTTTTTTGCTATGGGGCAGACCAAAAGACCAACACGGTAATCCTGTAACAGACAATAACGAAGAACATAGCCAAGAGGAAAAGGATAGTGAAACAACACAAGACCCGACAAAGGAAAACTTCAAGTTTTTTCCAGTAGTGTACTTGTTCCGTAATGAGCAAGTAGAAAATATAGTAGCAGAAGAACAGGAAGAAAATACCACCATAGAGCTACAGGAGAAGCCAACACTTGAACCTTTACCGTATGAGTAAGGGTTCAATATAAAACGAATACACCAACACCATGAAGCAACGAATACATGTATCGCAAAAAGTAATAGCTTGGAAAAACACCACCTATGTTATAGAAGCTGATACACCGCAAGAAGCTTGGCAAAAAATACAAGCCAAGCAGGGTAGTGAAGAAGAACAAGAAGCTATTATCGACATCAGCTTTGATGAAGCCTTAACCCAAGAGCAAAAAGATACTATCTATGTAATGGATGACAGAACAGGAGAAGAACTGGAACGAAGGAAAGGTTAAGAAAAAGCAACACTAAAGCAGTCCTAACAGACTACTTTTCCCCGCGTACACAAAGGCAAACCCTTGTCTCTTTATTTTTCTTTTAGCGGTAAGGGTTTCTCTCTTATTGCATACACAGCCACTATATTTTTTGTGTATGGGCATATTCTCAAGATAAACCTACCATTACCAAAGCTACATTAACATAATGTTGCCTTATAAGTGTTTTCCTGTGGACTTCTCTTTGGTTACGAGCTTTCAGCTAAAACCTATAAGGGCATTATGAACTGTGCTAAAAAACAAATAAAGTTTTCATAAAATCCATACACGCCAATTCATAGACCCATGTTTTAACATAACTGTGTGTTATAGGAGCTTCCGTTGACTGCGCTTCACTTCGGGATTACATCCAAGTCCTATAACCCAGTTATATTAAACAGCAAAGCTGTACACATCAGGGTAAGTACTACATAAAACTAAGATACAGATTACACTCCTTGTGGATACGCATTAACGAATAAGCTACCTGAATTAACAACACCAAAGACCTGCTTTACTAATTTATTAACAACAGCTAACAAAGCTACTTTTTTGGGTTTACCCGAAGCCACCATGCGGTCATACAAAGCCTTACAGGGAAGATTACATTGCTTAGCCATTAGCGAACACATAAAAAGCATATTTCGTACCCCTTTATCACCCATTCTACTAATTCCTTTGTAGCCCCGAATGGATGAACCAGATTCATTGATACAAGGACAAACACCAATGTAGGCAGAAAACTGTTTAGCAGATGAAAAGTTCTTAAATGCCCCTGAAACAATAATTAACTCAATAGCTGACTTTTTGCTAATACCGGGAATAGATTGTAATTGCATAAACAAGTCATGGCAATGCTCATTAATGGTTTGTTCCATGGCTTCCTCTAAACGATACCTTTCCGTATCTAATGACGATATAATAGCCTTACATCCTTCTATACTTATACTATCTTTTTTAGGCAACCTGCGAAGTGCATGGAGTTGATTAGAAAAAGATAATTTAGTTTTAATAACTAATTGCAAAGCAGTACGTTGTTGTTGCAGAATGCTGATATAGAAAGGGGGAGGTTGATAGAAGTCGGGAGACATCCGTTCACCATATTCAGCAATAAGTTCTGCATCGACACTATCTGTTTTTGTTCGCTTTAATTTGGTTTGCGCAAAGCGTTTAATCTGTAAGGGATTTACTACGGAAACAAAAAAACCTTTCTTATGCAAAGAGAGAGCGAGTCTCATGCTATATACACCTGTAGCTTCCATAATGCAATGAGCAGAAGGGGGAATGGATGCAATAAACTGGCGGATTCCTTTTGCATTGTTAGAGAAAGTTACTTTGTTAAGAAGAACAGTATCTTCTTTATAAGCAACCATAAAGTTGTCTTTGGCAACATCAATGCCGATGTACTGTGCAATCATATCAGTAAGAATTAAAGGGTAATATAAGTACTGAAGAAGATGCTTTTTTACACTCAACATCCTAATACAAGCTCTTAGCCTAATGAACTGTCCAAGTTAAAAAGCAAAGGAAAAGGGACCTTCATAATGCCCAAGTTTTTCACTTATATTAAGTAACGGTCTTATTCTTTTCCTTTTCTTCAATAATTGAAATATACTTTGATATTTCTTGAAACAAACATAGGATGTTAAGTATCCGCGCTGTGCCTTGCTTTAAAAAGTGAAATAAAAAAGCCACATCTCCCGACATGGCTTTGTATAATACTTGGTATTTATTTATGTTCTTAAAAGATAAAAGTATCCACTGAAATTAATTTTTATTTTATTATTAAAAACTTATCCGTTTTAAAATAATTACTAGTATTTATTGAAATAAAATATACCCCTGCTGGTAGGTGGCTAATCTCAATTCCTTCAATATTGCTTCCTTTTCTCCCATGATAATTATTAGTTACTAAAGTTTTACCGTTAACATCCATTACCTGAACTTTATAATCAGCTTTGTTATCTAACTTGAGATTCACATAAACTTTTGAAGTGGCAGGGTTAGGGTAAAAATGACAATCAAGAACGTATTTCTCACTAATGTTCTGGTTTTCAAATTCATTAGGATCATTTTTCGCTTGCCCAGAATTTTGTTTGTAAGTAGTAGAATTACAGATTGCATCTATTTCAGACTGGGTAGCCTTTAATGAAGCTACATCGGAGCTCGTGCAATTAAAAGCTGAAAGACTAATATTCGGTTCTATGATTAGAGCTGTCGTTGGATTAATATTAGTTGTTGGAGGAATGTCAATAGTAACACCCGCTCTTAACTCAACATTGTTTCCAAAAGTTACACTACCACCTACGATTATTTTGCCAAAAGCCCTTATAATAGTTCCATCAGGAATATTTGTGTAATTTGGAATAGTAATATCTCCTGTAGCATTAAGGTTACCTGCATGAATATTAGGGTCATAGGTTACATCGTGGAATGAATGATAAACATTATCAAGAGGTAAACCATTATGTTTTAAAAAATTGTATCTAACATCATTATATGTAGAAGGTGGAACATGAGATTGTAAAGTTTGCCCTGCATATAAATGAGCGTCATAAGTACTAGAAGATACCAATTCAGTAGAGTTATTGAAATTAGAACTAACATCAAATGTTATTATTTCTCTCACATTTGAAGCATTGGGGTCGTCTGTTCTTTTCATGCTTACCAAAAGTTTTATATACATTTTTGGCTTTCCACCACCACCAAACATTACAAAGTTTACATTAGGTAAGCACTTTAAAGGCACATACGGAGTTCTAAATCTAATTACGGAACCAGTATTTGGATAATTGTTTGAAACATATTCTAAGTGCATTCCAGCTCGCTCATATGATTCTATCCTTTCATCAAAAGTTTTTTCAGTACTACTAAAATAAGCTAAATCGTGAAAAGGAATAGCCTTAGTACTCGTATATTCTTCGGGGTCATGTAAGGACAAATCATCATTTGCGTCATACTCCAATACATAACAAGCGTCTATTACTTCTGCCTCAAGATTAGCTGCTGGATTAATAGAAAATTTAAAATCTTCAGTAATAAAATACTGGTGCAAAGGTGCAGCTTCCGCTTTATTCCAATCATCATCAGGGAAATTATAAATTGTTTGATTAGCATAGGGGTTATCAAGATAAACAACAGGTTCAATTTTATGATGATTAAAAGTGGGCTCTTTTAAAGCATTAAAAACTCCTAAAACATTGTCATAAATTGGTGTTAAATGACTCCCAGAAGGATTATTTGGGTCTATTGTTCCGGGATTATGAAATGAAAAATCGGTAAGTGGTGTTTCAGAAGTAATTGTGCCATTTACATTTAAGTTAACATTAAAGACTGTAGGTGGAGCTGGAGTTTCTTCTTTCTGCCCGCCTTGCGAAAAAAACTCAACAATTCCTATTGCGGTTCCAACATATGGTAGAGTAGACGCAATCCCTTTAAAAACACTTACATCGTTATTGTATTTATCAATCTTATCAATTCCAACTAATTTTTTAAATCCTTCACTTGTTGATTTAAAGTCATTAAATTGTTGTTGAATTTGAGCAGTTGTATAAACTCCTGCAATAGCAGGGTTTTTCTTAATTTCTTCATTCCACCAATCATTAACAAGCTTATCCTTATACTTTTGGTTATAATTATTTAAAACCTCATCAACTTTACTTTTATAAGAGTTCCATTTATTATAAGAACTTTGCCCTGCTTTTAATAACTCAGAAAAAGATGTCTTTTTATCTGATTCAGGCTGGACAGTATTATTTTGAATGAGTTTCTGGCTTACAGTCCCTTCAATAGTAGCGTCAATATCAGAAGTTTGAATAACATACGGAGTTACAACGATAATTGAAGGTTTTGAAGAACCTATTGGTCTGAAACACGCACATGGGTCGTATGAGGTTTGAAGTTCAGAAACAAGCCAATAATAATCATCCTGAAAGTTCTTCTGGGCGATGTGGTTTATAGTATTGAATTTTTTAGTATTATCAAAGCTACCAAAAGGTTTTGTAATGGGTTCAGCATGTGAAAAAAGTGCAGTATATTTTTCTCCATTTAAAAAACCTACTCTTAATAATGCAGAGGAGCCAGTCCTAATCCCCATTAATGCCATATAAATCTTCATTTTTCCATTGAATCTGTTATAGAGCACAAAAAATGGATTTGCTACACCTCTTCCCGTATTGTCATTAGGCGTAATATTTGCTGTACCAAAGTTTTTTAAAACCAATTCCCATCCATCTTCAGGATTAATATCTTGCTGTGAAGCTGAGTTACCTAAAAGTTCATATTGAAGAGTGTTTTTATTGCCACAACTCCCAGAACCTGAGGATTGAGTACAAAAATAAGGTAGCTCAATATTCCTACTTGGGTTGTCAAGATTATCTTGCAAGTAAATTGGGTACGTTAATCCGGTTATGGTCCAGTTAAAATCATTATTACTGGGACCAACACCACCATTAAATTGTTGCCAATCAGTTGTAGTAGTATTGACCACACACTGTGCAACTGTCACATTTGTTATTGCCCCTATTAAGAAAAATAATAAGGAACATTTTTTAATAAATTTCATATATTGATTGTGATTTTACCACACCCTTTTCCCAGTGAATGTATCTTGTTTCCAATTGTTAGTTAAGGTATCAAGATATTGATAGTCAATAGTTATCATATTCAAATCACTTCTATCAAGCCAAGCGTACCCAACAATTCTCGGAATTAGTGGATAATCCATTACGCCACCAACATTTGTTTTCATATTAAAATGAACAGACCTAAAACCAAAATCCTCTATATAAGTGAATAAAGAAGCATTTCTGATTTTTTCAGTTGTTAGTGATTTATAAGGGATTCCCCTAATCAATCCGACACGTTTTGGGTCAGAGTTTTCATTAGTCCATACAGTATCAATAATAGTTACAAACTTTTTATTCCCAACTTCACTGCTTGACTCTCCATAATAAGTTCCATAGAGAGGGATATAAGGACTCAATGTTATGTCATCAGGTGTCCTAGCAGGGTTTGAGCCGTATATGTTATGCCAAACTAATAATTTTTTTTCTACTGTATCTTTTCCGTCGTCATTAGGAAAACATTGTGTACTTGGTTCTTGTGATACTATTAATTTTATTGAAACACTGGAGTTCTCTGGAAACAAAGTCCTTATAAATGATTTAGTAGTAATTGTTTCAGACCCAATTTTCCATAGGTAAGAATCTGCGTCATGTTTAGCTGTAAACCTTACCTTGTTAAATTGACTACTAATAACTGTATCTCCTTCAAACCACCTTTCTCCAACTTGTTGTTCAATAATAAAATCAGCATTTGTAGCGGTTTTATCTTTACAAGGGTCAATGGGTTCAGGTTTTTCTTTACAATTATTTAGAAAAATTAAACCTAAAAAACTTATAAGCAACCATCGGGTGTTTTTCATTAGATTATTTATTTTGCAATTGTGCTTCTACTAACAAATTTAACTTCTTTTTAAGTTCTTCCAACTCTTTCTGTTGACGATTTATTTGTTGAGATTGTTCTAATTGCTTTTGTTCTTGCTTGTCTACTTTACTTTTTAGCTTATCAATTTCTTTTTCTTGAGCAATGGTATACAACGTTAGTTCCTCAATTTTTTTAATGTGAATAGCTTGCATTTCTGCAACATCTAGTCCAGTTTCCTTTAATTCCTTTTCACTTGGTACATCAGGTAAATGCTTGTTTTTTATAACAAATTTCTCAAGTTCTGAAAGAGGCATAAGTTTGTAATCATCAGCAAATACAAAATCACTCCACCATTTTACGTTAACATTTAACTGAATTGTTCTTGTTGACCCATGAACTTCTAAGTTTCCTAAATTATCTATTCGTAATCCACCAACATTTGCTGAATTATTTGGGTCAGCCCAAGGAGCAATAACAAACGAACCACTAGCATTAGAGCCATTAATGCCATTTCCATCTGTGAAGAACATACCTTGGTCATATTGCTGTGAGATATTGTTATACCCGTCAGTATGAAGTAGAGGAACAAACATAGTATGTTGTGTATTTGAAGCAGAACTAATTTGTTGCCTACCAACTATTAATCCGGGATAGTTATATGATCCTAAACTTTTTACATCAAAAGTAGCACGCGGTACTTCTATATTAACACCTGAAGTTCCGTCAGGAGTCACAATAAACCTGCTTGTATATGGACCTGACGCTGAACCTAAAAAAGAACTATGGTTTTGCATTCTTGCCCAAAGCATTGGGTGGCTATTTGTAAAGTTGCCATATTGCTGTAAGGTGAAACTTGCGATTGGGTAGGGGATTGAGCCTCCACCTCCGGGTTCAGGACCAAAAACTGGTTCAAAAACGCCATCAAATGAGATTGGATAGTTTTGGGCTGGAGCAGAAGGGCAAATAGAATTAGTGATGATAAGACCATTTTGTTGGTCATCACAATAAATGATTTCCTGCCAACCCGCTGGAGCAATTGTCCCAATTCCAACAGCCCCAGAAGTTGTTGTTTGGTCAGTTGGATCCCAAGTACTTGGGGTTTGGGCGTGTGTAATAAAAATTGTAGTGATTGAAATAGCAATAACTGAAAGTGATTTTTTCATACTGCTCTTGAAAGTTTGTTTTTTCATATAAATATTAATTATTAAGGTTTTTAACCTAAATTCAAAAGTATATACATTTTTTCGCATAAAGTTTTAACTATTGAGCATTTCGACAAACAGATAATTCGTTTATCGAAAAGTTTATTTTCCAATCGTTTTTTTGAATACTTGGGTTAATTGGCAACAAACTTAATTTGCATACTATCGTTATTTATCAAAAAGTCGCCAGCCGTTCCTCAAAGAGAGTAAACGGTATTGTTGAGAGAGTAACCAGTAAAAAAAGCCCGACATCTATCGAGCTTTAAACACCTTATTCCTCTTCATCATTGGGAGAGGTCTTATTCTCCTTTGACTGACCAGCTTCCTCCATCACAAACCCACCTAATATAAAATCAACTGCCTTTTGTGCCATCGTACAAGCCGACACAAACAACTTCGTATCCTCCCGAAACAACTCCAGCCATTGATACAGGTGAGTAACACTCATAGAAGCAATACTAGTGCTTATACCGGCATAAAAACACAAATAATGAGCACCTATATCAGCAATCAACTCCTCCTTAGAAAAACGCTCCCCCATATCCATACATCCTTCTCTGTTCAATCGTGAAGGAATACCTGAAGCATGAATCAGCATTTGAAACAAGTCATAGTAATAGTATTCAGAAGAAGCATATTCTTCTGATTTTGGCATAGAAATAACATCCCCCTCCATGTTATAGTGCATACTTGTATCCGATGTCATAAGCTTAGGGGTCAAGGGGGAGTGATTAATAATCCCTTTCACCAAATCATGGCAAAACGTCAAAGGCTTTTCAGGATAGACATGAGGCTCAATATCCTCAAAAGAAACACCTTCACACTGGGAAATATTAAACACCCGTTCATAGAGCAGTGCGGAATATGTCTTTTCACTATCCTCTTTATCCGTCCTTCGTTCCCAATAGGTAGCTATTATAGGATACTCACCCTCTTTTGCTGTACCTCCTAAATTCTTGAGTTGAGCTTCTGTAACAAACACATTATTCTCAAAGGCGTGCATTGCAAGCAGAGGAACATTCACTCCACGATAAGGTTTTTGGGGGAGGGCATTGCGAGGAAGACCTCCTATACCCCACGGCATACGCCACGGGACAATACCCGATTCCATTACTTTGATGATGTTTTCGGTAACAATACCGTACACATCCTTTTTTGATTCAGTAGTCATAGATTAAAATATTTAATTGTTAAATAATGAGATTCATAACTACTCTAACAGAAAACCCAAGAACCAAAGAGGGGGCAAATAGACCAGAAATAGTATATTTTGGGGATAACCCTAACCCGCCATATAGGCGGGCAGGGAATGAGCTTTATATACACTTGTAAAAGAACGAAATCACACAATAAATAGCTTTACACACATTACAACAAAATACCTTGAGACTTGAACAGAGCTTCTACCGCACCGATAGCTTCAAACACTTTGATATAATACGGATTGAGATTGTGCAGTTCTTGAGTAAACTCAATCATTAATTCAGGATACCTCTTGATAAGAAACTCCATAATACCTTGTTTGGTATTTTTCTTTTTAGAAACAACCGTAGCTTGGACGATTTCCTTGAGACTAAAGCAGTGAAAAGGAACTTTCAGCCTTTTGCATAACTTACGGATACCCTTCATCACTTCTTGTTTAAGCCCTTGCTTGTCATAGACTTTACAGACCACCGCTTCAATATCAAAGCGATTTAAATAATGCTCCAAGCAAGAAAGGATAGCACATAACTTATCATCCGACCATTTACCTAAAAAAGACTTAATCTGCCAATCAGCTAAAGAACCGTGTGTAAAGATAACCAAACCAAAAGTTCGGGTAGAGGGGCTAATCCCCAGCACGCCATCCATTGCGTTGCACTAAAGAAGTATATAAAGCACCTCGTGTTTTTCTTATTTTTTCTTGCGGGACAGACAATGCTTTGAGGAGCATTTTCCGCAAGAATGCCTCATTGTACTTTTGGCAGAAGCGGATGTGAACAGGGAGTGCGTCCAAGTCATCCAATGCCGTAGCAATTTCGTGAGCCAATTTATTTTCATAGGACATAGTATTACACACTTTCCACTTACCGTTCGCTAACGATTTATATATAAACGAATACGTTCGGAAGAGAAAAGCATAACATTACTGATAAAAGTCCCCATGTATTCCACAGGGAGCAATAAGAGGGTAAACTAAAAATTAACCATTTTTAATGTTCCCATTCTTATCACTTAAAAACATAGTTTTACGTCTTGCCATATTCGGCTGAAGTTTCTTATACACTTCAAAATACAACTCATTGGGAAGAGTACCGTATAGAATACAGAGCTTAAACAAGTTAATGGTGTCGGGCAGAGATTCACCCCGTTCCCACCTAGAAATTCTGCTTTGACCTTGAATACCCAGAAGGGTATTCACTTCCTTTTGTGTGTATCCGTGCATGCGCCTGAATTTGCGAAGACGGTTTGGAAACTGTCGACCTCCTCGTTCCATAGCTATACCATAGCTTAGCAAGAGAAAGATAAAGAGAGGATAAATAGACCAATAATAGTATATTTAACACAATTGTTGTGGAAAGGTTGTTTGTTATTTACTCATTGCTCTTGAGGTAAGTACTTAATGATAAACATTCTTCAATAAAAGAGTTCAAAAAACGGAAACTGAAGTGCACTTCAGAGGATATTACAGATGAATTATGTTCATTTAGCTTGAAAAATAAGGCTGTATCGGAGGTTGTAAAAATTTTTCCGTTAAATGATACCCCTTTTGGGAATTTGAACTCTTGGAGCCTTAGTTGAGTGGTTAAATCGGATTTGAGCCATACGTTTCCGGGAGCAACTAAGAACTCTTCAACACAAGCAATAGCACTTTCAGGGTCTTTGATATCATATTGGGTAACTGCCAGTGAATCCTCAATTTTGTTTATTTCATTTTCAATAGCTACAGATTGATGTTGTAAAACAGTATCACTAATAAAGCCCTTATGATTTTTTTCACAAAGTGTATTTAATTGTTCCAGTAATTCCTTTTTCCGTAATTCAAAAGCCTTCTTTTCTTTAACACTTTCATCAAAACATTTTTGATAATGGCGATTTGCATATCGCTTAATTTGTGAAACCCATTTCCTTTCAAGTGCATAGGTATTCATAAAAGCCGAAAACCGAGCATGCATATCATCACGAAGAAAGTTCATTTTGGGAATAGGGAAGCGATAATACGGGTACATAGCGGTATTTCCTTTAGACCAGCCACCGGTAAGCCTAACCCCGCTTGTATGGCTTATAAATCGTCTTAGAGGAAAGTCAGGGTTATTAGTCTTATATTCCACCATAGGCTTAGTTCTACGCTTTAAAACCCATTGTACCCGATTAAATAGGGCGTCAGTAATTAAAGGCTCAAACCTTCCCTTAATACACATTCCAAACTTATCAATATACCCTGCATATAGTTTATTCCTAAGAAGTTTATGAAAATAGCTTTTGGCAACGGGTTTGCCTTTACGCAGAGATAATCCCTTTTTTGTGATTACTCTTCTGACCTCATCTATGGAATAGGTTCCAGTAGCCACAAGTTCAAAGGCTTCTTTGACTAAAGGAGCCATTTTATTCAAAACAATAGTGGATTTTCCGCCAACTTTTTGGTTGGTGTAGCCAATTGGTGCATACCAAACATAACGTCCTTCTCGTACAGCTTCACGCATACCACCGATAGCCCTTTCGGTTCTTACATCATTATCAAATTGAGCTACATTCGCAATGATGTTTTCCATAAACCTTCCTGCGGGTGTATCTTCAAAATATTCAGTGGTGGATTTAATCTCCACTTTATATCGTTTTAAGAGTAAGCGTATTTGACTGTAATCATCCGTATTACGGGAGATACGATCAATTTTATAAGCAATAACTGCTTCAATACCATTCTTTTTTACGGAGCAGAAGGAAAGTAATTGTTGTAATTGTGGACGGTCTGCCGTTTTAGCACTTTCGCCTTGTTCAATAAATTCAGCAACCACTTCATAGTGGTTTTTTAGGGCGTATTCTTTACATAGACGTAATTGTGAATTAAGGCTGTTTCCTTCCTCTGCCTGTTCTTTGGTGGAAACTCGGCAATATATCACTGCCTTTTTTAGTTGCTTCATGGTGTTGACGTTTCAAAAAGCCCTCAACTAAGATTTCTGCTAAATAACGAAGGGCGTCTTCCTCTGAAACAAATGAACTTCTAATGTCAAAAGGGGAGCAACGACACGGCCTGTTGTAGCAACACAAAGGCTTTCGTTGTCCCCCTTTCAATATCGACTTTTTACCGTTTGAACCTTTGTGTTGCATGGATAGTATATCAAAACCAATACTTATTGTTAATATCTCCATTGTCTCAATTCACAATAAAATCTGGTATAGGGTAAATAGCCTAGTATTGGTCTATTTGCCTTATAGTTTGCATTCCAAAACCTCAATACAATAAGAGTATGGAACATAACAACCCACATTTCACAAATAAATATCACCTCACTCATATCGGCTATACCCACTTCAGAAACGATAACCAGCCTATCAATATCAAAGACAACGATAGATTGCAACACATCTACGTCATTGGAAAAAGCGGAACAGGAAAGTCCACCTTGCTCAAACACATGGCATTGTCAGATATTACCAAAGGAAAAGGCTTATGTATCATTGACCCACATGGCGACCTATCTCAAGACTTAATACAAAACATACCTAAAGCAAGACTAAAAGACCTTATCTACCTTAATCCAAGTAACAAAAACCACATCATACCCTTTAACCCACTGAAACATATACACCCCAGCTACCACCACTTAGTAGCGGGAGGATTAGTGAGTACTTTAAAAAAGATATGGAGTGATACATGGGGCGCACGCATGGAGCATATACTTCGTTTTACACTCCTCACTTTACTCAACTATCCCACTACCACACTATTGGATATACAGCCTATACTCACTAATCAAGACTTCAGAAACCATGTACTCACCTATAAACACCCCAAAGAGGTACAAAACTTTTGGTACAATGAGTTTAACAAGTATACTCCCAAACAACGAAGTGAGTATATAGCACCGATATTGAATAAGGTGGGGATATTAAGTGCCAGTACGCCTCTTAAAAACACCTTTAAACAAAACACCAATAACTTAAAACTTAACAAGGTGATGGATAATAGCAACATACTCATTTGCAATCTATCTAAAGGAACACTGGGGGAAGACGCAAGTACAATACTTGGAAGCATACTCACCACTTCTATTCAACTGACTGCTTTATACAGAGCTACTCAACCCGAGCATGAAAGAGTACCTTTTTACTTGTACATTGATGAAGCTCATAGTTTTATTACTCAATCCATTACTGACATTTTAGCGGAAGCCAGAAAGTATAAGCTGTCTTTATTCTTAGCTCACCAGTATTTAGACCAACTTCAAGAACCCATCAGAAAAGCTATTTTTGGGAATGTAGGGACAATGATATCCTTTAGAATTGGGGCAACTGACGCTGAATACTTGGCTAAAGAGTTTTATCCTACGTTTAAGGAAACTGATTTTATTCATTTACCAAAGTTTCACTTCTATATTAAGTTAATGATTGACGGGGAGATGAGTGAGGGGTTTAGTGGGAAGACTACTCAAATTTAATTGGTAAGGAAATTAAATAATTACTCTCAATATCAATAGTTAAAGCAATTATTTGTTGATGTAAATTCTCCCTCGTTAAAGCAATAAATCCAATAATAATAAATACTATTTCTCCATGTTGCCATTCAATAATCCTCTCATACATAGATTGAATATCTTGTTCACTAGGTAATGGATGAACTTGTGGGTGTGAGTGCCACTCACCGACATAAATGTTTTTACCAGAAGTTTGAGAATACTGGGTATCAAGAAATTCAACCATAAAATCCTCATCCATTTCAAATTCAATGGCTGATTGAGAAGAACGAGAGCCTGGACTAGAAACAGAATCAATAAAAATACTATTTGAAACATAATACCCACATAAAATCCCACCAGTTTCTATTTTAGGTGAAAGTTTTATTTCCTGTAACCAAGTATTTTGTACTTGCCTAGAAATAACAACAGATTCTATCATTCAGAAAAATTACAAGTAGGACAATTTTGTGTTAATGGGGCTTCTTGGAAACTCCACTGGTGAGCATTTTTAATTGCCCTACCATTTTTCCCTTTAGATCCAGCTGACCCATGCCAATAATAATTATGTCCTTGAAGCTTGGGGTAAAAGTTTTTCTCACCTTTAAGGAGAAGCTGAACAGCTATCCTAGCGGTTTGGAGTGCTACTTCCTTAGTATCAATACCACTAGCAGGCATAGCAGGTTTTGAGCATGCTCCATAGTCAGGTACAGTTTCTTTTAGCTTATGAATTTCAAGACTTGGATTAGGAAGCGAGAGTAAACCAGCTTTTTTCTGACATTGGAGGCATGCAGTTTCATCAGGTATAAATGTAGAAACAATCCCAGAAAACCCTCCTAGTGAAACAGAAGCACTTATAATTGATTTTCTTTCATCCTTAAACGCATATTTGTGAATTAACTCTTCTACTAATCTGTTTGCAGTAAGGTCTAATATTAAGTCCGCATTTTTAATAAGATTTTGTAAACCTACCTTATTGATACGTGAAATATTTGCAGGAATTACAGTTACATTAGCATTTGGATTCTTACCTTGAATAAGGTCTTTTACTATTTGAACTTTTTGCTCACCAATTTTCAGGAGGTCAGCAGCATGACGAATTGAGTTACCTACCTCAAAAGTTTCTCCGTCAATCAAAGTATAAACTCCAACACCAGAAGCAGACAACTCTGTGGCTACTTCTGACCCTATAGCCCCAAGACCGATAATTAAAACCTTTTTCTTACTTAATTTATCTAAGTCAAATAATTCATCTGCCCTTATAAATAACTCTTTATTAAGCCTTTTTGGTAAAAGATAGCCTAATTGGGGTTTAACTTCATGACCATAGACAAACCTCGTTAATTGAAAAAAGTGAAGCTCTTTTTCTACGCCACAAACAAATGCAATTACGGTGGAATTATTTTCTGAATTTTTAGGTGGAAGCAAATCATCTATAGTTATGCCTTGATTAAGCATAAATTGAGTAAAAAACTGCGGATTGCAAAGTTTGGGAATAATATCACCAGTGTTATACGGTACTGAAAAGCACCTATTAAATACAAATGGGGAATCCGAAGGAGTCAGTGAGGTATTATCAGGGATAGAAGGCAAGATATTATTATCAGTTTGTAATTGAATTAAACTATAATAATTTTCTTTAAACCTTTTTAAAGTAATCATACCGGTAGAAAAGTCAGGAATTTCATTGGGTAAATTAAATAAGACTTGCCCAATGTGGGGTGCAAAGGGTACACTTTCTATTACCACTTCTTCATTCTTAAACCCTTCTTCTGAAGTTCCTGACTTAAACCAATGCTGTGCTTGTTTTAATGTTGAAGTTATATCATCTTTAAAAGGTTCCCAATCATCCTCATCTTTAAATAAGCAAATCTTATTATCATTATATTGATTTGTTTTACTCACTCGTTTGGTAACTGCAACTTCATTACCTCCATTTTTTATTATCTCAACTGGATATATTTCAGGTGGGAAAAATGGATAGTTTTGGGGGAATAAAACTTTAATTAAATGAGTTTTATTATCTCCGTAATTCAATTCACCTAAATAGCTTAACTGCCCATTTTCTAATTCGGGTGGAATTTGTTGTTGAAACTTAAAAAATGATGACAGCCGATTTTGAAGTGCGTCAACTTCAAATTGATGTATTTCAGGATACTCTTGATACCAAAATAGATTTTCCATTAAGCAAACTTTTTAGGTCCATCTGGCTTTGGTGCTTCATCTAAGATAAATTTAAGAACTTCATTATCTCGTAAACCTACTTCTTCAATAGTGTCTTTATAATCACTAATTACAGTACCGTCATTTCTTTTAAGTTTTCGCTTATCACCATCGGCAAGATTAAAATGCTCAATGGTTTTGTTTACAATAACTTGAATTTTTTGTTTAATTACATAGTCATTCGTGAAGGTTCTTCCGCCTTCGATCATCACGCCAATAGTGATTTTTTTGTCATTTTCTGGTTTCATCTTTATAAAATTAACTTTGTTTGTTACCTCTTATACTAAAAAACGTGACATTTAATTTTAATTTATTATTTATGTTTGTGTCACGCTTTTAAGTACTATTGGTTGAAACCACTCTACAAATCAAAATCGCAATTTAATGAGCTATCTGACATTCAATTGTTTGAGTATATCTGTATCGAAGAAGAAAATTCTGAGGCGTATGAAGTTTTTGTGGAAAGGTTCCTTCCTGACTTAAGGAAGAGCTGCTTAAAAAGGTGTTCCAAGAATAAGTTAGACAAACATATAGGTGAACAAATTGCTCATGATACATTAGAAAGAGTATATAAATATAAGTCCTTCAAAAAAGATAAACTTCGTGAACTAAATAATAGAAGCTCAATAATGGCTTACTTTTATAGGATTTCATCAAATCTGTTTTATGATTACCATAAAAAAAATGATACAACTATTGTAATTAATCGAACCTATTTTGATGATATTAAGGACAAATCAGCGCAGAATACTCAAGGTAAGCAATTATATACTATTAAAGAAAATACAGAAAGGGTCTTAAAAAAACTTAACCCAAAGGAGCGAGCAGTTATAATAAAAGATATTGAATATAAGAAGCACCACTTACACCTTCCAAAAGATGTAAATGAAGACTTAGCAGATGAATTAGGTGTTAAAACTGCAACAATTAGAAAAATTAGAGAAAGAGCAATAAAAAAAATTAAATTAGCAATTGATGAAATCAACAAAGGGCACTAAAAAATTTACTTTTGAAGATTTTGAGAAAGGATTAATGCTGGCGGGCTATATACTACCTGCCTCTGCTTCCGAAGTGGATGAAAAAGAAGCTTTGGAAAAATATGAGCAGGAGTATGAGAAAAAGAATAACCATACAAGGTCAAAGAATTATTTTAAAAGAGCTGTTTTAGCGGCAGAAATAGCCAATCAATTACATGCTGAAAATACATTTGGGCATGTAAAATTTCAAAAAATGGTCTTCTTATGTGAAAAAGTATCTCACCTTGATTTTAATTCAAATTATCTAAAAAAAGCAGCAGGTCCATTTGATAATAAATTCATGCACACAATAGATAGGGAGTTTGAAAAGCAAAAATGGTTTACTGTAGAAAAAATTAATGAAAGAGGCTTTCTAAAATATAAATACACCCCTCACACACATCTTGAAAACTACAAGCAATACTTTAATAGTTATTATGGGGAAATCACCGCTGAAATTCAGTTTATCATTGATATCTTTAGAAAACAAAACACAAGATTTGTAGAATTGGTAGCGACCATATTTGCATGTATGCTCGAGCTTTTAGAAAAAGATGAAACCCTTACCTTTGATACTATAAAACCCCTTTTTTATGATTGGGCAGATGAAAAAAAGAAATTTAATCAAAGTGAAGTTAAGTCTGCTATAAACTGGATGTACTCTAACAATTTATATCCAAGTAACGCATAACAGATTTAGTGCTACTAATATTTTAGTTATTGTAGATAAACCCCTGCCATTCTGTCCACATATCACTTCGGAACAAAAATAGCTATACTGATATAGTTACCTTTCAGGTGTATTCCCTCTGAACACACCACTTTCTCATTCATTTTCCTTCAACAAAATCTATCTAAATCCTTTGTTGAAGCCCAGTAATATCAGTATCTTTGAGTTCCAAGCATACCCATACCAAAACCCCTAAAAAGGAATGTTCCGAATCCGCTAAACAACTATTACAGCGTTTAGCAGAACTCGCATATTGGGCATACAAACACAGGCTTCACAAAGAAAAGAATAAAAAAACATCCTAATGGAACAGGTTATCACCTATAGCAGAGTATCCACTGATGAGCAGGCAGATAAAGGCTTTAGTCTTCGAGACCAACAAGCCAAACTTAAAGACTACTGCACCTCAAAAAGCTATCATCAAGTAGCACACTACGAAGACGACTATTCTGCCAAAACCTTTGACCGCCCCTCCTTTCAACAACTCCTCACCTATATCAAACACAATAAAGGGGTAATACAAAAACTTATCTTTACCCGTTGGGACAGGTTTAGCAGAAACATTACCGAAGCCCTCATTATGATCCGAGAGCTATCTACCTATGGTGTAACCTGTGAAGCTATAGACCAGCCTCTTGACCTAAGTATTCCCGAAAACAAACTACTCCTTATCATCTACCTCACCACACCTGAGATAGAGAACGACAGAAGAAGTTTAAATACCACCATGGGTATGAGACGTTCCATGAAAGAAGGAAGATATTGTGTAACAGCACCCTTTGGTTACAAATACTCACGAGATGAACAGAACAAACCAATCTTAGTCCATGACGGACATAAAGCAAAACTGATAAAAGAAGCCTTTGAGTTATACAGTACCGGACTGTATGATAAAGAAGAAGTCAGAAGAAAACTTAAACCCAAAGGTATGACCTTAGGGTCTAACGGCTTTGCTTATATGTTCCATAAAATTGTCTATACAGGCAAAATATACATTAAAGCCTCTCAAGATGAACCTGAACAAATAGTACAAGGTATTCATGCTCCAATTGTTTCAGAGGAACTCTATGAAAAAGTACAGCACATAGCATTAGGTAAACGACCAGCTACAACAAAAAAGAAAACTACAAATGAAGCCTTGCCCCTACGTGGCTTTTTACAATGCCCAAGTTGTGGAGGCAATTTAACCGGCAGTGCTTCACGAGCTAAAAACAAAACAAGGCATTACTATTACCACTGCCAAGCCCCTTGCAAAACAAGATTTAGAGCAGATACAGCTAACCAAGCCTTTGAAGCGTGGCTACATCAGATTTCACTGAAACCCGAACATATAGATAACTACCTTTCATTGTATGAAACCGCTATTAAACAAGGTGGTAATGACAGAAAAAGTGAATTGAAAAAGATAGAAAAAAGCATAGCCAAACAAAAAGAACTACAAACCGAAGCTACTAAACTCTTTATTGCAAAAGACATTGACAAAGAAGCCTATGACTTAGTGAAAGAAGAATATAGAACTACCATAGCAAAACTTAGCCATAAGAAGGAAACCTTAGTAAACATATCAGAAACGGTGATAGACGAATTGGAGTTTGGGTTTAAGGTTATGGCTAACCTTCAAAACTTATGGCAGGAATTGGACGGGGAAGGAAAAAGAGCATTATTGGGTTCGATATTTTCAGGCAAGTTGATTTTTGAGAATAACAAGTATCGAACCACTGAAACGAACCCTTTACTTCAAGAACTTTTCAATCTTGACAGGTATTTGGAGGGGAAAAATAAAAAAGGTGAAACAGATTTTTCTGTCTCACCTCGTCAAGTAGCCCCTAGGAGAATCGAACTCCTCTTTCCAGGATGAAAACCTGGCGTCCTAACCGATAGACGAAGGGGCCTTCGGTTTTTTGGGAGTGCAAATGTAGTATTAGGATTTTATTTTGCAATACTTTTTCTAAAAAATTGTGATTTCCTATCCCTCTTTGCTCTCTTTTTCAAAGGGTTGTTATTCCCAAACTATACCCCTAATTTTGCGGCAAATTTAAACGCCCTAATTAATTACAATTAATAAGGAAACTCAGTCGTAGCGGGGCGTTCGCAAAAGGCTGACTAAAAAAATTTATACCACATGAAAGTAGGAATTAACGGTTTTGGCCGCATCGGCCGTTTGGTTTTTAGAGCTGCTGCCTCTAACCCTAATGTTGAAGTTGTTGCCATTAACGACCTTGTTGATGTTGATTACATGGCTTATATGCTTAAGTACGATAGTACTCACGGTAAATTTGACGGTGATGTTAAAGTTGAAAACGGTGCTTTAGTAGTAAACGGTAAAACTATACGTGTAACAGCAGAAAAAGACCCTGCTAACCTTAAATGGAATGAAGTTGATGCTGAGTATGTAGTGGAGTCTACCGGTTTATTCTTAACTAAAGAAAAAGCACAAGCACATATAAATGCCGGCGCTAAACGTGTTATCATGTCTGCACCTGCAAAAGACGATACTCCTACTTTCGTATTAGGAGTAAATAACGATAAGTACACTGCTGATATGAACATCGTATCCAACGCATCTTGTACTACTAACTGCTTAGCTCCTGTGGCTAAAGTGTTAAACGATACTTACGGTATTATAGAAGGTTTAATGACTACTGTACATGCTGTAACTGCAACGCAAAAAACTGTTGATAGCCCTTCTCTTAAAGATTGGCGCGGTGGCCGTGGTGCATACCAAAACATTATCCCATCATCTACGGGTGCTGCAAAAGCGGTAGGTTTAGTAATACCTGAACTTAAAGGTAAACTTACGGGTATGTCTTTACGTGTACCAGTACCAAATGTATCTGTTGTAGACTTAACAGTTCGCCTAGAAAAAGCAACTAACTACGACGAGATTAAAGCTACCATGAAACGTGCTAGCGAAAACAAACTAAAAGGTATTTTAGGATATACTGAAGATGCAGTAGTATCATCAGATTTTATTGGTGATTCTCGTACTTCTATTTTCGATGCCGGTGCCGGTATTATGCTTAGCGATAACTTCGTAAAAGTAATTTCTTGGTATGATAACGAGTGGGGTTATAGCAACAAGGTGGTTGAGTTTATGGAGCACATGGACTCTGTAAAATAAGAAAACCCAAATCTTAATATATTGAGGCAGCCCGTTGGGCTGTCTTTTTTGTTTTTAGGTGTATGTTTGCTTTACAAAATGATACTAATAGCAGATAGCGGCTCTACTAAGTGCGATTGGATATTGACTAATACCCAAGGTGAAAAGCTAGATAGTTTTAGCACTATGGGTTTTAACCCAATGTTTCATAGTAGTGAAATTATAACCAGTGAAATTAAGAAAAATGAAGGGCTAATTGCTAACACTAATAAGGTAGAGGCAATCTATTACTATGGTTCAGGGAATAGCAGTGAGTATTACAACAACATAGTAAAAGAAGGGCTAAAAGCGGTTTTTGCTAATGCTAAGCTTTATATCCATCATGACGTATTAGCATCTGCTTATGCTACATATTCTGGCGAGCCTTGCATAAGTTGTATTTTGGGTACAGGTTCTAATACTTTCTATTTTGATGGTGAAAATCTTAGCCAAGTGAAACCTGCCTTGGGTTATATTTTGGGGGATGAAGGCAGTGGTACTTATTTTGGTAAGCGATTACTTCAAGACTATCTCTACAAAAAACTACCTGCTGAACTTGCTGCTGACTTAGAGCAAGAATACACTATAAGTAAAGCCATAATTTTTGATAGACTATATAGCCAGCCCCATGCTAATGTATATTTGGCAAGTTTTGGTCCTTTTATAGCCAAGCATAGAAGCCATCCTTACTTTGTTGAGCTGCTTCAAAAAGGCTTTACTCATTTTATAGAAGAACACATTTTAGCATATGAGAATGCCCAAAAAGTGCCTGTACATTTTGTAGGCTCAATGGCATTTTACTTTCAAGAAGAATTACAACTAGCAACTAAAACCTATGGAATAAACATCGGTAACATTATTCAAAAGCCTATTGATAGCTTGTTGCAGTATCATAAGAGATATGTATTCAAAAAATAAAATATACTATGGCAAGACTGGGGTGTAAGTGCGGTGAAGAGTTGAGCAACTCTAATAACCCTGAAATAATCTATGATGTCTTTTCTAATAAGGAATGGCTTGAGCTGACCGAAAGGCTTTATAATGAAAGAGTAAAGGATATAAATACCCCAAGACTAGAATTTTGGAAATGTACTAATTGCCAAAGACTTTATTTTTTTGAAGAACAAAACGACACCCCCTTAAAAATCTTCAAACTTGAGGAGGATAATGATAATTCTTGGTAGCTTTCTACACCCTTCGACTCCGCTCAGGATGACATCCCGCTTTTCGTCATTGCGAATAAACCTTCTTAGGATTGTGAAGCATGCCTGAATGGAACGGGCAGGCAACTCTTATAACTCACATAAAAATGCCTTGCTACGCTAGGCATGGCAGGCTATTAATGTGCGGCAGGCAGTCGTTCTCAACTTGATTGGGAATCTGTGGGGAGAAACTTAATACAAACTACATATTAATATACTTAAGTATTTTAACCTTTGGAGTGATGTTTCTCGTTATCTAAGTAGAGTGAAAAAGAAACTGCAAATAACTATACCCGAACCTTGCCATGAAAAATGGGAAGAAATGCCCCCCGTTGAGCAAGGCGGGTATTGTAATGCTTGTAGTAAAAATGTTATTGACTTTACCCGCTTTAGCGATAAAGAATTATTAGAGTTTTTGAGCAAACCCCAACAAAATCTTTGTGGACGATTTAACAACTCACAGCTTGATAGAACTATTAAACTTCCTACCCCTCAAAACAAGTGCTCTTTTTCTAAAGCATGGCTATACGGTTTATCACTTTTGACTAGTACAGCGGCTATTTCTTTGCCACAAACTTCTTATGCTGAAAATATTGTTATCGAGCAATCATTTTTAAGTAAAGATGTAAATGATACTGGCGGTGATTCAACAAGGGTTATTAGAGGTACTGTTTTAGACAGTGTTACAAAGTTAGGTGTTGGATTTGCAATAATTGTTGTGAAGAACACTAAAATTTATACTACCACTGATTTTGATGGTAAGTTTGAGCTAAAACTCCCAAAAGAATACTTAAATAAAAGTGTAGATATAAAACTAAAACTTGTTGGTTATAAAGCAGGGGAATACCGCTTAGGATTTGATGAAAATAAAATTTCTTTCTATTTAGCTGAAATGCCTATTGAAGCCTGTACGGTAGGAGCTATTGTTATTCCTCGCCTCACACGCTGGCAAAAGGTGAAAGGGTTTTTTAGAAGATTATTTTAAACCTATCATCCTCTCTCTTAAAATAAAAACTTGTTTTTTTATACAATCATAAAGCTGTTTAGCTGCAATGTTCATAAATAACTATTGACTATATTGCATGGCGCATCTAATTTTGGCATTTTAAATTATACAATAGAAAGCAAGGTATGAAGTTTATCGTTTCCAAAACCGCATTGTTGGAGCACCTGCAAATAGTAAGTGGTGTAGTAGTTTCTAAGGCTGTTATCCCTATTCTTGAGAATTTTTTATTCGATATTAAAGATGGTAACCTTACCATTAGTGCTACTGATTTGGAAACCAGTATGACTACCATGCTAAAGGTAGAGGCACAAGAAGAAGGGCAAGTGGCTGTACCTTCTAAACTATGCTTAGATATTCTACGCTCTTTACCAGACCAACCGCTTACCTTTACTATTGATGAGAAAACCCATGCTATTGAAATAAGCTCAGGAAACGGTCGCTTTAAATTGGCTGGTCAACCGGGAGAAGATTTCCCTAAAATACCTGAGGTGGAAAGTGATAAGTCTTTCTCTATTAAAAGTGAAGTATTACTTAAAGCCATTACCAAAACTGTTTTTGCAACCGGTAATGACGAGCTTCGCTTAAACCTTACGGGTATATACGTAGAACTAAAAAACAATGAAGTTTCTTTTGTAGCTACCGATGCTAACCGTTTGGTACGTTATACTCGTACCGATGTAACCCCCGGTGTTGAGCAAAGTTTTATTTTACCTAAAAAGGCTTCTAACCTTTTAAAATCATCACTGCGTGATGATGATAGTGCCGTACAAGTTGACTTTAACAATGCTAATGCTTTCTTTAGCTTTGGAGATATCAGCCTAGTATGCCGCTTGATTGATGAGCGCTACCCTGATTATAATGCAGTAATCCCTAAAGAAAACCCTAACGATTTAGTAATAGACCGTATGGAGTTTTTAGGTTCAGTAAAGCGTATTTCTATTGTTGCTAATAAAACTACGCACCAAATACGTTTGAAACTGGCGGGAAGTAATATTCTTATTTCTGCCGAAGATTTTGACCAAAGCAACGAAGGACATGAACGCCTAAACTGTGAATACACAGGTGAGGATATGGAGATAGGCTTTAACAGTAAATACCTAATGGATATGCTTAACAGCATGGATACAGATAAAGTACATTTTGAAATGAGCACGCCTAACCGTGCAGGTGTATTATTACCTTTTGAAAATGAGGAAAACGAAGATATGCTAATGTTGGTAATGCCAATGATGCTTAATAATTATTAAAACTGATTTTACTTTTATTAAAAAGCCCGATAGTATAGCTATCGGGCTTTTTTATGATGTAGTAATTTTAAAAATTAGCCCCTATAAGAAGGTCTATGTCTTTATTGTCCAGTTTAAAACGTTTGCCTAACGATTGTTTTACCAAAACCCCCTTATAAATATAAATGCCGTGGCGCATAGCGAAATTATCCCACTGCAAATAGTTTCGTAGCCCTTTTGCTTCGCTAATACCAAGCAATATAGGTGTAAGTATATTACTAAGGGCGTAACTTGCTGTGCGGGAAACTCTGGACGCAATATTGGGTACACAATAGTGTATTACATCGTGTTTTCTGAAAATAGGGTTGGTATGATTAGTTACCTCACTGGTCTCGAAACAACCACCGTGGTCAATACTTATGTCTACAATAACACTATTGGGTTTCATTTGGCTAACCATTTCTTCCGTTACAATGGTTGGGCTGCGTCCGTCTTCATGGCGTAAAGAACCTATAGCCAAATCAGCACTTCTTAATGCTTTAGCCATAATATTAGGCACTATAATAGATGTATATACCCTTTGTCCCAAACTGTTTTGCAGCCTACGCAAGCGGGCTGGTGAGTTATCAAACACTTTTACAATTGCCCCTAAGCCAATGGCGGCACGGGCAGCGTATTCTCCCACTGTGCCCGCTCCTATAATTACTACTTCAGAAGGGGGTATTCCTGCAACTCCTCCCAATAATTCTCCTTTTCCACCGCCGGTATTACTTAAATACTCTGCTCCCACCAAAACAGATGTATTCCCGGCTATTTCACTCATGGTTTGTATTACTGATAAGGTACCTTGTGAGTCTTTCATATACTCAAAGCCTATTGCTGTTACCTTTTTTTGAATTAACTGCTTTAAGTAGGTTTCTGATATATTGGTAATTTGTAAAGCTGAAATAAGCAACTGGTCTTTTTTCATCATTGCTATTTCTTCTTTAGTGGGGGGGTCTACTTTTACAACAATATCTGCTTTATATACTTCCTCTTTATCGTAGGCAATTTTAGCTCCCACATCACTGTAATCTTTATCAAAAAAGTTAGCATTTTTTCCACTGTTAGATTCTATTACTATTTCGTGTCCGTTGTTTATGAGCAACTCAACAGCAGCAGGGGTTAGCGGTACTCTGTTCTCTTGATACGTAATTTCTTTAGGTATACCTATAAACAAGCGTTCGTCCCCTTTTTTCAGTTCAAGCAATTGTTCTTGGGGTTGCATGGTAGCTTGTTTGGCTAGCTCATGGAAAGGAGATTTTGAAGTATCAGCCATAGGGTAGAAATAAAAGCAATTATAAAGATACTTAATTGTTTTGGGAGTTACTATTGCGATAGGGGAAATTTTTTGCCTGTTTAAGAGTTAATTCGCTAATTATTTCCTTTGCTGGACGGTTCCATTCAGAGTTTAAATCTACTCCATATCGCCATAATAAAGAGCCATCAGTACCATTTTTTAGCATACACATTGTTTTCATATCAAAAGTTCTTTGTGCGTTTCCGGGAATCTCAGGCAAATCATTATTTAAACCATCTACATCCCAGTTAAGTTTTTGAGTTATAACCGATGGTATAGTTACCCCAAAAAATTCTAGTTTATATAACAGTCTTTCTTTTTCAACGGTTGCTACTACTACAGCATCTACACCCAATTTTTTGCATATTTCTTTAATTCGGGCTTCGCTTAAGTTAGTATAATCCGGCTTTAGGTTATTAAACCGTTTAGTAGTTGTTTCAACCGGCTGTATATTTACTTTTAGCTCGCCTTTATTAACCAATTGAAGAAGATTATTATACAAAGCATATTGAAAAGCTTTTCCCTCTGCTTCACTAATAATAGACTTTTCTTTCGTGGTAAGTTTTGCAGGTGTTTGCCCTGTATAGTTTACATAAAAGGGTAATACTGCTATTCGCTTATGCTGCTGGGTTTTCTCTTTAAAATTTGCACTGGTATACTTTGACCCTGAGCAGGCAGCAAAGAGTAATAGTATAAAAATAGCACTGAATAATTTACGCATAAACCACTATCTGCTACAAAAATAAAGCTTTATATGGTTTTGACAGAAAACTGCCTTTCACTGTCTTTTTTTATAGTGATAGTAACAGCAATATAGTTTGGAGGCAGTAACGGTTCAACTATTTCAGGCCACTCGATAAAACAGATATTTCCGCTATCTACATATTCTTCAAAACCAATATCGTATACTTCTGAAATATCTTTCAAGCGGTAACAATCAAAATGGTAAATATCATTTTGGGTTTTTGTATGATAAATGTTTACTAACCCAAATGTGGGGCTTGAAACCGTGTCTTGTACTCCTAATTGTTTACAAAGTTCTTTTATCAAGGTGGTTTTCCCTACCCCCAAATCCCCAGTAAGTGTAAACACTTTTTGTTGTTGCGATAACTCTATCAAATACTTTGCTATAGGGGCAAGTTCTGCTTCCGTTTTGGCAAAAAACTCCATTTATTTGGGTGATAGGGTTATTATAGGGCACATCATCTCTTCTAAACTTATGCCTCCATGCTGAAAGGTACCCTTGTAATAGTTTACATAGTAGTTGTAGTTATTTGGGTAGGCAAAAAAGTCGTAGTTTTCAGCAAAAGCAAATGATGAACTTACATGTAGTTTGGGCAGGAAAGCTTCTTCGGGTTTGCGAACTTCAAACACTTCGGATTTATCGTAATTAAGGTTTTTACCTTGCTTGTAACGAAGGTTGGTGTTTGTGTTTCTATCACCTATAATTTTTACAGGGTCTTTTACTCGTATTGAGCCATGGTCTGTAGTAATTACCAGTTTTCCTCCTTTTTCAGCTATCTTTTTTAGTGCTTCAAATAGCGGAGAATGCTCAAACCACGACTTAGTAACCGAACGGTATGCCGCTTCGTCTTCACTTAGCTCACGCATTAAACTCACGTCAGTACGGGCATGGCTAAGTGCATCAACAAAGTTGTATACTATTACATTTAGCTTGTTGTTAAACAAGTTCAGTACATTATCAGCAAGCTCTTTGCCTGCGTTTAGGTTGGTTACCTTGGTATAGCTTGTTTTTATATCTAAACGGAGGCGTTTTAAGTAATCGTGCAAAAAGTCTTCTTCATATAGGTTTTTGCCCCCTTCATCCTCGTCATTGCTCCACTTGCTAGGAAAGCGTTTTTCCATATCACTAGGCAACAAGCCTGAGAATATACTATTTCGTGCATACTGCGTAGTGGTTGGCAAAATACTCAGGTATAAATCCTCATCATCAATTCTGAAATAATCATTTAGTATAGGCTGTATAACTCTCCACTGGTCGTAACGCAAATTGTCAATCAACAACATAAAAACAGAGTCAGCACTATCTAGCGCTGGTAAAACCTTTCTGCGAAGTAATGTATTGCTCATTACAGGTTTTTTGTCATCCTCAGTTTCTTTTAATAAGCTTATGTAGTTCTTCTCTACAAACTTAGTAAAGTTGTGGTTTGCATCTGTTTTTTGGGTTTCAAGTACTTCTTTCATTCCTTCTTCCTCAGCATCATTCAACTCCAAATCCCAATACACCAACTTTTTATACATTTCCTTCCACTCATCAAAACTCATATCATCCATAAGTGCCATACTAAGAGTTCTAAACTCTTGCTGGTAGCCCATGGTAGTTTTTTCGCTTACCAAACGCTTGTTATCTATAAGTTTCTTAAGGGATAATAATATTTGGTTGGGGTTAACGGGTTTAATTAAGTAGTCGGCTATTTTACCACCAATGGCATCTTCCATTATGTGCTCTTCCTCACTTTTGGTTATCATAACCACAGGCACATTGGGCATTAATGCTTTTATCTGGCTAAGTGCTTCTAAGCCACTAATACCCGGCATATTCTCATCTAAAAATATAATATCAAATGATGTGTTTTTAGCTTCTTCAATGGCATCAAGCCCATTAGTTACTGTTGTAACATTATACCCTTTAGAATTTAGAAACATTATATGGGGTTTCAACGCGTCAATTTCATCATCTGCCCAAAGAATTTTTATAGTACTCATTTAAACTGTTTTGTATTTGCACAAAGTAACCAATTATCGTGCAGTTTTATTGTTTTAGTCTATTATTTATAATTATTAATACGAAGGGAAAATCATATCCCAAATATCTTCAAAGAGTTCTATCAACCAAATAATTATTAAAACTATAATCGCTAAACCAATTAATACGGCTAACCAGCCCAAGCCAATTGACTCTAGCCAAATAAAAAAAGCTGATAATGCGAGTAGTAACAGTGCCCCAATAAGTTCAACTAAAAAATCACTCCAAAGGTCTTCCCAAAAATCTGAGCTATTTGTTTTTTGTTGTTTTTGATGTGCTGTTTTTTTGTTGAGTTTTGGTGCATCTAGAGTATTTTCTGGTTTCACTTTTAGACTCAGGTTTTCAAACTTCCTTTCCCTTCTTCTCTTTGGTTTCAGCTGCTTTAACTTAGGTAACTCAATTCTTGGCGAGTTAGTTTTATTCACGCTAACTGTAGGTAGTTGCTCTTGTTTTATAGAAATACTCTCAGTTTGTTTTGGTTGTTTTCTCCACTTTCTAGCTTCTTTTTTTATGTTATTTTTTTGGCGTTTGCCTTTTGGCATATAGCCATACCTAGAACTGCTGCATGCACTAAAAAAGAGCAGAGTAACCAGGCTAAACAGTAATGTTTTAAACTTCATTTTCATAGGGTAGTATAAGTACCTCTTTTGTAAAAGAGGTACTTATGATTTTGTGTAAATAGTTTAGTACTTGTCTTTTTTAGCGTTAAAGCCAAAGGTTACCCCCACACGCCAATTGTTACGGGAGGGAACTACAAATGCATTTAAGGGTATATTAACTCTGCCTGATTTGAATGATTTACCCACAGCAAATACAAAGCCTGATGTAAACTCATACGTTCCCCTTGCATCAAGCAGTTTTTGTGTTTCTGCAGGTATAGGTAATGGATTCCCGTTGGGGTCTTTCTCATCAAAGTCTTTAACCAAAATCCACTTTCCATCACTATCATAAAAGCCCTCTGCTCTGGGTACAAAACTTACCGTTGGTCCAAAGGCAAACTCCCAACCGCTTTTATTACTCCTAAACCCATGAAGAAATGAAAATGAAGGGCTTACTAAACCCTGGTCTAGCCCGTTAATAGCCGGAATAAACTCAAACAATGCCTGAAAATTACCTGAATTTAAGTACTGAAACTCTTTTTGGTAGCCAAACATGGTCATAAAAGGGTATGCACCAAAACCGCCTTCGCTTGCAGGTGCTGAAAGGCGTTGAGCATTTTCGCCTCCTAAATAAATGAAGCCTGTTCGTGGACCTGACAATACCAGCTTTGTAACACCCGGGTTGTTTAACTCGTTTTCAAACGATTCTTCATTACTAAGCGAAGTATACGCCAGCTTGTTATAGGGTAAGTCCCAAAACTTTTTTACACTGTATTTTATCATGTTTGGTACTTCTTCGGGAATATTTCTAAACTCTAATACTTGCGATTTTTCTAAACGGTTTTCCTGCACATTAAACAAACGCATAATGACTATTATGTGCTTTCCGTAGTTTTCTATACTACCACTGAGGGCTTTATTGGCTTGCAAATAGGTTGCCGCCTGCATAATGCAGCTTTTGCCAAAACAGGTATCGAGTTTTACACTTCTTACTGATAATATCCCCCTTAAATCTTGGCGATTAATTACTTCAAATTGGTCTGTTTTTTCTATTTCTAGGCGAAATAGATTGCCGCAATCGGCAGAACTGTAGGTCATGTTCACCGTTTCAAAATCTAATACGGCAATAATGGGCTTTTGCGCCTTTGCAATAAGTGCTGTAAAGGATACTGCCACAAAGGTTACAGCTTTTAGTATTTTTTTAGTTTCCATAATTGTCTATCGTTTTTTTGATGAGACAAAGGTGTTGTATGAAAACCCACGATTTAAAAGACTAACTGCAAGTGAGTGGTTTTCTTTTAGTAGTTACTGCCAAAAGAAAAAGCAAAAGGCTACTTATTTGCAAAATTTGCAAATAAGTAGCCTTTTGCTTGGTTCTCTAAAGAAATATTGCTGCTATTTTTTTATTAGTTTTTGTGTTGCACCGTTTTCCAACATAATAGTATAAATCCCTTTTGAAAGGTTGCTAACATTGATACTTTCTTTATGATTAAATGTTTTTACCACTTTCCCAAGCATATCTATAACCTGCCCACTACTTTGCTTTGAAAAATAAATATCGTTTGATGCAGGGTTTGGAAAAATTTTAAATGTCTTTTTTTCTATAACAGGGGATGATAACGTGCTGAAGCGAGGGATAAAACGATATACAACACCCTCAGGTGGTACACCTTGCATGGCTTTAAAAGAATAGTTTTTTGAAGTATCTACCGTTGGGGCACTATGGTGCCCATTAACCCAAAGTTTTTCATAAATACCACTAAAATTATCCGGAGAATAGAATATGCCCACTTGTGGACCTGTTGTTGGTGGAAACCCTATTTGATTTGATGAGGCAGATGGTCCGTATCTGTTTTCAATCACCCCACTTTTTTGATGTATCCATATTTGAAAATTGACAAAGTTGTTAGCGGCACCATCTCTAATTTTCAAATTCTTCCATTGCACTTTCACTATTTGGTCTCCGCTTGGTCCTTCTATTTTATATGAGATGTGTGAGGTGTTGTCAATTGAGTCTAAGTAAGTAAACGCCGCATCAATAATTATTAGTGATGAATCATTATCAATTCTAATATTTCCGTTAGGCTGAATTGCAAAGGTGAGTATCCCTCCAAACTTGAACCTGATATTATAGAGTTTATATATTTCATTAGTAACGGGCAACATATAAAACCCTGAGCTAAAGTCTGAACTTTTAATTACAGTAGCACCTGATAGTTCGGTATAAGTGTCTGTCACCTCTTCAAAACGATACGAGTTTTGGGCATTAATTTTCGTGGCAAATAATAGAAAGCTAAGTAGTATTAGCTGGTTTAGATTTTTCATATAGTTTGTTTTTTAAAGTTTTAATATTCAGCAGCAAGTAGGAGATGATGGTATATAAAGCCCCCATTTTCAAATACCATTTCATAGTTCCCAAGTAGGGTTTGTACGACAGGTACCCGGCTTTCATCTGCTCAATAGCAGTATTTATTTCTGTTTGTGTTTTGCCTTGCTTTTCCATTTCTGCTATCCTATAATCCATTATTTCCTGATATTGGCGGAAGTCTAACCAATGGATATCTATATAGGTAAAGAGGCAATACAGCAAACCTGCTATTAATGATGTAAGAAACCCTGTAGATAATGCAGGAAGTATCGGGAGTTTACCGGCATAGTGTTTTCGCTTTAGCTCTAATAAAGCCAGTAGAACAGCCAGTGGGTGAATAATTATGCCTAAGTATACCAAATAACGCAGCCAATCGGTACGGTACATTAAGCCTAGCTCATAACCCAGGTTTAAGTAGAGGGCTACAATAATTCCACAGCCCAAGCTATATTTAAGTATCGTTTTTACCATACTTTAAATAAACACAAAAGCGCGCTTATTTATATTGGCAAAAAACTGTATTTGGCTTGAAAAGGATGGAAGTACAGGGGGTGTAAAAAAGGTTGATTTATTGTTTATGCTACTTTGAACACACCAATATTATAAGTTGACGACGATTTTTAACCTCCATTTTTTTATAGATACGATTGATGTGTGTTTTTAGTGTACTTAACTCTATACATAATTCATCAGCTATTTGCTGGTTGGTTTTTTGTTGGCATAGTAAATCTAGTACCTGCATTTCTCGTTTCGACAATACAGAAACAGGGTTTACTGCTTGTGGTAAAAAATATAGTTTACTTGCCCAAAAGCCAATGACTAAAAAAAGGAGCGCCACCAGTATGGCATAGCTATTCCAGTTTGTAGGGTTAGCATATAAACGGCTTTTTAATAAAGAAAAGAAAAAAGTGAGTACTGATGCTGCCAAAGCATATTTAGCTACAACTACACTCACTTTTTTAATTTGGGATAAGGGCATGACTTATCAACGCGGAAAACGTTTGTAAGGTTGCATTTAGCTGTTTTCTGTAAGTTTTTTTAAGTTCTCAAAATCAGTCTGCATTCTTTTTCGCATTGCTCCTTTCATAAACCCGAAAAACAGCTTCATAAAAAAACCTTGGGGATGTGTTTCTACTGTTTGCATTACAACAGTACTTTTGTCTTTACTAATCAACCTGATTTTTACATCAGAAAACATGGTATGATGAGATAAGGTAAAGTGCATTTCCTTGTTCTCTTTTACGTTTAAAATGTGTTCAATTATTTCCATAGTTCGCCCCCCCTCTTTAAATATCATTTTCGATTTACTGCCTGCTGCTCCCTTTACACCCGACAAGTGTTCAACACTAACAAAATTGGTGAGCCATTGTGAAAGCTTGGTTTCATCTTGCATAATTTGCCATACTTCTTGGGCAGGTTTATTTATGCTTACTTGTACTGTTGTTTTCATATTGGCAGCAAAAAAAAGCCACAACAGCATCTAAACAGTCTCATTTTGCAAGTTGAGACCTGTTTTTATATTGGGTTGGCGTATAGCCTGTGCTTTTTTTAAAAATACGGTTAAAAGTTGCTTTGTTTGAGAATCCACTGTCAAAAGCTATTGCCAATATTTTTTCATTACTATCACTATTTAGTAGCTTTTTTGCTTCTTCAACCCGTTTATGGTTTATAAAATCAAAAAAGTTGGTGTTGTAATGTGTGTTTATTATTTCTGAAAGTTGATAGTAGGGTATGTTTAGCATTTGTGCCAAGTCGTCAATTTTTAAATCACTATTCAGAAATGGTTTTTCACTTCCCATTATTTCTTCCAGCTTCTTTACAAGGTCTTTGTTAGCCCCACTCATACTTCCGTTAACTTTAATTGCCATCGTATATTGGGGTTGTGCTAGTACTGAAAAAGCAAAAGCTATAATTAGCAAAGCAAATAGTAATACTACAAAAAAATCAATCTCTACCCTGTAACGTTCAGTCAATACCAGTGTTGTTGTCCCGATGAAATAAAACACACTAAAAATAGCTAGTATTTTAGCAATAGTTTGTTGTTTTTTTATTTTAAGTAACTCATTGTTTGAAAATTGTTGCAGAACCTGAATTTCAATTTTCTTTAATATTCTAACTGCCAAAAAACTATATATAAGTAATTGGAATATATGTGTAAACATTATTATCAGTTGTGCCAAGGGTACTTTTATATACCCTTGTTTTGGCAAGGATAAAATAAATGCTCTTTTCTCTTCAGCAGACTGGATATAGAAAGGGATAAATAATAAAAGTACTATAGCAGCAGGAATAAAATGCAATAGTTGTTGCTTTATGATTTGTTGTTGAGGATGTAGTAAAGCATGTAAGTATAGATAATATAACGGGGCTATACAGAATAGTAGAGGGTAAGATACTGCTATTATATGGGGGATTTTTAGCGTAATTTGGGCAATAGCCAATCCATATTCTGTTAAATGGATAGCCGCTGCCAATAGAGCCAATGCCAGTAATTTATTGGCAGCTTTCATTCCTTTTTTTTGCCAAAGTAATGCCGCTACAAAAATGCACAGTACTGCTGCCAGCAAGACAAGTACTGAAGGAAAATTGAGTTGCACCTCCCACATGTAGTGAAAATAGTATTTTCTTACTAAAACTACTCGGGTAAATCCGTATATACCTCAATTAAGTTACCCTCAGGGTCTCTAAAATGTGCTACACGTATACCCCAATCAGGCATATCCTTTGGTTCAGTTATAAACTCAACCCCTCGCCCTTTAAGTATATTGTATGTATTATCAATATTTTCTACTGATATAATAATTGCAAAACGGTCGGCAGTTTTTTTGGTGGTTGTTTTTGGGTTTTCCCCAAGTACCGTATCCATTAAATCGGCTTTAAACAAACCTAAGCCAGACTCCAGCCCGATATTAAAGCTTGCATAAACACCTCCGAGATTTCCCCATGTCGCTTCAAGCCCTAATATATCTTTGTAAAACAAAAAGCACCTATCAAAATCGTTTACAAGCAGCCTGATATTATTTAATTTCATAGTTAGTAAGCAAAGTAATTTTTAGATGAACTAAAATAATAGTTTTTTTAAGATGCAGGGCTGTTTTTTGAAAAACAATTGCGTATACAACTAAACTTTTTAAATTTGTACTGTGATTCAAAAAACTAATACCCCCAATTTTGACAAGATAGACCCTACACTATGCATTAATGCTAAGCTAAGGCGTTTGCACCGCTCTTTAAATGCTATATATATGGAAAAGTTTAAACCCTATGGCATACAGGGCAGTATGCTTTCCATTCTTTTTATTATTGGTAAAAACGACAATGTAAACCAAAAGATGTTGGCTGAAAGGCTTGTGCTTGACCCTTCTACCATGAGCAGAGACATTAAAAAACTTGTAAGCAAGGGTTGGGTAAATGTGAGCAAAGGTGATGACCCCAGAAACAGTGTTTTAAGTATTACCCGTGAAGGTTTTAAGCTGCTTGAAGAAATTTCGCCGATATGGGAGAGCTTGCACACCAAAGTTGAGTCGCTACTGGGTAGTTTTAGTATACAGCAAGTTGATGGAGTTATGGCTGCAATACATGCTAATACTGAAGTTTTAAGAGAATAAAAAATTTGTTAAAATACTTGTATATACACTTTTAAGTTTTTAAGCCTTATGAAAACTGTTCCCCTTAATGTAAACTTTGCCTATATAGCCTTGCTGGTTATAATGCTTGCTACTACTGTTCTTGTTTTTAGAAAAACTGTAAGCCAATCAACAGCCAAAAGAAAATATTTACCTCCTTTATTGCTTATTGTTGTTTGGATAGTATTGAGCGTACTAGCCGCTCAGGGATTATTTCTTGATACTATAAAAAACACTCCTCCGGCATTTGTACCGGCTGTTTTAGCTACAAATTTGTTTGCCATTTACTTTGCCTTGTTCTACAAACCTCTTCAAGAGTTTCCTCAAGAAAAAATGAAGTTTGCAGTTGCTTTACAAACTTTCAGGTTACCCCTGGAACTAATTTTTGTTTGGCTACTTTCACTAAATCTCCTACCTATACAAATGACCTTTGAAGGTAGAAATTTTGATGTGCTAGTAGGTTTAACTGCCCCTTTTATTGTATACTTTGGCTATCACAAACAAGTATTACCTAAGTGGAGTTTAATACTTTGGAATTTTGCGGGGCTTGGCTTATTAGCGAATATTGTTACTGTAGCCATTCTGTCTGCCCCTACAAACTTTCAGGTGTTTACTAATTTGCCCCACAATACCATGGTGCTACAAGCCCCTTACCATTTTATACCCTTTTTCTTTGTGCCGTTAGCATTATTTGGGCACTTGTTCGCTTTAAAGAGACTTCTAAAGAAATAAATAGGGTTAATTAGGAGAGTGTAAGCCTAATTTATTTCCTTCTGTATCGAGAAATAAAGCAAAATAGCCACTTTCATCGGCGTGGGGTGTTTTTGGAATGATTATTTTACCTCCACTTTCTTCAACTTTGTCTAGAATAGTTTGAAGATTGTCTCCCCCATCCAAATACATGGTTACTCCATTTGCAGCTGGTTGATATCCTTCCCCTTTTATTATAACACCTGTAACTATTTGTTCTTCATAAGGCAAAATGCCCATCTCCATACCCTGAAACTCCATTTTTTCAATATCTACCTCCAGAATGTTTTCATAAAAAAATATTGCGCGTGAAATATCTGTTGCCGGAATCTCAAAAATGGAAATATAACTTTTCATCTCTTTGGTGTTTTGATGCGAAGCAGAATCAATCTTTCCCTTTTCTGAAGTTGTTTTGCTTTTGTTATTACAGCCAAAAAAACCAATTATCAGTAATATCACAGAAAGGTTTACTATCGTCCTCTTCATTTTTTTATTTAATGTTGAGACAAAACTATGTAGCTACTGATATGTGAAATTGTAAAAATGCGACAGTTTTAGTCTTTATAGAAAACAGAAGAAAGCGTCATATTTTCATTTCCTAAAAACTCTTTTGGGTTAATTCCGGTAAACTCCTTGAAGTCTTTAATAAAGTGTGCCTGGTCATAGTATTCATTTTCATAAGCAATATTAGTAAGACTTTCGTTTTCATCGTTGAGCAGCATTTTTAAGGCACTTTGCAATCGAATTACTTTTCCCAACTGCTTTGGACTAATGCCAATTTGTTTTACAAACTTTCTTTCCAGCTGCCTTCTTTTGGATAAGTCTTTTTTTAAAATATCACTTATAGAGGCCTTCCCATTTGTCTGCAAAAGGGCATCAATGGTTGCCTTAACAATATTGTCAATCGTTAATTGCTCCCTTAGCTTTTTTAGAAAAAAACGTTCAATTATTTCTATTCTTTTTTTGACATTATTTGCTTGAATAATTTCTTGTTCTAACTTATTAGCTTGTTTTTTTCCGAACAGCTTTTCAATAGGGGTTTCTTTGTTTGCCAATGATTTTATGGGTACTGAAACAAAATTGGCAAAACCATAAGGATAAAACCTAATTGCAAATGTATTTACATATCCTGTTGGCTCAATGTAAAAGGGCTCAATAATTTGCCCTAATACCATTGCTCTTGGTTGCAGGATAAAATCCTTCTCAGAAGTATATCTCTTTATATCCTCTCCGAGAATAAATGCCATTTCGATTGTACCATCCGGAATTATTCTCTGTTTCTGAGTATCATTAGTTGCAGGAACTTCCAAAGTCCAATAACAATTAATTACTGATTTTAAGTCTGGGTGAGGTTCGTATGTATTGTAGTCCATCGTTCCAGTACAAAAGAAGCGATTTAAAGGTAAATGTGTGCTATCGTAACAATGTAACCGAGCCTTTTTGGCTGTATTTCTTGCCGGTAATGAAAGATTGATAGGTAGCCACCCATATATAAGCGCCATTAGGTACAGGAAGGCTTTTGTATGTCCCATCCCAGCCATGTTTCATATCTTGGCTTTCAAATATTAATGCCCCCCACCTGCTAAATATTTGTAGTTTATATTGTTTTAAGGGACATTCTGTTGTGGGATAAAATAGCTCGTTTAAATTATTATTATCAGGGCTATAGGCGTTTGGAAAGTATAAATCGCAGCCGCACTCAAGTATTGAAATATTAATGGTGTCTTTAGTAATACACTCTCCTTCAGTTAAGGTAAGTATATATTGCCCGCTTTGATTGGGTGTTATTACAGATAGATTGGAGCCATTATTCCAAAAAATTGACGCTGTGGGACTACTGATATTGGCATTGACTGTTTGGTTTTCGCACACTCCGGTATCTTTTGGCAAGTTTGACTTAGGAAATTCAATAACCTCAAAGTTCTCACTTAAAATTATGTGCAATTTTCCTATGTATACTCTTGCTGTGGCTGTATAACTGCCTTTTGTAGTGTATCTATATTTTGTTTGGCTTGAAACTGTTGTTTGTGAGGTATTATCACCTAGTTCCCACTTTACAGAGTCCTGATTATTGCCAGCTAATTTTATCTCGGTTGTATCTCCTAAACATTTGTTGCTAATGGTAAAATCACAATCAAAAAAAAGTACTTCAATACTATCTCTTCCTTTACAACCGTTTTTCTCTACTTCCATCCAGTATAAACCTTCTTTTGTAATAGCTTTTACAGGTGTGTTCGTACCATCGTTCCAAGTATAGTTGTCAAATAAAGGAGGATAATTTATTTGTAGGTTTTTTCCTTTACATATTATGGTATCATTGCCTAAGTTGGGCTTATCTACTCTGGTAATGGTAATTTGCTTTGTGATGTTAGCAGACAATCCTTCAAGATATTGTTTTGCTGTTACGGTGTAGGTGCCACTGTCTTGATACTTGTGGATGAAGCTGTCATTTGTAGTCGTTTGGAATATTCCGTCACCAAAATTCCACGTTATGGAATCTGCATTGGTGTTGGTAATAGATAATTCTGTATCATCTCCGTAGCAAAACTTTGCTGATGATATTTGGCAGTTGGCAAGCTGTTTAATGTTTATAGTATCCGAAGATTTGCAACCTGTATTGGATATTTCTACGGCATAGGTTCCAGCTGATTTTAGAATTTTTGTGGGCAGGGTATCTCCTGTACTCCACAAATAGTTTTCTATGTCGGGGTGGCTTAGGTTAAATGCAATACTATCACCAGTACATAATAGGGTATCGTTGCCTAAGTCTAATTTCGGCATAGTGTAGATATGTAAGGTATGATTAAGAGTGTCTGCTTTTCCCCCTTTGTACGTTATGGCGGTAACTGTATACTCGCCTGTGTCTTGGTATTTGTATTTTATGAAGGTTTGTGTTGTGGTAGTTTGTGCTCCGTCTCCTAACTGCCACTTTATGGAGTCTGCTGAACTCAATGTTTTTTTTATAAGCGTTGAGTCACCTAAGCACAGGTAAGAAGAATATATATTGGGATAAACCATTGAGGGTAGACCAGAATTACACCAACCGCTTCTTAAATTAATTTTTGCTGAATCAAAAAAACAAGAATTACCAACACTATCAGGATAGTTAATTGCTGCTAAAGTATTTCCTGATGAAGCCGCATAAATTTTACCATTTGGAGCAAGCTGAAGGGAATAATATGTTTTGGTTGAATTACCATTAATTTTGAAGCATGTTGTATCAAGTAGATTATCATTCTTAATCGTTTTTATTGGACACTGGTAGATTCCTTTCTCATTAAGGGTCATATATAATATTTCGCTATTTGGGGAAAACTCTAGCCCGTATGCATCAATAAAAGGAGAATTAAGATTTTTATTTATGTGAAGCAATTCTTTTTTATTGGATATTTTCCCTGATTTATTATCGAAATCAAAAACATAGACTTTTACTAAATAAGCCGTATGTGGTGAAATATTGAAATTTAAAGTGCTAAAAGTTAATTTTTTACCATCTGTAGAGAATTTTATTTGACTTCTTGATAAGTTACTTTCACCGCTGTTAATTGTGATGTTAGTTTTTTGGATAGCTATATTATTTTCCAAGCCTTTTTCAGAAACTAAAAAAGTATAAAGAGAGTCTTCATTATTATTCATGGTAACAACCCAAATATCCTTGTTATTTGAATGGTAAGTTGCAGCAAGTCTCTCTGTAGAATTATCTAATAATTGATTATTTTTCGAAATTACTTCTCCTTTCCCTAAGTTTTTTTTTATATCAATTACAGAGTAGTTTATGCCATAAGAAGGAGAGGCATAGCTTTTTGGCTGATCAGAAGTAAAAACGTAGTAATATCTACTGCTGTTAGGTTTTTTTACAATTAGGGCTGAATGAACGCTACTATTGTCTCCATGCAGCCCGTAACCATTTATCATGGTATCATGATTCTTATTCCAAACAGTTATCCCATCAGTGTAAAACAATAAACTCCCATTATCATCACTAATACTTGCACTACCTTCTATCGTATTTATCCTTGAATCAAGAAGTGCTACCGGTGGCTCTTGGTTAAAGCTTACCCCTGCTTTGGTTCCAAAATACCAATTATTAGCCTCCTTTTGAGCAAGGAGAGTTACAGTAGTACAAAAAATTATAATTAATATAGATATTGCTCTTCCCAAAGTATATCAAAAATACTAAAATTATTAGATTAAGGGCAAGAGGTTTTACATTCAACCTTAAATTTTGCTCTGCCAGGATTAACAACGGTCATTGTAACTTTTAATGTTCCTGTACCACAAGAAGAACAAGGTCCCAAGCAATATTCGATAACTGTTCCTGAGGGAGACGACCAATCTGCATTCCAAGGATTAAGCTGCTTTGTTGGGTCATTAGGGTCAACGAGCCAAAAGCCTGTTGGACACTCACATGGATCATCGCAGAATTTTCTGCAAGCTGGCCCCCACGGAAAAGCTGGCGTTGGTACGTTTCCGGGGCCAGTAACAGAACCCGCTCCAATGGAAGTTGCACAAGAAGACCCTTGATACAGCCACAAAAAATCTAAATTACAGTTTGTATTATTGGTTATTTCGTCAACAATCATACATTGATCAGTACAGTAGTCAGGGTCTAATACTGGGTCACAAGTGCGACTTTGGGCTTGTGAGAATTTTGATACCCCAAAAAGAACTGCTAAACAGAGAATCGTTTTTAAAATTTGTTTTTTCATTTCGATAGTTTTTTAATTTATTAATTGATAGCCATATAGTGCACTTAATAGCTAAGTTGAAATTAACAAGCTGCATAGATTTAAACAAGAAGTTTTCGACGAAAATACTCTTGAGTGAAAATTTTTTGCGTTTTAGTGATAGTTTTTATGATGATTAGTGTAAACAAAAAAGTCCATTAGCATAAATGCTAATGGACTTTTTAAATATTAAAAAATTATAGTATTATCTAATTACAATTTTTGTGGTTTCTGTTTTATCTCCGTTGCTAATATTTACAAAATAAATACCTGCCGAAGTACCTTGCAGATTAACGCTTACTTTATTACTACCCAGTGTGGGCTTAGCTTCAAAAACTCTTGCCCCTAAAGTATTGGTAACTGTAATATGTGTATTAGCATTAAATGCTTTGCTACTTTCTATTACAAAACTACCATTGCTTGGGTTAGGATAAATATTTGCAATTTGGGCATCTACTCCTGTTATAGAATTAGTACCACGCACATCAATAAAGCGCTTAGCGCTTAAGGTTATGTTTCCTGATGGGTCAGTGGCTCTATACTGAATAAAGAAAGACCCTTCTGCCAATGAGTTTACCCAAGTACCTAAAACATCAACTGTTATTTGTGTACTATCGTAAAAATTGTCACTTAGGGTATAACCTTCATCAGTATAATTTTGCCAACGTGCAAGGTTAACTATATCGTTACCAACCAATGTAATTGTAGGTCCTATTCTATCTACCACATTTACCGCTCTCACAACAGAGTCTGCAACATTACCAGATGCATCAGTAGCTTTGTATACCAGTGTATAGCTTCCTAATACATTAATATCAACTGTACCTGTAACAGTATATACTATAGAGTTATCGTAGTTGTCTGTAACAACAGCACCTCCATCTATATAAGGAGTATTTACATCGTGTGTTATAGTTGTATTACCATTTAAAGCAATTACAGGTTTTGTATTATCACTAACTATAATAACACGTTGTACTGATGCAGTATTTCCGGCTGCATCGGTTACAGTATAGTTTAGTACATACGTACCTATTTTAGCAGTATCTACACTACCTGTTACTATTATGTTATTTGTTAGGCTTACACCAACAGGGTTATCTATGGCTGTTGCTCCGGCATCTGTATAGCTGGTAAACACATCTATTCTTACTGTATCGGCTCCTAAACGAGTTAGAACCGGTTTAGTTACATCAGGTGTAACAATAACCCTACGCTGTGCCGTAGTTGTATTACCAGCTGAGTCTGTAACAGTATATGTTATTGTATAGTTACCTATTGCCGAACTATCTACACTACCTGTTACTACTATTTTAGAGCTTATGTTTCCGTCTACATTATCAAAAGCAGTAGCCCCGGAATCGTTATAACTAAAGCCCTGCTCCACCGTTTGTGTAGCAGCACCTATTATAGTTATTACCGGTGCCAAGTCATCACCTTTAATGTTTACCTTATAGTCTTCATACTCACCAACAACTACAGGCCCACAAGCAGGTGTAGTTAAGTCTCCTTTAGAAACAGCCACACGCATTCTAGTTTCTCCTAATAATGCTTTGCTAGGAATACTAATACTCCCTGATAAGATTTGAGCCGTAGAGGCACTATCAAACAACACTCTTTCATTAGAATCAGTAAAGTCTCCATCTTGGTTAAAGTCAATCCAAACAGCAAAATTTACTGTTTCGTTATTAGTGTTCCTTTCAATGCTAATAGGGTAGGTTCGCCCTTTCGCAGCTTGTCCAACTTGGCTGTTATTGGTAAAGTCGTTGTACTTAGATACACCAAAGCTAGAAGACTGGTCTATACCTTCAAATACCACTCTACGAATAGTTATATCTGTATTTACAATAGCAATATTAGGCTGGCAATATGCTAATACTTCTATGTAACTTGTTTTCTCAGTAGAGTCAGAGCCAATAGCATTAGAAACTATTAACTTAACTGTATAGTTGCCTCCAAAAGAGAATGATACTCTTGGGTTAGGACTGGTAGCAGGGTCTAAAAAGATAACTCCGTTGCTTGGAGTTATTTCCCAATTCCAACTCGTAGGTCCGTTTCCGCTAATATCTGTTAAACGAACTACCTCGTTAACATTTGCTTTTACTAAAGATGCTGTGAAGTCCACTGGAGTTGGAGCTACAGTTGGGGCAACAACTACAACACTTTTACTTGCAACATCTGTACCTAAGCAGTTGGTAGATTCTAATTCTACTTGGTATGTACCGGTAGATGTATACGTTTTTGTTGGGTTTTCTTTATCAAACTCGTTGTCATTATCTCCTACAACATTTGGAGAGTCAAAATCCCAGATGAAGGTAAGCCCGTCTCCGCTAGATGTATTTGTAAATGTAGCAGGTGAGTTAACAAATAGTGTATCGGGAATAGAAAAACCAGCTATTGTAGCATTTACTGATGTGGGTACGCTAGACCATTCAGCTTCAAAACCTGCGTTTTGAGTAAACCCATCTGTTTCCCAAACTAGCCACATTCTTCCTGATTTTGATGTGAAGCCTGTTGTACCACCGGGGTTAGTCATTCCTCCTGTAATTGTAGCTATTAGTTTACTAGGGTCTGCCTTATCACCATCGTAAATGCTTAATTTATCATCAGCATCGGTTGGAGTCCACTCATTAAATTTAAGAGTAACTTCAGAAGCACATGGGTTTATAAAGAATGTACAGTTTTTGTTGGCGCCATAGTTACTTAAAGGTCCTCCATCATCAAAAAGTTTACCGCTACCAAAAGTGCTGGTGGTTTCATTACACATACTTATTTGTGGCGATACCTTAACATAAGCAGTACGGCAAAGTTGTGCACTACTTCCTATTGCATTGGTTGCAGTAAGGCAAACTTCATACTCACCGGGTTCAGTTATAAGAACAGTTGGGTCTTTTTCTGTAGCATCAGAAAAAATTACTTGCCCAAAATTATTGGGTGTAACCGTCCAAGCCCATGATGTAGCCCCGTTTGAAGATAAGTCTCTAAGCTGTACTGATTCATTTACAAAAATTTGATTTTTATCTACAGAAAAATCAGCTACAGGAGCCACCGTAGGGTCATTTATTGTGTAGCTAATAGAGGTGCTGTCTTTACCGTTACAGTTTTCTACTACCAGTTTAACATCATAACTCCCTGTTGCAGGGAAGGTATATGTTAAGTTAAGCCCTTCGCTTTCAAGTGTATTATTTACATACCACTTATAAACAGCAATTTGATTGATATTACCGTCAAACAAGAAATAAGCTCTATCATTAGTTACAGGGTTGCTTGGACCTTTAAACAAAGATACGGGCAATGATGTTCCTGCATTATACTCATCTGCACCAACAGTAGGTAATGGTACACAGCGAGGGTCTCCATTAACATCTTCTGTTATATTAAGATCGTTTCTACCAAAGGCAAATCTTTGCATAAACGATAAGCGAGCATTTGCTTTACCCGCAAAGGTTAGCGTTTGGTTGTAAGAGTTATCGTCTTTGCCTGATGTTGTTTTATGGTCTGCAAAGCTTGCCATATAAGCAGATATATAAGTAATTTCAGGCGCGGTAGCATAATATAGGTTATAGTCTAGCTCTGTTACACCGCCAATAGCATTGTTCACAAACCAAGCGGCAACACCATCTATGGTGCTGTAAAAAATGTTATTTAACACCCTTATATCGCTAAACCTGTTTGAAGTATTAGTAGGCATATAGAAGGCTCTTGCTCCATTTCTTGTTGAAGAACTGCTTGTATAATTTACGTTTAGTAAAGATGTATTATGAGCAAACAATTGGTAAGAACCTCTGGTTTCCGATGTTATACCATACACGTTTGAAGAGCCTTCATAATTCATAGTAACCAAGTTATTTATTACTAAGCCTTCTTTACCCGCATACCCTGCACAAGTACGTAAACGTATTCCATAGCCTCTGTTTGAGGCTACTTCGTTTTGTGATACCAGGTATGCACTATCAACAATGTTTAAGCTTATACCAAAAAAGTCAACATTTATAGTTTGGTCTATTCTGGTTACTTTATTTTTATAAATCTCAGGATAGTATTGGTTCTCTACATAAATACCACCATAGTTTGGTGTTATAGTATTGCTATATATTTTAGTTCCGGTTGACTTATTGCTTGTACCTATATCTAACCAAACTCCAATTGAGTTATTTTCTAGTTGGTTATTATATATAACCAAGTCTTTGGTTTTTGTGTTAGAACCTGCATAAATATTTGAACGCGAACCATTGGTATTTGTGCTGGTATTAGAAGGACCACGAATAATATTATCATGTATAGAGACATTCTCAATATCTCCATCTAAACTGATTACTCTAGACGAAGTTCCTGTACCGGAGCGCTCAATAGTTAGGTTTTCTATTATAATATGGTCTGCCCCATCTAACAATATAACAAAGTTGTTGGCCGTTGAAGATGCAGCTGCTTCGCTTATTACTACATCTGTTTTAATACCTGTTTCACTCCTAAAAGTGATAGTATTGGTTGCTGATGCACCTGCAATTTCATTAAGTGTAAAACGCTCGTTATATGTACCTGTGCGAATATCAAAAACAACAGCGCCGCAAATACCAAAATTATTTAGCTCTGTAACCGCATCGTTTAATGTAGCAAAATCAGGAGTAGCACCGCCAATAGTATAAGTACCTGCGGCTAAACCTTGTTTAAAGTCATCCTGAGTAGAGTCATTAGAGTTATCCGTATCAACTAAGTTATTTGGCAAACTAGTCCAAACCTTAATGTCATAGGTAGTACCTGCAGTAGCGGTAAAAGTACCTAAAGTAACTTGAGCTGTAATGCTTCCGTTCCCTAAAGCGGTATCTAAAACAGCATACGAAACTATTGGGGTTTGCAATGTACCGTTTATAGACCAATTGACTGTGAAAGTATCTACTTGGTTAACACCAAAGTTTCTTACAGTTGCTTTAACAGATTGTGTAGCTCCGCAGCTACCTGTAAAAGGCTCATCAATACTAACAACACCAATTTCGTTTTTCTTTCCTACTATTGGGTTAGCCAGGTCATCATCGGCTCCGCGATATGTAACACTACCACGAGGGTTATTATCAATATCATTAGTAACTGCTAATATTGGCGTAGCCTTTAAGTCAAAGTCTCCTAAAGATGCTCCTGTTACATGTAAATCGGTATTAGAAACTAAATTTACTGTAGTGCTATTTGAATTTAAACTGTTTCCCGTTGGAACTGCTAATATATGGTCTGCAATAGTGGTAGTGGCTGTTGTTCCCCAACGTGTTAAGTCTGTAGTAGAAGAATTAAATACATTATAGTCTTGTGTTATAGTTCCATTAGTATTTGTAACAGCCATAGCAGGATGTTGTACGCCTGTATTTCCACCGCTACGGTCGTTAATAAAAATGTTGTTTTTTATATCGAATGAGGCTGATGAGCTTGAAGCATCTTTATAAAATGCAGCGGAAACAGCATCTCCGCTTGAACCACCTGAAGTTAATGTTCCGCCTATCTTAATAGTATTAAAATATACTTGCCCGTTTGTAGCTCCAGACCCGCCGTAATCTATACCAAATACATCGTCACTTCTGTTTGACTTAGTAAGAGATATGAAGTTATTTACTATGTATGTTAGGTTAGTACCACTAACAGAGCGCACACTAATACCAACAATATCACTAGTACCTGTTATATCTAAATCGTATATTTTATTTCTGGTTACTTTAGCAGTGTCCGTTTGCCCATCGAATAAGATACCGAAAGGACCTGTAGTAGATTTAAAGTTCGGCTCATGATATATACGGCATGAGTCAATTTCAATACTTCCTGTACCAGACTCTATCCAAAAGCCAGCGAAGTAGTTGTTATATACACTTGTACCATAAATTTTATTACGCTCGTTAAAGTTATTACTCCCCGCATCACTATTAATTCCGTATCTGCCGCCTTCAACCTCACAGTGCTCTATTAAGTTATCAGAATTACCTGATGGATTAGATGTTGAATTATTAAAGTAAATTCCTCTACCAGCACTTGTAGTTGAACCGTTAAAAATTTTGCAGTAGCGAACAACATTATGAGTAGCTCCGTTAATAAATTGCAAAGTAGTACTAGTACCCGTACTTTTTTGTGAAATGGTTAACTCACCAGCTGTACCTGTACCCCCGGGTCTTCCATCAATAATAATATAATCAGCATCATCAAGTTCAACTGCTATACCTGTAGAACCCCGGTCTATTTCTGCATTTGTAACCCCCGTTGCAGGGCGAAGTGTGATGGTATTGGTTGCACTTGCTCCTGTTATATCTTCAAAGGTAACAGGATAAGTTTCATTAGCCCCGGTATACGTTCCTGTTATTTCTATAACATAGGCTTGCGAAATGGTTCCTGGAATTGCTGCTATAGCTGCCGAAATAGAATTGTGGGAACTTATTAACGAACCCCCGCCATTTTTGAGTTCGACGGAATTAGTTTGTCCGCTTGCAGACAAAGTAGCCACTAAGCCGATAGCCGTTAGTGCTACTACTTGAAAAAGCTTTTTCATAATAGTTTTAAAATGTTTTTTGTAAAATGAGAACCTACCTTAAGTAAATTTAGTAACAATACTTACATTAATAAGTGAATATTATTAAACTTAAACTACAAAAGTACAATTATCTTTTGAGAGAACCTGCCAAAACCGACTATATCACTATATTTTTATATTAAAATGACATTCATAATATAAAAATAAGTAAAAAGCAAAAAAATTTATATTTAAACAATAAAACTAATGGTTTTAAAATTTAACAATTTAATAACATTGAGAGCGCAATAAATCGTTTAAAAAATCGTTACAAAGCTTTAAATATTTAAAAACCTATCTTTTTTTGTTTTTTCTTGTAGAATACAGGCTCCCCAAACAAGTACATATTATTTACAAAGTTTTGGCTAGTGTATGCAATTATGCTCTAAAGATGATAAATCAAGAACATAAATACTTCAGGTTAGCCAAGAGTGGCTGCTCCAAATAAAAAAGCTCACCTTAGTTAGGTGAGCTTTGGATAGTATGACTTGCGATTGATATTAATGTAAGAGATTAACCTTCTCAACTAGTGTTGCACCTTCTGACTCGATGCGAACAACATATAATCCTGCTGCAAACGAGCTTAAATCAAGGTTGAAATTATTTTTAGCAACAGTTTGAGGCTGAACATCCAATACAACTTCGCCCAAAACATTTACTATACTTATTTTCACCTCTCTATATTGTTCAAAATTAACTTCAACGTTTAACTGACCTCGAGTTGGGTTAGGGTAAACGTTTACTTTAGATTCAAGATAATTGTCCGGAAGTCCTGTAGTATTTGCTACAACCTCAACAGTACGGCATACGCGTTGTGCAATATTGCCTGAAGGGTCGGTTAAATCATAGCAATACTCATATAGTCCTTCTTGCAGCGTATTAACGTTAGATGTTACTTTTAGATTAGGTGTTAACTCTGCAATAGTATAGTAATTATCGCTATAGGTTACACCAGAATCTGTATACGTTCTCCAACGCATAACTTTATTAGTTGTTGCAAACCCTTTTAATTGTAATATAGGGGCTACACGGTCAACAACACGAACTAACCTTGTTTTAGTAACAGCTACATTCCCCTCACAATCGGTTACATCGTACGATAATAAATAATCACCCAGTTTATTGGTATTTACTACAGTAGCTGTTGTTGCAACTAAACCCGTGCAGTAATTATCCGTTACAGTTGCTCCTAAATCGGTATAATTATTAAACACATCAACAATTACGGTATCTAAACCATTAATAGTTATTACGGGAATTTGAGTGTCGCGCACAATTACCACACGACTTTCAGTAGCTATATTCCCTGCAGTATCAGTAGCAGTATAGTCTAAGAGATATGTACCCGTTATATTGGTATTAACGGCGCCAGAAACAACGTTAACGGCTAAATCATAATTATCTGTTGCAGTTACACCCGGTTCAACATAAGGAGAGTTAACTTCAACAAATACTGTATCTCCTGTTTTATTAATAATAGGGGCAACATCATCTATTACGTTTACTGTTCTGGTAATACTGTCTTTATTACCCGCTAAATCTACAACTTCATATACCACTGTATATACGCCTACAATATTTTCATCAACTGTTGATGTAGATATTATTGATGATGTGAAACTGCGGTTGAAATAGTCAGTTGCAGTAGCACCCGCATCAACATAAGGTGTTTTAACAGTATGGGTAACTGAAGCACTACCCACAAGAGTTAATTCAGGTGCAGTAACATCAGGTGTTACCTCAACATCCCTAACCACAGTAGTTTTGTTTCCTGCAGCATCGGTTACTTCGTAAGTTACTTTATAAAGCCCTACTGTTGTGGAGTCAACATTACTTGATGTTATTACTGATGATGTAATATTTCCATTAATATTATCAGAAGCTGTAGCACCTTGGTCTACATACTGATACCACTGCTCTATACTAGTTTTAGCGGGACCATTAAGAGTTATTACAGGTGCTATACCGTCTGCTATAACTTGTATTGAGTAATCCTCAAACTCCCCAACAGGGTTTAATCCGCAAGGAAGGTTGGGGTCGTTATCAAAACTTACTCCAACTCTCATACGTGTAAACCCTTCTGTAGCAGTAGTAGGTATAGTAATATTTCCATTAAATACCAGATTTTTGGTAGCTGATTCTGAAGCTACTAATTCACCTGCATCGTCAAAATCACCGTCAATATTCCAGTCAATCCATACTTTGCGATTCATCCTGTCAATATTGTTAGTTCTTGCTATACTAATAGGGTATGTTGCCCCTTTAATAACAGTTGTTACCAAGCTGGTATTAAGATAGTTTGTATATTTTGAAGCTCCTGATGAGGTTGTATTATCAATAGAACCAAATTTAACGTTTGATATACCAATTTTACCATCGCTTGAAGCTACACCAGGGTCGCAATAGTCATAAATATTAATATAAGATGTTTTAGTAATACTATCTTCACCAATTCCATTTTCTGCAACAAGTTTCACGGTATATAAACCGGGTAACATAAAAGTAGCTTTAATATCTCTACTGGTAGTACTAGGTGTAATAGTTACGCCAGAGTTAGGCGTAATCTCCCATCTGTAATTTAATGGTCCTTGTGTAGTTTTGCTAGTTAGTTCAACAACTCCCATAACGGGTGCTAATGTTCTATCTGCAGCAAAGTCAACAACCGGTGCCGAACTTGGGTTTAAAATAGTTATAGTTTTAGTTACAGTGCTTGAACCTGCACAGTTTCTTACCCTAAGTCTAACATCATAAGTGCCTGATGTATTATATGAATATGTGTCAAAGTCTTTATCACCACCCTCATTACCTGATATTTCGAACGGTGGGTCAAAGTCCCATGCATAGCTTAGACCTGAACCTACTGATGAACTAGTAAATTTAATAACTTCATCAACATATAAACTGTCATCATTAGTAAAGTTTGCTTGCGGTGCAGGCGTATTATCTGCAACAGAAGTCCACTCTGCAGCAAAACCTTGACTTACACTTGAGCCATTTGAAACCCAATTGATAAACATTTTTCCTGATGATGCAGTAATACCTGACAATCCCCCCGGTATACCAGAGCTGTTATTGTATGAACCGATTAACGGGGCTGTAGCATCAGTACCATTATAAATACGTAAAACATCACCCGTACCTAAATCAAATTGTGTAAAGGTAAGAGTTATAGATGAAGCACATGGGTCTATTAGGTAGTTACAATTACGGTTAGTACTATAATTGGCGCTAGGGCCTCCATCATCATACAACCTACCAAACCTATTAGTAGTTGATGAATTAGTGCCATTAGAGCACATATTAAAGTCTTCTTTAACAAATATGTAAGAGTTTTTACAAGTATCTCTTCCCTTTCCCTGTAGGTTATCTGTAGACAGACAGATGTCATAAAATCCCGGCTCACTAAAGAATACTGAAGGATGTTGGGCTATATTATTTGTGAAAATTGCATCAAAAGAAGGTGCTGCCGACCATTCCCATTGTGAGGCGCCAAATTTAGATAAGTCGCGTAAATTTACAGGTTCAAATAAGTTAACAACCTGCTTATCTGCTACAAAGTCTGATATTGGAGTAACTGTAGGCGACAATACTGTTATAGTTTTACCTATACTATCTTTACCGGCACAACCTGTAACAATTAATGAAACATCATAATTAGTATTATTATTAAATGTATAGTCCAGGTCGCGTGTAGTAGCATCAGCAATACCATCTATATACCACTGATATGTATATCTGGAAGGATCACCCTTTGAAGTATTAACAATGCGAGTTCCTGATTCAATATATATTGAATCAGCAAATACAAAGTCAGATGTTGGTGCTAATTGTGGGAATGAACTTTGGTCTGCACCTATTGTTTCATTTCCTTTACAACGTACATCTCCATCAATATCAAAATCAATTCCTAAGCCGGAAGCACCAATAGGAGCATCGTAGCTTGATGTTAAATGAAGATCCATTGTAGCAGGGTCAGTACTAACAAATAGAGGTTTTTCTTCTTTTGAATCTATATTCCATGTAGGTGAAAATGCTTTCCAATCGTTTAAAGATTTGTAAAAAGTAGAATAATCTTCAGTATACATATCAGCTGATGATAAATACTGGTTATTATCTAAAGTTACACCGGTACTTGAAGTACTTCTATAAACAGCTACACCACGTGTACTTGCACCATCATAAATAAGTATATTACTTCTTACATCAGAATTGTCTGCATTATTTAAATATAATGCCGCTCTATTTCTTGAAGTACCAGTAGTAACAGGGTTAAAATAAACAGTATTATGGTATACGTCAATTCCATTGGTGCTTATCAATTCAATGCCACCATAGGTTTGGTCGCTATTAGATGTGAAGTTGGCAAGCATGTTATTATATACTTCAATATTGTTATCAATAAGCAGATAAATACCACGACGCCCTGAGTTTCTAATTGTGTTATTGCGTATTTTATTGGTTAAACCTCTAACAGAGTATACACCAACGGCATTAATATTATTAAATGAGAATGTATTTTTATCAATATCAATCTCTGTAACAGCATTCATGTATACACCATATTGTAGCACGTTGGTAAACGTGTTGTTTCGTATTGTGATTTTTGAGCTGCTATTTGTGTTAATAGAACTTCTTAGCTGCACTCCATAACTTGCATTGTTAAATGTATTGTTTTCTATTAATGACCCTGTAGATTCATTTCCGGCATTAGAAGCACTGTTGCTTCCAAAAGTAACCCCAAAAGTATTGAAACCGGCGGCTGAAAACTCTATACTATTATTTTGTATAGTGGCGAAGTTTGACTTAAGGGCAATTCTAACAGCTGCCATATTGGTGTTGTTGGTTAGCCTCAAAGTCATATCTTTTACAGTAACATAAGGTGTACCTAAAATATTTACCAAAGCACTATTAGTGGCAGGAGGATGAACCAATATACTAGAGCCGACACCTGCCCCCTCAAAAGTAATAGTATTAGTTGCTGATGCACCTTTAACAAATAAAATATCCAGCTTTTCAGTAAATGTGGCAGCAGCTACATCAAAAACTACTGCTCCGCTAATACCACCACAGTTTAGTATTTCACTTACTTCCGTAAAACTTTTATAGTTTGTTGGTCCTGAGCCATTTGGGTCAATTGTATAAGTGCCGGCGCTAAAGGGAGAACAAAAATCTGCTTTGATGGTGTCATTACCTTTATTTAAGTCTGTGTTTCCATTAGGGTCTGATATATAAGCCATAACAGAATTTTTGCCCGGGCCAACATTTAATTGGTTACTGCCACTAAATAGAACATTTGTTTCTTGGCACGATAAAAGACTTCCTGTCCAGTTAATAGTTCTTGTAGTAGTTCCTAGGTTTATTGAAACTGTAAGAGAAGTAAGCGTTGTAAGACCTTTATTTTTAATAGTAACCTCAAAATCGTTATTACCTGAGCTTACCGGAAAAACAGGTTTTACAAAAGCAGTTACTTCTGCATCAAGACTTATACCACCTGCAGATTCTGCAGCCCCAATTGTAGGAGGGTTTACCCGGTTAATCCCATTAATATCCATTGCCAAGGCCGATTGAAAGGTTCCCTTTAAACAAATAGAGTTAGGGCGTGGGTCTGTTGCTGATACTAGAGAAGGGTCTTCACTAAACGAGTTATCGTCAAAACCGTTAAACCCTTTATAGTTTGCACCTGTAAGTGGTGTACCATTTATAACACTTAAAAACTCGCCGGGTTGGTCATTAGCTTTATAGTAATTATTATAATCTGCTCCACTTATACAGTTCGACTCCGAATAAACCGTATAACCACTACTGTTATTGCCCGAAAGTATAATGTTATTATTTGTAATATTATTAGAACCGCTGTTTGCGGGTGTAATGTATATACCGGCACCATTAGTTGTTAAATCATTTTGCATAACAATTGTGTTTGCCCATATATCAAAATTTCTATCATTACTTAAATTAAAAGCTCTTGCGCTTGTACTTCGCCAATTTCCTCTAAAAAAGTTATTCCACATCCTGCCACGTTGGCCATTATTGTTTCTAGAAAGAGCATAAATACCATAAGCTCCACAGTTTACAAAAGTGTTACCTATAATATCATACCGCTGACTACCACTAGTACCTCCATTACAATGTGAGAAACCATAATTGTTGTTATTGGTGGTTCTCATATCTATATAGTTATAATTAATTTGGTACCCACGTACATTAGAAATACCTATACCACTTTGATACGCTTTTCTTACAGTATTAGCACGCATAAAGAGTATGTGCCGTGTTGAAGTACTATTGTAAGTTGATGTACCATAAAACCCAAAATGTCCCCCAACTATATCATTACTATCAATAGTAATATTATATGGCCTTGAGTTTGAGCCTCCACATAATGAGCCATCACTACTGCTAGTACTATTGGTCATTTGTATAGCTTTAAAATTTCTGCTTGATGATGTACTATCTACATAAATATTACACCTTATAATAGCACAGTGATTAGTTGTTCCATAAATATGTACACCCAAACCCGCTGATGTGCCTGTATTTTTAATAGTCAGGTTTTTCAGGCGGACATATCTGGCACTACTAAAACGGACTACATAAGCGTTTGTAACTGATGTTGCAGCACGTGTTAAAATCCTTGTAGCTGCATTTCCAAAGCCTCCATCAAATGTAATGGTATTGGTTGCATTGGCACCACTTATAGCAGGTATATTTACTTGCCCATTATATGTGCCTGCCGCTACTTGAAAGAGAACAGGACCATTAACACCTTTTGAAACCAGGTCGTTAACAGCCGCTGTGAATGAGGTATAATTATTTGGGCCTATACCCGATGGATTAATGGTCTTTACTCCACTAAGTGGTTGTGCCATTAAAACCATTCCTGAAAAAATAAAAATACCAAAGAAAAGCGTTTTTAGGCGCTCTACGTAAAAAGACTTCCATTGCACTTTTATCCTAAAAAATGCAAGACCTCTCATAAGAGGATTTTGATGTGTTAAATCTCTCATTTTATTAATTCTACCTTTAATTAATCCCTATAAGTTACTTAATTGTCTAAGTAGAAATGTCTGATTTACGTCAGGGCAAATGCTAGAAAGTATAATTTCGACGAACGAAAAAATAGAATGCTCATTATCAATAACTTAATACTTTTTATTGAAAACGAGATTTCGTATAAAAATTTGAAAATGCATGTGTAAAGTGTGCAAAAAAGCGACAAAAAAATAATGTGAGAACACCGATGTGTAAACACTGACAATGCTTTCTTAATACACTTAGGGTACAGATATTTTAATAACTTAAACTTGATGACATAACTATTTTTAAGGTAGAATGCTTTATTGGATTTTAAGCTTCTATAAGTCAATCAATATAAATATTGAAATAACAATTTACTTGAAAATGAAAAACTTATGTTTACTTATACTTACAACAAAGGGTAAAGTTGCAATATATACTAGTTGAGAATTCGTATACCCTTTAGAGTAAAACAGTAGTTTTGATTTATCTTTATACGATAAATCTATCCAATATTGGTTGTGCAAACGAAAAAAGCCCTTCAACATTAAATTGCTGAAAGGCTTTTATTTTCTGGGTGGGCCCACCTGGACTCGAACCAGGGACCACCTGATTATGAGTCAGTAATAACATGAATTGATACGAACTAATATATATTGATTATCAATTGATTATATTGAGTCTTATTAATTTCAATATCATATAAAATCTCATTAATAAGGTATTTGTTTGCAAATGGTTTGCAAATTAATTCGTACTTTTGAGTATGAGTTTTAGTGCTTATCTCCAACTTGATACCCGCCGTAAAAAGGGTAATGGCTCCTACCCTCTTATTGTGCGTATTACTGTAAATAGAAAGACTACAAGTTTACAAACTAATATTAATTTACTTGAGAAGGAATGGGACTTTAAACATTCTAAGATTAAGGCTTCTGCTAAAAGTTATCCTAATTCTGCCCGTATCAATAATTATATCCAACACTATTTGGGTGTTTCACAAAAGGTTCTTTTAAATCTTTCTGAGTCTAATAAGTTACATTTACATTCTTTAACTGAAATTAAGACTCTTATTTCTAAGGAGTTGGATAGTAAATCGTCTGAGCTTACTCTTGATGTTCTAATTGATGCTCATATTGATAAAATGAATAAGGAGAAGAGATATGGTACTGCAAGAACTTATAAGGATTTAAAACAGTTTTTGGAGAAGTATTGTGATACTTCTTCTATTCCTATTACTAAGGTTGATTTCAAATGGCTTTCTAATATCGAGTCGGAGTACAAGGCTAAGGGTAATTCTTTAAATGGTTTAGGGGTTAGGTTAAGGGCATTACGTGCTCTGATTAATATTAATAGGAAGAGTGGTGCCCTTCCTGAAGGTTTCAATCCTTTTGAAAATTATACTATTAAGTCTTTAAAAACTCGTAAGAGGGCTTTGGTTAAGGATGATTTTGATAAAATACTTAATGCTGATGTGTCTAAGCTGCCTGTTCCTTTGCAAAGGGCAAGAGAATTGTTTTTAGTTAGTTATTACATGTTGGGTATTTCTTTTTATGATATGGCATTATTAACTATTGATAATATTGCTGATGGAAAGGTTTATTATAGGCGGTCTAAGACTAAGCGGTTATATGCTGTTAAAATATCTAAACGTTTGGAGGTGCTTTTAAAGGTGTTTATTGAGGGTAAAGAGAAGGATGATTTTCTTTTCCCAATTGCTTCTAAGGGTTTGAGTGGTGTACAACAGTCTAATAGAATTAGAAATGCTATGGCTCGTTACAATAGGGATTTAAAAAAGTTGGCTGAAATTTTGGGTATTGAGTCTCAACGTTTGTCTTCTTATGTTGCCCGGCATAGTGTGGCTACTCATGCGAGGGATGTTGCTAATATTGATATTCCCGTTATTTCACAAATGTTGGGGCATAATGATACGACTACCACTGCTGTGTATTTGGCTTCTATTCAAGATAGCGTATTGGATGATGCTGTTGAGAAGATGTTTGAATGATACCTTACAAGCAGGGGGTCATAGGTTCGAATCCTATTACTCCCACATTTAAATACAAGCCTTTCAACGTTAATTTGTTGAAAGGCTTTTTTCATTTGCACAGGATTTGCACAGAAAATTATGTTTTTATTTGTTTCTTCAATAACTGAGCGTTAATGGCTACTATCATAGTACTTAAACTCATAAATACAGCACCAATTGCAGGTCCTAAAACAAACCCTGTTGAATATAAAACTCCTGCTGCTAAAGGAATAGCAAATGCATTATAGGCTGTTGCCCACACCAAATTCTGTATCATTTTTTTGTAGGTAGATTTGCCAAATAAAATCAGTTTTAATATGTCTTTTGGGTTGCTGTTCACTAAAATAATATCAGCAGTTTCAGCTGCTACATCCGTACCTGAACCAACTGCTATACCTATATCTGCTTGTGCTAAAGCAGGTGCATCATTGACACCATCGCCTGTCATAGCTACATAATTACTCTTATCTTGTAATTCTTTAACAATTTCAACTTTTTGGTGAGGTAAAACCTCTGAGTAGTAACCGTCTAACCCCAACTCATCACTTACTGCTTTTGCTACTGTTTCATTGTCTCCAGTTGCCATTAACACTTTTATATTATTAGCTTTAAACTTTTTAATTGCCTCTTTTGATTCGGGGCGGATTTCATCGGCAAGTGCAATATAACCCTCCAGTACATTATTAATAATTACAAAAACAACCGTTTCGGCAGTATTGTTATAGGCATTATTAGGAATCTCTATATTTTCATCTTTCAAATAACCGGGACTAACTACTTTAATGCTTTTCCCTTCTACTTTAGCCTCAACACCTTTTCCTGTAATGGAATTAAAATTTTCTGCTTTAGGTATTTTAATGTCGAGTTGTTTCACCTTTTTTAGCACTCCCACAGCAATTGGGTGTTCTGAACTTTGTTCTAAAGCACTTGCTAAGCGAAGTACTTCATCATTGGTGTGGTTTTCCGTAACCGCTTCATAGCGAGTAACTCCAAAATCACCTTTAGTTAATGTTCCTGTTTTATCAAATACGATGGCAGAGATTTTTCTTGAGTTTTCAAACGCTGTACGATTACGGATAAGCAAGCCATTTTGTGCCGAAACAGCTGTTGAAATAGCAACTACCAAGGGTATGGCAAGCCCCAGTGCGTGGGGACAAGAGATAACCATAACAGTTACCATTCGCTCTAATGCATAAACAAACTCAAAGCCTAGCGATAACCAAACTATTAGTGTTGCAATACCTGCAATTAATGCTATATAAGTAAGCCATTTTGCTGCTTTATTGGCTAAGTTTTGCGTTTTTGATTTTGTTTTTTGTGCTTCTTGAACGAGTGTAATTACTTTGTTTAGATAACTGTCTTCACCTGTATGCTCTACCTTTACTTTTAATGAGCCATTACCGTTTATTGCTCCTCCTATTACCTCTTCATCTTTAGCTTTTTTAACAGGTTTTGACTCACCCGTTAGCATAGATTCATTTAAGTAACTTTCACCCTCTATTATTATGCCATCGGCAGGTACTTTTTCTCCTGACTTGATAAGAATAATATCGCCTTTCTTTAATTCAGCCAGTTTTATATCAGTAACAGTATCATCCTCTACTTTGTGGGCTTCTGATGGCATCATACTTACTAATAACTCTAATGCTTTTGAAGCCCCCAGTACTGATTTCATTTCAATCCAATGCCCAATAAGCATAATGTCTATAAGGGTTACTAATTCCCAAAAAAACATTTTCCCTTCAAGCCCAAAAACAACAGCACTGCTATAACCATAGGCAACTGTAATAGCCACGGCAATAAGAGTCATCATGCCGGGAGAGCCTTTTTTTAGTTCATCCTTCAACCCTTTTAGAAAGGGAAAGCCGCCGTAAAAGAATACAAATGATGAGAGTGCGAAAAGAATATATTGGCTGCCTGCAAATACAAACTCAAACCCAAAGAAACTTTGAATCATGGGTGAGAGAAATAACACAGGAATAGATAATACTGATGATACCCAAAATCGTTTTTTAAAATTATCAATCATCATTTTATGATGGTTGTGTCCTTCATGTCCGTGACTAGAGTTTTCTTTATTATGATGGTGTTCGTGTGAATGTTCCATAAAAATATTGTTTTGGGTAAACTGAATGTTTTTTAGACGTTACAAAGTAGTTCTGGGATTTGACTTTAACCATTTAATCTATTTTTAAGATAATCTTCTGCTTCACGAATGGTCGTAATTAACTCCATATCTTCTTGAGGAATTGATACTTTAAATTTATTTTCAAATCCCATAAAGAGCTCAACCATATCTAGTGAATCAGCCCCCAAGTCTTCGATAAATTTAGCATCGGATGTGATATCTTTTTCGTCTATACCTAATATATTTGTCACTAGACTATTAAATTCTTCTTTAAACATATTCATTAATTCTTAATTTAAGGTGTCCTTAGTATTTCCACAGTTAAGCATCTGGTCTCCGAAATAAGGGTTTCTTATTCCGCTATCTAAACTCAACCACAATGCTTCTTTATTACTCTTTTCCATTGGGCAGCTTTGTAGGTAAAGGGTAGTTGTATTTGCTTGAGTATGCTTAACTAAACTATACACGTTTTTGGATAGTGTATTAAAATGGTCTCTTTGGTGTCCAGCATCTTTTGTCGACCATATATGCTCTGCATCAAAGCGTATTTTTTCAGCGAACTTGTCTTTAGTATCACCTAATTCGTTTACTAATTTTTCTGCTGCCTTGCTTGCAGCATTCCCGTCAGTTTGCACCAAAGCATCTTTTATCTCTAAATAGCTAGCAAGTATATTTTTTGCTTGCTCTTTAGAGAGTGAAGTACTTATTTTCTCTTCTTCAATATCGCTTTTTTCTTCGTCATGAGATTCTGCTGAATGATTATGACCAGAATCATCAGAATGTTGATGGACAGCCTGATCTTTTGTTTCTTTTTGAGGCTTTTCACAAGCTGCAATAGCTAAAGAAAGTACCACAATTACTGCTGTTAAAATTAAACTCTTATTTTTCATTTCCTTTTTTATTATTAGTTTCACTTTCAGGTCTTTCATATTGGCAACAGCCGGGTAGGTCTCCATACGTTTCATCAGAAGCTCTAAACTTATCTGTATCATATCCCACCGCTGCAATTTTTTTCTTAATGTCGTCAAGGCTAATAAGCTTTTTATCATAGGTTACGTACATCATTTTTGCTTCTATATTCCACTCTGCTTTTTCTATTCCCTTTACATCTTTTAATGCACCCTCGATGGTTGCTTTGCACATACCACAGTTACCATACACTTTAAAAGTATCCGTTTCTGCAAGGGTTTGTGTTACACCCATTTCACTAAAGTGTGTACTTGATGCGAAAACAGTGCTTCCTAATAGCGCTAAAACACTAACTAATACGATTTTTACAGTTTTCATTTTTTTAATTATTTATTGTTATTTGATTTCTTCTTTTACATCACCACAGGTAAGCATACTTGCACCGAAGTAGGGGTTTAAAATTTCATTGGACTTGCTTATCCAATCCGCACCTTTATTGTTGTTTGCCATTGGGCAATGTTGTATGTATAGCCTGCTATTTAGAGGGTTGAATGTTTTAGCCATCTGAATAAATTGGTTTGAAAGCGAGATAAAGTGTTTTCTTACCCCCTCAATAGTTTTCTCCTTGTCAATAGCTACTAATGCTTTTTTTAATGCACCACTTTGTTGCATCCAAGCATCGTGGGCTGAACCTTTAAATATGCTCATATTTATTTTATTGAGCTTTTTAAGTAATGTTGAGGCGTATTTTTTACTGTTTTCAAAATCATCTTTTACTAAAGCATCTTTTAATTGAAAATAATCGTCGAATAGGGGCGTTAATGCTGTTTTAACAGAATTACCAACAGATATTTCTTTTGTAGGTGATGAAGCGGTTTTGGGTGCTGACATATTCCCGTGATTATGCCCCATTGAGGCTGCGCCTCCTTCAGGGTTCATCATACTGGGTTTGCCTGCCAGTTGTGCAGCAGCATCAATACTAAATGTACCGTTTGTAGCTATTTCTTCGCCTTCTTCTAACCCTTCTTCTACCACATAACCATTGCCCAAAGCTGCCCCCAAAGTAATTTCACGCATCATAAAACTGATGCCGGCTGCCGAAGTATGTTTTATATAAACTACAGAGCGTTCTCCCGTCCACATTACGGCTGATTTAGGAACTATTAACGCCTCTTTTTGATTACTAATGGTACTTAGAGCAATTCCAGTAACAAACATATCGGGCTTTAGCTTGCCATTGCTGTTGTTTATCTCCACTCTGGCAGTTGCCACTCTAGTATTGGGGTTGATAACTGGGTCTATAAATGTGATTTTTCCGTTAAAGGTTTCACCGGGTAGTGATTGTACAGTAAAACTTACGGTATTGCCTATTTTAACCCAAGGTATATCGCTTTCATAAATATCAAACAATATCCATACTTTATTAAGATTGGCTACCTCAAACAGCGATTGTCCTTTTTGGATATAATCACCAAGATTAACGCGTTTGTTTAGAACTACGCCAGATACATCAGCCATTACTGGAAACTGACTTTGTGGTTTCCCTGTTTCAAGTATATTATTAACTTGTTTTTCGGTAAGTTTCCAGTTCATCAATTTTGCTTTTGCAGCCTCAAAAAGGGTAAGTTGGCTTTTTCTTATTTTGTACGCTTCAAATAATTCTTCTTGTGCAGTTACCAGTTCAGGAGAATATAAGTATGCTAATATTTGCCCCTTGCTTACACTTTCTCCCGTAAAGTTTATTAGTAGCTTTTCTACCCTCCCGGGGATGTGTGATGATTGGGAGTATACCAAACGCTCATCTGCTTTTACTTTTCCGTTCATCCGCACTTCTTTCACGGGTTTTTGGGTTTTGATAACTGAAGTTTGAATGTTTGCCAGTTGCATAGCCGTTGGAGACATTTTCACCCCCATAGGGTTATCGCCAGCCGTTTCATTATTCAGAGGTATTAAATCCATACCGCAAATAGGGCATTGTCCTTCTTCGTTTTTTCTTATTTGTGGGTGCATAGAGCACGTCCAAGTTTGTTGTACAGTCTCTGATTCACTATTGTGTTGGTGTTCACTTTCTGTATCGTTTTCTTTAAAAATTAAGCCACCTAAAACCAAACCTATAGCTAAGGTTATGGCAGCAATAAGAAGCGTTGTTTTATTTATAGCTTTCATACTAATTTTTTTTTGCGGTTAAATAATCCAATTGGGCTAAGGCAGTATAAAAACTTGAAATAGCGTTAGCCTCTGCTATTTGATATTTAAGCAGTTCTTGCTGCATTCTTAATATTTCTTCAAAGTCTTTTCCCGTATTGCTGTATGCACTTAGCAAAAGGGTAATAGCTCGTTTTGTGTTGAGGGTTTGTTTGGTATATAACTCTATTAATTGTTTCGCTTTATCCACCTCATACCAAGCCATTTCATAAGCACTAACAAGGTTGTTTGTAAAATCTTCTTTTTCAGCGGTAATAGCCGTTTGGACTAGTTGTGCCTCTTTTTCTGCTGCCTTATATTTCTTTCTAAAAATGGGGAGACTAACGCTTACCATAGGCATTAAAGCATTTTTACCGTTATCGGGTATATTTACATCCTTTCTCTCACCCACAATCACGTAGTCTATGCCTACGCCAAATTTTGGAAAGCCTTGCTTGTAGGCTATTTCTGCCTGTGCTTGTGCCGATTTTAATTTGAAATCATAGGCTTTTAAAATTGGGTTATGAATTAAACTATCTTTTCTGTAATTAGCCGTTAAGTCGCTTATTTGTAAACTGTCTGTAATAACTACTTCACTTGTGTCAGGGCGGTTAAGCAAGCGATTAAAATGAATTAGCAAGGGCTGCTTTTTGGTTTCCAACAGCTTTATTTCTGTATCAATATTATCAATACCTATATCTACCCGCACCACGTCTACCATGCTCCCTTTACCATTTTTAAAAGACGTAATAGAGAGTTGTTTATATGAGGCAAGTATTTCTCTATTTTCTTTTTGAAGAAATACCACACGGTTTAACTCGTATAGCGGATACCAAGCCGCCTTTACTTTGTAATACAACTCATTTTTAGCATTTAAAAATGTTTGATACTTAGCTTCTGCTATAAATGATGCTTGGTTTTCTTGTGCTGCCAATGTACCGAACCAAGGAAACATTTGTGAGAGACCTATTTTTGCTTGTTGCGGTCCTACTCTTGTTTCAACAGGGCTGATAAAATAGCCGAAGGAAAGCGTAGGGTCTGGTAAGGCATTTACCTGTGCTACGCGTTGCATTGCCGCTTCAAAAGCAGCATATTTTGCTTTTAATCTGGGGTTATTTTCAGCCGCTTGTTTAAGATAGCCTTCGGGTATTTGTGCATTTAGCACACCCGATACTACTAAAAGCAATAGTATGAATATAATTTGTAGTATTCTCATTGCTGTAATTTTTTTAGTTTACGTTCTTCTCTTAGGCAATACAATACAGGCACTATAAAGTAGGTGATTGATGCTATTAGCATACCGCCAAAAGCAGGTATTGCCATTGGTATCATAATATCTGCACCTCGCCCTGTGGAGGTAAGCACGGGTAGCAGAGCTATAATGGTGGTGGCGGAAGTCATAATTGCAGGTTTTATACGTCTCTGCCCTGCAATAACCACTGCTTCTCTTATTTGAGTTAAGGTGGTTGTTTTGTTTTTTGCAAAACTTTGGTCTAGATAAGTTCCCATCAAAACACCGTCATCGGTAGCTATACCAAACAAGGCTATAAAACCTACCCATACCGCTACACTTAGATTTATGGTTTGCATTTGGAACAACTCTCTCATATTACTTCCAAAAAAAGAGAAGTTTAAAAACCAGTCTTGTCCATAAAACCAAAGCATTAGAAAAGCACCGCTAAATGCCATAGCAATACCTGTAAAAATCATAAGTGAGGTGCTTACTGATTTGAATTGAAAGTATAGTATTAGGAAAATGATAATAAGTACTAAGGGTACTATTATAGACAGTCGCTTTTCAGCTCGAATTTGGTTTTCGTAGCTGCCTGAAAATTTATAACTAACTCCCGAAGGAACAACCAAATCACCTTTATTTATTTTATCTTGAATGAAACGCTGTGCTTCTTCTACCACATCAACCTCAGCATACCCTTCTTTTTTGTCTAACAATACATAACCTGTTAAAAATGTATTCTCGCTTTTTATCATTTGCGCTCCTCTCACATACTCTACATCTACTAGCTCACCCAGTGGCACTTGCACACCAACAGGCGTAGCCATAAATATCCTTTCCAGCTTTTGAGGGTCGTCGCGAAGCTCACGAGGATAGCGTACGCGAATGGGGAAACGCTCTCTGCCTTCAACACTTGATGAGATATTCATACCACCAATGGCGGTTTCTATAGTTTGCTGTACATTCTCTACGCTAATTCCATAGCGGGCAATTGCATCTCTATTAATGTTTAGGTGTATATAGGGTTTGCCCACAATTCTATCGGCAAAAACAGCTTCTTGTTTTACTGAAGGAACTTCTTTTAAAATAGCCTCCAGCTTCATCCCAAACTCTTCGATGGTTTTTAAATCAGGACCGAAAACTTTTATACCCATTGGTGCACGCATGCCTGTTTGCAGCATTACCAACCTTGTTTCAATAGGCTGAAGTTTAGGGGCGGAGGTTACACCGGGTATATTGGTAACTTTTATAATCTCGTTCCAAATATCATCGGGAGATTTTATGTGTTTTCGCCAATTTCTAAAATATACTCCGTCATCATCAGGCAATAGTTCATCTATGGTAACCCCCTGCAATAAGGCTTCTTCATTGGTTAATGTATCGCCCGTTTTTAGAATAAAGCGATTTTCACTATCTACTTTAAATCGTTCTCTATGTCCTTTTTGGTTCACCAAATATTTTGGCTTATAATTAATAATATTCTCGTACATAGAGATGGGGGCAGGGTCTAAAGCAGACTCAACACGCCCCATTTTACCCACCGCCAACTCTACTTCGGGTATGTTTACCAAAAGCATATCCAGTTGTTGCACTACTTGTTTGTTTTGTTCAATACCTGCATGTGGCATAGAGGTAGGCATGAGTAGAAAACTACCTTCGTCTAATGAAGGCATAAACTCTTTACCTATACCGGGAAATTTATGTGCCAAGCCCGACCATACTGTTGTGGTGCGAACGTTTACATTAATAGTGTCGAACCCTTTGGCTACAAAGCCAAAAATGGTATTAAAACCCAACCATACTATAGCCGCCCATACTATGATAAAGGCAGGGAGTAAAAGGAACTTCTTTTTGTTGGCTAAACACCAGTTTAAAATGCGGGTATAGTAACGCTCTAACAGGTAGAACATGAAAAGTATAGTGGCTACTATTAGTGCAACAAATATAAAGTTGAGTGATAACGAAGCACCGGCACCTAAAGGCATCCAGTATTTAGCTAATAGCCATGTTACTGTACCTACCGTAATAATTAATGCTAGATTACGGGTAACAAAGTTTTGCTTAGGGCTATATTCTGTTATAAACCAAGCAAGTCCAAATGCCGTTAGGGTTAAACCACCCCAAACACTTGCCCAAATAGCGGTAATAAGCCCACCTACAATAAGAACCGCATTTATAAGTTTACCTTTTGCATCTTTTTTAATTTTAATGCCAAACAGCCAATGGGCAAGTGTAGGTAAAATTAAAAGTGATACTACTAAGGCAGCTATTAAGGCAAAGGTTTTGGTAAATGCCAAAGGTCTAAATAACTTGCCTTCGGCAGCTTGCATCGTAAATACAGGTATGAAGCTCACAATAGTTGTGGCAACAGCAGTTACTATAGCAGAGCTTACCTCTGATGCTCCTTTGTAAACGGTATCAATTAGTTTTTGCCCGGGTGGGGCTTCATCAGTATGTTTTATAATATTTTCAGAGAGTATTATCCCTAAATCTACCATTGTACCTATGGCAATGGCTATGCCTGATAATGCTACAATATTAGCATCAATACCAAAATACCGCATGGCTATAAAAACCATAAGCACAGCAATGGGCAATAGGCTTGAAATAAGTATTGATGCTCTTAGGTTTAGCACCATTACTATAACCACTAATAGGGTAATAAGTAACTCTAAAGAAAGGGCTTCTTCTAAGGTGCCTAATGTTTCATAAATAAGCTGTGTACGGTCATAAAACGGAACAATGGTAAGCTGGCTTTCTACACCATTGGCAAGCGTTTTCTTAGGCAATCCTTTAGAAATTTCGCCAATCTTATCTTTTATATTATTTATTACCTGTAATGGGTTTGAGCCATATCTGGCAATTACTACTCCGCCTACTACTTCCGCACCTTCTTTATCTAATAGTCCCCTGCGTGTAGCAGGTCCTAATGTTACCACACCAATATCTTTTATATGTATGGGTACATTATCATTAACAGCTACTACTGCTTTTTCTAAATCTTCTACAGATTTTATATAGCCCAAACCCCTTACAAGGTATTCTGCCTTATTTATTTCTATGGTTTTTGCACCAACATCTTTATTGGCATTTTTTACTGCCATCATCACTTTATGCAAGGGTATATCGTACACTTTTAGGGCATCAGGGTTCACATCTACCTGATACTCTTGTACAAACCCACCTATTGAGGCTACTTCTGAAACACCTTCAACAGCATTTAGCCCATACTTCACATAGAAATCTTGAATAGTTCGTATTTCATGTAAATCCCAACCACCCGTTGGGTTTCCGTTAGTATCTCTACCTTCTAAGGTGTACCAATATACTTGCCCCAATGCAGTGGCATCAGGTCCTAATGAGGGCTGCACGCCATTAGGCAATAACCCTGATGGTAATGAGTTTAGTTTTTCGAGAATGCGTGAACGCGACCAGTAAAACTCAATATCTTCATTAAAAATTATATAGATACTGCTGAACCCGAATATTGAAGAGCTACGAATGGATTTCACACCCGGAATACCTAATAGTGAAGTGGTTAAGGGATAAGTAATTTGGTCTTCAATATCTTGGGGAGAACGACCTTGCCATTTTGTAAATACAATCTGTTGGTTCTCACCAATATCTGGAATTGCATCTACCGCCACAGGGTCTGATGGCAATACGCCTGTTTTCCATCCGAAGGGAGCTGTTATTAAGCCCCACCCGATGAATAGCAGGAGAATTAAAAGTGTTACTAACTTATTGTGCAGAAAGTAACGTATAATTTTATTGAGCATAGCATATTGTTACAATGAGAAATGTAAAAAATAGAGAGTGATAACATTCTCTAAAGGCACAAGTAGAAATGCGCCATAAACAGGATACTATGCTATTTTAGATACGGAAAGACTGCACAAGAATAGGAATATCTTGCGGTACTAAAGGCGGAGAATATAAATTGTAATTTGACTTAAAAGAAGTGCTGAATAGAGTTGAGGTACTAAAAACATGTACCAAAGCAATTATAAAATTGTTTTGAACCTGACTTGTTTGTGAAACAGGAACATTAAGACTGTTTTCTGTACTGATTTGTGTGTACTCGTTTTTACAACAACCTTTTGGTTTTACTGTAGATTGAGAAGAGGTAGAGTTACACTCTTTCTCCATTTCTTCCATTCCACAACCAACTTCTTCACTATTAAATACAAAAGAAGTCTCCACAGCCTTATCACCGCAAAAGTGAGTTGCTAAAGTAATGTTCATGTTGGTAAAGAACATTAGCAATGTGAGTAATATGGCTGAAAACTGTTTCAATTTTTATAAATTGCTTATACTATCTATCGTATTAATAATGACAAAGATATATAGTAAAGCGTTGGTTTTTATTATAAAATTCTGACTTTCTGTTTTAAAATTTTGTTTCTATACTACTAAAAGCATAAACAGTGCCATTGCCACCATAGTTAAATCTTCTACTATAGTAACGGTACTCATAGGTAGATTAAAAACATCACCCAAACAGGCACATTTAATTTTTTTCTTATCTATGTTGCTTTTTATAACACCAATACTACTTACCCCTAAAATTATAATAGTAGCTAAGTTGGTCTTAAATGGTGCAATATTTAGCAAGTATAAAATACCAAGGGTTAGTTCTACAAAGGGATATACGTAGCCCCAATTCTTCCACTTTGCGGCAACAATATCATACATTTGGTATGAGTTGGCAAAACCTTTAATGTTAAGCAGTTTAAAAAATGCAAACACAATAAAAAAACCTGCCATAAAGTATCGCATCCAAAGCATTCCAGAGAATGCTTCGAACGGATATTGTGCAAGCCCACTAATAGCTGTTATAAAAACAACAATTAAAATTAAGGGCTTATAAGTTGCAAGAGATTTTTTGGGTAGCTCGCTACTATCCTCTTCTTTTGGTGTTTTTTTTAGCTCTTTAATGGCGTAGTTTCCAATAGCGCTGAGTTTTTGTTGGAGTTGAGTTTCGGGTATCTCATTTTCAAAAGTAAGTATCCCTTGAGGTGCTGTTAATTGTATTTGAGCACTATTGATGCTAGATATGCTCTCTAATGCCTTTTTTACATTAGCAACACATCCACTACAGGTCATTCCTGTTATTGTATATTGTTTTTCCATACTACAAATGTCTTATGATTGCACTATGAAAATGTTACAGAATTAGGATACTGTTTTTCGATGTTTTGACTAAATAGAATCTAATGAACGGTGTTGGGGCTTTCTTTGTTGCTTAAATTCTGTTGGGGTCATTCCCGTTTCTTTTTTGAATTGTGCAGAAAGATGAGCGACACTGCTGTAGTTCATTTTAAAGGCTATTTCTGATAAGGTAAACTCGTTATAAAACAGTAGTTCTTTCACTTTTTCTACTTTTTGAGAAAGGATATACTTCTCAATTGTTATACCCTCTACGGCTGAGAATAAACGACTTAAGTAACTGTAATCGTGGTGTAACTCTTCACTTAGTAAGGTGGAGAAATTAAAGTTTAATTCTTGGGCAGAATGGTGAATGGTATTAACAATGATAGATTTTATTTTGCTTATGAGTTTAGACTTATTGTCTTGCAAAAGCTCAAAACCTTTGGATAAAAGTTGTTCTTGTAAATTTTCTTTTTGGTCTTTTGTTAACTCATTTTTCAAATTCACTTCACCCAATTGAATTGAGGAAAACTCAATGGCATTTTTATTCATAACATCGGTAACTGCATCAATGCACCTTGGACATACCATATTTTTTACATTTATAATTGATGCCATTATTGAGGTGTTTTTTTGTAATTAGTTTTATTAAAATCTCTCCTGTTACTAATAACAGGAGAGATAAAACAACTATTACTTATGATTAAAATGGATTCGAATATCTGGAGTCTGTTACTAAAGTATTATCGGTTAGAGTTTTTAGAAAAGCTACTAAATCAGCTTTTTCTTGTGCATCTAACAGCAAGCCTTTATCTATAGTTTGTTGCAGAGCAGGGTCTAAAGTAGCAGACTGTTTAAGCCCGCTATTATAGTGTTCTACCACTTCTTCTAAGGTTTTAAACCTACCATCGCTCATATAAGGCGCAGTTAAAGCTATATTTCTTAGACTTGGCACTTTAAATTTAGCTTTATCAGCAGGGTTTTTAGTTACATTTTCACGCCCTATATCTTTAACTCCGGCATCATCTTCCAATCCATTATTCATATACATGTCATTTTCAAAGTTATCTCCGCCATGGCAATGAGCACAATCGGCTCCAGATGAGTCAGGAAAAAATGGGTTGTATTCTTTGAAGTACAATACTCTACCCCTTTCTTCAGCAGGTGTAAGCTGTGCGTTGCCAGCTAAATACATATCGTATTTAGATTGATTGGAAATGATAGAGTTCATAAACTGCTCCATTGCCAAAGACATTTTTTCAGAGGTAACTTCATCACTTCCAAAAGCTCTGATAAATTGGTCTTTATAGGTTTGGCTTTGGCTAAGTTTAGCTACTACATTAGGCAGTGTTTCATCCATTTCCAACTCATCTTGAATTGGCAGTAAAGACTGGTCGCGTAATAAGTGTGCCCGTCCGTCCCAAAAAAACTCGTTGGTATGCCATGCCATATTAAAAATAGTCATGGCTTGTCTTTTCCCCTCTAACCCTCTAACACCTATTGAAAAGCGTGTTGTATCTGTAAATGCGTGTTCTTGTCTATGACAACTTGCACAGGATTGCGTACCATCCTTAGAAAGCATCTTTTCATAAAAAAGCATTCTTCCTAATTTAACCCCTTGCACAGTTAATGGGTTATCTGTTGCAATATCTGGTGCAGGGAATGTTCCATAGTCTAATGCATAAGGTGTGTTGTCATACTCCACTCCATTAGAGCTATCAGGATTATCTTTTTTGCAGCTCTGCAATGATGCAGAAAGTATAAGACAGGCTGCAAAAACTAAAATATATTTAATTTTCATGGTCTAAATCTTTTATTGTTTATAAATTCATAGTCGGTAAGGCTTTTTAAAAATGCTACCAACTGTTCTTTTTCAGGATTAGTAAGCTGTAATGGTTTAATCAAGTTACTTTTTTGGGTATTTGTTTTCCCACCTGTATTATAGTGTTCTATAACTTCTTCAAGTGTTATCAAAGAGCCATCATGCATATAGGGTGAGGTAAGTGCTACATTTCTTAAACTAGGAATTTTAAACAAGGCTATATCTCTATCCTCATTTGTTAAACGTTTTCGCCCTATGTCTGTATATACTTCATATAACCCGTTATTCTCAAAAGCATAATTGCTAAAGTTAAACCCGCTATGGCATTTGGAGCAATTTGTTTTATCACTAAAAAACAAATCCATACCCTTTTTTTCCTGTACTGTTAAGGCTGTGGGCTGGTTTTGGAAAGCTAATTTATCATATGCACTATTACCGCTTAGTAAACTACGCTCAAAAGTTGCAAGTGCACGCACTGTAACAAAATGGTCGGGAGGTCGATTATACGCCTCTTGGCTCATTGCTACATAGTGTTCGCTTCTTAACAAACGTTCTGTAATAAGTACTATATTAAAATCAAACTCATTATGCTCTTGTATAGGCACTAAAACCTGCATTTCTAAAGTAGGCACACCACCTTCTCTAGTAAAGTATGGGTGGTAAGCTATATTAGCTAATGAAGGAGAGTTTCTTGTCCCTTTCCGTTCTTTAACACCATCGCTAAAAGCAACATCATCACTAAAAGCTAATTCAGGTTTGTGGCAAGTAGCACAGCTTATTGTTGAGTCTGATGATAATATGGGGTCATAAAATAATTGCTTTCCTAATTCCCAACGCTTTTGGCTATAAGCATTATCAGCAGGAAAAGATATTAAAGGGAAACCTTTGGGTATATCAATTTCACTTACATTATCAGCAATAGCAGGGGAGTCTTTTTTACACCCAAATAATACTACTACCAATAAGGCAGTTACGATTTTTGTTATATTTTTTTGGCTTCCCATTACTAAAAAGGGATTATTGAACAATTAGCTTTTTCGTAACAAGCCTGCGCTCATTATTCATTAAACTAATCAAGTAAATACCTTTCTCTAATAATTGTATTTGATTAGTACTGTTACTATTAATGTTTGTGCTTATTATTTCTTTACCAGTAATATCTGATACCGTTACCCCTGTATAATCTATGCTATTATCTATAATATCTATATTTATTGTGCCTGTTATTGTAGGGTTGGGATATATAGATAAAGCATTAGGCGAAACGGGCGTATTAACACTAGCTAAAACATTAGTAGCCCCAGTACCTGAAGAGAAAACATAATCTCTAAAATTTTGAAGTAATTTTATGGTAGGTCCATCTTCACCATGAATTAATATTCCGCCAGAAACATCAATATTTTCTATGGACTTAGTATAATCTGCTTTAAGGTCTATATGTAATTCACCCCCAACATCTTTTCCTGTTACTGGTATTTGTATAGGATAATAATATTTATTACCTAACGCGTGTAGCTCGAAAGTGGTGTTTAATGAACTACCTCCTTTACCTTCCATAGCAACAAAGCGATAGCCTGCTGTCCACCCCCAATGCATAGATGGTGATCTTGGTGCTAATGGATGTCCGCCAGGCCATTGTGTGGGGTCTTGATTATTTTGTGGGGCATTAACACCAATGTAAAATTTAATGTTTTCAATATTTGTAATATTGTATGAGCCTAAGTCTGCTGCAACATTATTTGAAGCGTTAACCAAAATGTAAACATCTTTGGCTTCTGTTATTTGCCCTCCATCGTGAGTTATACTTATTTTAGAAATATAGTACTCTAGCCTAGTTAACTTAAAAGCATTGTTTAAATTATTTTGACTTTCTTGGTTATATGCAAAGGCTTTATCTTTTAATAAGTTGTCAATATTAAGTTTTACGGTTTTTTGTGCCGAAATACTAGCCACTATATGTAGTGCAAGAGTTATTGTAATTATTCTTTTCATTTTTTAGATTTATTAATGTATGTGAAAAATTAGTGCAGCATATAGCACTATTACCATATCAAAAAATTGATATAGTTAATTGAGGTTGTAGTGCATTAGCACTCTTAAAGATGAATTATCAAATACGAAAAACCTGAAAATAAGACTGATAGTCTTTGTTTGGTAAAGGCGGGGAGTTTATACTTTTAGATTGTATATTCTGAAATCCCTCAATAGTTAACTGTGTTGTACAAATACTTGAAGCAGGCACAGCTGCAAAATCTTGCTCAAGATTTTCAAAAATTAAACTCGGTTGAGTTAGAACGTCATTTTGATAGAAAAAAGTTCCAGAAGAACAACAATCTCTTTCTGAGATTTCAGGAGCATTTTCACAGCCTTTAGATGATGCTACTTCATCCATTTGGTTACACACGTTAGCTTTAGAATAAAAACTAAAGTTACTTAATGTGTCTTTACAATAATGCATATTGATTTCTATTCCCACAGAGGTAATGAAAACCATTATTGCTAATAGCAAAGGGATGATATGTTTAGCTGCTTTTTTAAACATCTAATGTTAAACAAATATAATTATTTAATTTAAAAGACTATATCTAGCTTTTAATAGCTTGTTTTACTACTTTTCTAAACAAGAACATCTGAATAGTCAAAGAGGAGGTGGTTAATAGAAAAAACTTCTTTTGTTTGGCTTCTTGAATGCTGAGATAAATAAGAGTCTTCAAAATCAGTATGCACTTTATACGATGCTAAAAACTGTTTTGTATTAATTGTAGTATGTTTTTTTAGCTTTAAATTAATATTTTGAATGAGCTTACTCCCGCTTAAATTAGTATTCTCAATAAATGCAACTTGCCCCTCAAATGGTAATCTTGTACTAAGATATTTTCTCTCTGTAAACTTTACTATATCTCCAATATAGTCCGTTATGTTAGAGGTTGTTTTAATCCTTTTACATTCTAAAGCATAATAAACATCATCTGTATTGCTTAAATTCCAGCTCTTTTGAAGGGCTGTGTCAGTTATGCGGATGTCAATCTTATCATTGTGTTTAACGCCTTTATTATCTATATAGGTTTCAGTAGCTTCTTTATTAAACCATATCTCTGTTGTTTGTGATTTTGGAATTAGGCTTTTATTTTTTCTTAAATAGTCATCTACCAATCGGTCTCTAAAGTAGTCTTCTTGAAAAATTTTTCCTTTTTCGTCTTTTGTGTATGTGATACAGTCTTTTTTAAACAATAAATAACAATCAACTATATATTTAAGTATTCTGCTTATTGAGCTGTCAACTATAGCTGTTTTCAATTTCCTTTCCCTGATATATAGGGAGGCATCTAAATCCATTTAATTAATATTTTGCAATTTTAAGTGATTGATTTCTGCATTTTCAATAGCCTCTTTAAACTCTGCCACATCATACCAAGCCATTGCCCTGTGCCAGCTTTTAAACTCGTTAGGCTTTATGATGTAGAATGAATTTCTTTCAAAACCTTTTATATCTTTTTGAATATATAAGTTTTTTGAAGGGTCTTCGGTACTTGTAATTTGAGAAATGGAGAGGGTATTTGCTAATTTTTTTAGAACCTCTTCCTCTTTTGAATTTTCGGTATGTATTATTTTTTTAGTTGGTTTTTCTTTTAAAAGTATAAAGTTCATAGCAATGAAATAGCCCAAGCTAAATATTTCAACTTGCATAAACTCATCTTCATAAATCTCTTGAAACTCTTGTAAATAAATATCAGCATATTGTTCCAAATATTTTAAATCTCCATCTACCTTTTTTAGAAACTTATTCTGTTTACTTTCTTGAAACTGATATCTTGAAACACTAAGGGTATAGTCTATAAGGTCTTTTTCATGGGAAGTGATAGAGAACAGTTCATAAATGAAGCTATTTATTTTATATAGAATGTATTTATCTATAGGTATGTTTTCAGACCTAAATTCAGAGGTATAATAACGTTCTAATGAAAGAAGAAAGTTATCTATCAAATCAACAATAGTATTGCTTTGTGAAATGGTAGGTTCTTTAAAAGGTAAAGAAAGAAATTCATCATCAAAACGTATTGCAGGTCTTGTACCTATTCCCCACGCACTGGCTATAGCAAAAATATAATATATAGCAAAGTCAGAAATGCATACCCCATAGATATATTTCAATAAATTACTATTGGTAGATGCTATTGAAAAAGCACCCTTTCTGAAAACACTAGTTGAATTGCAATAAGAGACGACAGGCTTATTCCAGTCCTTACTTTGTTCTTTCAATAAAATCTTTTCTCCCTCAAAAATATTTAACTTTCTTCCTCTCGATAAGTAAACATCCTCTTCTTTTAAGGTGGCAGTTCTATCAATTTCAGTATAGTATTCTGTAATGTTTTTATTTTCGACTATTGGCAACCCAATTAAACTGGGATAATAATCTGAATCTTGTCCCCTTTCTATGCCTGCTCCTTTAAATATAGTTTTATCATCTATTATTTTTAAAAGGTTTATAGGATAGTTTTCTTTTAATTTTTTAATTAGTTTAAAGTCTAATGTGTTTCCATATAGCGCTACTTTAAACATCCAATCATTTTCAATAAATAATATTTGAGAAATACTTTTAATGTCACTTTTTTCTAAAACAAGAGTTTTAAAGTGCTTTAAAAAGAGGTTAACCTTAAGGCTTTTATGATTTATAATGTGCTTTTTGTACTCATCAGGAAAAGATAACCTAAAAAAAACAATGGAAGAGGGACTTTCTTGTTGCTCAAACAATGACTGTTTTACAGCCGATAAATCAAAAAATGTATCAATACAAAAAGAAGTCAGGAATTCTTTTTTAAAGGACTTAGTTTTATTTGATGTATTATAAAAAATGGTACTAGTAACAATAAGTGCTGCTTTGGTTGAAGGCTGCATAAAGTCTTTCGACCTTAATAAAAATGATTGAGCTATTTCAAACCTTCCTATTGTTTTATTATTATTTTTAATCCATTTAATATGAATAGGGTCTTTATTACTTTTCCATGGCGGGTTTCCTAAGATAAAGTCTGGCTTAACTGTTTCTTTTAAAACTGTATTAAACTCATGCTCAACATCAAAAAAATTTGCATTAAATAAATTCTCATTTAAAAAGTTGGGAAATTCATATTTGTCAATTTCTTTTGGGTTTTGATAATCTAAAAGAGCTATATATAAAGAGAAACAAGTTACTTTAAGAGCTTCTTTGTTAATATCAATCCCAAATAAATTACTCTTAGCTATTTCTCGTATTCTTTTATTAAATGAATCTTTTGATACTTTTTTTGAGATTTCAATTTCTTTGTCAATCATTTTTCTTAATGACTGAACTAAAAAAATACCTGAGCCAACAGCAACTTCAAATATTTTACATTCAGAAGTATTTTTAGAATCTAAATGCTTTTGAACAGTATCTTCTAAAATGTATTCAACAAGAAATGAAGGAGTATATACAGCAGAGTCTAATTTTCTTGTTTCGGGTGAGATTAAGGACTCATAAATCCCAGAAATAACCTCAACAGGTATAATAGAAAAATCAAATATTTCAAAATAAAAATCAATATGATTGAAGAACAAAGAGCCTTCTTCAGGAGTCTCACCCTTAAAAATATTTGATAAAGACTTTGCTTGATAGTGACTAAGTGATGTCTCAATATCTTTAAACAAAACACCATTAAATTTATTGTTTAAAACCTTAAACAAGTTGTTTAGTCTATCCGGTTCTGAAATTAACTTGCTAAAACAAAGTCTCTTTGCTTTTATACTATTTCCATTGATATAGGTATTATCAATAATTACTCCTCTATCTATCAAATACCTGATAAAAATTAGTCGTAAAATTAGAGAATTGGCTTTTGAGCTTGCCTCTTCATCATTATCTTCAGCATAGCTCTGTATTAATGTTTCTCTAACCTCTTTTATATTTTGGAAAAGCCTTTCATTAACTCTCTTTTTTCTATCCTTTTTTGTTTTTTCACTTAAATACTCTTCTTGAAGCCATTTCCAAGTATAGCCACTCTGTAGACTCCAAAATGAAAATTTTTCTTTTCTCTCTTCTTCATTAATCTTTATCTCTTCAAGCCCACTATTACCATTCTTTTCTTTTATGTAATTAAAGGCATTGAATACCTTAATCTCAGTTTCTTTAATGATGAAAATTATTGGCGAATTATCAAAAGACCAAACTTGTTTATGGATTGACTTTTCCTTTTGACTATTTGTATTACTTAAATCAAAAAAAAGAATGAATGGTTTATTATTAAAGACATAGTATGCATCAGGATTTATTGCATCTAGTTTTTTTTGAATATCAGAGCCAAAATTACCAAAACTTTGCCCGTTCTCTTTTTTATGAAAGAAAACTGATTTCTCTAAATCTAATTGTTTTAGAAAGGTTAGTAGTGGGTTATTCAATTTCTAATATTTTAAACAAAAATAGCTTAATCTAAGTAAGTATTAAAGGAATTCTAGGTGTACTTAGTGCTAAAAGAATATTTTACTGTAAATGTATTTTATTCATATGCCCTTTTAAACTTTCAACCAGTGATTTGATTAACTTTATTTTGTTCGCCATTCCTCTTAATCTCTTATTCACCCGAAAGAGCTTATTATTAATAGGTTGTAAAACAACTTACTTTTTTGGTAAAAAGTAGGCTTTTTTATTTTTTGAGAAAATATAAATCCTATTGAAATAAACCTATGGCACATCTTTGCAATCCAGTTGCACCATAATTTAGATATATTTGCGGTGTGAAATTCTTGGTAGTCATATTATCATTATATTTTTTGGCACTCAACATAGTCCCGTGCTGTGAATCAGAGATATGCGATGAAAATTATCAAGTTACTACAATAGTAGGTGTTGATGATGAGCATGACCATAATCAAGATTGTGAACTTTGTTCACCATTTTGCCAATGCCAATGTTGCCACGTTTATACTATAAATTTAGGGCTTTTTGAGGTTTCTCCATTACACCCCTTTTTATCTTACGAAAATGCATCTTATCGAGGCAACTTAGGCAAAGAGATTCCTCGGTCTCTCTTACAGCCTCCTCAAGCATAATTCAGTCATTTGGGGTAGTCATATCCTGTTTTTATCTATTTCTTTTCGGAAAATGTCAATCTCACACACTTCATTTTAGATAATGTGTGCTGCTAGATTATTTTGAATTAATACCATTTTTATGATTAATAAAATCATTGATTTCTCAATCAATAATAAACTTATTATAGGTCTGTTTGTACTTGCGCTGATTGGTACAGGCATATACAGCATAACCCAGGTCCCAATAGATGCCGTTCCTGATGTCACCAACAATCAGGTTCAGGTCATCACACAGTCTTCCAATTTAGGAACTGAAGATATTGAACAATTTGTTACTTATCCTGTGGAAGTGGCAATGGCTAACCTTCCAGGTGTAGAAGAAATTCGTTCTGTTTCTCGTTTTGGTCTGTCAGTCGTAACCATAGTTTTTGATGATAAGATGGGAACATATCTGCCCAGACAACTTGTAGCAGAAAAACTCAATGAAGTAAAAGAAGAAATTCCTAAGGGGTTTGGAAGCCCCTCAATGGGTCCAATATCTACAGGGTTGGGAGAAATTTATCAATATACGTTAAAGGTTGATTCTGCGCATAAAGGACAATACTCCTCTTCTGACTTACGAACTATGCAGGACTGGATTGTGGCTAGACAAATGGCGATGGTTCCCGGAGTGGTAGAGATAAATGCTATTGGAGGAAAAATCAAACAATATGAAGTTGCCATTGACCCAGATGAACTAAAAGCCATTGGGCTAACAATATCAGATATATTTACTGCCCTTGAAAAGAATAATCAAAATACGGGAGGTGCATATATTGAAAAAGACCATAATGCCAATTTTATAAGAGGAGAAGGTCTTGCTCGTAGCCTAAAGGATATAGAAAATATTGTTGTTAAGAATGTTAACAATCTCCCTATTACCATAAAAGACATAGCAAAAGTTCAGTTCGGCTCTGCCGTGCGCTATGGAGCATTAACACAGGACGGAGAAGGAGAAGTTGTTGGTGGGTTGGTGATGATGCTGAAAGGAGCTAACTCTAATGATGTGATTGAAAGGGTGAAAGACCGTATGGATGAAATCCAGAAGTCACTTCCTGAAGGTGTAATTATTGAACCATTACTTGACAGAAGCAAACTGATTGCACAAACCACAGGAACCGTGAGCACCAACCTTATCGAAGGGGCTTTGATTGTAATATTTGTGCTAGTTTTTCTACTAGGAAACTGGAGGGGAGGTTTGATTGTTGCTTCAACTATTCCTCTTTCATTATTGTTTGCCTTCATTCTGATGAATGTTTTTGACGTTTGGGCAAACCTGATGAGCCTGGGTGCTATAGACTTTGGAATAATAGTAGATGGTGCAGTGATAATTGTAGAAGGCACTGTTTTTCTACTACATGACAAGGTCTTAAAGAAACAGAACATTACCGCTAAAGTTAGGAACGAAGTAGCCTATTCAGCTTCAAGTAAAATGATGAACTCCGCCTTCTTCGGACAACTGATTATTTTAATTGTATTTATTCCTATTCTAGCTTTACAAGGTGTTGAAGGAAAGATGTTCAAGCCAATGGCACTTACCTTCATGTTTGCCATGATAGGCGTTATGATACTTTGTCTTACATACGTCCCCATGATGTCAGCTTGGTTCATCCGAATGGAAAAAAAGAACAAAACTTCTTGGGGCGATCGTTTAATAATCAGACTTGAAAATATCTATGAACCAATATTGAGTATTGCATTGAAAAGAGCCAAATGGGTTATTGCCTCAGCGGCTATTTTACTTGGTTTTGCAACATTTACATTTTTTCGTATGGGGGGAGAGTTTGTTCCGCAACTAGACGAAGGAGACATTGCCTTTCACGCAATTCTAAAGCCAGGTAGTTCGCTATCTGAAACCATTGAAACCACCACAAAAATAGAGCGCATTGTTAAAGAGAAATTCCCAGAAGCACAGAAAATAGTCAGCAGGATTGGAGTGGCAGAAGTGCCTACCGATCCTATGCCAATGGATTTGGCAGACATCTTTGTGATTATGGCTCCCAAAGAAGAATGGGTAACAACTGATTCTAAAGACGAATTAGTGGAAATGATGAAGGAGGAACTGGAAAAAATTCCTGGTGTTAATTACGAGTTTACCCAACCTATCGAAATGCGTTTCAATGAACTTTTGGAGGGAGTTAGAGAAGATGTTGCCATTAAACTATATGGGGAAGACATTAACACCCTAGCTGTTAAAGCAGAAGAAATCTCTAAAATAATAGCCGGAACACAAGGGATTGGTGATATGAAAGCTGAAGCCACAACCGGACTTCCTCAAATTACGGTCAAATACAGCCGCCATAAACTCGCTCAATACGGCTTGAATATTGAAGACTTGAATACAATTATTCAGTCAGCTTTTGCGGGTGGCAAAGCAGGGGTGATATTCGAAGGAGAAAAACGTTTTGATTTGGTTGTTCGGTTAGATGAGCAGCACCGAAAAAATATAGATGATCTTAAAAACCTCTATGTGAATTTGCCTAACGGTTCACAAGTGCCGATGAGAGAGGTAGCTGATATCAGTTATCAGCCTGGTCCTATGCAAATCAGTAGAGATAACACTAATCGGAGAACATATGTTGGTATTAACGTCAGGGGACGTGATATAAAATCTCTTGTTAAAGAAATTCAGCAAAAGCTAGATGAACAGTTAGAACTTCCTGCGGGATATTATATAAGGTATGGCGGTGCGTTTGAAAATCTTGAACGAGCTAGTAACAGGTTGCAGGTAGTTGTTCCTATTGCATTGGGATTAATATTCTTACTCATTTTCTTCGCTTTAAAATCTTTTAAACAATCTATGATGATATATATGGCAATCCCCTTAGCTGCTATTGGAGGTGTTTTCTCCTTATGGTTACGCGACATGCCGTTTAGCATATCCGCAGGCGTTGGTTTCATTGTGCTATTTGGAGTAGCAGTGTTGAATGGTCTGGTATTAATAAGCGGATGGAATGAGTTAAAGGAAGAGGGTCTAGCTGATTTGAGTGAACGAATTCGTTTAGGTGCAAAAAGGCGAATAAGACCTATTTTGCTTACTGCACTTACTGATGTATTGGGCTTTTTACCAATGGCTGTATCCAACTCTGCCGGAGCAGAGGTACAACAACCTCTAGCTACCGTTGTTATTGGCGGAATGATAACAGCTACTTTATTGACACTTTTCGTGCTTCCTATTTTATATTGTTGGGTGGAGCACAAGAGGGGTAAATCGCTTATGCCAAAAGCTCTTGTTATATTTCTTCTTGCCGGAGGGCTTACATTTTTTTCAACTGGTGAGTTGAAAGCACAATCACAAGATGTTTTGTCTCCCATAGTATTGGAAGAAGCTATACAGAAAGCAAAGTCTGTATATCCAAAAATTCAGGCAGCCAAGCTAGAAATAAGAAGTCAAGAAGTGCTGAAGAAGACAGCATGGGATTTGGGAAATACAAAGATATTCACTGGAGGAGAGGAACTGATTGGCAACCAAGGCGTTTATACCATCTTAGGTGTTCAGCAGCAAAATATAGACGTATTTGGAATAGTCCCTAAGATGAGCTTACAAAAAAAGCGTATTGCCTTAGCTAATGCGGCTCTAAATCTCTCTGAAATTGAATTGGAATTCCAGGTTAAAGTCAGCTATGGAAAACTGTTTGCAGCACTAAAGCAATACGAGCTATACATTGAACTAGATTCAGCATTCATAAAGTTTGAGAGAGCAGCTAAAATCAGGTACGAAACTGAAGCGACCTCAAAACTGGCATATCTCGCCGCATCTAATCAATCTAGACAGATAACCATCCAAAAAGAGCAGGCATTTAGAGATTTTCAGATTGCTTTGCAGCGATTTAATTTATGGATGGTAAGTGATTCTTTATTCACCGTAAGTGATGAAGCATTCACCACCTGGGCACAACCTTTACAAATAAACATAGATTCATTAGGAATCCACCCTTTATTAGATATTGCTAATAGAAGAATGGAAGCTGCCAATCAAGAAGTGAACACGGCTAAAGCTAACTTTTTACCAAAACTGAATTTACAATACGGCACACAAGAAGTTGGTGGGGAAACAGGCTTTTACCAATACCAGGCTGGTATTTCTATCCCGCTTTTTTTTATGAAGAACCAAGGAGTGATGCAGTCTGCAAAAATCAAGAAACAAATTGCAGAACAGAACCTGTATCAAACCCAGTTAGAGCTTCAAAACAACTATCAAAACGCTCTGGAAACTTACTATAAATGGAAAACATCTTGGAAATACTATGAAACAGAAGCCCTTGCATTAGCTAAAGAGCAGCGAAAAGCAGCAGTTACCGCCTATAGAGCGGGAGCTATTAACTATGTTACTTTTTTACAAAACGTTAAAGATGCCATGCAAATAGAAATAACGGCATGGCTGTCTTTTGAGCAATATTTGAATAGCAGATTTCAAATCGAATATTTTATCAATAAATAACACATTGAAAATAAGAAAAATGAAAATATACATAAAAACATATATCCTACTTTTGGTTGTGAGTTTATTCTTTGTAGCCTGTGGTAGCCCTAGTAATAATGAATCAGCCCACCATGAGGAGGAAAAAGAGCATGAACATGAGAGTGGTGAAGAGTCTGAACAAGAAGTCCATTTTTCAGAGCAACAATTTCAATCTCTTGCTATGAAAGTGGCAGTATTGCCTTACCGTAATATTAATTCTTATGTTGAAGCCAACGGTCAACTTGAAGTGCCTCCACAAAACGAAGCTACAGTTACAGCTATTATTGGAGCCAATATCACTAGCATAAAGGTAATAGAAGGGGATAAAGTTAGAAAAGGGCAGGTATTGGCCTATTTAAGCCACCCTGACCTTATTAAATTACAAACTGACTATGTGAATAGCTGGAATCAGCTTCAATATCTAGAAAAGGAATATCAGCGACAAAAGAAACTTTATGAAGAAAAAGTAGGTTCAGGAAAAGAGTTTCAAAAAACACAAGCCGATTACCAGTCTATGAAGGGCATGGTGAAAGGATATGAAGCGCAACTAACCCTTATTGGGGTGAGATTCGATAAAATTCTTGAAGGCGATATATACGCCCAGGTTCCTGTGGTTAGCCCTATAAATGGTCACATACGGCTAGTTGAAGTAAAAACAGGTCAATATGTACAACCACAGACTGAAATGTTTGAAATTGTGAATATAGACCATATTCATGCAGACTTAATGGTGTTTGAAAAAGACGTACATAAGGTTAAAGAAGGGCAGAAAGTGAGGTTTACCGTTGAATCGTTGCCTGAAAAAGAGCTTGAAGCTACCATTTATACCGTAGGTAAATCCTTTGAACAAGACCCTAAAGCTATTCATCTTCATGCAGAGATTGAGAACAAAGAAGGGTTGTTAATCCCTGGCATGTATGTAAGGGGAAAAATTATGATAGATGATATGAGAAGCTATGCCCTGCCAGAAGCTGGTGTAGTGAGAGACGGTGATAAGTTTTTTATTTTTAGCGCCCAAAAGAAAAACAACAAAAAAAAAGCTGAGTGGACGTTGGAGCCAATGGAAGTGATTGTAGGAACCAAAGATGATGGTTGGGTTGAGGTGAAGCTGTTAAAGCCATTGCAAAAAACAAGAAAGGTGGCTTGGAATAATGCCTATTACCTGCTTGCAGAGATGAAAAAGGGAGACGCAGAGCATGAACACTAAAAACAATATTGGTAAGGAATGAGAGAAATTGAAAAAACCCTAGAAAACAGAGGTGTTCGCCCAACGGCAATGCGGATGCTCATTTATAAATATTTAGCACAAAAAGAAGTAGCTATAACATTAACTGATATTGAAAACGCCTTTGCAAAGGCTGATAGAACAACATTATTTAGAACTTTAAAAACTTTTGAGAAAAAAGGCATAGCACACCAAATAGACGATGGAACAGGAGTTCAAAAATATGCGCTTTGTGAGCCTGGCTGTAATTGTGATCTTGAACAAGATTTACACCTTCATTTTCACTGTAATAACTGCAACGATACCGTTTGCTTAACAGATCATAAAATTCCACATATTAATCTTCCACAAGGCTTTATCACAGAAAATGCCAATTTGGTATTGAAAGGGATATGCGACAGGTGCAGTTGCTGATAAATGCACTTCCGTTGCACGGATTAAACCGCAATATTTGCACTTGAATTTAAAACTATGAGCTGTTTATAGCTTCTACAATAAGAAACCTGTTAGGCTTGTGCCAAGGCTTATTTTTTGGGCTAGACAACTTATTATCAAAATTATTTGTAATGAAGTTTAATACCGTAATCCCCAAAGACTTAAAAGAGTTTTATATAAACGAGCTTAATCAATACCGTTCAGCCATGGTAGATGGAGACTTAATCAAAGCCTGGTATCATCTTGAGCGCTCACATATTTTAGGACAATCTTATCCTATAGAGCATACCTACGCACACTGGCTTATGTTAAAGTTTGGGTTTCGTCAAAAAAACCTCAAAGAAGTTGTTGGTCAACTGATTCGTCTATTAGTTGGTGGCTGGAAATCATTTATAGACCACGTACCACTTGGAAATACAGGGGGAAGTAACGTGCCACCATTAAAAAAAATGGAGCTTCCATCAGACTTAGCCCATATTTTAGATAAGTATCGCAAGTAAAAATGAAAAAGAACAAAACGAACTTGCGAGAGCTATACTCAAAAGAACAACAAGCAGAAAATAGTCATAATAGTATCAAAAAAATAATCCCATTCAAAACATACCTGCCCGCAACAATCAGTTTTGTAATGCTGGTTACTGGTATTGCTGTTGACTATTTTGATACTGTTTCGTTTTTTAAAGGATGGGGAAGAATCCTTTGGTATTTGGCAGCTTACGTTTCTGTTGGATATCCTGTTATCAAGAAGGGTTGGAATAGTATTAAGAACGGTGATTTCTTCACCGAATTTTTGCTGATGTCTATAGCTACTTTGGGTGCCTTCGCTATAGGCGAATATCCCGAAGGTGTTGCAGTGATGCTCTTTTATGAAGTAGGCGAGCTATTCCAAAGTGCAGCCGTAAATAGAGCAAGAGGGAATATTAAAACACTCTTGGATGCGAGACCAAGTATAGCATTAGTATATCGAAATAACGACTTTGTTTCTGTCAATCCTGAAACTGTTGAAATTGGAGAAAAAATTCAAATACGTGTAGGAGAAAAAATTCCTCTAGACGGTATTTTATTATCTGAAAAAGCCTCTTTAAATACGGCTGCTATTACTGGCGAGAGTAAACCCGATACCATATTTAAAGATGAAAATGTTTTTGCCGGAAGCATTAACCTTGATGGAGTAATTGAAATAGAGACCACAAAGAAATTTAAAGACAGCTCTATTGCTCGTATCCTTGATATGGTGCAAAATGCAACCGCCAGAAAGTCAAAAACAGAATTGTTTATTCGAAGGTTTGCAAGAGTATACACACCAATTGTTGTTTTCTTGGCAATAGGGCTAACGCTCTTACCATATTTCTTTGTTGATGATTACATATTTAAGGTTTGGTTATACCGTGCTCTGATTTTCTTAGTGATTTCTTGTCCTTGTGCATTAGTTATTTCTATCCCGCTGGGTTATTTCGGTGGGTTGGGTGCTGCTTCTCGAAATGGAATTCTATTTAAAGGAGCATCCTTTCTTGACGCGCTTACTAAAGTGAACACAGTGGTTATGGACAAAACGGGAACTGTTACCAAAGGTGTATTTAAAATTCAAGAAATTAAGTCTGTAATTTTAGAAGAGGCAGACTTTATGAAACACTTAATAGCTATTGAAGAACAATCCACACATCCCATTGCCAAGGCAATACAGGAGTACAAGTTGGGTGGACCAGGGTATAAAGCCACCCAAGTATCAGAAATTGCAGGGAAGGGATTAAAGGGAGTAGTTAACGGAAAAACTGTCTTAATTGGAAATAGGGCTTTAATGGCAGCGAACAAGATTGAAATTCCTTCGGAAATTGAAGATATTGTTGAGTCTATTTTGATTTCGGCTATAGATAATAAATTTGCTGGCTATGTTACCATATCCGATGAATTGAAGGAAGATGCGCATCAGGCTATCCAAAAAATTAGAGAAGAGGGTGTTTCCAAAATCATAATGCTCTCTGGTGATAAGGATTCCATTACGCAGAAAATTTCGAAGGAATTAAAAATCGATTGGGCTAAAGGAGGTCTGTTACCAGAGGACAAATTGAAAGAAGTTGAAAAGCTAAAAAAACAACCTGAAATAAAAGTGAGCTTTATTGGTGATGGTATTAACGATGCCCCTGTTTTAGCAGCAAGTGATGTGGGTATTGCTATGGGGGGCATGGGTAGCGATGTAGCCATTGAGACCGCTGATGTTATCATTCAAACCGATCAGCCTAGCAAAATTCCGAGGGCAATAGAAATTGGTAAATCAACTCGAAGAATTGTATGGCAAAATATTGGTTTAGCTTTTGGGGTGAAAATTATAGTGCTTTTTTTGGGTGCAGGCGGTTTAGCAACAATGTGGGAAGCTGTTTTTGCTGACGTTGGTGTAGCATTGTTAGCAATTTTAAATGCAGTACGATTGCAAAAAATGGAATGGATGTAAAGAGTCGAGTCTCTTTGATTATTTATTTAGTACCTTATTTTAGGTACTGTCACCAAGCGTAGAACTACTAAATTTTTCAAATTTTAATCAGATTTTCTTGTTTCGGATCTAGAATAGTTATACCTAAAATGATTTTTAGCCTTTACGAATAAAAAATTTAGCCTAACCTAAATTTTTTATTAGATTTGTTTTAACTATTTGTATTTATTAATGAATCTTAAATTTAGAATCCTTTTAATCACGTATCTTTTTGTCATTTTTGTAACAGCCTGTGAAAAAACAATGCCACCAGCACCAGAAGAAAATGAGGTGCTTGACGGACCTATTGATGGGCTAACCTTTGAACAGCAGGGTAGGTTTTTGCGAGGTGATGAAGCATTTGGCGAAGTATTTACCATTGGCAAAGGTTTAGGACCTGTTTTTGTAGCCAACCAATGTGCAAGTTGCCATGTGGGCGATGGTAAAGGCGCACCTTTTGTAAAATTTATTCGTTTCGGACAGCCCGATACATTGGGTAACCAGTTTTTATCATTTGGCGGTCCACAACTGCAACATAAAGCTATACCCGGTTTTGAGCCTGAAAAACTTCCCCCTGGAGCTACTTTTACAGAGCTGATAGCTCCGGCAGTGACCGGCTTAGGTTTTTTAGATGTGGTTAGCGATGCTGATATTATTGCACTTGCCGACCCTAATGATGCTGATGGCGATGGAATAAGTGGACGACCACATTGGAACACAATTCCGTCATATGTAATAAAACGACCTAATAGCATCGTACAAAATGGAAAGTATATTACACGCTTTGGTAAAAAGGGAGGAGCGTATGACCTTTTACACCAAACCGCAGGGGCGTACAATCAGGATATGGGCATTACCTCATTGTTTGAACCTATTGATGTCCATAGTGGACTTGAGGTTGACCCCGAAGTAAGCACTCAAACCGTAAATGATTTGGTGTTTTATTTAAAAACGTTGAAAGCACCCATACCAAGAGATGAAAATGACGGAGATGTAATTGCAGGCAAGCAAATTTTTACCCAAATAGAATGTGCCAAATGCCATGTGCCTACCTTAACAACAGGAACATCTCCCATAGTTGAGTTGTCTAATGTGGAATTTCATCCATATACCGATTTACTTTTACACGATATGGGTGCAGGTTTAGACGATGGCTATACCGAAGGGTTTGCGCTTACCTCAGAATGGAAAACACCTGCATTGTGGGGTTTAGGTCTATCGAAAGATGCACAAGGAGGTAGCTATTTTTTGTTGCACGATGGTAGGGCAACCAGCATAGAGCAAGCCATTGTATTGCACGGCGGCGAAGCTCAACAATCAGCAAACCAATACAACCAGCTAAGTGGAGAGGAGAAAAAACAACTAATCAAATTTCTCGAGTCGCTTTAAATAACTATGGAACGCAGGAAATTTATTAAAGCCTGTTGCTACTCGGTTATAGGCATACCTATGGCATCGGTTGTTTTGCAATCGTGCGGGGCAATACATTACGCAACAGTGAAACAGGAAGCAGGAAAGTTGGTGTTTGCCAAGTCGGAATTTATTGAACAACGTAAAAACAAAGAAGTTGAAAGAGATTTTGTGTTGGTAAAGACTGAACAGTCTGACTTTCCAATATGCGTATACAAACAGAATAATGAAAATTATATCGCCTCATTATTAAAGTGCACTCACAGGGGTTGCGAGCTAAATGTAGGCGGAGGTATATACAGTTGCCCGTGCCATGGCAGTGAGTTTACAATAAAAGGGGAAGTTTTGGAAGGTCCTGCTGACCAAAACTTAAAAACATTTAAAACAGAAACAGACAATGAGAATATTATTATCTACCTATCTTAGAATAGCGGCGGCTGTAATATTACTGCTTATAAGCAGTACACACCTAAAAGCACAAGGTTTAGACTCGATTATCAACCGTATTCCACCCGATACCTCAAAATCATATATGAATATGGATGCAGCGTATAATCGCCCCTTTTTAACCACCTATAAAATGCCTGTTGCCTTAGGGGGATACCTTGAGGCAAACTCAATATACAGTGTTGAGGACGGAGTCTCGGAAGGTTTGTCGTTTCAGGCGCGAAGGCTAACTATATTTATGTCGGCATCAATAACCAAGCGTATAAAGTTTCTTTCGGAACTTGAGTTTGAAGACGGTACAAAAGAAATCGGGATTGAGTTTGCGGCGGTTGATGTATCCTTTCACCCCTTGTTCAACTTTAGGGGAGGAATTATGATGAACCCGATAGGGGCATTTAATCAAAACCACGATGGACCTAAATGGGAATTTGTAGAACGCCCCGATGTTGCAGTGAGTATGTTGCCCGCCACATGGTCGAACGCAGGGTTTGGTATATTTGGTAAAACCTATAAGCGCAACTGGGTGGTGGGGTATGAACTTTATTTGACTAACGGGTTTGATAACAGCATTATTGATAATGAAGAAAGCAAAACCTTTTTGCCCGCTACCAAAGAAAACCCTGATAGGTTTGAGGAAAGTGCGAGTGGGCGACCTTTGGTTACAGGAAAAATTGCTATTAAAAATAGAAAGGTAGGAGAAGTTGGTTTTTCATACATGGGGGGTGTTTACAATACATTTGAAGCAGATGGTTTAACCCTTGACCAAAAACGCCGCGTAGATGTATTTGCTGTAGATATAAACACTACAATAAAATCTACGGGCACCTATATAGTGGGTGAGGGTGTATTTAGTTTTATAGATGTGCCTGAAACCTTTACTCAACAATACGGCAACCGTCAAAGAGGTGCTTTTATTGATATTGTGCAACCAATTTTGAAACGGAAAATATTTGACTGGGAAGATGCAGTGCTTAACTTTTCTACCCGTTTTGACTATGTGGACTGGAATGTAGGCACATTTACCGAAACCAATACCGATATTGGCGACGATATTTTTGCTGTTACTCCATCCATTAGTTTCCGCCCATCCTTGCAAACAGTATTCAGGTTAAACTATCGCTACCAATGGCAAACCGATATTTTAAACAATCCCGCAGCAAGAGCTGCATCGTGGTTGTTTGGCTTTAGTACTTATTTTTAATCAACTAATAAAGGGCTTTGAAGGCTATTTTAATAGGGAAAACCCAAGTTCTTGTATACATTTTAATAAAAGGATACTATACTGCCAACTCTGCCTTTTTCTTTCTAGCTTCGGATACCATATGTGCCGAATCTTAAGAGTGTGTTGATTTATTTTTAGGATAGAATTCAGAGGGCGAAATAAAAGAACAAGTTGAAGATTGATTAGAGGAAACGCAAAAACCTTTAAAGAAATTGAACTTAATGGACTTATTTCATTTGCGCAAGAAACAAAAAATGCTTGTATGGCAGCAAGTTGTTGACCTTATAGTGCTAACAAACCACTACTTTTTAATGGCATAAATGTTAGCTCTTTTAAATAGCGCAACAACTTAATTTAGAAACATCTTTGCCGAAAGTAATTGCCGCTAACTTAATCCCTTCCCCTAAAGTAAGATAAGGGTAAAAACTTTCAGCCAGTTCTTTAACCGTTATCCCATATTTAATCGCCATACTTAGTTGCTGAATCAGTTCGCCGCCTTCAGGTGCAATTATTCTTGCTCCGATAAGGTTATCAGTATCAGTATTTCTTATTAGCTTAATAAAACCTCTTGTATCCCTAGCAGCAATAGCTCTTGGCACATCTTTCAATTCTAACTTACTTACTTCAAAGGGAATATTTTGTGCCTCAGCTTGATTTTCGTCCAAGCCTGCCCCAGCAACTTGGGGGTCAGTAAAAACAACCCAAGGTAAAGAAGAATAATCTGCTTTCTTATTTGCACCAGAAAAAGCATTTTCTACTGCAATTTTACCTTCAAAAGCCGCCGTATAAACAAAAGCAGGGGTATTAGTTACATCGCCTGCTGCATAGATATTCGGGAGATTAGTTTCCATTAATTCATTCGTCTTAATATAACCTTTGTCGGTCATCTCAAGCCCAATATTTTTTACACCTAACTTATCAGTATTAGGTTTTATTCCTGTTGCAATCAAGACTTTACCATTTTCATTTAGAGGAACTATTGAACCATCAGGCTTTTTACAATGAATAATAGTTCCGGTACTCGTTTGTTCAAACCGTGTCACCCTATAATTAGGTAAAATTTCAATTCCTTCATCTTGCATTTGTTTCTCCAGAGTTTCACTAATATCAGGTGTTTGAGTGCGCAAAACTCTGTCTGTAAATTCTATAATTCTCACTTTACAACCAAATCGATTATATGCCATTGCTATTTCTAAGCCAATATAACCTCCCCCCAGAATCGTTATGCTTTCAGGTTTTTTTTCTAAATCAAATAAAGTAGCATTAGTTAAATAGTCGATTTCATCTATCCCTTCAATAGTAGGAATGTTTGTAGCAGCACCCGTAGCGATAATAAATTTTAACCCTGTATATTTTTTCTTTTTATCAACCAAAATAGTTTTAGCATCTACAAACTCTGCCCATCCTGTAAGCATTTTCAAATATTTAAAGTCACTTACGACATCCATATATTTATGTTGTTGGAGAGATGCTACCAACTGTTTCTTCTCTTTGATAATTTTTGCAAAATCAAAATCAGCACCTTTCGGTGTAATACCTGTAAAGTTTGAGTGTGAAGAATGATATAATGTTTCTCCAGCTCTTATAAGAGTTTTTGAGGGAACACAGCCCACGTTTACACAAGTGCCTCCAAAATCTAATCCCCCGTTTACCATTAAAGTGCTTAGTCCTAAACTTTCAGCTTCAATTGCAGCCGAAAACGCAGCAGACCCACCTCCGATAATAATTAAGTCAAAATGGGAAGCATCACTATGGTTTGTCGCTGTTTCGTCAACGTTCAATACTTTATATGGACTTTCGTTGTTTATGGTTGCTATTATCTCCTCCTCACTTGTTTTAGAAGGGTCAAAAGAACATTCGCAACTAGCCCCTGAATAGCTTGCTTTAGCAACCTCTACTCCCTCTTTTTTTGAAAGCAAACTCTCTATACTAGTGGCACAATGGTCACAAGTCATTCCCTCAATGTTTAACTTTCGTTTTTCGTTTATCATTTTTTTTCTTTTTAACGTCTTTACTAATTTCTGCTGTATATCCGACCTTTTCAATAGCTTTAATCAAATCACTAGGAGAGGTTTTTTTTGAGTTATACTTGATAATGGCAATATCTCCCGGATATTCTAAACTATGCTCTATAACTCCTGAAATATCTTTTATCGCCGTTGATACATGGTTGGAGCAACCTGCACAGGTCATACCTGTTATCTTTAGTTTAACAGTCTTTAGATCGTCTTTAGCGGCGTGTTTTTTTGAAACAACTTGAGCATTGACAGAAGAACAATGTTCACCACAAGTTTGAGTTCCAACAAAAAGCAATATGCTTGCTGGAATGAATAGTATTCTTTTCATTTTCTTATTTAATTAAATACTTAATAATACAGGCAAAAAAAGTTACTTGCACCCACTTGGACCACAGGTATGACCTTGCTCTCCATGTGAAGGATTTGCAGAAGATGCTTTTTCACCTGAAACAATATAGCCTGTTTTATCTATTGCTTCAATAATAGTGGCTTTATCAGTTTTGCTATCATCAAACTTCACCGAAGCACTTCCGTCTGCGTAATTGGCAGAGATAGCAACTATACCGGGTAATTGATTAACCGCATATTTTACATGCTCTTCACAACTGGTGCAAGTCATTCCCTCAACAGAAAACGAAATTTCTTTAATATCGTCAGAAGCAATAATTATTGTTTGTTGTTCTGATTTTGGGTAAAAAATATGTCCGTAGTAGGGGAAAGCTAACATTACAATTGAAAAGACCGTAATAATGCCTAAGAATTTTTTGGATTGCCAAAAAGAGGGCTTCTCATCCTCTTCGCAATCGCACTGTATTTCTTCTGCTGTCCTAGGTTTTAGTTTTTGATACCATGCAAATCCTAGAACCAATGCAGTAATTCCAATTAAATAGGGACGATACGGCTCCATCCATGAAAATGCAGATGCTGCACCAGATACACCTGAAATTAGAGCTAAAACGGGTGTTATGCAACATAACGAGGCGGCAATTGCCGAAACAACGCCAGCACCAAAAAGTTTTCCTGACTTTTTCATACTAATTCTTTTTTAGAGTTATTGCTAATAATATGTTTGAAAAGGGGACGAAGCAGTTTGATATGCTGTGCTTGTAGAGAGTAAAAAATGGTTTGCCCAGAACGCCTTGAAGAAATTACATTTCCATCTTTCATTTTACGAAGATGTTGAGAAATGGAAGGCACGCTCATAGACAATATATCTGCAATATCACAAGGACAAAGCTCACCTTCTTCTTCAAAAAGAAATAAGATTTTAAGCCTGACTTCGTTTCCTGCTAAAGCCAATAAGTTACTAAGATTTGCTAAGGCTACAGACGAAGACTGTAATTTCTCTTTACATTCATTTATCTGTGCTTCATCTGCAAATATTCTAATACAAGATTGTTTGTTGTCCATAATTGAGTATTCTTTAATAACATCACAAATATACATTCATTTGCTTATTTAAGCAAATGTTTAAATAAACACCCCTACGAACACTCACTATCTCTTTTTCACCCCGAAAGGGGCTAAGCAAATATCATCCCGCCCCCTTGTCAAGGTCAGGGCTTTCAGCCGCGCCTTCGGTTCATTCAAATTTTTTTGGTTTTAAATCTTCCTATCGGTCAAAATAATTAGACCTGAAACCTTGTACAATTCAACTACCGCACGATAGGGTTTTGCTTATCCCTTTCGGGGGAAATGTTTTTTGTTGAGAGAGAACCCTCACAGCATAAAAACAAAAATTAAAAAATCATAAAACAATGACAACACCCAAAAACAACAAGGGCGGGGCGAAGGAAGTAACCACCACCCAAAACAACAAAACAGCAAGCAACGCAACCAACAATGCTGTAAAAGCCACCACAACGCCCAAGAGCGAAGAAAAGGCAACAGAACCCAAAACAGTACCACCTACACCACCAAAAGTGGTAGAAACACCACCAAAGCCCAAAACCATCGAAGAGCAGCTAAAGCACTTTGAAGGAATGGAAAAACTCATCAAAAGTCGAAGAATATTAGCGCAGCACTTAGGTAATATAAAAGGCTTAGAAATCGACGAGGATGCCCTTGAATTTATAGAAAGTGAGCAAAATGACTGGTTATCAATAAAGCTGATGGATAGGTCAGGGCGAACATATGAAATAGAAGCCCCGGCACTAGTTAGAGAGTTACAACAAGACCTAATCAAACGTGTAGAAAACAAATTAGCACAGTACGACCAAAAAATACTCGCCTACAACCAAAACTAAGAAAGCAAACACAACAGCCCGTCCAAAGTGGCGGGCTTGTTTTCATTTAAAAATCAAAAGCCATGACAACAGAAAACAACAGCCAAGAAAAACGCCCCATAGACATCGCTAGAGAAAACCTCAAACTACTAAGTTTAGAAGTAAAAGACCTAGTCGAAGACGGTACATTTTTCACCATCAACGATGCCATCATAGAAACCCTTTACAAAGACGATACCCACCGAGAGTTTAAAAGCTACAGGCAATGGAAGGCAGCAGGCTACCACATCAACAAAGGAGAAAAAGCCTATTTACTATGGGCAAGACCCAAGCAAATACAAAAGCCTACTGTGGAGGAAACATCAACAGATGAACAATTAGACGATATGCTAAAATACTTCCCCATAGCTTATTTATTCAGCAATGCCCAAGTGAGCAAAATTCAAACTGAAGGCGAAGAAGAAAACCAAGAAACAGAAACCGAACAGCAAGACGAGCCAATCAATGATTTAGAGCCACTGGTTTATTAATTAAAGCCACACACCACCATGCAAGACAGCAGCAAAAAGCAGCCTGATAAAAGACTGCTTTTTGCGCCGACAAAGCGGCAAAGCCTTTTCTCTATATTTTCTTTTTTAATGGCAAGCCTTTATCTCTTGATGTTTTACGCCTTCACTTATTACAGCATAGAGAATAATATTCTCAATTATTCGATAGCCTTATGAATAGAATCCGGAACGCTCTCTCTTTTTTTCACAGCCAATCCTGTGATTTCAAGCACGGTTATATCTTTACTGTCATCATCTCCAAAAAGGTTAACCGCCCAATAATGCCGCTGGACGTTGGTGAACTCAATATAGACCACTGCATCACAATAAATTTCTTTGGCTTTTTGGGCAAGCAAGTGAACGAGCTTTGCTGAATAATCATATTGTGCGCCTGTGATGGTAATGCGCGCAACTTTATCATAAGCGAATTTTGGGAGAGGCTCACCCTTAAAAAATAGTTCAACACTATCGGGAGTTGACTTTGCCGAAGCTGTATCAACTTGGCTGTACGTTTGCACTCTGGTTTTGGCTCTGCCACCTGATACAACACAAGACGATACAAAAAGAAGGGAAACAAAAAGCAAAAAAGTCAATGCAAGTATTCTCATAGCTTTATAAATTATAACTGCAATAGGCATTACAAAAACAAAGCCGTATCTCCCGACACGGCTTTTGATAGTACTTGTTATTATTCAATAACAACGGTGAATGAAACAATCTTATCTTGTAATGACCAAACGCTGAGTTTTTTGTCTATCACCAATTTTGAGTGTTACAAAATAAATTCCAGCCTTTAAATCGCTTACGTTAATATTTTTTACATACACACCATTATTATGGACTTCATTTACTGGCTGCAATAATTCACGCCCAACCATATCTAAAACTCTAACAGAAACATGTTGTGGGCTGTCATAGTTTAAACGATAAGCTACATTAACCTTCATATTTGTCGGGTTGGGGTAGAGTTTAAATCCGACATCTAAATCCCTATCTTCTTCATCCTTATCTCTAATGGTTTGGTGAGGGTCGTTTTTGAACTTGGCTGAATCAGCTTTGTATGATGAAGAAAGGCAAAAAGACTTTACTTGAGAAGGAGGAACCTGCCCCAACCTTATATCCCTGCATACTCTTTTAGGTAATTCACTGGATTGCAAAGTGACATCAGCCCCATCCACCAAAGCTGAATCATATACAACAATACCGGGTGCTCTTAAAACTACTGGCGTGGACGGCCAGTTAATATTGTCATCAAACACAAATATGGAGTCATAAGCCTCAATCGTATCATGAATAAAGACCGTATTTCCCGTAATCGATAAATATCTTGGAATGTTATATCCCAGCTTGTTTGTAGGCGGATGTGATAATGGGTTTTTAAATTCAGCTAAGGTATTGTAAGTCTGGTTATTCAAGGTGGTATTGACCTTGCCATATTTATTTTCTTTGAATTGATATTGAATTAAAACTTGTAGCTTTAAATCAAAATCCAACATTTTTTTCTGCATGAGAGAATCAGCATAGTATCGATAACCTAAATTGGTAAATTCATCCAGATTTACAACTACATCAAAGTCACTATCTTCAAAGAAGTCTGATACATCTATGGCAGGATGATAAGGTGAAATTTGATCCACCATAAACTGTAAATCAAGTGTAATAGCATCTTTATATGCAGAAGAACCCAGAAATAGCCCTACATCATCGATATAACGGTTTCTGTGAAAGACTACAATGTCACGCCAAGCTCCAGCAGCAGCACGAATATCGTGCTCAACAGCAAATTCACTTAAATCACCATGCAAACACTCAGGAGGGTAAAAGTCTGTTGAATATATATTGCTATCGGAATTATCTGCATCAAGCACCCTGCTAAAATTCCCAATATTATTTTTTGTAGACCTAAACTTTCCCTTTAAAGCCATCAAGATCACAGTATTATTTGTGTCAATCTCAGCCGCAGGATTAAAAGTGTACTTGAAAGTGTTCAATTCATAATGCCTGTGATGTACTCGCCAGTTTTGTTTACTTGCACCATAGGCATATTCTGGTACATAGGTACGCAAGGTTGGTTTCTCAAGCACTGCAATTAGTCCCATTGCTTCATTATATGCAGGATAATACGTCCAGTCTTTGGTAGTGTCTGGACTGCGGTATTGGCTACTTTTACTGCCCGGAGTTTCCAAAATCACTTCATAGTTCTGGTTTAAGTTGGTCGTTGTTACCGATCCAGAAAGAGATAGCTCGCCTTCAATAAATCCCACATTAGGTGTTGGTGGATTATCTCTCTTCAAAGCTGTTACAAAAAAATCAGAGGCTTTTGATGCAAGGTCGTAGCCCACCTTAATTGAATCATCTCCAGTTATTTCCTGTATCTGAAAAGGCTTTACAAATTTATAAGCAACAGCAGTTGCGACACTTGTCAGTCCTCTTTCAATTAATGGATTATAACCACCTAAGCCACTTCTGATTAAATCTCCCAAATATCCAATCGCCTTTTTTTCTAAATCTGATTGCCCCGGTGGTGTTTTCAATTTCGCTACAAGTGAGTCCATATTGCTATAAGTCAACATTCCTCCATTAACATTAAAGCCGTTTTGATGAACACCCATTAAATAATCTTTACCATTGAGCATAGGAGAGGTGCCGCTTCCATCTAAGGGGACGCTAGTGGCAATTAAACGACCATCCATTGACACGCTTGCGGTGGTAACGGTTTGAAAATTAATTACAATCCTACTCTCTTGATTACAAACACAAGGGTCATAAGACATATAAAAGTCTGAAACAAACCATGAGTTTGCCCCCTGATAAACAGAAGAACTGGCAATAAAGCTGCGAGATTCTTCGTCCAACGTTTGAATTGCATTATCATATTTGGCGAATAATGCCGAATAAGCATAATTTGAAAAGTCAGGCTTAACGATCTCTATTTGAGTATTTACGTTTTGTGCGCTTGCATCATCAAGAGCGGCAAGCACTCGGAATAATGCAGTTGTTTTGTTATACAGGATAATATAAGGCCCTCTTCTGTTTTCAAGTGCAGTAGCATATGTAGTTTCATCGGGCTTATATCCCAAATTTCTATGCAATAACTCCCAACCATCTTCTGGATGATAATCCAAAAATACAGGGGTTCGTTGTGGAATTGGCACATTGTAATAGTTAATATGCTGCAAAGCTGTTCCTGTGGTTTTGAAAGGGTTGGGCAAAATTGCAGGTCCTCCCAATCCATCATCATACCCTCCAAGAGGTTGGTAAACATTGTAGTCATCTGTGCGCCAGTCAAATTGATTTCTAAAGGGAGGGCGCTCTAAATTTATTGCTTTGCCAACGTCAGGTCCTGTGTGAATAATGTCATTACAACAGGGATAGGTGGTGTCTTGCCCAACACAATCAGTTTGAGCGTGCAAAAACGTGCTTGTGATAAAAACAAGCAACAACAAAATAAAATTTTTCATAGGTTATTGTAATCGATAGCCAATGAAGGTTTCTTTTCGCCTGTTATTCAGGTCGTCATCTTTTTGGATAGAAAAATCTATGTATATGTCGTTGTAAGCAACGCTGTCAGTTCGGATAAGAGCTTCGGGAAAATAACCACATTTGATAGTGTTTACAAAAAAGTATAATTGCTTGAAACCATCTTGTGATTGATTTCTCAAAAATAATTTTCCAAACCTGCACTCAGAGTTGTCCTTTATTAAGCCATCAACACTTATATATTTTGCATTTTCTGAAAAGGAGTCATTCCAAGTGATACATACCGTGAAAGTATCTTTTTCATTCTTTGTGTTATAACCTTGAAAACATCCAAACACTCTGATTTTCTCAGGTTGTCTTAAAGCATATAAAAAGCGTGATGATGATGCTGTGCTGTCTCCATTAGAAAAACACCCAAAATTTTTATTCCGTTTCACTCTAAGGGTAACAGGTACGGGTATATCATCAGGAAAATCTTTTCTGAAAAATGATTTAGTGGTGATGATTTCCGAACCTATTTTCCATTCGTAAGTGGCATCATTATCTTTTGCGACAAATATTGCTCCTCCTGATGTTATTGTATCTGTGGAGTAGGGACGCCAGTTTTCATCATAAACAAAACTTGATTCGTAGATGTAAAAATCTCCAGATAACCTTTCTACCCCATAACATGGATCATAATTATCACATTCTGGGTTTGTCGGATCATTGCACTCATTTCTGGGTTTGCATTGAGATACTGACAAAACCAAGCAGACTGCGGATATACATAGTAAAAGAAAACGCATTGACAATGTTTATATCTTCAAATTTATTCTTTCTTTTCTAAAAGACCTTCAACCAACTCTTTTAGTTCGTCATTTTGCTTTTTTAAGGCTTCAATTTGTTTTTGCTGGTCTATGGTATAAAGCGTTAATTCTTCAACTTTTTTAAGCAAAAGCGCATCCATTTGTGGCAAGGAAAGACCGTTTTCTTCTACTTCAAGCGCACTTGGAATTTCAGGCAAATGACCAATACTGTCAATTTCCTGCTCTAAAACAAACAGAGGCTTTAAACGGTATGAGGGTGTAAACACATAATCAGGCCAGCTAACGCCAGCTTGTGTTACACGCACATCATTTCGTGAAATCAATGAGCCATTCACCGCTAGTTTGTAACCAAAAGTTTGGTCAGTACCAATGCCAACAGAACCATCCAAGCGAATAGATATGCCATTATTCCACTGTATTGAATCATAACATACTGAGTTTTGTCCATTTTGTAATCTGAATACCCCTGAAACCATATCCTGCATAATTCGTGAACTCCAATGCGGCACTGGTGATCCACCGGGGAAGCCCATCGAAGGCATATTATAGGAGCGTGCACGTCCATAAAATGTACTATCGCTGTAACAATTCCAGCAAATAGAACCGTCATTTGTGCCGTAGCCGCCCATCATAATTTTGTTGTTTGCCCCAAACTCCATTTGCTGGGCATTAGGAATGCCTGGTGTAACTGCACAGGGAGTGAATTGAGCAAAACTATTTTGTGATACAAAAAGAAATGCAACAGCAAAGAAGAGTGCAGCAGACACCAGACGTGATGCCTTTCTGAAAGTCCATGTTTTTCTCATAGATAGAATAATTAATTGTTTTTAAATGATAAAATGCAATCGCAATGTTTTTTGACAATGCAATGAACGCAATATAATCATAGAGTTCATTATCACAATTAATTCGCAGTTAAATTCGATGAAAAGAATTTGGTTGACAATCTTACTGTAATAGGAATATAATCCTTCCCCATAAACACCCAAAAACCATAAAAGAGCTAAGGGCATTGCCCTTGCGCCATCAATCCGTACCCCCAAGCTTCCGCACTTCGTTTGTGCAGCACGGGAGATACCCCACAGATTGACCTTGCTACCCCGTTCTCAGGCGAACCACCAAGAGTTGCAGGCGCAACCCTATACCCATTTATCAAAGAAAGGAATAAGACCATGAGCCAACACTTCAATCGCATGGCAAAACACATCAATAGCTTGAGCAATCGGCATACATTAAGCAAAGCCTTTAACGACCTTCTAACCCTATCCGTATGCGCCTACCATACCATCAACCTAGAAAGCAAGATCCAGAAAAAAGACCTCGAAAACGAACTACTATATATGGACACCATCAAGCCTTACAACAAAGAAGAAATACACACCTTCCCCAAAATCCTAGCAGAATACCAAATGCACCTAAGAACCAACCCCTATAGCGACCCACTAGGCGAATATTTCCAGCAGCATATTTCAAGCTGCAAACAAGGGCAGTATTTTACGCCTGACCCTGTTTGCAGCTTACTGACAAAACTACAAGCCACCGACCCCATAGAAAACCAAACCGTCTATGACCCCGCCTGCGGCTCAGGGAGAACCCTATTAAACTTTGGAAAAGACCACCCCAAAAACCTATTCGTTGGCAACGACATTAGCCCCACCTGCACCAAAATGGCAGCCCTCAATATGTTCTTTCATAATCTAAGCGCAGAAATTAACTGGATGGACACCCTAAAAGGCGACTGGTACGGCGGTTGGCATATCAACACCAAAAAATGGGGCATACAGCCCATAGAAAAAGAACAATCCATAGAATGGAACAACGCCCAAAAGTGGAAATCCAACACCCCCGAACCACCACCCATAATTTTAGATTACCGAACCAACAAAAAACAAGAACAGCCACCAACAGAACAAATGAACTTGTTTGACCTGTAAGCAAAACTTGACAGCAGCAGTAAAATACGATAGGAATAAAAGCCTAGAAATAACCAGTAAAAGGAAACAAACAATGAGTAATAACACCGTAGAACTAAAAGGCTATCCCTCAAAAGCCCCGATACATATCGAAAATGGCAAAACACCCTTCTTAGCCTTTGGATTAGCCACCCAAGAAAGCTACAAAGACCAAAATGATGAGTGGCAGCAACGCAAAGCCATATTTCATGATGTCTTAGTTTTCAAAGCAGACCTTATAGACCAATACAAAGAACTCACCACCAAAGACCGCCTAAAAATCACAGGCTATTTAAACTATGAATTTATTAAAGCCAAAACATTGGACGATAAAGAATATACCTTTAAAAAAGCCAGTATAATCGCCAAACAGATTGAAACAGCAGCATTCACACCAAAAGAAGAACCCGAACCCGTAACCCAATAATTACCTAAACAATTCATACAAGCCCAACGCCCTTTTGATTTTCAAAAGGGCGTTTTTATCTAAGAAAGAAATTACACCATGACTGACCTTACCGAAATACTCAGCCAAGTAAAACCCCACGACATTGCAGCAGCACTTCACATACAACTCAACGGCTTTATCGATGAAAGCACCGTAGAGCGTATTACTGGACTCTCCAGAACAGAACGCTACAGAATGCGCATACAAGGTACATTTCCACAAATGCACACCATCAAAGGCAAAGTCAAAGGCTGGAGAATAAAAGACATACAACAATGGCTAGACAGCAGAGAAAACCAGTAAAAGCCCTATTTCAATAAATCTGCCTCACTCACCATTTCCCGAATACTATCCAGAGTAGGGACATTATCCACCTCCTTAGCCTCCAAAATGCGAGACAAAACAAAATCAAGCACCACCACCGCTTTCCGCTTTTCAGCATCATACGAATACTGATCGTAAATGCTAGTAACCGTTCCATCCGTATGATTCAGCATCAATACCACCCAATAGCGAGGACAACCCACCGCAGCTAAAAGCGTAGCAGCAGTACGGCGTAAATCGTGCGGCGTAAAATGAGCAATACCCAAAGTCTTCAATTCTCTACGTATTCCCTGATGCAAAACATTTTTAGCCATTTTACCCTTTTCTGAAAAAGAAAATGGACGCTCAAAACCTTCCGATACCTTCTTTACCTCATCCAAAATAGTAAGTGCATGAGTATTCAAAGGAATACGCCATGCTCTTTTATTCTTAGGCATAGGAACCGTCCATAAACCACTATGGAAATCTACATCCGTCCATACCATAGAGCGTACATCAATACCCCGCTGCACCGTACAAATCATAAACTTGAAGGCTAATTTTGTTTGAATTTCTAAAGACGTTTCCTGTAACCCGTGCCAAAACTGATAAATTTCAGCCGTAGAAAGTACACGAGAGCGAGGAGGGGATGCAGCAGGCTTATCTACAGCAGAAACAGGGTTAACAGCGATATGCCCCCATTGTACTGCCAAACTAAACATACGGTGCATATAGCGATACAAATGATTAGCCATCTGTGGTGCACCCTTCTTTATATTCTTTTTCTTTCCATGACTACGATTGATTACAGAGGTCAATATCTCTTGAATATCACCCGTATCAATATCACCTACAGACCGCGAACCAATACCTAATAAATCCTTGCGCAAAGCTCGAATTTCTTCGCTAGTAGATTTTTTACCCTGTGCTAAACAAAACGCCTCATATTTATCAATCAGAGCAGTAACAGAAAGCACCTTAGACTTTCTTTTTTTCTCTTTAGCAGCAGGATTAATCCCTTGCTCTAATAGTTCGGCAGCTTCACTATATTTTTTTCGTGCTTCACGAAGTTGGACTTCGGGATAACGTCCCAACGAGAGTCGGTATTCCTTACGGTCAAACCGAAACTTATAAAAGAACACCTTACGCCCAGAGGGGGAAACACGAATACCAAACCCTGACATTCCTTTAGCATTATAGGTAATTCGTTTTTCAGCAGGTTTAAGATTTCGGATAGCTACATCCGTAAAAGCGATAGTATTGTTTTGGGTCGCATTTTGGGTCGCAAAACTGCTTGAACTGTGTGAAACCATGTGAAACCTTCCGAACCATAAAAGTGAACTATTCTTATAGTTTACAGTAGTTTAGGGTGTTTCGTCAAGGTTCATATAGTAACGACAACACCGACTACGGATCAGGAGGTCGGGGGTTCGAATCCTCCCGAGCGCGCCACTTCCATCAACACTTTCAGTGATTTTCAACAATCTCAAAAAGTATTTGAGTCGCATTCTGGGTCGCAAATTCAATAGAAATTAGCTTTAAACTTAATGTAGCGTTTCAGGCTGTTTCTAAGCTGAATTGCAGTAAAGCTGCAAAATTCCATTACCTCCTTGTATTGAAAGAATAACGGCAAAGAACCGTGAGGCAGTCCAAACCTCAAGGAATGCTGTTGCACATTCCTCCTTGACCTTTCTCCTTATACCCCACGGGAAGGGATAGCCATATTCATTCAAACAAGGAGAAACCCATGAAAACCAATCAGCAGCTTACCGAGCAATTACACGCAATCATCAATCAAGACCCCTACAGCTTAAAAGCAGCCGTAGCCCAAGAAGTCTTGAAACATGAAGATATTACCAGTTTTATCACAGACGTGCTTAATCACGGTTGTATCAGCGGTACGGTAGGTTCCTTAATCTACTATGTCGACACCCGCAAATTCTATGATAGATACTACCATGAAATCGAAGAACTTCGCTTCGAGTTGGAAGATAGCTTTGGTGAACCTTTAAAACCAGAAGGCGATCTTAAAAACTGGTACGCATGGTTAGCCTTTGAAGAAACCACCCGATATATCGCAAGTGAGCTTGAAATAGAATGGTAGATTACACTCCATCCTATAAGCCACAAGGCAATGCCTTGTGGCTTATCCTTTGTCCATATCCATTTCTTTTTCCTTGGGCTTATCCTTACTTACTTCCCCAAAAGATTTTGATATACTATAGGTTTGATGGTACTCAATTTTCACCTCACGAAATGTTTCCCTTCGCATTTCAGCCCGTTTATCATTATCCTGTTGGTACATATTACGCATACTGTCTTGCGGATGAATTCCTGCTTTGTCGCCCATGATAAAATTAGCATCCCTTGTGTGCAGTTTTGCCTCAAAGGACTCCTTCTTTTCAAAATACGCATGGCGGTATTGGTCAACTCCTTTCCAGTCATCATCCTTGCCCACACTTTTCATTAACTCAATTTTATCGAGCAAATCCTTCTCCGTAATATCCTGTAAAGGTTTGTTAAAAATATCATTAGTCTCTTCGTCATCCTTATTAAAATCATCTTTCATAATTCCTTGTATTTAAAGTGGAACATCTGTTAAAATTATAACTGTAACCCAAAGCAAGAGAGCCTTATGCAACAGCATTATAAAACCAATAAAATAGCCGCCCAAAACGCCTATAGGTACACAAAAGAAGCATATCCCCACCATGTGGAAGCAGCCCATCAACACGTAGTGGACTACCTTAAACGCTACGACAAAAGACGCTTGCTTCTATTTTTAGGCGACACCGCAGACCCCAAAAACGAAGCCTATTTTATCCATAATGCCTTTCACCTGATTGCCTCCATGCTTTCAGAAAAAGACAAGGGCAATCCCAATGTAACCCCACATAACCTCGACTACTTTACCCGTCTCTACCTCCAATTGCCTTACCCTGTAATACAGGGTGGCAAAGCCTAAAATACCAAATCCCCCTCTACCTCAATCGATTTGATAAACACCTCATACTTCTCATTATCGTCCATTGTGGTATTGGCTTCTTTCAACCACAACAACTTTTCTTCATTCATCCATTCCTCAATACGGTGTAAACTTCTACCCTTTACTACTATCTCAATCCCCTGTGCCTTTATTTTAAGGCTTTTATCCGGTGCTAAAATCAATATGGGCAATAAGGCATAGGGAACACTGAAACTTTGCCCATTTTTAAGGTATAACCGAAAACGGCGCACCAAACGATTACCCGTTTCCACTCCAAACAATGCCTTTTTGGTGGCTTTATCTTCCGTATATGCTCCTTTATTCCCTTTCCAGTCCATTTTTTGAAACGTGTTCTTTAATTCTGTTTCGTTGTACTCGTTCATGCTCATACACCCTGTTGGTATTCTCGTTATAGTAGTCTCTGCGGTAGCGTTGTGTACGTTGCAACTCCGCTTGTTGTGCCAATTCCTGTGCTGTCATACGTTCCGTATCCCGCTGAATGGCTTGCTTCAACTCAATTTTATTATCCGTGTAAATCTCTACTTTTTCAGTACCTCTACTCGTACTCACATAAAATTGCTTTTCCCCCGAAGCTCCATACGATAAACCCGATTGAGCGATATAAACATCCTTTGCATCCTTGCCTTGTGAGCCGTAGGAAGTCTCTACATAGCCGTGCTTAAAATGAGTAAAGCCCTTATCCAAGGTTTTACCATTGGTCAATTGAATATTGCCTTCTTGAGAAAAACCTTTTACGCCAAATACCTGCCCGTTGTTTAAACGCGAACCTTCTAGGGTAGAACTATTATTGGTAATGCGTATTTGGTCTCCTTTAGCTAAAGGAGTTTGGCTAGGTTGATACACCTGAAATTGTTCTGATGCTTCTATGGGCAAAGGCATTTTTTTATCCAAACTATCCTTTACCCAGATGTTGCCATCATCGCTGCGTTTTTCTATCGTGTAATGTTGCCCTGCCTGAAAACCACCTTTTACGTGGCGATGAAAACGCAACACCATACCTTGCTGATATTGTGCCACATCCTTTTTTTGTTCTTCGGTAAAGGAAACAGAACGATGGGTATCAAATACTCGTTCTTCTCCTATGATTTTACCCGTAGCCTTTAATTTCTCACGTACCGATTGCGTTACTGCATTGCCTTCGACATGAGAGGGTGAAACAATCAGTGCTGAACGCTTTTGTTCTAGAGATTTTAGATACGCATCGGCAAGGGCACTTTGGCGTTCCTTTGAATCCTCTATCTCTTTTACCGCACCCATTCTGTCTAACTTTTGATAGCCTTCTAAAGTATTGCCAATCGCTAGTGATTGAATAGCCCCTCGATATTCTTCATTCTTTTGCTGGCGCACTATGGTGTTGACTACCGCAGGACGCAGTTGGGATTTTTGTTGTAATTGGCGCAGTGTATCACCTGCATTTACTGAATTGTGCTGTTTGGGGTCGCCGGATAATATGATGCGGCTATTGTATTGTTGCGCAATCTCAAAAATTTGGTTCATGTCCTGTAGTCCCACCATACCTGCTTCATCTATGAGCATCACATTATTGCGAGTGGCTTGTTGTAATTCCTCTTTTTGCAAAAGGGCAGCTATGGTATCTGCATCCTCAAAACCTTTGTCTTTTAACACCCCACGACTAGCATTGGCTGATGGAGCAAAACCCAACAATTTTTTGCCGTTTTGCTCAATACCTGCTTTTACTTCTAATAACAGTGAGGTTTTACCGACTCCAGCACTACCCAGTAGTATAGAAACTCGGTCATTGCTGTTTAAAAGGTGCTGTACCGCCTTACGTTGTTCTTTATTTAGAAAGTCCCGTTCCACTTCGTAATTAGCGTTTAGGGGAGCTACAGTGCCTTTAGTGCTAGAAGCAAACTCTATCATTTTATCTTCTGCATGTAGCATTTCACGGGTGGTGATATATTTTATCGATTGCTGTTCTGCGGATATAATATCTTTTCGTTCTGCTAATGCTGCTTTTACGTCATCAGGAGATAATGTACCGTAGCCATAACTCATGGCTTGCCCCAGTACTCGCTTTTCTGGAATGGTACTTTGTCGCTCCAAAAAGTGGGCAATAGCCTTCTCTACAGCTTCTTTTGCGGTAACGATAGGAGTATCATTTTTGTGCTCTGTTATTTTTGCATTGCGTACTTCTTTTAACTCTTTTGGGGTCAATCGTTTTTCCCATAGTGCGTATAGGCTTTTTTCTTCTACGCCTTCATTCTTTTTAATGCGAGTACGAGCACCCAGTTTGGCTTTTTCTTTGGCATTGGTAATGCCTTTATCAAGAGCTTCTTTCTCAATCTCAAGGGTTCTGTTACTGAATTTCTCGATTACCTCACGCGTGATACCGGCTATTTCCCAACGGTCTTTAGTTCTTTTAATGCCATAGCCTGCCTTTTCTAATTCGTTAGAAAAGAGGCTGTGATATAGCGCCTCATAGTAAGGTGAGAGTGTCCAAATACTACCTATCTCAATGGCTTGATAGCGGCTTCTGTTTTCTGCAAAGGTTACATTCGGCACAAAACTGTGCGTATGCAGGTGGCAATCGGGAACCAGCTTCTTTTTGTCGTTTTCATCCTGCACGGGACGAGAGGTAAAATGCTCAAAATCTGCACGTATAATATTGCCTGTGGGTTCGTAAAACTGTTGCCCGAATGCTGTGGACTTGGTTTGCATATCGGCTTCAATTTCTGCCATTGCCGCCTCCACCGCTTGGCGATGAGCCTTTACTATGCGTTCGTCTTTGGTTAAGGCATAGATGATAGAAGCTGACTTAGGCGCATTAAAAGTGAACTCATAGCCTGACCTTCTGTCTTCAGCATGGCGTACGGTCAGTTGTTTGCCTGATAAGGGGTGTTTATTATGCACCAAAGCAGAGAAATATTCACGGGTAACCTCTTTAGGTATCCCTAGAAATTCCGCCATAATTCCCTTCCAAACGGCAGACACCTGTTTTTCTCCAAAGAAGTAATCTTCTTTGGAAAGTGCCTCTGTGTAGTACGCCACCGCACCAGCAGCATTGCGGCTAATGGTTATGCGCAACATAAAGCAATAGTGATTACGGTACACATCCTATTTGCCAATAAATTGGCAATTAAAAATGAAGTGCTGCGATAGCTACGTGGGGGCACTCCGCACTCCATTTTTAAGAAAGAAAAGAAAAAAGAGCAGGGGGTATATATCGAGTATAAAAAGGTAAAATATAGTGGTGTTGTCATAATTTAAAAACTTTAAAAGGTGAACCGCAGTAGGTATATATTCCTATCAAATAATGGGGTAAAAGTCAAGGTATATTTATGGTGCAAGAAGGTGTTTACAGAAGAAACAAAATCGATACAGACGTCACGCTTAGGGGGAACCCCTATACAAAATGCTGCACCAAAATGAACCTTTAATGCGCCCCATGTGATGCCATCGATTTTTCGGTGTGAGCATGGTCTATAATTTCAGGAATCAGCACAGAAAAAGCTGATGCACCCAACACAAAAGCAAATACTATATCGCCTTGTAAATAGAAAAAGGTGCATCCCAAAACCAGCATTAAAGGCTCTATAAAAACCTGCATGAAAAACTCATTTTTAAGCCCTACTTTACTGAGTAATAAAAACAAGTAAGAGTTGCCTCTTTTAGTAAGTGAAGCATTGCCATTACCTGTATAAATAATGATGCATTGCACTAGTCCCATAACTGCATATACTCCTGTAAATATCAGTAAGGGAAAGGAATGTATTTCGGTAAATATCCAGTTGTACAATTGTCCCTCATTAAAAAAAGGGAATACTAGCACTATTGGATAGGCTATAGGCTTTAGAAAGTGTATGATTTCGGTGGAGTTAAATACCAGTAAAGTAACAACGGTCGAAAACCACAATATAAAACCTGTGGTACGTTGCCCATGCTGATACCGTAATACCATAGTTGCCATACTCATAAACAGGGCGATATTCCAATACAGAAAGGATTTTAGCACCTGAAATACGGCGAGTTTGTTTTTAATAAACAGGTTTTTCCAAAAGTCTGTGGTAAAACAACTGTGTAATAAGGCAGCATCTCCATAGCTTGGGAACACTCTTAGTTTAAATTGTCTGTCTGATGCTTTTGTAATCATAATGGTTTAAATTTTTTAATCTCTTTGGTCAAATGAGCCTTCTAAGTAGTTTTTTCCATCACTCCATTGTTTTCCGGCTTTAAAGAGGATGGACTCTACTTTGTAGTTATTGGAAGGGCTACCAGTGCGAAGTAGGCTATAATGGTCGGGAGCTACTTTGTAATGGTACTCTTGGGAATAGGAATGATTGGCATTCTTTTGATGGTCAAAGGACACGGAGTTGGTGTCTATGAAATGTTTACCTATCATATTGGCGGCAAACTCATTGGTATCGTAATCTGAATTAGCACAAAACACCTTTAAACCTAAGTTGGCGATTAAGCTTTTGGCTTTGTTTTCGGGATTATCCGAACTCATTACTCCGATAATGGAGTTTAGGGTTTGGGTGATATATACCGTAGCTACCCTAGAACTTCTTGAGGTTGCCTGAAATAAGGGGTCATATAGGGGGTTACACGTATTTTGGTATTCATCGTTCCATAAGAATACAGGATTACCGTTATCCTCCCCTGAATTAATCTTACGGCGTTCCATAGCCGTCATAAAGGAGTGTTTCATGATGCCATTAGCGAGTACCGCACTTAAACCAAACTCTTTCACTGAAAACCCACAGTTGATTATTGTACCTTTTAAATAGGTGTTTTCAGGCAATAATTCTTCACTTACACCTTCAGAAAAATGGGATTTTAGAATGCCATAGTTAAAGGGTTCTACTACCCCGTGGAAAGTTTCTAAAATGATACTTTTCGTTTTTTCAGACAGTTTGGGGAACTCTTTGATAAAGTAGTCGCCCACTAATTCCATTTGGAATTTTTCCTCGTTGCTGAAGTCTGTTCTGCCATTTGCTTTATCAAAAGCATATAAAAAGAAATTGGAGTTTGCCCATGTTTGGTATTGGGCAAACACTTCTTTTTTTCTTTCGTCAGAGGTATTGGTATCTAATAATGTATTCCACACATCACGGTATTTTGAAGACTCTTCTTCTGTAAAACTATCTACGATTGCTTTGCGGATGGTGAAGAATGTAACGGGTTGTTTTGCCAATAGCAGCAATAGAATAGCTCTGTTGACTAGTCGTTCCATACTTTGCGCCCAAAACTTGTCCTCGGACTTGCCTCCACTACCGCCGGATTTGTAGTTGTTTACCAGTACGCTCAACATAATGATGAGGTTGGTAATATTGCTGATTTCCTTGCCTCCTTTACCGTACCGGGTTAGCTCGTATTCGATGGGGGAAAAGGTATAGGGTGAGTCAGCATTAAAATGTATTGTTTTCATTTAGTGCTTGGTTAATAAGGTGATACATTTCTTCATCGGCATTGGATTTAACGTTGATGATTAATCCACCCATGCCAAATTTGACCATGCTTTTGAAGTATTGTTGTGCGAAGCCTGTTGACTTGCCACTTCCTGTAGCACCAGTAACAATAGTTCCTTCGCAGGATTCACGTATGGTGATGGTGTTCTTTTTATCGGGGAAGGTATATAGTGTCTTATCAAGTATACTTTCTGTTTTAGAAGAGGCATAGGAGTCCCCCTTCCTTTTTTTAGGAAAAATTTTCATGGTTAGTAATATTTAAAAATGAAAAATAATCGGGTGGCAGAGTAGCCACCCGATAGTTAAATTAAGTTAAAAGTCAGAATCCCTATCTACAGGAATATTAATTTTCTGGTAGTGGTGTTTCCAAAAGTCTGTAGCGGCAATAAATGCTTCATCCTTAACTTCTGTGGCAGGGTATATAAAATCTATACTAATACCTTCTGTAGTACCTTCAATACTACAATCTTTGCTTAGTTTATCTGAAATTGTATCATATTCCTTTTTAAATCGTTCAATATCTGATTCATTGGTAACGTAGTCAAAAAAGTCTACACCACTACCTTCTTGCAAAGCATCGGTAAGAGCGTATATCTTTTTATGTTTTGCATTCGATTGGGTTAACTTATTGATATGGTAACACAAGCTACGAGAGATTTTAGTACTGCCGTGCGTAGGAGATTCAGCTAGTAAATCATCAATAGCCGTTTTTAAATCATCTTTGAACTTTTCTATCGCCTCTTTACGTTTTTTCTTCTTACGTTCTAAACGTTTAGTTACAGGAGGAATACTTACCGTATTGGTTTTAGGTAGTGAAGGATAGCCTATTTGGCTTAGATGCACGGTAACTCCCGCATAAATATCATAACCGTTATTATCAAAGCCGATTTCTGAAATGGTTTCATTAAAAAGCTTCTCTCCAGAATAAGGGTTTTCTTTTTCGATACTGGAACTAACATCTTTAGCTATCACAATTTCGGTGTCAGTTGTTTCCACCGAGCATGCACTAAGTGATAAACACAGTATAGCTAACCATGTAACTACAGCAGTTTTGTTGAATGCGAAACCTAAAGGAGGTGGGGTATCATTTCTTTTTCCTTCTTGGTACCCGTTGGTGATGGTTTGTTTTACTTCACCTTTTAAATTGTCATACTTTTTCATAATGGTTTTGATTTTATTATTTAATGTTCTGTTGGATTTGATTAGTCTGGTTTTTTCGGTTTTAAGAGCTTTTTCCTCGTTTTTAGCATCAATCGAAGCCTGTGCTTTGTTATCTTCATTTAAGTCAAGTTTTACTTGCTCAAAGCCTTCCATTTCATTAGTTAAATGGTCTTCTTTCTTGGTATAATCGGCTACAGTATCGAACACATCCCAATAGGCTTTGTGTTTATATCTTCTTACAGACAGCAGCACAGCAAAAAAGTAAATAAGAAGGTTTAGTCCTGAAAGGACTAGGTTCTCTTCCATTCCCCAACGGGTTGCTATTATTAATATGATGAGCAAAAACCCTGAAATGAACCAAGCATTTCTAAATGCTATGTTTTTACTGATATGATTTTCGCCTGTTTGGTCAGCACTCACCCCAATAAGTACAGAGAAGGCTATAGCAACTAAATAAGAAATGATATCCGGTATTCCTGCATTCTCAAGAGCCGGCACAGTAAATATACTTTCAAGCACTCCAATTAATATGGCGAGTACTATAATTGTCCATACTTTATCGAATTGAGATTTTTTGGCAGGAAAGTGTCGCCAAAAACGCTGCATAGTTGCCAATAAGGCTTCAGATTTTTTCTTGTTTTTTGTGCATTGGTTTAGCAGGTTTTGTGTTGCTTTTTTCTTTTTATGATGCTCTTGCTTTTTTATATTGTTTTCTTTGGTAGCCTGTTCTTTATGTTTAGCTACTCTCTCTGAATCAGGCTTTTTTAGGTCTTCTGAAATTTCAGCAATACGTATTTCATTTTCGCTTTTTTGGTTTTGATAAGGCTCTAGTTCCTTGTTACACATTCTATCTAATGGAGCAGTATGTTCTTCAATAAGACCTTGTAAAGCTTTTTGATCTCCCGAAGACTCATAACCTCGTTGAAAATTGGATTCTTTGTTTTCTTTTACATACAACTCAGGAGAATCATATGGTAATGAAACTGCTATGTTCTTTTTTCTGGGCTTGAAGAATGAAGAGGCTAGGTTAAAGACACCGTTTTTAAGTAAGTAGATAATTTTCATAAGAGGTTGTTATTGTTCCGATACAAACCTCTGATGTTTTCATATCATATACAAATCACTGTATATCAGATGATTATTGGTATAATTTGAACGTGGGGCTTATAACAAATAAATGTGTGTACATTACATTTAACCGTAAAAAGAAAGTCGATTTTTACATTAAATTTTTTATAATTGCACAATTGAATTGGCTTTTACAAAAACAATAACAGGTGTTAGTTTCACAAATTTTTAGAAGAAATTTGAACTTATTTTGTTGTTTAAAGGTAAGAGTAAAAACTTTTAAGCATTGATTACTATTTACTTGTTAAGCCTTGTTGCAAAAAACTGCGTGTTAAATAATTGTTAAATGTGTCAATTTTTATAGAAAACTTAAATGGAAAAGTTATCCAATAACTATACTCCTACTATCTGGAGCGCTTTCGTGGAGTATTGTAAATCTCAAAAATGGGATGTGAAGGAAAAGACTATTGACTTACAGCATAAGTCTTTTTATCGGGACACTTCTGAGTTGCAGAAAACTCTCAACCATTTGTCTTATATAGTTTTCAAAGTGGAACATGAAGCAGCGTATAAATTGGGATTTAAGCAAGTTCCAAGAGTAAAAAGGGAATATACGCTTTGGGCAAGAAACCTTCACTTATTATATGGTATGCCGTATGAATATTTTGGGTTTGATAATGTAGCGGATACACCCGAATTGTTTCCCCCAAGAAAAGAGGAAGAACATTTTATTATTCAACGGCTAGGCTTCCATAGTAAAAAGCCAAGTGAGGTAAAGAAGTTTATGGAGGGATACCAGAAAGCACTGGAAAAGCCTGTAAATGATTTAAAACAGAGCATTTGGATTTATGATTATTTAGGAAAACAAAATTATTCTAACCCCACTTATCTGAACCCATACTACAAAATTCATACAGTTTTTTATGACCATTTTGAAAAACTTTTAGCAAAACCCAACAGTGATTTCACTTATTTGAGATTTTTGGCACTCCCTTTAGGATACAAGTTAAATGATGATCTACGTGAGTTTTGTAATTTTCATAATTATACGGGGGTCTTAGCTTCAATTCTTGACTTGTGTTCAGTAGAGTTATTTAGACATATCTGTAAGTGTCTTTATATTTATGGTGACAAATTGGACAGAGAAAAGATAGGTTTTATTGTTGTTAACAACCCTACCAGAGCATATCATTGGGCTGTGATTAATGAAGGGGAGTACATAATTTCTGAGTACAATAAATACACATTCGCAGGTATCTGTAAACCTGATGTTCTTTTTATTGACAAATCCAATTCAGCAAATAACCAGCTTTTAGAAATGTATCAAGAAGAAAAGGAATCGCTTTTAGATTATAACCCTGGTGGTGAAACACTAAATGAGATGATTTCTACCAATTTCTTTTATGATGCGGTTACAGGAATGGTTAATTACTCAAAGCTTTTGTTAGATGAAGCAAAAGAACAATTTTCTAATAACCCACAATCAACACATATTATTAATGCACAAAAACACCATGATAATACCCTTGCAAAAAAAGAAATTTTTGAAACTCTAAGGAAACAAACTCAAAATACTTTGGGTTTTGGCGATTCCGAAATCTTAGGAATCTAATGTTAATTTTTCCACGCTTTCATTTACTTTATGGTGCCAACCTTCTGTTAATTCCAAAAGATCATTTTGACTTCCATCGGTTGCCGCCAATGTAAAAACTTTATTTATATCCCAACTATTTTCTTCAAAAGGTTCTAAGATTTTTTCCAGACGATACAAAGATTCTGAAAACTGCCCTCCATCATAACTTTCCGACGCTCCCTTCGTCAATGCCCAACTTCTGATTTTTTCAGCTTCCTCCAACACTTTTTTAAGTTCTTCTACTCCACATTTCATTCGTTCAACATCTATAGCCATTCAACACTCCACTAACTCAAATTTTTATGACCACTACCAAATTGATTATAGGCTTGTCAAGGAAAAACTATTCTCTCTCCAAATCCCCTTTATCCTTAATCTTATCTTTATTTTTATCTTCACTTAGACCTTTATCGCTAACCTTATAATTTTGATGCATACCCAAAAATCTATCCTTATTCTCCATTTCTTTTGTAAACTCTCTACCGCCATCTAATAAACCCAAAGCGGATAAATCTTCCTTACCCTCCAAAGCCTTAAAAATTGATAATGCTAATTCAGGGTCATGCTTTGCTAACAAATACCCCTCATTAAACTTTTTGATATATTCTTGTTCCTCCATAGTTAAAACGTGTCTTTAGCGTGTTCTTCCAAATAGGCATTAATAGAGTCTCTATCGTATAAAATCAGCTTGGGTTTAGGGTGAGTAAACCTGATTTTTCCTTCATCTCGAAGTTTTTGTAATGTAGTAGGTGAAGATATTTTCAATAGCTGCATACACTCTTCCTTACTTACCCATTTTTCAGCAACTATAGGCTCTTTTTCTTGTAAACGTTCTGCTACCAGCTCCACTAATTTATACAGTGCTTCATCCTCTAAACAAATTACCTCCATAACAACTGCAAGTTACAAAAACTACAACATTTTAACTCTTCAAAAGCTGCAACTGCATCCTACCCTGATTATCCGCATAGCTTTCTTTCAACACAAACCCAACTTCATCACACATCGACTGAAATAAAGGTTTAGGAAACTTAAAATTATTCACCGTAACAAATTGCTTCCCCTTAGAAACCGTAAATACCTTATCGTCAATAGAAAATTCCATATCTTCCGTTGCCTCCGCACACTGATGCAACACATGTGCAGTATCATTCCACACTCGTGTATGCTTCCAAGCCGAAGCCGAGAAATCACCCTCTACGATTTTAGCCACATCATACATAATCCCTGTAACGTGCCGTCCCCAATATTCATTAGAATACGCCGATAAAATGCTTTTGACATCTGTATTTGCATCATAAGACACCAACAAATGATTATTGCTACCCAAAAGTTCCTTCAAATGGCTTAACCGCTCCGCAATATGAGAACGGGGGAAATCAGCCCCCATCAATACATCCATATTGCTAATAGTACAGCCCAGCATCAAGCCCAACATTTCCTTTTGGGGCAGTGCAAACGAAGCATTAAAAAAATCAGCCTGTATCGTACTAGTTTCAATGCTTGGAAAATTATCAGCTATCGTATTTTTCGAATTCCTCAAAAAATCACCTGATAAATCCACCCCGATATAGCCTTTAACTGTTTTTAAGTTATTGACTATAGGTATGACCTTTTTCTCTAGAGCTTGACCACTACCCACACCAAAATCTACTACAGTATACGTATCACGCAACCCAGCCCCCAAAGAAGGAGCCACCTTAGCAATCAAATCAATCTCATTTTTAAGCACATAATAATCAGTACTAGACTTCAAAAATTCCTGCCAAAGCTGCGAACCTGAATACTCTCTACGAAGTGTGTCGCTATACAGCCAGTGTTCCACATGGCCGCCCCGCTTACCCGAAAATAAATCAATCACATCTTCCTTAAATAGGTTCACGGGCAAGCTCCCATGCTAAATTGAAAGTAGCACGCTGAGCATCAGCCATACGGACATTATCAATTACAAAAACCGTTACTGTATCCTTATCGAAAAGAATTTCGGCTTTTTTAGAACCATATACATAGGTAGGCACCCCCGTAAAATAGTCAGAAGGTAAAAAGCGATAATCAGCATATTTAGCTGTAAAGTAATCGTCACCTTCCTGCACCAAGACCCTAAACTGTAAGTCTTGCACCTTTTCCATTTTAGTAAGATAGTCCGAAGCATGAGCGCCTTGCCAATATTCAAACTGACGTTCATCTACGTTAGACACACAAATATCCCCACCATTCTTTACTGTGTCATATACATCATCAATAAACGCTTTAAAACCGTCATAGCCCTTGAACTCCAGTATTCCTGCGGCTTTACTACGTACACCGTCAGTAGCATAAAACTCTAGCCCTTTAGAAATGTAGAACTCCTCCAGCCTTTGTAAGGGTTTATAAGAAAGTAAGTAACTGGAATGTGGGTTCTCAAAATTGGAGAGCTTTGATTGATTGATATTAGCCGCAGCTGCTGTTTCAGCTTGTTTCATATACAATGAGGCTCTAGCCATGCGAGATTGCTTCGGTGAAATAGTCATATTTTATAGCATCCTATACCTTAAAAAATTACTTATATCGAATCAGGTATATTTTATCAAGTTTTTCTTGACAGGAAACACAGCTATGATTATTTATACCGTATTCGATATATACTATCTATTAACAACAGTGTGGGGCTGAACATGACTATTAAGAAATTTCCTGAAAAATGGAACAAAAAAGCTATTGCAGAAGCAAGAGAACTACTACAGCACTATTATAACCGACCTACCACTACAGAAACCATACAGCAGTATATGCAAGAGATAACAAGTCTTGGGTATGCAGACGATGATGTAGTCCGTTTTTTGCAATTTAACGGTGAAAATATGCTAAGGCAGCTTACAGAAACCATCTGTAATAATTTTAAAGTCATATTAAGAATTTATAAAATTCCACCTCAAACGCTTTATGAACCTGCCACTATAAAAGCCTACGATGTTTTTATACCTATTTGTGAGCGTTGGGTGAAACAGCTTAAAGCCGAACGTGAGCAGCTCAAAAAAGAAATAGCAGAAAAGACAGCCACTAATCCACACGCTTGATTCCCACAGCGTATCAACTATGGGTACTCTGCCTTGTTTTCCCCAACTCCAACGGGCAGAGTACCCACCTTTTTTAATCGAGTAAAACAGGATGAAAATAATGGGTAAAAGAACAGAAGCAACTAAACCAAGTCCAAGCGCAGCAGATAAAGCCATTGGGCATCAGGTGAAGCAAATTCGTACTTTAAAGAACGTTTCTCAAGAAGTTTTAGGAGACGCTTTAGGTGTTAGCTTCCAGCAGGTCCAAAAATATGAAAAGGGTACGAACAGAATTTCAGCAGCACGGTTAAAAACAATCGCTGATTTTTTAGAGGTTCCTATCAATCATTTTTGGAATGAGGCTTTTAAGGATAACCCTGAACTTTATAAAGTGTGGGAAGAGCTTCCTAGCGCAACCGTAAGAAAACAGTTTATTGCTTTAATGAAGTCTTTTGGAAAACTCAAACCCTAGTAGCTTTACAAAAACTAATGAGGGTCAATTTCTAAAGCACTTTCCAGAAGTTCTCGACATCGCTTCAATACCCACTCTATATGAGCAGGATTCGCTGTTTTGGTAATTCTATTCAACCAACTACTTACCTTATGTGTATTCAGATCTTCAGGAATATCTTTTGCCCCCTCAAATATCTTACTGGGCAGAATACCCAATACTTCTCTGTATTGCTGCATTTTCAGCAAATCAGCAGCAGCTATAGGAGCTACAACATCAAACTTACTAATGGGTTTAGCCAAGGGTTTACGCATCTTCTTATCAGAAAGAGTAGTATACTGCTGCATTATCCAATTCATATCCGTTCGATTAGCAAGTTTTGTTTTACCGCTTAACCAAGCGGTAACGGTATAAGCATGTACTTTTACATCGTACCCTTTCTTTTTAAGGCGGTTGATGAGTGTAGTAGGGGGCATTCCCGTGCGCTGAATCTCTAGATTCAACTTCCACAGAAACTCTTCTGAAACAGGAATATAGCCTTTGCCTTTATTGGCTCTAGCCACCTTTAGAATATAGTCAAAATAGGTTTTCTCGATTTTTGAGCGATTAAGGGTGAAGTAATTATGTACATGGTTAGGATTAAAGTTTTTGGGCAGGTCATCCCGCTTAGAAAACAGTTTAAAGGCACTAAGCCCCGTTTCTTTAATTTTACGCTGCAACAATTTGCGATTATTGTCTGTAAGTACTACCCATGCTGCCTCTTTATCGGGACAGGAAGCCCATAACTGCTTCATATACTCCACATGTTCAATTTCTGCGGTGTTGGTAGTGCCGTTTAACCAACCAATCACCATACCTACGCTAATACCTTGAGGGCGACTTTTACGAGTTCCCCGTAAAATAGCCTGCGCTCCTTTACCTGTTCTTTCTTGTTCTGCTTTTAAAGCAGTAAGCAATGTATCTGTAATCTCAATTTTTTCAGAAATACGTTCAGTAGGCATTCCCCATCTTATCATGGTAAGGGCAGTAAATTCAATCAGAGCAAGTGGTGTAGTGCTATTTGAACGCATACAATTTGGTTAAAATGCTATCCATAATTAAGGCTTTCTTTAGATTATGTAAACTATAATAGTAGGCAAGCCCAAAAAATAAGGGTGCGGATTCAACAGGGGAATAGGTAGTGGGACATCATGGTAAAAAACCTGATAAATAGTTTGAAAGATACTTTTAATGCCACAGGTATTGCTTTTGGGGGACACTCCACTCAAGCAGTGATGGAAAGTGTTGATACTCGTGCGGAAGCAAGGGAGCAAGAGAAGCAGCAGCAAGAACAGCTTAATATACTGGATAATAATTACGCACGGCATACACCCGATGAAAATGAAAATATTGGTGCCCCCGGTAGAATCGGCACTAATCAAGCGCAAGCTAAAGCGCAAGAAATCCTACAAAAGCAGAAAAAAGAGAAGGAACTCATGCGTTTTCTAACCCGTTTGCAAGAGCAGCGTATGGAGTTGGAGCGTCAAATCAACTTGACTATCGAATACTTTGAGCAAAAAGCAGAAGAAGCCGCAGTACAAGCGGGTGAGTTACGCCAGAAAACAGTCGATAATACCGAGCGTATGATTGAAAACAGTAATTTTATCCGAGATATAGAAAAGGTGCTAGAAGCAGATAAAGACGGTATTTCAGTAGATAAGGAAAAGCTCAAGAAGCTGCTAAAAGATAAAGGGGCGGATATAGACGACACAACATCTTTAGCACTCTTGTTACAAATAGCAGAAAAAATGGTGGTGGAAGCTGATGAGGAAAACGCCTTGTTAGAAGTGGATAATGATATTTATGATAAGGCAGCAAGTAAATTTGAAGTCCTGCAAGAGAAATACAGTACACAAGCAATAGAATTACAAGCAAAGTTAAATGAATTGAATGCTCAAAGTTTAAGTGATGAAGAATATCAAAAACAAGCTGATAAAATTTTGGAAGATGTGCCGTTTGAAGTCAAAAGGGAATATGAAAACAGAAATGGTGTTTCTAAGGCTGATAATGAAACTAAAGAAAAGAATATTGCTAAAGAGCAAGAAGAGGTTACTGTTGACCCTATGGCTGGGTTTATGGCTAAGGAAACAAATAATAGCCAAGCAAATGAGAGTTTAGAGAATTCAAGTTCACCACCACCTATGCTAAGTATGTAGCTATATTAAAACTGTTCTATAGCCAAAGAAGCTCTACTACGGCGATTATCCAATCCTTTTTGTGCAATTATAGCAAAGGGTAAACCGTTTTCTTTATTCAGAATTGAATTGCCATTCATCAGCCCACCTACGGAAGTGCCATTGACAAAAGCAGCATAGGTAGTATTGCCATTATTGGTATAGGTTGAACCAATAAATACCTTGCCTATAACTCCACTATCTCTGCACATTCCTTCATAAAACTGTATCATCTGTGCATCAGTGTATTTAGCCATATCCTTACCCTTCCAGATGGCAATACCAACGGCATCATTATTCATTGAATAAATTGCTGCTTGGTCGTCTAATGGCATATCTGGAGTAGCAACATATTTTTTTGTGCCTGTATCAGCATCAACTGTATTATTCTTAAAATCAGCTCTAAGGGTATCGGATTTAACAACACTATCCTTGCTCACTGATGCCTTAGCAGGAGCAACAGGCTCAAAACCACCAGGCTTATTGCCCTGTGCGTTATTTTCATTAGCAGTGGCAAATAACATCACCAATGCTACTGCTGTTGATTTTAGTACGTTATTCTGTTTCATAACAAAAATCCTTAATAAATCGCCTTCACCCTATCACAAATAAGGGTATTGAAGCAAGGGAAACTAGAGATTCGATAAGCGTTTTTAAAAACGCAATATAGCTATATTTTTTGATTTTGCGTTTTTGAACACGCTAAAATCGTAAATTCTATTTCTTTCCTTGCTGTAGCAATGGAAAACGAAGTAAATGATGACCTTATCAAGATAGGAGAACGCCTTAAAACACTACGAAAGGAAAAGGGCTTCACCAGCTATCGTAGATTTGCTGACGAGAATGACATTGAACCAAAGGTCTATTGGAAGATAGAGGAGGGAAAAAGTGATTTCAAATATTCAAGTCTCAAAAGAATATTGACAGGTTTAGATTTAACTGTAGCAGAGTTTTTCAAAGAATTATAATTCGACTATTACAACTTGTTTGCAAATGGTTTGCAAATGAAAAAAGCCTTCCAACATTAATTTGCTGAAAGGCTTTTGTTTTCTATGTGGGCCCACCTGGGCTCGAACCAGGGACCACCTGATTATGAGTCAGGTGCTCTAACCAACTGAGCTATAGGCCCGATATCTTAACACTGGTTTAAGATAAAAGGATGGCAAAGGTAAGAAAACCGATGTTAATTATGCAATCAAAAAATACGACGATTTTATGCTAATAAAGCTTTCTATATTTTTGAGCCCATGATTTTTAGAAAAGCAAGGGCGGAGGACGTTCCTCATATTATCAAAATGATAGCGGACGACAAGCTAGGTAAGTTACGAGAAGACTATAGAGAGCCTTTGCCGGAGTTTTATTTCACTGCTTTTGATAAAATTAATGCTAACCCTGATGTAGAGCTAATTGTTGTTGAAAATGAGCAACAAGAGATTGTAGGAACTCTTCATCTTACCTTTATGCAATTTTTGACCTATAAAGGGGGGATGAGAGCCCAAATTGAAGCAGTAAGAATAAGGAAAGACCAAAGAGGAAAGGGCTTAGGCAAAACAATGTTTGAATGGGCTATTGAAAGGGCAAAATCTCGTGGAGCTCACTTATTGCAATTGACCTCTGATAAACAACGCTCTGAATCCATTGAATTTTATAAAGCCTTAGGCTTCAAAAACTCTCACGAAGGATTTAAGCTACATTTTTTAACACGAGTTTAATGCTAAAAGAAAACTGCTAAGCATAAACTATATTTACTTTGTACTTGATGAAACCTAATTTAGAAACTGTTTCTGCTATCATTTTCGACTTGGGCGGTGTAATTATTAATATAGACCCTTCACTCACCCACAAAGCTTTTGACGAATTAGGTGTTTCCCAAATAGATAAACAGTTTACGTTTACACACCAAGAGAAAATTTATAAAGACTTTGAAGTTGGAAAAATATCAATTGCCGAGTTTAGGGACAGCTTTAGAAAGTTTATAGAGAAACCTGTGAGCGATACTGAAATTGATGCTGCTTGGAATGCTATGCTTTTAGATATTCCGCAACATAGAATTGAGCTATTAAGAAGTCTCAAAAGCAAGTACCAAACTTATTTGCTGAGTAATGCCAATATTATTCATGTAGATAGCATTAATCGCTATTTACTTGAAAAGTACAGTATTAGGAGCTTAAATCCGTTATTTGATACTTGTTACTTTTCGCAAGATATTGGTATGAGGAAGCCTAATGCACAAGCTTATCAGCATATTCTGAACAAGCACGACCTAAACCCCAAAGAAACTTTATTTTTTGATGATAATGCAGACAATGTTGATGCTGCCGAAAAACTAGGTATTCAATCGGTATTGGTGCGCCAAGATATTACTACATACTTTGCTTAGTTGTTTTGTGCCGCGTATAACATCTCAATATCGTGGGCGTATTTGTTTTCAATTACCCTACGTTTGGGTTTTTGAGTAGGTGTCATTTCACCTTCTTCTATACTAAACGGATTACGTTTAACTATAAAGTTTTTTATCCGCTCAAACTTGGCAAGTTCTCCAGACAAGTTTTTCAAATCCTTATCAATCCATTCTATTATTTGCTCATCTTGTATAAAAGCCTCACCTGTTTCAAAAAAGTCATCGGCTATTTTAAACTGCTCCATTAGCTCTTCTTTTGAAGGAATGACTATAGCTGAAAGATGTTCACGTTTATCTCCAATTAAGAAAATCTGGTCTATTTTAGTGCTTCGTAAATACACATTTTCTACAGGCGCAGGGTAAATGTTTTTACCATACGCATTTACAATCATGTTTTTAATACGGTCGGTTATTTTTAGGCAGCCTTTATGGAATCTGCCTATATCTCCTGTATGGAACCAGCCGTCTTCGTCCATCACTTTAGCCGTTTCTTCAGGTTTGTTCCAATACCCTTGCATTACATTAGGACCTTTTACGCAAATCTCCCCTTCTTCACTTTCAAAGTTGGGGTCTTTGCTTTCGTAGGTTTGTTCAGCAATAATTTCTCCTGTATCCACATTTTTAAGGCAAACCGTATTACCGGGGGCTATACGCCCTACTGTTCCGAAAACCTGCAAATCATATTCGTTTACACTCATAAAGGGTGAGGTTTCTGTTAGCCCGTAGCCTTCCATTACTACTATACCCAAGTTGCCGAAAAATTCTCCAACATGTTGTGGTAAAGGCCCCCCTCCTGAAACTATCATTCGTATATTTCCGCCTAAATTGGCTTTTATTTTACCATATACCAGCTTTTCTGCCAATGCATGCTGAATTGAAAGTATAAGCCCCTTGCTTTTGCCTTGTTCCCTTTTAACACGAGCTTTTTCGCCTACTTTTAAAGCCCAGTTAAATATTTTGGCTTTTATGCCTCCTTGTGCGGTAGCTTTTTTGCGGACTTTTTCTTCTATTCGCTCTAACAAACGCGGAACTGTAGCCAATAACGATGGCGATATTTCTTTTACATTGGTAGCTATGGTTTCTATACTTACCGCAAAGGCAATTTCTATCCCCACGTGTGTGCTTAAATAATAGGTGAGCATACGCTCATACACATGGCTTAAAGGCAGAAAAGAAAGAAAACGGTCGCTTGGCCCAATAACCTTGCAGAAAATAAGTGCCATCTCTATATTACTCATAAAGTTGCCATGAGATAACATTACTCCTTTAGGCACTCCTGTTGTTCCTGAAGTGTAAATTAAAGCCGCTAAATCATCAGGAGTAGTTTTGGCTAACTCAACCTCTATTGCATCTTTATGTCTTGCATGAAGTTCTTTACCTAAGGCGTAAATCTCATTAAGTGAAATTATACCTTCATCGTCTTTATGTTTATCACTCTCAAAAGCAATAATTACTTTTTTAAGGTTTGGACACTGGTTACGGACACGTAGCACTTTTTTAAGTAGAAACGGTGTACCTACCAAAATCGCTTGCGAGCCTGAATCATTTAGTATGTACTCTATCTCCCCCTCAGAAAGTGTAGGATAAATAGATGCGTTTGCTATCCCTAACTGCTGTAAAGCCTGGTCGAAATAGATGTACTCAGGGCTGTTTTCAATAATTAATGCCGCTCTATCTCCTTTACGCAAACCCAGCTCATATAAGTATGCTGCAATAGCATTTAATTTTTCAAAGGTTTCTTTATATGTAATGGGTTGGTAGCTGTCTCCTCCTTTTTTGGAGTACATAAAATTAGCATCAAGGCCTTTTATGTTATTTGCTGCATTGCGCAGCATGTGGTGAAGCGACTGGTAAGGTAATTCGATATTCATTTTTCTTAGCTGTTACTTGTAAAGTATACTACAAATTTGGCTTTGTTAAAGTAGTTATAGTAATGGTTTCTTGCTATAACCGGTATTATTATTTGCAATAACTGCAAATAGCTTAACGCTAAGATAATATGAAATGTTCTATTATGTAATTAAACTGTTGGTGTTTTTATCTATTAACAAAACGTCATTGCTTTAAAAAAGAGATTTTTATTTGCTGAGGGTCTAATTCTTTAGGGGCTTCACTTTAAAGCCTTCTTTTTTTAATAATTTAACCAAACCTGTTTCCCCTCCCAAGTGTCCTGCCCCAAAAGCAAAAAGCGTAGGCTTTTCCTTTGCAAAAGTTTTTATTTTTTCAATCCATGCTTTGTTTCTATTATCTAACAATACATCCTTATACTCTACCATATTGCCCATATTGGTATGTATAAATGCTAATGCTTTTGAAAAATCTTGTTGTTTATAAATGTCTACTAATGAGCTGAGCATCACTTTTTCTTTATTCCATTCCCTCACTGTACGAAGCAGTTCTTTAGCTTGTATTTCATAGGGGATGGTATCAAAAAAATGGAGTTGTTGCGCTAATGTTTCAACTTCCTTCACTTCTTTGCCTTGCTTTCGGGCAATTGATGTCAGCTCTACTTCATAAGATTTTTGTTGAACACAACCCATCATTTTGGGCAAAGTAGTAGTAATAGCCATCATAGGCATAAAACTATTAAATGCTGAAAGTGGATATCCGATACTGTCTGTAAAAAACTTGTCTATTTCTTTGTATTCTTCTTCAGTATATAAGTCTTTTAGAGTTTTACCCTTCATAGCCATACTTTGCATTATTTGCATAGCATTGGCAGGATTATCTGCATCAGCAACTTCTAATACCAGTTGTTCTGACTTGCTAAGTTTATCCAGCAGGTTATCGCTTAACACAAAATCGTTTGGGCAAAGAATATGAATGGTGCCAAACAGGTAGGAGGGTTTTTCCAGCCCATTGCCGCTAATTTCCCATAGCCACGTTTGGTTTTTCTTTTTTTGTGCAACTGAAGGAAGCGTTAAGCCAACTAACAGAAGTATTAGGCTAAGCGATTTTAAGCGTTTCATAAGCGAAGGGTTTTTTCTAATCTCAAAAGTATGGAATGTGAAGTGCTAATTTCCACAAAAAACATCCACATTAGTACAACAATGGTGCTACTCTTTCTCTAAGCGTTGGCAATACTTCATCACCAAACCATGGGTTCTTCTTTTGCCAAATATTATTACGGGGAGAAGGATGTGGAAGAGGAAGATACTTAGGTAAATATTCTTTATGTGCTTTTACCGTTTCGGTAAGGGTTTTCTTGGTATTCCCTTGCAGATAATAGTTTTGGGCATACTGACCAATAAGCAGCACTAGCTCTATATTAGGCATCATAGCCAGTAAAGCATTATGCCATTGTGGAGCACATTCTTTACGAGGCGGTAAATCACCGCTTTTGCCTGTACCGGGGTAACAAAATCCCATGGGTACTATGGCAAAAATATCAGGATTATAGAATGTGTCTTTATCTACTTGCAACCATTGGCGAAGGTTATCGCCGCTTTTGTCGTTCCACGGGATGCTGCTTTCATGCACCCTAATACCCGGTGCTTGCCCTACTACCAATATTTTACTTTTTGGTGATGCTGCCACCACAGGGTTTGTCCCCATAGGCAAATGCTCTTGGCAAATGGTGCAGTTTTTTATATCGGTTAGTAGTTGCTGCATTAGGTAAATATAGTATTCTTTCTAACTGTATTGGGTCGTCATTGCGAGAAAGCCTTCTTAGGTTTTTGAAGCAATCTTTATAGAAAGTCAAACAGATTGCTTCGTCGTTCCTCCTCGCAATGATGGTATAGATAAGGTTATTTTTTTCTCTTTTCTTTTATATAAGCTACTGTAGCAATAATACACCACACACCGTTTACCAACATAAATGGCCCTGAACCTGTGTAAATAGCATTAATTAATAATAGAAGTGAGCTGACGAAATTAAACACATGATACGCCCATAACTTCTCATCAAACTTGCTAAGAGAAAAAAGAAAGTAGCCTGCTAATAATAGCAAAGCCCCTCCCCAGCCTATTATTTCAAATGTGGTTTGATTCATGAATAAGTTCCTGGTTTTTCAAAACCTAAAAAAGTCAGGTCCCCTTTTTCAAAAATGGCTTTCATAGAGTTTACTGCAAAATCATCAAACATTTTAAGGAAGTTATTATAATTCCCCCTCTCAGGAGCTTGCACAGGAGATAATTTTTTAAGCCCGTAATTACCCATTGATATATCAAAATATTGATTCAAAAGCGTGCCTCCATTTTTTTTAAGTTCATTGACTGTATTATTTGTTAAATCAGCATTTCCGTGAACAATCACGTTCCTCAAAATTGATGTCATTTCAAAAAACTCTTCCCAGTTAACTTTCAGATCCTCTCTTACTTTTAACTTAATGAGTTGCTTAAAGCTTGGACTTTTTTCTTTAAGAAAAGCAATAATATGTCTATTGTTTTTGGTTACATTTTTTATATTTTTTTGATTCAAGAACTGTTTAATTTTTCTTGCTGTTTCTGTGTTTTTACGACTTTCATCCTCACCATAAAAAATCTTAAAAAACCTCAACTGTATCGACTTTAGAAGCAATATCTCAAGAGAATTATAGATCCTTAGTGTTGCATAAGATAACACCCATTCGAAAAAAGCAAACTTATATTGTTCTAAACTATTTGAGTTCCTTTTTTCAGGGTTAGGCTGATTTACTCCAATAGCTTTTTTATTAACAAAATCAATATCTATTGTAGTAAATAGACCGTGTCTTATTACTCTATCAATTTGTTGAGGAAAGGTTTTAGGGTATTGTTTGATCGCCCAATTAAGAAAATTGGACCAAAACTCAATATCATCTCTGACCCTGAAGACTGTCCTCTTATAGTTCTCAAATATCCTTAGCTCTTCACTCATTTAGGTTAAACTCTAATCATGTTTATGCCCTGCATGGCAGCCGCAACGTGTAGGCATAAAGCTATTGGTTTCTTCGTGCCAAGGGAAGGCTTCATTATAGCCGTTATTCTCCCACCAATAGGGTTGGCGTTGTTTAGGGCTGGCTCCTATTTCATTTAAGGTATTAGCATCATACAATCGTCCGTTTATCATTACTTGGCTAATGCTTTGAGTATTGGTAATGGTATCTAGAGGGTTTTTATCTAGTATAATTAAGTCGGCAAGTTTGCCGGTTTGTAAGCTGCCCACTTGGTGGTCCATACCAATATATTTTGCTCCGTTTATAGTGGCAGCTCGTAGGGCATCCATATTGCTCATACCTCCTTGTGCCAGCATCCACAATTCCCAGTGTGCGCCAATACCTTGTATTTGTCCGTGTGAACCTAGGTTTACCCTCACCCCACTATCGCTCAACTGCTTGCATGATTTTGAAACTAAAATATGCCCGTTGTCGTATTCCTCGTCAGGTATCATGGTACGGTGGCGACTGCGTGAATCTATTATGGCACGAGGAGTGAAGGTTAGTAGTTTTTTATTTTCCCAAACATTGGTTTTTTGGTACCAGTAATATTCTCCGTTAATACCACCATAGTTCACTATAAGGGTTGGGGTATAGCCTGTGTTACTATTGCTCCACAGTTGGATTACATCGTTATATACAGGTGCTACAGGTATATTATGTTCTACGCCCGTATGCCCGTCTAAAATCATACTCATGTTATGGTAGAAAAACGAGCCCCCCTCAGGGTATACCATAATGTTGAGCTGGCGAGCTGCTTCTATCACTTGCTGGCGTTGCTCTCGGCGAGGTTGGTTATAGCTTTTTACTGAAAATGCTCCAAAAGCCTTGGTACGGCGAATAGCTGATTTTGCATCTTCCAAATTGTTTATCACGGCTTTAAAGTCGCCATCAGCACCATATAGTATAGTACCTGTTGAGAATATTCGAGGACCTATCATGCTGCCGTATTTCACCATTTCGCTTTGGCTAAACACCATCTCGCTGTTGCTACTGGGGTCGTGAGTGGTAGTAATGCCGAAAGCTAAACTGGCATGATACGGCCAGTGCTTCTGCGGACTAAGCCCTTGGCGGAATGTACCTAAATGCGCATGTACATCTACAAAGCCGGGCATTATGGTTTTACCTTTCAGGTCGATAACTTTATCAACTTCCCCTAACCGAATTGCTCCCATGTCTCTTGTTCCTGTACCCATCTCTACAATTTGGTTGTCTTGTATATACATCCATCCATTTTCAAGCACCGTATTGTTATCGTCCATAGTGATGATACGAGCATTGTTTAGCAAAATCAGCTGGTTGGGTTTATCTGCTTTTAGCTCTAGTCCAATATCAATACCCACAGTATCCATTGGTGGGATACTATCAGGCGCCCCTTCTACAAACAAAAAACGGTTCTTAATCTCCGCTGAAAAGTAACGGTTGCCTAATGTGTAGTGTAGTTTTTTACTATCTCCACTCCAGTGTAAGTTATAGCCCGCATCTCTTGCCACTTGCGAAAGAGGAACCGCTTTGGTGTTTCGGTTTAAACCGAAAGTTTTGCCCACTTGTGGAACCGGGATAATATATACTTTATGTAAATCGCTAAAGGCAATCCATTTCCCGTCAGGGCTTAGGGTAAACTGCTTGCCATATTTAGAATGAAATAGTTCTTGAGCATTATCTCCGTCTAAATCAGCCACGAAATATTTTTTGCCTACTTGGTAGTGGATGTGCTTTCCATCATTGGTAAACACTGCATTGTTTCCTCGTTCTGTAACCAAATTGGCTTGGATACCATCAGCATTGGCAATGTATATGCCTGTACGCTCACAGAAAGCAAACCCCTGGTGGCTGTTGCCTCTTTCTTTACGGTAGATTATCTGCTTACTGTTGGGTGAGTAATTGGGTTCACGGTAAATGCCCTTTTCACCAATCAGTACTTTGCTTTTACCACTCTTTAGGTTTAGTTCTCTTACTCTGCCCATAGCAGTATCGTGCCAAGTAACATAAATTAGTTTTTTGCTATCGGCAGAAAAAGCAGGTTCAAACTCAAAGTGGTTTTTTTGTGAGGTAATTCGCTCAGGGTTACCATTAGGAAGCGCCTTCTTCCATAAATACCCTACTGATGAAAATACTAATGTTTTGCCATCGGGTGAAGTAACGGCATGGCGAATAGCTTGTGGTTTTAATGTTTCTTCAAAAGCATCTTGCTTAAATTTAACTGCATTATATATGCGATGTTTAGCTGTGGCTCTGAAAGGTATTTCTGTGGCTTTTTGAGTGGTGATGTCTACCTTCCACAACTTGCCTTTGCCCCAAATAATAATGTGTTTGTTATCGGGTAGCCAGTTAAAACCCGTGTAGACACCGAATATTGCCCAGGCTTCTTGTTGGTCTTTACTTAGTCCTTCAAAAACAGGGATTTGTTGCCCAGTTGCTATATTGTGAACGTATAATACACTCTTAGTTCTTACACGGCGAACAAATGCCAGCAGCTTACCATCACGGCTAATTTGCGGGCGAATAGCACCGCCCGGTCCTGTGATATAGTTTTCCAGTTTCCCTTCTTGCCTGTCGTATCTTTGGATTACATATATCTGGCTATTAGGGTCTTTGTTGTATTGGAAATAGCCGCCTGGGTACATATCCTCGCTAAAGTATAAGTAGCGACCATCGGGAGATATGCAAGGCTCGTTTACATCTTGCTGGTCGTTTTTGCGTTTGGTAAGCTGTATTCCGCTACCGCCAGTGATGTGGTACATCCACATTTCACCCGCCCCTAAAGAGCGGCCGCTGGTAAAGTGCTTGCGAGCTATTATATACTTCCCATCAGGTGTCCAAATAGGGTTGTTTAGTAGTCTGAAATCTTCTTTGGTTACTTGCTTAGCGTTACTGCCGTCAATATTCATTATCCAAATATTGTCTCCGCCGCCTAAATCACTGGTAAAACAAATTTGTTTACCGTCAGGGCTAAAACGAGGTTGTACCTCATAGGCATGTCCGCCACGAATGAGTTTTGCTTCTCCTCCTTCAGCAGGTAAAGTGTAAATATCACCCAACATATCAAAGGCAATGGTTTTGCCGTCAGGGCTAACATCCAGGTTTATCCAAGTACCCTCGGTAGTGGTAATTTCTATTTCTTTATAATCACCCGGTGGATTATTCACGTCCCACTTGGGTTTTTTGTCTTGAGCAAAAAGAGAAAAGGTTATTGTGCTAAAGGTTAATAGTAGCAGTTTTTTCATAAAAGCAAATGTAAGAATTTACGCAATCTGATAATTGTAACCCTATAATTTCAATTTTTGAAGTGCTTTCAGTGGTTTTTTTATTATATTTTGCAACAACCCTATAAACTGCTTTAATGGCAAACTGGCGAAAACATTTAAAAAACGATATACCTGCTTCTCTTGTGGTTTTCTTAGTGGCACTACCTCTTTGTATAGGTATTGCACTTGCTTCCAATGCCCCGCTGATGGCAGGTATAATTTCGGGTATTGTAGGGGGTATTGTAGTCGGCGTTTTAAGCGGTTCCAGCCTTAGTGTAAGTGGTCCTGCAGCCAGTTTAACAACGGTTGTAATAAGTTCTTTAGAAAAGCTGCCCAGTTACGAGGTGTTTCTGGTAGCAGTACTAATTGCAGGTGTTATACAGCTTATTTTTGGTTTTGCTAAGTTAGGAGCGGTTGGTAATTATGTTCCCTCGCCTGTAATAAAAGGTATGTTGGCTGCTATAGGAATTATTCTCATCCTGAAACAAATTCCGCACGCTTTGGGCTATGACTCAAACTATGAAGGGATTGAAAGCTTTAAACAGCCAGATGGTAGTAATACATTTAGCACTATTTGGTTTGCTTTACGAACATTTCGCCCCGCAGCAGGTATTATCACTTTAATTACTATCGGAATTTTAATGCTATGGGAATTAAAAGCTTTTAAAAAGCGGATGATTTTCCAAATTATACCCGGGGCTTTGGTGGCAGTAATTACAGCCGTACTTCTTAACACCTATTGGTTTCCTAGTTTAGGTGAGGATTTTGCTTTAGCGGGTAATCATTTGGCCAGTATACCCAAAACGGGTTCTTTTCCCAAGTTTGCCGATGGGCTTAAGTCTCCTGATTTTAGTGGATTTGCTTCTGCTGAAGTTTGGTCAGTAAGCGTAACCATAGCTTTAGTAGCCAGTTTAGCATCGCTATTAAGCGTTGAAGCTGTAGATAAACTCGACCCAGAAAAAAACATTACTAACAAAAATACGGAGCTAAAAGCACAGGGGGTAGGTAATATTCTTTCGGGGTTGCTTGGCGGCTTGCCTATTACTGCCGTAATTATTCGCAGTTCTGCCAATGTTAATGCAGGAGCAAAAACAAAACTTTCTGCCATTTTTCATGGCATTTTGCTTTTAGTATGTGTAATTTATATAGCCCCTATTTTAAACCTCATCCCGCTTTCTTCATTAGCAGGTATACTTTTTTTTATCGGTTATAAGCTCACCTCGCCCAAAATTATAAAATCTATAGCAAGTAAAGGACGCATGCAGCTTATCCCTTTTTTCATTACCATTTTTGCCATTTTAATTACCGATTTACTTTCGGGCATTATTGTGGGGCTTATGGTAGGTTTGTTTTTTACTATTAAAGCCAACAAATTAAAGGCCGTAACGCTTACTGTTGACGGTGATAATTATTTATTACGCTTTAGGCGTGATGTTACTTTTTTGAATATTAAAGAGATAAAAGATTATTTGTCTTACATACCTGTAAGCAGTAAAATAATAATTGATGCTGAAAATACAGGGTTTATTGACCCTGATGTAGTTGAGCAACTGCATGAGTTTTATACTTCTGCCCCCTCTAAGGGTATGAAAATTGTGATTAAAGGAAAATTAAAAGAAATTTTAGAAAATTATTAAACTTTGATAAACAACCTTAATTTAATATGGAAAAAATTGATCAGCTGCTACTAGAAAATAAAGCTTGGGCGCAAGAACGCACTGATAAAGATGCAAACTATTTTAAACATTTGTCTGAGGGGCAGCACCCAGAATTTTTATGGATTGGCTGCTCTGACAGCAGAGTACCTATAAGCGAAATTACCAATACACATCCCGGCGATGTATTTGTACACAGAAATGTTGCTAACCTTGTTGTACATACTGACTTTAATTTAATGAGTGTACTACAATATGCTGTTGAACAACTAAAAGTGAAGCACATTATACTTTGCGGGCATACCGGTTGCGGAGGGGTTGCTGCAGCAGCGGGGCACCATCATTTTGGGTTGATTAATAAATGGATTAGGCAGATAAAAGATATTTATCGTATTCACAGAGATGAGATAGACAACATAGACAACGAACATGACCGTTTGAATAAATTAGTTGAGCTAAACGTTATTGAGCAAACCCATAACTTAAGCAGAACATCTATAGTTCAAAAAGCTTGGCAAATAGAGCAAATACCCACTTTACACGGATGGATTTTTGACATTGAAACAGGGTTAATTAATTCTATTATAGATATCCATCCTAACGATGAAATAGACCCTATTTATAAATTTGAAAGCTTTGATGACCATTAAATAAAAAAGGGGGCTTCCCCCTTTTTTATTTAAACTATTTATTCATTGCGTCTAAGCGTTGCGCTATTTCAGCAAGGCTTGTTGTTGTTGTCTCGTTACTTGTTTTTACTTCATCTTTAAGCCTGTTTATGTCATTGGTTAGTCGTATTTTATTATCTCTCATTTCATCAGCAAACTTTTTGTTTTGAGTTTCATTCTCTTCCTTCAACTTATCATAGAGCATAGTGGTTTGTTTGTTTGTGTCTTTTCGTAAACGTCCCAGTAACCTACTTAACACAAAAAACAGAATTAAACTCAATAAAAAGGCTATACCCGCTGCCATCCAAATTAGTTTAGTTTGCTCTTTGGTGCTATTATGTAAAGCTGTAATTTCTTCATCTGTTTCCGCTTTAAATTCTTTTACAGAAAAACGAGTTTTACTTAAAGAGTCTGATGTTAAACTAATTTTAAAGTTGGCTGAACTCAGTATTTCTTCAACCTCCATCATTTTGGCATCCAGTTCTTCAATTTTGTCAAGCTTATCACTTAGCTCTCTTTTCAGAGTGGTGGCAGTGCCTAAAGCCGCATTTACTTTTCCGTCAACTTCTTTCATTTTTGCCTCGTAATCGGTTTTATACACATAAGGTGTTTTTCTTCTTTTTTGCTTTGGCCGTTGCTTATTGTTTTGTGCCAATAAAGGTGTAACAGCCCAAAAAACCGTAAAAAGCAGTAGTAAACTTTTTTTCATAGGCGATATGTTTAGAGGGGATTATTGATTTTTACATATAATAAAGGTAAGGATATTTTTGCAGTTTTGTACCATTAAATATTTATAATCAACCGATTAGGTTAATCTGTATTTCACTCTATTCGCCGCTAAAGTTCTTACTCTGTACAGGCTTTCTCCTTATGTATAATGTGGTTTTTGAAATGTTTAAAAAAGTCTATTTTTGCAATTCTGTAAAAAAGTATAATGGCTAAAAAAGCACAACAGAAGTTTGGTAAAGAAACCTATTTAAAATGGTTTGAAGAGATGTTATTGATGCGTCGTTTCGAAGAAAAGGCAGCTCAACTCTACGGAAAACAAAAAATTAAAGGTTTCTGCCACTTATATATTGGACAAGAAGCTGTAGTAGCAGGTACTATGAGCGCTGTTACTAAAGATGATAAAATTATCACTGCATATAGAGACCACGCCCACGCGTTGGGTTGTGGCATTAGTGCCAATGCTGTTATGGCTGAATTATTTGGAAAAATAGACGGCTGTAGCAAAGGAAAAGGGGGTAGTATGCACATGTTCTCTAAAGAGCACAATTTCTATGGAGGTCATGGTATAGTTGGGGGACAAATTCCTTTAGGGGCTGGTATTGCGTTTGCCGAGCAGTATAATGAAACAGGTAATGTTTGTATTTGCTATTTAGGTGATGGCGCTGTACGTCAAGGCTCGTTAAACGAGACTTTTAATATGGCAATGCTATGGAACCTACCCGTAGTTTTTGTTTGCGAGAATAACGGCTTTGCTATGGGTACTTCGGTAGAGCGTACTACCAATAAGCTTGATATACACGAAATTGGAAATGCCTTTGACATGCCTAATGCTGCTGTTGACGGTATGACGGTTGAGACTGTACACGAAGCTATTGAAAAAGCTGCCGAAAGAGCCAGAAAAGGTGAAGGACCTACGTTTTTAGAAGTGCGTACCTACCGCTACAAAGGACATAGTATGAGTGACCCTGCAAAATACCGTAGCCGTGAGGAGGTTGAAAAGTATAAAAATCAAGACCCTATAGAAAAAGTGCAGGAAACCATTTTAAAAAATAAATGGCTTACTGAAGAGCAAATAGAAGAAATAGAAGAAAAAGTTGCAGGTATTGTAGACGAAAGTGTTGAGTTTGCAGAAAACTCTCCTTACCCAGACCCCTCTGAAATTTATAATGATGTTTATCAAGAGGCGGATTATCCGTTTATAATGGACTAACCACAAAATTAATTAGTAACGATTTTTAACAGAAAATGAGCGATATAAAAGATACTTTGGACGAAGAACTTGGCGGAAGCATAAGCAAAGCAGAAAAGTTCTACGAAAAAAATAAGCGTGCTGTCCAAATAGGCGTAGGTGTTATAGTATTAGCAGTTGTGGGCTTTGTATACATGAATTACTCTAGTGCTCAGAAAGAGGCAGAAGCTAATGCCAGCCTTTTTAAACTGGAAAACTATTTTGAAAACGATTCCTTCAATCTTGTTTTAAACGGAGACCCTAAAGACCCTGAAGCCATTAATGCTATAGACTTTGTTGATGAGTACAGTGGAACTCCCGCAGCGCAAAAAGCAGCGTATATGGCAGGAAAAGCTTATATGGAAAAAGGTGATTTCCAGACTGCTATTGAGTACCTGGAACAGTTTAAACTTGATGATGTGTTGGTTCGCCCGCATGTTATTGGTTTAATTGGCGATTGCCACGTGGAATTGAACGACCTTGAAACTGCTGCCGACTACTATAAAAAAGCTGCTAACTATTCTGACAACCCCTATACAGCTCCTAAGTTTTTGAAAAAACTTGGCTTAGTACAAGAAAACCTTGAAGAGTACGAAGCTGCAGCAAAAACATATAGTAAAATTAAAAAGAATTATACTGAAAGCGAACCTGCAAGAGATATTGAAAAATATATTGCTCGTGCAAAAGCAAAAGCAGGTATCAGTAGCTTCGAGTAATTAAATTATTCTTACTATGGCTACAGGTCATAAAAACCTTTCTGATTTTGGCGATGTGGTTTTGCCCGATGGTAGAAATTTAAAAATTGCCATTGTGGTCTCTCGATGGAATGAAGAAGTTACGGGAGCATTACTTATTGGAGCAAAGCAAGCTTTAGAACAAGCCGGTGTTACTTCTGCCAATACTTATATAAGTTATGTTCCGGGAACTTTTGAACTGGCTTTAGGAGCACAATACGCTGCTCAAAACAGCTCTATTGATGCAGTAATCACACTGGGTTGTGTAATACAAGGCGAAACCCGCCACTTTGATTTTATTTGCGATGCTGCTGCAAACGGTATTATGAATGTAGGGCTTAAATATAACAAACCTGTTATATTTGGAGTACTTACTACTGATAATCAAGGGCAAGCTTTAGACCGCGCCGGAGGAAAACATGGCAATAAAGGGGTTGAAGCTGCTGTTACCGCTTTGCAAATGCTGGCACTAAATCAAAATGTTTAAAAACGACCCCAATTCATTATTCAATAAATATGTACGCTCTTTTAAGTATGCCTTTTCGGGCATAGCAAAAGTTTTTCTTTCAGAGCGTAATTTTCGTTTTCATTCACTTGCAGCTATATTAGTTGTTTGCTTTGGTTTTCTCTTTAACATAAGCATTACCGAATGGCTTTTTATTGTTGCCGCTATAGGCATGGTAATAGTTGCCGAAGCATTTAACAGTGCTATAGAAAAACTGGTAGATATGGTTTCACCGGAAAAAAATGAAAATGCCGGCTGGGTAAAGGATGTTGCCGCGGGCGCTACTTTATTGGCTACTATAATAGCAATAATTATAGGGCTACTGGTGTTTGTTCCTTACCTGCTTTAGACTAAAGCGTTTTAAATTTATATCCTTTTTCTGTAAAGAACTTCAAAAACTCAGGAAGCATTTGCTTCATGTTCTTTTCTGCTTTATCACTATCATGAAAAAGTACAATAGCCCCCGCCCCTGTATTCTCTTTCATGTAATCTAAGCTTTCTTTAATATCTAAGTCTTTTTCAAAATCGCGTGATAAAATAGACCAGTAAATTACCTTAAACTTCTTTTTCACAGCTAGTAACTGGTTTAACCCTATTTTACCATAAGGAGGTCTAAACAGCTCGCTTTTAGTGTATTTGTCGCACAATAAAATATTTTTCAAATAGGTAAAGTTTTCGGTACTCCAACCATCAAGGTGGTTATACGTATGATTCCCTATTCTACTCCCTTGTTGTATAATCTCTTCGGCTACTTCGGGGTATTTCCTCATGTTATCCCCCACACAAAAAAAGGTAGCCTTTGCTCCTACTTTATCCAGTTCTTTCAAAACCCAGGGGGTTATTTCTGGGTGAGGTCCATCATCAAATGTAAGGTATATATTATTACCTTCATCAGGCATTTTCCATGTAATTTGGGGAATTAGCCATGGCATTAAGTATGGGGTATTATACCGAAACATTCACCTTATTTATCGATTAAAACAGTACGCCTTAATTTTAACACAATAATATTGCTTTTGTATTTATTACCAGCCATGAACAAAATTTACCTGCTCATACTAATATTCTTCATTGCGCCTCTGGCAGGTTTTTCGCAAACCACATGGACTTTGGAAGAATGTATAAACTATGCACTTGAAAATAACTTAACTGTAAAGCAAGGTGAAGCACAGTTAGATATAAGTAATAATAATTTGTTGCAAAGTAAAATGGCACTGTTGCCAACCGTTAACGGCTCTGCATCAAATAACTATAACTTTGGTCGTTCTATTGACCCTTTTACAAACACCTTTGCTACACAACAAATACGTAGTAATAATTTTGGTATAACAGGAAACCTTGTGCTATTCGGAGGCTTACAAAATCAAAATACCATTAAACAACGTACAGCTGATAAAAAAGCGACTAACGAAGACCTAAAAGCAACAAAAAACACTATTGCTTTAAATGTAGCCAATGCTTTTTTACAAGTTGTTTTAAACGATGAGGTTGTTGCTATTAATAAAGCACAAGTACAAACTACTACACAACAGCTTGAAAGAACAAAAAAGCTGGTTGAAGCCGGGCGTTCTGCTATAAATGCCGAGTTGGATATTAGAGCACAATTGGCTACCGAAAAACTAAACCTTATATCGGCTGAAAATCAATTAAAGTTATCTTATTTAAGCTTGTGGCAGTTGATGATGAAAGAACCGAATGAAGAGGATAAAATAACAAAACCGGGGTTAACTCAAAACTTCGAAAATCTGCCCCCATATATAGCCACAAACGTTTATAATAATTTTGCTACAACTGCACCTGAAATTTCAGCAGCTAAACAACGTATTATAAGCTCAAACTATAGTTATAAAGTAGCTAAAGGCGGGCGCATTCCCCGTATAACACTTAACGGCTCAATAAGCACTGTTTATTCAGAGTCGTTTAAAAGCTTGGGTAATTTTGTTACACTGGGGACAAGAGAAATATATACCGACTTAAACGGGAACCCTGTAGTAGTTCCTTATCAGGTTCCTACATCTTCAGAAATTACCCCATTTAGTGAACAATTAAACAATAACTTGGGTAGGTTTATAGGTGTAAGCATGAACATTCCTATATTTAATGGCGGGCAAATATCAAGCTCTATAAAAAATGCCCGAACTAACATTAAAGTGGCCGAGCTAAACTATAAACAAGCCGAAAACAACTTATTTAGAGAAGTAACCACGGCGGTAACGGAATATGATGCTGCAAAGGCACGCTATGTAAGTGCAAAAGATAACTTAGAAGCACAAAAGAAAAGCTATGAGTTTGCAAAAGCCAGAAACGATGCAGGCTTAATGAATTTTGCTGAGTTTGCTTTAATAAAAAACAACTATACCCGTGCCGAAATTACTTTGGCGCAAGCACAATACGAACTTTTGTTTCGCATGAAAACCATTGAGTTTTACAACACCGGAAAAATCACTAACTAATGAAAAAGAAATTTAAACTGGCCTGGTACTATTGGGTATTAATAGCTATTGTTTTAGTAGCTATTGTAGGTGCCGTATTTGGAGGTAAAGACGGCAAACTCAAAGTTGCCGTAGAAAAGGTAGAAAAAAGGGACATTACAGAAATAGTAAGCTCTAACGGAAAAATACAACCTGAGGTTGAGGTGAAAATAGCTCCTGAAGTTTCAGGGGAAATTATTGGGCTGTTTGTAAAAGAAGGCGATAGCGTAAAAAAAGGACAGTTATTAGTTCGTATTAATCCTGATTTGTTGGAGAGTGATTTGGCAAGAACCCGTGCAAATCTTAATAATTCAAAGGCGAATTTAGAAAATGCAAAAGCTCGTTTGGCACAGCTTGAAGCTAGAATGAAAGCTGAAATTGAACCTGCATATAAAAGAAATAAAAAACTGTATGCCGATAAGGTAATTTCTGATGCTGAGTTTGAAACTGCAAAAAGCGTATATCAAGCTGCCGTAAAAGATATTGATGCTGCAAGGGCAACTGTTAATGCTTCAAGATATTCGGTACAGTCTGCTGAGGCCTTATTGAGCCAAAGCAGCAAAAACCTTTTACGTACTGAAATATACGCCACTATGGATGGTATAATTTCGCTATTGAATGTAAAAGAAGGAGAGCGTGTAGTAGGTACAGCTACTATGGCAGGTACAGAGCTTTTACGCATTGCTGATTTGAGCCAGATGGAAATGCAGGTAGATGTTAGTGAAAATGATATTATCCGTGTTTCGATTGGTGATACTGCTACTGTAGAAGTTGACGCTTATCCGGGCAAAAAATTTAAAGGTATTGTAAAAGAAGTAGCTAACTCTGCTACAACAAGCAATGCTGCAAGTACTGACCAAGTAACTAATTTTGAGGTGAAAATTCGTGTTCTCCGCAGTTCTTATGCCTCACTTATGGAAGGCATGAGCGAGAAACTGTCTCCCTTTCGCCCGGGCATGTCGGGTACTGCAGATATTGAAACCGATTTGAAAGAAGGTGTTCTAACAATACCTATTGAATCGGTAACTACTCGTAGTATTGATGAGAAGAAAGAAAAGAGAAAGGGTAAAAAGTCTAAAAAAGAGAGCCAAAAAGACGAGAGTGAAGAAGAGAAAAAACCAAAGAAGAAAAGTGATGATGAAGACGAAGAGGATGAGAAAAAAGAGGTTGTTTTTGTGTATAGTGATGGAAAAGTGAAAATGGTTGAAGTTGAAACAGGTATACAAGACAGTAAGTATATTGAAATTAAAAAAGGACTTAAAAAAGGAGATGAGGTTGTTATAAGCCCTTACAGTGCCATCTCAAAAACACTTAAAGATGGAAGTGAAGTAGAAGTAACCGATAAAGACAAGCTATTTAACAGGAAAAAATAGGCTATAGCTAAAAATCCTTACTTTTGCCCTCAACTAAGCTGAAGGAATGAAAGTTGCTGTTGTTGGAGGCGGTAGTTGGGCTACTGCTATTATAAAAATCTTATCAGACAAGTATCACGATAATGGGGTAGATTTACTTTGGTGGCTACGCAGTGAAGAAAATATAAACTATATCCATACACACAGGCACAACCCTAATTATCTTAATTCTGTTACTATTCCTACGGAGAAGATTGAGCTAAGTGCTGATTTTCAGTATGTGATAAAAGAGGCTGACATTATAATTATTGCAATTCCGTCTGCCTTTGTTTACGATACATTTAGCCAGTTGCCCAAAGATGCTTTGGAAGATAAATTATTAGTGTCTGCTGTAAAAGGTGTAGTGCCTCAAACCCATCAGGTATTAAACGATTATTTCAGAGAACATTTCAATGTTCCTGAAAAAAAGAATATTGTAATTGCAGGCCCTTGTCATGCCGAAGAAGTTGCCCTGGAAAAACTAAGTTACCTTACCATTGCGGGAGAATCTAAAAAGAGTACTCAGCAGATAGCTGATTTTCTTTCCATCCGCTATATAAAAACCACGGTAAGTAAAGACTTAATTGGTATTGAATATGCTTCAATACTGAAAAATATATACTCTATAATGGCAGGTATATGTCATGGCTTGGGATACGGAGACAACTTTCAGGCAGTATTAATAACTAATGCTATGGAAGAAATGAAAAACTTTCTTGACCATGTTGGCAACCGCGACCGACACATTGAGCGAAGTCCTTATTTGGGAGACCTTTTGGTAACAGCCTATTCACAGTTTAGCCGTAACCGCACTTTTGGTAACATGATAGGTAAAGGTTATAGTGTAAAGTCGGCCCAGCTCGAGATGAAAATGGTGGCTGAAGGGTTTTATGCAACAAAAAGCATGTATGAAATTTGTAAAGGTTTGGATTATAAGATGCCTATGCTGTATACGCTGTATAGAATTTTATATGAAAAAAAGTCTCCATCCTCAGAAATATTAAAACTGGCAGAAAACTTTGTATAGATAATGAGATTATTAGATTTATTGTTTAATAGCAAAAAGAAACGTGAAGCTTTGAAAGTTGCCCTTCAAAATGGGGCTAAAGTAATTGATGTACGTACTACCGGAGAATTTAAGGGAGGGCATTACGATGGTGCAGTAAACATTCCTCTTGATAAAGTCTCTGCAAGCATTAAACAAATAAAAGGGTATAATAAACCTATTGTTGTGTATTGTGCATCAGGCATGCGAAGTGGCGCTGCTGCCAGAATCTTAAAATCAAACGGAGTAGAAGCCTATAATGGTAAAACCATGTATAATGTACATAATTTAGCTACTGACTAATTGCTACCTACGCCTGCGGGTTGTTCTTCGTTTGGTACTTCTTCTACTTGAAGACCCTCCCAAACCTAAAGCACCAAATATTCCCCGTGTTATCTCACGAACAAGCGTTCTTCCTACTTGACGCACCATTGTATTTTTGCTTAAGGTTTCCAATAATGAAGGGTCGTCTTTTGGTTTTTTAGATTTGGCTGTTGCTGCTTGTTGTTTTAATTCTTCTTGTACCTCAGCACTTTGGGCTTCTTCTATTTTCTCAGTAAGCAACTCATACGCACTTTCTCTATCTATCGCCCTGTTATACTTCTCAGCCAAAGCCGATGCAAAAACCAGTTCATCTATTTCTTCTTGACTTAATATATCCATGCGGCTCATGGGTGCTCTTAACAGAGTAGCAGCCAAAGGTGTAGATATTCCTTTTTCGTTAAGTGCAGTAATAAATGCCTCACCTATTCCTAATTGGGTTAGGATATCTTCCGTTTCATAAAACTCAGTCTCAGGATAGTTTTCGGCCGCTTGTTTTATTGCTTTTCTATCTTTTGCGGTAAATGCCCTTAAGGCATGCTGCACCTTTAAGCCTAATTGCCCAAGAATATCAGCAGGTATGTCATCAGGGTTTTGGGTACAGAAAAATATCCCAACACCTTTTGAGCGTATCAGTTTTATAATGGATTCAAGTTGGTCTAGTAATGTTTTGCTGGCTTCTTCAAACACCATGTGCGCCTCATCAATAAACACTACCAGCTTGGGTTTTTCCATATCCCCTGCCTCAGGTAATGTGTTATAAATTTCTGCTAAAAGACACAGCATAAAAGAGCTAAATAGGCGCGGTTTGTCTTGTATATCGTCTAAACGAATAATGGATACTTGCCCATTACCACTTCGGTTAATCTGCATTAAATCATCTACATCAAACGACAATTCTCCGAAAAATATATCCGCTCCCTGTTGCTCTAAATCAATGATGTTCCGCATTATAGCAGATACGGATGAGGATGCAATTTGACCGTATTCTTTTTGTATCCCTTCCTTCCCTTTTCCTTGGCTGAATTGCAACACCTTTTTAACATCTTTAAGGTCCAGCAAAGGCATTTTTTTGTCGTCGCAATACTTAAAAAGAATAGACATAATGCTAGACTGTGTTGCATTTAGCCCCAGTATTTTACTAAATAACACAGGCCCGAACTCTGATACTGTTGCCCGCAATTGTGAGCCGTTTTTCCCTGTTAAGGTAAGCAACTCAACGGGAAAACCTTTAAAGGTTGTTTCAATACCAATTTTTTGGTCTCTCTCGTCAATTTTCGGGTGTGTTTTTCCCGGTTTAGCCAGCCCGCTTAAGTCTCCCTTTATATCCATTAGCAAAACAGGAACTCCTGCTTCGCTCAAATGTTCTGTAATTACCTGTAAAGTCTTGGTTTTTCCTGTTCCTGTCGCTCCAGCTATTAAACCGTGGCGGTTTAATGTTTTTAGTGGAACTTTTACGGTAGCTCCTTCGATTACCTCTCCCCCCTGCATTCCAACACCCAATGTTATTGCTTCCCCCTTAAAAGTATAACCGTTTTGTATAGTTTCAAGAAAATGTGCTTTTGTACTCATTAATAACTCTCAATTCTGTCACTAAATATAAAGAAAAAAGGCAGCCAAATAGCTGCCTTATATGAAAGATTAATATTCTTCAATTATAGTTTACGTTTTACTTCTACTTCTTCAAAGCCTTCTATATTATCACCTTCTTGTATCTCGTTAAAGCCTTTTATCTTGATACCGCACTCATAGCCGTTGGCTACTTCTTTTACATCATCTTTAAAGCGTTTTAAGGCGTCTATTTCTCCTGTATGTATCACAACTCCGTCACGTATTACACGTATTTTGGTATTGCGTGTTACTTTGCCTTCCGTAACCATACAACCTGCAATAGTTCCCACTTTGGTAATTTTGAAGACTTCGCGTACCTCAACATTGCAAACTACTTTCTCTTCAATCTTAGGCTCTAATAAGCCTTCTATTGCCGATTTGATTTCTTCTATTGCACTATAAATGATTGAGTATAGCTTAATTTCAATATCCTCAGTTTCAGCCAAGCGTTTAGCTTGCATTGACGGGCGAACTTGGAAACCTACTATAATAGCATCAGATGCTGTTGCCAGCATTACATCACTTTCTGAAATCTGACCTACACCTTTAAGTATAACATTTACCTGTACTTCTTCTGTAGATAGCTTTAGTAATGAGTCTGCCAATGCTTCTGCCGAACCGTCAACATCTGCTTTTACTATAACATTAAGCTCCTTGAAGTTACCTATTGCCAAACGACGACCTATCTCGTCAAGCGTAATATGTTTTTTGGTTCTTAGTCCTTGTTCACGTATTAGTTGTGTACGTTTAGTTGCAATTTCTTTTGCTTCGGCTTCTGTAGCCATTACGTTAAACATCTCACCCGCTTGGGGAGGTGCTGAATAACCAAGCACAGATACAGGAGCAGAAGGACCTGCTTCTTCAATTTTCTGTCCACGTTCATTAAACATGGCTTTCACTCTGCCAAACATAGCCCCTGCAACCATCCCGTCTCCCATTCTTAAAGTACCTTCTTGTACCATAAGGGTAGTAACAATACCACGTCCTTTATCCATACGGGCCTCAATAACAGTACCTTTTGCACGCTTATTCGGGTTGGCTTTAAGTTCAAGTAATTCTGCTTCCAGTAGAACTTTATCTAAAAGCTCATCTATATTTAGTCCTTTTTTGGCTGATATTTCTTGGGTTTGAAATTTACCTCCCCATTCTTCAACCAATATATTCATTGCAGAAAGCTCTTCTCTAATCTTATCTGCATTGGCTCCTTCTTTATCAATTTTGTTAAAGGCAAATACCATAGGTACGCCTGCTGCCTGAGCGTGGCTAATTGCTTCTTTGGTTTGCGGCATCACGCTATCGTCTGCTGCAATTACTATAATAGCAATATCCGTAAGTTTTGCTCCCCTTGCACGCATTGCAGTAAACGCTTCGTGCCCCGGAGTATCTAAGAAAGTTATTTGACGACCATCTTTTAAGGTTACTTCATACGCACCGATGTGTTGTGTAATTCCCCCAGCTTCACCGGCTACTATATTTGCATCCCTCACATAGTCTAGTAACGACGTTTTACCATGGTCTACGTGACCCATTACGGTAACTATTGGTGCACGTGGCTCAAAATCTTCAGGGTTATCCTCCTCCTCTTCTATCGTTTCTTGAATATCGGCTCCTACAAACTGTACGTCAAAGCCAAACTCATCAGCTACTATGGTAATTGTTTCCGCGTCAAGCCTTTGGTTTATTGAAACCATCATTCCTAATGAAAAGCATGCTGTGATAATATCGTTAATAGACTTATCCATTAGCTTAGCTAGTTCATTTGCTGTAACAAATTCTGTTACTTTTAATATACTTTGTTCAGCCTCTTGTTCCAGCATTGCATCTTCACGGTTTTGTGCATGCTGGTCTCTTTTTTGGCGACGATTTTTGTAGCGTTGAGAACCCGGTGTTCCTTTACCCGGATTTATACGGGCAAGGGTTTGTTTTAGCTTATCTTGTATTTCTTTTTGGCTGATTTCTTTATTGGGCTCGTCTCTCCCCCTTCTGCCTTTCTTATCTCCAGGTTTATTATTTCTGTTATTTCCTTTACCGTCTTTTGAAACTTTAGACAGGTTGGGGTTATCGCTACTGGTTACAGTAGTTATTTTGCGTTTACGTTTTTTCTTAACTCCGTCTCCATCTGAAGAAGCAACCGGTTTTTTCTTTGGTGCTTCTTTTTTAGGAAGCTCTATTTTACCTAGTACTTTTAGCCCTTGAAGCTTTTCAAGCTTAGGTTTTACAACTTCTTCTTCCTCTTTATTTTCGGGTTCGGGTTGTTTTATCTCTTCCTCTTTTTTAGGTGCCTCTTTAGTTACCGGCTTCTCTTCTTTATTTTTTACTTCAGGTTTCTCTTTTTCCTTTGGTTTTTCTTCCTTTTTAGGTTCTGTTTTTTTGGCCGGTTTAGTGTGTAGTTGTTCTAAATCTATCTTTTTTACCACCTTAGGACCGCTAAGGGTAACTTTTCTTTCTAGTCCCTTATCATCGTCCTCTTCTTTTTCTGGTTTTTTCTCAACCTTTGGTGCTTCTTTTTCTGGTTCAGGTGTTTTTTCTTCTTTTTCTTCTGCTTTTGGCTGTTCTTCTACTTTTGGAGTAACCTCTTTTTCTTTAGGCTCTTCTTTTTTAGGTTTATCATCAACCTCTTTAGGAGCACTATTAGTTACACCCGGTGTATTTATAAGTACTGTATCTTCCTCTTCTTCCGGCTTTTCGTTAACTGTTGCTTGCTTTGATTCTTCTTCTGTCGCTTCTTTTTTGTTTCGTACAAGCTGTTTTGCCTCTTCTCTCGCTTCCTTATCAGACTTAAATTCTTTAAGAAGCAATTGATACATTTCTTCCGAAATTTTGGTCGTAGGTCTGGCGTCTACCTCAAAACCGTTTTTATTTAGTTCTTCGGCAATAGTTTGCACACCAACCCCCATTTCAGTGGCTACAGACTTAATACGGTATGTTTTAACTTTATCCGTCATTTACTATTAATTGTACAAAAATAAGCGCTAAGCGCAAAAAACAGCCGACATTGCTAAGTTTTATTCAAACTCTGACTGTAGTATCTGTCTTATTTCTGTAATTGTTTCTTCTTCAAGCTCGGTTCGGCGCACTAAATCCTCATCAGTAAGTGCCAATACACTTTTTGCTGTATCGCACCCTATAGCTTTCAATTCATCTAATATCCAGCTATCTATTTCATCAGCAAATTCTTCTAAATCAATATCTTCTTCAACTTCTGTGTCATCACTTTCTCTATACACATCTATTTCATAACCGGTAAGTTTACCAGCCAGTTTAATGTTGTGCCCGCCTTTACCAATGGCTAATGATACTTGGTCAGGTTTTAAGAACACGGCTACACGTTTTTCTTCTTCATCCACTTTTATTGATGAAATTTTTGCAGGGCTAAGTGAACGCTGAATATACAATGGCAAGTTAGTAGTGTAGTTAATTACATCAATATTTTCATTGCGTAACTCTCTTACTATACCATGTATTCTCGAACCTTTCATCCCTACACATGCTCCCACAGGGTCTATACGGTCATCATAACTTTCAACTGCTACCTTGGCACGCTCACCGGGTTCGCGCATAATATTTTTAATGGTAATAAGTCCATCTAAAATTTCTGGGACTTCCATTTCAAATAAGCGTTCTAAAAACTCCGGTGCTGTACGCGAAAGTATAATTTTTGGTGTACCGTTAATCATTTCTGCCGATTTTACTACACCACGAATTGTGTCTCCTTTTTTGTAAAAGTCTGAGGGTATCATTTCTGATTTAGGAAGAATAAGCTCGTTGCCTTCGTCATCCAAAATCATGAACTCTTTTTTCCAAATCTGATATACTTCCCCTGTTATTATCTCACCTACTCTGTCTTTATACTTACGGAAAACTTCTTCTTTTTCCAGCTCAAGTATTTTAGACATTAACGTTTGGCGAGCAGTTAGAATTAATCTCCTTCCAAAATCTATTAGTTTTACTTCTTCTACAGCTTCTTCTCCAACCTCAAAGTCATCTTCAATTTTTTTGGCTTCACTCAACTCTATCTCAAAAACAGGGTCTTCTACAGCCCCGTCTTCAACAATTGTTCTTGTACGCCAAATTTCTAAGTCTCCTTTTTCGGTATTTATAATTACGTCGCAATTTTCGTCAGTACCATACTTTTTCTTTAGCATACTGCGAAATACGTCTTCCAAAACGCGCATCATTGTTGCGCGGTCTATGTTTTTGAATTCTTTAAATTCTGAAAACGATTCTACTAACCCAAGGCTATGCATATCTGTTTTATTTAAATGAAATTATAATCTTTGGTTCACTAATTTCTTGTAATTTAAAAACCTGTTCTTTGTACTCAGGTTTTTTCTTACCTTTTTCTTTTATCTCAACATCTACAGTAATTTCTCCGTTTCCAACCGCTTTAAGGGTCCCTTTCGTATTATTTCCTTCGCTGTTTTTAAACTTTATGCCTCTGCCAATATGTTTTGGGTATTGGCGTTCTTGCATTAATGGTCTGTCTACCCCGGGAGTCGTTACTTCATACGTAAATGCATCAATATCATCACTAAGTTCTTCATCTACTTTTATTGAGATATGCCGACTTAATTTTGAGCAAAAGTCTATGGAAACGCCATTATCTCCATCAATAATTACAGCATATTTGTTGCTGTTTTTACTTGCCCTTTCAACATCAATTAAAAAATGTTCCCTGTCTGTTAAGTACTCTTCAGCAAATACCTTCAACGTTTCTTTTAAGTCAGTCATATTCAATAAAAAAGGGGACTAATGCCCCCTTTTTCGATAAAAAAGCTTTGCAAAGGTAGCACTATTTTCTAAATAATAAAACAATGCCAAAGCCCCTAGTTATTAGGGTTAGCCTAACGATAGTTATGTTCTTGTGAAGGGTAAGACAACTTTAATAATAAGTGTCGCGTCTGTTGATGGTATTGAAATTGCTTGAACCGCAACTAATGCCTATGTGTATAATAGGTTGTGGCATAGCAAATCTTTACTATTTTTGCCGTTTGGTTAATAATAACACATGATTCACGATAGAGAAAGACCCAGCTTTGAAGAGTCTAACAACGTTACGGTACAGCGTTGTTTTTATGCTTATGAGTTTGCTGAGGAATATATTAAAGGTAAACGTATTGCCGATATAGGCTGTGGCACCGGTTATGGTACTGTGCACATGGCAAAATTTGCCGAGTACGCTGTTGGGGTGGATTATTCTGCTGAAACTGTCGCACAGAATAAGAAAGACAATGCTACTATTGAAAACCTTGAGTTTATAACTTGCACCGTACCCCCTATTGATTTACCCAGTGAAAGTTTTGATGTGGTAACTGCTTTTCAGTTTATTGAGCATTTGGAAGACCCCATGGGTTTTATAAAGGAGGCAAAGCGTATTTTGAAACCCGGAGGAGTGTTTTTATGCACTACTGTTAATGCTAAAATGTCTTTAGCCAGAAACCCGTTTCACGTTTTTGAATATACTTTTGATGGGATGGAAGCCGATTTTAGAAAAGTGTTTGATGATGTTGAAATGATTGGCTTGCAGGGAAACGACAGAGTAAATGAGTATTATAAAGATAATGCCAAGTGGGTGAAAAGCGTTTTGAAGTGGGACATATTCGGATTGCATAAAATTTTGCCCGGAAAATTATTGGCTTGGCCCTATAATTTTTTAACCAGCAAAATGCGCCATAACCTTATGGAGAAAAATGATGTAACTACTGATATTTCGACCAAAGACTTTTATTTACAAAAAGATAACCTTGATAAAACTTGGGATATATTCGTAATTGCAAAAAAATAACCTGTTATCCTTGCACTTAGTAACACATGAATAACTATAATAAAATTAACAATATTGTCGGATGGCTTTCTTTTGCCATTGCCTTTACAGTATATGCACTAACTATGGAGCCTACCGCCAGTTTTTGGGATTGCGGTGAGTTTATTTCAGCTTCATATGGACTACAAGTAGTTCACCCCCCGGGAGCTCCCTTGTTTTTAATTATCGGCAGGTTTTTCTCTTTGTTCGCAGGAGATAACTTGCAAATGGTAGCCCCTATGGTAAACCTGCTTTCTGTTACTACCAGTGCTTTTTGTGTATTGTTTACTTTTTGGATTACTACTTATTTTGGTAAACGTTTAGTAAATAAAACTACCGATTCTCCTAGCACTCCACACTTAATAGCTGTAATGGGTGCGGGATTAGTAGCTGCCCTTACGCTTACTTTTTCTGATACTTTTTGGTTCTCTGCTGTTGAGGCAGAGGTATACGCTTCTTCATCATTTTTTACTGCCTTAACATTTTGGGCAATTTTGAAATGGGAAGCCCATGCTGATGAAAAACATAGCGACCGTTGGTTAGTATTCATCGGCTACATAATTGGTTTAGCTGTTGGTGTCCACTTACTTAACTTACTGGTTATCCCGGCTATTGTTTATGTGTACTATTTCCGCCGTTTCCCCAATAAAATTACACGTAATGGAATTATTTTATCTGGTATTATCGGTTTAGCAGTGCTAGTTTTTGTGCAATTAGGCATTATACCCGGTATACCATCAATTGCATCAAAATTCGATTTAGTTTTTGTTAACGACTTCGGCTTGCCTTTCGGTTCTGGTGCTTTGTTTTTTATTGCACTATTAATTGCCGCTCTTGTTTTCGGGATTATTTATACCAAGCGTAAAGGTAAAGTGGCATTAAATACAGCATTACTTGCTTTCTCTTTTATAGTTATCGGTTATTCATCGTATTCAATGGTGGTTATTCGCTCTTTAGCCAACCCTCCTATTGATATGAACAATCCTGAAGATCCGTTTAACTTGGTTTATTATCTAAACCGTGAGCAATATGGAGACAGACCTTTGCTATACGGACCGTATTTTACTGCTCGCCCAACAGGGATTGACTATAAAGCAGAAAAGTATGTTAGGATAGGAGACAGATATAAGTCTATACCACCAAACTTTGAATATACATACGCCGATAAAGACATGGTTCTTTTCCCTCGTATATACGACGGAAATGACCAAAGCCATATAAGAGGTTATAAAGAATGGACAGGGCTTCGTGATGGAAAAACTCCTAAGTTTAAGCATAACATTTCGTTCTTTGTTAATTACCAATTGGGTTGGATGTATTGGCGGTATTTTATGTGGAATTTTAGCGGTCGGCAGAATGACGACCAAGGTTTTATTGGTAATGTAGACGGTAACTGGATTTCAGGCATTAATTTTATTGATGAAGCCCGACTGGGACCACAGGATAATATTCCTGATTCTATGGCAGCCAATAAAGGGCGAAATAAATACTATATGTTGCCTTTTATACTGGGGCTAATCGGGTTAATTTTTCATATAAAAAATGCCCGAGGAGACTCTTTTGTGATGGGAGTACTATTCTTAATTACCGGGGCTATACTGATAGTTTACCTTAACCCGCCCCCTTATGAACCGCGTGAAAGAGACTATGTTTTTGTGGGGTCTTTCCAGGTATTTAGTTCTTGGGTTGGGTTGGCTGTTCTTGCTTTGTTTACCTGGTTAAGTAAGAAACTTTCTCCAAAACTGGCTGCGGGTGTTGCTACTTTAGTGTGTTTGCTTGCCGCCCCAATGTTAATGGGTAGCCAAAACTGGGACGACCACGACCGTAGCGGCAGGTTTATGACTATTGATTTTGCAAAGAATTATTTAAACTCATGTCCTAAAAATGCCATTTTATTTACTAACGGAGATAATGATACTTACCCGCTTTGGTACGCCCAAAATGTTGAAGGGTACAGAACTGATGTTAGGGTGATAAATTATAGCCTATTAGGTGCCGCAGAATATGCAAACGGTTTAAGACAGCAAACTTATGCCTCACCTCCTATTAAGTTTACATTTACCCCCGAGCAATATATTTCAGGAACAAGAGACTATGTAGGGTACAACGCCAGCAATAAAATTAACCAAAATATACCTACTGAATTGAGTAAGGTGATGAAGTTTATTGCCAGTGAAAACCCTGCTGACAAAATTTTTGATAGAAACAGAGATGAAAATGTAAACTACTTGCCTACCAAGAAGTTTAAAATAACTCTGGATGTTCAAAAATATATAGACCTTAAACTAATTAACCCTAACGATACGGTTAACTTAGTTAACGAGCTTGTTTTTGATTTACCGGGGAATACACTTTACAAAAATGGTTTGCTATTGCTAGACATTGTAGCGAACAATATTAACGACAGACCTATTTGTTTTACTACCACTACTGGCCCTGACGTATACCTGAATATGATGGAATACTTTGAGGACAGAGGTTTGATATACCGACTAGTACCTTACAAAACTCCTATTGTAGAGCAATACCAATATGGTAGAGTGGTTAACGATACTTTATACAAGCTTTTGGTAGATACCTACAAGTGGGGAGGAATGGAAGAAAGAGAAATGTTTGTTGATGATAAGGCAAAGCTTGTACCTAGCAACGTGAGAAGGCATTTTGCCCGTTTAGCTGGTTCTCTTTTCCAAGCGGGGGATAAAAAACGTGCTATTGAAGTGCTAGACCATAGCCAAAAGTCTATACCGCACCACAATATGCCTTTTGATTATACTATGCTTCAGTATATAGATATTTATTACCGTTGTGAAGCTCCTGAAAAGGCTGAAAAGCTAATGGATATTATTGCTGAAGACTCTAAGCAGAAAATACGCTTCTTTAAACAATACAAAGGCTCTAAAGCCAGAGACCCGTATGTTCGCCAAGGGCTACAGGTTTCGCAACAAGTATTGCAAAACTGTGCCGCTATGGCAAGCCAGTATGGAAGAACCGAAAAAGCACAGCAAATTTCTGCTATGATGAGATAGATATTAATTTTCTAACACTATATAAAAGCCCCAAGTTGGGGCTTTTTTTATTTGCACTACTTTTGTTTTTTTATGAATTATAAGCAGGTAAGTAAAAGCATTGGCTGGCTGGTTTTTAGCATTAGCTTTTTAGTGTATTTACTTACTGCTGAAAGCACCGTAAGCTTTTGGGATTGTGGGGAGTTTATTTCGGCGGCTTATAAACTCCAAATAACGCACCCCTCGGGCGCCCCTTTATATCAACTATTGGGTCGGGGTTTCTCTCTCTTTTCGTTTGGGAATAGCAGTATTGTTGCTTTTTGTATAAATATGCTAAGTGCTGTTAGTAGTGCATTTTGTATTTTATTAACCTTTTCAATCACTACCAAACTGGCTGAAAAAATTATTAATCCGCTGGGGGTTACTCTAGCTAAACATTTATACATAGCTATTTGGAGTGCCGGGGTTATTGCCTCACTTACCCTTGCCTTTAGCGATACTTTTTGGTTTTCTGCTGTTGAAGCAGAGGTATATTCACTTTCTTCTCTTTTTACTTTTTTAACTTTTTGGGCTGCTTTAAAATGGGAAGAAAATAAAAGTTCTGTCTTTCATATACGTTGGCTTTTATTTATTGCTTTTGTAATTGGGCTTTCAATAGGTGTGCACCTGCTTAATTTATTGGTTATACCCGCTATTGTTTTATTGGTATATATTTCTGTCTACGGATATTCTTTCTTTAAAATAATAAAGGCTTTAGTGCTTGGTATAGGTATACTTTTAATCGTTCAGTTTTTAATTATACCGGGTATTCCCTTTTTAGCATTTCTTTCTGATAAATGGGCTGCAAATACTTTGGGTTTTGAAATAGGAAGCGGGGCACTTTTTTTTATTTTCGGGGTTTTAGTGTTTCTCATTGTTTTAATATTCTTTGCTCATAAATATCGGCTATACAGAATAAATATTACTTTACTATGCCTTGCTTTAGTGCTTATAGGCTATTCCAGCTATATGCTAGTGCCTATTAGAGCAGCAGCACAGCCGCTTATAAATATTAATAAACCTGATAATGCAGCCTCTTTTTTAGCTTACATAAACAGAGACCAATACGGTAAGCGCAGCCTTGTTCACGGTCCTGCATTTAATGCCCCAATTGAAAATTTTAAAAAAGGAAAGGCAATTTGGCGACCCAACTCAAAAGGAAGCTACAGTATTAGCAACCATAAAACAGAGTATAGTTTTGATGAAAAGTACACTATGTGGTTTCCACGTATGGGAAATGTGTTTAATGAAAACAGTGTTGAGGGGTATGTGGGCTGGACAGGGGTTAATAAAGAAATTCCCCCCTCACAACTTAAAAACTGGGAGTTCTTTTTTAAATACCAGTTTCTGCACATGTATGTCCGTTACCATTTATGGAATTTTGCAGGGAGGCAAAACGACTATCAAGGACACGGAAATGCCATGGATGGAAATAGTGAAAGCGGTATTGCTTTTTTAGATAATTTAATTGCCACCCCAACTGAAGGCCTACCAAAAAGTCTGGAGAACAAGGGTAAAAACCACTATTACTTTTTACCCTTACTACTTGGTTTAGCTGGCTTGTTTTATCATGCAAAAAGGCAAAAGCAGAGTTTTCTTCCTACATTGGTTTTGTTTCTTTTCACAGGCGTATTTTTATGCTTTTATCTTAATGTACCCCCTTTCGAGCCTAGGGAGCGAGATTACGCTTTTGTAGGTTCATTTCAGGTGTTTAGTATTTGGGTGGGGTTGGGTGCTTTTGGTTTAATGCTTCTTTTGCATAAGTGGCTACCTAAAGGCATTTGGATAGGAGCTATTATTTCATTTATAGCAAGTCCGTTTTTATTGCTTAGTCAAAACTGGGACGACCACAACCGAAGTAACAGAAGTTTTGCAAAAGACTACGCCTATAATTTTTTAAAGGACTTAGCTCCCAATGCTATTGTTTTTGTACATGGCGATAACGATACCTATCCCCTTTGGTATATGCAAAATGTTGAGGGTTTTAGAACTGATATAAGGGTAGTTAACGCTAACCTTTTAGGTAGTGATTGGGGTAGTTTTGAGCTTATTGAACAGCAATATCAGTCAAAGCCGTTTGCCCTTAGCATAAACCCCTACCTATACCAACAGGGTAAAAGAAGTATTGTAAAAGTAAACCATGGCGTTCCCTTGCCTATTAAACAGGCGCTACATTTTGTTGCAAACGACTCAAACACTATAACGCTAAGCAGTGGTAAGCTTAGGTGCTTCTTGCCTTCGAATAATTTAATTTTAGCGAATGGTGATACTTTAACTATTCGTTCAACACATCTTTATCGTTCTGATTTGGCTATACTTGATGTTGTAGCCAATAACCCTAACCGCCCTGTTTATTTTTCTTCTCGAACATTAAAGGAAAGTGCCTCATTTTTCTCAGGTTATCTAGTAAATGAAGGGTTGGTAAACCGTTTGTATATCAATAAAGAAAATAAAGAACCTTTGGCACTAAGCTCAATGCTCAGCTGGCGATTAGGCGGCTTTGATGATAAATCTATTTATGTTGATTATGAATCAAAAAAAGCAGGTCGCCTCTATATAAGCTGTATTACACACCAACTGAAGTATTTGATTGAAAATAATGAGTTAAAAAAGGCCGGTGAGCTGGCTGTTTTTTGCAGCAAAAAATTTCCCGTTGAAACTACTGACTTCGGTTCGTATAGCTACACTTTAACAATTGCTAATGCGTTGTATTTAAGCAGCAGACAAGACTATGCTAATGAGTGTATCAACCAACTAGTGCATAGGCTAATGCAAGAGGCTAACTATTATAGCAGTATAAAAAATACTATTGCCGATTATTCAGCACGCAAAGAGTTAAAAGACGTTCTTAAAACACTCCAAAAACTAAAAAGCATCCTTAACGATAACCAACAAAACCAAAAGGCAATGGAGATAGAAAAGTTTTTAGCGTTCTTTGCTGAAAGAAACAACAAGTAGTGAGTCAGCAAAAAATATATGGCATTCGCCCGGTAATTGAGGCTATTGAAGCAGGTAAACCTATTGATAAGGTTTTTATTGATGAAAGTGCAAGAGGTGAATTACAAGGCAAACTAAGAAAACTGCTAAAAGAGGTAGAAATACCTCACCAAATAGTACCGCAGTTTCGGTTTTTTAAAGTTGCCGATAGGAACAAAAACCATCAGGGAGTAGTTGCCCTAGCTTCTCTTATCGAGTATCAGGATATTGAAGAAATTGTGCAGCGTGCTTTTGAAAACGGCGAAATGCCTTTGGTGCTGGTGTTAGATAAAATTACCGATGTGCGGAATTTCGGGGCTATTGCCCGCTCTGCTGAGTGTATGGGAGTACATGCCATACTTGTACCCGCAAGAGGAGGGGCTGCAATTAATGAAGATGCTATAAAAACCAGTGCAGGGGCTTTATTAAAAATACCTGTTTGCAGAAGTAATAACCTAAAAAGCACGTTGGAGTATTTGCAAAACAGCGGTTTGGCTATACTAGCTTGCACCGAAGAAGGGGCGGTTGATTGCTACAAAGCTGATTTAAATACGCCGATAGCAATAATAATGGGCAATGAAGAAACAGGGGTTTCCCCTGAATATATTAAGCGCAGTGATGTGGCAATAAAAATACCCATGACTGGAGAAATAGAATCATTAAATGTTTCTGTTGCCGCAGGTATTGTTTTGTATGAAATAGCTCGGCAAAGGGCTGTATGAATCAAATAAATAGCCAACCTATTTAGTACATTTGTACTCTTTCTAAATAAGACCATTTTAGTATATGAAACATATTAGTGAAAGGTTGTTTGTTCCTGAAACTGTTGCCAAAATGAGTGAGGAGTTTAAAAACAACCGTCCTTATCCGCATATAATTATTGATGATTTTTTAACTCCTGAAACGGCTTCACTGGCATTTGATAAGTTCCCTCCTTATGAATTGTTTGGCAAGAAGTATAAAGGCTTAAACGAAAAGAAGGCAGAGGGGAGTAATATTCAAGATTTTGACCCGTTGTATACCGATATTATTAAAGACCTCTCGTCGCCTGAAATGTATAAATGGATACAGCAGGTGTGCAATATAAAGGAAGATGTGGTGATGACTGATGATGCCGAAGGGCGTGGACTTCATCAAGGGGGCAACGGAAGTTTTTTAGATATTCATATTGACTTTAACATCCACAGAAAGCTTGATTTACATCGCAGGCTTAATATTTTAATTTACTTGAATAAAGAGTGGAAGCCGGAATATGGTGGAGGGTTGGAGATGTGGGATGTAGATGTAACCAAAATGGAGAAGGTGGCAGAACCCAAATTTAACCGCTGCTTAATTTTTGAAACCAGCGAAATTAGCTACCACGGTTACGGGCGCATAAATGTACCTGAAAACGAAAGCCGCAAGAGCATATACGGCTATTATTATACCAAAACCCGTGAGGGAGCAGTTCCGTATCACGATACTGTTTTTAAGGCTCGCCCCGAAGAGGGAAAGCTAAAACAAATAAAAACCGATTTGAAAGAAAAGGCTAAAAACACCATAAAAGGTGCATTGAAAAAAGTAGGAATTACTTTTAAATAATTTCTTGTTTCAATATTATCTTTTTGCACATAACAATTCCTTAACCTTTACTTAACAAAACACTAACTACGTTGATTTTTTGTGAGAATACTTTTGCGCTAGCAAATAGTATTGTTAATGAAAAAATTAATTTTTTGTGTTCTGCTTTTGACTTTCGGCTTGGTTAGCGGGTTTGCGCAAACCGGAGCCATCTCCGGTAAAGTAATTGACGAGCTTTCAGGGGAAGAACTTTTCGGAGCAACCATCAGAATTAAGAATTCCGACCCGATAATTGGTGCTTCTTCTGGGTTTTCAGGCGAATATCAAATCAGAAATGTGAAGCCCGGTAAGTATACCGTGGTTTTCTCATTTGTATCATACAACACCACAGAAATTACTGATGTTATTGTAAAACCTAACGAGATAACTACCGTAAATGCTTCAATGTCTGAAAAGGTAGAAGAAGTAGGCGAGGTAGTTGTTACTGCTTCCTTCAAGAAAAACACTACTAATGCGTTGCTAATCCAGCAGAAAAAAGCTATTTCTATAGGAGATGGTATTTCTGCAGAAGATATTCGCAAAGCTCCTGTAAGCAACTCGGGTGACGTAATTAAAAAGGTAAGCGGTGCAAGTATACAAGGGGGTAAGTTTGCAGTTATCAGAGGTTTGAACGACCGTTATAATACAGCATATATTAACGGGGCTCCCCTACCAAGTACTGAGCCTGACAGAAGGGCTTTTTCTTTTGATATAATTCCAGCAGGTATGCTAGACCAAATGGTTATTAGCAAAACATCTACACCCGATATGCCCGGTGATTTTTCAGGAGGTATCATCCAAATAACTACCAAAGATTTTCCTGAAATAAATTTTTATAACTTATCAGTAGGAACAGGTATTAATACTATCACTTCTTTTCAAGATTTTGCTTCATACAACGGAGGAGGTTTAGACTTTTTAGGAATGGACGACGGCACCAGAGCGTTACCCTCAGGTTTAGATTTTGACCCTGCTAATAATAATATCAGAACCAGTGCGGAAAACACTAATAAGTTTAACAATAATACCTACGGTTCTACCATTAACCCTGCAATGCCCAATGCCAGCTTGCAATACTCTATGGGTATAGTGAAAAGAGACTCTGCCAGAAACGACAGAATGTTCTCTGCTGTTGTGGGTATAACCTACAGCCGTTCTTTAAAATTTGCTGAAGTTGAGAGACAGTTTAGATTACCGGTTACTATTGACAACCAATTGCTAGACTCTATTAATGATAAAGTGTATCAAACCAGTGTTTTGTGGGGAGCAATAGCCAACTTATCGTATAAGATTAATAAGAACAACCGTATCTCGCTTAAAAACCTATACAACGTAAGCACGGATGACGAGACCGTTCGCCGTAACCGTATTGATGTTCAAAACCAGCGTGATTTGAGTTTAGAGTCGTATTACTTTATTCAAAATAATATTGTTTCAAGCCAACTTTCTGGAGACCACTTTCTTCCTAAGTCTAAGCTAAAAATTGAATGGGTTGGGGGTATAAACAATATTCAGCGTAATGTGCCTGATTACCGCATTATGCAATATCAAAAAAATATTGGTGCGCCTGACTCCACAAATGTTGCTTCTATTGGCCCAACTCCTAACGTTGATTTTGGAGGGCGTTTCTTTTCTGACTTAAGTGAAAACTTGTATAGCGGACGTTTAGATATTTCTCGTCCGATAATTGATAATTCTAAAGCCAGAGTATTCAAGAAAATGGATGTTAAGGTTGGAGGAGCTGTACAGATTAGGCAACGTTCTTTCGATGCCCGTTTCTTGGGCTGGACTACTCAAGTAGCATTTAATAACCCATTGCTTAAGCTTCCTTTAGACCAAATTTTTGCTCCTGCAAATACACAGTCTGACACCGCAGGTTTCTTATTGGCTGATTTATCTAACCCTACGAATAAGTATGATGCAAGTTCTAACCTTAGAGCTGCTTACGTAATGTTTGATAATAAACTGGGAAATCGTTTCAGGCTAATTTGGGGTGCAAGGTATGAGGCTTTTAACCAAAAGCTCGATGCCCTTGATGCAAACGGGAAACCGCTTGAGGTAAACAATAATTTTGACAATTTTTTACCTTCAGCCAACTTGGTATATGAATTGACTGCGATTTCTAACTTACGTGCCAGTGTTTCAAGAACAGTATCACGCCCTGAATTTAGAGAATTAGCTCCTTTCCAGTTTTTTGATTTTAATACTTTTACTTCATTATCTGGTAATCCGGCTTTGCAGAATGCTACTATAATGAACTACGACCTTCGTTATGAGCTTTATCCGCGTGGTGGTGGTGAATTATTTTCAGTATCTGCTTTTTACAAAGACTTTACTAACCCTATTGAGGGCATAATATTACTTAGTGGTGCGGGGTCGTTCAGTTCATCATTTCAAAACGTGCCTAAAGCTACCAACTACGGAGCGGAACTAGAGATACGCAAGAAAATGTCTTTTATCAGCAGTAGAAGCGGTTTCTTAAGCAACTCTACTGTTTTTGGAAACTTTGCATATATAGTTTCTGAAGTAGATTTGTCTTCTATTGCAACGGCAACATCTAATCGCCCGCTACAAGGTCAATCAAATTATATTATAAATGCAGGGGTTGCTTTTAAAGATACTGCAAATAGTTTAGACTATTCTGTCACCGTTAACCGAGTAGGAAAACGTATTGCCATTGTGGGTACAGGTCCTAGCGGGCTTTTCCCTGATGTTTGGGAGCAGCCACGTACTGTAATTAACTTACAAGTGTCTAAAACATGGGGTAAGTTCTCTGCCAAACTCAGTATTAGCGATTTGTTAGCCCAACCATTAATCTTCTATATGGATAGAAGTAAAATTGTTGAAAATAACAATGCAACTTCTCAGTGGGGAGACCAAACAGGAGATAATAATGAGGGAAGATATGATGGCCGTACTAAAGACGTGTTGATTTCAAGAACCACCTTTGGACGATCTATATCAATAGGATTGAGTTATAAATTCTAGTTTAACAAAATGTTAAGGTATTGAAGGGGCTGTTAGCCCCTTTTTTTATGCCGCTTACAATAAAATAACTTTGTATTCATTTTGCCGGAAGGCCTGATATGAGCTGTGTCTATTAACATTCTTTTAACCCAAAATTAACAATCATACTAAATGTAGCTTCTAATCTTGCACTTAAAGAAAATCATCCAAATAACATGAAAAAACTAATTTTTACATTCTTTGCCATTGTTGCAGCGAGTATAGCGTTTGCTCAAACTGTAGTTGTCAACTCTGACATTACATCAAACACTACATGGACAGCTAACAATGTTTATGAACTAAAAGCATTTGTTTATGTAACTAACAATGCTACTTTAACTATTGAGCCAGGAACAGTGATTCTTGGAGACTTTGCTACTAAAGGTACTTTAATTATTACTCGCGGAGCAAAAATTGATGCTGTAGGTACTCCAGAGAAGCCTATCGTTTTCACATCTAACCAAGCTGCCGGTTCTCGTACTCGTGGTTCTTGGGGTGGTGTTATCTTATTAGGTAAAGCTAAAATAAACTCTGCCGGTGGTGAAGGTCTTGTTGAGGGAGGTTTAGACCCTGTTAAAGGTTTATACGGTGGTAATGACGATGCGGATAACTCAGGTAAAATGAGTTATGTACGTATTGAATATGCAGGTATTCCTTTCCAACCGAACCAAGAAATTAACTCACTTACTTTAGGTGGTGTAGGTAGTGGTACACAAATAGATCATATAATGGTTACAGAAGGTAATGACGATTCTTACGAGTGGTTTGGTGGTACTGTAAACGGTAAATACCTAATTGCTAACCGCGGTTGGGATGATGATTTTGACTGTGATGCGGGTTTCTCAGGTAAAATTCAGTTTGGTATTGTATACCGCGACCCTGCTGTAGCTGACCCGGGCTCAGGATCATCATCTGCTTTTGAGCATGACAATGATGGTGGTGGTACTTCTGCTACTCCCCAAACAAAGCCTGTTTTCTCAAACATGACTGTAATTGGTCCATTAGAAACATTAACTTCTAATATCAACGCTAATTATAAGCGTGCTGCTCAGTTGCGTCGTAACTCTGCAACTTCTATCTTTAACTCTGCCATCGTTGGTTATCCTAACGGTATCTTTATAGACGGTGCTGCTTCAGGCCAAAATGCTCAAAATGGCGATATGGGGTTCAAAAACAATGTTGTGGGTGGTATGGCTACTTTAACATATCAAAGTAACTCTGCTTTCGATATCGTTACGTGGGCTAATACTCCTTCATTTAACAACAGTACTATTGTTAACCCTAAAGACTTAGACTTGGAAGATGCTTATAATTTAACGAACCCTAATTTAGTACCTAAAACTACTTCTGCATTAGTTTCTGGTGCTGATTTTACTGATTCTAAATTAGATAACTTCTTTACTACTACTACTTTCCGTGGTGCTATTGACCCTAATAACGACTGGACTGAGTGCTGGTGTAAGTGGGATCCTCAAAACGAAGACTACACTAAAGGTATAGACTATACTGCTACTGCAGATTTTTCTACTAACCAAGCTACTACAGGAGCAGCAATGGTTTCAGTAACTAACAACTCTTCATCAAACGTAACTACTTATGAGTGGGATTTTGGTGATCCTAACTCTGCTAACGATGTTTTCACAACAGCTAACCCTGCTCCTTACACTTATTCGTCTAATGGTATTTATACCATTAAGTTAACTGTTCGTAACGGAAACTGTCCTCCTAAAACAACTACTAAAACAGTTAATGTAACTTCTATCGTTTCTCCTGTAGTTGTTGTTGCCGGTGATATCACCTCAAACACTAACTGGACTAACGACAAAGTATATGAGTTAAAAAGTTTTATATATGTAACAAACAACTCTACATTAACTATTGAAAAAGGTACTGTAATTAAAGGTGATGCTGCAACTAAAGGTACTTTAATTATCACTCGCGGTTCTAAATTAAATGCTATCGGTACTAAAACAGAGCCTATCGTATTTACTTCAAATGAAGCTGCCGGTTCTCGTACTCGTGGTTCTTGGGGCGGTGTTATCTTATTAGGTAATGCAAGAATAAACGCTTCAGGTGGTGAGGCTCTTATTGAAGGTGGTCTTGACCCGGTAAAAGGTTTATTTGGTGGTACTAACGATGCAGATAACTCAGGTCATTTAGAGTATGTTCGTATAGAGTATGCAGGTGTTCCTTTCCAACCTAACCAAGAAATTAACTCACTTACTTTAGGTGGTGTAGGTAGCGGAACAACTTTACGTTACATCCAAGTAACTGAAGCTAACGATGACTCTTATGAGTGGTTTGGTGGTACTGTAAACGCTAAATACATTATTGCTAACCGTGGATGGGATGATGATTTTGATTGCGACTTTGGTTACTCTGGACATGTTCAGTTTGGTATAATAGTTAGAGACCCCGCTGTAGCTGACCCTGGTTCTGGATCATCTTCAGCTTTTGAGCATGATAACGATGGTGCAGGTTCTGCTGCAACACCTCAAACAGCCCCTGTATTCTCTAACATTACTGTTGTTGGGCCTGCAAACACATTATCAGCTTCTATTAACCCTAACTATAAGCGTGCTGCTCAGTTACGCCGTAACTCTGCAACATCTATATTTAACTCTGCAATTGTTGGTTACCCTAACGGTATATTTATAGACGGTGCTGCTTCAGGTCAAAATGCTCAAAACGGTGATATGGGCTTCAAAAACAATGTTGTGGGTGGTATGTCTAGCAATAACTTCTTAAGCAACTCTGCTTTTGATATTAACACTTGGGCTAACACTCCTTCATTCAACAACACCACTATTACTAACCCTACTGACCTTAACTTAGCTGACCCATACAATGCTAACGGAGCTATCCGCGATTTTGCCCCTACTGCTACTTCACCACTACTAACCGGTGCTAGCTTTACTGATGCTAAATTAGGCGGAGGGTTCTTTACTACTACTACATACCGTGGTGCTATTGACCCTGCTAACGACTGGACAGATTGCTGGACTAAGTGGGATCCTCAAAACGAGAACTACAATTCAGCTATTAAATATGAGCCTGCTACTGCTCAAGCTACTATCCAACAAAGTAATGCTGTTGTTACTTTCACAAACTCTTCATTAAATGCAGAGTCATACAGCTGGGATTTTGGCGACGGTAACACAAGTACTGATAAAGACCCTACGCATACTTATGTAAACGGTGGTACTTATACTGTTAAGTTAGTAGCAATGTCAGGTTGTGGTTCAGACAGTGATACTTATCAAATAAGTGTAGTAAGTGTTGCTGAGGTTTTACGTAAAGTTGAAGCTAAAGTATATCCTAACCCTGCTCAAAATACTGTTAATGTTGAGTTTGATATGGCAACTGCTGAAAATGTTAAAGTTACTGTGAGTGATATTACCGGAAAAGTGGTTGTTAACGCTTATGAAGCTGACAATGCTTTCGGAACTCAAAATGTACGTATCAATACTTCAAGCTTAAACACAGGTGTTTACTTTGTAAACATTGCTACTCCAACTTCAATGGGTACTACTAAAGTGGTTATTATAAAATAACCTTCTTTTAATTATAGTTAAGCCCGTCGAATACTCGGCGGGCTTTTTTTGTTTCAAATAGATTGTTCTAAAAGAATTATTAATTATTTTTGAATAGTGAAAATGATGACTTGCATAAATACTTGTTGTACTTGTTGTTTAAAGCAACAAGGAAAGGTATTGTAGGTCAGTATTATACAGAAAAATATTACAAAGCTTTTCCAAATAGGAGAAGCTTTTTTTGTTATAAGAATTGTTTTCTCCTTTTGGGATACAAACAATTTAAAAATGACAAAAAAACAATCAAAAGTCTACGTTATCCATGAAAATGAAGCATGGGTAGAACCCTTGTTCAAATCCTTAGAAGAACTTAAAGTCCCCTACTGCAATTGGTTTATTAATGATGGCAAACTTAACCTTGCCGATGTCCCTCCCGAAGGTGTTTTTTACAACAGAATGAGCGCCTCGGCGCACTCAAGGGAGCACCGCTATGCTATTGAGTTAACAGAGTCTATCCTTTCTTGGCTAGAATTTCATCAACGAAAGGTAATTAATAACCGCAATGCACTTACTTTAGAAGTGCGTAAATCTGAGCAGCAATTAGCACTTACTCGCTTTGGCATTTATACGCCAAAAACTATTGTAGTTAATAATAAAAAAGACTTGCTTGTAGCGGCAAAAGAGCTAAATATATTTCCTTATATTATTAAACCTAACCGTGGAGGGAAAGGGCTTGGTGTAAAATTATACCAATCCATAGCGCAGCTGGAAAAAGATATTAAGGTAAACACTGTTCCTGAGTCTCTAGATGGAGTATTGCTAGTGCAAGAGTACATTAAGCCACAAGACGGGCGAATAACACGAATGGAGTTTATAGGTGGTGAGTTTTATTATGCAGTGAGTATTGATAGCACGGGAGGGTTTGAGCTTTGCCCTGCCGACTCTTGCAATATTGGTGATGAGTTTTGCCCCGCAACACCAAACGACTCTGATGGTGAAACAGCAAGCAAGTTTAAGATAATAGAAGATTACACTCGTAAAGACTTGCAGCAGTACAAAGACTTTTTAAATGCCTCGGGTATTAAGATTGGGGCTATTGAGTACGTTAAGGATGCATCTGGAAAAACTGTGGTATATGATGTAAACACTAACACCAACTATAACTCCGGGGCAGAGAGTAAAACAAAGAATAGATATAGCGGTATGTATAGAATTGCTGAGTATTTGAAAGCTGAGTTGGAAAGCTTAGAGTCTGTAGCTTAAATGGCATTATAATATGAAAGGGGTATGATGCCACTTTTTTATAATTCGCTGTTTATATATAATTATCTTCATCATGAAATAACATATTTTTGAGCTTTGCAATTGTTGTAAAATGAACGGAGCAGCTCTTAAAAAATCATTTCCTTATATTCTTTTGTTTCTTGTCTTATGTTGTTTTGTGCTGCTAAGGTTAGAAGCAATAAACCTCCCCTATTATTGGGATGAAGCGTGGGTGTATGGTCCTGCAGTTCAAGAAATGGCAAATAATGGTCCTTCCCCGCTTCCGGGAGCAATAAGTGAAGATTTGTCAAGGGGTCATCCTATGATGTTTCACTTTACCACAGGTCTTTTTTTATTTCTTTTCGCTAATACTATTACAAATTCCCATGTTTTTGCTCTTATAGTTTCACTATGTACCTTGTTTGTTGCTTTTAGAATTGGCAAAGAGTTTTTATCCGGTTTCTTTTCGGTTCTTGTTGTCATCGGTCTCGCTTCGTTTCCTATGTTCATTGGTCAGTCAGTAATGGTGTATCCTGAAATGATGTTGGCTTTATTTGCGCTCTTAACCTTTTATTTTTACCTAAAACAAAAGCCTGTTCTCTTTTTTATTGCAGCCTCGGCATTACTTCTTACTAAGGAAACTGGGGTCGTTTTTTTATTCGCGCTAGGAATATGGAATGTTGTAAAGTCAATTTTTATTAATAAAGAAAAAGTATTCTCGGCTAGCTTTGTTAAACGCCAACTCCCTTTCTTTTATCCGTTATTGCCCCTTATTGCCTTTTTTATAATCCAAAAAATAAAATTCGGTTACATTTTTTACCCTGAGCATATTGGCTTGCTAGTGTTTAATTTTCGCTCGATAGAATATATGGTGAGAAGTGTTTTTCGAGCATTGTTTGAGTATGATTATCGCTTTTGGATTTATATTTCTTTTGCCTTTTTATTTCTCTTCTTCCACAAGAAAGTACCGCTAAAGTTTAGGTTGATAATTTCTGCACTATACTTTGCCCAGTATAAGTTTCTCTTTGGTTTTTGGCCCACTAATCACTTTTTAGCTGTATTAATTTTTGTTGTTGTCAGCACTATTATTTTTTCTCTTTATTTGGTTGCTGTTGAAACAGAATTCAAAGTGCAAGATGAAATTATGTTAGTGTCGTTTCTTTTCATCTTAATTTACATTTTGTTTAGTGCTATTAACTTTTTTACAGATAGGTATCTCCTTATTTGTTTACCTTTTTGCTTACTACTATGCTTTGGCTTGTTAAGCCAACTGAAACACAATAAGTATTTTGGTACAGGTTTTTTTGCTATTATTTTAGGCGTAAATTTTTATTTTCTTGCTACCACCACACATATTAGCGAAACTACACCTTACTACAAAAACGTGGTTTTAGTTCAGCAAGAAATGGTTAACTATTTTGAGGCTTCTTACTCTAAAGAAGATAAAATTTATTGTGATTTTGTTCACTCTAACGCTTTAAACAATTGGCAATCAGGGTTTAAAAAAGAAGATATTTGGTTTAGTACCAGTATGGATACAACGCAAGAATATAACTACTGGGTTACGGGCAATATTACTCCGAAAAACTTTTATGCCACTATTGAAAATAATGATAGCTTACAGTTAGTGAAAGAGTTTAAACAGGGGAATGCTGAACTTAAAATTTATTCTTCTTACTAATTAACCCACCATTTTTTTGCCTCATTCAGTTTACCTGCTCTGGCTAACCAGCCGCTATAGAGTATCTTATATTCCTCAGCAAATTTTGAGATTTCTAAGGCCTTGTAATAATATTTACCAGCTTGCTGCATTAGTCCGTTGGCTTCTAGCCAGCTTCCAGCTTTTATAGCATCTAATGGTGTTTTTTCTGACTTCTCAAACATAGTTTGTGCTTCCACCAACAGGTTGTTAAAGGCTACTTCTTTAATCAGCTCAAATGAGTAGCGAGCACAGTTGGGTGTTCCTTTAGCGTATACTACCCAATAGTATTTTTTTCCCGGTTTTATCCAAAAGGTTTGTGATGAAAGGCTAAGACTATTGCCCACAACATCCATTTCTAGTAGTTTTAAATCTTCCAACTCATCTTGATAAAACACTACAGTGTACTGATTGTCTTTTGCAGCGGTATCCTTATCCCATACTAGTGTTATAGATGGCGAAAATATCTTCTCTCCGCAGGCAGGGCTTAGCATAAGTGGCATAGTACAGCCTCCCCTATCAACACCTCCTTTAGTTTTCATATATGCCGTATGGTAGTCTGATGGGTTTTTGTGCTTTTTGTTAAACTCTTTCCAGATAAACTTAAGGTAGGCAGTACTTTCATCTACTTTAGCTTTTTGTGCTTTGGCAATTAGCTTATCAATTTTGTAAGTGCCTTTTTTACTAATTTTTAAGGTTTTGTATTCTTTGTAAAGCAACACAAGCTCAGCACCGTTATCTAGTTTTATTTTATCGCCTTTGTTAAAAGGTGTTTTGGCTATAACTGTTTTCCAGTCTTTACTTCTGTTGGTTTTATATTCTGCTTTGCCTTTTATAGAGAAAACTACAAATTCGTTTTCGGCAGCTGTAGCTGCCAAAGAAAAAATAAAGGCAAATAATAATAGACTTAGTTTTTTCATGGCTTTAATTGTTTGGTTACATAGATTAATACCCTTAATCTACAAATAGTAAATAGCTTTTTAGTGATGTCCAAATACGGTTTCGTAGCCGTATTTTTCGTGCAGCCACGTTACAAAACCATCATAAAAATATATAACATCTACCGATAATGCTATAGACCCTAAAATTGCCCCCATATCTACATCTAACCCAAACCAAGAAAGGAACATAAACGATACGTATACCATTAACACAAAAGTAAATAGCTGTATTAGCTTAGTAACTAAATGGTAAAACTTATGATGTCTTACATAATATTTTATGAAGAAGAATATATGAACAAAACATATAATAAACGCAATTACTATACTAAGCCAAAAGGGTATTTTATTTATATAATCTTTGGCTAAAATAGAGCTTAAAAAGTTAGCATGAATTACTACCCCATACATATCAGGAAAAGACTTTCCGCTATACTTTTTATTCATGGGTGTAAAACGGCTTTCTTCTAACACCCGTGTATTAACATCCGGCCCTAAAAAACCCATTAGCACTATCTTATCTTTAAGTATAGAAAGGTCTGTTTGCTCCAGCTCGTTTACGTCTATAACTACATATTGTTCTTGCTTGCGGCTATAGTTTATTATCTCAAATTCTTTATTGCGTTGTTTTAGCTTTTCATACCCTTCCTCATCAAACATTTGTGCTATAGCAGCCGCAAAACTGTTTTCTTGTTTCTGGGCAAGCTTATAAAAAGGCTTTATTTTCCTAACAGGGTAACTCTCGTTTTTGCCTACAAAATTTATAAAGCCCCAATTTTGATTTTTTAAGTTTAAGGTGGTGGTATCAAGCTCTGTAAACCTGTTATTTTTATCTTCTCCAGTAAGGTAAGAAGCCATTACCAAGTTGGGTGTACTATTAATTTCTTCTTGTAATAAAGAATCTATCATTGGGTCTTTATCACTACGGAAAAGGACATCTACACCTATTACCGCAGGCTCGTGTTTTTTTATAGTTTTTAATTGCTGCGCTAACTGGTAACGATTGTTATACCCAATATTTACAATAACTATATTGGTATCTATAGGTGCTTTACTTTGAATTTTTGAGAAGTATATATCGCTAAACTGAAAATCTTTTAGCCCATGTTTTATGGGATTTAAAATTTTTAGGTTGAAAGGTATATAAGCAAAGGCTGCCATTACCAAAAAAACGGCAATGGTAGAGCCTATGCTATCTCTTACTAAATGCTTACGCTGCATGGGTTATTTTCTAGGTACGCATTTTACAGAAATTCTGGTAATTGACCAACTGGCAGGCGCTATTAACTCACTACGGGTTGATGCTCCTACCCCACCCAAAAGTTTTTCTAAGTCTGAGCCTCCACGCTCTTTTTCTTGTTTAAAAACACCCTCTTGCTTAAAAATATCAAGGTTATTAATGGGCTCAGCCGAAGTAAGCATTAGGTAGTTCATATAGCCTGTACTGTCAGTAATTCTAAATAAGCGTTTCGGTCCTAGTGGTGCATTCTGGCGAATTTCGTACGTCCTTCTGTTCATTAAGGGGTAGGTGTTTTCTCCTGTAATATTACGAGGGAATAGTAACAACATCTCTCCTTTGCTATCTATTGAAAATACATAGGTATAGCGTTTATTTCTATCCCAGTATAATTCATTATCTAAATCAACTGTAAATACTAACCCTAATGTATCGTGGTATTTTACCTCTTGCCCGTTGGTAATTAACTCGCCTGTACTTGAGCGACGAAGTGCAAAAGAGAAAGGGAAGCTTCCATCATCTGGAGGGCTAGGTAATGTTAGCCATGATTTTACTTTTGCTATACGAAGCATGTAAATCTCTAAACTATCGGCAATAGCAGCTTCTCCTCCTGTATTTTTATCTATTGAGAAGAAATTTGTACGTAAAGGTAATTGGCTTTCGCTTTCTCCACTTTCATACAAACGGATAGGGTTTATAAAAGCATACTCTATTTTATTATTTCTCCAACGTCCTACTAAGTGGTAGTCTGCCTCGTTAGGGTCAGTAGTTATAGCCACATTACTAAAACCATTAAACTTTTCTTTTAGTAATTTACTTAGTGTTGCACTGGCAGGAATATTGAATAAAAAGCTAGAATCTTTTACTGCTTTACCACTAAGCACATCTACACTAACAGTATTGCCTAGGTTTTGAAAGTCTTTGTCTTTATAGGTAATTACCCATTTACCATCTCTGTAATATAGGTTTTGGTAAGCAGGGTTAAGAATGGTTGCGTTTTGCCATTTGTAGTTTTTTCCTGCAATGTTTTTAACAGTAGTGGTTAGCATTTCATCACTAAAAGCACTCTCGTAAATGTATACTTTTATGGCAGCTTCCGGAGCTACAACAATATTGCTAACCTCAAACAAATCTCCTGCATTAATATTTTTTGGGTCACCTTTTAATACTTTAGCGTAGCTAAGGCTAGGCCCACCCATACGGGTAATTTCTAGTACTATTTCACCTTTGTCTGTTTTTTTAACTAGTTGAGTTTTTGGGCTAATAGAAGAAGGAAAACCCGCTTGTAAGTGTACTTCGCCATCCTCGTATTTTATTACTGGAATAAGAAGTTTATTAGGAAGTTTAGATTTATCTATACCTAAAAGTGTTCCGTTGCGGCGTTCTGTATTTCCAGCTAATACCGGTTTTTGCGAAAGATTTTGAAACTGCATTATTGCTTCAATTCTATCGAATATCTGTTGTACAGGAGTTGCAGCAGTAACATCACTTAGTACTTGTATAAGTGCTACGGTAAACCCACCGTGTGGGTCGCCATTTTTGTCTTTTACTTCTTTTGCAGGTTCTTTATCACGAGCTGCTGATATAGTTAACGCGCCTCTATTTTCTGGAGGTTCCGGGTTAGAAGGGTCTTTAACATCTCTACTATCACCTGGGCTAAACCTGAACTTTGGTTGGTAATCACCACGAGAGATAGAACCACTATGGCAACTATCGAATATAGAGGTAACTATTACTCCTTTATCTACTAGTTTATTAATTAGTTTAGCAAATTCTTTATCACGAATATCCAGTACTCCTTTGTAAGCATCAGCAGGTACTATAGTTTCGTCTTTTTTATCGTTTTCATTTGATAATGAGTTTTTTACCTGCGACCCGTGCCCCGCATAATAGATAAAAACTACGTCGCCTTTTTTAGATTCTTTGGTAAGCTTTTCTATAGCTTTTATTATGGCTTTACGGCTTGCCTCTTGATTGTATAAAGTGCTAATATGTTTATTTTCAATACCGTAGCGTGTTTGCATTATTTCACGAACACTCTTCGCATCGTTTACACAACCATCTAAATTAGGTGGTGGCGTTCTTAACTCTGATGCTACTGCCCCTTTTGGAAAGTAAGTATTGATACCAATAAATAGCGCACGTTTGGTTTGTGCCTGTAAGCTAAGGAAGCCTACAAAAAGAAAAACTAGTGTAATAAGATGCTTTTTCATGGCTTTTTGTGGTTGGTTTAAGATTAATTCCACATAGCCGTGTAAAGTAAATGATTTTACTACGTAACACCCTTAAACTGTTGTAAAAATTTTACATTGTTTTCAGAATACATCCGTAAATCTTTCACATTATATTTAAGCATGGTAATGCGTTCTACACCCATTCCAAAGGCAAATCCGCTGTATTCTTCGGGGTCTATATCGCAATTTTTTAATACGTTTGGGTCTATCATTCCGCTACCCAAAATCTCTACCCAGCCGGTATACTTGCATACGTTACATCCTTTCCCTTTGCATAAAAAACAAGTACAGTCCATTTCTGCACTTACTTCTGTAAATGGGAAGTATGAAGGGCGAAATCGTACTTCTGTGTCGCTGCCAAATAACTCATTTACAAAATGATACAATGTATGCTTCAAGTCTGCAAACGATACATTTTTATCTACATAAAATCCGTCTACTTGATGGAAAAAACAGTGCGCTCTGGCAGAAATTGCCTCGTTTCTGTATACTCTTCCCGGAGAAATCATACGGATAGGTGGCTTTTGCTTCTCCATTGCTCTTACTTGTACCGATGTAGTATGGGTTCGTAATGCAAATTCTTTATCAACAAAGAAAGTATCCTGCATATCTCTTGCAGGGTGATTTTCTGGGAAATTTAACGCTGAAAAGTTGTACCAGTCAGATTCTATTTCAGGTCCGTTAGCCACGCCAAAGCCTAACTTCTCAAAAATTTCTATTATTTGGTTTTGAATGATATTTAGGGGATGACGACTGCCTAATTGGTTGACCGTTGGCAACGTGAAATCTCCTTCTAGCTGCGAAGCAGCCGATTTTTTTTCGAGATCTTCGTTTTTTTCATCAAACCTGCTTTGAACAAAGTTTTTTAGTTGATTAAGAGCTTGGCCTACCTCTCGTTTTTGTTCTTTGGAAACTGTTTTGAATCCATCGAACAATTTATTCATCATTCCGTTTCGAGAAAGAAATTTCAAGCGGAATTCTTCCAATTCTTCTTTTTTCGAAATGGTGAATGATTCGGCCTGCTGTTTTAATTTTTCAATTTCTTCAATCATCTTTTTCTTTTCTCTCTTTCGGAGAAGCAAAGATATTTCAAATCGTTTAGATTTGATGAAACACGGTTGCTAACGAAAGTAAAAACAATATATTTAATAAAGTATAAATGTATATATATAGCAGTGTGAATTGGTTGATAAATGAGTGAAAATAGTTGTTGCTTTAATCTTATTCACTTTTTACTGACGCTATATTTCCTATTCTAATACCTTGATTAACAAATATCTGTTAATCTTTTCTTAACACTCCCTTTTTTCTTATACCATAGTTTTTGTGGATTGTGAACCAACTCTGTTTTGTGGGTAATCTTACCCATAAGTTACCACTTATCCTTTTCTATTAACACAGGGAAAATATTGGATTTTAAGATTGTGAATTTCTACTACTATATCCACACTTATTTTCTATTGTCCACACCTAAAACCCTGTTTCTATTTTCATGTCTGTAATGTCCCAATTAGCCCTAACATCAAGGGATTGAAGTGTTATATATACTTTTTCGGGTTGTTTTCTATTAAAGTAGTTTCCTCCATCCCATAGTCCATTTTTGTTATCGTCTTTAATCACTTTTACAAAGTAGGAGCCCGGTATTAAGTTAGTATAGCTTAGTGTTCTTTTGTTATTTATGATGTTCTCGTAAATTACTGTATTCTGAGCATCTAAAAGTTGTACTATAAGGTTAGCACTATCACCACCATTAATAATTACAGATAAATTACCAAAGAAAGACTCTTCTGCTGTTTTAATTGAAATGCCTGTTGAGTCTAATTCTTGCTGATAGATGTCTTTTATAGTTCCCTTTGGTATAGCTATGGTGTATTTTACATCTTTCTTATAAGGATATACTACTAATACCGAAAGAGGATCTGAACTATCCTTAACTATCTTAAAATCAGTTATTTCTATACTATCTTCTATTAGTTTTATCTCTTTTTCTCTTATTTCTACCGGTGGGTTTGTAAACGATATACGTACAGGGTTTAAGTAATTGTACTCATTAAAGCTTGTAGGCGAGGTAATTAGGATTTTGCTATAATTTTTAGATTTACATTTTATTACCACTCTTTCACTAATAGTATCTATGGTTACTTTTAATACAGTTGAGTCTACACAAATATTATCAGTATAAATTGTGAGTGTATCACAAGTTTTATAAGTAGCTTTAATTATTTGAGTTTCTTTTTTATTGAACTGATTATTGTTGATTGAAATATTACAATTACTGCCTGAAGTAATAATTTCATACTTTCCTTTTGCCAATTCTTTATAGGTAATCAATTTAGGCCCATTTTTTACGAATTGCGGCGATAAGTATAGTTTGTGGATATTACTATCGGGCTCGAAGTAGTTAAGCTCTATACGCTCATTTATGAAAGCCAATTTTTCGCTAGTTTCTATTTTTAAGTTCCTATTTGCGTCATCAAAAGCTACTAATTCATATTCTCCAGGACTTAAATTTGTAAACTTAAAATTTCCTGAAGAATCAGGTCGAGTTAAATACCAAGGTTTAACTTTAAAAATAGTAGAATCATTTTCTATTTTATATAAACCAACGGCTGTTGTTAAAACAGGAAGTTGTGTAAAAGCATCTTTTACATTTCCTTTTAGTGATAAACTGTCTATATAATCTCCGGTAGAAAATGTGTAGGTTAGACCAGCTAAAATATTTCCTTCATTATTATCCTTAATTCCATTTCCAAAATTCAAGGTGTAAGTGGTATTAGATTTTAAAGGTTCATCAAAAACTACTTGTACTTTTTTGCCTTTAATTTTTATATCAGCTTTTTTATCAAGAGGAGGGGAGATGATAAATTGATTATTAATATCATTTAAAACAACATACTCGTCAAATGTAAAATCAACTCCTTTTTCATTAAAATTTAATGTGTTGTTAGGAGGGTTTATTTTTTCTACAACAGGAGGAGTTTCATCTATCGGTCCGCCGGTAGGAGGGACAATACTTGCACAGGCTGCTAAGAAAAATAGAAAGACTATTAATAAGTATTTGTTAATCATTTAATAGTGCAATAATACTATTACCTACCAAATTGAACCATTAAAACAGAAATATCTGCGGGTGAAACACCACTAATTCTTGATGCTTGCCCAATGGTTTGGGGCTGTACTTTACTTAGTTTTTCTTTTGCTTCACTTGATAATGAAGAAAGAGCTTTAAAATTATATGTAAGTGGAATTCTAATATCTTCTAACCTATTCATCTTTTCTACCGATTCGGTTTCTTTCTCAATATAGGTTTCATATTTAATGCCAATCTCTGCTTGCTGTTTTTCTTCTTCAGTATACTGGGCTAGAAATTCTTTTACTGAATCTACCTTTTCTAAATCATTTATATTGACTTGGGGACGAAGCAATATATTATTCAGCTTATTCGCTTGGCTCATTTCAGCAGTTCCTAATTCTGATAATAAACTATTTATTTCAGCTGGATGAATGCTTTGCTTTTTGAAATTGGTTATAATTTTTTGAGTAGCAGCTACTTTTTTATTTACTGCTGCTAATCTTTCATCACTAGCAATACCTAACTCATGCCCTTTTTTAGTAAGACGGATATCTGCATTATCTTGACGTAATAATATTCTATACTCAGCTCGTGAGGTAAACATACGGTATGGTTCATCCGTACCTTTATTAATAAGGTCATCTATCAATACACCTATATAAGCATCAGAACGGGAGAGTATAAATGGATCTTTCTCATTTATTTTATTGTGAGCATTAATGGCTGCCATCATTCCTTGGCAAGCTGCTTCTTCATATCCCGTAGTACCATTTATTTGTCCTGCGAAATAAAGATTATCTATTAGTTTAGTTTCTAAAGTATGATGCAATTGAGTAGGAGGGAAGTAATCGTATTCTATGGCATATCCCGGTCTGAAAATTTTAGCCTTCTCAAAACCTTCTATTTGCTGTAATGCTTTTATCTGAATATGATCCGGTAATGAAGTAGAGAAACCATTTACATATACTTCTACCGTATCCCAACCTTCAGGCTCTACAAATATTTGGTGTCTATCTCTTTCAGCAAATCGATTAATTTTATCTTCTATTGATGGGCAATACCTTGGACCTATACTTTGTATGGTACCATTATACATTGGAGATTCATCTAAACCACCGCGAAGGGTATCATGTACAATAGGATTTGTATAGGTAATATGGCAACTACGTTGTTTTAATAATGGAGATGTAGTTGGGCTATAAGAGAATTTTGTAGGAGTTGAATCTCCTTTTTGTTCTTCCATTGCCCCATAATTAATACTTCTTCCATCTACTCTAGGCGGAGTCCCCGTTTTCATACGTCCACTTTCAAAACCAAAAGTTTCTAATTGTTCAGTAATTCCACCAACAGCGCGCTCACCCATTCTACCACCACCAAATTGTTTTCTACCTATATGTATAAGGCCATTTAAAAAAGTTCCGTTAGTTAAGACAATAGCTTTGGCATTAAATGTCATACCCATTGCAGTTTTTACACCGGTAACTCTTTTATCTTTTACTACTAATTCACTAACAGTATCTTGAAAGAAATCAACATTAGGAGTTCTTTCTAACATAATACGCCATTCTTGAGCGAATAACCATCTATCACTTTGTGCTCTTGGACTCCACATTGCAGCTCCTTTACTTTTATTAAGCATACGGAATTGTATCATGGTTTTATCTGTTACAATTCCACTATAACCACCAAGCGCATCAATCTCCCTTACAATTTGCCCTTTAGCTACACCACCCATTGCAGGGTTGCAACTCATTTGTGCAATGGTTTGCAAGTTCATAGTAACTAATAGTACTTTAGAACCCATATTGGCAGCGGCTGCTGCTGCTTCACATCCTGCATGTCCGCCGCCTACAACTATTATGTCGTAATCTGTTTGCATTTCTATTTGCTAATGTTCCATGTGGAACATCAAAATATGTTATATAGTTTTAAACTTTCGTCTTCTTTAGCTCTTATTATTACTTTCTCTTTTTTAGTCTTATCATTAAAACCCAATAGATGAAGGATACCATGTATAATTACTCTCAGTAGTTCAGTTTCACGTGGAACATTTTCCTTTTCTGCATTTTCAAATACTCTATCTATACTAATAAATAAATCACCGTTAATTTTTTCCGTATTATAGTTAAAAGTAATTATATCAGTATAATAATCATGTTTCAAGTGTTCTTTGTTTACACCAAGTAAATATTCATCAGAGCAAAAAATAACATTTATATCACCAACAATTTGTTTTTGTTGAATAATTGTATTCTTTATCCACTGTTTAACCTTTAGCTTATCCTTTAGGTTAAACTTTACATCTTCACAAAAAAATCGAATCATCTAAGTAAATGGAGTGTTCCCTTGAAATTGTATTTCTTTTCGTTTAGTCCAAAAAGTTCACAAACATACAAATAAACCCCGTCAAGGCATAGCTCACCTTTAAGATTAGTACCGTCCCAGCCTTCTCTTATATCTTTTATTTCTTTCATTAGTTGCCCATTGCGAGCATAGATGAGCATACTAGTTCTTGCATAGTCAATATTAGTACCTTTGGGTAAGAATAGAGTATTTACTTTTCCTGGGGCAAAAGCGTTGGGAAAGTGTATAATTGCATCTTCAACTATACATACAGTGTTTGATTTGCTTTTTTCCTGTTCTCCAAATTGATTGCCTAATGCTTCTTCAGCCTCTATATAATAGCAAGTACCTGCTATTCCATTATCAATAGGGAAGTTCGTATCTGTATATGTGCTGTCAGTATTGTTAACTGTTCCTGTAATGTTCCACGTGAAACCATTACCAAAATCAAAACCTCTGTAAACGTTAAACCTATCTATTCCCACATCCCAAACACTATATCTGTTCCAATTTAAGTAATTACCATTCTCATCTGATGAGGCAGTAAGAAACATAGTTTTAGCAATATTGCTTGTATCCAATTCATTTCCACAAATATCTTCAGTTATAAAACGGTATTGGTATGAATATTTATAAGGTTCTACATCATTGTCTATCCGTAGATTACTCTGAGTTACTCCATCATATAATAATTCAAAAACTTTTCTAAAGCTCTCATCTCCTTTTTTTCTGTATACAATATACTTTTTTGTATCAGAACCGGGGTCTCCTAAAACCTTTATAGCAATGCTTGAGGAATCTACAACCGTTGCATAACTAAAATAATTTCTAGTAGAAAATTTGCGTGCCCTAGTTATTACTGTAATTTTATTAGAAGTTGTGCTATATCCATTATTACCATCTTTAGCTTGAATATAAAACTCAAATGTATCTCCGGGAGTGAAGTTAGTATAAGATAAACTTCTTTGTGAGGGATTATTTGTTGCTAACAATGTGTAAGCTCCTGTAATTCCATTTCTTCCATAAATAGTATAATTAAGAATATTACTCCAGCCTATATAAGCACTCCAGTTAAGGGATATAGTATTTAAGCAAGAGTCGTAACTGCTTTGTAGGAATATAGTGCTATGCAATTCATTAATCTGGCTTTGATTGTCACAACTATCTAGTGCGGTAATCTTATAACCTTGTGTAGCAGAGTTAGGATTAGAAGCAGGGTGGATGTAAAAAGTTGTGTCTACTCTTGTTATTGGTGTACTATTAGCTCCCTGAGAAGTCCAAATTCTATAATCTTTTAAGTCAGGAGCAGGATTTTTTGACCATCCCACAATAACTCTACCTGTATTAATATCCACACTTACTGAATCAATATTAGACTCTGGCGGTTGTGTATTATCTATTTCAAGTGTTCTTGAGTAGGCAGAATCTCCATTACATAAGTTTTTATAAACAATGAAATAACTCCAAGTAGTAGAAATATTTTTAGCCCCAAAATGAGTGTATTGAGTTAGTGAAATATCTGTTAATTGGTCAATAATTTGAAAGGGTTGTAAAGCATCTACACGACCATAGATGATAATTTCTTGAAACATATTGCAACCATCAGAAATAGGAGACCATGATAAAGTAATATTTTGGCCAACACCATCCCCGCAAACCCTTCTAAAATCAGGAAAGTTATTTTGTGCTTGCAGTAAACAGAATGAAAATAAGAAGACTGCCCACAAGCAAAAATACTTATAGAATATTTGAAGTTTAAACTCCGGCCACCACTTCGTATATATTTTCGTCAACAAAATACTTATTGGCTATCTGTTTTAATTTGGCTTTATCAATGTTTCTTAAAAGACGAATGTAGTTGTTGTAATAGTTGTAACCCTGCTTAAAATCAAGCAATGTTTTATACTTTTCTGAAACTGAGAAAGCTCCATCCATGCTTCGCAAAAAGCTACCTAAACTATAATTGCTAAGTATATCTATTTCCTCATCACTAATCTCCTCAGTTTTTAAACGATTTATTTCCTTATATATTTCATCTAAGGTGTTTTGATAAACTTCTTTCTTAACGTCCGTTTGTGTAACGAATAATCCGCAGTCAGGGTATGAAATTACCGAAGAACTTATACCATAGGTATAACCCTTGTCTTCTCTTATGTTTTTCATAAGTCTTGAACCAAAAAAACCACCTAAAAGAGTTACTAAAATGCCTAGTTTGGGATAATCAGGATGTAAACGGTTAATAGTTCTGAAACCTATTCTTATAGTACTTTGTGAAGCGTCTTCTTTTGGGATATGAACTTTTTTTCCTTTGGGTAAGCTATCAAAGTTAAATGGTTCAAAATCAGTACTTCCTACTTTAAAGTTACCAAAGGCATTATTTAAGTGCTTAATGGTGCTTTCAGAATAGTTTCCTGATAATATTATGTATCTGATTTTGTTATAGTTAGTATAAAAACTGCTTAATTCTTTAGTAGTAATTTTTTCGTAATCAACTTCATCAGCAACAAAACCATAAGGATGGTCTGCAAATGCCTCTTTAGCAAAAGCTCTTTTGGCAAGAAAAGAGGTTTTCTTTTTAGAGACCGCTAAATTCTGAATTTTAACAAACTTGTATATACCCAGTTCCTGTTCAGTAAATGAAGCATTTTGCAAGGTATTAGCCAATAAATTATATACTTTTTCAGTGTGTTTAGTAAGCGTATAGTTATTTATAGTACTATCTCTAAAATGAATACTTTTTCCATTAAAAGCCCCGAAAAAGTCAAACTCATTAGCAATTTGCTCAGAATTTTTGTTTGCGGTAGCTGTTAGTAACAATCCGTTTGCTACTGAAGGAACAAGTCTGTTTTGCCCTTGTAAACTGCCGGTATCAAAAATAATATCCGTTTTTACTATTTCTTGCTCACCTCCCTTAAGGGCGTACACTTTCACACCATTATCTAATGTAAAAACTTCCGGCTCAAGGAAGTTTAATGTCTCTATATGAGTTGGTTTGGGAGCAACTGTTCTGTCTACACTCATGCTTTATTTTCTCTTAAATAGTATAACGTTGCGCTGTTTTCTGCCCTAAATATTTCACGTGAAACATATAAAATATCATCAGTGGAAACCGCTCTGAAATTATCCATCTCTTTATTAATTAAATCGGCATCTCCAATGTATTCATAGTATGCCAAATTCATGGCTTTAGTAAGAATTTCTGTTTCAGAATAGGTGAAAATAGTTTCTTTTTTGTTCTTTACTTTCTCCAGCTCTTCTTCACTACAGCCTCTTTCTGTTAGCTTGGTAAGCTCTTTAAGTATAGCTTCTTCACCTGTTTCTACACTAACGCCTTCTGCCAAGTTGCCTTGTATCATTAACAAACCTTCATCAGTGCTGTCCATTTGGTAGCAATGAATTTCTGAGAATAGCTCGGCATCTTTTACCAACCTATTGTATAAACGGGATGATGCTGAACCTGAAAGAATATTGGTTATTAATTCGGTTGTATAATACTTTGGGTCTGTTCTGTTACTCATGTGCCAAGCCATATAAATAGCATCGTAAGGCACATTGCCTGTTGTGGTATCTTTTCTTGCTTGGGTTTGGTCAGGCTCTTTGCTAATAGTATTTCTTTTAACTTCAGCTTTTTCAATATCACCAAACCATTTGTTTACCAGTGTTTTAGTTTTTTCCAGCGAAATATCTCCTGCGATAGAAAGTATAGCATTATTGGGTCTGTAAAAATTATAGAAAAATGCTTTTACATCATCCATTGTGGCATCTTCAATATGCTTAATTTCTTTGCCTATGGTAGCCCAACGATAAGGATGAACTTTATATGCCAAGGGACGAATTTTTAACCAACTGTCTCCATAAGGCTGGTTCAAATAGCGTTGCTTAAACTCTTCAATTACAACATTTCGCTGTGTTTCAAGCGATTTATCATTAAAGTCCAGCGCTTTCATTCTATCACTCTCAAGCCAAAGAGCCGTTTCAATATTATTTATCGGCAGGGTTACATAATAGTTAGTAATGTCGTTAGAGGTAAAGGCATTATTTTCTCCACTGGCTTTTTGCAATTCGCTATCATAACTGGCAATATTTTCAGAACCTCCAAACATTAAATGCTCAAAAAGGTGTGCAAACCCAGTACGTTCGGGGTCTTCGTCTTTTGCACCTACATTATACAGTATATTTACTGCTGCTATAGGTGTAGTTGGGTCTAAATGATGTAATACGGTGAGTCCGTTGTCTAGTACAAATCTTGTAAATTGTAGCATTGCCGCAAAAATAGTTAAAAAGCTATATACCAAATTCATAAACTATTTTTCATTAAATACTGTTATCTTTGTTAGACATTTATTAAAAACCATACCATCAGAAAAATGAGTGAAGAAAACAACCGCCGGGAAGGTGGATTTAGCTCAAACTCGGGTAATAATGGCCCGCGTAAGCGCATCCGCAAAAGAATAATTAAAAAAATTACTCCCGACAACAACGAAGCAAAGCCTCAAGACGAAGAAAACCGTTTTGAAAAAGTAGAGTACAACAAACCTTCTGGAGGACCTCGCCCATACAATCCGGAGTATCGTAGAGACTATGGAAGCAGAGAAGGGGGAGGAGACAGAAAACCTTACAACAAAAAACCGTTTAACAAGTTTGGAGGAAAAAAACCTTACGGAAAACAGAATTTTAAAAAGAAAAAGAAGGTACCTAAAGAAAAAAACAAGCATAGCTACACGACTCATCAGTTTAAGTATGATGAGGACAAAGAGGTACGCTTGAATAAGTTTTTATCAAATGCAGGCATTTGTTCTCGCAGAGAGGCAGACAAACTTATACAGCAAGGTATAATTACCATAAACGATAAAGTAGTTACAGAATTAGGTTGTAGAGTGCGTCAAGGGGATACAGTTAAATATAACGGGCAAATTATTGGTAGAGAAAACCTGGTATATGTGTTACTAAACAAACCCAAAGATTACATAACAACGATGAATGACCCTGAGGGGCGCAAAACAGTTATGGATATAATGGGTAACGCAACAAAAGAGCGCATTTTCCCTGTAGGTAGGTTAGATAGAAATACAACGGGATTGCTTTTATTTACTAATGACGGAGATTTGGCTCAAACGCTGACACACCCTAAATATGAAGTGAAGAAAGTATATATAGCTGTTTTGGATAAAAACCTTGCACCTGATGATATGGATGCTCTTATGCGTGGTATTGAGTTAGAAGACGGTGAAGCTAAAGTGGATAATATAGCTTACATACAAGGTGAAAAAACTCGTGTAGGTGTTGAGATACATAGCGGGAAGAATAGAATTATCCGCCGTATGTTTGAGCATTTGGGTTATGAAGTAGAACAACTAGACCGTGTTTACTATGCAGGGCTTACCAAAAAAGAACTAATGCGTGGAAGATACCGTTTCTTGAATGAAGAAGAAGTGATGGAGTTAAAAAAACAATCGCTGAAGTTAAAAGAAGCAGTTAACTAACATAAAGAATAACATAATAAGAAAAGCCCTGATATAAATAGTATCAGGGCTTTTTTATATTATTAATAAATCGGTTAATTAAATTTTGAAGGTCTTTTTCAACTCGCTGAAAAAGTTGCGGCTTATCTCAAACGGGTCGTCTACTTTTTTAAGGTACATACGACCGGTATCATTCGTCCATTTGTCTATCTTAATTACATTAAGAAGGTTTACTATAGTAGAACGGTGAATTTGGAAGAAAGCATCTTTTGGTAAGCGCAACATCCAATTTTTTATAGAACCATAGGTAACATACATTTTACCGTCTTCTAAGAAAACCTTGGTGTAGTTTCCGTAAGCAGAAATGTAGTTTATGTCTTTTACTTTGATTAATACCATTTTATGTTCGGCATTAACCATTATCATTTGGTCTAACTTAAATTTAGAGTTGTCGTTGCTATGGTCTTCCTCTTCCTCTCCTTCGTTCATTTGGTCGGTAATTTTAGCAACAGTTTTATTCAACCGCTCCATACTAATAGGCTTCAAAATATAATCGGTTGCATTTACCTCAAAAGCTTTAACCGCCTGGCTGGCACTTGCTGTAATAAATACAATTTTACAAGTAGCTTTTACATAAGGAATTAAGTCGAAAGCACTTGCTCCATTTAAATCAATATCTAAGAAAATAATTTCAGGGTCTTTTTCTTCTATCATGTCTTTGGCAGACAAAAGTGAATCAGCAGAACCTATAACTTCTAATGACTCAAAATTTCCAAGTTGCTCTTTTATAAGCTCTTGTGTCATTAAATCGTCTTCAACTACTAAAACCCTGTATTTTTTGTTCATTGTTTTGTAAGCAATAAAATTTGGAGCAACCCCCTCTTTCAGCCGCAAATTATGAAACTTTTGTTAAAACTGCTTCAATAACTTGTTCATAAAGGTTTTCATACTTTGGCAAAATAATATCTAAACCGAACTTTTTTGAATGCTTAAAAGCAGATTTTTTGAAAATTTTGTGTGTGTTTTCCGATTTAAGAATATGTAGTGCGTTTGCTGCCATGGATTCAATGTCTCCTACGTCTGAAGTAAAACCGGTTTCCCCATTAATGTTCAACTCAGGTAAACCGCCGGTATTTGAAGAAATAACAGGTACTTCGCAAGCCATTGCTTCCAGCGCGGCCAAACCAAAACTTTCACTTTCTGACGGTAGAATAAATAAATCGCAAACAGAAAGTATTTCTTCAATAGGTTCCAGTTTACCTAAGAAAACAACATTATCGCACAAATTCATTTCACGGCATTGCTTTTCAATTTTCATACGGTCGGGACCGTCGCCAATGAGAAGCAGTTTAGCAGGTATTTCTTTTGAAACAATATTAAAAACGCCCAAAACATCCTCAACACGCTTCACTTTTCTAAAATTAGAAGTGTGGGCTATTAAACACTCACCATTAGGAGCAATTGCTTTTTTAAAGTACTCTCTGGGTTTTTTGTTAAACTTATTAAAGTCTATGAAGTTATAAATTACCTGAATATCTTTTTTGATGTGAAAATCACTCAGCGTTTGTTGGCGCAAACTTTCTGAAACAGCGGTTACCGCATCAGAGTGGTTTATAGAGTATGATACTACAGGCTCGTAAGTAGCATCTTTACCCACAAGGGTTATATCGGTTCCGTGCAAGGTAGTAACTACGGGGATGCTAATACCTTCCTCTGCTAATATTTGTTTGGCAAAAACAGCTGCTGCGGCATGGGGTATTGCATAATGCACGTGTAATACATCAAGCTTCTCAAACTTAATAATATCTACCAGTTTGCCCGTTAATGCAGTTTCGTATGGGGCAAACTCAAACAAGGGGTAATTGGAAACACCCACTTCGTGATAAAAAATGTTTTCAGAGAAAAAATCGAGGCGTGCAGGCTGGCTGTATGAAATAAAATGCACTTTGTGTCCTTTTAGTGCCAAAGCCTTGCCCAACTCAGTAGCAACAACTCCACTACCTCCAAAAGTGGGGTAACAAACAATACCTATATTCATATTTGCAAAATCAACGTCAAAGCTACTGCTTTTGTTTGGCTTCACTAAGGTGTAAGTATGAAACTTATTGTACATTTATCGAAATTTAAGGTAGCGGATGGAAAATATTTTTAACCACGAATATTTTATGCAACAAGCTTTGAAAGAAGCCCAAAAGGCTTTTGATGAAGGGGAAATACCTGTGGGGGCGATAGTGGTTTGCAGAAACAGAATTATAGGCAAGGGCTATAACCAAACCGAAAGACTAAACGATGTAACAGCACACGCAGAAATGCTAGCTATAACATCTGCCACAAATTTTTTGGGAGGTAAGTTTTTAGATGAGTGCACGTTATATGTAACCCTTGAACCTTGTGTAATGTGTGCAGGAGCTATTTTTTGGGCTAGGCCCGAAAAGGTAGTGTTTGGAGCAAGCGATGAGAAGAGGGGTTTTTTAGCTAAAGGCAAAGACTTATTACACCCCAAAACAGAATTAGTGAGTGGTATTATGGAAACAGAAAGCGCTGCTTTACTAAAAGAGTTTTTTGCTATGAAAAGAAAGTAGCAGTCGTCATTACGAACTTGCGTAGCAGTCTTTTTTAAGTATAAAGATTGCTTCGTCGTTCCTCCTCGCAATGACACAAAGCAGGGTCATGCTGAGCGGAGTCGAAATTTAGAAGGAGAGGAAAACTAAGTATTAATTTTTTTCTTGATGATGTATTCGGGGCGGTCTTTTACCTCATCAAAAATATTCCCGATATACTCACCCAATACACCTACGGTTATTAGTTGCACCCCGCCAAAGAAAATAATGGTGATGATTAGCGATGCCCAACCGGGTACTTCTTCCAATGAACCGCTAAGTTTTTCAACTATAACTACTCCCGTTAAGGTTAAGCCTATAAGTATACTTACCAAACCCAAATTAAGGGCAAGTTTTAAAGGCTTGTTTGAGAAATAGAACATACCTATGCTAGCTAGCCTTAAAAGTTTAGCAAAGGAATATTTTGTTTCCCCGCCGGCTCTGCCCGGGCGGTTGTAGTAAAAAGGAGTTTGAGAAAACCCCATCCAACTGATTATGCCGCGCACGTACTTGTTCTTTTCTCTAAACTGCTTAAACCCGTCAATTACATGTTTATCAATTAGCCTGAAATCACCCGAATCTAGCGGTAAATCCACATCAGACAAGTAATTTACTATTCTGTAAAAAACTTTGTAGGCTGCTTTTTTCAAAAAACCAACGCCTTCTCTGTTTTGGCGGACACAATACACCACATTGGCTTTTGTTTCTTGGTATTTGGCAATAATATCAGGAAATAGTTCAGGCGGGTCTTGCAAGTCGGCATCAATAATTATAGCTACATCTCCCGTGCTTTCACAAATACCAGCACAAACGGCAGGCTGGTGTCCAAAGTTTCTGGAGAAAGAAAGTACCTTAATGTTAGGGTTTTCGGCGGCTTTACTTTCTAAAAAACCAAGTGTTCCGTCTTTGCTGCCATCATCAATAAAAATAACTTCATAGTTATTGGTATAATTATTCTTTTCTACCACGTCCATCAGCCGTTGGTAGGTAGTAGCAATTATATCTTCCTCGTTATAGCAAGGGATAATAACAGAAAGTCGTAATGATTCGCTCATTTATTTAATCTTCTCAAAAACTGCAATTTGGAAACGTTGGTCTTTAGAAGTTACCATTAATGGTTCTCTAAATAAAAACTTATCGGGTGTAAAATAGGTTCTTGCGTCTACACTACCTGGTGTTCTATTGGGACGGTAACCGTAGTGTGTATCCCAAACAAACAGTGTTCCTACAGGCGAAGCCTCTATGGTAGCACTATCTAACGAGCCAGTTTTTTTTACACGTTCATTATTCTCTTTTAGCCAGTAAAACCATACTAATGAATGGTTGCTGGCAATCATACGGTCTTTTAGCCCCGGGTTTTTGCTAATTTTCTTCACACATTTTTGCACCGCCTTGTTTTCAGGCGTGAGTTTGTAAGGCTTTAAGGTTCCGTTTAAAAATAGAAAACTAAATGCACTTATATACGCTACTAAGCCCCAGCCTTTTATTGGGAGAAAGTAAAGCGCAGCACCTGATAAAAAGATGCCAAAAGGCAACCAGCTTTTTATATTATCACCTGTTTTTGGGTCTATGGCAAACTTCACATAGTTATGATCGTAAGTCATAAAAGCGGCAACAACAACTCCAACAACCCCTAAAGTAATGGCAAGCGTTATTGTGTTTAGCTTTTTTAAATAGAAAAGGCTCAACGCTCCCAAAGCACCAACCAATGGTGCAACTGCAGCCATATACCGCAAGTTACCACCCGTTGCGGGTCCAATTTCAGGGCTTTTCATGTTAAAAATCATGTGGATACCAAAGAATACTGCAAACGGAATAAACACAAACAGTACTTGACTGCCTTTTTCTTTAAACCAGTTTTTTCCGGCAGCGGCAATAATAATTTGTACTACAGCAACACTAAGCAAAGCAATTTGCAACGCACCAAAAATTACGGCCGACATAAAGGGATAATGCTCTAAACCTTGTTTGGGATACTCTTTTGCATAAGCAGCAGAAGTAGCCCGCGCTTCGGTAATTAAATAGAAAAAGTCTCCTTTGGCTTGCAATGTCCAAAGAGCATATAGCAGAGGGAATAAACCCAATGCAAAAGCAGGAACAAACTTTCGTTTAATTAATAAATACAAGCCAAAAAACAACAGTAGTATTAAAAACTCTTGCCGAACCAGAATATCGTAGGAAAGAAAAAGTGAGCTTACCAGCCATTTCTCTTTTAACGCAAAGTAAATAGAAGCAATTAGGAGCACACCTGAAAGAATATCGGCATAGTTGCGGAAACTCATTTCAACCCATATAGGTTGAGTCGCAGCCAAAATCAAAGCAAAAACAGCTGCTTTGGGATTAAAGTGTTGCACTACTTTGGCAGCTAAAAAGCAGCCCAATGCGCTAACAATGCAGTTTAGGTAAAGTACCATTTTATAGCCCAATGTTGCAGGCAAAACGTATAAAAGCTTGTAACCGGGCTTTGCCCAGTTACCCATTATGCTGGTAGGGTCGTCCCAAAAACCAATCATGCTCATAAAATGAGCAATTTCGTCATCTTGATAATACCCGACAGATTTTGTTGAGTAATATGCAAAGCCCAGAAAAGCCAAAGCGGTTAACGCCCATAAATGGCTATCCTTTTCGCCAAAGGAAAAGCTTTTCTCTTCCTTTTTCGGGGTAGTATTTTCTTTCTTTTTTTGCTGAGCCATAAATGTAAATTACCGAGTTTCAAACCTAAGCTATAAACAATCAATTTTCAACTCAATAGAAATAGTTTAAAATAGGTGTAAATTGCGCCAAAATGGATAAACGCTACTACAAAGAGTACTATACACTTGAGCGAGAACACTGGTGGTTTACTGTTCGTTTACAAATATTAGAAGACTACATTAAACGAAAAGTGTTTGGAGGAACTCCTTTGAAAATATTAAACGTGGGAGTAGCAACAGGGGCTACAAGTACTATGCTGGCTAAGTTTGGCGAGGTTACATCTTTAGAATATGACAAGGACTGTTGTGAATTTTTAAGGGAAGAGCTGGGGATGGAAGTAATAAACGGTTCTATATTGGAGTTACCTTTTGGAGCAGGGGAATATGATTTGGTGTGTGCTTTTGATGTGATAGAGCATGTTGAAGATGATGTTTTGGCGGTGAAAGAAATGAAGCGCGTTTGCAAAGCGGGTGGAGATTTGTTTATTACTGTACCTGCGCTAATGTCTTTATGGAGTGAGCATGATGTAGTGAATCACCACTATAGGCGTTATAAGCTGGGCGGGGTGAGGCGATTGTTTAAGAACGATAATAATGGGAAAGAAAGATATAGCAGCTACTTTAACTCTAAACTATTTTTACCGATTTACATTTTTAGACAGCTAAGTAAAGTTTTACCGAAACGAAATAAAGAAAAACACTCAGGTTCTGATTTTGGTGTGTTTAATAACGGGCTTACGAATAAGCTTTTAGCTGCTATTTTTAAAGTTGAGCTTTACTGGCTAAGGATTTCTAAGTTTCCTATAGGTGTTTCTATTCTCTATAGTTGGAAAAAGAACTAAAGCTTTTTCTTAATTAGTAGAATAATAAGTTCAAAATCTTTGTCGCGACCATTTACAAAATCTTCTATTCCGGGTAGTGCTCCATAATCAGGGCGAACTCCATAATCATCATTATCACCTGTTACGGCTAGTTCATACTCAACCAGCCCCAGCCTAACTTTTATTTTTGTATTGGGCAGTTCAAACCAGCCTAAAACCCCTCCGTTATCTCCTGCAAACTTTCCGCCAACCTCTTCTCCAACAAACACACCCATATTATTTTCTTTTGCTATAGATGCTACTTCTGATGTGGTTGATGAACAACCGCCATCAATTAAAAAATAAACTTTTCCCTTAAAATTGTTTTTTGCCGGCTGTCTCCGCCCCAAAACAGAGTGCTTTTTCCATTTATAGCCCCCATCCTCTTTAACTATTCCTTTAGGAAAACCTTTAAAAGTTTCAGGAATATCATATTTAATTTCCTTTTTTAGCTTTGGTGAGGCAAGCCACAAGTTTCTGCAGTATAGGAAGGGTTTATCTGTTAGATAAGAAAGCAGTTGAGCACCATACTCACTGTATCCTCCGCCATTTCCCCTAAGGTCTATAATTAAGTTTTTGGTACCTGTATCAAGATTAGAGAAAGTACTCTCTAAGTAGTCAGAAAAATTTATTCCTGCTTTTTCAAATAAGCCATTCCGAAACGTAGGAATAGTTAGTAAGGCAGCATCCAAACTATCAATAGTGGTAAAGCTAATAGGAGCAGGAGAGGGCTTTTTTAAGGCTTTCCTTTTCTCATCTAATATTTCTTTTGAAATTCCTTTTACAGTTGTTGTTCTCTCAACAGTATCTCCAAAGGGAACGTATTTGATGGTATATGTGGGTGATGTAAGCTGTATGTAATAGGAGTAGTACCTGTAAAAGCCTTTTTGCAAAGCATTTTGTATACGTGTTGAGTTTTTACCGTCAGAAGGAATACGTAATCTTAAATCTCTGTAAATTTTATATATAGATTCGTAGTTTATGCTTACAATTCTTGAACCCACGGTCAACGAATCATTTTCACTATAATTTTCGTGGATAAAGAATCCGTGCCTGACAAACCTAATATTAAAAGGCGTAAGTATGGCGTTTTCTTTCCACCATTGGCTTAAACTATCTGAAGGGCGAATATCTGAGTGAGCACATTGTATTGAAAAATTTAGGGCGGAGATTATTCTTAGAAATTCAACTTCTGTTAATGAGTCTCCTGCCATAATTTTATTTTTCATAGTATTAACCTTGTTGGCAAAAGACATTGCATTGAGTAATTTTTTCTGCTGTCTTACTTTGTCTGCAACAGAGTCATTAGTATTAAAAATGAACGGAGGGTGGTTTTTTAAAGTAGTAACCTCTAAATATGATAAGTCTTTTGTGAGGTCAGATGGAGCAAACTTCTTTTCAGGGGAATAACTCTGTCCAATAGAAAAAAAGGGGAATAGGAGAGTAACTAAAAGGAAAACAGAGTTGTTTTTCATTAAAAAAGCCCGTGTATATTTATACACGGGCTGTAAATATAAGGTTCAAAAAAATAATTCTACTCTACAGTAACAGACTTAGCTAGGTTACGGGGTTGGTCTACATTACGTTCAAGCATTACTGCTATATAGTACGACAGCAATTGAAGCGGGATAATAGCCAATAAGGGTAAGAAGCATTCTTCGCACTCAGGGATGTAAATAACATGGTCTGCCATGGTTTTCACATGTTCATCACCTTCTGTGGCAATAGCTATAACACGTCCTTTACGCGCTTTCACTTCCTGAATATTGCTTATTACTTTTTCGTAATTGCTGTGGTTGGTAGCGATTACTACCACAGGCATTTCTTCATCAATCAAAGCAATAGGGCCGTGCTTCATTTCTGCAGCAGGATAGCCTTCAGCATGGATATATGAAATTTCTTTTAGTTTCAGTGCACCTTCAAGCGCAACAGGAAAACCGTAACCTCTACCTAAGTATAAAAAGTTTTTAGCGTTTTTAAACTCTCCCGCAATATACTCTACTTGTTTTGCCGTGTTTTTTAAGATGTCTTCAATTTTTGTTGGGACTGTCTCTATTTCAAAAGAAAGCTTGCGGAAATACTCTTGGCTTATGGTTCCTTTCTTTTTAGCTATAGCTAACGCCATTAAAAACAAGGCGGTTACCTGTGCAGTAAAAGCTTTTGTAGATGCTACTCCAATCTCTGGACCTGCATGGGTATATGCTCCCGCATCTGAAATACGGGGAATTGAAGAACCCACCACATTACAGATACCAAAAATAGTAGCTCCGCGTGATTTGGCTAACTCTAAAGCAGCAAGTGTATCGGCTGTTTCTCCTGATTGTGAAATTGCCACCACAAAATCGCTTTCACCCACAACGGGGTCTCTGTAGCGGAATTCTGAAGCATATTCTACCTCAACAGGTATGCGGGCAAATTCTTCAAAAAGGTACTCACCAACTAAGCCGGCAATCCACGAGGTTCCGCAGCCAACAATAATCAGCCTTTTTGCATTGATAAGCTTATCCATATACTGGTTTACACCAGCCATATGTATAGTATTATCAGAAACACTGATACGTCCCCTGAAACTATCTACTACAGAGCGGGGCTGCTCATAAATTTCTTTTAACATAAAGTGCTCGTAGCCTCCTTTTTCAATTTGTTCAAGGTTAAGCTCAAGCTCTTGTATATAGGGTGTTTTCACCACATTGTCGATGGTTTTTATGGTTAGCTCGTTATTTTTAATAACGGCTATTTCACCATCGTTTAGGTATATCACATTTTTTGTGTATTCCACTAAAGGGGCTGCATCAGATGCAATAAAATGCTCGTCGTCGCCAATACCTAATACCATAGGGCTTCCTTTGCGGGCTCCTATCATAAAATTAGGCTCGTCTTTATTAACAATCACAATAGCATAAGCCCCAACTACCTCGTTTAATGCTAAACGAACAGACTCTTCGAAACTGCTACCTGTATTATGTTGTATTTCTTCAACCAAGTGAATTAACACCTCGGTATCAGTGTCACTCATAAACTCATGCCCTCGTTGCATAAGTTCTTTTTTAAGCGAAGAATAGTTTTCAATAATTCCGTTATGAATTATTGCCATATTGCCTTTTTGAGACATGTGCGGATGAGCGTTAACATCATTAGGCTCTCCGTGCGTTGCCCATCGGGTATGCCCAATGCCTATTGAACCTGAAGTGTCACTTGATGCAATCATGTCTTCAAGTTCGCTAACCTTTCCCTTTTTCTTATAAATGTTTAGTTTACCGTTAAGTAAAGCTACGCCTGAACTGTCGTAACCTCTATACTCAAGTCTTTTTAAACCTTTAATTAAGATGGGGAAAGCGTCTCTATGACCAATATATCCAACAATTCCGCACATAGTAAATAGGTAGTTTAGTGAAAGATTATTTGCTTAATATTTATGAAATTAATTACCGAGGTAAATTTACCCCTTTAAGGTCGAAATCAAAAGGCGAATTATGTAAGTGGCTGTATTTTCTCAATTGGTGGAGTAATTCTTGAAACTGATGGAAGTTTAGTGATTGTTCACCGTCTGATAATGCATTGTCCGGGTCGTTATGTGTTTCAATCATCAATCCATCGCTACCTATTGCCATTGCTGCAATAGACATAGGTGAAACAAGGTTTGCCACACCGGTACCCTGACTAGGGTCTACTATTACCGGTAAATGAGAAAGTTGTTTTACTAATGCCACTGCAGAAAGGTCTAATGTGTTTCGGGTTGAAGTTTCAAAGGTACGAATACCTCGCTCACATAAAATTACGTTTTCGTTACCTCCCAGTAAAATATACTCTGCTGCGAGCAGCCACTCTTCTATTTTTGCACTTAACCCTCTTTTAAGCAGTACAGGCTTATCTACTTTACCTAATTCTTTAAGAAAATGGTAGTTGTGCATATTACGAGCACCAATTTGCAAAATATCGGCGTACTGCATTACCTCATCAAGCAAAGAAAAGTCTAATACTTCAGTTACTACTTTCATATCAAACTCATCAGCTATTTTTCGCATCAGCTCTAGCCCTTCTTTTTTCAACCCTTGAAAAGAATAGGGAGATGTACGGGGTTTATAGGCCCCGCCCCTTAAAAAACGAACGCCGTTTTTTGAAAGGTGAGATGCAATTTCATAAAGCTGGTCTTCGCTTTCAACAGCGCAAGGACCTGCTATTAGTATGGGGTAATCTCCTCCAACTTCCAAGTCGCCAACATTAATGGTGGTTTTATTAGTTTTCCATTGGCTGCTGGCCAGCTGGTAGCTGGTATTAATTTGAGTAATTTTCCTCACAGTAGGCAAACCTTTAAGATAAGCCATTTGCTTGTCACTTACGTGTGATGTAACCACATACACACAGTTTTTCGAAAGATTAACAAACCGGTATGAAAACCCCTCTGCTTTAAGGAACTCTTCGGTGGAAGTGCATCCTTCTTGCAAACCACTATTTATTTCTATTAGCACTTATCTTACTTTTATTACATGTAGTTTAAAACGTATTCCTCTTGGAACGTTTTTTTGTGTGTTAACAGGTAACCTGCCTGCCGTAATGGGCCTATCAGCAGGGATACGAATAAAAAAGCCGTTATTTATATTCCTGCCTACCTGTTTAAGTTCTGATTGAATTAACTGCACATGACGTGGAAAGTTAAACTCATACTTCATCTCAGAACTATTGTAATTGCCGTTGTATAACAACGGCTCGTTTAATGCATCAACAACCAATGTGCCCTGGTTGTTTGAGTCCCTTGCCAAAAATAAAAGGCGTGTAGGTTCTTCAAACCCGGTTCCCACACCTGTTGCATCAGGTGTAAACTCAATATTCGCGCCAACAACAGCGTAATTGTCATCTAAAGCAATATTTTGCAAGCCCGGAATATCTACCCTGATACGAGAACCCGCCATTGATTGTAAATAACAGGTATTATAATCAGCCGGATTGTTAAACTGTGTTTCTATGGGAGTGCCTGTAAAATCATGTTTATAGGTACTAACTATAGCTGATGGGTCATTTATTGGGAATACAATAGACTGGGTATCATTATAATACACATGGATGCCTGAAACATTATTCAATAAATCAAGATAGGCAGCAACACCGTCATTAGCTCCCAAAGTGCTGTTTTCTGCCGTTATTCTAATACCCCTGATAAAGTCTTTGAAAGCAATATTCGAAGCAAAGTTTGCGGCACTACCATTAATAAGTTTATTGCCAAAAGTATTATTATCTAAACGTAAACGAAGCTGTGGGGCCTGTTTAGTTACATCGCCTTTAAATGTTACTGAGACACTATCAAAAAGGTTTAGCGTAGTATTGGCGGTACTAATGGGTGTCGGGTCTATTTGGAAAACTTCGTTTGAGTAATAAACAGAGTCTAAATATACACGCTCACTAAGCTCATAAGCATTAATGTTTAATGTAGTACTTAAATCACCGTCAAACAAAGAGGTTCCGGCATATTGCAGCACCAAAAAGGCAGAATCAAGAACACTACCGGCGGGGAACTCAAAATTGTTTATATCAGGCAAACCAAAGTCTACAACAACATCAGCAGAGCTTTTGCCATAGGTAGTACTGTTTAATGTGCCTAATATGTTTAGTGATAAGCGATGTGTGGTAAAAGAATCTTCGGGTACTGTACGGGTGAGTACAGTAAACGTATCAATAACAATTACATCAGGGTCGTTTCCTCCTGAAAGCCCTAAGCGTTCTTCATCGTTTTTGCACGAATAAAAAAAGGTGGAGACGCTTAGTAACGTCGCCACCCCGAACAAAAATGCTTTTCTTCTCAACTAATTAGTTATTACTTAATAAAATATTGTCGTAAAGCTTCAAGTAGTTATCAGCAAGTTCAGCATCATCACTGTGTTTCATAACAGGGGTGCCTAATTTGCTTATTTCACTTTCAACCAAAGGGTCAATATTATTTGCTGCTTGCACAACTGCGTCAGCATGTGTAATTGCCCCTTTATAAAGCCCGTTACAGCTTGCATCGTCAAAGCACGACATTTGCTCAGGCTCAATATTGTTTAAGCTGGCTTTACGTGTAAAATCTTCACCCAAAGTTTCGTTAAACTCATTTTCAAAAACACTGTATACTACTTTAGAGTTTTTAAATACAGGCTCATTTTGGTATATGGTTTTAATATACATTGGGATTAAGCTGGTCATCCAGCCTTGGCAATGAATAATATCAGGAGCCCAACCTAATTTTTTTACTGTTTCAAGCGCGCCTTTGCAGAAGAAAATGGTGCGCTCGTCGTTGTCAGGAAAAAACTGGTTAGCTTCATTGTGGTACAGGGCTTTACGGTGGAAATAATCTTCATTATCCAAAAAGTAAACCTGCATTTTAGCTTCAGGTAGTGAAGCTACTTTTATGATTAAAGGGTTGTCGTTATCATCAATTGTTATGTTGATACCTGATAAGCGAACAACTTCGTGTAAACGGTTTCTGCGTTCGTTAATTAAACCGAAGCGAGGAACGAGAACTCTAATCTCGTTGTCTTTTTCTTGAATTGCTTGTGGTAGTTGGCGTGAAATTTCTGATACTAGTGAAGAGGTGTTCAGAAAAGGATTCATTTCTGAAGACACAAATAGAATTTTTTTTCTTCCCATATTAGCGATAAATGTGTTTGCAAAGTTACGGATTTTATTCCATTATTGCCAATTTTCCACAAACAAATGTTAATAGTTGAAGCGTGCTAATATTCAGCAAAATAAAAGATATAAAACAGTATTTATCTCAAGAAAAGCAAAAAGGTAATACTGTTGGCTTTGTAGCAACCATGGGGGCTTTACACCATGGGCACATGGAGTTAATACAACAATCTCGCAAAGAAAACAGCATAACAGTGTGCAGCATTTTTGTGAACCCAACCCAATTTAATAATCCTAAAGACCTGGAAAAATACCCCCGGTTTATTGAAAAAGACATTTTAATGCTGGAGAAAAATAGCTGCGAAGTACTATTTAACCCTACTGTTGAAGAAATGTATGCGCCCGATGAAGAATTGTTAGCCATAGACTTAAAAAATATAGACAAACTTTTTGAAGGCGAGTTTCGCCCGGGGCATTTCAAAGGAGTAGCTACAGTTGTAAAAAAATTCTTTGACATATTGGAGCCGCATAAAGCATATTTTGGTATGAAAGATTACCAGCAGGTTTTGGTTATAAAGGAAGTGGTTAGCCAATATAATATGGATGTTGAAGTTGTGGGGGTAGAAACTGTGCGAAATGAAGAAGGTTTGGCAATGAGCTCTAGAAACTACAGACTTGGCGAAGAAGATTTACAAAGAGCTTCAATAATTTATAAAACATTTGTTTGGGCAAAAGAAAACTTAGGTAAGCTTAAACCTACAGAAATTGAAAAACAAGCTGTTAAAAGAATTAATGCTGTAGAAGGTGCAGAAGTAGAGTACTTTAACTTAGCCGATGCTAATACCCTTGATGTTGTTGATGAACTTGAAGAAAGCCAAAAAGTAGTTGCCATTACAGCGGTCAATATGCAAGGTGTTCGTTTAATTGATAATATGTTGCTTAATTAACCTGTTCTTAACACAAAATAGCCCCACACTTTTAAATCACCGCTCAAAATCATAGGTTTGTATTGACCCTATGGGCAAACGAGCAGAATTTAATACAACCGTATCGGCTGAAATAGCTTCAAAAGAAAAAGCCACCCTTTTAGGGGTGCATTTAGATAAATATGCCCAAAATTTTGCTGCAGGCAAACAACAGTTTAGCAATTTAGATTTAGCCAGAAAGCGAGCTGAGCATATAAGGGTTAAAGCCATTGAAAACTTAGATAAATATTTGCTTGAGTTTGAAAGCAATATAGGCAGGGGTGGGGCTAAGATATTATGGGCTCCAGAAAAAGAAGATGCGTTAAGAGAAGTTGAAGAGATATTAAGCAGCCATAAAATAAAACAGGTTGTAAAAACAAAATCATCTGTGGCCGAAGAAATAAGCTTGCGGAAGAATTTAGAGCAAAAAGGTTTTGAGGTTACTGAAACCGATGTTGCAGATGCTGTGCTGAAAGCTACAGATGATAAACCGTCTCATGTAATAATTCCTGCTTTGCATAAAAGCCATATTGATATTGCCCCTAGTTTTTTAGGTAAAAACTCAGAAAGCGAAAATCAAAAGATTAGTGATACGGTTGAGAAAATAGCCTACAATGTACACGAGAAGTATTTTCAGGCGAAGGCTGCTATAACAGGCTGTAATTTTTTAATAGCAGACCCGGGCAGTATAGCACTAACTGAAAATGAAGGAAATATTTTGTTTTCAAGTGGGGTGCCTGATGTACATATTGTTATTGCCAGTATTGATAAGATTATTCCTGCAATAGCCGATTTGGAAACATTATGGCCATTGCTGGCTACCTACGGTACAGGACAAAAAATCACATCGTACAATACAATAATTAACGGACCCAGAAAGGGGAAAGAAAGCGACGGGCCAAAAGAATTATACGTAATACTAGTTGACAACGGGCGGAGCGAAGTTTTAGCTAAAAACCGACAGCGCAAGGCTCTAACATGTATTAAATGTGGGGCTTGTGCCAATATTTGTCCTGTTTTTAAAACTATTGGCGGACAAGTATACGGCTTGCCCAACCCTAGTCCCATTGGTGCGGTAACTGCACAACATACGCATGGAAGGGCAGAGTACAAGCATTTATCAGAAGCCTCTACACTTTGCGGTAAGTGTGATAATGTATGCCCTGTGAATATTGACATCCATAACCTTTTAATAGAAAATCGAAACGAAAACAGAGGAGCAGAAAGCAAAGGGTTTTTTGATAACTATACATGGAAGGCAATACGAGGGGCAATGCTGAATCGCAAGAAAATGAACAGGGGAGAAACCTTTAAAGGCCTAATCATAAAATCATCATACAAAAAGGATTGGGGAGAGAACAGAGAGTTTCCTGCTACAGCAAAAAAATCATTCAACCAACTTTGGAGAGAACAGAATAATGAATAACAAATGGCTATGCTTTGTGTTGTTTTTTGTGGCTATACCTATAGCTCAATTTGCACAAAGTACATTCCCAACCAACGGAGCAAATAACCCGCAGGTTTCTCGCTATATTTTTATAAATGCCAACATACAGGTGTCGCCGGATAAGTTTGTAGCCAAAGGAATACTCGAAATTAATGACGGCAAAGTAATAGCAGTAAAAAATAAAGGGGAAAAGTATGATACAACAGCCATAGTTATTGATTTGAAGGGCAAATATGTATATCCCTCTTTTATAGATATTTACTCTGCTTACGGTTTGCCTAAAGCAACTAAAAAGAAGAAAATAAAGGGGGTAAGAGATAAAACAGTTCCGCCACAATATAAAAGTAAAACAAAAGGGGCCTTTGGATGGAATGAAGCAATTAAGCCTGAAACTAACGCAGCATATCTTTTCGCCCATAGCAAAAAAGCTTCTGATAGCCTACTGAAAATGGGTTTTGGTAGTGTAGCCACATTTGTACATGACGGTATAGCCAGAGGAACTTCTGTTTTTACCAACCTTAACCCCGAAAGTGAAAACAAAAGCATTATAACAGAACAAGCATCGGCAAACTTTTCTTTCAAAAAAGGAAGTAGCAAGCAGGTATACCCAACCTCTTTAATGGGTAGTATAGCGCTATTGCGCCAAACCTTTTATGATGCTGAGTCATACAAAAGCGGGGTTTTGGAAGAAAAAAACCTTTCTCTTGAAGCATTTAATAAACAACAAAGTCTTCCGTTGGTATTTCAAGCGGATAATAAATGGGACATTCTTCGTATTCAAAGCATTGCTGAAGAATTTAGCAAAAACTTCATAATAAAAACTGCAGGCGATGAATATCAGATTATTGATAAACTAAAGGAAAGTAAGGCTAAGTTTATTGTACCGTTAAATTTTCCTAGCCCTATTCATGTTGAAACAGTTTTTGATGAAGCAAAAACAAATTATACAGTTTTGAAACATGCTGAAATGGCAATGTATAACCCCGTAATCCTCCACCAAAACAATATAAACTTTGCATTCACTGCTCTTGGGCTTAGAAGTAAAAACTTCTTGAAAGTGATAAGAGAGATTGTAGCTAAAGGACTAAGCGAAGAAGCGGTATTAAGCGCACTTACTAAAATACCTGCAAGCTTTATAAATGCTGGTGATAAAATAGGTTCTTTAGAAAAAGGGAAACTAGCTAACTTTATTATTACAGATGGTAAACTCTTTAATACTAAAACAACAATATTAGAAAACTGGAACCAAGGCAAGCAACATATTATCAGCTACCCCAACAATCAAGAAATTGTAGGCAAAAATCAAATACTTTATATAGATGGTAAAGAGATTGCAGATTTGGAAATTTTTTACAAAAAAGGGAAGCTTGGTATAAAAGCGTCAGGTTCTATAAACAAAGTAAGCAAGGTTGTCTATAACAAAGAAAAACAAGCATTTAGCTTTGTGATAAAAACACAAAATAATGAGTATAAATTGACAGGGTGGAACGTAAACTGGCTAACCAATGAAGGTATGGGCAGCGACGAAAAAGGAAAAACGGTTTACTGGTATACAGAAAATGAGTCGGCATTTGATAATGTCTCCGATAAGGAACCTGAAAAAGAAAATATGCCCGAGTTAAAGAAGTTTCCGTATATATACGCTAAAAAAGACAGTAATACCTTTATGGTACGGAGAGCCACCATTTGGACTAATGAAAAAGAAGGTGTACTCATTAATTCTGATGTTTTGGTGGTAAACGGTAAAGTAGTAGAAGTGGGTGAGGTAAGCCCTGAAACTTTGAATAAGTATGGAATAAAAGACTCTAGAGATATTCCTGTAATAAACGGTACAGGAAAGCATTTAACGGCAGGTATTATTGATGAGCATTCGCACATAGCCATTATGGGAGGCGTAAATGAAAGTAGCGAAAGCAGCACAGCTGAGGTGAGAATAGGAGATGTTATAAATCCTGAAGACATTAATATTTATCGTCAGTTGGCCGGTGGAGTTACTACCTCACAACTGTTGCACGGCTCTGCAAATGTTATTGGTGGGCAAAGTGCAGTAGTGAAACTGAAATGGGGTTCTGCACCTAATGAAATGAAGTTTAAAGGTGCCCCGGGAAGAATAAAATTTGCGTTGGGAGAAAATGTAAAACAAAGTAACTGGGGCGAAAAATTTACTGTCCGTTTCCCTCAAACACGTATGGGGGTTGAGCAGGTTTTTGAAGATTACTTTACCCGTGCGAAAGAATATGAAAAAGCTTGGGAAGACTATAAAAAGAAGAAAACTAAAAAACAGCCCCGTAAAAATTTAGAGTTGGAAGCGTTATTGGAGGTGGTAAATGGCAAACGATTAGTGAGTTGCCACTCATACAGCCAACAGGAGATAAATATGCTAATGAAGGTGGCTGAGAAGTACGGCTTCAAAATCAACATTTTTACCCATGTATTAGAGGGTTATAAAATAGCTGACAAACTTAAAGCACACGGTGCAGGAGCAAGCACCTTTTCAGACTGGTGGGGCTATAAGTACGAGGTTATTGAAGCTTCCGCATACAATGCTGCTTTGCTTAATGAAGCAGGTGTTACTACTTGCATAAACTCTGATGACGCTGAAATGGGTCGCCGATTAAACCAAGAAGCTGCCAAAGCAGTAAAATATGGAGGGGTAAGTGAAGAAGACGCACTAAAAATGATTACACTAAACCCTGCAAAACTAATGGGCATTGATAATAAAGTAGGGAGCATCAAAGCAGGTAAAGATGCCGACTTGGTTTTGTGGAATGGGCACCCGTTATCAATATATTCAACCCCCGTAGCTACATATATAGAGGGTGTGGCATATTTTGATTCACGGAGACATAAACAGGCAGAGCAAGAGCTTCTTATAGAAAAGAAAGCATTAATTAAAAAAATGAATGAAGCTATTGCCAAAGGAAAAAAGGGTAAGGAACCTGATAAGAAAAAAGAGAAATTATACCACTGTGATGATGAGGAAGTATATGGAGAGGAGGTGAATAATGACTAAGGTATTAAGTGCGGTTATAATATGCTTTTTAGCAACAATTTCTGTTAATGCTCAAACAGATAGTGCGGAGAGGTGGTTTGTAGGAGCAGATATTTATACTGCTGAGGGAATGGTGTTCCCAAACGGTGCACTAGGCATAAAGAATGGGAAAATTATATATGTGGGCAATCAGCAGGGGGCAACTATAAACGGGGAAAGTATAAACCTAAGCGGAAAAAGAATTTATCCGGGGTTAATAGCACTAAACAGTAACTTAGGTTTAACAGAAATTGAAGCGGTTAGAGCCACCCACGATTTTAAAGAAGTAGGTAAAAATAATGCACATGTACGTTCGGCTATTGCCTTTAATACGGATAGCCGTGTGATGAAAACGGTATTGGCAAACGGTATATTAATGGCACAAGTTTGCCCACAGGGGGGGTTAATATCAGGGCAATCATCAGTGATGCGACTACAGGCTAGAAACTGGGAAGAAGCCTTATATGCAAGTGATATGGGTGTACATATTCATTGGCCAAATTATGATAAAAACAACAAACAAACTAAAAAAGCAGCCAAGCATTTAGACCAAATAATCAATTGGCTACAACAAGCAAAAAGCTATGGGTTTAAGCCAACAGAAGAAAAAAATCTAAGGTATGAAGCATTAGCTAAAGCCATAAATGGAGAAAAGAAAGTTTTTGTTCATGCTAATGGGGCGCAAACCATACTTAATGCAATACATATTTTAAAACAGTTTAATATAACCCCTGTAATAGTTGGCGGGAATGAAAGTGGCAGCATATCAAAATACCTAAAAGAAAATAATATAAGTGTGGTTATTAGTAGAACGCATAGCTTACCTAACAACAGAGATGATAGCTACGAAGAACCTTATGCTTTGCCTTACATACTTTGGCGCGATAGTGTGCCGTTTGCCATAAGTGATATTAATTTTTGGGAGCAGCGTAACCTACCCTTTGAGGCTGGGCAAGCAGTGGCATTTGGTTTACCTTATTCTGAAGCTGTAAAGGCAATAACATTATACCCAGCAAAAATATTAGGCTTAGAAAACACATTGGGTAGTATAAAAACAGGAAAAGATGCTACCTTTATAGTATCAAAAGGCGATGTTTTAGATATGCGAAGCAGCATTATAGAGCAAGCCTATATAAACGGTAAAAAGGTAGATTTAACTAATCCTCAGGAAGAGCTTTATAAGAAGTTTAAAGCTATTGTTCTTCCTGAAAAATAATATTAAGCAGCTATGAAAAAATTAATCCTTCTATTACTTGTAGCAGGGTTTGGCTTTTCAGTAAAAGCCCAAACAGATTCTGCTCAGTTAGCAAAAAATATAATTGCAGCTCTTAAAAGTGAAAAAGTAGAGAACCTTCAAAAACTGGTGGCTCCCCCTGAAGTTTATAAAGCAATGTTTAAAGAAACGGAGGAGATGACTGATGACCAGATTATTGAAAAAACCAGCAAAAGCCCGAAACTTAAGTCTGATTTTGAGGCATTAATTAGCAATGCCAAAGAAAAGAAGGTAAATCTGAACAAATTGAAATACAAAAGTGCAGTTATTGAAGTAATGCCCGGAGGACCTTATGGAGTAAGTATAACGTTTGCTGTAAAAGATAAAACAGGTAAACTGGCTGTTTCTGCATTAAAGCATAACGACAATTGGTACCTGATGGAAATTTTAATCACAACTACGGTATTTGAAGACTTTTAAAACAAGATAAGATTAAGAAAAAAGTACTACTGATTGCGTTTCTTTCTTTTAGTGTTGCTACTGCTAAAGCGCAGCAAGACTCAGGTTTTATAGCTAGAAAAGTTATAGAGTCTTTTCAAAAAGGAGATATTAATATTCTAAAAAAACTGGTTGCTCCCCCTAAGGTATATAAGCAAATCTATCCACAGGTTAAGCGGAAAACCAATAAGCAAATCATAAACGAAACAATTAACAGCAAAGAGTTTAAAGCCAGTTTTGATAAAATTTTAGCCAAGGCAAAAGCCAAAAATATCAATCTTGATAGTGTTCAATATGTTAAAACAGAACTAACAGGACCGGAAATTAAAACACTGCGCGTATTAGAGGTATATTATACTATTAATAGAAAGAAGAAGGACTATTTCGGTATTTTTTGCCATTACATAAATAACAACTGGTACTTTTCAGACTTTACAAATGATGATAGTGTTTTCTAAATAAACACTTAGCTGCTGAAATCTCTCTATTACTTGTCCAAGCATAACAGCTAAACCTTCAAGTAAAACCAAACTTTTGAGTTACTTTGTATCCGCTAAAAATTTATGATACCCAAAAGTACGGTTGATGATATTATGGCTGCCGCCCAGATAGATGAGGTGGTCGGTGATTTTGTTACCCTGAAAAAAAGAGGGGCAAACCTTATGGGCTTATGCCCTTTTCACGGAGAAAAAACGCCTTCGTTTGTAGTGTCTCCAACTAAAGGTATTTATAAATGTTTTGGTTGCGGAAGGGCAGGGAATGCTGTAGGTTTTATTATGGAGCATGAAAAAATGGAGTATGTTGATGCCCTGAAGCACCTAGCCCGAAAGTATAATATTGAAGTTGTTGAAGAACGAAACCAAACACCCGAAGCAATTGCCAGTGCAAACGAACGCGAAAGCCTTTTAATAGCCCTCGATTATGCCGCCAAACAGTTTGAGCAAAACCTTTGGGAAGATGAGGAAGGCAAAACAGTGGGTAAAACCTATTTTTATGAACGAGGCTTTAGAGATGAAACCATAAAAAAGTTTGGTTTGGGCTATAGCAAAAAAGAGTGGGGAAGTTTTACCGATACTGCAATTAAAATTGGCTATAATATTGATATTCTGCAAAAAGCAGGGTTGACAAAAGTAGCTGATAGCGGAAAAGCATTCGATATGTTTCGCGAGCGGGTTATATTCCCTTTTCATAATCTTAGTGGCAGGGTGATAGCCTTTGGCGGGCGGCAATTGGTAAAAGACGATAAAAGCCCTAAATACCTGAATAGCCCTGAGACGGAGGTTTATAAAAAATCAGAGATACTGTATGGTATATATCATGCCAAAAACAGCATACGCCAAAACGATAAATGTTATTTGGTAGAAGGCTATACCGATGTAATAACACTTAGCCAAGCAGGAATAGAAAATGTAGCTGCTTCGTCGGGAACCTCATTAACAGAAGGTCAAGTAAAACAAATATACAGGTTTACTAAAAATGTGTGTATTATATATGATGGCGACCCTGCGGGTTTAAAAGCTGCTTTACGAGGCATAGACATAATACTGGCAGGGGGGCTAAATGTAAAAATAGTGCTGTTGCCTGAGGGCGAAGACCCGGATACATATTGCAAAAAACTTGGAGGGACTGCTTTTCAGAAATATTTAGAAGAAAATGAAAAAGATTTTATTCTATATAAATCTGAATTACTGGTAGGTGAAGCTGAAAACGACCCTGTTAAAAAAGCTACGGCAATGCGTGATATTGTAGAAAGTATTAGCAAAATACCTGATAATATTACCCGCAGTATTTTTATTAACGAGAGCGCACAAGTATTTAATGTAAGGACTGAAATGCTGATGGCCGAGGTGAACAAAACCCGCAAAAAAAGCCGGGCAAAAGATCCTGATGAAAAAAAATTACTTGATGAGCTGGAAGCCATTAACAATGAAGCTTTTGATGAGGAAGAGCTTCAAACCCCGTTAAATATTGGCGAAGAACAAGAAAAAGGGGTAGCAAGAGTACTTATACAATATGGGCACTTACCATATAGAGATACTGTGCTAAATGTGTCAGAATATCTGATTCAACAAATAGAAAACGATGGGTTTGAGTTTCAGCACAGTTTATATAAGCAAGTTATTGAACTGGTGAAAGCTAAGGTTGATGACCCATTAACAAACATAAGTGAGGAAGATTTTCTACACAATGAAAACCAAGAGATAGTAGCTTTAGTGGCAGATTTTTTAACTGAGAAATATAAAATAAGTCCAAAATGGGAGGAGAAGTTCGAAATTTTTATCACAGAAATTAAAGATAATTATCAGAACGATGTTGATAGTGTTTTGCTACATTTAAAACTAAAAAAAATAGATGAGTTAATAAACAGAAGCCGCGAAAACATTAAGAATTTTGAAGAAATATCAAAACAAACTCCAATACTATATGAGGAGTTAAACAAAGAAGAAGTATTAGAAACTGAAAAACAAACGATAGAAAAAAATGAAAAGTTAGATGAATTATTGCAAAAGCATTTCGTTTTAGAAAACTACAGAAAGCAAATAGCTGAATTATTAGGCACAGCAATTGTAAAATAAATAGTATAACAACTAATATAACCAATGATGAAAAAACTTATAATAATAGTACTAATAGCTTCAGGAATAATTGTTACCAACAGTTGCAAAAAATTAGATGAGTTTACAAAATTTAACCTCAATTATGATGCTACTGTAGTTCTTCCGGCAAACTCAGTAATAAACTTGCCTTTAAACTTATTTACACCTGATATAACTACAAACTACGAAGAGCAATTCAGCTCAAACGATACCAGGAAAGACCTTGTTCAAGAAATAACAATTGACGGTATAAACATAACTGTACAAAGCCCCCAAGGACAAACCCTAGACTTTTTAAAATCTATTGAGGTTTATATTTCAGCAGATGGTTTAGATGAAATTCAGGTAGCATCAAAATATAACATCCCCGATGGTTTAACAATGCTAGAGTTAGATTATATAAGTGATAATTTGAAAGATTATATAACAAAAGAATCTATAAAGCTTAGAGTTAAAACTGTTATGGATGAATCATTAAACCAGGATACTGAATTAAAGATTAACACACGTTTTAAAGTAAACGCAGAAATACTTGGAGTATAATTTTAAATACTTAGTAGCCCATTAAAAGGTGAGTAGAAATTTCTCTCGCCTTTTTTATTGCCTCATTTCTTTAACCATCTAATAATATGCGGCAACCTGTTTTGCTGTACACTGTAGTAGTATACAGGCTTAGCCCCCAAACCTTTATAAAAACGGGCTATGCCCTCTATTTCAGAGCCTTCAAAATCAAGCACCAAATCTCTTCCTGCATAAACTTTTATAAAACCGTCAAATAGCGCGTGCATAGCTCCGTATGTTCTTCCATCTTCAGTAGAGCCGCCTAATAAATAATATACGTTTTTGTGGTCTTTAATAAACAAAGCTCCGGCACATAAAGAGTTTCTTTCATCAAAAGCAGCCCAAGACTTAAGCACTCCCATCCGTAAACAATAATTAATAAGGCGGTTCAGGTTTTGGTAATCACTTTCTTTTATTTCTGGAGTTTTAGAGGCATAATTTTCTCTATACAGTTTTACTATTGATGAGGGTTCAGCGTTCTCAAGCAGCTCAATCTTATTCTTTTTTGCTTTTTTTAAATTCCGCTTAGTGTTTTCATTGTATCCGCTTTCAAGCTTTTCATAGGTAGAAATAAGTGATAAATGAAAATTTGTTTTTTGATGTACTACAACATTTCCCGAAGAAGGCTTGGTGAAAATATTGGTTTGGATATCTATATAACTAACATGCGAAGGTATTGCCTTAAAAAAAGCATTTACAGTAGGTTGTGTAATCTCTGCATTTGAAAAAATGCCCAATTGCTGACAAAAAAAAGGCTGGTATATATACGTAAACCCCCACTTTTTTCTTGAAGGTAAGGGCATTACCGCTTTATAATCATCAAGCACCAAAGCACTCCAATCATCAGCAACATTATCTAAGTACCATGTATATGCATAAATAAGGCTATTGAAAGATTCATAAATACAAGCATCCCATTTTATATCGTCAATCTCGTTGCGTAGTAAAAACCTAATCTCCATTATCGGGGGTTAAAAGTAAGTAACAATTGATAAACTTTACGCCAATTTTTCCACTCACCTTTATTGCTTAACGACTCATTGTGCCACAAGCTCATAAAAGTTCCGCCATTTTCAAGCAGAGGGGCATTTAGTTTTTGTATGGTTTCAATAGCTTGTTCAGGTGTTTGTTGCATGTAGTTTTTTAATGAGATATCCATAACAGCAAAAGGATGCACCGTTAAATTAGTTTCTTCATTTTTTTCCAAATCAAACCATGTAAATGAGGTTGCAGTTCCTGCTCTGTAACCCACATAGTCGGCATAGCCCATACTATATTCGTTTTCAATACCACACTCTGCTAAAACCCTATAAGTTTCAGGTAAGGAGAAGCGTAAATAATGTTGGCGGCTAATACTAATTTTTCGGTCTGCTAACTCCTCCAAACGCTGCTTTTCCTTCAATATTATGCTTTTCTTGTTAAGTGAATGATAGGAAGGATGAATACCAACACTATTTTTATCGGCAATTTGCCGGATAACCTCAGCAACATCTTTTATATCAAAAATTGACGGCGGGTCGTAGGGGAGGTCTTTATCCCCCATTAAAAAAAAGAATATAGCTTTAGTGTTGTGCTTTTCATGCTCAGTTAGCAGCCAATCATAAATATCATTAGGGTCTTTCCCCCCTAAAACGGTTTTTATTCTCAAGTTCAGGCTTTCAAAGTCTCCTTTTAGTAATTGTTTAGCTCCGCCTAAAATATTTCTAAGCAATGGTTTATGCTTGTAATAGAACACATGGTCAATATCAATAGTTGAAATATATTCATGCTCTAATCTACTGATATTTAGCTCATAAGACTTATTGAGTGTTAGCCGTAGTTTATTTGCCCAAATATTGACTAAAGGTAAGTGAAGCAAGTTGTTTTTATATAAAAAACTTTGCTTTGCGGTAAACCTGCCGTGTTTATCTCTTGCACTATCTGTGTGCTCTTCATACCTGCTTAATAAGTAAAAAACGGCACTAAAAATATCAAACGGAACTTTATCGTTTTCATTAGGAAATAAAGTAGGGCAGTTTTCCCACTCTCCTATAGTTGGAGTGATTTTATTAACCGTACTTTCATTTAATAAACCATTCGGAAATATGGCGATAGCACCCTCTATTCTTTCGTTGCTATAATTTATTCGGACATCGTTAGCAGTTAAAAAAGCGTCTCTATTATTCGTTAGCTTATAATCCGTCTTTAGCAAGACACCAAATAACTGCTTTGCAGTATATGTAAGTCTTGGGCTTATTACAGGCGAATAAATGAGTACCATTAACAATTAAATAAATACTTTTGCAAATTAATTCAAAACCAAAGAACGACTAATTTTTTTGATGAAAACCGCACTTATAACAGGTATAACAGGACAAGACGGGGCGTATCTTGCAGAGTTTTTGCTAAACAAAGGCTATCAGGTACACGGTATTAAACGGCGTAGTTCTTTGTTTAATACTGATAGGATAGACCATTTATATCAAGACCCTCACGAAAAAAATGTTCGCCTTAAGCTTCATTACGGAGATTTAACGGATAGTACCAATCTAATTCGTATTGTACAAGAAACTCAACCCGATGAAATTTATAACCTGGCAGCACAAAGTCATGTTCAGGTAAGTTTTGAAACGCCTGAGTATACCGCTAATAGTGATGCAATAGGAACCTTAAGAATTTTAGAGGCAATACGTATATTAAACTTAACTGAGAAAACTAAATTTTATCAGGCATCAACATCTGAATTGTACGGACTGGTGCAAGAAGTGCCACAAAGTGAGAAAACTCCCTTTTATCCCCGCTCGCCTTATGCGGCAGCAAAAATGTATGCGTATTGGATAACCGTTAACTATCGCGAGGCATATAATATATATGCTTCTAACGGAATATTGTTTAACCACGAATCACCAGTTCGTGGGGAAACCTTTGTAACCCGTAAAATTACACGAGCTACCAGTAAAATAGCTTTAGGCTTACAAGAAAAACTGTTTGTTGGAAATCTTGATGCCCAAAGAGACTGGGGACATGCCAAAGATTATGTGGAAGCTATGTATTTGATGCTTCAACAAGAAAAAGCTGAAGATTATGTAGTAGCTACAGGTGTAACAACTTCGGTAAGAGATTTTATAAGAATGGCTTTTGGCTACGTTGGCATAACTCTTGATTTCAAGGGGCAAGGTGTGGATGAAAAAGGTTTTGTATCATCCATAAATATGAGCCGCTTAAATGAACTGAATATCAGTGCTAATGTAAAAGAAGGGCAGGAGGTATTGGCAGTTGACCCACGCTATTTTAGACCTACAGAGGTAGACTTATTAATAGGGGACCCAAGCAAGGCTAAAAAACAACTGGGCTGGGAACCTAAATACGATTTAAAAGCGTTAGTTGATGATATGATGCACAGCGACTTGAAAATGGTGAAGAAAGACAAGTATATGCAAGAGGGTGGCTACAAAACCATGAATTATTTTGAATAGGCAGTAATGGTTGAAATAAGGACAGCTACGCTTGAAGATGCGGAAAAAGTAGCGACAATATATAATGAATACATCCCGACTAATTTCACACTGGAAACAGAAGAAGTTTCTAAAGAAATAATGGGTGAGCGAATGATAACCGCCTTAGAAAAATACAACTGGCTGGTTATGGAAGATGAAGGCAAAATGGTTGGGTTTGCCTACTATAAAAGGTTCAGAAAAAATGACGCTTATAACCACACGGTAGAAGCATCAATATATTTAGATAAAAAAAGCCAGGGCCAGGGACATGGTAAAGCCTTATACCAAGCTTTAATAGATGATGCAACCCAAAAAGGCTTTAGAGAAATGATAGCGGGAGTTATTATGCCCAATATTGCCAGTGTTATGCTGCACGAAAGAATGGGCTTTGCAAAGGCTGCACACTACGAAAAAGTAAGTATAAAAAACGGAAAATATTTAGATGTCGCCTTTTGGCAAAAATCACTTCACAATGGAGAAGAATAGTAAAATATACGTTGCAGGTCATAGGGGCATGGTAGGTTCTGCTATGGTGAGGGAGCTGGAGCGTAACGGATACAACAACATTATTTCAAGAACTAGTAAAGAGCTTGATTTACGTGATAGTGTGGCGGTGCAAGCATTTTTTGAAGCTGAACAACCCGATTATGTTTTTTTGGCAGCAGCAAAGGTTGGCGGTATTGTGGCTAATAATACCTACAGAGCAGAGTTTTTGTATGATAACCTGATGATACAGAACAATATCATCCACCAGTCATACTTAAGCAAAGTAAAAAAACTGATGTTTTTTGGCTCATCGTGTATCTATCCCAAATTAGCCCCGCAGCCCTTAAAAGAAGAGTATTTATTGACGGGTTTGTTAGAGCCTACAAACGAACCGTATGCCATTGCAAAAATAACCGGCATAAAAATGTGCGAGGCATATAGAGACCAATACGGATGTAATTTTATTGCAGTAATGCCTACTAACCTGTATGGCTTAAACGATAATTACCACCCCCAAAACTCTCATGTTCTGCCTGCATTAATACGTAAATTTCATGAGGCAAAAGAAAGCGAAGCACCTGCTGTAGAAATTTGGGGTACCGGTTCGCCCAAGCGCGAGTTTTTATTTGCCGACGATTTGGCAAAAGCCTGTTTCCACTTAATGCTAAACTACAATGAGAAACAATTTGTAAATATTGGTTGTGGCGAAGATTTAAGCATTAAAGACCTGGCACTTACCATACAAAAAGTAATAGGCTATGAGGGAGAGTTGAAGTTTGACACTTCTAAGCCTGATGGTACTCCCAGAAAGCTTATGGACGTAGAAAAAGTTTTTGCCACAGGCTGGAGACCCGAAACACAACTGGAAGAAGGAATTAAGATAGCTTATGCCGATTTTTTGTCAAAAAATAATGCTACAAAACCCGCATAGGAAATCATTTTGAAAATCATTAACAAAAGGTGTATTTTGCACCTCTTTTTGAAAAAAGCGAATTTATGGCTGTCATAGGTAAAATAAGACAACGTTCAGGGTTAGTTATCACCCTAATTGGTATATCAATCTTAGCATTTATATTAACAGATATGCTAAGTGGTGGAAACAGTTTATTTGGAAACCCCGAGCAAATCGTAGGAAAAATAAACGGTGAGAAAGTAACCTTTCAAGAGTTTGACGAGCAGTATAAGCAAATAGAACAAAACGCTCAAGCTCAGTATGGTCAACTTACTCCTCAATTACAAGATATTGTTAGAGACCAGGTTTGGGAATCATTTTTCAGAGAAAAAGTACTTAAAAGAGAGTATAGCAGGCTTAATATTAAAGTTAGTCCCGAAGAACTAACTTGGGTAGAGTTTCAAGCACCTAAACCTCACCCGCTAATTGTTAGCACTTTTACAAATCCGCAAACAGGGCAGGTAAACCCTGATTTTGCTACACCTACAGGTCAGCTAGACATGGCTAAAGTATTAGAAAGAAGAAGAACTTTAGAACCTGAGCAAGAAGACCAATGGGTACAGGCTATTGATAAGTCTATAATTGAGGATGTTGAGAACAAAAAGTACTTTACCTACGTAAGTAAAGGAAATTACGTTACCTCACTTGAAGCTAAAGACCAATTTGCAGCAGCAAATGATAATGTTAAAGGACAGATAGTTAAACTAGATTACTTTTCAATTAGTGATTCAACTGTTAACGTTACCGATGCGGAATTGGAAGAATACCTGCAAAAGCATACTGAAGATTTTCAACTTGACGCATCAAGAAAATTGGAGTATGTGGTTTTTGATATTAACCCAACAGCAAAAGACTCAGCAGATGCTTTCCGTTGGATAGTTGAGAAAACAAAAGGTTTTAGAGAAACTAAAAACGACTCAGCTTTTATAGTAAATAACGGTGGTTTTTACGACACCAATTTTGTTCGCAGAGGCTCTTTCTTAGAGCTATTTGAAGACTCGATTTTTGCAGCACAACCGGGGAGAGTTTTCGGGCCTGCTTTTGACCAAGGAGGTTATGTAGCTTTTAAAGTGTTAGATGTGGCTGATGATACATTAACTATGTACCGGGCATCACAAATATTAGTACGTCCTGAAGGTGTGTTGAAAGACGATACTATTGCAGCTCAAAAGAAAGCAAGAGAAATTATTGCTGACTTAAAAGACGGAGCCAGTTTTAAAGACGCTGTGAAAGAACACAGTACAGACCCTAATACAAACCAGAAAGAAGGAGATTTAGGCTGGGTTTCAAAAGATGACGGGCAATTGCCTGGCGAATTAATGGATGCTGTAGCTAAAACGTCTAAAGGTAGTTATACTGTGGTTACCACTTCGCAAGGGGTACATATTGTAAAAGGTACACATAACCCAAGTAGCACAATGGTAAAAGTAGGGCAGGTAGAGCGTGAAATTGAGCCTAGTTCTAAAACCTATTCTGCAGTGGCTTCACAAGCCAATGAATTTGCAGGGTCTATAAGTACAGAAGAACAGTTTACAAAAGGGATTGATGAAAGAGGTTTAAGCAAACGTTTTGCTGAAAGTGTAAGAGCTAGAGACCGTGTATTATCTGGCTTGCAAGACGCACGTAATGTAGTAAGATGGGCTTATGCCGATGAAAGAAAAGCAGGCGATATATCTGAGCCTTTTCCGGTAGCAAACAATACGAAACTGGTTGTGGCGCGTTTAGTTACTATAAGTGAAGAAGGTACGGCAACAGTTGAAGATATGCGTTTGAAACTTACTGATGCTGTAAGGAACGAAAAGAAAGCAGAAATTTTAAGAAAGAAGTTTGAAGAAGCGAAAGCAGGGGCTAGCACTTTAGATGCAATAGCCAAAAAATTGGGTACTAATGTTTTAGCCTTGCCTTATCAGCAGTTTAATACAGAAAACGTTACAAGCATAGGTCCTGCACCTACCCTTTTGGGGTACTTATACGGCACTGATGTGAAAGTGATTAGCGAGCCTGTAAAAGATAAAAACGGTGTATATGTATTTAGGCTTGACGAGAAAACAAAAGCAAAACTTCCTGAAGATTTAAGCCAAACTAAACAACAAATGTTAGGGGAAGTACAAAACTCATCAGACACCAGAGCAAACGATGCATTGAAGAAACATGCTGACATTAAAGACTTTAGATACAAGTTTTACTAGTAAATAGTTAAACATTATATTGAGGCTATCCTAAAGGGATAGCCTTTTTTATTTATATAAAACTAAAAGAAGTTATATGGCAAGTATGTTTACACAATCTATAGGAGAAGGAGAAACTATTGTTCTGATACATGGGTTTTGTGAAGACAGCAGGGTTTGGGATACTATTTTGCCTCAGCTTTCAGCAAAGTATAGGGTAATAACCGTTGATATGCCCGGCTTTGGGAAAAGTAATTTAGAAGGCAAAAAACAAAACCTTGAAGACATGGCAAACCACTTGCATAAAACATTACTTGGTAAAGGTGTTAATAGCTGTGTTATGATTGGGCACTCAATGGGTGGTTATTTAACACTTGCCTTTGCTGAAAAATACCCTGATTTACTAAAAGGGTTTGGCTTGTTTCACTCAACAGCCTATGCTGATACGGACTTTAAAAAAGAGAACCGATTGAAGCATATTGATTTTGTGAAACGAAACGGAATAGAGCCCTTTGTTAAAACCTTAATACCCTCATTGTTTTCAGCAAATCATAATTATAACACTCAAATACAGCAAAGCCTGCAAATGGCAAAAGAATGCAGTGTAGAGGGTGTTACAAATGCTCTATCAGCAATGCGAGAACGCCCTGAAAGGCTTAAAATATTGCAAAAAAGCAAAGTACCTGTATTATTTATTGCAGGAAAAGATGATGTTTTAATTCCTGCTGAAAAGCTAGCTTATCAAGCTAGTTTGCCTACAAAAAGCCAGTTTGAAGTTTTAGAAAACAGCGGACACATGGGCATGACGGAAGAACCTGCAAAAAGCATTGAAATAATAGAAAAGTTTATGGCTTTTTGCTAATCTTCAAAATCTGTTTTGTGGGAAACATATTTACGCCACTTTTCTAATACAGCCTTAAAATCGTTAGGTAAATCAGTTTCGAAAAATACTTTTTCTTTGGTTCTTGGATGTATAAACCCTAATGTTTTAGCGTGCAGAGCTTGGCGCGGGATAAGATCGAAACAATTATCAATAAACTGTTTGTACTTGCTAAATGTAGTGCCTTTTACAACCCTGTTTCCTCCATACATTTCATCGCTAAATATAGGGTGCCCTATATAGCGCATGTGGGCACGTATTTGATGAGTTCGTCCTGTTTCCAATTGGCATTCAACCAAAGTAACGTAATGGAAACGCTCAAGCACTTTGTAATGGGTTATTGCTTCTTTGCCTTGACTGCCATCTTCATACACAGCCATTTCTAATCTGTTTTTAGGGTGCCGGGCAAGATTACCTGTAATCGTTCCACTTTCTTCATCAAAATCACCCCAAACCAGAGCATTATATTTACGTTCAATGCTATGGTCGAAAAATTGCTGTGCCAAACCCGCCATAGCATCCTCATTTTTAGCAACAACCAATAAACCACTGGTGTTTTTATCAATTCTATGCACTAAGTGAGGGGAGGCCTCTTTTCTTTCAATATTCTGTCCTTCAAAGTGCCAAGCCAAAGCATTTATTAAAGTACCTGTGTAGTTATTAAAACCGGGGTGTACCACCATACCCGGCTCTTTGTTTACCAATACAATATCGTCATCCTCGTAAACAATTTTTAGTGGTATATCTTCGGGATAAACGGCTGTATCTCTGGGCGGTGTTGGTAGAACAACAGTAACAATATCTCCCGGCTTTACTTTGTAGCTTGACTTTACAGGGTTTTCATTTACTAAGATACTGCTGGCAGCGGCGGCTGCCTGAATTTTGCTTCGGCTTACATTTTGTAAGCGGAGCATTAAAAACTTATCAATCCGAAGCAGGGTTTGCTTGGGGTCTACCACAATACGGTGGTGTTCATATAACTCGTCTTGTTCTTTTTCTTCCAAAAACCGGTTCAGGTTAAATTCTTCTTCACTTATCATATCAGCTTGCTGTTTGTTCCTTGCACATTAGCCGCTTTACATAAGGCTTTTGCATTTTTTTGATAGTTAAACAAATGTAAGATTATTATTTACAGTCTTGTACGGTTTTTACCAACCGTTTCGTATTAAAACCTTTACTTTCAGCAATAGTAAGTAAGTTGTTGTAAAGCTTATCAGACATTTTTGGGGTTCGACTCAATATCCATAGATTATCTCTTGAAGGGGCACCTACAATGACCCATTTATAGGCATCATCAACAGCCAAAATCCAATAATCGCCTCTAAAAGGCCAAAAAAACTGCACGGCAAGCTTTGCATTAGTGGTTGTGTCTTTTACAAAGGCTTTTCCTGTAATATCACTCACCTTTCCTTTTTTTATGCAGTGGTTATACACTTTCACATAGTCTCCCTTCTTAGTATATTCAGCATACGTACACTTACAGCCTTTTTGTGCTCTTATGGGTATGGTGCTTATTTCGTACCACCGGCCTTCATACTTGCTTAGATTAACATAGCGGGCAGTCTTTAAAGGTTTATGGCTCTTACAGCTTATAAAAGAAAAAACAACCACACTTAGTAAAAGTTGAATAACAGATTGCTTTTTGAGTGTATACATATAAAGTCAACAAAAAATAGAAGTAAAAAGATTTCTAATTTTTAAACCTGTCATCGGTTAGTGTATGCAAAAAAGCTTCAAGGTCTTGTTTTTCTTGTTCGGTTAAACCCAATGGCTTTTGTAGTAGCGTGTCTCTATTTATGGAGTTTGAAATAAAAGCATCAGGAGTATCGTAATAATCAATTACTTCTCTTAAGGTTTTAAACATACCGTTATGCATATAGGGTGCTGTAACGGCAATATTGCGTAAACCGGGAACTTTAAACGTTCCGATATCCTTTTTATTTAAAGAGATTTTATACCTGCCAGAATCGTTAAGTTCTTCACCATTAAAAAGCCCGATGTTTCTAAACTCATCGCCTGTAAAATCAGGTCCGAAATGGCAATCAAAACATTTCCCTTTTTCATTAAAAATCTCATGTCCACGCTTTTCACTTTCAGTAAAGCTGTCAATATCCTCAATATAGCGGTCGAAGTGGGTAGATGAAGTTTCTAATGTGTTTTCAAATGAAGCAATGGCTTTTCCTAAATTGCTTTTGTTGGGTAGTTCTCCAAAAATGGCTTTGAAATGTTTTTTATAATACGGGCTTTCATTTAGCCGTTTAACTGCCTCATCAATGGGCAAGTTCATTTCATCAGGGTTGCTAATGGGGTGTAAGGCTTGCTCCTCAAGTGTTTCTACCCTGCCGTCCCAAAAAAACAAAGGTCTTGAAAGCACATTCATAACAGTAGGCGAGTTACGGGTGGTTTTTCTTCCTCCCACACCTCTACTGAAAGCAACAGTATCAGCAAAGCCAAATTCAGGTATATGGCAACTGGTGCAACTAATACTATAATCTCTAGACAAAATAGTATCGTGAAACAAAACCTTGCCCAGTGCTGCTGCATTTGTTGGGTCTTTGCCCTCGGGCTTTGTGGCGAAAGAAAGACTAAAAGCAACAAGCAAGGTAAGAAAAACAGTTACAAAGGCTTTACTCATAAGGTATTGCAAAGGTAACTTATGTTCAGAAACTTTGGTTTAAATAATTAACCCCTCCATAATCTGAAAAACGCTAAAAAGATGGTAATTTGCAGTCCCTTTTTCAGTGAAAAAACTACTCATTTCAATATCGGCTATTTTTATAGCTGTGGCGGGCTATAGCCAGGTATTACCATCGTTCGGGAACTCGCGGACAGGTACTACCGGTATGCAGTTTTTGAAAATTGCTCCCGATGCTCGGGGAATGGGTATGGCAGGCAGTTATATTTCTACGGTAAGTGATTTAAGTGCTATGTATTGGAACCCGGCGGCTTTATCTCGTATTGATACGGCTCGTTATCATTTTCAGGCGGGCAATACTTTATACTTTGCAGGTATAAATATGGCTTGGGGGGCTTTTGGTATGCGAAGCAGTCAGCAAGCTTTTTGGGGAGTAAATGTGATGTCGCTGAATGTAGGTGAAATGGAAGAAACGACAGAGTTTCAACCTACAGGAACAGGGCGTACATTTTCACCTTCAAGTTTTGTAGTGAGCGCATCGTATGCGCGTATACTAACCAGCAACTTCACGTTTGGTGTTACTGGAAAATATGCTCGCGAAGGTATGGCTGATGTGGTAACCAATAACGTAATGTTTGATTTAGGGCTGGATTATCTGATAAAGGAAGTGCGTAATCTTAGGTTTGCCGTTACACTTACCAATTTTGGTATTAATGTGGAGCCAAGCGGAAAGGCTACTGTACTGAAAACTACAGGTGCTGAAGAAATAGAAAATTTTGAGAGTATATCTGTTCCCACAACTTTTCGTTTGGGGGCATCTATAGATGCGATACAAAAAGAGAAACAAAATTTACGCTTATCAGCACAATTGAATCATCCTGCTGATAATAACGAGACTTTTGCTTTTGGGGCAGAGTTTTTATTGAAAAAGATGCTTTACATCCGCACAGGATATGAGTTTGGACAAGACGAAACAGGGTTTCCGCCGTTGGGCTTGGGAATAGTTTTCCCTCGCAGGTTCGGAAAAATAACCATAGACTACAGCTTAAATAATAAAGTGCGCTTAGGAAATGTACACCGTTTGGCACTGGGACTACAATTGAGATAGTGAAACTTAAAGTATATATAGTAGGGCTTTTTACTTTGGCAATGGCGTCTTCTTGCGGTTTCCTATTTGGAGACAAAGACGATGAAAGTACCAACGAAATTTTTGAGCAAGGAAGAATAGACCCCACACTAGTTCCTCAAAATGTGGGCTATGTGCCGGTACTTCCGTTTTTTGAAGGATTTAGCAACCCTGTTGACGTTTATGTGGGTTATGATGAAATGGTTTACGTAGTGTCTGACGAAGGAGTACATGTTTTAGACCAAAAAGGAACCCGCCACAGGCTTATACCTATACCCAATGCTACTGATGTGGTGCAAGACAGGCGCTTGCATTTATATGTGGCAGGAAGGGTGAAACAAAATGTTGGCGGACAGGATTTTATGTTGCCAGCGGTGTACCACATTACCAACTCTTCAACGGCAGACGGTCCTTTTTTTATAGATACCATTATTCACCCATTTGATGATATTTCACGTAACCAAGTAGCGTTTAGGGGTGCTGATGATGAGGCTGTAAGTTTTACAGGGTTAACTACCTTAGAAGATAATACCCTGTATGTTTCTCGTACAGGGCCTAATAATAGTTTTAATACTACTGCTTGGCCTGATAATACTATTTTGCAATTTACGCCAGATGGTAAAAATACAGGGCATACCAACGGGCTTAACCCACAATCTTCAAATCTGCGCTCTTGCTTAGGAGTTTCTTCTATAGCAGGCTTTGCCGCACCACCCCAACGGATATTTGGAATGAGCAGAAGCAGGGACTTTTTGTTGTGCCAAGCCGACCCCAGCCCTTCAGTGGAGTTTAGGGTGCTTTGGATAAAAGAAAACTTTGACCCTGATTTGGGTACACGTTTTTATGGTGAGAATACAGCACTGTTGAATTTTGATAATACCAAAAGTGACAGGTTTTTATACCAGTCATTCCGTTTTGGTTTGCCTAGCGATGTATATATAGCCCCAGATGCTACAGGCTATATTTTTGTTACCGATGCAGAAAAAGATTCGCTGTATCAGTTTACGCAACAAGGTTTTGAAGGGGTTAATCCTCCTGCAAATTTTTCAAGCCGTAAACAACTCATCGCTTCCTTCGGAGGAGAGGGGACAGGGCCTTTTCAGTTTAAAGAACCTAGTGGGGTGTGTTATTTTAGAGAAATTGTATATGTTGCCGATAAAGGCAACGGAAGAGTTTGCCGCTATATACTAAGTACGGATATTGAATAGAAAATGCCGTCATTGCGAGCCTACTTTCTTAAGTAGTGAAGTAATCTGTAACGCTAAACAAAATGCAAAGTAACTGAACCTTATTTTTAGAGCTAAAGAAGAAACCTCTCTTTCTCTCTCCTTAACCCACATACCAACCCAAACAAGGAGAGAAACCAACGCGCTATCTATTTTAAAACATCTTTTATTTCTTCTTTTTTCTCGAAAACCGATTTTGCAAAAGGGCAAAGCGGTATAATTTTCAAGTCATTTTCGCGGGCATATTCAACACCTGCCATAACCAATTGCAAACCCGCACCTTTACCTTTTAAGGTCTCCCCAACCTCAGTATGGTCAATAATCATTATAGATTTTCCGGCCATTGTAAAAGTCATTTCGGCTTGTCTGCCTGTATTGGTTTCTATATAAAAGGCTCCTTTGTGCCCTTCTAGTTCAAATTGAATATTCATTTTAGTAGTCGTCTATTTTTCCAATGATATTGATGTGCGGATAGCTTTGTTTTATACGGGCAAGTTCCTTTTTATCGAAACGAACACCATTAAATTCTATGGAATTTAATTTTTTTAAAGATAAAAGACTTTTTGGAAAGGTTTTAAGTCCATCCATATTATAGTCGTTTCCAAACATATAAATGCTATGCAAATTTGTAAAGTCTTCAAAAGGGAGTAACTCTATATAAAGCGAGGGGTTTTCCATTACTAAATGCTTGATATTTGTTGCTGTACTTACTTTTTGTTTAAATATAGCAATTTGGGGGGTATCAAGGTAATACTCATCATAACAAATACATAGTGTAGTAGCATCTTTTCTATGCCATTCTAATGTAGAGTGTTGGGTTTCGCAGTAGCCACAAATATTCCTGATAATAAGCGTATCAATATCAGCTTGTATTTGTTTAGTGCTAGTAGCTTTTGGAGTTTTACAAGCCCCATAAATAAAAGTGGTTACTATTAGTACTACAATTAATCTCATACGTTTATTTATATTTTAATTACTAATAGCAGTGTTAAAGTAAACACTATTTGGCTACATCGCTAAGGTCTTTGCGCTGGTTAAAAGCCCAGGCCACATAAGAGCACATAGGCGATATTTTTAAACCTTTTTCTCTGGCATATTCTACAGCAGCCTCAACAAGTTTCATAGCTATTCCCTGCCCTCTCATTCTCGGGTGAGTTCCTGTATGGGTGGCTACCATAGTAGTTTCATCACTAAGCAAGTAGGTTAACTCGGCAATAACGCTCCCGTCTTTTTCAATATAAAACTCTCCGCGGGTTCCTTCTTCTTTATGTTTTACTTCCATAATCTTAAAATCAGTACTAGTTTAAACAAAAACTAAGCCTTTTTGCTTTTGTCAATATTTTCTAAGAAACGTGCTTGGGTTTGCTTTTCGGTAATTACAAAACGGTATATCCAAACTATTGTAGCAGAGGGAATTATATCTGTAAAAGGTAAAATTTCCTCTAAAAAACCAAAGGCAGCCCAACCATAACTGCCAAAACTTTTAAAAATTGCTACAGCTGTAAGCACTGACATAATTACATCAGACCACTCACCAATTCCGGGTATAAAATAGCTTAGCATACCCATAGCGTCAATAATTATGCTAAGGCGTAATAAACTGGTTTTGTGCTGCTTATACTGCTGAATCTTATTCAAACTAAATACAAAAATACAGCTATTCGGGCGAAAGAAACGATTTTACCTCTGTCCACCCCTTTTGCTTCTGCCACCAATCCATGTCAACTGTAAAGTCGCTTTCGAAATTGTATTTTTTAATAGGGTTTGAGAGCATAGTTTGGATTACAATGTCGGGAAGCTTCACGGCATGGTGTTCTAAATAATGCACCAAACCTTCAGGAAACAAATAAATACCATCACTGTAATCGTGGTTACCCATTTCAGTTTCACCGCAACGGAAACGGCACCAACTCTTTCCCGCATAAGGATAAGGGAGGGGATAACTGTTTTTTAATCGGGAGATAACAACTTTTTTCTCTTCTTCACCCCACCCTTTATCTACAAACCAAGCAGGGTCAGGTAGTTCAGGTTCTAAATGGCTGTGCCACAAACCAATGGCAATAAGTGTAGGATTCTTAGGCAAAGTTTGATATTTTTAAATACTACAATTCAATATAAAACTAAAACTGCCACCATTTCTTTTTCTTTAAACCTATGAACACCCCTTTTTCATCCACTCTCACAGGATGTGTTTCAACATAGTCGCCTCCACTACGCCCCGTTTCCAAATTAAAACGGTAGCGGTGGTATATGCACATTAAAGTACCGTCTTCTAAGCATTTACCGTGGCTTAGCGGGTATCCCGCGTGTGGGCATTTATCATCAACTGCATAATAGCCTTTATCGTTTCGGGCGAGTACTACTTTTTTGCCGTCCAAGTCTATAGCTCTAAGGCTAAAAAGTTCTTGTTGGGGAGCATCAGGACCATATACTTTATACCATTTGTAGTTATCAGCCATTACCACCAAATATACAAAGGCAGTTTTGCAAAAACTGCAAAAAAACAATTTGCTGCTTGCAGAAAATAATTACTCAAAAAACACTGGTGGAAATAATTTGGTATTAAAAACTAAACTATGAAGAAATCGATACTTAACTTTTTCAAGCAACAAAACTATGTATACAGCTTTATGCTGTTTAGTTTGTTTACGCATATACTGGCTGCTATTGTTAGCACGGGATATCACCATCCCGATGAACACTTTCAAATATTAGAGCCTTTAGGGTGGAAATTGGGCTTTTATGGGCCTCAGGATTTAGCCTGGGAGTTTACGGAGAAAATTCGCCCCGGCTTGCAAATAGGTATTGGGGCAGGAGTTGCCAAAATACTACTGTTTTTGGGGCTTTATAACCCTTTTACACTGACTGCGACATTGCGACAATTGACTGGATTTTTGTGGTGGTTGCTTACTTGGGCTTTTTATAAAAAATGGAGTACTGAATTTAAACAACCTTTTCAATCTAAAGTGCTTTTGGTTTTTAGTGTTATGCTTTGGTTTTTGCCTTACTTACATGTGCGGTTTTCATCAGAAAGCTGGGGAGGGCTTGCATTTTTTGTCGGCTTATATATGTTGTTATACGCTGATAATGAGATTGTTAAAAAAGGAATACAATATATGCTTGGCGGGCTTTTGATGGGTTTATCGTTTTATTTCCGTTTTCAAATGGGTTTCGCTATTGTAGGTTTTTTGGGCTGGCTTTGGTGGAGTAAGAAACTGGGGTGGGGTGTTTTATTTGATTTAACTCTAGGGGCTATTGTAGCTATTGGTATAGGAACTATTGCCGACTATTGGCTGTATGGTGAGTGGTTAATTAGTCCCTATAATTACTTTTATCAAAATATTATAGCAGGTAAAGCAGCAGGTTTTGGCACAAGTCCGTTTTACAGTTATGTGCCTTATTTTATAGGACATGCGATTTTACCTATTGGGGTTATTTTGCTGGTTTTGCTTGGCATTGGGGCTTTTATAAGTTACAAAAGTGTTTATACCTGGGTTTTAGTAGCTTTTGTGCTTGCACATAGTGTAGTGGCGCACAAAGAGTTTAGGTTTATGTTTCCAATGGTTGCCCTATTGCCTTATTTGCTCACAAAAGGATTCTGCGAGATAATTCAATGGAAAACAAACTTCAATACATGGCTACAGAAGTACGGGGTACGAGGATTTGTAACCTTAAATGTTGTTGTTATGGGCCTATCAATGCTAAAGCCTGCCAGTGAAAGAGAGGCATTATTTAAAGCCTTTTATTTGGTACACAACGAGGATGCAAGTGCTAAAATTGCTTATACCAAAAAAGACCCTTTTGATAATGGCTTACAAATGAACTTCTTTAGGTACTGTGATGATTGCTTTTATAAGTGGGAAAATGGGAAGGATAAGGATGATACAACTTTGTACATATATACCTACAAAATAAATACGCTGCCAAATGATGACAATGCAATGGCAAAACTTAAATATAGCACAGCCCCTGTTGTAGCCGAAGCTTTAAACATAGGCAACTGGCAAGAACGCACTAACCACGGGTTTTTTTGGCAGGTAACGTATAAAAAAGAATAGGTAAAACAGGATTTAATATAGAGGCTAATTAATAACTGTTTAAATGCCTACATTTGCGCCAAATTACACACCCAATGAAAACCATTGATAACTTTAATTTTGCAGGAAAAAAAGCACTTATAAGAGTTGATTTTAACGTACCTTTAGACGAGAATTTTAATATTACCGATGATTCTCGCATACGTGCAGCCATCCCAACCATTAAAAAAATACTGAATGATGGGGGTAGTGCCATACTAATGTCGCACTTAGGTCGCCCAAAATCAGGGCCTGAAGAGAAGTTTTCATTAAAACATACTGTAGGAAGAATAAAAGAACTCTTACAAACGACAGTTAGTTTTGCTAACGACTGTAAGGGAGAAGAAGCTGAAAATCTTAGCAAAGCCTTGAAGGCAGGCGAAGTGCTGGTTTTAGAAAACCTGCGTTTTTATGCTGAGGAGCAAAAAGGCGACCGCGACTTTGCCAAGGCATTAGCAAGCTTAGGAGATGTATATGTAAACGATGCTTTCGGTACAGCTCACCGCGCCCACGCCAGCACAGCTATTATTGCTGAGTTTTTTCCTGCTGCCAAGTACTTTGGCTATATAATGGGGAATGAAGTTGCCAATGCTGAGAAAGTGATGAATAATGCCCAAAAGCCTTTTACCGCAATAATGGGTGGAGCAAAGGTTTCAGACAAATTATTGATTATTGAAAACCTTATGGACAAGGTGGACAATATGATTATAGGCGGTGGTATGGCGTATACGTTTTTTAAGGCTCAAGGTAAAAATATTGGAAGCTCGCTTTGTGAGGAAGACCGACTACAAACCTGTCTTGATATTTTGAAGAAAGCTGAGGAAAAGGGGGTGAAGTTATATTTACCTGAAGATAGTGTGGTTGCAGATAACTTTGCAAACGATGCCAATACCCAAAACAGCAATAGCGGAGAGATTGCAGCAGGATGGATGGGTCTTGATATTGGGGAAAAAGCCGCGCAACAATTTGCTGATGTGATTGCCAATAGCAAAACTGTACTGTGGAATGGACCAATGGGCGTTTTTGAAATGAGCAGTTTTGAAAACGGGACAAAAACCGTTGCCCAAGCTGTAGCCCAAGCAACAGAAAACGGAGCTTTTACACTAATAGGTGGTGGCGATAGTGCAGCAGCTATTAACAAGTTTAACTTGGGAGATAAGGTAAGCTATGTATCTACAGGCGGAGGGGCATTGCTTGAATACTTTGAAGGGAAAGAACTACCCGGTATTGCTGCTATTAATAACAATAGTGTTTCAAATAGTTAGGCACAAGGACTTTTACTTTATAAATAATTATGAAACCCCAAGGGCATTTACCTTTGGGGTTTTTTGGTTATTAACAATCAAAACATTGCGATTGTAATAACACAATTGTTAAATTTGATACTACCCTGCTAACAACTATGAGGAAGTTCTTAATACTATTTCTTTTTGTAAGTGCTTTTACTATTATTTCAGCACAAGATAGTTTAAAATATAAACAGGCTGATTTTCTACACGATAGTGCCCAATCTGCATTTAAACTAAAAAACTACGATACTGCCTGTAAATATGCTAACCTACATCTTGATTTGGAACTGAGCTTTGAATCGCCCAGACGAATTGAAATAGTAGAATCATACATAACCAAAGCTTTTTGTGAGTTTAGGGCAGGGAAATATAGAAACTCTATAGAAGTGTATAATGAGGGGCTGAACTGGATAAATGAAGCTTCTTCGGCAGGTTTTTCTAAATCGTTTTTTGGCTTTATAGACCTGTGTTATATGATGATGGAAAGACAAGATTCCATTTTCTATCAGTATAGCGATAAAGATTATCGTAAATCGTTTACCGTAAACATTGAAGAAGTACTTTGGCGAAAAGGCAAAAAGTTTAGAGTAAAACTAAACTTAGGACTGAATGACGGCTTAGTAAATGGGGTGGTAGCTTTCCCTATAAGTTTATCGGTAAAGAAAGGAGAGCCGAAGAGAAAATTTCAATTAGGGAAAGGCGAAATAGTTAAAATAGGTCCTTGGACATCTGAGGCAGAGGTGGAAGTATATAATGAAACAGACACTCTAAACTGGATACGAAAAGGAGACTTGATTGAAACCAGAATACTAAGCAAGTTTAAAGAGGAAACAACCATTTATAAACTGCTGGCAAACAGCGTGTATTTTAGAAATAACAACAAGAAAAAGTTTGTAAATCCCAGATATATAATACACTACGATAGTAAAATATTTCAAAAACTGATGTTGCTTATTATGGCAAATCAGGTGAAAGAAACAGCAGAATTTACTAAAGATGACAGCATTTTTTTAAAGCCGGCAATTGAGGGGCAAAACCAGGGCAAAACCATAAATGAGTTATTTGAGAAACCCGATATTAGTGATATACACGATTTTTTAGGCTTTGTGAACAGCTTCCCACGCAAGTACTTGGGTAAACCCTATAAAATAAATGAAACCTATGCTACTTGGCTGCTTAATAACTCCCCCTCAACACCACATGTAATTTTAGACAGTTTATTAAATGAAAACAGCCTTGAAAGGCAACTTGCTATTTTAGAATTTAACAAAGCAGACCTTAATAAGAAGTATTATGAAGCTTGGGCGGACAGGGCAAAAGACTACGCCGATAAACAAAACTATGCCCAAGCTAACAAGGCTATTGAAATGATTCTGCTTTCTGCAAGCTACTTAAAAAATGATAATATACGCGCTTACGGATACTTTAATGGGGGTAGGGTTTATAATATTCAGAATCAATATTATTTAGCTATCCAAAACTATGATTCAGCGGCAAAGCTTTATAAAAAGCTAAACATTACACTAGAGTTTGTTAGGTCTATTTATAAAAAAGGAAGTTGCTTTGAGGACTGGGGAAAGTACAACGAGGCAATTGAGGCTTTTACTGAGGCAGAAAAAATATTGAAGCAAGCGATAAGAAAGAAGGGAAATTATGAGCGAAATAAACTATTAGCCTATATACTTTGGGATAAGGGATATACTGTATCACAAAAAGGGGGAAATGCTGAAGCCATAGCAGCGTATGCTGAGGCAGAAAAAATACTGGATGGAATTGACGGTTCAAAGTATGATAGAGCGACGCTATACCGTAATATGGCTTATGTGCTAAAAAAGCAAGGGCAGTACGATGAAGCTTTAGAGAAATATAAAAAATCAGGCACATTGTTTTATGCCGGAGGGCATAGTGCGAAATATGCTCAAGCCTTTGATGATTTGGCTGATACTTATTTCAAAATGGGTAATTATTCAAAGGCCATTAAGCTATATACTGATGCTTATGAGCTGAAGCTGAAATTGGACGATAAATCAGGGGCTGGTTTTTCAAAGTCTAACGTTGGGCAAGCATATTGGAACCTGGGAGATTATGATAGTGCAATACTATCACACAGAGAGGCTGTTGTACTAAGAAAAGAGGCTAACGATATTGTAGGTACGGCATACTCATATAAGAAAATTGCTGCACTTTGGAAAGAAAACGGAAATATTGATTCCTCTCTCTACTTCTATCAATTATCAGAAAAACTATATCTGTCAAACAATGATACTACTGATAAACTTGCCGATGTAAAATCGTCTATAGGCACACTTTATTATGAAAGCAATAACTATAATAAAGCCATAGAGTATTATCAGTTGGCACTTTCAATATACAACACTATTGGTGATGAGTTGGGTATAGCTAATTCTTTATATAATATAGGCTTATGCCACTATTATACAGCATCTTACCAGCAAGCGCAAAAATACCTTTCAAATGCTAAAGCTAAGTATGAAAGCATGGGAGATAAAGAGAATACCATGAATGCGCTCATCTACATGTCGTTAATTAAATGGGCGGGTGAGAATAATTTTCAAGAGGCAGAAAACCTTATGGCAAAAGCTTTGCAGTTGGCAAAAGAAAGCAACAGCCTCACTAATCAGGGGTATGCTTACAACCAAATAGGTATACTGAAGCAAAATAGAGGTAAAGTTTTTTTGGCGAAACAGTATTTAGACTCTGCCTTGGTTGCTTATCAACAATCAGAAGATTACTCTGGTGCAGGGTCAGTTAATATTGACTTGGGATATTACTATATAGAGAGTGGCAAGTTTGATACTGCCCGAATGAAATATTGGGAGGTAGCCAACGAAGCTATTGAAAAGAAAAACTTTTTATTGGCATCAAGGGCTTTAAATAGCCTTGCTGATTACTACAACCTTGTGGGCGAGTATGACAGTGCCATACAAGTAGCAAACAAGGCTCTTAATTTTAATAAAACTCTACAAAACGAGTACATAGAAGCAGGCAACTACATCAGTTTAGGAAATACCTATAACTATTTGGCAAACTACAAAAAGTCAGTACAATACTACTATAAAGCAGATAGTATTTATGAGGCAGCAAATAGCAGTTTTAGCTGGGCGACAACCATAAATAATATCGGTACTATATACTTTCACCAAGGCGATTATAGAAATGCATTGATACAGTTTGATGAAGTATATAAACTGTTAACCAAAAACAACTACCAAGGCGATTTTTTGGTGCTGGTAATGTCTAATATGGGCGAGGTTTATTTGGAAGACGGCTTGCTTAGTGAAGCAGAAAACTGGCTTACACAGAGCTTGTCAACAGCAAAAAAAATAAGTAATGTTAGAGGCATAAACGGGGCTAATCTTTTACTGGGCAAGCTTAAGCTTAAACAAGAAGACTATACCAATGCAACTCTATATTTAACAAAATCCTACAAGGATTACAACACAAGTGGAGAAAAGGAAAGAATAATAGAGGCGGCTACTTTTTTAGGGAAACTGTACTATGAAACCAATAAGAAAAAAGAGTCCAAAAAATATTTACATAAAGCCATATCAATAGCCAATGAAACAGGTAATACCCGTTACTTGTGGGAACCTCTCTATATTTCTGCAGCTATAAACCTTCAACTTCAAGATACGGCCGAGGCATTAGCAGAACTTAAACAAGCGGTTGACATTTTAGAAAACATAAAGGGAAATATTGCAGGTAGCAAAAAGAACTTGGTAAGTTTTTCAAAAGCGCAGGATAAATACAAGCTATACCAAGATTTAGTAGAACTTTTAGTATCCCAAAATGATGTGAAAGCGGCTTTTTATTATCAGGAGAAATCAAATATTGCAGGCTTGATAGAACAAACCCGGGGAGGGGACAATGGTCCGACCCGTAGCAATGAGTTGTTGGGGGGGCTTGAAGAGGAAACGGTAGCCAGAGAATTAGAGTTAAAAATAGACGGGTACTATGCCCAGCTAATAAAGGAGCTGAGCAAACCCGAAGAAAAGCAAAGTGCTGAAAAGATAAGCTCTTTGAAAAAACTGATAAACGTGAATGAAGAGAACTTTAACAGTTTTATTGATTCGGCAATGAATGCAAATGGAGGAGATGCCGATAACTTTAAAACAACTATTAACCCACGCCAGTTAGATGATGCACGCTTTAGCTTAGGTGATGAAGATGCTGTAGTGGAATATTTAGCAACAGATAAACAATTATTAATTTTTGTAGCAACAAACAATAGCTTAAATGCGAGAAAAGTTAGTATAGATAAAGAACAACTAAGTGTGGTTATTAATGAATTTAATAAACAACTCAGCACTTCTAAAACAGAAAAAGAAATAGTTTTAAAAAATAGTAAAAAGCTTTACCAAATCTTTGTTTCACCAATTAAAGACTTATTAAAAGGGTATACCCGCCTGGCAATAGTACCTACAGGCGTTTTATATAAACTGCCTGTACAAGCATTAGCAACCGAAGTTGATGGTAAGGCGGAATACCTTATTTCTCAATACGATATTACATATATTAACAACATAAAATTTATATATCAGGCACAAGCCGGGGGAAAGCAGAGGCTAAAAATTGTGGCTTTTGGTAATGCCGATAAAACACTTAGCTATGCAGAAAAAGAAGTAAAAACAATTGCAAGCATTTTCCCCAATACCACTACCTTTTTGCAAGACAGCGCTACGGAAGACAAGGCAAAAACCATAATTAAAAATTTTAATGTAGTACATATAGCCAATCACGGTAGGCTAGACCCTATTAAGTTTGAAAACAGTTATTTGGTTTTTGCTCCTAATACTTTGGTGGGCGATGACGGTAAGTTAACCATGAATGAAATTCGCAGGTTGCGTAACCTCAGAAACATTAAGCTGCTGGTACTTTCTGCTTGCAATACAGTAGTTTCTCAAGAAAAAACTAAAGGCTGGGTAAATACACCGGCCAATGAGTTTATATTAAAAGGGGTAAACTCTGTAATTGCTACCCAATGGCAAGTACACGATGAGGCAACAGGCGAATTAATGAAACACTTTTATACCAACCTACAAGCCGGAATGACTTTTTCAGCAGCATTAAAAAAATCTCAACTTACCCTTTCACAAAGCGAAAATTTTTCGCATCCATACTACTGGAGTGCATTTGAAACCATAGGTAAATGGTAGAATTTTAAAAATCAGATATTTTATTTTAAAAAATTATCGTAATTTGCAAGTGGAATTTACATTACCATGCAAATATGGTGCTTGCAGACAGTATTAAAAAAGCTAAAGAAATATCTTTAAAACAACTAGTTGAAAAAAATCCTGAGCATATTAACTATTTGTTAGATGCTTTAGAGTTGCTAATGTACGAGAACGAATTACTACGTAAAATAGCTTCTCGGTACTCTCATGATTTGCGCTCTCCGGTTACCAATATTGATATGTTATTGCAGTTGTATGAGAAGGCAGGAACAAATCCTGACAAAGAATTATACATCAACAAAATGATAAAATCTATCAAACGACTGCAAGAAGGATTTGAAGAGTTATCAGCAGAGCGTAAAAACTTATTAGTTAAACAAGAAGGTATACAGTTTACGTTTTTAGATGAGGTGATTGGAGAAGTGAGAAGTAAACTATCTAAAAACATAGCCCTTTCTACAAATTTTACCGAAGGGAAAAAGGTTAAATGCAATGCAAAAACATTGTATGAATGTATAGTTTTATTGGTTGAACCCTTTGCTGAAAGGGAGGGAATTTATACTGTAGAGATAAACTCAGAAAAAAGCTGGAATGGTCTGATATTGAATATTATATATCCCGAGTTTTTAAACTTATTAAACGAAGAAGAAGAACTTATTTCGCCCACAGTTTATAAAAACGCCTTATTAAGTAATCAAGTTTTGGGATGGAATTATTATTTTGCAGCATTGTTTTTAAGAACAATGGGTTCTACGGTAACCGTAAATGAGAGCAAAGGTGACAAAAGTATCATCCAAATCTCTTTTCCGCAGTAATAATGAAGATGATTAAAAATATCTGGATAATAGACGACGATGAGATTTTCCAGTTTACCGCACAAAAGTATTTAGAGCTTAAAAATGCTGCGGAAAAAGCTACGTCGTTTACAAATGGGCATGAGGCCATGAACCATTTGCAACAGATTGTTCATGAACCGGATGATTTACCCGATGTAATATTGCTTGATATTAATATGCCGGTTTTTGATGGCTGGCAGTTTATAAAAGAATTTGCACGTGTGCAGGAAGCCTTGCAAAAAAAGGTATTAGTATACCTAACAACTTCATCTATAGACCAAGCGGATTTTGATAAGGCTAAAGGTATAAGCATTATAGCCGGTTATATTGTGAAGCCTTTGAATGAAGAAAAAATAAACGACATTATAAACCAGTATCAAGGTTTACAGGTGTCATAATCTCTACTTATCAAGTAACTTTTCAGATTCTGCATTTATTGAATTGCCAATTTGGTCAATCAACTGTCCGCTATTGCTTATTATCATTTTATCTACAAATTTGTCTTTGCTACTTTCTTTCACATTAATCAAAATATTATAAAGCCCTTTGCTGTAGCTCTCTCTAAAACTTCCTTGGTGATAGTAGTAGCCAAAACTACGAGGAACCAAAAAACTAAACCCATCTAACTTTTTACCTTTAACCCCACCATAATAAGCTTTGTAGTTCATGGCATTTTTATTCAGCGGGGCATCGCGCAAGCTTAGGTAAAAAGTTCCCAGCTCTACATTACTAAAAAGGTTACCGTTTTTGTTTACGTAGTTAGTAGTAAACTTAATCTCAAAATCAAGATTTAGTTTCTCGTCATTTTTCTTTTGGTACAAAGTCCATGGCAAATACCAACGGCTACTGCTCACTCTAGCTTTAGCATAACGAATTTCAATACTGTCCAGTTTCAGCTTAAAAAATGAGTTATTAAAAATATCATACACACTATTGCTATCCACATCCAAAGAAAAACGTGCAATTATTGCAGTATCAGTCTCACCCTTTTTGTTCTTAAAGGTGCGTACAAAAGTAAACCCGCCAAATTGCATACCTATAGGGTCAAAAGCACTCTTCACAGAAAGCTGGTCGTAAAAGAAAAGGTTGGTTAAGCCGCTATTATATTCTGCAGTGTATTTCTCATTTTCAGCATCAATAAGTTTCTTCACAGCTTTAGAGCCCGCAGAAACAGCTTGCCCAATAAGGGCCGCCGTAATTAAACCTCTGTCCCTATCCTTTGCAATTCTTGAAGATAAAGTAGGTATTCTCTGCTTCTCTAGCACAGCGTAGTTTATCACTTCGCTTCCCTGAGCTATAGTCATATCCACACCTTCTCCCTTTTCTTTCTTAGAATATTTAGAGGCAGCACAACTTGCCAATAAAGTTGTGGCAAGAAAAAGGGTAGTAATTTTTTGCATTCTCATACACATTAATCCTTTATAGGATAATAAAAGTAAATACAACCCCAATTTAGTAAATTCGTAGTTCTTTAAAACACAATCTTTAGTGCAATTTCAACTTACTTCAGAGTTTGTCCCAACAGGAGACCAGCCCAAAGCTATTGAGCAACTGGTAGAAGGGATAAACAGGGGTGATAAAGCCCAAACCTTATTAGGAGTTACCGGTAGTGGTAAAACTTTTACCATTGCTAATATGATACAAGAGGTGCAACGCCCAACACTTATTATTAGCCATAATAAAACACTTGTTGCCCAACTCTATGGCGAGTTTAAACAGTTCTTTCCTGATAATGCGGTAGAATACTTTGTTTCTTACTACGATTACTACCAACCCGAGGCTTTCTTACCTACTACCAATACCTATATTGAGAAAGACCTTAATATTAATGAGGAAATAGAAAAGCTACGCATAAAAACTACCTCATCACTTCTATCAGGCAGAAAAGATGTAATTGTATTGGCGTCTGTTTCTTGCATATACGGAGCGGGTAACCCGTATGACATTATGGAAAGTGTGGTGCGGGTAGAAGTAGGGCAGAAAATATCACGCAATACCCTACTATATTCCTTGGTAGATGCTCTGTACTCAAGAACTACGGCAGAATTTAAGCGTGGTACTTTTCGTGTAAAAGGAGATACAGTAGATGTTTTTGGAGCATATACAGATGTGGCTTTTAGAGTTGAGTTTTTTGGTAACGAGGTAGAAAGCATCTCTGTTTTCGACCCTACTACCGGGCAAACTGTAGAGAAGTTACCTAACATAGCTATTTATCCCGCAAACCTGTTTGTTACCCCAAAAGAAAGATTAAACCAAGCTATGCGAGCCATACAAGACGATATGGTAAAGCAGGTAGAATATTTTAATAGCCTGGGCCGCCATTTAGAGGCAAAACGTATTGAAGACCGCACTACTTTTGATTTGGAAATGATGCGCGAGCTAGGGTATTGTAGCGGTATAGAGAACTATAGCCGTTATATGGACGGGCGTAAACCCGGGGCAAGACCTTTTTGCTTAATAGATTATTTCCCTGATGATTTTTTATTAGTGGTAGATGAAAGCCACGTAACCATACCTCAAGTTAGGGCTATGTACGGCGGGGATAGAGCCAGAAAAACAAACCTGGTAGATTATGGCTTCCGCTTACCTGCTGCTTTAGATAATCGCCCACTACAGTTTGATGAGTTTTATAGCTTGGTAAACCAAGCAGTGTATGTAAGTGCTACCCCAGCTGATTTTGAAATACAAGAAAGTGAGGGAGTTGTAGTAGAGCAGATAATTCGCCCTACAGGATTATTAGACCCTGTTATTGAAGTTCGCCCTTGCGTGAACCAAGTAGATGACCTTTTGGAGGAAATACAGGAGCGGACAGAAATGGGAGACAGAACTCTTGTAACTACACTTACCAAGCGAATGGCAGAAGAGCTTACCAAGTATATGAGCCGCTTAGGTATAAAGTGCCGTTACATTCACAGTGAAGTAAAAACACTAGACCGTGTAGAAATACTTAGAGGCTTGCGTTTAGGCGAGTTTGATGTTTTGGTTGGAGTGAACCTTTTACGCGAGGGGCTAGACCTGCCAGAAGTTTCTTTGGTTGCCATATTGGATGCTGATAAAGAAGGTTTTTTAAGAAGTGAGCGTTCACTCACTCAAACCATAGGGCGTGCAGCGCGTAATGAGCGAGGCAAGGTGATAATGTACGCTGATGATATGACAGAAAGCCTTAGCAAGACTATAGAAGAAACAGAGCGCCGCCGCGAAAAACAGATAGAGTACAACCAAGAGCACGGTATTGTACCAAAGACTGTTCGCAAATCTAAAGAAGAGATATTTAAGCAAACCCACGTTGCCGATGCTAAGAGTGGCAATATGCAAAAAGCTTACGTAGAAAAAGAGGAGACTAGTATAGCGGCGGACCCTATAGTACAATACATGACCAAGCCGGCTATGGAGCAAACCATTAATGAAACAGAGCGTGCCATGCAAAAAGCTGCCAAAGAGTTGGATTTTATGGAAGCAGCCCGACTTCGCGATGAAATGACAGAGTTGAAAAAGTTAATGGAAGAACGCTACGGCAAATAGCAAGAAAGAAGTATATTAGAGATTATCATGGATAAAAATAAAGTAATTGATATTATATGTTTTATTCTGGCGCCGACAATATTGGGAGGAGTTTTATTAGACCGTTATATAAATGATTCTCCTGCCGGTTTTGCCACATTTGCTATTGCTCTTATAATGTTTGGTATAGTTAGAGGCAAATGGAGAAAAGAAGATAAAGACAAGCAACTCTAACTAAAAACTAACAACATTTGGAACGCTTATAGTATCTGTATAACCTGATGAGGTTTATTTTAAAACAAAAGAAGTGCTTAATATTAGCTGTTGCTTTACTGATGAGTTTAGCAACTAAAGCAGAACTGATAAAAGGTAAAACAATCGGTTACTCCACCATTGGTGGCGAAGCAATAATTGAGTTGAGTGATAGCGCAAGGGTATTCCCCTACGAGCCGGCTTACGGCAAATGGCGATTGGTAATGTGGGCAGGTTATGTAGATACGATTGATTTATTAAATAGTTCAACTACAAAATCACAAGTAACAGGTTACGATTATCTTACCTTTGAGCAAAAAAGCACACTTTTAAAAGAAACACCATTATATCAATCTGAAACATTTTACAACCCTATAAAGGAAAAACGGCGAGTTATTATATACGCTTACATTTTAGATGAGTCTATAAGGGAAGACAGTAAAATGGAGCCTCAGTTAGAGAAGGTTTTGAGAACAAAAAAGAAAAAACGCCGGGCTGCATTTGAAAAATATAAAAAAGACTTTGGCTTTGTTGATGCTATACTGATTGAGAACAAAATAAACCTGCATTTTGTATACGACCAACGTTCTCCTTTTGGTGAGAACGATTTTAGGTTGCTTGTGTTTTCTAATACTGACAAAGAAATAATAGCCGTTGCACACGAAGGGTATAGGGAGTTAAAGCTGAAGTCAAAGTCAAAGTTTTCATTAGACAGAAAACTAACAATTTACTTTATCCGAAAAACAGAGGAAAAATTACAACAAGAAATAAAAGATAGATTTACGGAGGCTTATCGTTATAGAGATTACTAAATACACATTGAAATAACTATAGCTCAAAAGGGACAAAAAACTGAGAAACATCTTTTATGTGAATAATTGAAACATTGTCTTTATCCAGACCAAACTGATTATATAAAAAAGTACCATCTAAATATGGATCTTGAAAATATATTTTTTTTAATGAGTTTGCTTGCTTGAATGCCTCAAAAACTTTTTTATCAACTATTCTATTAAAAAATGGGAAAGAGTAACCGATAACAACAAGAATAGTTGTTCCAGCAGCTAATTGGTTAGCTTGGAACGCTCTGTCCTTTAAAAAAGGGATGTTGTCGTCTTCCTCCCAAGCAAAATAGAGGTGGTGTTTTTTTGACGTTTTTTCAATATTTTGAAAATCCTCTAAATAAGAACTAATATCATCATGCTCTAGTTGAACATATTGTTTGTCCTGATCAAGTAAGCCAGCAACACCATTCAAATGACAAATTCTAAACTCTGATATTTTGTGAGGAATATCTGTAAGAATCGAAATGTTACTTCGTTTTAAATCTATAGGAAACGATAAAGGCTTATTTACTAAGTCAAATCTTTTTAATGCCAATTCAAGCTGTACGTCGTAGTTCCAACTTAGGAAGCTTATATCTTTTGGTAAAGAGCTATCAATAAGGCTGATTAAGAAGTTTAAATACCTTTTGTCAAAGCGTTTATTAACAACTTGCTCAAAATCAAGGTAAAAGGATAAACATTTTTTTAAGCGTTGGTATTCTTTTTTTCTTTTGTTGATATAAAAATATTTTGCCAAGGTATCAACAGTGAAAAAATCATCACTTTCACTACTAAGCCATTTAAGATCTTCAGAAATCATGGTTAGATATTGGTTTTGATGAACAGGATCCTTGTCATATCTTTCTCTTAAAACAACAGAAAGGCGCTCTATCGACTTAGTCAGACCCGTTTTAATAACCTTTCCCCCTCTCATTGTGTCCTTAACCAATGGCAAGGCATTATAGCTGGCTCCAGCACCAAATAGATAGGTAATTTTTTCAGCCATAGACAAAAATATTCTTAATTTAGCAATTAATGAATGAGCAATTGCTACAATTTATATGGAAATACCGCCTTTTTAATTTCAAAGATATTTCAACTATAGAAGGTAACGCTGTTGAAATACTTAAAGTTGGAACTCAAAACTTAGATAGTGGGGCAGATTTTAGCAATGCCCGTTTAAAAATAGACGGTTTACAATGGGCAGGAAATGTGGAGGTAGAAATAGACTCAGAAAACTGGGAAAAGCACGGGTATAAAACTGATGCCTCACATAATAATACGTTGCTTTTGGTGTGCCTAAACCACAATGCAAAAAATCCAATAGATATTCCTGTAATAGAACTTAAGGGAAGAATAAAAGAGAGTTTACTTAAAAAGTACACTGCTTTAATGGAGGGAGAAAGCTTTATTCCTTGCCAAAACCTCATAAAAAAGGTCGATGAGTTTACCATGCAAAGCTGGCGTTTGCGTTTGTTGGCAGAAAGACTGGAGCATAAAATCAAGCCCATTTTGTCATCGCTTAAAGCCAATAAAAACAACTGGGAAGAAACCTTTTATCATGCTTTAGCCAAAAACTTCGGGTTCAATACCAACGCCGTTCCTTTTGAGTTATTGGCTAAAAGTATACCCTTAACAGTATTAGCCAAGCATAAAAACAAACTACAACAGCTAGAGGCTTTGTTTTTGGGTCAGGCAGGTTTTTTAAATGCTCTAGAAGAAAAAGATAAGTATACCGAAGGGCTTGAGAAAGAATATAACTTTTTGGCTAAAAAGTATGCACTAACTCCTATAGAAGCTTCATTATGGAAGTTTAGCAAAACCCGTCCTGCGAACTTTCCTAGTATTCGTATAGCTCAATTTGCTGCTTTGGTGCATACCTCAACCCATTTGTTTTCAAAAATATTAGAGGCGGCAAGGCCGCACCCATTAAAAAAGCTACTTAGCATAAAAGCTTCTCAATATTGGGACACACATTACAGGCTTAGTGTTGAAACAGATAAGGGAACCAATATACTGGGAGAGGCTGCCATGAATAATATTCTCATCAATACTATAGCCCCTTTCTTTTTTGCTTATGCCATTACCAAAAACGAAGAAGAATATAAATACAGAGCAATTAACTTATTAGAAGCATTGCCCGCAGAGGATAATAGAATAACTAGGGGATATGAAGCTATTGGAATGACCCCAAAAACAGCAGCTGATAGCCAAGGTATTTTGCAGTTAAACAAACATTGGTGCAAACCCAAAAGGTGCTTGGATTGCAGAATTGGGCACGCCATATTGAGTAAATAGTTGGCAACAAAGGCTTAACAGCACAAAAAAGCAATTTATAATTATATTTGTAATGCACAAGTAACACACATGATAGAGGCTATTAAATACTTTTTCGAGAAAAAGGCTTTTGGTGTATGCACCTACCTGGGCGAAAAAATCGGCATTAGTTCTAGCAAAATAAGGTTATATTTTGTGTACACCTCCTTTATCACTTTAGGTTCTCCGTTAATTATTTATCTGGTATTAGCATTTTGGGTGAACCTTAGGAAATATATCTATAAAAAGCGTTCATCTATCTGGGATTTATAAGCTTTTTAGCATACTCCAAACTATATTCGCGCTACTAAGCTCAATTTTTTTGAAACAACCTCGCTCGCCCTTAGTAGTCCTCTTTTTTACCATTTTTATTGATTTAATGGGTTTTGGAATAATCATTCCAATATTACCCAATTTATCGGTAGAGCTAACGGGAATGAAGTCATCGTTAGCAGTTGCGGGTGTATACGCGCTGTTTAACTTTATTTTTGCACCTCTTTGGGGCAGCTTGAGCGATAAATATGGCAGAAGACCTATTATTTTAATTTCCATATTACTCACGGCAGGCTCAAATTTTCTGTTTGGCTTTATTACCGCTTTTTGGATGTTGATAGTACAACGAGCACTAAGCGGAACAGGCTCTGCAAATATTTCGGCGGCAAACGCTTATATAGCCGATATTTCTACACCTGAAAACCGTACAAAAAATATGGGCTTAGTTGGAGCTGCTTTTGGTTTGGGTTTTGTTTTCGGGCCTTTTTTTGGTGGTATTGTACATCATAATTTCGGGTTAATAGGTATTGGTGTTTTTTCTGGAGGGTTATCGTTGCTAAATTTTGCAATGGCGTACTTTCTTTTACCCGAATCGCTAAAAGAAAAACAACGTGAGGTAAAATTTGAATTAAAGCCTGTAACCCAATTAGTAGGAGCCTTTAAAATAAATATTGTTCGCCAGTTGTTTAGCTTAAACTTTGTTTTCACATTGGCTTTCAGTATGATGTATGTTACTGCTGCAATACTGTGGGAAGACCGTTATGGACTGAATGGTTTGGAGAGGGGGTATGTATTTTCTTTTATCGGGATAATGTCGGCAATAGTTCAAGGGCTTTTGGTGGGCAAAATGAATAAGAAATACGGTGAACGGAAACTATTGTATGCGGGGTTGGTATTTGGTGCAACAGGCTTAATAATGATGCCTATAATACCCGTAGGCATGTTTTGGATACAATTAATTGCGCTTAGTTTTATTGCTTTGGCAAATGGTTGTATAACACCAAGTATTTTGGGTTTATTGTCTAACTCAGTTAGTGCCAAAGAGCAAGGACGTTTTTTGGGGTTAAACCAATCGGTTGGGGCATTAGCAAGAGTTTTCGGGCCTGCATTTGGAGGTGTGTTATATGACCTTAACTTCCATGTACCCTATATAGCAGGAGGGTTGGTATGTTTAGCTTCCCTTTACATTGTTTTTGATTTAATTAAAAAGAAAAAAGCAGTAGATGCAGCAGTAGCTGATGTTTAATATTGTTATAGGGAGCGTCATGACTTTCAACAATTTAGTCTACAAAAAAGCCCCAGCCATAATATTGGCTGAGGCTTGAGATATATAGGTATATGATAAGGTTTCTTCTTATCTTAGCAGGGTAACAGTTCCGCTAAAGGTATATGGCTTACCTTCATAGCTGGTAACATTTACTAAATACATATATACATCTTGTTGGGCAGTTTCGCCCTTGTATCTGCCATCCCAACCTTCTGTAATATCGGTTGAGTAGTATACTTTCTCTCCCCAACGGTTAAAAATGAATACTTCAAATGTTTCATACCCTTCGGCACTCACATAAAACCTGTTATTACGGTCATCACCATATAAGTTGGGTGTAAATGCATTGGGTATATATACAGTAATATCAGGTCCTATAACTAAAGTATCAATATGCTCTGAAGTACAGCCTTTGTCAGTAATTGCTGTTAAGCGAACTATAAATGTACCTGTGTCTGTAGGGTACTCAAACATAGGATTAAATGCTTTAGAGTTGGTGTTGTTTAAATCGCCAAACTCCCAGGTATAATCCAGTGTTTGCCTGTTGGCAGGGGCGTCTACCTGTGTAAGATTTACGAATTGGATATCTGTAGCAGCAACCGTAGTTACTTCTCGAGACATTTTAAAGTCAGCATCGGGGGTTGGGTCTATAGTTACCGTAACCGAACCTGCATCTTTAAAACAAGTAGTAATTCTGTTAGTAACCCTTAGGTTCACAGTATAGTCTCCCTGTTGATTATAAACATGTGTTTCTGAAGCGTTAGTTCCCGTATTATCCGCACCACTGTTGGGGTCTCCAAAATTCCAGGCATAATCAGCTTCAGCGGCTTGGTCGGTGAGGGCTGTAAAATCAACAGGTCTGGGTTCGCAGCCGCCAATCGGAGGTAAAATTTCAGCCGTTGGTATAGGATAGATTTTTACTTCAAACGATTGTAATGCAGGGGCACACACATCATTTGCAATATTGTTGGTGGTAAATACTTCAACAGTAAACTTTTGCGAAGCATTGTCTTGCTGTCCGGGTTGATATACGGGCGCATCAGCAGTGCTTATAGGGTTGCCGTTAAAGAGACCGTCTCCTTGTCTTGACCATTGTACACCTGTAGCACCTGTATATGAAGCCGATAAGTTAAACGGTTCATTCTCACATGCAGCAGGAGGTATAACTACTGTTAATGATGGTTTTTCCTGAATTTCTATTGTACCGTTTGCTTCTGCAGTACACTGATATAGGTTGGTAACCGAGTATTTTAAGTCAAAAATTCCGGGGCCTGAGTTTCCAGCATCAAATTGACCTCTGGCGCTTACAACTCCACCTTGTGAGCTCCATACTCCGTTTGAAGGAGAACCGTAAGGTACTACTGAAACAAAGCCAATATCTTCACACTGTTTAGGTACAGCAGCAATAACTGTTTGTGGTACAGGGAATATGGTTACTTCCATAGAGTCTGTTACCGGGCAATTATTTCCTGGAATATCGTATTCATAGTACACCCAACTTTTTGCGGGAATTGTTGCTGTTGATGGGAATACATTGGGATTAAAATTAGTGCCTTGTAATCCCATAGCACCTACTTTTTGAGACCAAGTACCTCCTACCGGAGCTGCTCCTGAAACTACATTTAAGTCTACAGATGAAGCATTCTGACACAATGAAGGTGGTATACCTGCATCAACATTAGGTACTTCTTTTACCGTAATTTTTGCAGTGTCGTAATTGATGCAAGTGGTGGTTGAACTGGTAACTCTCATAACGAGGTTATAAGTTGCCTTTTGTGCCAATTTATTTAAGTCTAATTTATAATCTCCAAGCCCCCCGGGTGATAAAGCATTCTGGGCTGATGTGTTGGGAGAAGACCAAGCTACTGTAGAGTTGAATAAATTGGTACCGTTTCCTATATGTTTGCCCATATTTATTATTCCGTCGTAACCGCAATAGCTTCCGTCAAGGGTTTCAGCAATAGGCAACGGGTTTATAGGCACTTGTAATACTGCAGCGTTTTTACACCCGTTATTATCCGTAACAGAGTATTTCACAGGATGTTGTGTTGCTAATGGTGCGCTTGGGTTAGCTCCCGCACTATCAGGATAAAAGAAACCTCCGTTAACAATATTAGATTTTACAACTCCTTCCCATGTTCCTGTAGTAATGGTGGGCCATGTTAGCCCCTCTGTAGTTAAGTTAAAAGGAGGGTCATTTACACATCTGGGGTTGATGGCTGCAAACTTAATCTCAGGCAAAGGATTCATTTTTACATTTACTGTATCAGTATTTGTACAAGTAATTCCTTTATAGGTTCTTGTGGCTTTAATATGTACTTCTCTATCGCCCTTTACCACAAAATTATGCTGGCTGAAGGTAGATACAGGAGTATTTAAGTTGGGCACAATAAACCACTGGTAAGTATCTGCCCCTGTAGCCATCATAAATACCGTATCACCATCACAAACAGAGGGGTTAGGACCTCCATCCACAGGCACTTCATTTACAAATAAATTCATAGTGTCGTAATTACTGCAACCCAAGCTGTCAGTAAGTTTCAATACATACTGGTTACTGTCGCTAATGTTGGTATATCTGGTAGTATCCCCATTACTCCATAAAAAGGTGTAGGGTATGGTGTCATTTCCGCCATCAAGAGTTTGTACCGCATCGTAGCAAATTCTTAAATCAGGACCTATATTTACAGGAGGTAGCGGTTTCCAAAAAACATCTACCGTATCACTATTTTCACACCCTTTTTGGTCTTTTACAGCTACCCAAAAGGTAGAATCGCCACCGGGGTTAATTATTGCACTTGCTCCCGTATCACCTGAACTCCATGTATACTCATATTTAGGAACACCATCCCATGTAATAGCATTTAGTGTCATAGGGTTACCGTCGCAAATAAGAGTATCAAAAGGTAAATCTACTTGCACAAACGGGTCTATAGGTATAGTATCAACCATGGCATTTATACAAGGTGTAGATGTTCTTAATGTTAAGAACAGTCGATTATTACCCGGTTGAAGCTGCAAAGTATCTTGCTTTTTAATACCAAAAGCAATATTCCTATTCATACTATCTTTTACAAGCCACTCATGCTGTAGCCCGGGATAGTTATTTTTATTTGGAATATAATCAACAGCTACTTTGCCGCAATCGAGCTTGGTCCATTGAATTTGAGCTTCAGGGCTTTCTCGTACAGTGATGCTGAATGATCTTATAGATTGGCCCGGGCGAGGGCAAGCGTTGTCTTTTACCGTAATAGTAAAAGAATAAGGTATATTACTAATATCGTTTTTGGTCGGTGTCCAGCATACACTGCCTGATGCTAAGCGTTTTGAACCGTTGTTATGTGTAAAGGTAGCTCTGGGTATACCTCTGTTCCATGATATTTGTGTTGTATCGTCTTTATCTACGTCTTCGGTTTCAATATCTATACATGTTTGTTGACCATGACAGGCAACAGCGCTTTGGGCTTTAATTCTAGGTATTTTGTTATTGCCGCAATTAATTACAATAATTTGCATATCCCTTCGGGTAATTCCTACTTTGGTCATCACCCCGTTAATTTTCCTCCATTCAGTAACCTCAATTACCATTACAGTAACTTCATTAGCTTTTACAGGACGGAAAAATAAATCGCCTGTTACCTCATCAAAATGAAAACCGGCAGGACGGTTTAAATGTATGTTTGGAAATCCTAGGGTTGTTATAGGGCGTTGTGCTGAAAATGGAGATACATAAGGTATTTTAGACCCTTGCCCTTGGAGTGGGTCGACCAGCTTATATGATAATGAATCCCCCACATCAATAGTATCTGAAGCACCATTATTAAATTCAAAATCCTGACCAAGACAAGCTAAGCCTGCCGGTTTAGAGGTGAAACGGGGTGAGCTATTACAGGGAGTTACACATTTATTTATTACAGCTTCGGTGTAGAAGTTTCTATTTGCCGCTCCTGTAGTAATGGCCGAATTTCTTGCCTGTTGCTCCCAACTAAGTGTAACTTCACAGCAGTTTAAAGAACTTAAATCTATAGTGGCGGTAAAGGTATGTTCTTCAATACCGTAAGGATATGTACCGCTACAACGGCTTTTTTGTGGGCAATGCAATCCAATTCCTGTAACATCTTCAACACTTATTTTGGTTAAATTAAAGGTTCTGGTCCCTGCACTGCAACGTGCTCTTAGCGGTGTGTTGTTTAAGGGTATGCCGTTACAGTCTCTATATACAGTAACTGTAACTTCATATCTCCCATTACCTAAACATTTGTAGGTTATATCGCTACCCATTAAGTGGGTTGCTTTTAATTCTCCGGCAATTGAAAGCGAGAAGAATATTATAAAAGCGGTTAGTAGTTTTTTCATAATGTTCTGCTTTTTGTATGATTTCATAATTAAGAGAACATTGAAGAAAGAATTTGTTGTCTGTGTTCAGCCTTATTATACCAATGGATTTACGTATAAAAATTAAGCGTGATTATCTTTGTGAGGCAACGTTTTGTTAAAAGGTGTTTAACAACAAAAAACCCCGCTATAGCGGGGTTTTTGATTATAGTAAATTAAAATTAAAATTTTAGTTTATCGTAGAAGAGTAACGGTCCCACTAAATGTATATGGTTTACCTGCGAAGCTGGTTACATTCACCACATACGTATACACATCTTGCTGAGCGAACTCCCCTTTAAAGAATCCGTCCCAACCCTCAGTAATATCCGTAGAGTAATATACCTTTTCACCCCAACGGTTAAACACAAACACCTCAAACGTCTCATAACCCTCCGCACTTACATAGAACCTGTTATTACGTTCATCCCCGTATAAATTAGGCGTAAACGCATTCGGGATATACACCGTAATATCCGGGCCGATAATCAACGTATCCAAATGTTCAGACGAACAACCCTTATCCGTAATCGCCGTTAAACGCACAATATACGTACCCGTATCCGTAGGATACTCAAACATAGGACTAAACGCCTTAGAATTCGTATTACTCAAATCACCGAACTCCCAAGTATAATCCAGCGTTTGTCTGTTCGCCGGAGCATCCACCACAGTTAAATTCGTAAACTGAATATCCGTAGCCGCCACCGTAGTAACCTCACGCGACATAGAAAAATTAGCATACGGCGTAGGATCAATAGTAACATTCACAGGCGTAGCATCACGGAAACACGACGTATTTCTATTCGTAACCCTCAAAGTAATCGTATACGTACCCTCACTATTATACACATGCGTTTCAGAAGCATTAGAACCCGTATTATTCGCACCACTGGCAGGATCCCCGAAATTCCACACATAATCCGCCTCAGATGCCTGATCCGTCAACGAAGAAAAATCAACCGGTCTAGGCTCACAACCACCCAGCGGCGGTAAAATTTCAGCCGTAGGAATAGGATAAATAGAAATATCAAACGATTGAGAAGCAGGTGCACACACATCATTCGCAATAGTATTCGTAGTAAACACACTCACAGAAAACTTCTGCGTAGCATTATCCTGCGAACCCGGCGTATACACAGGCGCATCCGCCGTAGTACTGCTAAAAGCACCATCCCCTTGCGAAGACCACTGCACCCCGGTAGCCGCCGTATACGCAGCCGAAAGATTAAACGGCTCACCCTCACAAGCAGCAGGAGGAACAGTAACATTCAACGTAGGCGTTTCCTGCACCTCAATAGAACCATTCGCCTCCACCGTACACTGGTAGAAATTCGTTACCGAATACTTCAAATCAAACGTACCCGGACCCGAATTACCCGCATCAAACTGACCACCGGCACTCACCGTACCGTTTTGCGAGCTCCATACCCCGTTAGAAGGAGAACCGTAAGCCGTAACAGAGAAGAATCCAACATCCTCACACTGTTTAGGAATAGCCGCAATAGCCGTTTGAGGGATAGGGAATATCGTAACCTCCATAGAATCCGTTACCGGACAATTATTATTCGGAATATCATACTCATAATATACCCAGCTTTTTGCAGGAACCGTAGCCGTAGACGGGAACAAGCCCGGATTAAAACTAGTACCCTGCAAGCCCATAGCCCCTAGCTTTTGCGACCAAGTACCCCCCGCAGGAGCAGCACCCGACACCACATTCAAATCCACAGCAGAAGCATTTTGGCATAACGCAGGCGGAATACCCGCATCCACATTAGGCACCTCACGTACCGTAACCTTAGCCGTATCATAATTAATACACTTAGTAGACGTACTGGTAACCCGCATAACCATATTATACGTAGCCTTCTGAGCCAACTTACTCAAATCTAAATTGTAACCACCCAAACCGGGCGACAACGCATTATTAGCTTGCGTATTCGGCGAAGACCACACAATAGTAGAATTAAACTGATTCGTATTCGGGCCGATATGATTACCCATAGTAATCACCCCGTCATACCCGCAATAACTACCATCCAAAGTCTCAGCAATAGGCAAAGGATTTACAGGCACAGCCACCACCTTGCTATTCTTACAACCCTGGTTATCCGTAACAGAATATTTCACCATATGTTGAGTAGGTCCCGGAGCACCCGGGTTAGCACCCGCACTATCCGGATAGAAGAAGCCACCGTTAACAATACTCGGTTTCACAACCCCTTCCCAAGTACCCGTAGTAATCGTAGGCCAAACCAAAGCCTCAGACGTTAAACTAAACGGAGGGTCATTTACACAACGTGCAGAAACAGGAGCAAAATTAATCTCCGGCAAATCACTTTTAGTAACCTGTACCGTATCCGTATTCGTACAAGTAACCCCCTGATACGTTCTGGTAGCCTTAATATGCACCTCACGGTCACCCGTAACCACAAAACTATGCTGGTTAAACGTAGACACCGGTGTATTCAAATTAGGAACAATATACCACTCATACGTATCCGCACCCGTAGCCGTCATAAACACCGTATCCTGGTCACAAATAGTCTGGTTAGGACCACCATCCACAGGCACCGTATTCACAAACAAATTCATCGTATCGTAATTACTACAGCCCAAACTATCCGTTAGCTGTAAAATATACTCACCGCTATCCGAAATATTCGTAAAACGAGAAGTATCCCCGTTACTCCATAAGAACGTATACGGAATAGAATCATTTCCACCATCCAAAGTTTGGATAGCATCATAACAAATACGGAGATCCGGACCGATACTCACAGGAGGAAGCGGTTTCCAGAATACATCCACCGTATCACTATTCTCACAACCGTCCTGGTCTTTTACAGCCACCCAGAACGTAGAATCCCCTCCTGGATTAATAATAGCGCTAGAAGAAGTATCCCCCGAACTCCAGGTATACTCATAATGAGGAATACCGTCCCAGGTAATCGCATTCAAAGTCATCGGATTACCGTCACAAATCAAAGTATCAAACGGTAAATCCACCTGAACAAACGGGTCAATATCAATCGTATCCACAAAAGCATTAATACAAGGCGTAGACGTACGCAAGGTTAAAAACAAACGGTTTTTACCCGGCTGCATACGAATTGTATCCTGCTTTTTACTTGCAAAAGCAATATTTCTGTTATTAGAATCCTTCACCAACCAATCGTGCGTCAGTCCCGGATAATTATTCTTCTTCGGCGTATAATCCACAGCCACCAAACCACAATTCAGTTTAGTCCATTGGATAGTAGCCTCAGGACTTTCCCGAACCGTAATACTAAAGGCCCGGATAGACTGACCTGCCAACGGGCAAGCATCATCCTTAGCCGTAATGGTAAACGTATAAGGGATATTACTTACATCAGCATTCGTAGGCGTCCAGCAGACACTACCCGTGGCCAAACGTTTAGAGCCGTTGGTATGTGTAAACACCGCCCCTCGAATACCCTTGTTCCAGGAAATTTTAACCGTATCCTTCTTATCATTATCCTCAGTTTCAATATCAATACACGTTTGTTGTCCCGCACAAGCAATGGCACTTTGTCCCTTAATACGGGGTACCTTATTGTTCGGACAAGGACGACGATAATCTGCATATCCCGTCGGGTAATACCCACTTTGGTCATCACCCCGTTAATCTTTCGCCACTCAGTAACCTCAAGTACCAAAACAGTAACTTGGTTTTGAACGGTAGGACGGAAGCTTAAGTCACCGGTTACAGGGTCTAAACGGAAGCCAGCGGGTTGGTTAAGACCTGCATTAGGGAATCCTAAGAAAGAAATAGGACGTTGAGCACTCCATGAACCACTGTAAGATATCTTGGCTCCTTGACCGCTTAGAGGGTCAACTAGTCTATATGATAATGAATCACCCACATCTACAGTATCCAGAGCACCGTTGTTAAACACAAAATCCTGACCTACACAAATAAGGGCAGCAGGTTTAGAAGTAAATACAGGTGAACTGTTACAAGGAGTTTGGCATTTATTTAATACAGCCTCGGTATAAAAGTTCTGGTTAGCTGCTCCGGTAGAGATGTTACTGTTACGGCAACATTGAGACCAGCTTAAGGTTACCTCACAACAGTTAAGCACACTTAAGTCTATTATACCTTTAAAGGTATGCTCTTCAATACCGTAAGCATAGCTACCGCTACATCTACTTTGGGTAGGGCAGCGTGAGTCTATACCTGTAATGTCTTTAACACTAATTTTGGGTAGTGAAAAAGACCTGGTACCTGCATTACAACGTGCTTGAACGGGAGTGTTGCTAAGCTGCACACCGTTACAATCACGATATACGGTAGCAGTTACTTCGTATCTTCCGTTACCCAAACACTTGTAGGTAATATCACTACCCATTACGTGGGTAGCATTTACTTCACCTGTGATAGCCAAGGTGAAAAGCAAAATAAAAAATGATAATAGTTTTTTCATTGTGTCTCGCTTTTAAGTCGTTCTTCGGAAGAGAGAGAACAAGAGTGGTGTGTTATGTTGCTTTAATTAATTTTTTTTATACAAAAGCCCCTAAATATAAGCAAAAAAACAGACTTTATATATATAACAGCCTAGCCCCACACTTTAGTGCCTTCTGTGCAGTTTTTGCAAATGTCGATATACTTGCGTCCTTTTAGTATTTGTTTTCTAAAAGAATTGTATTTATCGCCGCGCCAAACTTGTTTAAAAGTACTGTATTTAAGGTCTCCTAATTGGTGAGTAGCATCTTTATCGAAACAACAGGGAACAATAAGACCGTCCCATGTTACCACACAACTGTGCCAAAGCTTCCAACAATGATTAATGAGTTTGTTTTTTATGGTGAAACCCGCAGCTACTTTTTTGTAGCGGCTATATTCTTCGTTTTCAGGTATTAAATCGTGCCCGTTTTCGTAATCGTAAATTTGGGCAGTTTTAATTCCCAATTCATCCACGCCATATTCTTTTGCCAGCTTTTTAACCTCGGGTACTTCATGTTCGTTATGGCTAAAAACAATAAACTGCCATATAATATGGGGAGTAGGACTATTAAGTTTCTTTTTCCATTCTGATAGGTTTTTGGTTCCTTCTAAAACCTTATCCAGCTTACCACCGATGCGGTATTTTTTATAGGTTTCTTCGGTTACTCCATCAATAGAAATAATTACCCTGTCTAAGCCACTTTCTACTGTTTTGCGGGCATTTTCATCGTTTAAATAGTGGGCATTTGTGCTGGTGGCGGTGTAAACATTTTTATCGTGGGCATATTTGACCATATCTAAAAAACCTGTATTTAGGTATGGTTCGCCTTGAAAATAGAGTATTAGGTAGGTAAGGTCTTTGCCCAAATCATCTAGTATGTTTTTGTATAAGTCTCCTTGCAACATACCCGTAGGTCTGCTAAACGAGCGTAAACCGCTAGGGCACTGCGGACAACGTAAGTTGCATGATGTTGTAGGTTCTATAGATATACTGATAGGGTTACCCCAATGGATTGGCTTTTTTGTAATTTTTGCAGCAAAGTAACTCGCAACAATTTTGGAGGCATTCCACAACCTGCGTGCAGTTAGCTTTTTGGCAAAATTCCATCCGTCTCTAAGGTTGCGGTTCATTATTAGGGTTACTTAATCGTAAAGTTCAAAATTAATTTGTTTGCGGCGGTATCCCATAGCTTTTAGGTTGTTTTTAGCTTCTTTTACCATACTACTCCACCCGCAGATATAAAAAACAACAGGTTGGCTTCCATTAAACAATCTTTGATAAATGGGATGTACATACCCTTTTGCTCCGCTCCATTCTTCACGCGATAATGTGGGAAGAAACTTAAATTCAGGGTATTGCTTTTCTAGCTCTTCAAACTCTTTTCTATATAAAATCTCTCTCTCCGTGCGGTTGCCAAATATTAAATACAGGTTTTTATGTGGGATGTTATTATTAAAAATTGAATTGAGCATGCTTCGCAAAGGGGCTACACCTGTGCCTGTGGCTATTAGGCAAAGGTCTGTTTCAATAGGTTGTTTTAAATAAAATCGTCCTTGAGGTTCTGAAACCTTTAGCTTGCTACCTACTTTTATATTTTTGAATAAGTAGGGTGTCCCTTGCCCGTCTTCCTTCAACACTACACACAATTCTATTTCATTATCTTTAGGGGCAGATGCTATGGAGTAACTGCGGGTTGTAAACTCATGCTGTATGGGCAAGTCTAACATTACAAACTGCCCGGGAAGAAAATCAAAAGCTTCAACTCCTTCAATAGTAATGAAATACCTTTTTACTGTTGGAGACTCATTTATAATTTTTGTTACTGTGCCGTTGTAAAAGCCTTCTTGCATTGGGCGGCAAAGATACTAAAGCACTTAGTATTCTGTAATGAAACGGAACCATATATTTGCCCTATGATAGCAATAATGGGTGCAATGCACGAGGAGGTGCAAGGTTTGGTAGCTAATATGGAAAATGTTGTTGCAGAAGATGCAGGACAACGTACCTACTATAAAGGCAAACTGTTTGGGAAGGATGCTGTTATAGTATTTTCTCGTTGGGGGAAAGTTGCTGCCGCTACCACAGTTACCCATTTAATTAACCGTTACAGCCCATCACAACTTTTATTTACAGGGGTTGCCGGGGCAATTCACCATGAATTAAATGTTGGTGATGTTGTTGTTGGTGGTAAGCTTTACCAGCACGATATGGATGCGCGCCCCTTAATGAAACAGTTTGAAATTCCTTTGTTGGGTAAAACCTTTTTTGAAACGGATGAAGCTTTTAGAAAAAATGCGTTTGAGGCAATAACTCTACTTCAAAATAAAGAGCAATTAATTAATGGAGTTGATGCAAATGAGTTAAGCCAGTATAATATTCATGAACCTAAAGTTTATTTGGGTGATATTGCCAGCGGCGATAAATTTTTTAATACAACAGCGCAAAAAAATGAGTTACTGGCTGCTTTGCCCAAAGTATTTTGCGTAGAAATGGAGGGTGCTGCTGTTGCGCAAGTGTGTTATGAGTATGGTATTCCTTTTAACATCATCAGGATAATATCAGATGTAGCAGATGATAATGCACATATAGACTTCCCCGCGTTTATACGCAATGTAGCCAGCCATTATTCAGTGGCTATTGTTAAAGAAATAATTTAAAGCTTATTCGCCTACATAGCCCCAACTAACCTCTAAATAAATACGTCCAAAGGCGCTTTGTGGAGGTGCATAAGTAAGTTGATCACCAACATAGGTTTGATAAATTCCTTCTCCTCTCTTTATTTCTTCTCTTCCAAGCCTTAACACCCCTCCAGGTTGCATCGCTTGATTGTTAATCCAAATTTTACCCTCTTTTGGCATCTTAGCCATTAACGTTGCAGCATCAAGAAGAAGGGTTGTAGTAGTTTTTGGTTGTTCCATATTTTTTGATAGTTAAGATTTTAAAGTGCAAAAATCTGCTAAACCTGCCATTCGGCGGCAGCTTCTGAAAGTTCCTCAATAAGGGTTTTGTCTTTTTCTACTGCGTTCCCTATAACTACAATATCTGCCCCTGCATTCCATGCGGTTAGTGCCTGTTTACCGGTGCGAATGCCTCCACCGATTACCAAAGGCACATTTATAGATTTTTTTACTCGGGTAATAAGGTCGTCGTTTATGGGGGTGGCTGCACCACTGCCTGCATCCATAAAAATTAGTTGTAAGCCCAAAAGCTCTCCTGCCATAGCCGTTGCCATAGCAATATCAGGCTTATCAGCAGGTATAGGTAAAGTATTGCTTATGTATTGAACACTAGTAATTTTACCGCCATCAATAAGCATATACCCTGTGGGTATAACATCTAAGCCCGATTGTTTTATAAACGGCGCACTTTCAACATGTCTTCCTATTAATAAATCGGGGTTTCTGCCTGAGATTAATGATAGTAAAAGTAAAGCATCGGCCTTTTCGGTAAGTTGGGTACTGCTGCCCGGGAAAAGCAAAACAGGAATATCTGTATTTTCTTTTATGGTGGCTACGCAGCGGTCTATATTTCCTTCAGTAACTAAGCTGCCCCCAACAAATATATAATCTACCTGTGTTCTGTTGCAGATGTCGATAGTTTTGTGCAGCCCTTCTTCAAAATCAGGGTCTATAAGTACCGCCAGTTGTTTTACTCCTTTGGCAGTTTTTTGCTTAATGTATGAGAGAATGTTGGCTTGCGTATGCATAGCTGTTATTTGTGGCGCAAGATAACTGATTTTTTTTGCTACGCACTTAAGTAATAAACTCTAAATTATAACTCTTGAAGCCCTTCTATTAAAGTTTTAAACTTATCGGTAGTAATTGGTTTTACCATATATGCCGCCACATCAGAAATTTCTTTGGCTCTTTGTATATCTAGCTCTGATACAGATGAGCTTACTACATATATTACAATTTCTTTGGGAAGCTTGCTTTTTAGCAGGGCAAACTCTTCTAAAAATTCCCAGCCGTCCATATAAGGCATGTTTAAATCTAAGAAAATAACATCAGGCAGGTCGTTTTCCTTTTCAATATTATTGGTTAAAAACCTTAGTCCTTCTTCACCGTCGTTGAATACGTGAATTTTTTTTGCAATGTTCACAGACTCTATGGTTTTGATGATAGTGAATTTGTAGATGCTATCATCATCTATTATGCTTATTACATCTGTTTTCATTTTGAATAATTATTTTTTAAATATTATGGTAAATGTTGTTCCTTTTCCTTCTTCGCTTTCAATTGAAATTTTACTTCCTGTGGCTTCAACTTGGTTCTTTGTCATAAATAATCCCAGCCCCTTGCCGGGGCGGTTTCTATGAAAAGTTTTATGCAATTTAAATACTTTTTCACCATAACGCTTAAGATTTATTCCCAAACCGTTATCGCTAATTTTTAGTACTTTTTTATTGTCCTCAATGGTTGTTATTATTTTAACCTTTGGTGCCCTTTCCGTAGAGTGATATTTAAGTGCATTGCTCAGCAAATTAAGTATAATACTTTCAAAGTAAAGTTTCGGATACTTTATTTCTTCCCATGCAGTAGTATCTAAAGTTATTTCTGCGTTAAGTTCTTTAATGGTGCCTTTTAAAAGCTGCTTTGTTTTCTCTACTACATGCTCAATATTCACCATTTCATATTCTACTGAATCATCAGAAATAATTTTTACAGCCTCAACCAAATCTTCCAGTAAAGCGTTTAACGAATTGCTTGCCTGTTTTATGTTATCTACAATCTCTTCTTTCTCTTCATCATCGTCAGCTTCATCAAAAAAATGCAATAATGTATTTAGGCTTGAAATGGGACTTCTGAGGTTATGCGAAACTATTTGATTAAACTCTTGCAATTGCTTTTTTTGGCTTGTAAGCTGGTCTATCAGTTCTTTTTGCTGGTTACGTGTTTCTATCTCTTTGGTAACGTCCTGAAAAATACCATACAACTTGATAGTTTTTCCTAGTCTTATTTCAGGCCGACCTATAGTTCTAACCCATATTTTATTTCTTTTTGCCGTTATAAACGGAAGCTGCTTGTCCCATGGTTTTCCAAATTCAATAGCTTCTTGCACTAACTTCTCTATTACAGGTCTTGCTTCTTCTGCATAAAAGTTAATTGCTTCTTCAAGTACAGGTTGCTGGTCGTAAGGAACTTCATGTATATCGTAAGTAGTTTTACTCCATATTGGGGTCATGGTTTCAAGGTCTAGTTCCCATGCCCCAAGTTTGGCTAAACGCCCTGTCTCCTCCCATAGTACTTCTTCTTTGTATAGAAAGTCGAGCTTTGATTTAACTTCAGTAATATCTTTGGTTATGGTGAGCACATTGGTAATATTCTCTTCTTCATCTTTTAATGGTATGGTTTCAGATTCAAACCAAATGAACGTACCGTCTTTTTTTCTGAAGCGGTAAACGGTAACGGTGTCGGATTTACCTCTCAGAGAGGGTAAGTGCCCTGTTTTTTCTATATATTCCTTGTCCTCATCATGAAAATAATCATAAGGGTTTTTGCCTACTAGTTCTTGTGGGGTATAACCTGCAATTTTTTCAATTGAAGGACTTACTTCAATGTATGTCCCTATAGCTTCATGCAGGCATATAAGTTCTCCGCCATATTTTAGGCAAAGGGATTTAAAATCGTCTTTTTCCATTATAGGTTGTTCTAACAGGGTAGTAGGTATATATACATATATAACAAAAATTTGTTTGAATTTGAAGTTTTTTAGATAAGAGCTACAGCAATAGTTGACCAATGGTGAAATACACACCTAAACCCAGCAAATCGTTAGTGGTTGTAATAAAGGGGCCTGTGGCCAAAGCAGGGTCTATTTTTGCTTTATCCAGCAATAAAGGAACAATCATCCCTAAAACTGATGCAAAAATAATAACTGATAGTAATGCTATACCCACAGTGAAGCTTAAGTCTTTGGGGCTGCCAATAAATAGGTTATATCCTAAAATTACCAACGAACAAATTAAGCCGTTTATTAATGCTACCAAAAACTCTTTGCCTAGCTTAGGCATTATGTCTTTAGTACCCATAGTGTTGTTTGCCAAACCTTGCACTACAATAGCCGAGGATTGTACACCCGCATTACCACCCATAGCAGCGACTAATGGCATAAAAAAGGCCATTTGCGGATGGATAATTAGCTCTCCCTCATATAGCCCAACAACTCTGCTACTGGCAATGCCTCCTAACAAGCCTATTAGCAACCAGGGTAGCCTTGCCCTGCTAAGCACCCATACTTTATCGGTAAGCTCAACATCCTCACTAATACCTGATAGTAATTGGTAGTCTTTATCGGCTTCGTCTTTTATAAATTCTACCACATCGTCAATAGTTATTCGTCCCATTAATCTGCCCAAAACATCAACCACAGGTAGTGCTATCAAGTCGTATTTATTCATTATCTGGGCAACTTCTTCGCCTGATGTGTGTGTGGTTACTTCTTGAATATCGGGGTTATAAATATTCTCTACTTTTACATAGGCAGGGTGCAGTATCAGGTTTTTTAGGGATACTATGCCCCGCAAACGGTTTTTACTGTCTACTACATAAACAGAGTATACCCGCTCTACATCTTCAGCTTGCTCGCGTATTTTTTCAACACATTCGGCCAGCGTCCAATCAATATTTACGGCAATTAGCTCCTTTGCCATTAAACCGCCTGCGGTATCATCTTTATAACGGAGTAATGAGGTAACGTTTTTGGCTTGCTCCTCATCACTCATTAAAGCAATAACTTCTTCGGTAAGTGCTGCCGGCAGCTCATTCAGCATGTCAGCCGCATCGTCAGAGTCCATATTATCTACAAACTCTTTGGCAATATGGTCGGGGCTATATAGTTTTAGAATTTTTGTGCGCTCATCTTCATCCAGTGAACGTATTGTTTTTATGGTTTCTGTACCCTCAAGCATATCTAAGATGTCTTGCATCTCTTCTGCTGAAAGTGAATAGGATAGTTCTGCTATATCTTCAGGGTATAGTTCGTCAAGGTGTAAGCGCACCTGCTCCATATTCCCTTGCTCTAGAGCTTCCTCTATATTTTCTTTCAGGTTTTTGGTTAGCAGGTCAGACATAGCTGGGTTGTTTATTCTTTTCTATTGCTTTCTACCCATTGGGTAAGGCGAATAAAACCTTCGATATCTAATTCTTCAGGACGCAATTTAACAAATTCGCTTACTTCCAATGCTTCATCGGGCAGGTTAAATTTTTTTAAACTGTTGCGAAGCATTTTTCTGCGCTGATTGAATGCTGTTTTAATAATGTCTTTATATAAACCCTCACCACAAGGTAATGTTTTGCGTTGGTTGCGTATGACCCTTACTACGCCTGATTTTACTTTTGGCGGAGGATTGAACACATGCGGCTCAACAGTGAAAAGATATTCTGTATTGTAATACGTTTGAAGCAGTACCGACAGTATTCCGTAGGCTTTAGTGCGTGGCTTGGCATTAAAACGTTCGGCAACTTCTTTTTGAAACATGCCCACTAACTCAGGTATCTGCTCTTTATAGTCGAGCATCTTAAACATGATTTGACTACTGATGTTGTAAGGAAAGTTTCCCGCTATGGCAAAAGGTTTATCAAACTTTTGGTCGAGTTTAAGCCTTAAAAAATCATCGTTGCTAAGTCGCGGTGTTAGCTCCGGAAAATGCTCATTTAAATAGATTATACTTTCAGCATCTACTTCGGTTGCCCAGGTGGTAAAACGCTTATCCTTCAACAAAAACTGTGTAAGTACTCCCATACCGGGTCCTACTTCAAGCACAGTATCGTAGCCATTACCCGTTAGGCTTTCTGCTATATCTCGGGCTATACTTTCGTCTTTTAAAAAGTGCTGACCCAGATGTTTTTTTGGAGCAACCTTCATTACTCTTCACTATAAATTACTTTAAGCAATGTTTCACCAACAGCTTGCAAAGTAGTTTTATCTATAATACTCATGTTGTCATTATGTGTATGCCAAAAGCTGCCGAAACTGCCTCCCGGTTGCACATGTATAATATCTATACTGGGTATTTTGGTGTATTGGTATACGTAGTAATGGTCGTCTGTTATTCCGGTTTGGTCTCTGTACAAAAACTTGCCGTAGTAGCCCAGACTGTTGGCGGTAGTCCATACTTTATCTAAAACATGTGGTGCAATTTGTTTTGATACGCCTTCCATTAAAAAAGTAGCATCAGAAGCACCTACCATATCCAGTAAAATGCCATAATTGGCGGTATATCCTTTTTTGTGCGGGTTTTTGCCCCAAAACTGTGAGCCTAAACAATACGAGTCAGGTACAGTTGCACTGCCCCAGTCTTCGGCATCAAAAAATATAATGTCTACTCCCCAAGCCGGCTTTTTTATGCTAAGTTGGCGGGCTACTTCAAGCAATACTCCTACGCCACTGCCGCCATCATTAGCACCTAAAATGGGTTTATCCTGGTCTTTGGTGTCTTCATCAGCAAATGGTCGGGTATCCCAGTGGGCAAACAATAAAATACGTTGCTTGGCTTCAGGGTTAAACTCACCAATAATGTTTTTTATAGTAATTTTTGTCTTATCAAACGTGGTTGCCTGTCCTTGTTGTAGTATAACATTATCGGCAAAGCGCGAAAGCTCATCATATAAAAACTGGGCACATTTGGCATGCGGTGTAGTGCCCGGTACACGTGGACCAAAGTCGACCTGTTTTTGCACATACATATAAGCACTATCGCCACTAAAATCGGGTCTTTGTATGGGTGCTTTCGGAGCCGCTTCTGTAGAAGTGTCTTTTACTTCTTCTGTTTTTTTAGGTTTATCAGATTTACAGCCGGCTACAGCAATAGCTGCAAACAAAACGATGCTAATGATTTTTACACGGAATGACATTAGCACAAATAACGCAATATTTATGCAGTTATTGGGCTATTTTATGTTTTGTGAGCGAGTACTCACTTTTTTGTTATGTAAAATTTGACAAAACAGCTGTTTTTTGCCAAAAGTGAGTGAATACTTACTTTTTTGTGCACTCCTTCAACTTAGCTCAAGATGATAGCTACCCATCATTATGATGACTTATGAAGTTTATTGAGCAGCCTTAAAGATTACTTCGTCGTTCCTCCTCGTAATGACGGAGAGTTTTAGTTATCTAAACTAAAAGTAGTGCCTTCTTTGCCATCTTTCAGTTGTACACCGGCATCTTTCAAGCGGTCGCGGATAATATCACTGGTTGCCCAATCTTTTTTGTCGCGGGCTTCTTTGCGTAGGGTGATGATTAACTCCATCAAATCACCTACCAAAGCCTCATTACCTTGCTCTTCGGCTTGCAAACCCAATACTTCAATCAAAAAAGTATCGAACAATTTTTTCAATAACTCTTTATCATCGGCAGTAAGAGTTTCTTTGCCATCGTTTACACTGTTAGTTATTCGTGCACCTTCAAACAATTGTGCAATTACTATTGGGGTATTAAAGTCCTCGTTCATTGCTGCATAGGCGTTGTCTATTATCTGCTGAATGTTGGATGTTGAGCTATCAGCAGTTTTTAACCCGTCAATTAGTTTGTAAGCATTAAACAGTCTTGTTAAGCCTTTTTCGGCGGCTTGTAGTGCTTCATTACTAAAATCTAAAGTACCGCGATAATGTGCCTGCAGCATAAAAAACTTTAGCGTCATGGGGCTGTACGCTTTCTCTAACAAATGGTGATTGCCTTCATAAAAATCGCCTAGGTTAATACCGTTGTTTAGCGACTTTGCCATTTTTTGCCCGTTAATGGTAATCATATTATGGTGCATCCAAGTACGGGCAGGGTGCTTGTGGTTGCAAGCGGTACTTTGGGCTATTTCACTTTCGTGGTGAGGGAACAATAAGTCCATACCGCCGCCGTGAATATCAAACTCTTCACCCAAATACTTGGTACTCATTACAGAGCATTCCAAATGCCAGCCGGGGAAACCTTCTCCCCAAGGCGAGTTCCAGCGCATTATATGTTCAGGGGCTGCTTTCTTCCAAATGGCAAAATCAGCAGGGTTACGTTTTTCATCCTGTCCTTCCAATTGGCGGGTTTCGTTTCCTGCGCCTGCAATCAGGTCTTCTAAAACTCTGCCTGATAGCTTGCCATAGTCGTTGGTTTCGTTGTATTTAATTACATCAAAATATACCGAGCCATTTACTTCATAGGCTAAGCCTTCATCCAAAATTTTCTGCACGGCTTCTATTTGTTCGGGTATATGCCCCGAAGCTAAAGGCTCTATACTAGGAGGGATTACGTTTAGTTTCCCAATTTCGTTATGGTAGCTGTTGGTGTATTGCTGGGCAATTTCCATAGGTTCCAACTGCTCTACCTTGGCTTTTTTAGCAATTTTGTCCTCGCCTTCATCGGCATCACCAACCAAATGCCCAACATCGGTAATATTGCGCACATAGCGTACGCGATAGCCTAAATGCTTTAGGTAGCGGTGTACTACATCGAAAGTTACAGGACCGCGAGCATGCCCCAAATGTGGCGGACCATATACCGTAGGTCCACACACATACAAACCCACAAACGGGGGTTTAATGGGTGTAAAAGTCTCTAAACTACGGGTGTAGGTATTGTATATTTTTAGCTCGCCTTGCATAGTATGCAAAAGTAGAAGTTTTAATGGATTTGTCGATTTAGAGATGGATAGATTTTTCTTTTATCTACTTAACAGTTCTCTTACCTTACTTTTTATTTTTTCGTTTTCTAAAACAGGGTGTAGTAAAACACCACCAATTATGATAAGTGCACCAATATAAAAATTAGGCGATAGTTCTTTGTTCTCACTAAATATAAGCCACGCCAAAATGATACCGTACACAGGCTCTAAGTTTAGCGATAAGTTGGCGGCAAAGGCGGTAAGGTGTTTTAATGCTTTAAGTGAGATAACCATGGTAAAGGCTGTACATAACAAAGCCAAAACTACAAGGTAACCCCAGTCATCCAATTGAGGGACAATAGTTGCCTCGGGGAACCACTGTAAATAAAAGGGCATTACTATAGATAATAGCAAAAACCCGCTTGTCATTTCTACTACGGTTATAGATTTCGGGTCGCCTTTTTCGATATACTTTTTGTTGAGGGAAGAAAATATTGCTGCTACCAGTGCCGCAAATAAACCCATCCCAAAGCCTAATAAATAATAGTTGGGGGTTGTGTCAAAAATTACATAAATGCCTACTATAACTATTAAACCTAAAACTACTTCAACAGGGCGGACACGTTTTTTAAAAAACAAAGGCTCAATAAATGAAGTGAATAGCGAAGTAGTAGCAAGTCCGCTCAACGCTATGGATACATTGCTATACTTAACTGAGCCATAAAAAAATACCCAATGCAGCGCTATTAAACACCCAATACCTGCAAACAACAAAACATTTCGGGTGCCGAAAGTACGCAACCCTTTTACTACCCCCGGCAAAAAAAGCAGCCCAACAGCTGTAATCCATACCCTATGCCAAACTAAGGGTACTTCGGTTAAGCTTATCCACTTACCTAAAATGGCTGTGAAACCCCACAAAAACACAGCGGTGTGCATTTGCAGGTAGGCGGTGCGTTTTTCGGGTGTCAATAATTTTTATTTTAGTCCCAAACGGTCAACTATGGCTTGCTCATCACTGTTTAGAGTGTTAAGGTTTACATAGTCTTGCATTATGGTTTTGTATGTTGAGCTTTGGGCTATAAACTCTAAAAATGAAAAAGCAGGGCCTGCCAACCTTCTATTTTCAGAAGTGGCAGCATCTAAAGCGTTTTGAAACAGAACAGCATTAAACAGATTAATTCTTTCAAGTGCTTCAAAGGCTTTTAGGCGGGTTCTAAATTCATACCTTGGTCCTGCAAAGGCAACCAGTTGCCGCCAGTGTTCGGGTTTTGAAGTCATTACATTGCTGCCCATTTTTTCCAGCCAAAGTATGCGTATAGCATTGTGCATGCCCAATACATCTTTGGTTTTGTTTAGGAAACGCTCGTTTACTCCCTCAAAATCACGCGAAAGCTTTGTAAGCGCGGTTTCTATTACGTTGTATGATGAATCTGTGAGCAAGGCTTCAAACTCATTAATTAAAGGGAAGGGTATTTCTTCAACACTATTAATTACGGCTTTTCTCACGTTTACATTCTTGTCTAACAATGCTTTTTTAATGTATTGGTAACTACCACTATCGTTTACAAATTGTCCTGCTGCTTCAGCACGTAAACCATAGAACTTCTCATTATCATAAACTTTATGCAAAAGTCCTCTCTTGGTATCAAAATCAGTATCACGAAGAGCTTCAAGCGCTAAAAAACGGTCTATTGGTTCACGGGCATTCAAGGCTTGTAATGCCAACTCATTAAAACCTTTTTCAAAGGTTACGTTTTTAAGCACCTTGTTTCCTGCATCAAAAACAACAAACAAAACATCTTGTCCTTTTTGGTTAGGTATATCAATTATCTCTGTTTCTTTTTCTACCCAAACGGTTTGGCGGATATCTGAGCCGTCTTTGTAATACACCTCAATATCTATTGGCATTTTAAACAAGCCCACCCATTGGTTTTGCTCTTGGATTTGGCTTACTACTATACGCGTTTTACGAGAACCTTTTGAAGTAACATCTTCCCAACTTACTTTATAATGAGGCTCGCCTCCGTTATATATCCATTGGTTAAAGAACCAGTCGGGACTTTCTCCCAATACATCTTGTATAGCTTGGTATAAATCGTTGGTTTCAACGTTTTGGTAAGCGTGCTTGTTTAAATAATGTTTTATTACTCTATTAAAACTCTCTTCCCCTAAAACATCTTTCAACATTGAGATAACTACAGAACCTTTGGGGTACCAACGCGATGAGCCTCCTTGTGAATGACGCACAGGGTAATTATCTTTTTTACCTGCTGCCAAAGCGCGTTGCATTTCTGCGTAGTGTGCCCACTGGTAGGCTGCTTCACCTTCCATGCGCAACTTCATCACTTTAGGGTAGTGGGTAGCATAACTTTCGTGCAACCAAATATCGGCGCGGCTGCGATGCGTAATCATATCACCAAACCATTGGTGAGTTAGCTCGTGGCAGTTCACGCCTACATAATTACGGTCTAAGTAAGCGCGTTTATCAACGTTAAAAAAGTCTCCGAATATAGTGGCTGTGGTATTTTCCATTGCCCCGTAAATAAAGTCTTGTACCATTATTTGAGAATAGCTTTCCCATGGATAAGGCACTCCTGTTTCTTTCTCCAAAAAGGCGAACATATACTCACTGTGGCGGTATACCGGCTCTGCACGGTCTTCTAAATCAGGGTAGTAATAGAAGTTCAAAGGCACGCCTCGCGAGGTTTTGCGCTTCATTATTTTGTACTTGCCAATGCCCAGCATTAATAAATAACCTGCGTGGGGCTTGGTCATAGCATAGTGCCAAGTTTTAGTACCGTTACCGTTGTCTTTTTCTTTTAGCTTATTGCCGTTAGAAAGTACTTGGTATTTACTATCGAAAGTGATTTTAGTTTCGGTAATAAACTTGTCGTTAGCATCGTCATACATGGGTATCCAATGGCGGTTATCAATGCCTTGTCCTTGTGTCCATATCTGGCGGCGAATACGCCATGGGTTGGTGTTGGTAGCATCCTCTGGCAATTCCCAACCTATAAAGTAAATACCTCGTTTGGGGTTCGCCTCGTATTCAAAAATAATAGTGTGCTGTTTATCCCAAGTAAGCGGACTTGATGGAAAAACCGTAACCCCGTTGTCATCAGTAGTAAACTTAAGGGCTTTACCATCTAAAGTGGCTGTTTGTATTCTGATTTTCGGAGCATCGAAAAATATACTGTCTACTTTTTTCTGTAAGGGGGTAAATAAGTGGCTTACTTTACCTTTTACCAGTTTTTGCTCCGGAACAAAGCTTACCTCAAGACTCATTTTTATAATATCTACATTGTGTTGGCGTGGACGCGCACCAACATCATGCGGGCGGCAAACAAAATCTTGTGCAACAAGAGGGGCAGTACTAACAAAAGCGATAAGTATAAACAGTAGTTTTTTCATTTCTCTGAATTTTGAAGGAGAGCAAAAATAGCAATTCTTGAAAGAGGGTAAAGTTTTTTATTTGTTGCTACAAGTTTGCTAAGAAAAGTATTGAATCGCGTATGTTTGATTTTGAGAAATGAGTTCGATATATACCGACAGTACTTATTTAGAGAATAATCCTACTTGGCATGAGGAGGATGCTCCGCTAAAAGCTGAGAACATTTTAGATTTACTAAAGCGCCAAAAAATATTGCCTGCTACAATTGCCGAAATTGGTTGTGGCAGTGCTGAAATACTGGTACAACTTTCTAAAAAAATGCCCAACCGCACTAAGTTTTGGGGTTATGACATATCGCCACAGGCTATTGAAATTGCTAAGAAAAAAGAAAACAAAAACCTAAAAGTTGAGTTAAAGGATATTACCCAAGACCCCAACAAACACAGCTACGAGTTGGTTTTGGTAATGGATGTGATTGAGCATTTGGAAAACTACTTTGAATTTTTAGAAAAGATAAAAGGAATGGGAAAGCATACCGTTTTCCATATCCCTTTAGACATGTGTATGTGGAGTTTGTTTAGGGAAGGGATGTTGCTGGAAACCAAAAGCAGAATAGGGCATATTCATAACTTTACCGAAGACTTTATTCTAAGTGTTTTACAAGACTACGGATATAAAGTATTGGATAAGAAATATACCCCACCTTCTTTTAAACATAAATCTTTTAAACAGGGTATAGTAAACGTGTTTAGGAAAATGCTTTTTGCCGTTGCGCCTCGCTTTTGCACCAAAACCATTGGGGGTTATTCTATAATGGTTTTAGTTGAGAATATAGAAAGTGATTAAAAAAGCTAAGAGATGAGAATGGCAACACTTATTCTAAGTAAGGAAAAAGCTTTTGAAACGAAGCTTATAATTCTTTTGATTGTAGTATTAAGTATTGGCTGCTCCTCACAAAATGAAAAGCGTAAAGAAGTAGTCAAAAAAAAGTATCCGAATGGACAAGTGAAAGTAACTTTTAATGGATTTACTTACAGAATGTACGATGAAAAGGGAAGGATGATAGAGCATTATGGGAACCGGGAGTTAGTTGATGATAACTCTAACTTTAGGACACAAATCGGTTACGAAAAAAGGAAAGTAGTTGTTAGAGAATATGTTTTTGATGATTCAAATACATCATGCAAAATCACAAATGAAAACGATTGCGTTATGATAATAATGTACTTCGATAGTGAAAGTTATGATGAGTCGACAAGATTCGAGATATATCAACCAATATTTATAAAAGATAAATACATCAGTCATGAGCTATTTGAAACTCAAAATGGTAAAGACAAGAATTACTATCTCAGATATTTGCCGATTTACTTGAAATAGGAGTGTAAAAGATTATTTAATACTAAATGCCTTAAAACCTCTTATCTCACCCTCTTCCCATTTCACTTCTTTTACAGAGGATAAGGGAGAGCCTACATAGCACCAAGCAATAAATTTATCTAATACTGCTTGCTCGGCTTCTGCTTCAACATATACATTACCGTTAGCTTCATTGCGCACAAACCCTTTTATGCCTAACTCATTGGCTTTACTTTCGGTATATTTTCTAAACCAAACGCCTTGCACTCTTCCTGATATAGTAATGTTAAGGTGTTTCAACAGCATTTCCTTTCTCGTCTAAAGGTAAATAGGGGTTGTAAGCAATTTCCCATAGGTTATCGTCAGGGTCGGCAATATAGCCGCTGTAACCACCCCAAAACACTTTTTCGGGAGCTTTTACCACTTTAACACCTTTTGCTTTTAAAGTATTTATTACTTCATCCACCTCTTCCTTGGTTCTGGTGTTATAAGCTAAAGAGAAGGCTTTAAAACCACTGCCTTCATGGTTCACTTGGGCATCCTCAGCCAGTTTTTCTCTGGGGTATAGTGATAACAATATCCCGTTAAGCTGAAAAAAGCTGATACTCTCGTTGCTACTGGATAGTTTTTTCCACCCAAAAGTTTCTTCATAAAAGGTGTTTGAAGTTGTTAAATCATCAACACCCAGCCCTACAATTGTTAATCGTTGTTCCATAAGTTTTATCCAAACAGCAGTTCAAAAACTTCTTCTATTTTGCCTACTGCCTCTATTTTTATTTTAGGTTTAATTAACTCTAAGCCTTTTTGATTGTACTTAGATATAAATATAGTATCAAAGCCCAGTTTTTCAGCTTCCATAATACGTTGCTCTATGCGGGTTACCGAGCGTATTTCTCCGCTTAAACCTACTTCGGCAGCAAATGCAGTTTTGGGCGATATACTAACGTCTTCATAAGAAGAAAGTATGGCAGAAACTATGGCTAAGTCAGTGCCCGGGTCTTCAATTTTTAGACCGCCTGCTATATTTATAAATACATCCTGCATGCCCAGTTTAAAACCACAGCGTTTTTCTAAAACCGCTAGCAACATATTTAGCCTTCGCAAATCAAACCCGTTACTATTTCGTTGGGGTGTACCGTATACGGCACTGCTTACTAAGGCTTGGGTTTCTATAAGCAGTGGTCTTGCCCCCTCTAGCGAAGCACAAATAGCTATACCGCTTAGGTGGTCTTCTTTTTGGGTGATAAGAATTTCACTGGGGTTGCTCACTTCGCGCAAACCGCTTTGTATCATTTCATAAATGCCCAATTCTGAGGTTGAGCCAAAACGGTTTTTTGTGGTACGCAGCAAACGATAGGTATTGTGGCGGTCGCCCTCAAACTGCAATACAGTATCTACCATATGCTCTAATATCTTAGGGCCTGCTATGCTACCATCTTTAGTTATATGTCCGATAAGAAAAACAGGGGTATGCGTTTCTTTGGCGAAGCGTAATAACTCGCCCGAGCATTCTTTTATTTGGCTAATGCTCCCCGGGGTGCTATCTACTAATGACGAATGTAGCGTTTGTATAGAGTCAGCCACCACAACATCGGGCTGTACTTCTTTTATGGTAGTAAAAATATCGTCAAGCGAAGTTTCAGTAAATACAAAACAGTTTTCATTGGCTATACTAATACGGTCTGCTCGGTTTTTTATTTGCACAGCACTTTCTTCACCGCTTATATATAGTACTTTAAAGTTGGCTTTCAGTGCCATTTGTAATAACAAGGTACTTTTACCAATACCCGGTTCACCGCCCAACAATATTAAGCTACCCGGCATTATACCGCTGCCCAATACCCGGTTTAACTCGTTATCAGGCGTTGGGATGCGATGCCCGCTAAGCGCCTCAACATTTTGTATAGGCACGGAAACCGATTTTTTACTGTGCGAAGTTTCTTTGTAAGACTTTTTATAGGCAGGCTTATCTTTTTGGATAATCTCTTCTACATAGGTGTTCCATTCCCCGCAACTAGGGCATTTCCCAATCCATTTGGCAGTCTGTGCGCCACAATTCTGACAAAAAAATGACTTTTGTATTTTAGCCATACGCGTTTACAAAACAAAAGAAGTTAAAAACCGAAGGCTTTAAAAGAAGAATGCACTAAAACCAAAATAAAACTATGATTTAATATGCGGTATAGTAAATTTTTCTATTTTTGCCACAACTACAATAAAACTAAACTTACTCGTTTGTATGAAAAAACTATTCGCGTTATTACTGGCTTTTGGAATGATGCTTTCACAAGCTACAATGGTAATTGCACAACCTGCTGAAGGGAATGAAGACACAGCTGCCGCTGCAGCAACTGAAGGAACTACAGACTCTAATGCGGCTGCTACTGCTGCCCCTGCTGAAAAAGAAGAAGGTGATGCCGAAGAAGGCTCAGAAGAAAAAGCACCTGCAAAAGAAGATGGAGAAGAAGCATCAGGGCTTCAAGTAATTAAGCAAAAATTTATTGAGGGTGATGTAAAATGGATGACCCCCGTATTGATATGTTTAATTCTTGGTTTAGCTATCGCTATTGAGAGAATTATTACTTTAATGTTCTCTACCACAAACACCAACAAATTCTTAACCAGTGTTGAAGATGCCTTAAATACAGGCGGTGTTGATGCTGCAAAAGAGGTTTGCCGTAATACTCGCGGACCTATAGCTTCTATCTTCTACCAAGGTTTAGACCGTGCTGATGAAGGTATTGAAGTGGTTGAAAAATCAGTAGTTTCTTATGGTTCAGTACAAATGGGTCAGATGGAAAAAGGATTGGTTTGGTTAAGCTTATTTATCGCCCTGGCTCCAATGCTTGGTTTCTTGGGTACGGTTGTAGGTATGATTCAAGCTTTCGACGATATTGCTTCTGCGGGTGATATTTCTCCGGCGGTTGTAGCGGGTGGTATTAAAATAGCACTTTTAACAACGGTTGCGGGTCTTATCGTAGCTATCATACTTCAAATATTCTACAACGCCATTGTAACTAAAGTAGATTCTATGGTAAATACTATGGAAGATGCTTCTATCACTTTGATAGACATGATGGTAAAAAAGAATAAATAATAAAATTTTAACTCTTTAAATAGAATAATATATGTCTATAAAAAGAATATTAACCCTTGTGTTTTATGCAATTGTGCTAATAGTTGCCATAATAGGGTTTTCGCAAATATTTATTTCTGAAAATGTAGAACTAGGGACATCAATTTTATTGAACTTTACTATTGGTTTATTAGTTCTTATAATACTATCTACATTTTTGGCTTCACCTGTGTTGGCTATTCTGGCTAATCCTAAAGGGTTTGTTAAATCGCTTATAGGCGCAGGAGTACTTTTGGTTATTTTTGGTATCGGCTATGCTATAGCCGGGGATGAGGTAACAAGAGCTACAGAAGCAATGGGAATTGATACAGCTTCAAAATCAAAACTTATCGGCGGTGTTATAAATACCGTGTTTATATTGATTGTTTTAGGCGTATTATCATACATATACAGTAGTATTAGCAGCTTAATAAAACAACTTTAATTAAATGGCTCAAAAGAAACGTTCAACACCTGAAATAAATGCCGGCTCGATGGCTGATATAGCTTTCTTGTTGCTGATATTCTTTTTGGTAACAACCACAATGGATACAGATACAGGGTTGAGAGCTTCGTTGCCACCAATGCCTGACCCTACACAAAAGCCGCCTGATTTTAATAAACGTAACGTTTTAGAGATACGTATTAATTCAGGTAATCAATTATTGGTAGAAGGTGAGTTGATGGATATTTCACAACTAAAAGACTTCACCAAAAAATTCATTACCAATAACGGGAAAGACCGTAACCTGTCAGACAACCCTCAAATAGCAGTGATTTCATTGCAGAATGACAGGGGAACAGAATATGATATATATGTTCAGGTTCAAGACCAGTTACGTATTGCGTACAGAGAAATAAGAGATGCCGAGTCACAAAAAAGATACGGTTTAAACTATAAGAAATTAAATGAGGACGAGCAGGCAATTGTAAAAGCAATTTATCCGCAAAAAATCTCTGAAGCAGAACCAAAAGATATAGGAGGAGGTGAATAATGTCTAAGTTTAGAAAAAAGAAAGCGCAAGGTTCAACAGCTATAAATACTGCTTCGCTACCTGATATTGTATTTATGCTGTTATTCTTTTTTATGGTAACAACCACTATGCGTGAGGTTACTTTAAAAGTAAAGAACAATACTCCCCAGGCGGTTGAAATTGAAAAGCTGGAGCGTAAATCAGCAACCAGTTATATATATGTGGGACCTCCAATGGATGACAGATTAGGAACAGCTACACGTATACAATTAAACGACCAACTGTCTACAGCAGCAGATATTCCTCAGTTTTTAGAAACTGAGAAAGCCCAAATACACCCTAAAGACATCAAAAAGTTTGCTATATCGCTTAAAGCTGATATAAATGCAAAAATGGGCCCTATTACTGATGTGAAGCAGGAATTACGTAAGAAACAAGTATATAAACTATACTACTCTTCAAAAAAACGTAGTGCCGGTCCAAAACTTTAAGAATTAAATTTTTTTAGATTATAGAAGTCCATTACAGTTAATGTAATGGACTTTTTTTGTTATTTGTAAAGATGAAAGCAGTAATACAGCGGGTGACTCAAGCCATATTAAGTATCTCACAAAAAGAGTATGCTGCAATTGGGCACGGTATGCTTGTATTGTTAGGCATAGAAGAAGCAGATACCGATGATGATATTGAGTGGCTGGCAAAGAAAATTACTAACTTAAGAATTTTTAATGATGATGCTGGTGTAATGAATAAAAGCCTTATAGATATAGAAGGCGAGTTATTATTAGTGAGCCAGTTTACACTGCATGCCAATACAAAAAAAGGAAACAGACCTTCTTATATTAGGGCAGCCAAACCTGAAACGGCTATACCTTTATATGAGAGGATGATAGGGCAGCTTAACCAACTGCTTGAAGAACCGGTTAAAACAGGAAAATTTGGAGCTGATATGCAAATTAATTTAACTAATGACGGACCTGTAACTATTATTATTGATACCAAAAACAAAGAGTAATGCAAAGCGTAAAAAAGGCTAAGCCCAAACACAAAATAGGCTGGAAAGACAAGATTGACTTTATTGATTTTGGTTTTACTAATGTGCCCGTAAAAGTAGATACGGGGGCAAATACATCTGCTTTGCATTGCGCTGAAATAGAGTTAGTAAAAAAATATAGAAAACAATACGTAAAGTTTACTCCTCTAGATGAGTCTTTTGAGGGATTTTCAGGCAAAGAGTTTACCCTGCCGTTCCATAAAGAAAAAACTATAAAAAACTCGTTCGGGCAAGAAGAAAACAGGTATGTGGTGCAAACCAAAGTGCTTATGTTTGGCAAAAAGTACGACATAGAACTTTCTTTAGCCAACCGCTCAAACTTAGAGTTTCCCGTATTGTTGGGGAGAAGGTTTTTGAGAAGAAAATGCGTTGTAGACGTATCTAAGTCAAACCTATCATACAAGAAGAAAATAGCAGAACAAAAGGAAGCTTAATAGAACTTCTCTAGTAAGCCCTTTCAGTACTACCCTTATAAAAGTTTACAAAAGCCTTATTGGCTACTCGGGTTCCGCCCGGTGTAGGGTAGTTCCCGGTAAAATACCAATCACCCTTATGGTTAGGGCAAGCCGTATGCAGGTTGGTAATAGATTGGTATATAACATCCACCTCAGCATTAATACTGTCAGGGGTTACAATTTTTACTATTCGCTCTGTAATTTGGTCGGTAGAAAACAAAGCATATAGCTCTTTCACCACATTTTCCATTTCATCAATAGGCTTTCTCAATTCAGCCTCAGCCTTTTCATACACCTCATCAAGCTTATGCTCAAGGTTGTTCTCTTCCAATAGCTCTATCATAGCCCTAAACGCCACAAAATCGTTTAGTTTAGACATATCTATGCCGTAACAATCAGGGTAGCGTATTTGCGGAGCTGATGATACTATAATTATCTTCTTAGGGTTCAAACGGTCTAGTATTCTTAAAATACTCATTTTTAGTGTGTTTCCCCTAACAATAGAGTCATCAACTACAACCAAATTATCTGTTGGGTTCACTAAACCGTAAGTAATATCATATACCTGCCCTATAAGGTCTTCGCGGTTACTGTCTTCGGTAATAAAAGTTCTTAGTTTTTCATCTTTGTGTACCAGCTTTTCGCGGCGAGGTTCCATAGCCAGTAATTGCTCCAACTCCTTCTCACTCATTTCAGGGTTAGCAATTATTTGCTGTTTTTTAAACCAATTCAGGTAATCCCTCACCCCATTCATCATTCCATAAAAACTGGTGGCAGCAGTATTAGGTATATAGCTGAAAACAGTACTATTAAAGTCATAGTTTACCTTTTGCAGCACTTTATCGGCTACTTGGTAGCCCAAGCTTTTACGCTCTTTATAAATGTCCCTATCGTTTCCTTTAGAGAAATATATACGCTCAAAAGTACACGATAGCTGTTCTTCTTCTTTTAAAATACGCTCCTCGGTAACTGTACCTTTCTTTTTAATAATTAGAGCGCAACCCGGTGTAATTTCCTTCACCTCATCAATAGGAGCATTAAACACGGTTTGTATAGCAGAGCGTTCACTGGCGGCCACACAAACTTCATCATCCTGATACCAGAAGGCAGGACGAATACCACTAGGGTCTCTCAAAATAAAAGTATCACCGTGCCCAATCATCCCCACCATAGTATATCCGCCGTCAATGGACTTAAAAGAGCGTTTTAATATGTTGGGTATATTTATTTCATCCCTAATACGGTCTGAAATTTCTTGGTGGGTCATATTCCCCTTATAGCGACTGTATATCTCGTGTACCTCCTCATCTAAAAAATGCCCGATTTTTTCCAACATCAAAATAGTATCGGCTTTTTCATTAGGATGTTGCCCCAAGCCAACCAATTGGTCAAACAGCTCATTAACATTGGTTATGTTAAAGTTCCCTGCCAAAACCAAATTGCGGCTCATCCAGTTGTTTCGCCTATAAAAAGGGTGGCACAAATCATCGGTATTGCGCGAGTATGTACCATAGCGCAAATGCCCCAACATCAGTTCAGCAATAAAAGGGACAGATGTTTTTAAATAATCAACGTCGTTTTTTTGGTCATCATTAAGTGCCCTGTATGGCTCACGAATATGCCCAACGGTTTCTTGCAGATAATTTTTTGAAGCGGTTCTGAAGCGGTGAATGTACTGATGGCCTTCAGGTATATCCAACTTCACAGTAGCTACTCCCGCACCGTTTTGCCCTCTGTTTTTTTGCTTCACCATTAGCATAGAAAGCTTGTCTAGCCCGTATGCAGTGGTGCCATACTTTTCTTTGTAATACTCTAAGGGCTTCAAAAGCCTAATGAATGCAACCCCGCATTCATGCTTTATATCATCTACCATGTTAAGATTTGTTAATACAAAGGTACTATACCTATTTTGAAAATAATGTTTTAGTACGCCTGCTTTTTTGCACTAAATTTGTTTACACCTATTGTGCCAAACATGTCAAAAGAAAATTATCCCAGAATAGCCATTATAAATGGCCCTAACCTTAATCTTTTGGGCGAACGGGAAACACAGATATACGGAAGGAAAAGCTTTGATGAATATTTAGCTCAATTGAAGGAAAAGCATACCCATACAGAGCTAGAGTACTTTCAAAGTAATGTTGAGGGGGAGATAATAGACCAATTGCATGAATATAACAGAGAAGTAAGGGGCATTGTAATGAACCCGGGCGGATATGCCCATACATCAGTAGCTATAGCCGATGCCATTGCTGCTATAGACACTCCTGTGGTTGAGGTACATATAAGTAATGTTTATGCACGAGAAGAATACAGGCAAACTATGCTTACCGCTTCAAAATGTGCCGGGATAATTACAGGTATGGGGCTGGACGGGTACAGATTGGCAGTCCACTACCTTTTACACTATTTAAAAAAATAGAAACCTTTTATTTTACCTTCTTAAAAGCATAAGCCATATCTTCAGGCTGATAGTTATACTGCTTTGCATTACTTTTCTTAGTTAGGTTATAAAAATAAAGAGAGTCGTTACTTTTTATCCAAAAAGCATAATGTTGTTTTTTACCTGCTTGGGTTAAAGTAATAATATCTAAAGGCGAGCGGGTTAGCATAAAACAATCTCCGCCTGAGCATATTTCATAGTTGCTAAACCCATTCCATCCGCTAATATCACCGTTATTACTAAAAGTAACCGTGTTATTGGTTGCATTGCTATACGTGCCGCTTATTACACCTGCATTTATATGCTTAGATACATCTTTTGTTTTGCCTTTTTTAATGTTTGATGTTTTGGTAAAAGACCAGGCATATACCTTGTTTTCAGCATCTTTTCCTTGTGAAGAATCAGGCAGTTCAAGTCTTTGCAGTCCGTCTTTTGCAAACAATATCAGATTTTTTCCGGCACTTATATTTTTTAGGATTATAGAGTCTTCGCCTTGTCTGGTGTAAGGAGCTAAAAAATTGGTATAGCCGGTAATTAATAAAGCAGAGTCTCCAAACTCGGGTTTAAAAACAATTTCTAAAAACATAGGACGACTACGTATACCTCTAACTGTGCGGCGCACTTTTACCAAATCAATAAAATTGGAGCATACCCAATGCCCCCAAATGGTTTGTGGGGTGGCTTTATTTTTTTCTTCGTTTACTTTTTTTTCAGGCGGATACCAGCGTGATTGTTCGGTATTTGTTGTTTCTTCACAAGAAACTATCAACCCTAAGCCCAAAATAATCGTCAGTATGGTGAGTAATTGAAATGATTTCATTTTTGGGGGAATTTCATCGAATTTGAAACGGAATTATTCTATTTTTTTCAACAAAGAAGCGATTTAGATAGTAAAATTAAGAAATGAAAAAAAAATCAAGTGGCGAAAAAAAAACAGAATCCAATGAAATAACATTGGGTTTTACACTTTGGCAGGTAAGCAATCTTTGGCAACGCGAATTAAGGAAAAAGCTTTTCCCTTTAGATTTAACACACGCTCAGTATTTGCTTTTACAGTCTGTTTGTAAATTAAGTACAGATAAAGACTTAGAGATTACACAAATACGACTGGCACAAGATACGGGTAGCGATAAAATGATGGTATCTAAAGTATTAAGAACTTTAGAAGGCAAAAAACTTCTAAAAAGAGCTGATTTGAAAACTGATAACCGTGCGAAAAAGATAACTGTTACATCAAAAGGTAAAGATTTGTACGAAAAGGCTAAAGCTTTAGTGGAAGAGTTTGAAAAAGAGTTCTTTGTGCCCTCAGCAAAACAAGAGAAAGCTTTAACAAAAGGCTTGCACAAACTGCTAAAAAGCCAACCTATTGAGTACTAGCATTTGTTTAGCTTCAAAATAGTATTTTGCATATACTATGGAGAAATTATTAGAGCAAGGGGTTAGTATATCGCTGGGAAAGCAAAACTATGCTACACAAATACACGCAAGAACACACAAACTTGTAGCTGACGAACCCAAAAAAGACGGGGGGACTGATACGGGATTTGCTCCTTATGAATTGCTATTAGCCAGTTTGGGAAGTTGTACGGCAATAACTGTACGTATGTATGCCGATAGGAAAGAATGGGATTTGCAGCACATTGATGTGGCGTTGAATATGGAGCAAGAAACTACTAAAGAAGGCAAACACACCATATTTTTTAGAGAGCTTAAGCTTACAGGTAACTTAGACCAAAAGCAGAAAGAAAGGCTACTGAGTATCGCGAAACAGTGCCCTGTAGCTAAAATTTTAAACGGGAGAATAGAAATAAACAGCCAATTGGTTTAAAGCATCACCAAACCCTCAATTTCAGCCCCTTTTTTATATATTTCAATAACATCCTCAGCCTTTTCCATTTCTACATCAATAGTTAAGCTCTGGTAGTTTTTGGCACTTGACTGCATATAACGTTTCTTTACTCCCTTATCAAACCACCCTTCAACAGTAACCCCAATTTGAGGCTCCTCGGTTTTAAAAATGAATTTAAATCTGTAAACGGTAGGCCAATCAGAGTATAACTCCAAACGGTCTAATAACGATTTATATGCGTCGTGTTTTTTTGCCATGGCTATTAAAAAGTAAAGAAAAGGAGGCTAATTATCAAACCAGTCCCTGCGGCGGTTTATTTTCAAATCTTGCAAAACGCTCGATTTAACATTTAAGTTAAACAAAAAATACTGGCGGGGACCAATGGGTATCCAGCTAAACCTAAACTCCCAGCAATGTAACTGCCTGTAAAAATCCACCGAAGTTAAATTTACCTGCTTTTGGGTAAAATCATAACCCGAGCTAAAAGCAATTTTCCAGTTATCAGTCAGGTTCATATCACCGCTAAATGTAATATTTTGAGAAATTACCTTTTCATTAAAAGGTTTGTTATAGTTATAGGTATAGTTCAAGCTTAAACTCCAGGGAATATTAAAATCAACAAAATCTCCCATGCTACTTAGTATAGCCAACTCATAAGCTGTAAGAAATGGATTAGCTGCAAGTGCTTTACGCTGCAAACTGTTTACCCCCGGTTGCGGTGCTTCGTTATCACGTTCGTCTTTTTTCCCGTCAAACATGGTAGAATTAATAGAAGTACTTACCGCCAAAGAGCCTCTTGTGAAGCGGAAAGGCCTTCCTGTTTCGGTTATTAAAAACTTATCTTCTTTTTGGTTTACTCCGGCAGTATCGGCAAAAGAGTAGGGGTCAAACTCCAATCCGTTTAGCTGTATATTAAGTTGCTTAAACAATACAGTACGGGCATTGGCATTAATGGGGGCTAACTTAAACTTATCTCCGAAAAAGTTGTACGATGAACTCACGTTCATGCTTTCAATCAGCTTTATTTTAACATCCTCAAACCCAGTGTCGTTATACTTGCGCCATTTAGCTTCAAGGTTATTTCCTATGTTAAGACTCAAAGTTCCTTGCCTTCCTTGCCCCGGTCCTCCAAATATGCCTTGTTCAAATGGAGAATATAATTGCAGTACATCACTGGCAGTATCAGTTTGTACCTTTCTATAAATACCAAAGCCTTCATCAGAAAAATCAGGACGGAAACCCAAGCCTGAATTAATTGTCATTACATGGCGAATTGCCTGTAGTTTTTTGCTTTTTCTAAAATACTTGGTACCATATAGCATGGTACCTAAATTCAGGTTAAAATTAAAATCGGCGGCACGCGCAAAACCACGTATGGTATCAGTTACCACTTCATTACTATCAGCGTTGAAAGATTTATTTATGGTTTGTAAATACCAGTATTCATTACCCGATAGTTGTGGGCTTAATGAGAAATATTTTAGCACTTTAAACTGGGTGCTCATATTTACACGGTGCACACCACCGTTTTGCATATCACGGAGTGTTTGCTCTCTAAATAATAAAGAATCAAACGTATTTATATTGTTTTGAGCATTGAAGCCATAGTTTACCCCAATATCTTCATACCACCGTTTTTCGCCGATTACCTTTTTTCTTTTGAAAGGGAAAAAACGGGGCACGTTTACTGTAAGTTGTGGAAGGGTTAGGTTTACCGATTTGGTTTGGTTGTTTTGGGAAGCGTTTGCCGTAAGGGCAATACTGGCTTTTCCGCCAAAAATATCTTTTCCATAGTTAATGCTGGAGTTTACCTGGCTTTGTATAATTTGTGTAGGTTGGTAACTGTTAAGCTCTGTGTAACTGGGGCTTTGGTAGTTTACATTGGCACTAAAGCGGGTACTGGGGCTTGCCTTTGGGTCAAGCTGGTGGTTCCATACCACGTTGTAGTTACGCGTACGGGTAAAATCTACATCCTCACGGGTACCTTGCTGGTTGTTGGCGTACGATACTTGTATGTTCCCACTGTATTTGTAACGTTTTGCATAAGTACTCGCCAGTCTTCCTGCCCAAGTCCCTTGTGTAAAAACATCGCCCGTTGCGGCAAGGTCAAAATAATCGCTAATACCAAAGTAGTACCCTCCATTACGTAAAAAATACCCTTGCCCGGGAGAGAAACCATAGCCAGGCATAATAATGCCTGATTTACGCCCTTTGGTTACAGGAAAAAACCCAAAAGGCACCCACAAAGGTGTGGGAACATCAGCCACCCACAAATTAGCAGGGCCTGTAACAATTTGTTTGCCCGGTACAATTTTTAGCTTTGATGATTGTATATAAAAATGCGGGTGCTCTGCATCACAAGTGGTATAGCGGGCATTGCCCACATAAATATTGTTCTCTTCATCCTTTTTCACCTTGCTGCCATAAATAATTCCTTCGCCCTCCTTCATTACCAAATTGCTGATTTTGGCACGTTTGGTCTCAAAATTATAAGCTATTCTTCCTGCATCAATAGTTTGGCTACCATCGGTAAAGTTAGGCTGCCCGATTTTTTTACCTGCTGTATCTTTGGTATAGTCGGCAGCAATTTCTTTGGTATTAAAATCAATATTTATGGTAGAACCTTTCAGGTTAATTTTCTCATACAATACCTCTGCCTCACCATACAAATACACCTTTTTGGCTACTATATCTATTAAAATACTATCCTTGGCTTTGTAGTGAACTTTGGCATCAAAAAGCGATTTTTTATAACCTGCTTTTTTAAGCGAATCGTCTCTGTTTTTTTGGGCTAATGAAAAACTGTCAACCCCAACACTATCAGGGGATTGTGTTTGCGCTTGTACAGTTGTATTGTACAATATTGTAGAAATTAACAATCCGTAAAGGATAAAAAATTTTACCGTTTTTTTCAAGCCACATTAGGGTTTGGTAACTTGCAAACGCAACAATAATGCCGCTCTTACAAACGTTTTCAAAGGTAAGAGCTATTCTATAAAAAATGAATAAGGTTACCCACTTACTTCTGCTGCTTTTAATAATCGGGGTTTCAACTTCGTTTACCGGGGAGCAATATGCAGGTAAAAATAGCTTGGTTATTGTTGTTGATGCAGGACACGGAGGCAAAGACCCCGGTTCTATATCGCATAAAGTACAAGAGAAAAAAATTACCCTTGCTATTGCCAAAAAGTTAGGCAAGATGTTAAAGGATAGTATCAAAGGAGTAAAGGTAATTTATACCCGCAGTACCGATAAGTTTATTGAGTTACACGAACGCCCCAAAATCGCAAACCGCAACAAAGCCGATATTTTTATATCCATACACTGCAACCATAGCGGTAGTTCTAAGCCTTACGGTTCAGAAACGTATGTAATGGGTTTACATAAGAGTGATGGCAATTTAAGTGTTGCCAAGCGTGAAAACTCAGCTATTTTGTACGAGGACGATTACGATAAGAAAGAAGAATATGAAGGGTTTGACCCTAACTCTCCCGAAGCACATATTATATTCAGTTTTTACCAAAATGCCTTTTTAGACCAAAGCCTGCACCTTGCAGCTTATGTTGAGAAACAACTTTCTAAACGCAAACGAATGAAAAAAAGCAGGGGTGTAAAACAAGCCGGCTTTTTGGTGCTTTGGAAAACAGCCATGCCCAGTATTTTAATTGAAACAGGCTTTATTTCAAATGCTAAAGAAAGAACCTATTTAGCTTCTTCAAAAGGGCAGAAAGAGGTAGCCCATTCGGTATTAAAAGCAGTGAAACAATACCAAGCTTATCTAAAGAGTATTAACTAATTCTGCTCTTTTACTTTTCTACAATTAACACTCTCTTAACATGAAGGGCAACTTGTCGAAGTATTTTCGCCCCGAGTTTTCCTTATCCATAATTAATGAGTAATTCTTCAAGCCGCTTTAACAAAGTGTACTTAAATGTTTTAGAAAGACTTTTAAGTGAAAAAAAGTTTTTACTTTTTATAAGTATATCTTTTATAGCGGCAGCCCTGGTATCAGGCAACTGGCAGCTTTCAATGTGGTTTGGGTTTATATATACAGCCTATGCTGCTGTTGCTAATGACAGTATACAAACTTTGGGCACTTTTATAGAGAGTAACGGGCATAGAAAGTGGTGGCTACTATGGCTATATACCGGAGGTATTTTACTAATAACACTTACATTTAGTTATATATACTATGATGGTGATGTAACCTATCAACGTTTATTAAAGTCTGATGGCAGCACCAAGTACCCACACCCTACAGAGTTTTCGTATTTTCAGTTAATAGCACCCATAGTGCTCATTATGCTTACCCGCATGCGTATGCCGGTATCTACTACTTTTTTATTGCTAAGTGTTTTTAGTGCGGATACATCAGGAATTACTAAAGTAATAGGCAAAAGCTTAACGGGTTATGTACTAGCTTTTGCAGTTTCTTTTTTAGTATGGCTATTAGCATATCGGGCTATTAGTAAATATTTTAGTAGCAGGTCTGTTCATCCTGCATGGACGGTTGTGAAATGGATTGTTAGCGGGACGTTGTGGTCTGTATGGATAATGCAGGATGGGGCGAATATTGCCGTATATCTTCCAAGAAGACTAGAACTATATCAGTTTATAATTTTCTCAGGTACTATATTCTTAGGAATGGCATTGCTGTTTTACCTGCGTGGAGATAAAATTCAAGGTGTAGTAAGCGAAAAAACACGTGTAGGAGATATGCGTGCAGCAACCCTTATAGACTTTACTTACGTACTGCTGCTTATTTATAAATTATTTATTAGTACTGTACCTCTTAGTACCACATGGGTGTTTCTGGGCATTATTGGCGGGCGGGAAATAGCCATTGGTTTAGCTCGTAAAAAGGTTGGGGCATTACATAAACTAAAGGCATTAAGAATTATAGGTAAAGACTTTTTGTATGCTATGATAGGCTTATTTATCTCGTTGGCATTAGCTCTAGGTGCAAATCCATCTATACGAGAAGAGATTTTTAAAAGTATTGGGTTTTAAAGCATTTTTGTATGTAAGCAGGATATTTTTAACTATGAAAAATAACGATTCAATCTTGATTGTCTTTTTTGTTTTAATACTGGCTGCTTCATTTTCATGTTCAAAACCCAATAGGAATAATACTCAACAAGAAAAAGTTTTTCATAAACAAGGTTATGATAGTGTTGTAACCTTTTATGACACAAAAAATATTAAAGAGACTTTTACAATCAAAGATGGGTTAATGGACGGTAAGTATATAATGTATTATGATACTGCACCTTTGGAAAAAGCCAAGTTTATTAACTATAATAATGGTTTGGTCGATGGGAAATACATCAACTATTTCAAATCAGGGGGAATAAACTTGTATGAGGAGTATTCAATGGGAAGGGCTAAAAGAAGAGTAATTTTCATAGGTTCAGATACACTGGCTGTTCTAAAGTGTAAAAGCAGTGTTACAGAGTATCTAAACAACAAACCATACTTGCTTCACGATACTTTAGACAGGTAAAAAAGCTTCATAATTTCACTTTTATACCTTATATTATGCACTATGTCAGGCGGTGCAGGAGCAATAATGGATATGATTGCTAGGATACGTGATAACAGTAACCTACTAAAAAAGCCGCGTTATTTCCGCAAATACAAGAAAGACCTGCACATCCACACCAATATCCCGTATTTAGATACCAAACCAACCCCCGAACAGCTGGAGGAAATAAGGCAGGAGCTTGCCAAGCAAAAACAGAAAAATAAAAAAACTTCTATCTGGGTATTTATACTAAGCGTAGTATTAACAGGTATAGTAGTTAAGTTTTTAATTATTGATATACTATTAAGCTACTTTACAAAATAAACATTGAAGTAATGGGTAGTTTTGCTGGTGGAGGGAATCATGGAAATGAAGAAAAGAAAAGACGGGGAATGCTTAGTAAACCTAAGTATTTTCAAAAAAACTTTGAAAAAAGCAGTAGTGAACGGTCAGAAATTCTGCATCTAAATACAAAAGCGACTCATGAAGAGCTTGAACACCTGAGGCAAAGGCTTAAAAAAGAAAAACTAAAAAGAACAATTACGTATATAATTAAACGGTTTGTAAGCATTGCCATTCTATATCTTCTTTGGCAACAGATTAACTAAACTAAAAAACTATTAAGTCTACTATCAGGCATTTTCTACTTTTAAAAACAAACAACAAATCCCAACGATTGTATTATTTTTGAGCGCAAATCAGATTTAAATTAAGGAAAGCACAATAATGGCTGAAGTAATAAGAATGCCCAAGATGAGTGACACCATGGAAGAAGGTGTTATTGTAGAATGGTTGAAAAAAGTGGGCGACACTGTTAAATCAGGTGATATACTGGCAGAAGTAGAAACCGACAAGGCTACTATGGAGCTTGAAAACTATGTAAAGGGTACGCTTTTACATATAGGTATAGAGCAAGGCGAAGCCGTACCTGTTGATGGCATTATAGCTATTGTAGGTAAAGAAGGCGAAGATATTGAAGCGATATTAAAGGAAGCCGAAGCTAATGAAGCTCCAAAAGAAGAGAAAGAAGAAAAGGCAGAAGAGCCTAAAAAAGAAGAAAGTGCACCTGCTGCCAGTTCACAACCGGCTACGCCTGCTGCAAGCAGTTCAGACAATACTTCATCATCAAGCGATGATAGACTGAAAGCTTCTCCTTTAGCCAAAAAAATGGCCGAAGAAAGAGGTATTGATATTAGCAGCGTAAAAGGAACCGGAGAGAATGGCAGAATAGTAAAACGAGATATAGAAGAGTATAAAGAAAGTGCGGCTCCTGCTGCTGCACTTGGAGCAGTGTATACAAGCGAAGAAAGCTTTGAAGAAGTAAAAGTGAGCCAAATGCGTAAAACAATTGCTCGCCGTTTGGGAGAGAGCAAGTTTAGCGCACCGCATTTTTACCTAACCATGGAAATAAACATGGATAGCACGGTAGAAGCCCGCAAAGCCTTAAATACATATTCACCCGTAAAACTTTCATATAACGATATAATAATTAAAGCAGCAGCAGTTGCTTTGCGCCAACACCCTCAGGTAAATTCGGCTTGGTTGGGAGACAAAATACGCCACAACCATCACATACACATGGGTGTTGCAGTAGCTGTTGATGAAGGACTTTTGGTGCCTGTAGTACGATTTGCAGATAATAAACCATTATCACAAATTAGTGCTGAGGTAAAAGAACTGGCTCAAAAAGCAAAAGATAAGAAACTTCAGCCCGAAGAAATGACAGGTAATACCTTTACCATTAGTAATTTAGGTATGTTTGGTATTGAGGAGTTTACTGCAATTATAAACCCGCCTGATGCATGTATACTGGCAGTTGGGGCAATGAAAGAAACCGTAGTAGTGAAAAACGGCGAAATGCAAGTATCAAATATTATGAAAGTAACCCTAAGCTGCGACCACAGAGTGGTGGATGGGGTTACAGGCTCTAAATTCTTACAAACCTTTAAAGAATTACTTGAAGAACCCGTGAGAATATTAGTATAGTAAAGGTAGTTCGTCGAAAAGATTTATTATAAAATACTGAAAATAAGCTCCCTATATATAGGGGGCTTATTTGGTTACTGCTAAGCTGTAAATACTTTTGTGCAAAGATTACTTTTGTGCAAAGTTTCTCATACATGAAAAAGGCATTCATAGTTCTTATTCTAGCAATAATCACATTTCAAGTTTCAGCCCAATCCTTAAAGCAAAGCTTTGTTTTTCTTGAAAATAAAGGGCAGTTTGATGAAAGAATAAAATTCTCAACGCAGCAAGATGGGGTAAAGATGTATTTAGGTAAAAAAAGCATTCATTACGTTTGGAATAGTTATGAGAACTTACCTACAACAGGCCTAAAAGAGAATCCCGGAGAATATACCGAGAGTCTAAAGCAAATTATGCAGGAAACCTATCGGTTGGATGTTGAGCTAATCGGCGCCAATTCCAATCCCAAAATACAAAAGGTCAACCCTTCATCAGATGTAGTAAATTATTATAAATCTTTTAATGGGGCTATTACCAATGTTCACCAATACAGTAAAGTAATCTATAAGAATATTTATAACGGTATAGACTGGGTTTGGTATAATATAAACGGCAAGGTGAAATATGATTTTGTTGTTCACCCGGGGGCCGACTATAAACAAATTAAAATAAAAGTTTCAGGGGCTGATGAGATATTTATAAACCCCAAAGGAGGCTTAACCATAAAAACACCATTAGGTGAAGTTAATGAAGCTCCTCCTGTATCTTTTATAAATAATGAAAAAATTACTTCAAAATTCATTATCACAGGCACAGAAGTATCTTTTGAAGTTGAAGACTACCCAAAAACCAAAAAACTAATAATAGACCCAACAGTGCTGTGGAGCACATACTACGGGGGTAATGAAATTGAAGTAGCAGGAGAGGTAGTAACTACTGATAAAAATGAGATTTATGTTGTTGGCTCTACTTATAGTGATAACAATATATTTTTTAATGGCTATCAACAAAAAAAATCAGGACCTCCGTCATCAGGTTTTATAGTAAAGTTTGATAATAGCGGAAAACGCCTTTGGGCTACTTATTTTGGGGGGTATGGAATTGCACAAACAGAAAATACATTTGCTATTGCAGCAGCAGTAGACGAGAATGGAAATCTATATGTAACAGGTGAGACCAATGTAGATGATTCAATTGTAAAAAATGCTCACCAATCCGTAAAGGCTGACGGAAAAGACGCCTTTTTAGCTAAATTCTCCCCTCTAGGCATACTAAAATGGGCAACCTATTATGGGGGTAACGACAATGAAACGGGTATCGACCTTAAAATAAAAGGAAATGGAATTCTTTTGGGGGGAAATACAAGAAGTTCAAACGGTATTGCAAAAACCAGTTTAGCAGCCTTTAGGATTAAAAAAGGGGGACAAGATGCCTTTTTGGCCAATTTTGATACCTTGGGTACACTTAGGTATGGATACTATATAGGTGGTCCGGGAAACGAGTACCTCAAAGAGATAGCGCACGTTAATGGTGGGGGTGTAATTTTAGCAGGTGTTACCACAAGTACAGGGTTTTTTGCAAAAAGTGCTTTTCAGTCATCCTATGGCGGGGGCGTTAGAGATGTATTTATGAGCTATATAAACCTTACTAGCGATTTAGCATGGCAAACCTACTATGGGGGCAGTGAGGCAGACTATTGTGGAGGGATAGTTTTAGACAACAATAACAATATTTACTTACTGGGCTATACAAGCTCAACAAACAATATTACCTCAACAGGTGCCCATAAAACCACAATGTCAGGCAGCTCAGATGCTTTTATTGCAAAATTTGACATACTGGGTAACAGAATTTGGGGAACATATTATGGAGGAGAGAGTGATGAGGTAGCAAGCAATATTAATCTTACCCAAAAAAATGGCGATATTGTTTTTACCGGGAGAACTAAGAGTTTAACTGAAATTGACTCAAACGGTCTGCAGCCAAAAGCAGGAAGTGATTACGACCTATATATAGGAGTAGTAGACAAAACAGGGAAAAGGAAGTGGGGTACTTATTTTGGCGATACTTCAGAAAATTTTCAATACAGCCTTCATGTTGGAGACAACGATGTGTTGTATTTGCTTGGGATAACTAATTCGTCAAATTTTTTCGGTAAAAACGGACATCAAAATGCAAACGGAGGTGGTACTTATGATGCGTTTTTAAGCGTAATAGCTTATGAAGATTTACTACCCGTAAGTCAAAACAATGTCGGGCCGTTTTGTGGGCAAATAAACTACCAGCTTGTTGCATCAAAGCCATTTAAGCAGTTTGAAATAAGGTGGTATAATGAAGAAAGTGATACCATTCCTTTCTTTGTGGGGGATACTTTAAACAGTGTCCTCACCAAATCAGATACTTTATGGATTGCGCTTCACAGCTCAACCTATAATGGGCCTAAAAAACCTATTATTACTACCATTATACCTGTTCCTAATATTAAATTCAGTGTAAGCGACACAATAGTTTGTCAAATCAACAACAAAATAATTTGTATTAATGAAGATATAGATACAACGGCAGATTATACATGGAATTTTGGTGATGGTTTTCTCTCATCATTACCTGTTGACACCCATACTTATCTTAATGCAGGTACTTATATAATTGCTTTACAAGGGAAATATAATAATTCAAGCTGTATAGGAACGAAATCTAGAATTGTCAGAATACTAATCTCTCCGACAAACCAAAAAATAACAGGTCCCCTTTCCAGTGGTCAAGGAAAAAGCGAGACCTATTCAGCAAAGTTTGTAACAAATTCAAAATACCTGTGGACTGTTCAGGGGGGTAACTTAGTAGGGAATGACAGTAGTGCCTCTGTAATAGTAAAGTGGGACACAACCACAACACTAGGAAAAGTGGGCGTTTCAGAGGTGAATAACTTAGGGTGTAAAAGTTTTGAAGTAATTGTGGATGTGTTTCTTGACCCTATTACAAAGTCAATACAAGAAATAAATAAAAATTGGGTTAAGGTATTCCCAAACCCGGCAGAGAATGCCTTTTTCATAAAAACAGATGCAGACATAAAATATTACCTTTACGACATTACAGGAAGGGAGGTGCTACAAGGGATGACCGAGCACTTCAAGGAAAACAAGGTTTTGATAGACCAGATTGATAGGGGTATTTATTACCTACATCTTTTATACAAAAACAAACAAGTTAGTGTTAGAAAAATGCTTATAGAGTAGTTTTTAATGTGAAACACCTAAAAAACCGCTTGCACAATACATTTGTAGCCTGTATAATTGCACAAGGATATATCTATCCTACAGTCGTTTATCAATTTTATTATAAACCGAAAACTTCTTAAAACCATTTAGAAAACCAATTTGCTGGTACAGCAGCAACTACTTTGTAACCATACCACATGTACGACATTCTTACGTTGAATGATTTACTCTTATCAGAACTAAGAGAAATCGCCGCTAAATTTGAAATTAAAGGGCACGAAAAACTTAAAAAACAAGATTTAATCTACAAAATCTTAGAAGTACAGGCCGTTAGTACACCTGCCGAGGAAGAAAAACCCCGAAGAGGAAGGAAGCCTGCTGCCAAAAAAGAAAGCAAGGCAACAGACAAAGCAAAAACAGTAGCTGAAGAAAAACCCGCACCAGCTAAACGCGGACGTAAGAAAAAAACAGAGGATACTGAAAAAGTAGAGGATAAAAAAGAAGCTCAAAAGAAAGAAAAACCATCAGCAAAAAAAGATACTGCCCTTGATGATATTCTTAGCGACCCTGATTTAACATCTAAAGAAGAAGCAACACCTGCACCTGAAAAAGAACGCAGTAACAATAATAAAAATCGCAACCAACGCAATAATAACGACGATAGAGATAGAGGAAACGGCAATAAGTACAGCTCCGCTGTAGAAGCATTTATAAACTACGCTGAGGTAGAAGGTGTCGTAAGCTCGCAAGGAGTTTTAGAAACGGTGCAAGATGGTGGTTATGGTTTCTTACGCTCTAGCGACTATAACTATATGCCTTCGCCTGATGATGTGTATGTATCACCATCGCAAATAAAAGCATTAGGTTTAAAAACAGGCGATACCATAAAAGGTACGGTTCGCCCACCAAAAGAAGGCGAAAAATACTTTGCGCTAATTAAAGTAGAAAGAATTAATGGCAAAGAGCCTGCTGATGTTCGCGACCGAGTTAGTTTTGAGCACTTAACCCCTCTTTTTCCCGATGAAAAATTAGATTTATCGCACAAGCCTGATAAATATTCAACACGTATTATTGATTTACTCTCGCCCATTGGCAAGGGGCAACGCGGGCTAATTGTAGCGCAACCCAAAACAGGTAAAACAATCTTATTGAAAGATATAGCTAATGCTATTGCTGCCAACCACCCCGAAGTATATATGATTGTGCTTTTGGTGGATGAACGCCCTGAGGAGGTAACGGATATGGCTCGAAGCGTTCGCGGTGAAGTAATTAGCAGTACGTTTGATGAACCTGCCGACAAGCATGTGAAACTTGCCAATATGGTTTTAGAGAAATCGAAGCGAATGGTAGAGTGTGGACACGATGTAGTGATTTTGCTGGATTCTATTACCCGTTTGGCAAGAGCATATAATACAGTTCAGCCGGCATCAGGTAAAATACTTTCAGGGGGTGTGGATGCGAATGCACTGCACAGACCGAAACGCTTTTTTGGAGCTGCTCGTAAAATTGAAAATGGAGGCTCACTAACCATTATAGCTACTGCACTTATTGAAACAGGTAGTAAAATGGATGAAGTGATTTTTGAAGAGTTTAAAGGTACCGGTAATATGGAGTTGCAGCTTGACCGTAAGTTGGCAAACAAACGTATTTACCCTGCTATTGATATAATGGCAAGTAGCACACGCCGTGAGGACTTATTATTAGATAAGGCTGTAATGCAAAAACTTTGGGTATTACGCAATCACTTATCTGATATGAACCCTGAGGAGGCAATGAATACCTTGCTGAAATACATGGAAGGAACTCAAACACAAGAAGAGTTCTTAATTTCTATGAACGGATAACAATAAGCCTAATAAGTATATAAAAAGCCGATATGTTTACATACCGGCTTTTTTTGCTTTAAACTTCTATGGTAAAGCTTCTTTGAAAAGTATCTCCTTCTGCCAGGGTATTAATCCCTTCCTTATTCTTTAACTCATCATTAAAACCACTGTTATCAGCAAGTCCGCACCAAGGTTCTAGGCAAATAAACTTTTCACAGTTGGGTTTAGTCCAAATGCCGAAATAGGGGAAGTCTTCAAAGTCCATTTTCACTTTATAACCGTCTATTTTGCTTTTTAAGGATAAAGATTGCGACCGCATATCTTTAAACACAATAGCATCTTTATCAAATAGCGCTGTATTTAGAGATATTTGGTTCGAGTGGTTTACAACTTGCTCCGTTTCGCCTGAAAAGGTATTGTTCTTAAGCAAGTGGCGGTTTAGTGTTTCTTCTTTTTCAAACTCAATAAAATAATCTTCAATGTTGCCACTGGGTAAGTTAAAGGCGGGGTGTGCTCCTACTGAGAAATAGATATCCTTAGTATCAGTATTTTTTACAGTAAATGTGGTTGTAAGTTGGTTCTCTTTTAGCTGATATTTCACAGAAAAGTAAAACTGAAACGGATATTTAGCTAAAGTCTCTGCAGAGCTTTTTAAATAATACTCAACCTCTTTTTCATTAATGGCAGCTACTTCAAGCCGCATATCACGTACAAAACCGTGGCGGGGTAGAGAATATTCTTTGCCTTCAACCTGTGTAGCATCGTTTTCAACAGCCCCCACTATCGGGAAAAGTATAGGTGCACTTCTATTCCAAAACTCAGGGTTTGCCTGCCAAATATACTCTGTACCTGTTGCTTTGCTTTTAAGGCTTTTTAACTCTCCTCCATCAGGGTTTATTTCAGCAATCAGGTATTTATTTTCTATTGAAACGTTTGCCATAACTAATATTTAAGCCGGCAAAATAATATTTAGTGCTCTATTGTGCTTTACTATACTAAACTGTTTTCCATAAAATAACTCACCGTCAATATGTCCTGCCACAGTCTCAGAACTTTCAATGGTAAGCTTATCGGTGGTAGAATACTTTACAAAAGGTAAATGCAAATGTTTCCCGTTTTCAACACTTTTCAGATAACGCGGGCGAAGCCAAACAGGTACTTTGCTTATTGCACAAACATCCAACAAGCTGTCACTTATATCGGCTTTTGGGGTAATTTTAAAGCCCCCACCGAAAGTAGTGCTGTTACCCACAGTTATCATAAAACAAGGGAAGGTGGTTTTATCATTGTTGAGGCTTAGAGCAAACTCTTTTTCTTTATATGCAAGTAATAACCTCAAAACATGGTAATAATAAGCTACAAAGCCTTTAAAAAGAGTTTTTCGCTTCAGCATATCTTCCACAACTTTACCATCAAAGCCGATACCCAAGCCGTGTATAAAAAGCTTGTCGTTACATTGCCATGTATCGACAGGTTTAGCTTTGCCGGTAAGTGCGGTTTGTATGGCGTTATTTAGGGAGGGTTTTTCTAAATAGTTTTTGCAAAAATCATTTCCTGTTCCGGTAGGTATTACTGCTACAGGTAAGTGCCAAAACTCTTTGGGTAAGCAATTTATCAGCTGGAAAAGCGTCCCGTCGCCGCCACATACCCAAATTTCAGTGTAGTTATCACTTGTTTTTTCTTCAAGAGCTATTTTGTTGTGATTAAAACCTTCTTCAGTTTCAAGCACATCGAAACCAATACCTTCTTGCTTAATTGCAGTAATAGTTTTTTGGAAGCCTACCCGGCTTTTTCCTTTTCCCGCAACAGGGTTGTGAAATATGAGGGCTTTACGTTTCAGTTTAATACACTTTTTGCCTTACCAAGTTATACAATTCAGTATTAAATGGAAGCTTAAGTGTTTGATTAGGCTTATTAAGAAAAGTGTGGCTAAGTTTTTCGAATGAAGCTTTACTAATAAACATGGTGTTTGTGAAGCTTTCCTTTTCAGGAGCAGGTTGCACTTTGCCCCAATTAGTCATATTTAAAAGTTCCAATTGATTTAATCTCGTGCCATTTAAAAAACTTTTCTTTAGCCCAAAACGACCTGATAGTTATTCCTTCTTTAGATACTATTACCTTGTTATTGTACTGATAAATAAAAATGGCAAGAAAAACCACTTCGATAGATAAAAGCTTACCTATATCTTTTACTTCAAGAGTTTCAAAAAAATATTCGTAAGCAATAGAGAACAAAACAAGGGAGAATAATATAGAGGCCACAATATTAAATGGCACATTCCAACGAAGGTTAAAATAATTGAATACTTTCTTTTCCATTATTCAAATGTAAAAAAAGTTACCTTAATATCTTAATAAACCCTTTTCGGTTTTCGGTCAAGATTTTCCCTTCAAGACTATATCCTTCAAAAGAACCAAACCATTGGTAAACGCCTTCAGGCAGGGCTTTGTTTTTATAAATTCCGTTCCAAACAAAGTCTGTTTTATTGGTTTCAAACAGCACTTCGCCCCAGCGGTCTACAATTGTAAATTTAAGTGCGGTTACATTTTTAGTATAAATACTGAAGTAATCATTAAGACCATCACCATTTATAGTAAAAGCATTGGGGACATAAAATATAGGTTTGCACCTTTCAACAGCATATACAGTATCGTACATGGTACATAAATTACTGTCAACAACAGTTATAATATACCTGTTTTCATTTCTTGTTTTTAGCACCTGTTGGTTTGAGCCGTTACTCCATACATAAGTAGTATACCCTTCGCCTGCATCAAATACGGCTTCGGTTTCTTCACAAAAGAAAACCGAGTCTACATCCATTGAAAAATGGTTGTTGAAAGTTTTGTAGTTGTAAACTATAATAGAATCACAGCCTGAAATGGCATAAAGCGTATCGTGAATAATTGTGTCCCCGGAAATATATGCAGATTTATAAAGCAAGCTGTCTCCTCTGCAAAACCGCATTGTGGGGAGTGTTTGCCCATATTTCGGGTGTGGGTTTATTTTTATGGTTATTAGTGTGTCTATACACTCATTATAATATGCAGTATCGTAGTAAATACCTTTTACACTATAGTTTTTGTTTCTGTATGTAAAAGCTTCATTATAACAAGGGCTTGCTTCAATTTCTAAATACTTTTTTGGAATAAAATGCAAAAAGGTTCTTACAATGCTATCGCACCCTTTATATGTTTTAAGTGTGTCGGTATACTTGCCTGATACTTTTCTGTATTTTTTTGCAAGAAAGAGGCTGTCTCCCTCACACTTAGCTACATAGGGATATGTCCTTAAAGGGGGAGTAAATGATAAGTTTACGAAAACAGTGCTATCACACCCTTTTCGGTTTTTTAAATATTGGGTAAAGTGCCCGTCAGTTTTATGATAGGAATTGTTAATTAGTACACTATCTCCAATACAGGTTTTAATATCTTTTACTACAAGGTCTGTATTTACAACAACTTTTATTTCTTTATCAGCCTCGCAGTATTCTCTAAAAGAAATACTGTCTAAAGCAAAGTCATTTCCTCCAATCAGGGTAGATTGGTTGATGATAGCTAATTTGGCTGTGGTAGCTTGCTTAGAGTTCCATACTTCATAAAAATGTTCCCACAAACAAAGTGTAGGGCTAACCCTAAAAGGCGACCCGATTAAAGAGTCGTTTATAGAAAACTGCAACAAAGCTCTATAATCAGCCCCACAAGAAACATTTTGAGCAAAAGCAGTAAAAGCATAGTCAGTACCGGTATCCACTGCAATAGTTTGTTCCCATACTACAACATTGGCTGTGCTTGCTCCGTTAACAATCATCATTCTGCCTTTCCCGGAGGGTAAGTCCTTACAGTTAGGGAAACAAGGATGTCTGTTTTCAGGAGTATGGTCTATAATATATTTTCCTTCAGAAAAGTTTGCAGAAGAAGCGTCAGGGTTTGGTAAATATGAATATTGCGATGCGAACCCCGTGTTCCCGTCCTCAAAGTTTCCGTTAATTACTAAGTTTTTTCCTATGAAAATTTTTGCAGTAACCTTATATACTTGTGTTTGCCCGGGTTTTGCAATTGGATTGGGGATAGAGGTTGAGCTTAGTCCTTCCGAAGGCGACCACTGATAGCCGAAACCGTTGCCATGTCCGCCATGTAGCATTACGCCTTTGTTTTTATGGCACAAACCATACTCATCGGGCACATCTAAGAAGCACTGCCCGAAAAGGGAGTAAGTAGTGATACTTAATATAAAAACAAGGCAATATCTAAGCATACATACTATTATGATGCAGAAATATGAATTATAGTTGCCTGTACTAAAATATCTGTAATTTTTGCAGTTCTTTCAGCTTAAAACTTTTACGATGATAGGGGGTTGGCCCCTTTTCAATTAATAGTTTTCTGTGTGTGGCAGTGGCGTAACCTTTATTCTTATCCCAGCCAAACTCGGGATATTCAACTGCAATTTTTTTCATGTACTCATCGCGGTGTGTTTTTGCCAGTATGGAGGCTGCTGCAATATTCATAAACCTGCCATCGCCTTTTATGGCTGTTTCATAAGGTATATTCTCAAAAGGCTTAAACCGATTGCCGTCAACAGCAATAAATTCAGCTTTTGGCTGTAGTTGTGCCAAAGCTTTGTGCATAGCCTTTATTGAAGCATTAAGAATATTAATAGTATCAATTTCTTCTACACTGCAAATACCCACAGCCCAAGCTGTAGCTCCGTTTTCTATTATTTCACGTAACTCATCACGTTGGGCTTCATTAAGCTGCTTAGAGTCGTTTAGCAGCTTGTTTTTAAAGTTTTTAGGAAGAATCACCGCCGCAGCGTATACATCGCCTACCAAACAGCCTCTTCCGGCCTCGTCAGTACCCGCTTCAAGTAATTTATTTTGTATGGTGAGTTTAAGCCCCATGAGTTGTTTTTTCTATGCTTTGCCACAGCAAGTTGGCCGTTTTTTCCCATGTAAAAGTATTACTTCTGGCTATTGCCTTTTGTGTGAGCGAATGTCTTAAGCTTTCGTCGTTTGCAACTTTTTGCAAGGCAGTACTTATGCTTTCTACTATATTTGGGTCAATCAATAACCCCGCATCACCTGCCACTTCTGGCATGGATGATACGTTTGATGTAATAACAGGCGTATTACATTTGAATGCTTCAATAATGGGTAAACCAAAGCCCTCAAAAAACGGTACATATACCAAACTAAGCGCAGCGGCTATAGTAGCAGATAAATCTTCATCGCTAAGCCTACCCGTAAATACAACGTCGTTTTTGTATTGCAAGCTTTGGTAAGTAGTATCCATTTCTTCGGTTTGCCAAGCTTTGCGCCCCACAATTACCAATTGCGTGCCTTGCGTATCAGACAGTTTAAAAGCATCGAAAGCCTTTAACAAGTTCACTATGTTTTTGCGGGGTTGTAATGCCCCAACAAACACAAAATAGGGCTTGTCTTGAGTTATTTTTTGCCGGATAGCTGTTTTTTCTTCTTCACTTGCAGGTTTAAAAGCACCACTTGCCCCATTATATACCACATCAATTTTATTCGGTTCAATATTGTACTGCGAAACAATATCTTGCTTAGAAAACTCGGAAACTGTGGCTATTCGTTTTGCTTTATGTGCAAATTTCGGAAAATAATGGTGGTAGTATTTTTTCACTAATCCTCCAATATCGTTGGGGCGATGGATAAATGCCAAATCGTGCATAACAGGCAATTGAGGTACATTGGTTCTCAAACTCAAATACCCGTCGGGAGACAAGAAAATATCGGCATTGTGTTTTTTTAAAACTTTGGGTATGCTCCACTCAAACCATAAATACCACAAAACAGGGTGGCGGGCTTGCGGGGGTATCACCACAGGGGTTATATTATCACTAAAAATAAAACTGTTGTCATACTTACGGTCAAACACAAAAACAAACTCATGCTCAGGGTGGTTTTGGGTAAGCAGTTTACAAGTTTCATAAGTAAACCTGCCCATACCTTCCAGCTTATTTTTAAGCAAAAACCGTGTATTAACTACTATTCGCACCGCTTGTGTTTCAGGCAAATGTAGTGAAGAATTGCTTTTGCATTATCAGGTATGGGGTAAAACCACCAAATAGCCTAATTTTGCCCAATAGCCCATGCAGCAGAAATTTTTATCCAACTTTAGCCTGCTTATCTCGCTTAACTTATTTGTAAAGCTGTTTTGGGTATTTGGTATTGACATAGTTGTACAAAATACACTGGGTAGTGAGGTATATGGAGATTATTTTGCCTTATTTAATTTAGCGTTGATAATGGCAATAATTGCTGATGTTGGAGTAAACAATTATAACAACCGTGTAATTGCCGGCGAACCCAATAAACTCTCACTATACCTGGCTAATATTCTTACACTAAAGGGGGGATTATTTGCCGTTTACTTAACTGTTTTAATGCTGGTAGCTTTGGTATTGGGATATTCTAAACAGCAAATGGGTTTATTGCTTATAGTTGGGCTAAACCAAGGGCTAATTACTTTTTATACCTATTTGCGCTCTAATGTTTCGGCTCTTCATCTGTTTAAAACAGAGAGCTTTCTATCGGTAAGCGACAAATTGGTAATGATACTGCTTTGCGGAACTTTGCTGTGGTGGAATCCGTTTGATGTAACCTTTACTATTTATACGTTTGCATGGGTGCAAGTAGTGGGTTTGTGTGCCGGTGTTCTTATTTCATTTCTGGTACTGTACAGGTTTATTAAAAAAGCACAGTTTAGAATAGATTGGGGTTTAATTAAGGGTATTCTTAAGAAATCGTACCCCTATGCCATTCTAATAACGCTGATGAGTTTCTATACCCGATTAGATGCCGTTATGCTGGAGCGACTGTTGCCCGATGGTGCAAACGAAGCGGGTATTTATGCCTCAGGGTTTCGCTTATTAGACTCGCTAATAATGTTTGCCGTACTCATGGCAAATATGCTGCTGCCCATGTTTGGGCGATTAATCCATCGCAAGCACTCTGTAAACCCTTTAGTAAAGCAAAGTTTTGCTATTATGTTATTACCTGCTGTGGGAGTTCCTTTAATAGCCTGGTTTTATAAAGACAGTTTATACCAACTTATTTATCCTGAACTATACTCTGCCTACAATGCCACCATATTTGCTTGGGTGCTTACGGCATTTATACCCATTGGTATGGGGTATATTTTCGGCACTTTGTTAACGGCAAACGGCAGTTTAAAACAACTGAATATTATTTCCATTTTCGGGCTGGTAGCCAATTTTATTTTAAATGCTGTTTTAATTCCTCAATACAAAGCTATGGGGGCGTCAGTGGCTACCATAATTACACAAAGTTTAGTAATTGTGCTTACTGTGGTATATTGCCGTAAATATTTCAAATTCACAGTTTCACCCAAATTTGTACTCTCCATATTATTTTTTATTGCAACTGTTATAGGTGTTTTTTATGTCTTAAACCATGTTGAGTGGGACTGGAAGCTTGAAACCCTTGTTGCTATTGGTAGTTTGGCTACATTGGCAATAATTACGGGGGTAGTTAAAATAAAAGAATTGAAAGCTTCGTTCACTCAACGTGAAGAGTAAGCCCTAAATACCAACGATATTTTTATTTTTGTCGCAAACATCTAACCTAATGTCTGATAATAAGACCAAGCAACAATTTAACACCATTGAAATTATTCGCCTAGTGGTGCGCCACAAATGGCCTATCGGCATAATGACTTTAATAGCCATTATCGCCTCGCTAATATTTTCAGCCCCCAGTTTTATAACCCCAAAATTTGAATCTACAGTTATTTTTTATCCTTCAAAAAACAACTCGGTTTCAGGGGGTATTTTAGAAGACCCTACTGCCAGGGAAGTGGATGCTTCTGAATTTGGAGAAGAAGAAAACGCTGAACAGGCTTTGCAAATATTGGGCTCGTCTCAACTAATGGGGCGCGTAGTAGACCGTTTCAACCTAATGGAGCATTACGATATAGACCCTAACGGCTCTATGCCCTATACCAAACTGGCTAGTGAAATAAAAGGAAATATAAAATTTAACCGTACGGAGTTTTTGTCTATAGAAATTAGTGTAATGGACGAAGACCCTCAAATGGCAGCTAATATTGCCAATGGTATTTCGCAGATATACGATAGTGTGCGTACTGAAATTCAACGCCAAGTAGCCAGCAAAGCTTTTGAGATTATTGAGAATGAATATAACGCTAAGATTAAAGAGGTTGAAGTCCTGCAACAGCAGGTAAACCAAATTTCAAGCGGTAAAGGAATAGATATTTCTGCTCTTTCAGGAGGTAAGAACGAGGGTACAGGGCAAGCTATTGCCCGCCAACGTAAAATGGCAAAAAGTGGTGCTGATGTGGGTACATTAATCCGCTTAACGGAGTCCTTAAGCCAGTCGGTGGAGCAAATGAACCACCTGAAAGAAAAGTACAGAAAAGCTAAGGCAGATATGACGGAGTATATCCCGCATAAGTTTGAGATTAGTCCCGCATTTGCTGCTGAAAAGAAAGCATACCCTAAACGCAGTTACATAGTTTTGGCGGCTACTTTCGGTACGTTTTTCTTTAGTGTTCTGTTCTTTATTCTTTTAGAGCGGTACAAATACGTTCGCTCACTTATAAAAGAAGATAACGCCTAGTTTCTTGTTAAATGCTTAGTAGGGCACAAATAGTAAGCTTTTATGCTATTAGTGGGTTGTTTGTGGCAGCCAACGTAATCGCTGTGCTATTTGATTTTTACTATTTGCCATTAATTCCCGTGGCTTTTATGGTAGTGCTTATGGCACTGTTTGCTTACGATAAACTTATCTATTTTGTAGTAGGTTTAGTTCCCTTTTCCGTTACATTTTGGGATTTAGTGGGTGGTTTTGGGTTAATTCTGCCTACAGAGCCGATAATTATTCTGCTCATGTTCATCGGGTTGTTAAAACTTACTTCTCCAGAACAAAATGAGGATATAAAAGGGCTAATGCGGAACCCTTTAACGTTACTAATCCTGTTTAACATAGTATGGTTGTTTTTCACTTCCATTACCAGCTTAATGCCCTTGGTATCATTTAAGTATACTGTTTCGCGCTTGTGGTATGTGGTGGTGTTTTACTTTATGGGCTTCACCTTATTTAACAACTACAACCGTATTGAGAAATTTTTGTGGTGGTTTACCATACCGTTGGCAGGGGTGGTGATATATGTAATGGTGCGCCACTACCAGTTTGGTTTTGTGCGTGAGGTATTTACCTCTATGATACAGCCTTTCTTTTGGATTCACGGGGTATATAGTGCAACTGTAACCATAGTTACTCCCATGTTGATTGTATTTTTACTGTGGGGCAAAAAAATGGGTTATAGTACTTTGACACGCTTTTTCATCGGGTTGCTTACTATATTATTTCTATTGGCAATTACCTACTCGTTTACACGGGCAGCATGGGTAAGCCTAATGGGTGCATTGGCGGCACTTGTGGTTATTTATTTCAAAGTACCTATACGGCTTATTTTCGGGGCTATAATAATAGTATTGCTCACCGTATTTACTTTTCAAAAAGATATAATGATGAAGCTAAGCGAGAACGAGCAAGGTTCATCACGAAAAAGCGATTTGGGAGAGCATTTACAATCCGTATCTAACATAAAAAACGACCCTAGTAACTTAGAGCGTATTAATAGATGGAACAGTGCCATACGTATGTTTGAAGAACGCCCTGTGGTAGGTTGGGGCCCCGGTACATACTCGTTTCAGTATGCGCCCTTCCAGCGCAGTAAAGATATTACCGTAATCAGTACCAATTTTGGTGATGTAGGGCATGCCCACAGTGAATATTTAGGCCCATTAGCTGAAAGTGGTTTTTTAGGCATGCTAAGTTGGCTGGCTCTGTTTCTGTTATCTATTTATAAGGGTATGAAGCTGTATTACGAGAGCCACAAACCCAAAACAAGAATTATTGCATTGGCAATAACTTTAGGTCTAATAACTTACTATGTGCATGGTGTACTGAATAGCTATATTGATTATGATAAAATAGCCGTGCCGTTGTGGGGCTTCCTTGCCATTTTAGTAGCTTTGGAAAAGATAGACCAAAAGCCTACTGAAAATGAAAACCAAACAACTGCTTGAGATAGCTCTTAAAATAGTCGGGATATTATATGTTATTCCAACAATACTAAGTTTACCTTTTAACCTGTATACCGGCACGGGAATGTTTACAAGCTATAGTGGTAGCGGTATCCCTTGGTTTTTTCTTTTTTCTGTTGCGCTGTATATTCTTGTTATTTACTACTTGATTTTTAATACCGAAAAAGTGGTCAATTACATTTATAAAGAAAAAGAGGATGAAAAAGAGCTGAGTCTTAATATTAATCGAACAACAGCAATATTTTTTGCAATAGTATTGGCATCATTAATAGGGCTGGTTATATCTGTACCACCTTTTGCAAAAGAGTTATTTGTTCAGCTAAAACAAAAAATAAGCTTTAACCCCACTATAGAAACTTACGGTTACAGAATGGATGAGAATTATTTTGTTGTTAACGGAATAGAAATAGTGGTGCTAATATTGGCTTTACTAAACGCTAATAAGATAACAGCATGGATAGTTTCGTATGGTAGAAAGAAGATGGGGAACACAACTGAAGCAATGACGAAGGGGGACAATTAATAATTTCCAACTTTCCATTCTCCATTTAAACCTCTCCATTATACCACTCTAAAATAGCTTTTAAATCTTCTAGCGTATTAGCTTCTGAGGCAGGTTTGTCTGTCCTCCAACGTAACATGCGCGGGAAACGCAAAGCAACGCCGCTCTTGTGGCGTGGGCTTTTTTGTATGCCTTCAAAGCCAATCTCAAAAACCAACTCGGGGGTTACACTGCGCACGGGTCCAAATCGTTCAATAGTATTTTGCTTCACAAATTTATCTACCGCCAACATTTCTTTATCAGTTAACCCACTATAGGCTTTGGTAAAGGGTACTAGGTTGTCCCCATCCCAAACAGCAAAAGTGTAATCGCTATACAAGTTGGCACGCCGTCCGTGTCCGCGTTGGGCATAAATCATTACCGCATCAATACTCATGGGGTCTATTTTCCACTTCCACCAATCGCCTCGTTTCCGCCCTGTTTTATATTCTGAGTTTTTGCGTTTAATCATTAAGCCTTCGCTAAAGTACTCTCGAGATTGCTCCCTAACTTCTATCAACTCTTTCCATCGGGTAAACTCCACCAAAGGAGAAAGCAGCATAGGGTAACCAACACCTTTTATTACCTGCTCCAAATATTCTCGCCTCTGTTGCATGGGAAGCGGGCGAATGTCTTTCTCCTCGTGCTCTAGTAAATCATAAGCCATTAAAGCTATTGGAGCCTTTTCCATTGTCTTTTTCGAAACGTTTTTCCTGCCTATACGTGTTTGCAATAGGTTAAAAGGCAAAGGTTTTTTACCATCGTGGCACATAATTTCCGCATCTATCACCGTGCCATTAGGTAGCTGTTGAGCCAACTCGTGTAATTCAGGAAATTTATCGGTAACCAATTCTTCACCTCGAGACCATAAAAATAATTCGTTTTTTCTAACAATTAGTTGCCCTCTTATCCCATCCCATTTGCGTTCGGCAAACCATTCGTCGGGTTGCCCTAAACTTTCCAGTTCATCTTCTAAAGGATAAGCCAAATAGAAGTTATAGGGCTTAGAAATATCATCGCTACTATCGGCAGCCATTAAATCGGAAAAACTTATTTCGGCAGGGTTCCAATTGCCCATTAGTCGGTAGGCAACTACATTGGTATCCATGCCACTATGTTTGGCTAAAGCCCTTACCATAAGATTTTGTGAAACCCCAATACGGAAGCCTCCCGTTATGAGCTTATTAAATACAAAACGTTCGTCTTTTTCTAAACTAAGCCATGCTTGTTGCACTTGCTGTTTTTGTTCTTCCTCACCATCTACTGCTCTTAAATCAATTAAAAACTCTATCCAGTTGCTAAGTGTATTATTGTTTTCTTTAGTTTTTTTAGGAAGTAAAAGCGTAATGGTTTCTGCCAAATCGCCCACTATGTGGTAGCTTTCCTCAAACAACCATTGCGGTATGCCTGAAAGATCTATTGCCCAATTTTTAAGCACGGTGGTATTAATAGGGCGTTTAGGTCGGCGGTGGCTTAGTATGGCTATTGCCCACACCTTATCATCATCAGATGCAGCATCAAAATATTCAACCAAAGCCGCCAGTTTAGTATTGGTTTTAGTGGTTTGGTCTAGTTGTGTAACTAATTGGGCAAACTGTTTCATTCTTTTTTGACCCCTTTAAAGGGTTAATCATTTCTTACTTGTATTAATCCTTTTCCCCTTTGCAAGGGGAAACAAATCCATACTATTTTTCAAACTCTTGTACACTTAAAGGGGTTATATTTTCAAAACTTCATAAAGATTACCTGCCCTTGCCGTTCAGGCGGGCTTCGTCGTTTCTTCTCGTAATGACGTTTAGGTTTCATCCTCCTTCTTCTCATCTGCATTATCAAGGCTCTCGCCTTCAAACTCTGTTTTCACAATAGTAGCATTATATCCTTGTTGCTTTAGCCATTCGCTAAATACATTGGTATAGCCATGGGTTACATATATATTTTCAGCCTCAGTAAGCTTTATAGCAGTATTCAGTTCATCCCAATCCGCATGGTCGCTCAACACAAAACCTCTGTCTACAGCTCTGCGGCGACGGGTTCCTCGAAGTGCCATCCAGCCGCTGGCAATACCCACTGAATAGGGTAAAAACTTTCGCATCCATGTAGTGCCAATAGCAGATGGAGGTGCAATTACTATATTGCCTGCAAAAGCAGTTTTGGGAGAGTCTTTAGTTATCAGCTCTACATCGGGGAGGTTTATACCCGCTTGTTGTAGTGCAACATGGGTATTGTATACCGCACCGTGTACGAAAATTTTACCTATAGACGTGTCTAAATGTTTTATTACCCGTTGCGCCTTGCCCAAAGCATAGGCTACCAAAACGGTAGTTTGGTTTTTCTCTTTATTGGCTTGCCACCATTGGTTTATTTCACCCATTACTTCTACTTGGGGTTGAAACTTAAAAACAGGCAAGCCAAAAGTACTTTCAGTTATAAAATAGTGGCATTTTACTGGTTCAAAAGGTGTACTTACACCATCATCAGCCATTTTATAATCTCCGCTTATTACCCAAACTTCTCCTTTATATTCAAGCCTCACTTGCGCTGAGCCGATGATATGCCCTGCAGGGAAAAGCGATATTTTTACTCCGTTTTTATTATGTACCTCTCCATATTTTGTTTCGGTAATATGTATATCGTCTCCCAAACGTAATTTCATTATGAGGGCGCTCAGTTCGTGTGCTAAATAGTGCTTCATACCCCAACGCGAATGGTCGCTGTGGGCATGCGTTATAATGGCGTTTTCAACTGGTTTCCAAGGGTCTATATAAACATTTGCTTGCGGGCAGTATAAACCTTGTTCTGTAAACTCAATTAAGGGCATTGTTTTATTAAAACAGGAAGATATAATTTTAGTTTATTAATTTTTTACATCATCTTTTAAATTAGCCTGTAATTATATAGCTTTGAATATTAACCTATTAACACATCAATGAAAATTTTAAAGAACATTCTTTTAGGCCTGGGCGCGATTATAGTGCTGCTTATTGTAGTTTCTTTTTTCTTGCCTTCTAAAGCTCGTGTAGAGCGCAGTACCACTATTAATGCTTCTCCCGAAGTTGTTTTTTCGCACATAAAAGACTTAAAAACCTGGAATGCTTGGTCTCCTTGGGCAAAGAAGGATTCGACAATGACTAATACTTTTGATGGTCCTGACGGAGAGGTAGGACAGAAGAGTATTTGGAAAAGTGAGGGAGTAGGTAACGGAAGTATGCTTATTACCGAGTTAGTGCCTAACGAAAAATTAGTTACAAAGCTAGAGTTTGACGGACGCGATGGAGGAACAGGTACACTGTTGCTTGAAGCGGTTGGTGATAGTACAAAGGTTACATGGTCGTTAGATGCGGATTTGGAAAATACTTCAGCTTTAATGAAACCAATGAGTAAATACTTTTTTTTAACGCTTGACGGTATGGTAGGGGGAGATTTTGAGGAAGGTTTAAAACTCTTGAAAGAATTGGTTGAGAGCACTCCAAAAGTTGAGAAACCATCCTACAATGTAGAAGAAGTTACTACCGAGTCTGCTATAGTTATTGCAGCACCAAGGAAGAGAATGGAATTAGAGGAAATGAAGGCTTACTTTGATAAGTACATGCCTGAACTATATGGGTTTGCACAAACCAGTAACTTAAAGCCATCTCCACTAAGAGCCTATTATTATTTTTGGGATGGAAAGGAAACAGAAGTTGAAGTGGTAATGCCTGTAGACAAGGAACCCGCAAACTTAGGCGGTTACGGGTTTAGAGAAATACCTGGTACGAAAGCTATTAAAGTAGATTATTTTGGTTCTTATGAAAACTTAAAGGAGCCGCACGGTGCTTTGGATGCTTACGCTACAGAAAAAGGAATTAAATTAGGAACTCCATGGGAAGTATATATTACTGACCCGGGCACAGAGCCTGATACAGCTAAATGGTTAACCCAAATCTATTATCCCGTTATAGAAGAAGACGGAGGTGATGAGGACGGTGAAGCCGAAGAATAAAAGCTAAAGCCTATGATTTTTTAAAGGCAGCACAATTGTGCTGCCTTTTTTATGCTATACTATCATAGTATTACAACCTCGTACTTCACTAAAATCCATTCTACCCAGTACTTCAAAACTACCATCTTCGTATACTCTGCCTAAATCTTCAGTTTCTATAAAGCTGCAACTATATATATTGGCAAGGTCTATAATATTTAAGGCTCCTGTTTTTCCAAAATCGGTATAGCCAAAAGGGTCATCTGCTGTGCGGGTATATACTTTCATCCAGGGGGGACAAACAAAACGACCTTCTTTTTTTGCATAAGCTTGCGAGAACAATTCTGTCATACCATATTCAGAATGAATTTCATTAACCCCAAAACCTTCTTTTAATTCTTTGTGCAACTCAAAACGGGTAAGCTCTTTTCTTCTTCCTTTCATCCCACCCGTTTCCATAATTATAGTATGCTCTAGTTGCATAGGGTGCCGGGCAACAAAATCAAGCAAGGCAAAAGAAACACCCAGCAACAAGGTTTTTAGTCCTTTTTCTTCGTTCTGTTGTAATACATTAGCTAGCTTATCCCATTCATCCAAATAAAAGCCACTGTTAAAATGTTTACTTTCATTAATTAAATGGTTTGCCATATACACTAACGATGAACCTGTACGTTCTAAATATGAGGGTAATAAGGCTAAAATACAATAATCAGAGGGGTTACCGTATTGCAGTTTAAAACCTTGGGTAAACGCAGTTTGGTATATAGAAATATTGGCAACAGGGTGTTTACTTTGCCCTTTGCCTGTAGTGCTGCTGCTTAAAAAAGTTTGTTGTGATGCCTGGTTTTGTGCAATTATATTTTGCGACTTGAAGAAAGAAATAGGCAGAAAGGGTATTTGGTTTATTTGATTGATGTTTGAGGGGTTAATGCCCAAATATTGTATATAGTTTTTATAGGGAACAACATTTGCAGCTTGAAACTTAAAGACTTCCCAAACTGTTTCTGCAAAATTTTCGTTCTTTGTAGTAAATACTTTGTTTATTAAACTTAAATCCATTTATGAATTATTGGAAACCTGTATATATTCTTTCTTTTTTTAGTTTAATACTAATAGTATTTATGGGTTGCACGTCTAGCGAGAGTGCTCCCCCCATACCCTCGCTTCAATATACAGGGCACAGCAAACTTAAAACGATTAATGGAAAAGACAGCCTTGTTACCATTAATATGACTTTTGAGGATGGTGATGGAGATATAGGATTATCTGATGCAGATTCTTTCCCTCCGTTCCGCTTCGGGTCGCCAAACTTCAATAACTTATATGTTGAGTTTATTGTTATAGATAGTGGAGTTGAAAAGAAAATTACCTCACAATTTTTGCAAGACCCGATTACGGGTGATACAGTTAATTTCAATCAAAGAATTACTAATATAACCCCTGAAGGACGGGATAAATACATAAAAGGAAGATTGGATGTACTTACTCCTTTTATCACAACTTTAGACTACAGTGCTCCACTGCCCGATTCTGTTTACTATAAGATTACTTTAGAAGACCGTAGCTTAAACCGTAGCAATACAATACAAACGCCTGTGATAGTTTTAGACCTTCAATAGTCTAGTAATCGTCGTCGTCATCGTCATCATCAAAATCATCTAAGCTAAACTTGTCTGAGTACGCAGCATCAAAGTTGTCTTCAAAATCTTCATCATACTCATCCAAATACCGTTTGTTTTTTGCTTTGTTGTCTGACGGGTGAAGCGTAGATTTTTTCTTCAAACCCATATTGTCATTATTCTTTGCAGAGGTTTTGGGCTTTCCCAGTTGCTTTTTCATTACTGTTAATAATTACATAAAACACTGATACTAAGATAATGAAATTAAAAAGTACAAATGCAAGTATTTTGTTAAGGTTTAAAAAAATATACGTTGTGCTTCTTTAAAAGTTGTGCAGTGTGCATTAACAATATCAGCAATTTTAGGCGAGTAACCACCTCCCATGCTCACCACAACAGGTATACTTTTTTTATATAATGTTTCAAAAACAAAGCTATCCCGTTGTTTGCAGCCCTCTTTACTAACGGATAATTTGCCCAGTTTATCACTTTCTAAAATATCAACGCCTGATAAATAAAAAGCAAAATCGGGTTGTACTTTATTTATTACATCAGGCAATGTGGTTGTTAAGGTATCAAGGTATACCTCATCAGTGGTGTAAGTGGGTAATCCAATATCGAGGTGAGACTTTTCTTTATGCAAGGGGTAGTTTTCTTGCCCATGTATACTAAAGCAAAACACCTGTTTGTTTTCTCTGAAAATCTGTGCCGTTCCATTACCCTGATGCACATCAAGGTCTATAATTAATATTTTCTTAGCCTTGTTATTGTTTAATAGCCAGTTTGCTGCAATAGCAAAATCATTTAGTAGGCAAAATCCTTCTCCCTTGTTAGTATAGGCGTGGTGTGTGCCTCCTGCAACATTCATGGCCACACCGTATTGGTGTGCATATTGCGTGCAATCTATAGTTCCTTGGCAAATAATAGTTTCCCGCAAAACCAATTCTTGCGATAAGGGGAACCCTATTTTTCGCATTTCTTTTGCTGTTAGCTGCAAAGCTTTCATTCTTTGCCAGTAATCTATATCATGAGTGTGTAGTATAATGTCCTCTTCTAAAGGTTTGGGTTCAAAAAGATTGTCTTTTTCAATTATGCCTTCATATAGCAGTTGTTTGGGAATCAAGTCATATTTATCCATAGGGAAGCGGTGTCCCTCAGGAAGCGGGTGTGCATATATTTCACTCCAGGCTATTTTAAGCATATAAACTAAAAAGGAATAAAGAAAAACAATGTTTTGTTTGCAGTCAACTTACTTCACAACTTGAGCTTAAAATAAGGGTTACACAATTGCGAGTTTAAGACGTAAAAAACTAACTTTGAGGGATTTGTAATAATAAAATTATTTCAAAAAATTACTCAAATTGAAACGTATACACTTATTTGAGTTTGAAGACTTTTCTTGGTTCCCTGATTACATAAGGGATGGGGGGACAGATTTTCTCGGGTTCATTCTAAAACTAACAAGATATTATCAACCCATAGCAGGAATTTTAGAGGATGCTCTGAAAAAAACAACGTATAAACAAGTTGTAGATTTATGTGCAGGCAATGGAGGTCCTGTTGAAAGTATTAATGAAAAAATAGACCCTGAATTGGATATTAGGTTTATACTAACAGATAAATATCCCAATATAGGAGCCTATGAGAAACTAAAAAGCAAAACCAATGGGAGAATAGATTATTACCCCTTATCGTGGGATATTATGGGGAATAATGAACATATAGATGGGTTTAGGACTATGTTTTCAGCAATTCATCATTTCAAACCAAAGCAAGTTAAGGAGATTTTAAGACAGGTAATTGAAAGCAAACAACCCGTAGGTATTTTTGATAGCGGAGATAAACATATTGGAACTATTGCAGGCATATTGCTATTCCACCCGATACTTTTTTTCTTTTGTACACCTTTTTTTAAACCTTTTAAGTGGAGTAGAATAGTATTTACTTATCTGATACCATTAATTCCCCTATATACAGTTTGGGATGGGGTAGTATCTATTTTAAGATTATACAAACCCAGTGAACTGCTTAGTTTAGCTAAAGCTGTGGATGAAGAAAATAAATACGATTGGAGTTGTGGCAAAGCAAAAAACAGTATAGGGTTTTCAGTAACCTATCTTACCGGTATTCCTAAATGAAAAAGCAAATAATAGCAGCAACATTATTAACCGTTGTTTTTTTAGGCGTAGTAGTTATTTATGATGCTATGAAAGAAGTAGTGCTTGGGAAAGAAATAAAAAATAGTGAAGGGTATAGCTTAAACCAGATATTATTTGGGGTTTTAGCAGAGTTTATAAGGGCAATAGCCACAACATGGTTATATCTAAAACATAGTAGTGATAAACAAAAGCTTGTATATGCTATTCGGTTTGGTATAGTTTGTTCAGTACTTATTGGTTCAATATGGCTTTTATTAGGTGTTGAGTTTTTTCATCACAATGATAAACTAGCTTTTGTTTTAAATGATGGAGCCCTTTTGTTATTGCAAGGACTTTTTAGCGGCATAGTTTTGTGGTTGGTTTTTAAGAAGAAATAATAATCTTGGTTATTAAATGAAAAAGTTTGATTTTAAAAAAGTATAATAAACTTTCAGTTTCATATTTGAAAATGAATACTTTGTAAAAAGTATAACCTATAATGACGGTATGTGTTTTCAAAAGGTTGCAAATTTTTTATAATTAAAAATTATTTATTTAAAAGCAACTTATTTGGGTGTATTACAATCTAATAGAGCAGTTTAAACAATTAAATTATTTGCATATGAAAACTACTACTTTACTAGGTAAAGTGTGTGGGGTTTTTTTGCTCTTTTTTTGCGCTCAAATAGCCCAGGCACAATGGACATCAATTACAAGCGACCCTACCGGGGACGGCTCTGACCCAAACAGACTTGATGGTACCAATTTAGAATTTAAGTACACACCTGCCGACGATTCTTTACATTTTAGGATTACCGTAGCATCAATTTCAAACGCTCAGGCGGCTAACTTTGGGGCGAATGTTATGATTAACTTAACAGGAGGGGCCAAATTTAATTTCTGGGGAAACTCTAACATGAATAGCTGGAGCAAGTTGGTTTCGGCATGGGTTACAGGCCCTCCTTATGTAGGTACTATAGGTATTGGCGATGCACAGGGGGTTAATTCACAAAGTTATACCAACCTTTCTACCAACAACATCAGTATTGTTTTAGACCAAGCTAATAACACTATTATTTTAGGTATGAAGCGCACGGATTTGATTACTAATGCAGAGATGGGAGGCAGCCAAACCATAACGGTGCGTGCAGCGGCAGCTGTTGGTGCAAGTAACGGATGGAATGACGATATTTATAACCTTACGGCTACCATGACACTGAATAATGTTGTGAACAGTGTTAGTGAGGTGAAAACAGGTGTTGCTAAATTATATCCAAACCCTGCAACAAACTTAGTAAGAGTGGAGTTGCCTGCCGGAGAACAATTAAGCAATTCAGTTGTTATTACTGATGTAATGGGTAAACAAGAAACTATTTCAGTTTCTCCTGATAAGAATGTACTAACTGTTAATACTGAATTTTTGGCTAATGGCGTGTATTGGCTTACTGCAACAAACACCAACGGCATTAGCTACAGAGAAAAACTAGTGATAGTAAAATAAACTAACACATTTAACCCTTCTTTTTTTGAACCACTTGCAACATGCAGGTGGTTTTTATTTTATATCGAAAGTGGGGTTGGGTATTACCATCGGGGGTAGATTATCCATAACACGGACACCGTTGTAAAAATAGGCGTTATTTTCAGCCCTGCCGCCTTTTATAGAAATACCCCCATTAGGAGCAGCTGAAACTGTTGGGTACATATTTGCCGTTGAATTTGCACTCATGGTAAAAGGCTTATACGTTTGGTAATAAGGTGTTGTGTGGCTGGGGTTAACCTTTGTTAAAATTATTTGTGGCTCAGCGGTTTGTTTAATACTGTCTGCTGTGGTTTCTGTAGCTGTAGTTGTTTTAACTGGTTCCGTTTCAGTTTGAGCAATGCAAAAACCTGAAAAAACGGCAATAAACGTAAGGGCTAGTAAATACTTTTTCATAGTGCAATGTTTTTATAAAGAACTTTTAATATCCTGTATTAGGCAAAAATCCCTCCAAAATTTTTACTTCGTTTAAATAATAAGCAGTTTCTTCACGCCTTGCCACTAAAATAGAAGGTCTTTCGCCACCCATGCTTAATACCCCTGCAATTGTATTTTAAGTTGGAAAGTTATTCCTCACCTAAAATACGAACTTCTAACCCGTCGGTTTCTTCGGTAATTTTTATTTGGCAACCCAAACGGCTGGTATCAGTAATATTGGGTACGGTATCCAGCATATCCAACTCATCATCGTTTTGTGGGGTAAGCTCTTTTTCATTCAACACCTCTACATGGCAGGTAGCACAAAGAGCCATTCCTCCGCAACGGGCTTCAATATCGTAGCCGCTACCTTTCAGCACTTCCATAAGACTTAGTGCCATATCTGTAGGGGCAATAACAGGTTCCTTTTCACCTGTCTCGTTTACTACGTATACGGTTACCTCATTCATCATTTATTGATTTACTGAATTGATGATTTACAGATTAAAAAATGCAAACATAGCAAAATCAGTTAATCTCAAAATCAAGGAATCAGATATTAAAAAGGATTTATTCCATTAACAGTAGTATATTTAAGGTTTAACACCTTACCGGGGTTGATATACTTAAATACTCCATGAGACATTAGCGCAGCTTCATGAAAACCACTTAATATAAGTTTCAGCTTACCGGGGTAGGTATTAATATCTCCAATAGCAAATACACCGGGAATATTGGTTTCAAACTTTTCGGTATCCACTTCAATAGCTTGTTTGTTAATATTTAAACCCCAGTTTTCCATTGGACCCAATTTTGGGCTTAAACCAAAAAGCGGGATAAAATAATCGGCATCAATAGTTTGGCGGTCTTTAGCCTTGTTTTGAACAGTTAAGTTATTAAGTACCCCGTTGCCGTGTAACTCTACAATATTAGAGCTTAAATGAAGGTTTATTTTCCCTTGTTGTGATAACTCCATTACTTTTTGGGCACTATCGGGAGCACCTCTAAAAGTTTCATTGCGGTGCACCAGCGATAATTCTGAGGCTACATCCGCCAAATAAATTGTCCAATCCAGGGCACTATCTCCACCTCCTGCAACCACTACCTTTTTGTTGCGGTATACTTCAGGGTCTTTTACCATATAGGTAATGCCTTTGCCTTCATATTGTTCTATGTCGGCAAGGGCTGGTTTGCGGGGCTCAAAACATCCTAAACCTCCGGCAATACAAACTGCTTTAGCATGTATTTTAGTTCCTTCATTGGTAGTAACTATAAAAGTACCATCTTCTTGCTTGTCTAAGCCGTCTACACGTTCACCTAAAGTATAAGTAGGCTCAAAAGGGGCTATCTGCTCTTCTAACTTATCAATTAATTCTTGGGCTAAAATACTGGGATAGCCGGGTATATCGTAAATGGGTTTTTTGGGATAAATTTCACTTAACTGCCCACCAATTTGGGGCAACACATCAACCACATGGCAACGCAGTTTCAGCAAGCCTGCTTCAAAAACAGCAAACAAACCCACAGGTCCCGCACCAATTATACATATATCAGTAGTAATCATTTATTTTCTAACAAAAAAAGAGACTGCAAAGTTACAACAAGCGTTAGTTTTAATGAAATGACTAAAATCAGCTTATTGTTGTACTATTCTAAGCGATTATTTTTTAAAAACTCTACAATGGATTTACGATAACTTTTACCCACCACAAGCTGTTTATCCAAGATTTTAAACGTGTTTTCCTTGTATGTTTCTACTTTATCCAGATTAATAATATGTGAACGGTGTATGCGTAAGAACTTTTCGGGGGGGAGCATTGACTCTGCATTTTTCATAGTATTTAATGAGACTATTGTTTTATCTGCACAAACAATTTTAATATAGTTTTCAAGCCCTTCAACATAAAGTATTTTGTTAAAGGCTATTCTGGCATACCCCGAGTTTGATTTTATGAAAAATGATTTTTTCTCGGTGGGTACTTCTATGGTTTGTTGCTTATTAACTATATTTTTTCGGGCAAATAACTTGTCTGTAGTTTTCAAAAACCGCTCAATAGAAATAGGTTTCAGCAAATAATCTACAGCATCCAGTTCAAACCCCTCTAAAGCATAATTTGGGTAGGCGGTTGTAAATACTACTAAGGGAGGTTTTTTTAACGACCGAATAAAATCAAGCCCGCTAATCCCAGGCATTTGTATATCAATAAACAGTACATCAGCATCATTCTTTCTTAAGGCCTCAAAAGTATCTAAAGCATCGGTACAAGTGGTTTGCATCTGTAGCCCGGGTATTAGCTGTATATAGTCTTCAATTATTTCAATAGCTATCGGCTCGTCATCAGTGATTATACAGTTTAGTATCATACAAGCTCCAGTTTTAGGTTCACACTATGGTCAACGTCAGTTTCATTCACTTCAATATGGTGTTTACCATCATACAGTAACTCCAATCTGCGGTAAACATTTTTTAGTCCTATGCCACTGCTCATATCCAGCTGTAAATTCTTTTTGCTGGTGTTACTGTTGACACATACAAAAGATAACCTATTGCCCTCAACTTGAATAGTAATATTCACCCAAGGTTGTTCTATTTGTTTAGCTAAACCGTGCTTCATTGCATTCTCAACCAGTGGCAATAGCAATAGGGGAGCTATTTGAAGCTCTTTAGTGTTGCCATCAATTTCAAAAGTAATTTTAACATTGGGTCGGGCTCTAAGCTTAGCAAACTCAATATATTGTTTTATAAAGTTTAGTTCATCTTTCAGAAAAATTCTTTCATCATTACACTCATACAATACATACCGCAATATGTCTGATAACTTTATTGTTGCCTCCGCAGCTTCAGGGCTGGTTTTTCGCGATAAACCGTAGATGGTGTTTAAGGCATTGAAAATAAAATGGGGGTTAATTTGAGATTTTAAACTCTCTAACTCACTTGCCAGTTTTTCACGTTCAAGGTTCTCTAATTTTCGTTGATTATTGATTGCATCGGCAGTGAATTTACCTGTACCCAAAAAAAGAAAAAACATGGCTGCAGGCATTACATGTGAAGGCATAGGTGAATCTTTAAGTTCTCCCATGTAATCGCAAGACGGGAACCATTGGTTTACCCACTGCGTAATATAATACGATTCTACTGTGGTTAATGTCCACAATACCCCGAACAATAATAAATACAAACCGTATTTACGTTTAACCAAGTATTTGGGTATTAGCCAAAGGTTGTTGGTATAACAAGGTATACCGTAAGAAACCAAAAAGATGATAGTGAGCAGCACAAAACTTTGTAAAACATGCTCTTTGGTTGAGGCTATATAAAAGACAATAAATGCCCAGAAAATGATGTTTCGCGACAGGCGACTAAATATAATGGCATCAATATTTTTTAGCGTAAGCCTCATTTTAAATTATAATGTAAAGTACTTATTTGTTGTTGGTTTGAAAGCTGTTTAATTGATAAACGAAGTGTTTTTAATGGTGAAAGAGCTGTTTTTGATTACTAACAGAAGACAATGTGTAAAATGCTCTATTTCAATACAAATACTTCGTTAGTCAATAATAAAAAAATAAGTAAAAGGGGGCGGGTACTTTCGGTGTAGAAATCAAAGAATAATAACATTATGAAAAAATTATTTAAGCCCTTTGCTTTTGTTTTGATGACTGTTTTAATACTGTCGTCTTGCAAAAAAGAGGAAGAAACTTCAACACCAAGCCCAAGCGCTCCTGCACCAACAAAAATGGAATTGCTAACAGCTAAACCCTGGAAAATATCAGGTGCAGAAGTAAGCCCTGCCATACAAGGTGTAACGGACTTTTACAATGCCTTTTTTGATGATTGCATTAAAGATAATACCATGAGTTTATCTACAAGCCAAAAAGTAACCTATAGTGAAGGAGCTAAAAAGTGCAACGGTGCTAAACAAACAGAATATGGTAATTGGTCTTTTGACGAAGAAAAAAATGAGGTAAGTATTTATATACCCAGTTTAGGGGAAAAAGACTTTGAACTTTTAGAGCTTACAAGCACTACTTTGAAATTGAAGCGTTTTATGAATTTTCAGGGAACTAATTATAAGCTGATAGAAACGTATACTGCGCAATAAAAAGGAACTAATCCTTTACCTATATATAATCAAGCCTGACCGATACTAACTGGTCGGGCTTTTTGGTTTGCAAGAAATAATAGATGGGTGTACTAATACTTTAAGTGCTCCATTATCTTCATTTTCACAGTGTCATACTGCGTCCAGGGGATAAAATGGTTTTCTTTTTCAAATGCTACTACCTCTTTTTTTGGAGCATTTACCAGCATTTTTTCAAAAAAGGCAACATTTTCATAGGGCACCAGCATGTCTTTTTTGCCATGCATAATAGTGCAGGGTACTTTTATGTTTTTCCAAAGGGGTAGCATTTTGTTCAGCTCCTCCTCCAGTGGCATCAGCTCTAAATTGCTAGATACTAATGCAGGGGGCATTACTGCTCTAACAATACCCGATTTTAAAATATATCTCCACCACTCATTGTTTTCCATTTCAGGATCTATAGATGGGGCAAGCATAATTAAAGACTTCATAGCATCGGGATAATCCATTGCCATGCGGGCTACAATTGGTCCGCCTAAAGAGTGCCCGACTAAAACAGGCTTTTCTTTAGCTTTAGAAGTTGCCAAAATAGGAGCTATATCCGTACCTTGGGCTTCTAGTGAAGGTTCGGCAATTCCTGAGCCGCTGCCTCCATATCCGGCGCGGTCTACAGATACCAAGCAGGCAATAGCAGTAAGAGAACTGTCTTTAAAATAATCTATATAAGCATCCCATCCGCCCGGAGAACCATGCACAAAAATTACCATGGGCTTGTGTATATCACCTACCTGCACATAATGCATAGTTCGCCCTTGCACTGTATAGGTATAAAACCCGGGTTTATACGCTTTATCTTCAAACTGTTGCTCTATGGTTTTTTTGCTCTTTACCAAAGCTGATGATGCACATTGTGTTAACGCTCCAAATACCACAAATAGCCCTACTACAACTAAAAATATCCTGAAAAATATGGGCCCTATAAGTCTCATTGGTATATCAATATTAACAAATATTGTGCTATTTGGTTATGGCTTATTCTACTAACTTTTATATTATTTCTTTTAACTCTAATAGGTGGTGAACCTCCTTTTCAACATCGTGGTTATGGTTGTTTTTTTCGGGGTTAAAAAAAACATGGTCTATTGCAGCGGCTTTGGCTCCTTTTATATCGGTTTCCATATTATCACCAATCATAATGGTTTCAGTATTTGAAGCCTTATTTAGTTGCAACAAATGATTAAAGATTTTTGGGTCGGGTTTGGCAATTCCAAACTTTTCAGAGCTAAGCATGTGCGTAAAGTATTTACCAATATCACTATGTTTCAGTTTTTTGTGTTGGGTTTCTTCAAACCCATTGGTTATTATGGATAGTGTGTACTTACCGTTTAGGTACTCTAAAAGGTCTTTAGCCCCATCAAACAAATTAGTTTTTGTTGGGCAAATTTCTAAATACAGCTGCCATATGCCATCAGGTATTTCTTGAGGGGACATCCCTAAATCTATAAGTGCATTCTCAAAACGCTTTTCTCTTAACTCATCTTTACTTATGAGCTTTTTGCTGTATAAATCCCACATTTTATCATTTATCACATGGTATCTTTCAACAAAAAGATCGGGATGAGCTATTCCAAATTCTTTAAGCTTATAGTGAAAGTAGAGGTGTTCTAAAGTTTCGTTTGCATTTTTCTCAAAATCCCAAAGAGTATGGTCAAGATCGAAAAAAATGTGTTTGTATTCTTTCTGCATTATTCTTTAGCGCCAAAGGCAAGGTCGCCGGCATCTCCTAATCCGGGTACAATATAACTATGCGAATTTAAGGTATCGTCAACAGCACCTATCCAAAAACTTACATTTTTTAAGTTGGCATTAAGGTTTGCCAAACCTTCTTTGCTGGCAACAACTGCAACAATATGGGTGTGTTTAGGCTCGCCTTTACTAAGTAAACTGTTTAGCGTAAGCAATACAGATTTGCCCGTAGCTAGCATGGGGTCTGTAAAAATTAAAGTGCGGTCTTTTATAGCAGGTGCGGCCATATACCCCAGTTCTACCTCAAACGAGGTATCGTCAATATAATTTCTGTACGCTGAAACAAAAGCACGGTCAGCATGGTCAAAAATATTTGTTACCCCTCTTTGTAATGGAATTGCGGCACGTAAAACAGCAGCAACAACAGGCTGCTCTTTAAGAGTTTTAGTAGTAGTTTTGGTAAGGGGTGTTTCCGTTTCTCTGTCCGTATACTCAAGGTCTTTACTTAGCTCATAGGCAAGCAACTCACCAATTCTTTCAATATTCCTATTAAAACGTAAGCGGTCTTTCTGTAGGTCTTTATCCCTTATTTCTGTAAGAAATTGTTGAATAACCGAGTTTTTGTCGGCTAAAACTGTAATTTTGTTCATAGGCGAAGAGTTTCATATGCCCGCCTTTTTATACATTGGCATACTTTTAGTTTTGTATGTTGAAAGTTATGAATAAAGTGAAAAAAAACATAGCTAAAGTTTCAGTTATACTGCTGGTGGCGGTTTGCTCTGCTTTTGCTATAAAGGGCGATGTTTTTGATAACGTTGCAGCGGGGATACAACATAATAGCGCAAAAGAAGTAGCTAATTATTTTAACTCTAGCGTAGAGTTGAATATAGAAAATAACGAAGGGGTGTATAGTAAAACCCAAGCTGAAATGGTTTTGAAAAACTTTTTCGGTAAACACCCTTGTACCCAATTTAAAATTACACACCGTGCCAAATCGTATGGCAATAACAGCTTTGCTATAGGCAGTTACAATACAAAAGCAGGTGAATATCGTGTTACCATTTATGTAAAAGAAATAAATGGTAAAAACCTTATCCATGAGATGAAGTTTGAGAAAGAGTAGGCTTGGTTTAAGTTTTCTGTTTACAGTTTCAAGTTATTTCATATTCCTTTTCTAAATCATAAAACTCGTATGGTAATAGTGCTACCTTTGCGGCATGAACCCTCTTTTCACCTCAAAAGAATGTACTGATTTTATAGCCCGAAGTTTGCAAGAAGATGTAGGTAGCGGAGACCACTCCTCGTTGGCATCTATTCCTCAGGGAACTAAGGGCAAAGCACATATGCTGATTAAAGAAAACGGTGTAATTGCAGGGCTTGAGCTTGCATACGCCATTTTTAAATATGTGGATGAACATTTGGAGGTTGAGCTTTTATTGAAAGATGGAGATAGTGTGAAAAAGGGAGATGTTGGCTTATTGGTTGAAGGCAGCGTACACAGTATTTTAAAGGCTGAGAGGTTGGTGCTTAATTGTGCCCAAAGGTTAAGTGGGGTGGCTACTATGGCTAATAAAGTAATGAAACTGGTTGAAGGACTGAATACCAAAATTTTAGATACCCGCAAAACAACTCCAGGACTACGCTTTTTAGAAAAATGGGCGGTAACCGTTGGAGGGGCATATAACCACCGTATTGGTTTATATGATATGATTATGTTGAAGGATAATCATATTGATTATGCAGGCGGAATAGAAGCAGCTATAAAAAGTACGCAAAAGTATTTGGCTGAAAATCAACTGGATTTAAAAATAGAAGTAGAAACACGCAACATTAGCGAGGTAAAAGAAGTCTTAAAAATTGGTGGGGTAAATAGGGTAATGTTAGACAACTTTACTCCCCAGCAAATTACAAAAGCTATAGCTTTAATTGACGGAAGGTTCGAGACCGAAGCTTCAGGAGGTATAACACTGGAAACCGTTCGCTTGTATGCTGAAACAGGGGTTGATTTTATCTCAATAGGGGCATTAACACACTCGGTTAAAAGCTTAGACATAAGCTTAAAAGAATATGAGTAAGGTTTAGGCTAGTTTAGCATAGTTTTTGTATTTTATATACTATAGCTTAATTTTGAATTAATAGAACATGAAAAAAAATATACTTACACTATTTGTTTTGTTTGCTTTTGCTCTTTCTGCACAAGCACAGTTTACCGTAACTCCTGATAAAAAAGGAGTTGACAGACATGGGCCTGCCAGCGAGTTTGAATTAGTAGGTTACGCTTATGTGAAAAATACAGGCAACAATACCAAAACCTATGTTTGGAGAATGATTCGCAATAGCTTCCCAATGAGTTGGTCATCTGCAATATGTGATAAAAATATTTGCTACTCTGACCAAGTGCTTAGAGAAGAGTTTGATTTGGATGCAGGAGATTCTGGTAATGTTGATGTCCATCTCTATCCAAATGGTGTTAGAGGTAATGCATCTGTGACTGTAGAAATTTTTGAAAAAGGCGATAGTGCTAACGGAAAAACCCAAGATTTTCAGTTTAGTACATGGGCATTAAATGTAAATAATGTTAAGCAAAACCATGCTAAAATATACCCCAATCCGGTATCAAAAACATTAAACATAGATTTAGAAGCAACTAAAACTATTAAAATAAGTGTTTATAATGTGCTGGGTCAGTTGAAAAAAACACACTTGCATACAGGCTCAACATCAGCTATGGATGTGAACGATTTAGCAGCAGGTATTTACTTTTTACGTTATACAACAGATTCAGGAAAAGTAATATCAAAACAGTTTAAGAAAATAAACTAAAGGTATTAACACAAATATTAAATTGAAACCCATACTAGTAGTGCGGGTTTTTTGTTTGTTTCAGATTTGTTAATCTAATTAAATTTTAATCTTACACAGTTTCTTATAACTTGCTAAAAATCAACTAAACCGAATTCATTTAGTGAAAATTGCAGTTTTTAAAGAAACTAGACCTAATGAGACACGGGTAGCTCTTACCCCTCAAGTAGCAAAACAATATATTAAGCAAGGACATGAAGTAACTGTAGAAAATGAAGCAGGAGAAAGCTCGTTTTTCAGTAATCAGGATTATATTGATGCCGAAGCTACAGTTACAGAAAAAGCTAATCTTAGTAATGCGGATATTTTTTTAAAAGTCAACCCTCCAACCGATGATGAAATTAATTCAATTCCATCAGGCAAAGTATTGGTTTGCTTTTTATACGCTAAAATAAATACTGAGCTGGTACAGAAAATAGCTGATAAAAATATTAGCTGCTTTGCTATGGATGCAATCCCGCGCATATCTCGTGCACAAAACATGGACGCATTAAGCTCTCAAAGCAACTTGGCGGGTTATAAAGCAGTAATAATGGGGGCTGATGCTATGGGAAAAATCTTCCCATTATTAATGACCGCAGCCGGAACGGTGACCCCATCAAAGGTTTTGATTTTTGGTGTTGGAGTAGCAGGACTACAAGCAATAGCTACAGCTAAGCGTTTGGGTGCCGTTGTAGAAGCTACGGACGTTCGCCCTGAAACCAAAGAACAAGTAGAATCCTTAGGAGGGAAATTTGTAACCGTTGAAGGTGATGATGCTGTGAAAACAGAAGGCGGATATGCCAAAGAAGTAAGTGAAGATTACTTACGTCGCCAAAAAGAAACCCTGTTAAACCATATTTCAAAAGCAGATTTGGTAATTACCACAGCATTGGTAATGGGTAAAAAAGCTCCTGTATTAATTACTGAAGAAATGGTAAAAGCCATGAAGTTTGGTAGTGTAATAGTGGATATGGCAGTAGAGCAAGGTGGAAATTGTGAGTTGAGTGAGTTAGACAAAGTTGTTACAAAGCATGGAGTGAAAATAGTGGGGCAAAGTAATATCCCTGCACTGTTGCCTCAAAATGCCAGCGACTTATACGCTAAAAATATTTATAACCTATTAAACCATTTAGCAGACAAAGACGGCATGAAATGGGAGATGGAAGAGGAGATTACAAAGGGTACTTTGGTTACTCATGAAGGAAAGGTTCTTAACTAACACAATACTTTAAAACATTAATATGGAAAGTATCTTAAACTTTATTACCCAAAACCAGCAAATGATTTATTTAGTCATTTTAATGGTTTTTGTTGGGATAGAATTAATTGGCAAAGTACCCTCGGTATTACACACACCCTTAATGTCGGGGGCAAACGCTATTCACGGGGTAGTGATAATAGGGGCCATAATAGTAATGGGACAAGCCGATAATACATTTGCCAAGGTGCTTGGGTTTATAGCTGTTTTCTTAGGAACACTAAATGTTGTTGGAGGCTTTGTAGTCACCGATAGAATGTTGGAAATGTTTAAAAAGAAAAAATAGTCATACTGAACTCATTTTAGCATGGCACAAAAAATTAACCTTTAGAATTTCGGATTTATAACAAGTTATGGAAAATAATTTACTGGTATTAAGTTATTTAATAGGTTCGTTAAGTTTTATCATCGGGCTAAAGATGTTAGGGAAGCCCGACACTGCTCGTAAAGGCAACCTTGTAGCTGCTTTTGGTATGGCAGTAGCCATATTAGGAACCATTTTTCTCTATAAAGATGCTAGAGGGCAGCACCTACATAACTTGGAGTGGATTTTTGGTTCGCTGGTACTAGGCTCAATTGTGGGTACTGTTATTGCCAAGCGTGTACAAATGACAGCAATGCCACAAATGGTATCCCTTTTCAATGGTATGGGCGGTGCTTGTGCTATGCTTATTTCAATTATTGAATTTGAGCATTTGCAACACTTTTTACTGTTATCCCAAGAGTATGAGCTACTAGCTTCTTCAGATATTAAAAGCGAAATTCAAGTTAGATTACTCATCATATTTGCAGGGCTAGTAATAGGTACTATTTCTTTTGCAGGTAGTATGATAGCCTACGGTAAGCTAGATGGTAAGATTAAAGATATTACTCTGCCTGCACAACAGTTTATCAATATCGGTTTATTGGTAGTTATACTTTTGCTTTCAGCATTATTTATTGCAGGAACCATATCAGGGGCTATATACTTTTACTTAGTGCTTGGTCTGTCTGCCTTGTATGGAGTATTGTTTGTGTTTCCTATCGGTGGTGCAGATATGCCCGTAGTAATTTCATTACTCAATTCTTTCACAGGGGTAGCTGCTGCTTGCGGCGGTTTCTTATATGATAACCAAGTAATGCTATTAGGTGGGATATTAGTAGGTTCGGCAGGTACAATTTTAACACTGGTAATGTGTAAAGCAATGAACCGCTCATTGCTAAATGTAATTATCGGCAATTTTGGAGGAGGTAATGGCTCAGGTGGAGAGGGGGTAGAAGGAACTATAAAAGAAATTACAGCCAGCGATACAGCTATGCTAATGAAGTATAGCAAAAAAGTAATCATAGTTCCCGGTTATGGCTTGGCAGTTGCCCAAGCGCAACACGCTTGCCACGAGTTGGAAGAGTTGCTTGAAAAAGAAGGTGTTGAAGTGAAGTATGCCATCCACCCGGTAGCAGGGCGTATGCCAGGGCACATGAACGTGCTTTTGGCTGAAAGCAATGTACCCTATGATAAGCTGCTGGAAATGGAAGAGATAAACCCTGAATTTGCCAGTACTGATGTGGTAGTGGTTATTGGAGCTAACGATGTGGTAAACCCTGCTGCACGAACAGATAAAGACAGCCCCATTTACGGTATGCCAATTTTAGATGTTGACCAAGCCCAACAAATTATAATAATGAAACGCAGTATGGGTAAGGGGTACGCGGGAATACAAAATGCACTATTCTTCGACCCGAAAACCAGTATGCTGTTTGGAGATGCTAAAAAAACACTAACTGCTTTAATAAATGAGTTAAAAAACTCATAACTAATAGTCTTTCTTGTAAATAGTAAACGCATATTTCATCCAATATTTTCCATACAAGTGGGGAACCTTATACTCATTTTCCAAATTAATGAATTTGAGTTAAATAAGCTCGAACTAACTGTATAGCTGCGCTTTGACAATTTTTAACCCAATGGCTTTTATTTTGAGTAGGTAAGTGAAACAAATTAAACCATTATGAAAAATTACTTACTACTACTAACCGCTTTAACATTAATACTTTCATCATGTTCATCACGATATGGGCATATACCCAAGGCAAGAAAGCACAATCGTGTAGTTAAAGCTAAAAAACACCAACCCGCTAAAAAAGATATTAAAGAAACCCCTGTTATAAGTGCTAAGAAACCACCGGTTAATGTTGCCGCTGAAAACTCAATTACAAGAACAGAAGTAACTGTTCCTAATTTGCCTAAAGAAGAGCTCAAAATACTAAGAACAATACTTCTATAAGTGTTAAAACCCCATTAAAAAGAAGAGTTAAGGATTTTGTGCCCGGTTCCCAGTCTATTGACAAAACAGACAGGGTTGAGGAAAAATCAGCATCAGAAAAAACCCAAGCTTCACGCTCATGGTTATACTACATTTTTGTGGGTTTAATATTTCTATTACTTGCTGTATTAATAGTTTGGCCTTTTGGTTGGATATTTATGTAGTAGGGGTAATCTCTATTATAGTAGGTTTACTTGCTCTTATAGGTATAGTTTAAACATATTTTTTTGGAGGTATTTAAATCAATTGATTTAAATACCTCCATAATATTAAAGCTAATTTTGAATTAGAAACTCTTACAATCGATAGTTTATATTTGTAAAAACTTATTTGCCATGAAAATCAGAATTATAGCCCTTTTACTGTCAGTAGCTTTTTTAGCCTCATGTTCAAGTTCTCGTTACGGTAGAATACCAAAAGGCAAAAAACAAAAGCACGTTGTAGCCAAAAAACAATTCAGAAAAAAGAGGGTAAAACAAGTAGAAGGGGTTGTTGCCAAAAAACCTTCGGCAAATTATGAGCTTGAGACTACACAACTGGCAATAAGCAAAGTAGAGGTTCCTAAAAAAACCCAAAAAGTAAATTCAAAAAGGGAAACAACCCAAGCTTTAGTTCAAAACAGTAATGAACAAAACACAATAAAACAAATACTTAAACCAAACAAAACTCGAAAAGTAGAGAAAGAAGCAGAAAGCCATGAAGTGGCTAACGGAAGTTGGTTGTGGTATGTTATTGTAGGTATTGTTTTAATGCTAATAGGTGCATTAATCCCCGTTGTTGGTTGGGTATTTTATGTGGTGGGTGTGATTGCAGTAATTTATGGCTTGTTGAAATTATTGGGTATATTATAACCCACTATGAAACTCTTATTTTCTGTCATTGTTCTTCTTGCAATTATTGTTAGTTCTTGTTCAAGCTCTCGCTATGGGTGTATACCTAAAGGCAAAAAGCAAAAACATACCATAGCTAAAAAGCAGTTTAGGAAAAAGAAAGCTTATAGAAAATATGATCTTTTAAAATCAAAGAAAGTAGAAGTAGAATGTAATACTAACATTAAGGTGAACCAGTTAGAAAATGTTTCTATTTCACCAAAAGTAATCTCTACACAGCCAAGCAGAGTAGCTAAAAAGACAAGGAATAGAAACACAGTAACAAGTAGCTTATATAAACCAACTCAGCCTCAAGGTGCTCATATACAGAAAATAATAAAAAGAATAAATTGGTGGAGTGGTGCAATATTTTTTGGGGCGGGTTTTCTTCTTTTAGTTATTACCCCTTTGTTATTTTTTATTCCTCTTATGGAGATTACAGCCTTTCTTGGTTGGTTACTTATGCTAATAGGGCTAATAATGGTTGTGATCTTTTCTTAGCGGTATACATACTGTTCTTCGCCCAGTGCTATACCACCACTTATATATATGGCTTGTTTTAAACGGTTTTGCTTGTCGTAAGCATAAGTAGTCTCTATTTTCATAATATCAGAGTCTATAATCTTCTTAAGCAAGGTATTAAGTAGAAAGGTGTAGGTTGTTTTAAGTGTAGTAGTTTCTTTTGAACCGATTACTGTAGTTTTTTCAGTTTCAGTTTTTAGGTTACCTGCCAGGTACTCAAAAGTTGTAGTAAAACTTGCAATAAGCCCTTTCACATCTTTTTCCCCCTCTTCTTTAAGCAGCACTCCTTTTTTGTTATAAAAAAGCGCTGAATTGTAAGTAGATGAATTGTATAGGGCTACTTTTACAGTACTTAGTTTTCCTTTTTTATCAGTGGTATAATTATAACTATACCCGTTTATACTGCTTATTAATAGAGTTCTATTGTCCGCATAATAACTAATTTTATCGGCACGCTTAGTCTTATCAAGGTTTATAACATTTTTAAAAGCTCCTTTTTTGGTGTATGAAGCTGAGAAATGCAGTATGGTTTTTACACCTATGAACTCCTCAAAATATTCCGTTACACGTCCTTTTTTATCATACTTATATTTTTTGAGGTTGTTGCTTAAAAAATCGTGATGATAAACCAACCTTCCTTGCTTATCATATTTTTTAACAGAGTTAATATGCTTCATTGTATCATCCACAATTGTAGCGGGGTCTTTTTTGTAGGCAATTACCATTTTTTGTGGCGACTTCTTCATCACCTCTATATTGTTTTTATCCTGTGGGTGAAAAATAGAATTGTAATGGTAAGGCTGGGCAACTGCACTAAGTGCAGCAATAAAAAAAGCTATTGTAAAAACTAAAAACTTCATAGCTAATATTACGTATTTACTTATACAAATAGGTGTATTTGGTTACACCACCACTTTTATTAATAGTAAAAGTAGCACTCTTTATTCTGTTTTTCTTGTCATAGGTAAATACATGTGTATTTGTGCTGCCTTCTTTTTTTTGTAAAAGGCTATTGTTATATACGTAGCGTACCAAAGTTTTTCCGAGACTATGTCCCATCCAAAGGCTTTTAGTACGTTCTTCCGTTTTGATTAACTCATTCTCACTATAAAAGTAGCTTTTGGTAAACTCTATATGGTCTATTTCTAACTCTAACTTCCCCTCTTCTCTTATTACCTTTCCTTTGTTGTTATAGTAAACCTTAGCCCTAAATGGAACAGTATTGTAATACTTACTTTCAACGCTTTCAAGCCTCAAATATTTATTAAGTGTATACTTATAATAATGGTTTTCATTACCTCTTTTTTGATAATCTAAGCGCAGTGTTTGGGTTTGTTTATCAAAACTAATTTTAGTGCCAAATTTATTAGTGTCTAGGCTTACAATATTGTCTATACTTCCATTTCTAGCATATTTTATACATAAATGAAGCTGCACAAACTCATAATCGCTTTCGTAGTACTCAACAACTCTGTTTTTCCTGTCATACTTATATTTCCTTAGCTTCAATTTCTCATCATTTAAAGAGTAAACCAGCCTTCCTTTTTTATCATATTTTCTTATTTGCACAGTGTCATAATACGTACTGTTATCAGTATCAATAGCATAAAGTGTCTTTTCTTTGCTCTTTTTCATGATAGATTTAGTGATATCACTTTGAGGATGTAGAATGGTATTAATAAATTGTGTTTCAGAGTAGGCATGAAACTTAAAGCGGGATGGTTGAGCAAAAACCGAAGTGATTGAAAAAATAATGCCTATATATGCAAAAAGAGATTTCATTTTAAGCTAAAAATCAAAAGCTGTACCGAAAGAAACAGATATTTAAATTCGTACCATGATAACCAGCCATATAGTAGCCGTAGGAAAAAATAATGAAATAGGTAAAGACAATGACCTTTTGTGGCACATGCCCAACGATATGAAGTTTTTTATGAATACCACAAAAGAGCATTGTGTGCTTATGGGGCGAAAAACCTTTGAATCTTTCGGTAAAAAGCCACTTAAGAATCGTACAAATATTATTATTACCCGCCAAAACTATTATAAAGCAGAGGGTTGTGTAATTGTTAATACCATTAATGAAGGCATTGAATATGCTAAGGAGCACGGCGAAGAAGAACTGTTTATTATTGGCGGCGGAACTATTTACGAGCAATCATTACCACAAACCGACAGGATATATTTAACCCGTGTTTACGGAGATTTTGAAGCAGAGGTTTTTTATCCTGAACTAGACAGTGATAACTGGGAGCAAATACATGAGGATAAGCGCGAAAAAGACGAGCGCCATGCCTACGACTACACTTTTTTCACTTATCAAAGAAAAGCCTAATTTATCAGCTTAAGGACATGTTTTAAGGCTTCTCCTTTTTCGGTTACAATATTTGGGGTAACCCCTTTTTGGTCTATTCTATACCTGTCAGCTGTGTAGTAATCTGCGGTTGGGACTATTATGTTATACCCGTTGCCCACTTCAAAAAACTCGCCGTTTAGCATAGCTCCTGCAGTTGTTTGTCCTACAATTGTAGCTAAACCATATTGCTTAAGACCATATACAATAGGTTCGCAAGTGCTGGCAGTTCTTTTATTGGCTAATATATATACCTTGCCTGTGAATGGTGATGATACCGGCTGTACCTTTAAGCATAAAGCCTCTTTTTCATGTACTCCTTTAATAATCAAATCAAAGTTTGAAGCTGTAAAGTGAGGGTACTGTGAGTAATTTTGAACTAAAGGAGGTTTCGAGTTATTATCAAACCATTTTCGGGTTAAAAAAATACCGCCGTAGTACTCTTTTGAAGTTAAATGCCTGGCAAACTGCATTCCTGCCTCTACAGTTCCACCGCTATTATTTCTTAAGTCAACAATAAGATTTTTGTAGCCTTTCCTTTTTATAATATTAAAAACACTATCTACCTCATTTGCACTTCCACTAAACGAAGCTATTTTCATATATACAGTTTGAGAGGTTTTCTCTTCTAAAGTTATATATCGCGATGGTGTAAAGTTCTCTGTTGGTTTTTCTTGTGGTATTTCACGAATAAACGAGAAATGGGATACATCAAGCTTGTTTGCTCTGTAAAAGAAAGCGGTTATCATTTCTAAATCATCGTGAGCCTTTTTTGCCACTTTGGTGATTTTTCTATTAAACTTTTTCCATTTTTTCGTTCCTGTAATATCAGGACTGAATATTTTTTGGTTGGCAATTTTTAGTGCACTTTCAAGTAGTTCAGGGTAATTGTTTACTGGTGTTTTCTTCTCATTTTTAATAGCGGTAATCCTTCCTTTTATCTCGCCTTTTTTATTGGTTAGTTCAGCAACAAGTGTGTTATTTACCAGATAACCTTTGAAATAATAATTGGCAAATGCTGAGGTGAATATGGCTTTTAGCTTAATAGTACCATTATCCGTTGTTGTTTTCCCTTTTACAAGCCATACTAAAGCCCCTTTTTTAAAGTTTTTGGTAAAAAGTCTACCCAGTGTAGAGGTAGCAGCTCCTAGTGCTCTTCTTGAGCCCCCTTTATCGCTGTGGGCAGTAAAACTCTCGTCTTTTTCAGTTGCAAAAGTCATATAGAATTGGGCATAGCCAATATCTTTACTATTTAGTGAAAATAGCCAAGTCCCAATTTGAGACTGACTTTGTAAGGGATATAAAGAAAGAAGTAAAATAAGTACGGTTAACTTTTTCATGTTTACAATACGTGCATACAACTTAAAAAGTTACACCACTAAATTAATAAGGTTCAGAAAATAGGTTTCTATGTACTAGTCTTCGCTGTTAAAGCTGGCATGGAAACCCAGGCGAGAGGTACTAAACCCTGAGTTATGACTGTGGTAATTTTTTTGCTCAACCGTTATCACCTTAAACATTTCAAAAGGTGGGGCAATAAGGTCTAGCTTAAGGCTATACAGCATAATTTCTTCAAGTATAGCATTGGTATGTTTTTCTTCCATTACCATAGTATCAAACTCATTATACAAAAAGTTAAACGGGCGGTTGCCATCCATAAAAAAGTGCTTGTCTTTATTTATGAAAATTCGGGCAACCAAACTGCCCATATCTCCTTCGCGGTTGTATTTAAGGGAGTCGGATAAGAAATTATATACCTGTATCAAACCGCAATACTCTCGCATGGGATCTTCTTGCACATATTTGGTTTTGTTAATAGCATGGTTGTTTTCAAAATCGAAAATGTTAGTATGCATCATAAAAACCAAAGTATCACCGCTAAACTTTATATGTGCTTCAAAGTCTCCCGTATTGGTATATTTAACTTCTAAGTTTTTATCTAAGCCTTTTATTTGGTTGTTTAGGTTATGCTCATAGCCTTCCATAACCTTTTTAAACTCATTCATTACCTCCATAGTAGCATTATACGCCTGCTGTTTAGCAACAGACTTACTTTTCATTAAATCTACTATTTCGTTTATTCTTGTTTTAGCCATATATAGGGTGATTTCTTTCGATTGAATATATCAACGGATGACAAAGTTTGGTTGTTTGTATTTAAAAAACAAAACCTACCAACAAAAAGCAGGTAGGTTAGTAATTATTAAACAGTAAAATATTTAAAGTTCGTTTGAGCAGTTTGTGATTATACCTTCTGTAATTACCACTGAATCACTTGGGTTTGTGAGACTTTTTGCAACAAAATTAAACGTGCCTGAAAAAGAATAAATGGATCTAGCTATTGAATATCTGTTAACATTAAGTTCTCCCCTTACAGCATTATAATTTTTTCCTTGTGGGTCAGTATAAACGGCATCTGGGAAACCATTAAGAGGTCTTGGTTTTAAGCTCATACCTTCAAAAACAAGTTTAATTTTTGAGCCATCGTTTGCACTAAGTGTAGCTGTATTAATAATAGTATCGTTATTATCGAAAATACTGTTGTAGGGCTTTTCTACTGTTTTGGCAGAACCATCAACCTTAAATATTGCAGAGCGGTCTTGATTTTCAGGAGTACTTCCATTATCATGATATACACACGAAGAACAAAAAGTAATTGCTATTAATACAACAGTAGCTAAAACTAAGGTGATAATCTTTTTCATAGTTACACTAAGATAATTTTTTCTCAAATATTAAGAAAATGAAAACCTTAGATTAGCATTTTCGAGAATACAAAAAGCCTTAAAAATAGTTGTAGTTTATTTTTAAGGCTTTACTCTTTAATTTAAATACTATTTAATACGCCTTAGCAAACAATACCCTTTGTGTTGAAGGATTGCCTGTTAAAACACATTTGCCTTCTTCTTGCTTGTTATCTAAAGGTATGCAGCGTATGGTAGCTTTGGTAAGCTCTTTAATTTTATCTTCGGTTTCTCCTGTGCCATCCCAGTGGGCAGATACAAAACCACCTTTGTTTTCAATTATATCTTTAAACTCATCCCAGCTATCGGCTACGTGTATATTTTCTTCCCTAAAATCCAAAGCTTTTTGGTAAATGTTATTCTGGATGTTCTCTAACAGGTTGGCTATTTTATCCTCCAAATCAATAACACTTAAAAACTCTTTTTCTTTAGTATCTCTACGGGCTACTTCAACTGTATTTTTCTCTAAATCTCTGGGACCAATAGCAATTCTCACAGGTACACCTTTTAGCTCATACTCATTAAACTTAAAGCCCGGTTTGTGCGTGTCTCTGTTGTCATACTTCACAGAAATGCCTTTTGCTTCAAGCGATTTCTTAATTTCTTTAGCTTTCTTATCTACTAAATCAAATTCTTCATCACTTCTGTAAATAGGTACTATAACTACTTGAAAAGGAGCTAAGCGAGGAGGCAATATCAAACCGTCATCATCGCTATGTGCCATAATTAAAGCACCCATCAAGCGGGTACTTACGCCCCATGAGGTTGCCCACACATGGTCTAGTTTCCCGCTTTTATCGGCAAACTTCACATCAAAAGCTTTAGCAAAATTTTGCCCTAAAAAGTGTGAAGTTCCCATTTGCAAAGCTTTACCATCTTGCATTAAGCTTTCAATGCAATAAGTGTCTACAGCACCAGCAAAACGCTCATTTTCGGTTTTCACCCCTTTTATCACTGGTACCCCTAGCATATCTTCGGCAAAATCGGCATATACTTCCAACATTTGTTTGGTTTCTTCCAGCGCCTCTTCTTGTGTGGCATGTGCAGTATGCCCTTCTTGCCATAAAAACTCAGTGGTGCGTAAAAATAAGCGGGTACGCATTTCCCAACGTACCACATTAGCCCATTGGTTTACCAATATAGGTAAGTCTCTATAGCTTTGTATCCAGCCTTTGTAGGTTTTCCAAATAATGGCTTCACTGGTTGGGCGTACTATTAGCTCTTCTTCCAGTTTACTATCAGGGTCAGCAATAAGTTTTCCTTTATTTTCAGGGTCAGCCTTTAACCTGTAATGGGTTACTACGGCACATTCTTTAGCAAAACCTTCAGCATTTTTCTCTTCAGCTTCAAAAAGTCCCTTGGGAACAAATAATGGGAAATATGCATTTACGTGCCCTGTTTCTTTAAACCGTCTGTCTAGTTCTTGCTGCATTTTTTCCCAAATAGCATAACCGTATGGCTTAATTACCATACAGCCTTTCACATCACTATGTTCAGCCAAGTCGGCATTTTTTACCAGATTATTGTACCAAAGAGAGTAATCGTCGCTGCGTTTTACCTTTTTATTGCTCATTTCTTATATAATTCGATGAATAATACCCGTTATTTCAATAGAAGCTGTAATTTTACCTATTCTTGGAATGCTTTTTGTTTTTTAACTAGTAGTTCCTTGAATTTTAAAACCCCTTCGCTTATGAAATGGATATACACACTTATAGTTTTGTTCGTGTTGAGTTCTTGCTCAACGCAGCAAAAATATTCAAATAGCCGTTACCAAAAGAATAATAATGCTGATGATGCGTATTTTTCTCCAAATGATATTAAATATACGGCTACAACATCAAAATCAGCTTCAGCAGAAAAGTATGATGTTGAAGACGGGGATTACTATGTAAATACTCAAAGCGAGACTGCTAATCCCAATGCAGCCAATCGCAATATTAATTATACGCAGTATACACAAGGTACTAACCAAAACAGCCAAACTTATGGTAATACTGCTAACAGTAATGCTTTGCAATGGCAAAACCAGCAGCTTAACTCAATAAATAATTTCTACCAACCCAATTGGGGAAACAGTTTTGTTACTTCGCCTTTTAGCCCTTGGGCAAGACCGGGCTTAAACATTAATAATTTTAACGGAAACTGGGGCTGGTCTGTAGGCTTTGGTAATAATGTTGGCAACGGTTGGAGGTTTAACCCTTATACAAACAATTGGATGTACGACCCTTGGGGCAATTCATTTGTAACTACTCCCGGTTTCGGTGCAGGAGGTTTAGTTTATGACCCGTGGACGAATCGTTATGTATACAGTCCTTGGGCTAACCCTTGGAATAACCCATACAACAACTGGGGCTGGAATAATCCTTATAATAATTGGGGTTGGAATAATCCATACAACCCATACTGCCCCTCTAATAATTTCTGGGGCAATAGGGGCAATAATGCACCTGTGGTAAATGTTCGCAATACTCGTCGCAGGGCAGGTAATAATTATATGCCTGCTGTTCGCAGAACCAGAACAACAAGTAATACAGGCGGTACGCGTGTAATTGGCTCTACTGAACTGCAACAACAACCTGCGGCACCTTCGAGAAACGCACAAACCACTCCGGGTACTGTAAACAGAGGAGCTGTATCAACAGGTACTAACAGTACTCCAAGCAGAACGCAGCCTAATTACAGAAACTATACGCAACCTAGCGGTACAGCAGGTAGTAATGCAAACACTACTCCTAGTACCAATAGAAGTTATAATAACAGTAACGCAAACACGAATACCAATAGAACGGCTCCTACACGTACAAATACGAACAGGAATACGCCAAACAGAAGTTACAGACCACGTAATAACTCGTACCGTTCTACTCCTTCAAGAACCCGCACAGCACCTGCAAGGTCTGCCCCTCGTACTACCCCAAGCAGGGGTTCATCAAACAGAAGTAGCGGGAGCAGAGGTGGCGGAGGAAGGCGCAGATAATACTTACTTACATAGTTTTTAATGAAGAAAATAGTTTATATACTACTGTTTACAGGCTTTCTATGCCCTGTACATGCACAAGAGTTTAACGATGTCTTAAGGTATTCAAACGTGAGGCAAGGCGGCACTGCTCGCAGCATGGGAATGGGTGGGGCCATAGGCGCAGCAGGGATTGACTTTAGTGTTTCAGCTATTAACCCTGCATCACTGGCGCAACTTCGTACCAGTACTGCTATGGCTACTTTGGGAATGAATTTTACCAATAATAACTCAAACTACATCAATAGAGATGTAAGGGATAATAGGTTCAATTTCTCTATAAACAATATGGGTGTTACCATATCAAATGTACAGTATTACTTGGGTAAAGAGAAGAAGAAGGGCTTAATAAACCATACATTTTCTTTTGGCTTTAACAGAATAAACGATTTTAATAGAAATATTACTCTTGATGCCAACAACGACCAAAGTAGTTATTTAGATTTTTTAAGTGAAGATGCAAATGAATTTTTAGACCCTTCGCGGATACAAACGGGGTTTGACCCTTTTTTTCCCGAAGAACTGGCTTTAGCAGCTAATGCTATTATATACGACCAAAACAGTGATTTATATTCGCCCAATTTGCCGCAAACTATTGATATGCGGCAGTTATTTACCTATAACTACAGAGGCAGGCAAACCGACTGGAATATAGGTTGGGCGGGAAACTTTTCTCATATATTATATGTGGGTGCAAGCCTTAATATTCCTGCAATTCGCTATACAGCAGCAGAAAAAATTATTGAAAGAGGTTTTGATGAGGTGAGGCAAGTTGAGAAATCGTATGAACTTAACCGCGAGTTTTCTACCTCGGGTAATGGATTTAATGCCAAGTTAGGCGCAGTACTTAGAGCAAACGATTGGCTAAGAGTAGGGGTGGCTTACCATACACCAACAGCCTATTCTTTAACAGACCAGTTTAATTATAATTTTACTTCACGGGGCTATACCAACGGAAACTTTATATATAATCAAGGCGAGTTAATACAGTCTGAAATTGGTGAGAACAGTTATACACTTACCACTCCGGGAAAAGTAGTAGTTAGTGGGGCTTTTATCATTAAAAAGCAGGCAATAGTTTCAATAGACTATGAAAATGTGAATTATACTACAGCTAAAATCTCAGGCGACGGGCTAGCTTTTATTAATCCTTTAATATCTCAAAACTTAGGCAATAGAGATAATTTTAGAATTGGTTTTGAATACAATTACTTTGATTACAGATTTAGGGGAGGATACGCATTTTACGCATCACCCTATAACGATGCTATTTTAAACTCATTAACAGAGGGTGATTTGAGTTTAGATGTGTATAGTGCAGGTTTTGGTTATAATGTGCCTAACAGTGAAGTGTATTTTGATGCAGCTTTTGTATATGAGCGGTACGATGATTTTTTAACCCCCTATAACTTAGAAACTACTAATAGAGTTGCTTACACTTCCTTCAATAGGGTAAACAGTACACGCCTTATTTTCACTATAGGTACAAGGTTCTAAGTTAAATATTCAGCCATTTCTGCTTGTAGTTTTTGTGCTTCTTGTTTTGCTTTTTCCGCAAAGTCTTCCTCCTGTGAGGCATAAATAACCCCTCTTGACGAATTGATTAGCAAACCTACATCACCATTCATTCCCGTTTTTGAAACTTCACTTAAACTACCCCCTTGCGCTCCTACACCCGGTACCAGCAGAAAATGCTTAGGTGCAATTTGCCTTATATGTTCAAGTTGGGCTGTTCTTGTTGCTCCTACAACAAACATTAGATTTTCTTCACTGCCCCATGTTTGGGCAGTTTCCATAACACTTTGATAAAGCGGTTTTCCGTTATTTTCTAAATGCTGAAAATCATTACTTCCCGCATTAGATGTTAAGCCCAAAAGGATAGTCCATTTGTCTTTAAACTCTAAAAAAGGTTTCACGCTATCGCTGCCCATATATGGGGCTACGGTAACCGCATCAAAATCCATCGTATCAAAAAAAGTGCGGGCATACATGCTGCTGGTATTGCCAATATCGCCGCGCTTAGCATCGGCAATGGTAAAAATATCTTTTGGGATAAAGTTTAGCGTTTCCTGCATTATTTCCCACCCTTTAGCACCCATCCATTCATAAAAAGCAGTATTTATTTTATAGGCTACAGCATAAGGGGCTGTAGCCTCAATTATTTGGCGGTTAAACTCCAATACTGGGTTTGCATGGCTGTGCAAGTGTTGGGGAATTTTTTTCAGGTCGGTATCCAACCCTACGCATAAATAACTTTTTTTAGTTCTTATTTGATGGACAATGTCTGCTTTTTTCATTTTTTGGTGCTGCAAAGTAAAGCCAAAACTGCAAATTTGTGGGTATGACTATTGAAGAAGCACAACAACAAGTACACCAATGGATAACCACTACAGGTGTTCGTTATTTTAATGAACTTACCAATACAGCCATATTAATGGAAGAAGTGGGCGAGCTTGCAAGAATAATGGCACGCAAGTATGGAGAGCAAAGCTTTAAAGCTAGTGAAAGTGATGAAAATTTGGGAGATGAAATGGCTGATGTGCTATGGGTATTACTTTGCTTAGCCAACCAAACAGGTGTAAACCTTACCGAAGCTTTTGCAAAAAATATGGAGAAGAAAACCAAGCGTGATAGCGATAGACACAAAAACAATGAAAAGCTTAAATAAAAAAGCCCCTGCATCCCGCAGAGGCCTTACCTTAAGTTATGATTAAGTTTGGAAGAACAGGTTACTCTACCAAAAGTCTTTGTCTGTAAACACCGTTTTCAGTAGCAATATTCACAAAATAAATACCTGTACTTAAGTTACTTATATTCATTGCATATTGCTTATTACTTTGCTTAACTAAATCCAAACGGGTAATATTTTTCCCTTCAATAGTGTAAATATCGGCTTTTGAAATGGTATTTACATCCTTATCAAAAGCAATAAATACTTGTTTGCTTCCATTTGATGGGTTAGGATATATTTTTACCTCATTGGCGTTGCTAAAAGAGCTTATGCCCGCAGTTTTTGAAGTAAAAAACCTTCCCGTATCAGAAAAAGTACTCACTCCGCAAGTACGTCCCGCATATATCGGGCGAACTCTCCAGTTATACGTTCTGCTGTCAGAAAGATTGGTGGCTTTATAAAAAGTGTCTGTAGTAATAATATCTAAGGGTAAATTACCCGGGAAAACCGAAATTTGGCTGGCTTGTAACACATAACCTACTGCATTGGGTACGCTTGTCCATCTAAACTCGGCATTAGTAGGTTTTTGCGGCATTCCTTCAAGCGGAAATAAACGCTGCACCCTTTGCATGGTTGGTGTAGTATCTTTTGAAGTACCTTTAAGGTTTGTGCGTCGAGAATTTATATTGAAAGCCATTGCATCCATTTGCTCTTGGGAAAAACGATTGGCACAAGCATCGTTAGAATAGCTCATGTATAAAGTACCGTCAGGGTCGTATGGCATACCTTTAGGGTCAAGCGTATTACCGTTATAGGGGCATTGCCAGCGTGTGTTTAAGAAATCGGCACGTGTATCGCAAAATAAGTCTCCGCCTGTATTACAGTTACTACCGTCTACAAATTCTTTTTCGCCTAAAACATTATTAAACGGGTGGGGTAAAGAAAAGAAGTGTCCCAGCTCATGTGCAAAGGTAGTTCTGCTTTTACCCATACAGTTTTTGCTTATGGCAACCCCGTCTCTGCTTGGTGAAAAATAACCGCAATTGCCGGCAGGGTTAATTACTATGTATACATTCACCACATCATCAACATTGTTTTGGCGCATCATTGTATGCCCCGGGCCATAATTGGCATGGTCAAACCAAGCAGTATTTTCTATGTACTCATAGCCAGCCAAGTAAAAATACATTTGGGCAGGAGCAAACTGGGTGTTTAGCTCACAAATGTCTTCCATCATTTGGTTAGCCCCGTAAAAGCCAGTACCCTCATCAGTACCCACAAAATGTATGTAAAGAGGAATGTAGAAATTGGCTGCGCTTTTTTGTAAAGCACCTTTGCCATTATTTACATAATCTAATAACCAGCTTTTTTGTTTTTCAGAAACCTCAGTGCCGCAATATCCTTTTGTTTGCGCCTCCAGTGGCATGTAAACCCCTGCCAAAATAATGGCTACCAAGGGTAGTAAAAATCTTTTCATCAATGGTATAAGTGTTATTGGTCTTATAAAAGACGAATTACAAAGAAATAACGTTTTGCATGATAAAAAAATTTGTATAGCAATTAGTTAGCAAATACCACAATAACCGCATGTTAAAAATAGTTAGTTTTGCAGCAACTTAATGAGTGATACACTTGCCATAACAGCAGTTGTTTTAGCAAATAACGAAGAAAAAAATATTGCCCGATGCCTTCAATCGCTGCAATGGGTTGATGAGGTACGTGTGATAGACTCGGGAAGTGTTGATAGCACTCCCAAAATAGCCCAAAGCTTTAGTAATGTAATTTTTGAGCAAATAGAATGGCTGGGCTATGCAGCAACCAAGCAATATGCAGTAGACAAAGCAAAAAATGATGTTATTTTTTGGGTAGACAGCGATGAGGAAATTCCTGTCGAGCTACAGCAAGAGATAAAGGCTAAATGGGAGTCTATGAGTCAAAACTGGGAGCAAACTCCCGTTTACACCCTACCCCGCAAAACATTTTTTATGGGTGAGTGGATTAAATACTGCGGATGGTACCCTGACAGGCAAAAAAGACTTTTTAATAGGAAGTTTGCAAAATTCAATTCTGCCGATGTGCATGAGGATGTAACTATAATAAATACAGGTGTTATAGGAGAAATAAGCTGCGACATACTGCATTATTCATTTCAAAGTATTAGTAAATACTTTGAAAAGATGAATAAATACGGAAAACTAGGGGCGGAGGAGATGAGTAAGAAGGGTAAAAAAGTCGCATTTAGTAAATTGGTTTTCAATCCGTTATGGTCTTTTTTTCAGTCTTATTTTTTGCGCTTGGGTGTGCTGCAAGGCAAAACGGGTTTTATTATCAGTTGTGGTAATGCCTACAGCAAGTTTATTAAGTACACGCACTTTTATTATTTAGATAAAGAGTAAACATATATTTTCGCAATCGGTTTATTTAATACACAAAAATGAGTGATACGATATTAGTAATTGGCGCAGGCGGGCAGCTTGGAACTGAATTGGTTGAGAACCTGCGTGATATTTTCGGTGGAAGTAATGTAGTAGCATCTGATGTTAAAGAGCAAAATGATGTAGCAGCTATATTGCACGAAACAGGGCCTTATGAAAAACTGGATGTGTTGGATAAGCCCCGATTAACAGAATTACTAACCAAGTATAAACCAACCCAAGTATATCATTTAGCAGCATTGTTGTCTGCTACTGCAGAAAAGCACCCCAAATTTGCTTGGCAGTTGAATATGGACGGGCTGTTTAATGTATTGGATGCTGCTATAGACTATAAAATAAGCAAAGTGTACTGGCCTAGTAGCATTGCTGTTTTTGGCCCTAACACTCCAAGAATTAATACACCGCAGCATTGCATTATGGACCCTAATACCATTTATGGTATCAGCAAGCAAGCAGGGGAGCGTTATTGCGAATACTACCACCAAAAGTACGGTGTAGATGTGAGAAGCATTCGTTACCCGGGTTTAATCGGGTATAAGTCTGCTCCTGGGGGAGGAACTACAGACTATGCAGTAGATATTTACCACGAAGCCTTAAAAACAAATAGCTATGAGTGCTTTTTGCCTGATTATGCTACATTGCCTATGCTATATATGCCCGATGCACTAAAAGCAACCATTAATTTAATGGAAGCCTCTGCTGATAGTATTACTATACGCAGCAGTTATAATGTAGCGGGTATGAGCTTTAACCCCGAAGAAATTGCAGCTAGTATAAAAAAGCAGATGCCAAATTTTACATTAAGCTATGATGTTGACCCTGCCCGTGCAGCCATAGCTGCCAGTTGGCCTGAAAGTATTGACGACAGCCAAGCCAATAAAGACTGGAACTGGAAACCCGACTACGACTTAGATGCTATGACAAAGGACATGCTGGATAATCTGAAGCTTGTAGCAAAAGTTTAAGTCATAAGGTTATTGGGAAACGTCAAAACGACTGTAATAATCAAGATTATTGCTCCAAACCATATAACTAATAAAGTGATTTGTAAAACACTTATAATTAAACTTTTCTTAATTTTCATTTAGTACAATACCCCATTAGTATTGTGTACCCTTCGCCAGTATACTATAATGCCTATCCAGATAATCAATAAACCTATACCATATAAAAACCAGTCGTAACTTTCTGGTATAAAGTGCAAGCTTGCTTTCACCAACTCTTTACTGTTGGGTAAACTCCAGTGTTTGCCTTGGCTGGCAGCATAATCAAAAAACGGATACATAAATGTATACAGTATTACGCCACAACCTATAAGCATGGTACCCCATTCGCGTTTTCGTATTCTTCTCACAGCCCCTTTATGCTTGTACTTCACAATTATTAATGCAAAGGCTACCATACTTAATGAAACTAAAACAGGTGTAAGTACAGGGCCATACCAAGCTACAGGAATCAGAAACAGAATATCCCAGTGTAAAATACTATCAGGCCATTGTAGTATTGTATATAAGAACACGTAGTAAAAAATATCCCAAACAGCAAAGCAAAACAGAAACCAGGCAAAGCGGGATAGTTTGTTGGTAGCCAGCATATACCCTGCTGATACTAACATAATAACAGTAGCTGCTTCCCGCCCCAACTCGGTAATAATTAAAGTATCTCCCATTTCTTTTAGTGGAAGAGCAAATCCGTCTGGGTAAAGTAAAAAGCGTAGGTATACTACCACTGCACTTTCAAGAAATGCCATAGCTATTGAAAAGGCTAAGGCAATAGTAATTTTTGTTTTTAAAGATTGTTCCATTGCTGCTTATCTGAATTTAGGTTGAGTGGTATTAATTTCGTCCCAGTTTACTGTTGATAGGTATTCATACGTTTTTTGGTCGCAAAATGTCCACGATTGCCACTTTCTTGCTTTATAAATCCGTTCGAAGCGATGGGATTTTATGTAAAGTTTATCACAAATCTGTATTACTTGTTCAGGGGTATACTTTTTAACAGACTCAGGATTTCTGCTGGCTTCTTTTGCCCACTCTACCAATAAAGGCAGGTTGTGATAACCCAATCGGGACATATAATGTAAATCAGGGTCCTCATTTTTCTGTTGGGCTTTAGTAAGATTGTATCGGGTAACTATATTGTCCCAGTTTGCCGGGGTACTTACTACCAATATGGCAAAAAATACGGCAAAGTTTATTCGTACTAAATACCAGTTAGGTTTTTTAGTATAAAGCTTATACGCAGTAAATACCAAACCTATAAACGATAATAGCAGATAATAATAAACACCTATTCGTTTGTAGGTGAGCCCACCGGTAATATCTATATAAGCTGTGTTTTTATAGCCTGCGGTTAATACCAAAACAAGGTTTTGTGCTACCCAAAATATAGCCAGATAGTAAAGGGGCTTTGCCTTACTATCAAAATTGAGTTGTCCTCTGAAAAAGAATAATAAAACAGAAACGGCTGAAATGATGGAGATTATTAGTGCTCCAACACTTTGGTGTACCATCTCAGGATAGTTGTGTTGCGATGAGCTTATATTAAAGCTTGCCAGGAAAATAATGTCTGAAAAATTTACCACCAGCAAGACAATATTGAGCAGCAATAACAACAAACGCCCTGATTTGCGTTCCAATAGCAACTTATTTTCAACTTCCTCTGAGGGTTTTGAAAGTGTTGCTATCAAAGGGGCACCCCAATTTTTTTCTAAGCGGTCTGCAAGCTTAATTCTTTTATGATATATGAAGGCAACACATAAAACAAAACCTACAATTAGGGTTGCAACTCTTCCAAAAGAAATAAAACTGAAGTCAATATTTTTCAGCGCGTTGCTAAAAGCTGAACTAACCTGACTGTATAACACTACAAAAAACAGAACAATGATTATAACAAGTATATAAGTAGGGATTAGGCTAATATTAAACTTGCCTTTGTTTAGTTTTCTGGCAGATTGATAAAACCATCCTTTTATGTTTAGAGGAAGGGCTATTGCAAACGAGAAACCTGCTTGGACAAAATTGAGAATAGCTGATTGGTATGGTTTAAACGTGAAAGCCGACAATAACATCCAAGAGAAAAAAAGGCTGAAAAAACTGAGCATGTTGCCATATAAGCTCATACTTATTGCCGAGACTAACATGGCTGCAACACACAACCACCAGTTGACTTTGAGGAGGGCTGAGGGTTGTGCTATGGCGAGGCTTACTATTAAGAAGGTACTGAAAACTGCGTGGTTAATGCCATGCGAGTGCGGGAAGTACAAAAAACTGAAGGCTAAAGAGCCTAAAACAATAATAATATCTTTAGTTTTCATTGTTATAGGGGGGTATTAAAAATAAATTGATAATAATGAGCATTAAAGCAGCTCCACTAAGGGCTATATTAATGGAAGGCCATATAAGTGAACCCACGATTTCTTTTTCTATCTCCATTTCATCTATAACCAGAATGATGAAAATGTTAAAAATTACTGCTGCCAAATGGGGAAGAAAAAACATGACAGGCTTTTTTCTTAAACAGGCTAAGAAGTAATAAAGGATAAGTACATGACCGGGTATGCCTACTATAAATATTATTGAGTAAACAAACATCTCAAAGTTCATAGCTATACCTGCTATATTGTTACTTAACAAAAGCCATAGCAGTACTTTATATATAGCTCGTATATCGGTTGTTTTTATAGATATATTCATAGCAAAAGCTGTTTTCTTAATTGTGTTAAATCCGTTGCGATATTGTTTATCAGTACAGAAGGATTGATAGCTTTACAAGCTTTTCCGCGCCTATAGGCCTTTATAAATTTTGGGATAAATTCAGGGGCCAGCACAGTCCCTAGTAGTATTACAAGCCATACAGGTATACTGCTGTTTCCGTTACCCAACTCAAAATATTGCAGTTGTATCTCATCTTCAAAACCTACTCCATAATCCAGTAATAAGTGTTTGGCATCGTGCAATTCATATCCGGCTATAAGGTCAAGCTTGTGAAGGACTAAAAAATCTATTAATCGCCTACCTAATGAGTTTATGGGTAATGCCAGCAAAAACTTTTTAGTAAAAGGAGTATGTGTGGGCTTATACACCTTAAATACTATAGGGAAATATAGTTTAAGCGTAAACCACTCCATTATCCATTGCCTTAATTGTCTAAACCTTTTGTATAGCATAATTAGTGGTGGTTGCTTTTATTGGTATATCCTTTCCATAGCATTCTGGCTTTCAGCAATACTCCCCATGCAGCACCAACTATCAGCATAAGTAGCCTTAGTATCAGTCCAAGAAATATGGATTTTAAAAATTTAATCATTTAAAAGTGCTTTGTATTTCAAAGTGAATAGTCAAAAAAATATAACTCCTATCCTCTTAAAAAATTTGTAAGTATATTCATCATGCTAAAGTCCCTTTATTAATTTTTCTAAGGCATCCAAATGGTTTTTAAAAGCTTGTATGCCCAGTTTGGTTGCTTTGTAGGTGGTATTGGTTTTCTTCCCAATAAACCCTTTTTTTATTTCTAAATATTCAGCTTTTTCTAAAGCTGCAATATGGCTTGCAAGGTTTCCGTCAGTAACCTGTAGCATTTCTTTAAGCGTATTAAAGTTTGCACTATCATTCACTACCAGCACACTCATCACAGCCAGCCGGGTTTTGTTTTCAAAAGCCTTATCAAATCCGTCAAGTACCGGTTTCATTACTTACGCTCGTATTTATACCACATCACAAAACCATATATAATGTGCAAAATGCCAAACCCAACAGCCCAAAATTCTAAACCATACCCCACATTAAAGCTGGCAATAAGACCTAAGCCTATTTGGCTTAATCCCAAGTATCGAATATCGTTTAAAGTATATTTTCCTGCATTAAATAATGCCAGTCCGTAAAAAACTAAAGTGGCAGGTGCTATTAGTCCATATTCATGGTGGTAAAGCAGTGCTAAACAAAAAGTACCGCCTGTACCCAATGGCAATGCTATATTAACGGCAAGTCTAATGGCAGAACGGTCAAGAAGTTTAGCACCTTCTTTTTTTGCTTTTCTTGCCGTAAAGGCAAAAGAAACTAAAAGCGCTACAGCTAAAGTTGCCAGTGCAATTAGTCCCAGCATTAAAACTATTTCGCTTTCCTTTTCTCTGGAAACAGGGATATATCTCGACTCAAAAGTTTCTCTAACTCCTTCACTTACCAAATAACTATGCGTTACAAATGCAGAGATTAAGGCTATTAAACCGGCCGATACTCCTGAGAGACCACTTAGCAATATGAAACGCGACGAGCGTTCCATTATGCTTCTAATCTCCTTTAATTCTGTTAGTTGACTATCTTTCTCAGTCATTTTAAAAGTACTTTGAAAAACAAAGTAAATGATACTTTTTCAATTTAGCAACATTCATCCGAAAAAAATATCATTTTGCAGAATACTATCTAAAAACAGGTACTATGTATTGCATAGTATTATATTTTTACTTTCCTTTGTAATGTGAAATTAGATAATATACAATCGCAAATGCGTAAAGGAGTGCTTGAATACTGCATAATGGCGGTAATTGCACAAGAAGAAATATATGCTTCTGATATTTTGGGAAAACTAAAAGAAGCTAAGTTAATAGTTGTGGAAGGAACTTTATATCCGCTACTTACAAGACTGAAAAATGCTGAACTACTAAGTTACCGATGGGAGGAAAGCCAACAAGGTCCCCCACGTAAATACTATGCAATAACAGAAAAGGGCAGAGAGTTTCTGGCTGAGTTAGACAAAACTTGGAAAATATTAACTGAAGCGGTAGACAAGGCTACAGAAAAGAAATAAATCTAAGCTACCACATAATCTATAACCACTAAAACAAAAGAAAATGAACAAAATAATAAGTATAAATTTAAAAGGGCTGGTTTTTCAAGTTGAAGAAGAAGCCTTTGAACAATTGCAAAAATATCTTGAACAGCTTAATAAACATTTTGCCAATGAAGAAAGCCGTTTAGAAATAATTGACGATATAGAAAGCCGTATTGCTGAGATGATGCAGGAAATACTTGAAACAAAAGCAGCAATTACAGCAGCCGATGTGGAAGAGATAATTAATACTATGGGTAAACCATCAGACTTTGGTATTGATGAGGAAGAGGAGCCTAAAGCAAAAAGTGAGAAACAAACCTATTCTGCACCTATAGGAGGCACACCTAAAAGATTTATGCGTGATACAGAGAATAGTGTACTGGGGGGTGTTTGCGCAGGTGCGGGGCATTACTTTGGTATAGAACCGCTTTGGGTACGTTTAATATTCCTATTCCTGTTTTTTGTCTTAGGCACAGGTGTATTCTTCTATATTATACTTTGGGTAATTATTCCCGAGGCAAAAACCCCCTCAGACCGCTTGCAAATGAAAGGCGAACCGGTAAATGTAGATACCATTGAAAAAACAGTAAAAGAGGAATACGAAAGGGTAAAAAAAAACATAAATAGCTACGGAAAAACCCGTAAAGACCCTGTTGCAAAAGCCTTTTACAAAACCACAGGTTTTTTAAGGGATATTATAAAAGGGTTTGCAAAATTTTTTGCTAAAATTTTAGGCTTTGGTTTATTGTTTTTTGGAGTACTGTTTTTTGTAGGCTTGGTGGCAGCATCTATACAACTAAGTGTTGACGGAACTTTTCCTTTAATGAAGCTGGCTTTTGAAAACCCCACTTATATATGGATAGCTATTATTGCCGCTTTTGTTCTTATGATAGTAGTAGTTATAGCATTAACTACAGCGGCATTGAGATTATTTAACCCTAAACGTAAGATACTAAAAGGTAGGGCGGCAATTATGACTGTAGTTGTGGGTACAATAGCCTTCTTCACTTTTATAACCATGGTAGCCATATACGGAAATACATTTTCCGTACAACGGTCTGTGAAGAAAAGTAAGATTATTTCAACCGGAGATACATTGGTAGTATCAGCATATAACCCTATTATAGACAAGCTTTATGGCGAATATGATGCAGCCAAAACACATAGTTATTCATCATCGGCATTTAAGTTTAGAAACTTCAACTTCGAGTATGTTAAAACATCGTCAAATGCTATTGTAAATGATTCTTTATGGTGTATTACAAAGCTTGATATACAAAAAAGTGATGGCGACCAATGGGAGTTAGAGATTATACGCTCATCATACGGTGATGATGAATACAAAGCACAACTATTTGCTGAGAGGATACCGCTTGAATACAACTTACAAGATAGTTTGCTAACACTAAACACCCACTTTTATGTGGGAGACAGTACACCCTATAGAAACCAGAAAATAACCTACAGGCTTTGGGTGCCTGAGGGTAAGGTGATAAAGTTTGAGCAAGGGGTAACTGAAATAATGGCTCGTCGCTTAAAACGTAAAGTTACCGATCCTGAATACTATGGCATGACCTGGTTGATGGGAGAAAACGGCATGCGCTGCCTTGACTGTAAAAACCTTAGAGGCTCATCAAGTAGACAGTATAATGGAGATTATCATATAGAAAGAGATTTTTCTGCTGTAGAGATAAACATACCTGCTGAGGTGAATATAGAGTATGCCGAAGACTATTCGGTTTATGTGAGTGGCCCTTACAGCGTTCGCGAAGAAATAGAGGTATATAAACGCGGAAGAACACTAAAAGTAGATATGGGGCACATGGGGCTGTTTGATATTTTCGACTCCTATGATGCAAGTGATGTGGTAATTACCATAAAAACACCTCGGTTGAATGAAGTAGAAGCTAACGGAGCCTCAAATATTTTGATTAGTGGAATAAGAGAAGACGAGTTGAACCTGGAGGCACACGGAGCTAGTGCTATTGAAGCAGATATAAAAATAGAAAGGTTGAATGTTGAAGCCAATGGAAGCAGTGAAGTGAAATTAAAGGGGAATGCCTTAGATGCTGACATTGAAGTTACAGGAGCATCAAAACTAAGTGCTTATGAACTAAGAATTAGAGATGGTAAAGTTGAAACAAGCGGGGCCAGTAGTGCGGAAGTAAATGTGGAAAGAGAATTGGATGCAGAAGCAAGTGGTGTGAGTACTATTAAATATAAAGGAAGAACAGTAAGCGCGAAGCGCAATACAAGTGGAGCAGCTACAATAAAGCAAGTGGAGTAATAGCTTTATTTTCAGCTTAGTTTGGTTTACCCTTTTGTCGGGAGACAAAAGGGTTTTGTATTTTTACTTATAAACGTACCGAAAGGTTAATATTACTTCCAAAACCCGATAGTTGGTTGGGTAACAAAATGGCCTCAATACCAAACAGCCCTATACCTGCAAAAAAACGTTTGTTTATTTGCCAGCCTACCCTTTGGTAAATATCTAAAGGACCAAAACCACCAAAAGCAATACCTGATGTACTATAGAAATTATTTCCGATGAAGTTAAGTGATTCAAAAGCCAGTTGTGGTCGGTAGTTGGTAAAAGCCATTAAATTAAGTCTTACGGTTAAAAAGTTTTTGGGTGTAAACCCCATAGTATAGTTAAGCTTTATTTTGGTAGGCAAAGCAGAGCTAAACCTTGAAACCTGATAAGGTATTTGGAAACGGGTAACAATACTGTCTCCCAACCTTGAAGTGTACTCAGGGCTTCCTAAACTATCTATCGAAGGAACAAAAACACCTGTAAATCTTACAGTAGAATCTCCTCTGCCGTATTGAGATGAACGCTCATCCCAAGTAATAAAACCTAAATCAGTAATGTCAATACCAATGCTCGATTTTTGCCCCAACATCATGTTAAAATTAATATCCGTTAAAGCACCAAAGCCTGAATGTGAGGTAAATTGCAATGGAGAGAAATAAGACTGTTGCGCTTCCATATCCAATCGCAAATCAACATAATCACCATTTTCTTCGGTAAATATTCTTCCTTTATATATTCGTATTCGTCTGTATTCAAGCCCACGATTTATTCCCGCACTCACACTAATATTAGCAGGGCGGTTATTAATAGTGAAGCTGCTCATCCATCCCACTTGAAAATTATCGTAACGTGTAGTTAAGTATCGGGTATCATCAGCTATAATACTATCGCCTGCAAACTGTTTGTTTCCCTGAAAAAAGAAACGCCCGAAATCATCGCTAAACTTAAAGCTCTGGTGCCTGGTAATGCGGTAGTTGAAAAATAAAAACTGATTGTGCTTTTTAAGCGGTAAAATATATCTAAACCCCGTGTTGTTCTCCACCCCGCCAATATTAATTGCAGATACATTATCCATAGAGCGGGTAATAGAGCTTGGCGGTAATGGGTTTTGCAAATATAAATTGTATGCCAGGCGATTAACCATCAGGCTAGAGCTATACTCCAAATCATAGTTAAACTGGAGCACGCTACCACTAAAATGGCTTCGCATGGGGTGTTGGTAAAACCCGTCAAACTTATCAAAGTTATTAGGTTGTGCAGTAATTCCTGTATCTGTGGTTACTAGTGTGTCAGTTTGTGCATTTAAATAACCAGTACAAAAAAGAGATAATACAAAAGTAAATAGTCGCTTAGAAGCGTTGTTCATATACAAAATCGCCGGTAAGTTTAAGGTCAAATTTATAGTAACTATAAATATTTATTGGGTTTGAAATTCCTTGCGGAGTATTGAAAGTTGTTTTCACCAAAAGACGCTTTGCATTTTTTACCAACTCCATACGTTCACGGCTAAAATAAGCTTTAAGTACAGAGCGAGTAGGTGTAGTAGTTTTACCTGTAGTTGGGTCTAAAGGTGCTGCTTGTACCAGGCTGTTTTGCGCTAACATAACAGAATCTATAACCGTGCCTGCACCATCAATAATATACATTTGCAAATTGGCGGATAGCGGGAAAGAATTATTAACTATAACATTAAACGTACCTTCTTTAACGCGGTTCAAATTACCGCTTGAAAACATTTCAAAAGGCAATGTATCGGTTAGCTGTAAGTTTTCAGCAGTAAATGCAAGAGGAGTGCTTATTTTTAGCGAAGCTTCCAGTTTAGATTTATCGTAAATAAAATCTCCCCAGTTACTTATGTTTCCTATAGGGTTGGTTATCACGTCTACCTCATACTCCAATGTATTTGGAGTAGTATTAATAAACGCGTTTATGTTTGAGTTGTTGTTGTCTAGAATATACTTTCTGGTTTGCTCAGTAAACGGATTATCGGTTGCCGGAGGCATAGATATAGGATTATCCAAAGGTGTAGCATTAAGCTTAACACTTTTACCATTAAGTGTATTTTTTGCCGTTAAATTTTTAATATCAATATCAGCTGCTGCACCAACACCATTGGTAATAGTTAGCTCAACATCCATATTGTCGAAATTTATGGTGCCGCTATTATTGCCGAAGATGTTTATTTTTTCAGCAGTTGGGCCCGCCTTCAAGTTTCTTTGCCCAAAATACCCCTCAGCCCATTCAGGAACCATGTTTACTAAACCATAAAATATATATACACTGTCACTAAGTGAGATACTTCGTTTTATGCCTGATGAATCTAAACGAACATCCAGCAGATTCCAGAAAGAGTTGACTAAATTATCAACCGTTGGGTTTTTCCCTCGCAAGTCAATAGTATAGCCGTCAAGCGGTATATCTCGTATAACGTCTGATGTTTTTCCTCTTGGGGCGGCTGCCACTTTTAAGGTTTCATCAATACTAACTCCGTTTTTGGTAGCATGAGGAATTTTATAATCCAAAGTCATTGCTTCCTCAATGGTGCTCACAATTCTTAGCCTTAGAATGCCTGATTTAAGCTTTAATTTTTTAAGCTCTGCACCATCAAAATTGTACATCACATTTTCATCTCGAGTATGTACACTTTGGGCAGGAAATATAGCTGTCGCCGATTCAGGTTTTAAATCATATACCTTAATAGTTATATCAACTTTATCTTTAGAATTGATAAGAACTTTACCGGGAGAATCGAAAGTTTTAAGCCTTGTTACCCTTATTTCTAAACTGGCATCAACTTGTTTTCCTTTTAAATCAGCTGTAACGGTTTTAGAGGTGTTTGGTGCAATATTGGTCATTTTGTCGCTGACCAAAATACCACCTGTAACCTTGTTTACTAAATCAAAACTTACCTCTTCAATTTCAACGGGAAAACCATTAGCAATGGTCATATCCATAAAGCCTTCCTTAAATACAGCAGTCTCAAAAAGCGAGCTGGCATCAATATCAGTGGGTGGTATAGTAGTAATATCTTGTGCAGGAATTTGTTGTTCAGTTCCATTGAAAATTTCTATACCGTTTACAATGTCTTCCAACTCTATTGATTGGGTTAATACTCTATCAGAAAGTTCAAGGGTTTGCAATGAAACTGTACCTTGTATGGTAGTATCAGGAACTTTAAAAAAGTCAGTAATATTAGAGGTGTAAATGGGGTAATCAAAAACCAATTGCAAAGTACTGTCAGGGTTGTTGGTTACGTTTGCATTCTTAACTAAATTGTCAATGGTTAGTGAAGAGCTGGCAATAGGGGTAAGCATTTCTGTATCCCACGAAGAAAAATCTTCATCTCTGCGACAGCTTACAAACAATAATGTTGCTGCAATAAAAAAAGAAAGAATGTTATATGATTTTTTCACAATAATTCCATTCATAAAAATACTAATATATACTTATTTTATATAAAGACATATAAAATTGCTCCTAGGTTGTGCAATGTATTTATTAGTAACATGAATAATTAATTCCTTAATCAGTATTATTGCCAAAATGTCGTCGCATCATATAGTTAAAGATAAACAAGAGCCTGCACTGATAATAGCCAATGGTGAGGAATGCAGTCAAGAATTAATGGGGCAATTGCTTGAGTGGCAACCTACCGTTGTAGTTTTGGATGGGGCATTGGATAGAATACTAAAATATGACATTAAAGTGGATGTTTTATTAGGAGATTTTGATAGGCTAACCAATATTGAAGAGAAAGTAGCCAAGCAACAACCTATTGAAGTAGTGCACACTCCCGACCAAAACAAAACCGACCTTGAGAAGGGCATTGATTATTTAATTGAGAAAGAGCACAGGGCAGCTAATATTATTTGGGCAACCGGGCTGCGTGCAGACCACAGTATTGCCAATATTACCAACATGGTAAAGTTTAAAGAGCAGATAAATTTGGTGATGTGGGATAACCACTCCAAAATGTTTCCTATAAATAAAAGCTTTCAGAAGTGGTATAAAAAAGGCACACCAATTTCATTAATTCCGGTGGGAGAGGCAGGAGGTATTATAACATCAGGTTTAAAATACAACTTAAATAATGAGAGTTTGGTAATGGCAAAAAGAATGGGAAATAGCAACGAAGCCGAAAATGACGGCATTGTGAAAATTGAATACGATACAGGAAATTTATTGCTTATGGAGTGTGAAGATTAAAGGTATTCTACGTAAATGAATAGACCTAGAAGTACTAAAAATATCACAGAGATAACCAACCAAAAGATAAACTGAATCTGCTTCTGCTTCCGCTTATGTTTCTCCCACGAAGAGAGATTTCTTTTCTTTTGTTTCATTCGGTAGTCTAACGCAAAATAAAGCAATATTTTATAAAAAAAAGAAAAGGCTATATTATTGTTTAATAAACGGTTTATCAAACTGGTATAAGTGTTTACTTTTCTAGGGTTTGCAGCTTTTTGGCTATTAGTTTCAATTGCTTGGGGTTTTTGGTGTATAATTTAGCGGCTTCAAAATTTTCTTTAGCTTTCACAAGATTTTTTTTCTGTTGGTAAAGGTCTCCCAATACGGCATAGTACAAATGGTTTTTTTTGAGTGATTCAAGGGCTAATACATCCGCAATAGCATTATCAATATTACCGCAATAAGCTTTTACTATCGACATATTAAGCTTTACCATAGGCGAAGGGTTAATTTTTACCAAGTGTAAGTATAGCGAATAAATATTTTGCCAATCGGTTTCATCAAATGATGGGCTTTGGCAGTAATACGATGCTATTGCTGCTTCTAAATGATAACTGCTGGGGGTATCTCCTATTGCAGACTCACCTAAATAATAAGTACCCTGAACTATTAAGCCCTTATCCCAAAGTTTTCTGTCTTGTTCCTTATATAATATAATATCTCCTTCAATTGAGATGCGGGAATTGAACCGGGAGGCATTGAAGCACATTAATGCAAGTAGGGCATTTACCATGGGTGTGTTTGTAAGGTCATCTTCAGTTAACAAAACACATAAGCGCATGGCTTCAAGGCATAAGTCTTTACTTATAACCTGGTCTTTGCCCGATGAAGTGTTGTATCCTTCATTAAACAAAAGATATATGGATTTAAGCACAGCATCTAAGCGGGGTAGAAGTTCTTTGCTTGGGGGTACTTCAAGCTTAATATTTTCTTTTCTCAGTTTTTCTTTCGAACGATAAAGACGTTTGTTAATAGTTTCAATATTAGTAAGCAAAGCCTTTGCTACCTCATCATTGCCAAAGCCACAAAGTGTTTTAAGTATTAATGTAATTTGTGCTTCAATGCTAATAGCAGGGTGGCACAAAGCAAACATCATTCGCAATTGGTTGTCCTTTATTTCAGGCTCAGAAAATATAGTGTTTACTGTACTTGATAGTGTGTATTCAGACTCTAACAGATAAGCAATGTCTGATGTAATTTTAAGTTTATTTTTTTCCCTGCGAATAAAATCAATGGCTTTGTTTTTGGCAACCACATAAAGCCATGCTGTAGGGTTGGGAGGTATGGGTTTAAAACTCCACTCTTTCAGTGCAAGCACCATAGTATCTTGCACAATATCTTCGGCAATAGACATTTGCCCAATGCCGAAGATACGTGTAAGACTTGAGACCATTTTACCGTATTCATTACGAAATAGATGGTCGGTAAGTGTATTTACTTCTTTTTTATTTTGCAATTACATATCTACATGTTGTATGGCACGTACTTCTACAATACCATCGCCAAACTCTAGTATAGGGCACCCTTTTGATATTTCTACAGCGTGGTCTATATCATTTGCTTTGCAAACTATATAACCGCCAACAATTTCTTTACCTTCAGCAAAAGGCCCGTCACTAACAACCATTTTGGTGCCGGTAACGGTTTTTCCACTGGGTTCTAAGGGCTGGCCCCCAACAAACAGCCCTTTCTCTCCCAATTCTCCCATCCATTTGCCCCAACGTTGCATGTGAGCTTGCATTTCTTCAGGAGACTGATTTGCGCTTCGGGCATCGCCGCCACGAAACAAAAACATAAATTCTTTCATAATTTTATTTTTTTAAATGTTTATACCCCTATTACGAAGCATATATACAGCATTGGACATTTTATTAAAAAAAATTATGGCATGGCTAATACAGGGCGTACTTCTATGTTTGCACTTGGTACTTCAAAAATAGGGCACTCTTTGCAACGCTCAATAACTTCATCAATGCTGTTGCCTTTGCAAAACATAAAACCGCCAACCATTTCTTTACTTTCTGCAAAAGGACCGTCTGATATAATTTGTTCAGAACCTGCCATGGTTTTTCCTTCCGGCCCAAGGGGGTCGGCTTTTACCAAAACACCATCTTGTTGAAGCTTGCCTAACCACTCGCCCCAACGCTGCATGTGGGCTGCACGTTCTTGTTCTTCCATTTCAAAATCACGGAAATCGTTTCTGAATAAGACTAAAAATTCTTGCATAATAATTATTGTTTTAAGTTTATTCCTTTACGAACGAATATCAAGAAATTGGACAACTCACACAAAAAACTCAAAGTGTAGCTACGTATTCTCCCCTGCATTAAGAAAGCTGTCCAAATCATCCAGCTTACCTTTCCAAAACTTTTCATAAGTCTGTAGCCATTGATGAACCACAAACAATGCTTTGGGGTTTGCCTTGCATTTTCCTTCTCTCCCTTCCTTCTCAACCAATATTAAACCTGCATCTTCAAGTTGCTTTATATGCTTGGTTACAGCTTGTCGGCTATCATCAAAATGAGTAGAAATATCACTAATATTTAATGCAGAAGATGCCCCGACCAGCAAGGCTAAAATTTCTCTTCGTTTGCGCTCAGCAATAGCTTTAAAAATTTTGTCTGTATCAAACTTCATATCAGTGGGCTAAAAAGTTTTCAATGGCACCCACAACATAATGCCAACCTTGCTGGGTATTTTGTATAAGCCACGGGACTGTTTGGGTATATTTTTCAATACCCGTATGGTGAATACGTAATAAAGTGCCTCCGTCTTTAGGTTCAAGTTCCCAGCGAACTGTAGTTTCAATTTCGGTTTCGCCCTTAATCCAGGTATAAACCAATAGCTTTTCTTCAACAACTTCAAGTACAGTACCTTTCACACTGTTTTCCCCACCATCGAAACTATACACAAAACCCGGCGAAGCCTTAAAGGTGCCGGGTAAAAACCATTTAGAAAGCGCATCAATATTGGTAATGGCGTTCCAAACAGAAGCAGTGTTATTTTTATAAAAACGTTCTACGCTAATACTTTCTTCATTCATTGCTAATTCGCCTTCATTATCGGCAAGCCTAGCAGGCGACGGGTTAACCCTATCTGACCCAAATGGTAGGCTTCGTGATAAATAAAGAACGAAATATAGTCAATTGGTGCGGCATTTTGGCCCTCAATTTCTTTGGCAAGCTCTTCACCGCTTAAACTGTTTAACTTTTCAAGCAATACTTCTGTAACTGCGGCCCAGTCTTTCTTAAAAGAATCCAGCGGCAAATAATTATCATCAGTAATACTTTTAAAGTACCTGCTGTTGTTAGGGTCTTTAATTGCACAGCCCAATAAACCTGCCAGCATATAGCGGCAGGTAGTAACGTGCCCAATATACCAGTTTATATTGTTGGCAGAGCCTTCGGGCTTTTTCAAAGAGTCCTCATGGCTAATACCTTCATAGGCATTAAAAAAAATACCTTCTTGTTGCTTCAATAATGCGATTAATGCCCCAGCGGGCGAAAGTGTTGTTGTGGTTGTCATAATTATTGTTGTAATTGTTTTTGTTTAAGTGCAAGGGTGGTAAATATGGCTGCCAATACCCATAGTATAGGGCCTGTTAAACCCTCGGCAAGCGATAAATGCCCCGGAGCGAGAGAGAAAACTATAAGCCCAATATCAGCAAAGCCGGCTATGCCCATATTCACCCAATAAGCATATCGTTTGTTTTTAAAATTGCCTTCAATGGCTACAATGCAGCACATTAATCCCATCCAAAAGAGGTTGAAAGAATGAGAAGTGGCTACCGAGCTTATTACTTTAGATTCTTGTACAGGAGTTTCAAGGGGAGAGGCAGAAGCTATTTGGGCAAAGAAAGCGTTTAGCCCTTCACTTTTAACAGTAACTAAAAGAGACAAGCCTCCTAAAATATGGATGATGCCCCAAAGCACATACAATGTGCCCCCGATTTTTGCGTATAGTTTAGATTTGTTCATTTTAATTTGCAACTATTTGGTTGCAAATATACAATTGATAAAATATAATGCAACTAAAAAGTTGCGTATTGAAAACTTATGTTGGGTTTAAACAGAATTATTATTTTGCAGCATGGAGTTAAGCAAAGAATACCAAAGCGATTACATTGCTTTTCAGGATGAACTGAAATCTTATGTGTATAGGCTTGTACCCAACAAGCAGGATATGGAAGATATTGTGCAGGAAACTTATATAAAGGCAGTAAAAAATATAGAAGGTTTCAGGGGCGAGTCTACCTTTAAAACATGGGTTTTTGCTATTGCTACCAATCACGCCAAAAACTTTCTGAAAGGAAAAAAGCGCTGGGAAGAAGACTACCAAGACAACTGCCGTACTGCTACCTATGCCTCGCAAGAAATACAACAAACCATGTTTGGTATTACCCAAAACTCTCCACAAGGAAAATATGTGCTAAAAGAACATTTAGACTACTGTTTTACTTGTATGAGTAAAACCCTGAGCCTTGAAGAACAAGTATGCTTAATGCTGAAAGAGGTATATGCTTTTACAGTGAAAGAAATAATGGAAATTACTGCACTCACTGAAGGGAAGGTGAAACATGCACTAGCCGATAGCCGCGAGCGTATGATGCGGATTTTTGAGAGCAAATGCTCATTAATTGGTAAACAAGGGGTATGCTATCAGTGTACAGAATTAAACGGTATGTTTAATCCTCACCAGGATGCAGAAGCCGAGGCACAAAAACTAAAGTTGGTAAAAGAACGCGAGAAAACTAATTACGAGCAGTTGTTTGAGCTTCGTTTGGAGTTGGTAAGAGCAATAGACCCCATTAAAGCAGAAGGCTTTGATTTTCATAATTATATGCTTGAGAATTTGCCTGAACATTCAGGAGATAAAGGGAAAGCATAAAAATTAAAAACCTTCAAAATCAGGTATTTATAAACTTTTTTCTGTTTTTCCGTCCGTTTTTCTGGGCTTAATTGTCTAAAGGAAAATTTAAACAAAAACAGAAAAAGTAATGCTTACAACAACCCGTTTTCAAAAAACACATGCGGCCATTTCAGGTCAACTATTTCTTGCAGGCTTAATCTCTATTTTGGCTTCATGTGCAAGTACAAAATCTACCCAAACAAGTAATTTTGTAGCTAATGGAAAAGCCGTTAAAACAAATAAAGCTTTTCGTATGGTATATAAAGTAGGCAATACTATAAATGCCTCGCCTGAAACCATTTGGGCAATTTTAACTAATGCCCCAGATTTCCATAACTGGAACAGTACTATTGACAGTATTGAAGGTAAAATAGCATTAAACGAAGTGATTAAACTACATGCTAAAATTGCTCCCGACCGTACTTTTAAAATAAAGGTAAGCGAGTTTAATCCATCAAGTAAAATGGTATGGAGTGATGGTAATGCCATGTTTAAAGGAGTGCGTACTTTTACATTGGAACCTATGGGCGAAAATGTTACCGTATTTACCATGCAAGAAGTATATACAGGTGCAATGCTACCTATGATAAAAGGTTCTTTGCCTGACTTTACAGAAGCTTTTGAAACCTTTACTGCCGACTTGAAAAAAGAAGCGGAAAAAGAGAAAAACTAAGTTTTACAAATAGACTAACCCACCCTAGTAAGTTAAGATTTGTTACCTATACCAAAGCTTCCCTCCTTTAACAAAGGGAGGGCAACTTACATTTTTAGTCTGCTAAAAGCTAAATGGGAGGGTTTGTATTGTAATAATCCTCTTTTATATAGCTTTGCAGCACTTTTCAAAGTGCTATAAAGCATGACTTATAAGAAAAAGATAATTAACGACCCGCTGTATGGTTTTTTAACCATACCCTACGGGTTGCTTTTCGATTTAATAGAGCATCCTTATTTCCAGCGGCTTCGCCGAATAAAACAACTGGGGCTAAGCCATTTGGTATACCCCGGTGCACTGCACACCCGCTTTCATCATGCTTTAGGGGCATTGAAGCTTACCCGTGATGCAATTGATAACCTTAGGCTAAAAGGAATTGAAATAACCGAAAAAGAGGCCGAAGCTACTTGTGCTGCTATACTGCTGCACGACATTGGGCACGGTCCCTTTTCGCATGCGTTAGAAGAAGCTTTGGTAAAAGGTGTTCACCACGAACAGATTTCATTGTTGTTTATGCAACACTTAAATAAAGAGTTCAATGGAAAGCTAACTACAGCTATTGAAATATTTACTGATGTTTACCCCAAAAAATTCCTGCACCAGCTTGTGAGCAGCCAGCTGGATATGGATAGGATGGACTATTTGATGCGTGACAGCTTTTTTACAGGAGTGTCAGAGGGGGTAATCGGCTCAGACCGCATTATAAAAATGCTGGATGTGAAGAACGACAAATTGGTGGTAGAAGAAAAAGGGATTTACTCCATAGAAAAGTTTTTAATAGCCCGACGCCTTATGTATTGGCAGGTATACCTGCACAAAACAGTTGTAGCTGCCGAAATGCAATTGGTGCATTTACTAAAGCGGGCAAAAGAACTAGCCCAGCAAGGGGCAAGCTTGTTTACAACCCCTGCACTTAATCACTTTTTATCTCAAGATATATCAAAAGAAAGCTTTGAAGAAAATCATGAAAATTTAGAGTTATTCTCTCAATTGGATGATTTTGATATTACAGCAGCTATAAAAGTTTGGACTAACCATAACGATAAGGTTCTTGCTTATTTAGCCAACAGTATCATTAATAGAAAGCTACCCAAAATACTGATACAAAATGCACCTTTTGATGGTGCTGAGATTGAAGAGATAAAAGAAAAAATAAAAACCCAAAATGGATTGAATGATGCTGAGGTTGATTACTACGTATTTTCAGGTTCGGTGCAAAACAATGCCTATACAGATAAGGATGTAAGTATAAACCTGCTTCAGAAAAACGGGAAGGTGCTAGACATTGCTTTGGCATCAGACAACTATAATTTCCCCATGCTTCAACGCGAGGTGGAGAAATTTTACTTATGTTATCCTAAATAGTATTATTTTAGCCCATTATTTCCTACCCAAACTATGTTAATTAAAGCAGAAGAAATTTGTGAAATGTTTGGCGGAGAGATTGATGGCGACCCGAATGCCGAAATTTTTACCGTAAGCAAAATAGAACAAGGCTCAAAAGGAGCACTCACCTTCTTAGCAAATCCCAAGTACGAATCATATATATACGATACAAAAGCAACAGCAGTATTAATAAATAAGGACTTTGAACCAAACGGGCAAATTGCAGCTACACTTATAAAAGTTGAAGATCCGTATACTGCATTTACACAAGTACTGGGTAAATATTTCAACCCTGATGATAATAAAGAGGGAATAGAACAACCTTGCTATATATCAGAAAATGCCAAAATAGGGGCTAAACCCTATATAGGTGCATTTGCATACATTGGTAAAGATGTAACTATAGGCGATAATGTAAAAATATATCCCAACGCATATATAGGCGATAACGTACATATTGGAAACGATACGGTAATAAACGCGGGGGTAAAAATATATTCTCACTGTATTATAGGGAGTAATTGCATATTGCATGCAGGTACTGTAATAGGTAGCGACGGGTTTGGATTTGCTCCACAAGCTGATGGTACTTATGTAAAAACCCCACAAACGGGCAATGTAATTATTGAAGATAATGTTGAGATAGGCTCAAACTGCTCAATAGACAGGGCTACAATGGGCAGCACTATTATAAAACAAGGGGTTAAGTTGGATAACCTTATCCAGATAGCTCATAATGTTGAGTTAGGAGAAAACACTGCAGTAGCTGCACAAACAGGTATATCAGGCAGTACAAAACTGGGGAAACATTGTGTAGTTGCAGGGCAAGTTGGCTTCGCAGGGCACTTAACCATAGCCGATGGGTCACAATTTGGGGCGCAAGCCGGCATAGGTAAAAGCATTACCGAAAAAAATAAGGGATGGCATGGCTCACCGGCTATAGATATAAAGGGATGGCTAAAATCTCAGGTGCTGTTTAGAAACCTGCCAAAACTTGAGAAGAAAATAGCCGCGTTAGAGAATATTATATCTGAGTTAAGCAAAGGCAAAAAGCCCGAGTAATAATTTAAAGGGTAGGCAACAAAAAAGGGCTATCTTTGCACATTAATTTTTTAAACGGAATAAGAATCTTTTTTTATCTGCTATATATAGCTTTTTATAATGAACGCTAAACAAACCACAATTAAGGGGCCTGTAAAAGTTTCAGGCATAGGTCTGCACACAGGAAAAATGGTGAATATGACTTTTTTACCTGCCCCTGAAAATCATGGTATAAAATTTCAACGTACAGATTTACCAGAGCAGCCCACAGTTGATGCTGATGTGGATTTGGTTGTTGATACTTCACGCGGAACAACCCTTGAGCAAAACGGAGCAAGAGTAGCAACTGTAGAGCATGCTATGGCATCACTTGCAGGGCTTGAGATTGACAACGCAATTGTACAGGTAGACGGTGAGGAAGTACCCATTTTAGATGGTAGTGCTGAAATATTTGTAAATGAAATACTAAACGTAGGAATTGAAGAACAAGAGGCTGAACGCGAATACTTCTCAATTCCACAGAATGTTACTTTTCTTGAGCCTGATAAGGGCGTAGAGATGATAGCCATGCCTTTAGACGATTATCGTTTGACGGTTATGGTGGATTATAATTCTCCGGTATTAGGCAGCCAGCACGCTTCGGTAACATCGCTAAAAGAGTTCAGAAACGAAATAGCAAGCTGCCGCACATTTTGCTTTTTGCACGAATTGGAAATGCTATTAAGCCAAAACCTTATTAAGGGGGGAGACTTAAGCAACGCCATAGTTATAGTAGACAAAACTGTTGAAGAAGAAGAGTTGGCACACCTTGCTGAGTTGTTTAATAAGCCTAGTGTAAAGGTGAAAAAAGAGGGGATACTAAACAATGTAGACCTACGCTACCAAAATGAACCTGCCCGCCATAAACTTTTAGATTTAATAGGCGACTTGGCATTGATAGGTACACCATTAAAAGCACAAATAATGGCGGCTCGCCCCGGGCATGCTGCTAATGTAGAATTTGGCAAAAAAATTAAGCAACTGATTAAGAAAAAGAAAAGTCTGGCAGGTGTACCACAGTACGACCCTAACAAGAAACCTGTTTACGATATAAACGATATTATGCGCTTTTTGCCGCATAGGTACCCATTCCTTTTTGTAGATAAGGTTATGGAGGTAAGCTCGTCGCATGTATTAGCTATTAAAAACGTTACGGGAGACGAAAGCTTTTTCCAAGGGCACTTCCCCGGTAACCCTATAATGCCGGGTGTATTACAAATTGAAGCTATGGCACAAGCCGGTGGTGTTTTAATACTAAGCCGTGTACCCGACCCTGAAAACTACAGCACCTACTTAGTGAAGATTGAAAACGCTAAGTATAAAGAGAAAGTAGTACCGGGCGATACCTTAATTATGCAGTTAGACCTTATGGCACCTGTACGCCGAGGTATATGTATAATGAAAGGGCAGGCGTATGTAGGCAACAAACTTGTTGCTGAAGCTGAACTAATGGCTCAAATTGTAAAAGACAAAAACAATAACTAACATTTCAAAATTTTGATTAGCGGCAATAACCTCTTTAATTTGCTCTAAACATACAACATACATAGTATGATTCAACCCCTCTCGTACGTCAATCCCCAAGCAAAAATTGCAGATACGGTTGTTATAGAGCCGTTTGTTACCATTGATAAGAACGTTGAAATAGGCGAAGGCACGTGGATTGGCCCTAATGTTACCATTATGGAAGGGGCTAGAATCGGGAAAAACTGCAAAATATATCCCGGTGCTGTAATATCAGCCATTCCTCAAGATTTAAAGTTTAAAGGGGAAGATACACTAACTATTATTGGTGATAACTGTACCATAAGAGAGTGTGTAACCATTAACAGGGGTACTGAGGCAGCAGACAAAACTGTAGTGGGCGATAATTGCCTTATAATGGCTTATGTACACGTAGCGCACGATTGTATTATAGGTAACCATGTTATTTTGGCAAACTCAGTACAGTTAGCAGGTCATATAAACATTGGAGACTTTGCTATAGTGGGTGGTCTTTCGGCGGTTCATCAATTTGTAAATATCGGGCAACATGCTATGATTTCGGGTGGGTCTCTGGTACGTAAAGATGTACCCCCATTTACCAAAGCAGCACGTGAGCCGCTATCTTATGAAGGAATAAACTCTATAGGCTTACGCCGGAGAGGTTTTACAACAGAAAAAATTGCAGAAATTCAGGAAATATACCGCATACTTTATTTGCGCGGTCATAACAATAACAAAGCCCTTTCTATAGTTGAAGCAGAAATGCCTGCTACTAAAGAGCGCGATGAAATAATCAGTTTTATTAGAGAGTCAGACCGTGGAGTAATGAAGGGGTATAACTATAACCGCTAACGCCTATTGTTTACCATACAACTGCAAAACTGCGGTAAACGGTTCAACCGCAATTGGATTTTTAAAGAACTAAACCACACCTTCACATCAGGTAACTCCTATGCTATTCTAGGCCCTAACGGTTCAGGGAAATCTACACTAATGCAATGTATCGCAGGGTATATGGCTCTTTCAAAGGGGACAATAGAGTTTAATAACGGTAAAACAATTAATGAGGAGCAAAAATACAAGCATTTAAGCCTCGCTTCTCCTTTTTTAGAACTTATAGAAGAATTTACACTTAGAGAAACCATCAACTTTCATTTCAATATGAAAAAGCTTTCTTATTTGGCTGAAAAAGAAGAAATAGTTGATGTTTTAGGGCTTGGGCATTCAATTGATAAGCAACTAAAATTCTTTTCATCAGGCATGAAACAGCGGGTAAAAATAGCTTTAGCCGTTTTTAGCGATACTGAGGTACTGATGCTTGATGAACCTTGTACCAATTTTGATACTACGGCTATTGAGTGGTATCAAAACTTAATTGATTCATATACCCAAAACCGTTTGGTATTGGTAGCCAGTAACCAACCCCATGAATATAGTTTTTGTAAAGAGCAAATAACTATACCTCAAAACGGCAAATAGTTTAAATTCGCTATATGCTTACATGGATAGCCGTTTTTATAGTTAGCTTAACCGTTTTATTAGTTTCATCAAAATATTTCACTACGGCAGCAGAAAAACTAGGGCTGCACTTTGGCTTATCTCCTTTTGTTATCGGAGTATTTATCATCGGTATAGGAACATCGTTACCAGAGCTTATTTCGGGATTTTTAGCAGTAAATAAAGGTGCTTCGGGCATTGTATCAGGAAATATACTGGGAGCTAATATTTCTAATATTTTCTTAATAGCTGGTGTGGCAGCTCTATTGGCAAAAAAGCGAATAGATTTAGGTAGCCAGTATATAATGATAGACCTGCATTTTATGCTGGGGGGAGCCTTCCTTTTAGGCTTGGTAATGTATGATGGGGTAATTGCCTTTCCTGAAGGTTTATTTCTATTAGCAGCCTTTGCCACATATACTATTTACATTCTATACTCAGGCAATAAAGCAGAAGTAATTTTAGAGGATGTTGACAAACCTAAAGAAGGGATTACAAAATATGTAATGGCTCTTTTGGGTTGTGCAGTGGGCATATATTTCGGGGCTGATTATACGGTATTAGCCATTGAGAAAATGGCAGGGATAGCAGAAATTCCCCCCTCTATAATATCACTAACAGCATTATCATTAGGAACCACATTGCCTGAATTATCAGTAAATATATCAGCCATTCGTCAAGGCAAGGCAGAAATGGCAATAGGTAATGTTTTAGGTTCTTGTGTATTTAACTCACTCGCAATACCGGGTTTGGTGGGGCTGGCTGGAGACATAAAAGTGCCTGCAGATTTATTAACGTTTTCACTACCCGCTTTGCTGGTAGCATCACTATTTTTCTATTTACTCACACTTGATAAAAAAGTATCGCCCTACGAAGGGATATTATTTATTATTTTCTATGGGTTTTTTCTTTTCAAAATAGCATCGGGGATGATGTAGAAGTTAAAGTATGGTGCTTTAACACAATTATTTAAAATTCTTTGATATAAAGTGTCCAAATATCTGATTTAGCTTCGTAATAAGGATATTAATCGTAAACAATTTAATATAACTGCAATTATGAAAAAATTTATTGTACACTACCACGCACCTGCCGAAGCTATGGCAGAAATGGCAAACGCTACCCCAGAACAAAAAGAAGCAGGTATGAAACCATGGATGGATTGGAAAGAAAGCATGGGCGACAAACTTGTTGATTTAGGTGCTCCGTTAATGGGTGCACACCGTATTCATGCCAATGGCAATGAAGCGCAAAACCAAAGTGAAGTTACGGGATACTCTATTATACAAGCCAACGATATTGAAGAAGCAAAATCGTTACTTAAAAACCACTCGCACCTACACTGGAGAGACGATGTATCTTTAGATATATTTGAAGCTATAGCAATGTAAATAATTTAGAGGGGAGGGAAACCTCCCTTATTTCGCCTATCGGCTCAATTCTTTTACGGCTATCCAAGCCATTAGCCCAACGCCCACTTCTAAGGCACTTTCATCAATATCAAAAGTAGGGGTATGTACACTACTGGTTAGGTTGCGGGCATAATTTCCCGTCCCTAAACGGTAAAAGCAACTGGGTACTACCTGGCTGTAATACGCAAAATCTTCCGATGCCATCCAAATATCCAAATCCACCACGTTTTCTTTACCCATAAACTCTTCGGCATGGCTGCGGGCTGCTGCCGTAACCGCCTCATCATTTTTCAGGAAAGGGTAACCTTTGTGTATATCAAAATCGCAACTGCCGCCCATACCTTCGGCAATACTTTCTGCCATTTTCACCATACGTTTATGAGCATCAGCACGCCATTCTTCATTCAACGCACGAAAAGTACCCTCAATTTTCACTTCATTAGGGATAACATTGGTAGCGCCATTGGCTATTACCTTACCAAAGCTCAACACGCTGGGGTCAAGCGGGCTACTGTTGCGGCTAATAATTTGTTGCAAAGCCACAATTATATGGCTGGCAATAAGCACAGGGTCAATATTTTGTTGAGGTTGTGCACCGTGCCCGCCTTTACCTTTAACGGTAATGTACAACTCATCGGCACTTGCCATATACAAGCCGCTACGGAAACCTATTTTTCCGGCTTCCAAATGCGGTAGAACATGCTGCCCAATCATGCGCTCTACTTTAGGGGCTTCTAAAACACCCTCATTTATTAATAAAGAGGCTCCACCGGGTATTTTCTCTTCACCGGGCTGGAAAACCAGTTTTATAGTTCCTTCTAACTCATCTTTTAACTCGTTTAAAATGCGTGCAGTACCTAATAATGAAGTAGTATGTACATCGTGCCCACAGGCATGCATTACCCCCTCGTTTTGAGATTTATAGGGTACATCATTCGCCTCAGTGATGGGCAAAGCATCCATATCACCACGAAGTGCAATGGTTTTGCTACTTGGATTTTTTCCCTCAATAATCCCTATTACACCCGTATTGGCTTTGCGCTCAAAGCGTGTAATACCGTACTCTGTTAAGCGTTGTTCTACAAACTTTGCCGTTTCATATTCCTGATACGATAATTCAGGGTGACTATGCAAATGCCTACGATTGGCTATATTATCCTCACTATACTTATTGGCTAATTCTTTTATTCTGGCTTTTAAATTTTCCATGAAATGCAAAGGTAGGAAATTGTTAGAACCCTCCCGAAATAACAGAAAGGCTTAATAATCGATATTTGCCCTCCCTTATTTAAGGGAGGGAGACTATAAGAAAGCTTTGACCATATAAATATTTTGGGAGGGTTAAGTATCTTGCACACTAAATGGAGAAAACATTTTCAATACTTCAACAAACCCGTGAGAATTTTTTGGATTTGGTGGAAGGGTTGAGTTTAGAACAGCTTAATACAGTTCCCGAAGGGTGCAGTAATAACATCGCTTGGAATTTCGGACATATTACAGTTACACAACAGTTGTTGTGCTATGTTGTATCAGGATATGAACCTAAAATCAGTCAGGAATTAATTGATAAATATCGCAAAGGAACCAAACCTGAAGCAGATATCACCACCAATGAGCTGGAAGAGCTAAAACAACTTACTACCGGTACTTTTGAAGCTTTGGTAAATGATTACAATAGTGGTTTTTTTACCTCATACAAAACCTATTCTACCAGTTATGGAGTAGAGCTAAACAGTATTGATGATGCGATACAATTTTTAACAGTGCATGAGGGTTTGCACTTTGGTTATGCCATGGCTTTAAGAAAACTAGTTTAATTATGAGAAACCTATTGTTATTGCACGGAGCATTGGGGTATGGCGGTCAGTTTGACGCCGTGAAACCTCTATTAGAAAAAGAATTTAAGCTTTTTACCCCAACACTTTCAGGGCATGGAGGAAGTGAAGTGCCTGGAAAACTCTCAATACATAATTATGCACTTGAAATTAGCAATTATATAAACAATGCTATTGATGGAGAGGTAAATGTTTTTGGGCATAGTATGGGAGGATATATAGCCTTATATATAGCGGCAAATAAACTGGCTCCCATCCATAAAATAATGACTTTAGGCACTAAACAGCTTTGGTCTCCTGAAATTGCTGCTACCGAAGCCCGAATGCTAAATACCGAGAAACTAAAAGAAAAAGTACCTGCTTTTGCCAAACATTTAGAAAAGGTGCACGGTAATGATTGGGAGATACTTTGCCAAAAAACAGCAGAAATGTTACTGGAAATGGGTAATATTCCTCCGCTAGCAGATGAGAGTTATAGCAAAATAGATATACCCGTGCAATTGGGTATTGGTGACAAGGACCGAATGGTAAGTTTAGAAGAAACCATTAGTGTGTTTAGAAAACTTAATAATAGCCGATTATTGGTTATGCCCAATACTCCGCACCCATACGAGCAAGTAGACACCGATAGAATAGCCTATAAAATCACTACTTTTTTTGCTTAAGATTTTCCGTTTACCCAGCGTTGGGTCAACTCAACAGAATAATCAATAAAGGCATTTAAACCTTTGTCGTATTCTGCATTTCCTAAAGAGTTCCCGTTTTCATCCAGTACCTGACCTGTAAATTGTGATTCAAAGGTTTTTCCGCTACTAAAAGCATGGGTACTGAATACATTAAACAGTTTATTATAAATAGTAGTTAGCTGCATAGTAGGTATTCGCCCTCCGCGTCCGCTTGAAACACCAACAAAGGCAAATACCTTGTTATCAAACAAATGCTTATAATCACGGCTGCCCAATTGGTGTATAGTGTTCACCAGTTCGGCACTGGGAAACCAGTTATACTCGGGAGAGATAACAAAAACTAAATCGGCAGCATCCCAACCCTCAATCAATTGTTTTTGAAAAGGAGTAAAAACCCCTTTATTTATCCTGCCTGCATTTAGAAATGGAATATCGTAGTTATTAAAATCTATTACAGAACTGGTATGCGCTGCATGTACGTGGTTGTGTATGGCTTTGGCTACCCGCAACGACAACGAATCTTTTCTGGGAGAGCCTGACTGTATCTGTATATTCACTATATATATAACCGTTTAGTATATAGAAAGGTTTTTGAAGCTTACTTAGCTAAAAGTACCTTCCAAGCCTCTTTTGTTTTACCTTCACTAAGCAAGTTTTTAGCCAAAATATGTTGTTGCTCTTTTAGGTTATCAGGGTCGGTAGAAAGTCGGGTAAATAATTCTGCCAGTTCTGTATTTTCTTGTTTATAAGCAGCTATGTCCTCATCCGTGGGTAAGCTTTCTACATTACCCAATTGCCCTAAATTATTGCCTGTAAGTACATGGCTCAAGCGTATATCGTTGGGAATGGCATCCACTCCTATGCCTTTTGTGGCAAGAGGTTTTTCAATTTCAAACAAAGCATCGCCAAAAGCTTTGCCATACCAGTTTTTCCCCAAGCGCGATACTAAATGTATTTTGTGTTGGTCTATAGTTCCGTCTTCACCTAAAATATCTTCACTAATATGCATTTTAAGTATTTCGCATACTATTAGGTTTCCTGCACCACCTTCTTGTCCGGTTTCTATTACCTCTCGAACTTTACACTCAAACTGCACGGGGCTTTCTTTTACGCGAGGAGCTTTAATTAGGTCAGAAGCCAATTCAGTAAAGCCGGCTTTCACAAATTCGTTTACTCCTTTATCATACTCGGTACTGGCAAGGCTCATTTGTTGTACAATTTCGTAAGTAACTACATTTATACATACCTCTTTGGTCTCATATACGTTTTCTAAAGTGTGCTTAATGGAATTGTTGCGTACCCTACGAGCAGGTGAAAATATAAGCGTAGTAGGGTTACTACCAAAAGCATTAAAAAAGCTGTAGGGACTAAGGTTTACATTACCGTCTTTATCTACCGTACTGGCAAAACATATAGGGCGCGGCGCAATTGCCGAAAGCATATATCCGTGTAATTTGGCGGTTGAAACTTCGCCGGGTATAATTTCTAGCATAGTTGGTACAAAACTATGGTTTTTGTTTTTTAGCAATAGCCGCTTGAAATATTTTTATGGGTGAAGTGGGAGAAGTCATTCCGAACTCGTTTCGGAATCTGCGCGATATTAACCCGCGGATACTGAAATAAATTTAACATGACTGCCCGCGCGCTTTGTCATTACAAGGGGGCACGAGCGAAGCGTCATTCTGAGCGAAGTCGAAGAATGGGAAGGGAAATTATTTAATAAACTCCATTGCCTTTTCAACACTATCTACGGGTAATTGGCAGGTATTGTTGTGGCATACGTATATTAAGGTTTTGCCCTCAACATAACGGTCTCTAAACAGAGGGAAAGCATTGTTTTCTGTTTCACTAATTGCAAATATGGCATTGGGTATATAGCCTTTAAACTCTTGATGTAGTTCTTTTGCATTTTTACCTATAATCACTATTTGATACAATCCTTTGGCTTGTAGTAAAGCTACTTTGGCCCAATGGCTATACCAGCTGGGGTATTTTTTTATCTGCTGTGCCATTTTAGCCACCATAGCATCAGTAGTGGCAATGTACTTGCTATTGCCTAAGTAATAGCCCAGTTTATACAATGTACCTGCCAGTATTGAGTTGGCTGATGATATTACATCATCGCTGGTATCGGTTTTTCGAGCAACAAGCGGCGGGTCGTTTTTAGAGGTAAAGTAAAATAGGTTGGTTTCAGTATTAAAGTACTCTTCAAAACAGGTTTGTACTAAATCGTTGGCTGTATGTAGTAGTTGTGTATCAAAAGTACACTGATACAATTGTATGTATGCATCAATAAGGCAGGCATAGTCTTCTACAAAGGCATTAATGGTGCTTTTGCCGTCTTTGTATATACGCCACAAGTGTTTATCGCACAATACATGTTGCTCAATAAAACCCTTGTTTTTTAAGGCTATATCTAGGTATTCTTTATTTCCTGTTGCTAAATATGCATCGGCATATCCTTTTAGCATTAGGGCATTCCAGCTACATATTTGTTTGTCATCCAACCCCGGGCGAACACGTTGCTCACGGGCTTCCATAAGTTTTTTGGTGCTACTTTTCAGGCTTTGTTCAACGACAGAAGTTTCAAGTCCCTTAGCATCTGCAAAAGCTTCTATGCTTTGTTTGGTGTGGGGTATATTGTTGCCGTGCTCCCAATTTCCTTTTTCGCTAATGTTGTAATACTCACTAAATAAGGCTTCATCATCACCCAATAGGGTTTTCAGTTCTTCTTTTTTCCAGATGTAAAATTTGCCTTCTTCGCCTTCACTGTCAGCATCCAAAGCACTATAAAAACCTCCTTCGGGGCTTGTAAGTTCACGCGTAATAAAAGTGAGTGTATGTTCTATTACCCATTTATAAAAGGGGTTTTCTGTGGCACGGTACACATTAGCATATACAGAAACCAATTGCCCGTTATCATACAACATTTTCTCAAAATGGGGCACTAGCCAAACTCCATCGGTAGAGTAGCGGGTAAAACCTCCACCCAACTGGTCGTAAAGCCCGCCGCGAGCCATTTTTTCCAGTGTAAAGTTTAAAAACTCACCCGCTTTTTCGTTTTTAGTCAGTAAATGATAATTGAGCAAAAATTGCCAATTATTGGGCATTGGAAACTTAGGTACGCGTTGGTTTCCCCCTTCTTTCCAATCAAACTGCTCTGCCCAAGCGGTAACCATGGTGTCAATATCTTCAACAGTAAAAGGTGTATTTTCAGGTTTAATATTTAAGGCATCCATATTTTGCACACCATCGGTTAGTTTGGTGGCAAACTCTAAGGCTTCTTCTTTTTTGTTTCGGTAAAAATTTTCTAACTGCATCAATAGTTGAGACCATTCCCGAGCTGGGAAATAGGTCCCCCCATGTAATGGTCTTCCATCAGGCAAACAAAACATATTTAGCGGCCAACCGCCTCGCCCGCTAATTAATTGTACTGCATCCATATATACTTGGTCAACATCGGGGCGTTCCTCACGGTCAACTTTAATGCATACAAAATACTCGTTCATTAAGGCAGCAATATCTTCGTTTTCAAAGCTCTCACGCTCCATAACATGGCACCAATGGCAGGCACTGTAGCCAATACTCACCAATACCAGTTTATCTTCATTCTTCGCCTTTTGCCATGCATCCTTATTCCACTCCATCCAGTCTACAGGGTTGTGGGCGTGTTGCAGTAGGTAAGGGCTACTGGCATTAATTAACTTATTGGTGTGCTTGTGTGTTGAGTTTGACATAATATGGGTACGAAAGTAGGAATAATTTACCCCCAAGGGTTTACGTTTACTATAACAAACATATAAACACTAAGAACATTAACTTTGCGTGATTAATGAGGCATTTTTTTCGCTACATACTTATTTCTTTTCTTTTTATCGGGGTGGAGGCAAAAGCACAGTCTTTGCCTGATTTGTGCGATTCTATTTTTAAGGCACTGAAGTATGAAAAGTTTGATAGTCTGAAAAAGTTTATCCCTACTTATAAGCAGTTAAGTGCCACTTACGATTCTTTGGATATGGAGCGTCAGGCGCAGCAAATTCTTATTTCGCAAAAAAGTATGGTTATTTCTTTGCGGCGTTCCTTTAAAAGTTTGACTAAGCAGGCAAAGGCTATAAAAATGCCGCTAAAGAAAATGGAGATGGAAGATTTGCGGCATATTGTGCAAAGCTACGATGGGAAAAAATACAGTAATGTAGAAATTGACTGCCGCTATAGAAATAGGGGAGGGACACTATATTTTACTGTTATTAAATTAAATGATAACTGGTACTTAGGTGAAGATTTACGCATTTTGAAACGGGAAGTGGAAGAAACACCTAACTATGAGAAAATTGACAGGGATTTAGAACGCAGGCAAGAGAAAAGAGAGCAAACCCGTGAGAAAAACAGACAAAAAGCCATTCAGGATTCCATAAAGCGCGAAAAGCAAAAAATAATTGCTGCCGAAAAAGCCAAACAAGACTCGTTAAAGCAACTAAAAATAGATGAGCGTAAACGTAAAAGGGCAGTACAAGATTCATTAAAAGCAGAAAAGAAAAGAAAACTGGCGGAGAAAAAGGCGGCTAAGAAAGCGGCTAAAAAGAAACGGGCAGAAGAAAAGGCAAGAAAAAAAGCCCTTCGCGAAGCAGAACGCAAACATAAAAAAGAAGAGGCTGAGAAAAAGAAGCAAGAAACAACAAAGCCTAAAGAAGAAAACCCACCGCAAGATGGTGGAGAAAACGAGAAAGAGTAATCGCATAACATTCTTTTTAATGGCTAAGGAATACTACCTTTGCACTTTCATAAAACCACCATGGAAGTAACCGTTGAAACCGCTGAAAAATTAGGGCTCCTACCCGAAGAATTCGATAAAATAAAAGAGATTTTAGGGCGCACCCCCAACTTTACCGAGCTAAGTGTATATAGCGTAATGTGGAGTGAGCATTGCAGCTATAAAAACAGTATTGTTTGGCTAAAAACACTTCCTAAAGAAGGACCGACTATGTTGGCGGAAGCAGGTGAAGAAAACGCGGGATTGGTGGATATAGGAGACGGGCTTGCCGTGTGTTTCAAAATAGAAAGCCACAACCACCCTAGTGCTATAGAGCCATATCAAGGTGCTGCAACGGGTGTGGGTGGTATTAACCGCGATATATTTAGTATGGGTGCAAGACCAATAGCCCAACTAAACTCATTACGTTTTGGGAAACTAGACGAGGAACGTACTAAGTGGCTACTAAAAGGTGTAGTGAAAGGTATTGGAGACTATGGAAACGCCTTCGGTATACCTACAGTAGGGGGTGAAGTATACTTTGATGAGTGCTACCATACCAACAACTTGGTAAATGCCATGTCGGTAGGTATTGTTGAGGTAGGCAAAACAGTTTCAGCAGTAGCGGAAGGTGTAGGCAACCCTGTATATATTTTTGGTTCGGCAACAGGTAAAGACGGTATTCACGGGGCAGCTTTTGCCTCAAAAGATATTTCAGAAGACTCTGCTGATGATTTACCTAGCGTACAGGTGGGAGACCCGTTTTGGGAAAAACTTATTTTAGAAGCATCTCTTGAGCTATTGGCTACTGGTGCAATAATCGGCATGCAAGATATGGGTGCAGCAGGTATTACCTGTAGCACGGCTGAGATGAGTGCAAAATCGGGCACGGGTATGCGTATTGATTTAGATAAAGTACCTACGCGCCAGGAAAATATGAAAGATTGGGAAATTCTGCTTTCAGAATCTCAGGAGCGTATGTTGGTGATTATTGAAAAGGGTAGGGAAGCAGATGTTGAGAAAGTGCTGGATAAATGGGATTTAAAATATGCACAAATTGGTGAAGTAACCGATACAGGCAATGTGCAATACTGTATGGATGGTGAAGTATGTAGTGACATCCCTTCTGAGTCTTTAGCATTAGGTGGTGGCGCACCGGTGTATCACCGCGAGTATAGCGAACCTGCTTACTTAGCTAAAATAGCAGCATATAACATTAACAATATTCCACAGCCTGATAATTTAATAGAAGTAGCCTTCTTTTTAGCGGCTCACCCCAACATTGCCAGCAAACGTTGGGTATACAACCAGTATGATAGTATGGTGGGTACAGTAAATAAGAGTACCAATAAGACCAGCGATGCTGCCGTAGTTAAAATTAAAGGCACCAATAAGTCTTTAGCGTTAACGGTAGATTGCAATAGCCGTTTTGTATATGCTAACCCTGAGCAAGGTGCAGCAATAGCTGTTGCCGAAGCAGCCCGAAATATTACCTGCACAGGTGGTACACCTGCGGCTATTACTAACTGTTTAAACTTCGGTAACCCTTATAAGCCTGAAGTGTACTGGCAATTTGTTGGCTCAATTAAAGGAATGGGTGCAGCGTGCAGCAAGTTTAAAACACCTGTAACGGGTGGTAACGTTAGTTTCTACAACCAATCTACTATAGACGGTACTGCTGTATATCCAACGCCAACTATTGGTATGGTGGGTATGCTAGAAGACGGTGCTGAGCAAATGACGCTTGATTTTAAAAACGAGGGTGACGTAATTGTAGTTCTAGGAACAAATCATAATGATATTTCATCATCTCAATACTTAGCACATTGGCATGAACAAGAGCACTCTCCTGCTCCTTACTTTGATTTGGATGAGGAGTATAACATGCAAAATACCTTACGTGCATTAATTAAATCAGGTAAAGTACAGTCTGCTCACGATATTTCAGAAGGAGGTTTATTTATCAGCCTTTTAGAAAGTGCTATGCACGGTAATTTAGGTTTTGATATTACTACTGATAAGGGTATCCGTAAAGATGCAGCCTTATTTGGTGAAGCACAAAGCCGTGTGGCTATTAGCTGTGCAGAAGCTGACCTAGCTAGTATAGAGGCAGACCTTAAGGCCGCTAGCCAAGCCTATACGGTAATTGGTAAAGTAGCTAAAGACAGTGTAACTATTGACGGTGAGTTCTTTGGTATGACACTAGAGTTTAAAGAAGCCTACGATACCTCAATAGAGAAGGCTGTTGAGGGTAGTGCAGTATTAGCTTAAATAGTACTAGTAATTTAATAAAACAAAAAACCCTGCTTCAAATGAAGCAGGGTTTTTTTAATGTATCTATATTTAGATTCTGAAATAAATTCAGAATGACTTACAGCCCAAAGGCGGCTTTTACTTTATCTATATAGTCTAGTTTTTCCCCAAGTAAACAGTTCAACTTCAACATTTTTACTTGTTCTATAGAAAAAGTTGTTGAGGATACAGTAGCTGTTTAGTTTAAAGCACAGAGGGCTAGAACTATCAAACATTTTTTTCTGTCTTTTAAATAGAAAGCCTATTTTAAGTTATGAAAAAACTGCTGTCAACTGTTTTATTCTGCTGTATAACCACAATGGTATTAACCCAATCTCTAATGTGGGAGTGGGGAAAGAAAATTCTTACAGCTGTGCACCCTTACTACTTATCTTATTCTAATATGGATACTGACCCGTCAGGTAATATTTACATGGGGGGGCGTTATTCAGGTACCGATATAGTACTGGGAAGCGATACGCTGAAACGGTCTCTGTCAGCTCCGTTTTACTTTTATGTAGCTAAATATGATGCCAATGGTAATGTTTTGTGGGGTCGTACTGTTGATAGTGCCGATAGCGATTGTACTGTAGAAGCTCTTTGTACTGATGCTTCAGGAAATATTTATGCAATAGGTACTTTCGGTAAGTATATCAAAATAGAAACAGAAGTACTTACTGTTAGTGGTTCACATAATAGAGGTATATTTATTACAAAATATAACACAAGTGGAGACCTTATTTGGGCTAAAAGTGCTAGTTCTGATTCATCAGTTTTATCAGAATCAATAGTAGTAGATGATTTAGGGAATATATATGTGGGCGGGTCATTTTTAGGTGAAGAATTTTCTGTTGGAACAAACACTCTAAAAAACTCTAAACACAAAAAAAGTTGGGCTGGATTTATAGTTAAATATGATAACAATGGCAACGAGATTTGGAGCCATAGTGTAGGTAATGGAGTTAGAAGTATAACAATAGGAAAGCAAGGAGAGCTTTATACATGTGGCATTTATACTGACTCACTGGTAGCGGGGTCATCTGTTTTTTATAGTGTTAAAAATTTATATACCGGCTACACCATAAAATATAATGCTAACGGAAACGTAGAATGGGCAAAAAGCATTGAAAACCCAAATTCGGGTAGTTCATTTATTTTTGTAGGTCAGGATGCACAAAGTAATGTTTATCTCTTTGGGGCATATAGCGGGACTGTAAAATTTGGCTCGATTACACTAGATAGTAGTGGCTATTTAATAGCTAAACTTAATGAAAATGGAGGTGTTCTTTGGGCAAAAAGTCTTGAATATGGTGGTGGTAAAGGCGGGGTGTCTGAGGTGAGTTTAACGCCAGATGGCAGACTTTTGATTAGTGGTTTTTTATGAAGTCTTTGCGGATTGGAAATCAAGCCATTTACCCCTACACAGCAGGTACATCTTTTGATGCTCGAAATATTTTTTTAGGGAGTATAAATGCAGATGGTAGCTTACTTGGATTAAATGTAGTTCCTAGCGGGAAGCGTGGAGCTGATATTGGGAATATGAAGTTACTTCCTCAGGATAAGGTACTTATTTCCGGTACTTTCAGAGATTATATTCTTATTGGAAACGACTCACTTTCAGGAGCTGAGGGTTATTTTCTTGCGAAAACGGCTAATTTACCTACTTCTGTAAGAGAAAAGCCCTCAACAGAAATTAACCTTACTGTGTATCCTAACCTGGTAAATGGGAATTTTCATATTTCAACAGCAGCACCTTTCAAAACAGTTAATGTATATAACACATCGGGAATATTAGTACTCACATTTAACAAAGATGCCGGAACTAGTGGATATGACATTAGTATGCTTAAAAGTGGTATTTACATTTTAGAAGTTAAGACAAAAAAGACTAGTCAATTTATCAAGCTAATTAAACAATAGACCAAAACAAAAAACCCTACCAAAAGGCAGGGTTTATTAAATTATAAAGATTACTTCGTAGCCTAAGAAGGCTGCCTCGCAATGACGACTATATTTTATAGTCCGAAAGCAGACTTTACTTTATCTACATAGTCTAGTTTTTCCCAGGTAAATAGTTCTACCTCCACTTCTTTACTTGTACCATCAGGGTTATGGAAAGTTTTAGTTACTGTCTCGTTTTTGCGTCCCATATGTCCGTATGCAGCAGTTTCGCTATACATAGGTTGGCGTAGTTTTAAACGTTGCTCTATAGCATAAGGTCGCATATCAAATATTTTCTCTACTTCGCGGGCAATAGCACCGTCGTTCATATCTACTTTGGCAGTTCCATAAGTATTAATGTATAAACCACAAGGTTGCGCTACACCAATAGCGTATGATACTTGTACCAATACTTCATCGCACAAACCGGCTGCTACTAAGTTTTTAGCAATATGGCGAGTTCCGTAAGCAGCACTACGGTCTACTTTCGATGGGTCTTTACCACTAAAAGCACCTCCACCGTGAGCACCTTTACCACCGTAGGTATCTACTATAATTTTACGACCTGTTAAGCCTGTATCACCGTGAGGACCTCCGATAACAAACTTACCCGTTGGGTTAATGTGGTAAGTGATTTTATCATCAAATAAAGCTTGAATTTCAGGAGTAAGCTGTGCTTTTACACGAGGAATAAGGATATTTACCATGTCATCGTGAATTTTCTTTAGCATTTCATCATCACTTCCAAAATCATCGTGCTGTGTGCTAATTACAATAGCGTCAATACGGATAGGCTTATTATCATCACTATACTCAATAGTTACCTGGCTTTTCGCATCAGGGCGTAAGTAAGTAATCTCTTTATTTTCATGACGTAAAGCAGCTAACTCTTCTAAAAGTTTATGAGCTATGTCTAACGCCAAAGGCATGTAGTTGTCGGTTTCACGGGTAGCATAGCCAAACATCATACCCTGGTCTCCGGCTCCTTGTGCATTGGCACGGGCTTCAAAATCGTCATCAGCATCACGGTCAACCCCACGGTTAATATCATCACTTTGGTCGTGAATCGCACTTAACACACCGCAACTGTTTGCCTCAAACATGTACTCGCTTTTGGTATATCCTATTTTCGAGATTACCGAACGTGCAATTTTTTGTACATCTAAATAGGTATTGGTTTTAACCTCACCTGCAAGTACTACCTGCCCTGTAGTAACCAATGTTTCACAAGCTACTTTACTGTTAGGGTCGAAAGCTAAAAAATTATCTATAAGGGCATCAGATATTTGGTCTGATACTTTATCAGGGTGTCCCTCTGAAACTGATTCTGAAGTAAATAAATATGGCATATTAGTATGATTAATTTTTACCGAGCCGCGAAAATAACAATTTTATTGGTAATGCGCTGAAGGGTTATTTGATACCTAAGGCAGAGAACTTTCTTTTTTTACGAATGAAGAAATCAAACACAATACTTTTTTGATAAATACCGATAGTATTTCGGCTATTTACCTGCTTTTTAAGTGTTTTGCGTTTGCCTAGCCAATGCTTTATTTGTAGCATGAAACGGGTATGGGCTTTAAAAACGGCTAGTGTGTCTCTCCAGTTTCCGTAAAACAAAAATACTATAGCTGCTAACCAATCAAGGGCTATTCTGAAAGGTAGTTTCCATTTCAACTGTCCTTCAGGCAAGTTTTTTACCATCATAGCCAAACAGTTATGAAAGTTTAGGTAGGTTTTACGAGGGTTTTGGCGGGATAATGTACCCCCACCCACATGGTATACTACCGATTGGGGTTGAACTAGTATTTTATAACCTTTGTTTTTCAGTCTCCAGCACAAGTCTATTTCTTCCATGTGAGCAAAAAAACGAGCGTCCAACCCACCCACTTCAAAATATTTATCGGCTTTAATAAACATGGCAGCTCCGCTTGCCCAAAACACCTCACGGTTATCGTTATACTGCCCTTCGTCTGTTTCGGTTTGGTCTATTATTCTGCCTCTGCAAAAAGGGTAAGCAAAAGTATCTAAGTAACCTCCTGCTGCTCCTGCATATTCAAATTTTTCCTTTTGGTTGTAAGCTAATATTTTGGGTTGGCAGGCAACAGCATTTTCAGTGCTTTCCAGTAGGTCAATAACAGGCTGTACCCAGTTAGGCGTTACCTCTACATCACTATTCAGCAAAACAAAATAGTCAGCTTCAACTTGTTGTAAGCATTCATTATATCCCCCTGCAAAACCGTAGTTTTTTTCTAGTTTGATGATGCGAAGCTGTGGGTATTGCTTATTAAGAAATTCAACAGAATCGTCTGTTGAGGCATTATCGGCAATAATAATTTCTAAATTATCGTACTGTGTTTGCAGTACCGATGGCAATAGTTTTTCTAACCAACTGCGGGTATTAAAATTAAGAATTACAATGGCTACCCTAGGGTTGGTCATGGTTGGGTTGTTCTTTATTCTCTAATGCTTCTGCCTTGTAGGGTACAAACACAAAATTGGCTTGGGTTTTATATATAACAAACATGCAGATAAACTCTTTAGGGTCTTTATAGCTTTCTCTAAAAAAGTCTTCACGGTCTTTTTTAATCAAGCCTTTTTGGGTGAACTGCTCCAAGGTAGATGCGCTAATACTCCATTGGGTTGCCATATCGTCTTTGTCTAAAATTACTTCGCCAAACTCAATAGGGTCTTGGTGAGCAATAAATATGGGAAAGTGAGAAAAGCCTTCTTTTATAATATCATCAGCCGTTTCTTTGATTGATTCTTTCATCAAAATTAATTCGGCGCGGAGTTGTTGCAGTTGTACTTCCCAGTTTTTATCTATCATTACAAGGCAAATTTAGCGATTTAGTTATCTGTTTTCAGTTAATCAGTTCAAGCAGTGCCACATTCTCAACATGTGCAGTATGCGGAAACATATCTACCGGTTGAATTTTCACTACTTTATATGTTTCACGCATCATATCCAAATCTCGTGCCTGTGTAGCTGCGTTACAGCTTACATATACTACACGCGAGGCCTTTATTTCGCAAATTTTCTCAACCACATCAGCGTGCATGCCTGCACGTGGAGGGTCGGTAATAATAATATCAGGGGTGCCGTTGTTGGTTATAAACTCATCGTTTAGCACATCCTTCATATCCCCTGCATAAAAAACGGTATTGGTAATATTATTTAGTTGTGAGTTTTCTATAGCATCATCAATGGCTTGTTGTATATACTCAATACCCACTACCCTTTGGGCATCGGCAGCAATATAGTTGGCAATACTTCCTGTGCCTGTGTAGAGGTCATACACAACTTCATCACCTGTAAGCCCTGCAAATTCTTTGGTTATACTATATAGTCTCTCTGCTTGTTTGGTATTGGTTTGAAAGAACGATTTCGGGCGGATTTTAAAGGTAAGTGCTCCCAAGTTTTCTAAAAGGTGGTCTTTACCGTGCCATGTTTCAATATCTAAATCGTAAATGGTATCGTTTCTTTTCGGGTTGATAACGTACATGAGCGAGGTAATTTGAGGGAAACTTTCCTTTAGGTAATTCATAACCAAAGCAATATTTTCCTCATCCCGGCTATGAAACATCACAATCACCATCCACTCGCCTTTGGTGCTGCATCGGATAATTAGTCCGCGCATTAACCCAACCTGCTCTCTTAAATCAAAAAAAGAGATATCGTTATCCAACGCAAATTGCTCAACACCATTACGAATTCTATTTCCCAAATCATCCTGTAGCCAGCATTTATCAATTTCCAACACTTTATCAAACCTGCCCGCTACATGGAAACCCAAAGCATTCATATTGCCTTTGTCTTCCAATTCCATTTCTTCTCTGCTTAGCCAGCGTTTATTGCTAAAGGCGTAGTCCATGCGGTTACGGTAAAACTTATTTTCTTCGCAACCGGCTATGAGCAGTATTTCACCAATTTCTACCTTGCCAATCCGTTGCAAAGCATCAACAACAATTTGATGCTTGTATTGTAGCTGGGTTTCATAAGCCATGGGTTGCCATTTGCAACCGCCACAATCTTTAAAATGCGCACAAAAAGGCTCAATCCGTTGGGGTGAAGGTTTAAGAATTTTAGTAATCTCGGCTTCTAAAAAGCGTTTCTTTTTGCCTACTATGCGCACATCTACTACATCACCGGGCACAGCGTTTTTCACAAAAATTACGCGCTCATTATAGCGGGCAATACACTTCCCTTCAGCTCCCGCCGAAAGAATTTCAAGGTTTTCTATAAACTGAATCTTATTTTTTCTTGCGCTCACAATCTCTTTTTAAAAGGCGCACGAAATTAGGCAACTAAAAGATATTATCTATTGTTTGCCGGAGTAGGAGGTACAGAAGGTTGTTGGGGCTGTTGTGCGTAGGCTACTATCTTGTCTAACAAATCACCAAAAGATTGTGCTCCTTGGTATCCGGGTACGCGCTCTACGTACATAACCCCGCCTTTGGGTATTAAAAAGAAAGTAGTCGGGTATCCTGAAGGATTGTTGTTAGAAAGCATAGCATATAATTGGCGACCACTGTATGCAGTGCTATCTATATAGTATACGCCTTTTTGTTCAGGGTTAAACTTTATAGGTACAAAGTCTTTATTTATTTTTTTAATGATAGTCTTTTTAGCATAGGTATCTCTGTCCATTCTTTTGCACCATCCGCACCAATCGGTATACACATCCACCAAACCAATTTTAGCTTCAGCACTTATTTCAGCATACCCTTCGTTCCATGTTCTCCATTTCAGCTCCTCCTTTTTCTCCTCACCGTCAATAGGCGTTTTATAAGAAAAAGAAACCGCTAAAAGAGCAATTAAACTTAGCGATACTATTTTTATTGAGAGTTTCATTGTTACAACAAGTGTTCAAAAACTGTTCCACTAATGTGTTGTATGTTTTAGGTATATACAAAATTGGATTTCAACAATACAAATGCCAAAACGGTGGAGAGAAGCCATTGTGTTTTGACAGAAAAGCTTTTAGGTTTGAATAACGAGCCATGGACGATAAAAAGTTTGAGATAGAAGGTGATATTGAAGGCACGGAAGAAGCCCCAAAACGAAGAAGTATTACAGGGCGTTTTTTTCTTTTTGTGCTAGTAGTAGTTGTTGTGGGCAGTATTTGGTATTTCCCTTTTTTGCAAGATGAGTTTCCGGCATTGAAAAAAATAACCATGGGCAGTAATACCGTTACTGTAGCCGATAGTACCCTACTGAAAGAAACCTACGAAAACAAGCTAAAGATTGACAGCCTGATAAGGGTTAACGACAGTTTACAAAATGCCAACCAAATACTTTTAGAACAAAGCAACGACTATACAGGGCTGTTTTATGAGATACAAATAGGCATTTTTAACAATTTTGATATTGAGAAATACCAGCAACAAATGACTGCGTTGCGTGGTGAAGTTACTACCGACGGAACAAAAAAATTAACTATAGGAAAGTTTAGAAGCCTTAAAACAGCCAAAGAATTCTTGCTTGATGTACGCAAAATGGGCTTTAAAGATGCTTGGATTGTTGCGAAACAAGACGGCGAACGTATACCGTTTGATAACGAAGTTATAAATAGAGACTTACCTTAATTGGTTTGAAATAAGCCGCTATTCGCCTAAGTTTGCAGCAGTTATAATTTACAACGCTTACACCCGATAAAATTTATCTGCAAGAATGGAAAAAATAAAAGTAGCCAACCCGGTTGTTGAAATGGATGGCGATGAAATGACCCGTATTATTTGGAAGTTTATTAAGGACAAACTAATACTTCCATACTTAGACCTTGATATTAAATACTACGACTTAAGTGTTACCAGTCGTGATGAAACAAACGACCAAATAACGGTTGATGCAGCAAAAGCTGTGCAGCAATACAATGTAGGGATAAAATGCGCGACCATTACTCCCGATGAAGGACGTGTTGAAGAGTTTAGATTAAAACAAATGTGGCGTTCGCCCAACGGAACTATCCGTAACATTTTGGGAGGTACTATTTTCCGCGAACCTATTGTGATGAACAACGTGCCCCGTTTGGTTCCTAACTGGACGGCTCCTATATGTGTAGGCCGTCATGGTTTTGGAGACCAATACAAAGCCGTTGATTTTTTGACTAAAGGAAAAGGAAAACTAACCGTTACTTACACACCGGAGAATGGAGAGGCACAAAGCTTTGATGTATATGATTTTAATGGCGATGGTGTAGCATTGGCAATGTATAATACCGATGAATCTATCAGAGGGTTTGCACGCTCATGCTTTAATCAGTCGTTAATGAAAGGCTGGCCTTGTTATTTAAGTACTAAAAATACCATTCTTAAAAAATACGACGGTCGCTTTAAAGACATTTTTGAAGAAATATACCAGAACGAATACAAAGAAAAATTTGATGCAGCAGGAATTACCTACGAACATCGTTTAATTGACGATATGGTTGCCAGTGCACTGAAATGGAACGGTAACTTTGTGTGGGCATGCAAAAACTACGACGGTGATGTGCAAAGCGATACCGTAGCACAAGGTTTTGGCTCACTGGGTTTAATGACCAGTACTTTGGTAACCCCTGATGGTAAGACTATGGAGGCAGAGGCTGCACACGGTACAGTTACGCGCCACTACCGCGAGCACCAAAAAGGAAACAAAACCAGTACTAACCCTATTGCTTCTATTTTTGCCTGGACACGTGGTTTAGAATTCCGCGGAAAATTAGATGGTAATGATGCTTTGGTGAACTTTTGCCACGCTTTAGAAAAAGTATGTATTGAAACAGTAGAATCAGGACACATGACTAAAGACTTAGCTATCTGTATTCATGGTAAAGAAACTACCCCTGAGCATTATATGTATACGGAAGACTTTTTAGCGTTGCTGGATACTAATCTTCGTAAAAAATTAACTGCTACTGCGTAAAGAACTAGTATAAAGATTATCAGTATAAAGTAGAAGGTGCTAATACCTTCTACTTTATACCTACTTTCTACAAAAAATTGAACTTCTTCTCACATTACTATTTCGACCATATTGAGGGCAACCATTACTACAACACAGGTTTGGTATTGCCTGATTTTGCCCGAAGTGCAGCAGGAGCCAAAAACATTAATATTCAGCTAAAATATGATAAGCTACAGCAACCTGAGTTTTTTAACTTGAATAAGGGTAGCAAAACCCATTACTCTACTGACGGGTTTTTTCATAACTGTAATTTTTTTGAAGAAAGTAATAGACTTTTTGAAGACTTATTTGTAGAACATCAGTTCCCGCGCAGTGGGCAACGCCTTTGGTTTATAAGCCATATTTTGTTTGAGTTGGTGCTGGATAGGGTTTTAATTAGAACGCACAGAGATAAGCTGGACGATTTTTACCATTCATTAAGCAGGGTAGACTTACAAATAATTATTGATTTTTTGGCTTTAAGCGGAAAAGACGGCACTGATGCTTTTACCCGATTTTGGAACGGATTTATGCAGGCCAAATACCTGCAATACTATTTGGTTGATGATAAACTGGTATACTCACTAAACCGCATATTGCTTAAAACAAAACAACCCGAGCTGACTATGGAACAAGCAGATATTTTAATTAAAATTGTACATATATCTGAAGAAGAAATTGATAAACAATTACCTGCTTTCCACAAAGAGTTTTTAGCTTTTAAGGGGTAGTATAATAATCTCCCCACCAATCAGCACCATAAGCAATAACATAGAAGATAGCGAAAACAAACCCTAGTATGAATATTATCAAGCCGTGTTTGCGGCTATTCGCATCATGGGCTTTGTACTTTTTTGCAGTAATGGTATGCTTTGCTTTTGATGCATATAAATACCACCCTATAGCAAACCCTAAAATACCTCCGCCAATGGTTAATATATAACCTGCAATAATTACACTTGTCTTTGCCTTTTGGGGCGTATTATCAATAATTATTTTTTCTTCAATACGCTTTTCAATTTCAGCATTGCTTAAGCCTCTTTCTAACAGTATTTTTCTGCTTTCCTCGGCATCTACCTCACTAAACTTGTCGGGGTAAATAAGCGTTTCAATTAAATCATTAGTATCTAAAAGCTCTAAGAAATTAGTGTCCTTCTCGTGGCTGCGATAAAATGCGCTAAAAATATTCAGGGCTACTTGCACATCCGCCTCATCCACCAAAATCACATACTCTTTTTTCAGCATATTGGTAGTATACACATTGTCATGCAAAAACTTTTTTTCATTGGCTTTGTATTCAATGCCTTCTTTTTCCAAAAGATTTATAGCTTCTTCAAGTTCTTCCAATGAGTATACTTTTCTAACTTCTTGCATAAAAATTATAGAGATTTAATAAATACATAGAAAAACAAGAGCCCGAAAATCAGCATAACCAAACCATACTTTCTGCTTTCACTGTCATACATATACATTTTTTCTTCTGTAAAGGGGTGGAGTTTCTTTCGTTGGTGTAAGTATATCCCAATGAATGCCGTGAATAAGCCTCCTGTAAAAATCACAAACAGTATAGCCCAGATAATGGTTAATGGTTTTATATACTTTTGTTCGTATCCTTTTTCAGTTTCAATATCAATTAATTGTTGCAGCTCATCATCAGTAACCCTTCTTTCCAATAACAATTGCTCTATAATCTCTTTCTTTTCATCACTCTCATACAAAGCACTTACATATTCTTTTTTCAGTATATCATTACCCATAATCGAGTAATCAAGCTTGCTTTCCTCCCACAGTTTTTCTACCAATAATTTTTCAGCTTTCTCTACCTCTTCATCATGAACAAATATGTTGTATTGGTTTTTGCTGTGTTTGTTTAAAACAACAGAATGCTCACTATACACCCCATGGATTTCGAAAATATCCTGTATTGCTGTAAAGGTGTTTTTTGATGTTGTGGAGCGAAGCTTTTGCATTACCAACACAATATAACCAAACCCAATAAAAGGTATGTAAACAAAAAAGCAGCTTTCGACAAAGCTGCTTAAAAAAATTAGTTTTTATTTTCTTTTAGAAGGCGATACCAAATGTAAGCCCTGCACGGGGCACAATACCTCTTTTATAGGGGTTAACTATGGGTATGTGCACATCATCATCATTAGAGCCATCGAGTGATATATTAGGACCACCGCCAATAAATAAATCAAAAAAGAAATTATCTCCTGCAAAAGTTCTGGCTCCTAAAATCAACCCAAAACCTAAGGCAGAGCCTGTTAGTTTTTGCACATCATTACTTCTTACTTGCTTATCCATTCTTATGGTTTTATACACAGCATAACCGCCTGCATAGTATCGTAACCCGCCATTAACAGGTTTTATAAAAAGGCGTTGTGCCTCTACTCTAAAACCTTCCATATTACTAAACTCAGTAATACCGTCATCAAAGTAACTGCCTGCATTTTCAGAGTAATAATAACCTGCAAGAAACTTGGTGTTCGTTTTTTGGGTAGTAAAGCCATAACCAACTTCAAAACCACCTACAAAAAACGAGAGTGGACTTACTAAAAACTCTTGGGTATAGCTGTTTCGTAAAGAGTCTCTTTTGCTTTGTTGGGCATTTGCTGCTAAAGTACAAAGTAGGGTTATAAATAATAAATAGTGTTTCTTCATAGTTTGTTCCATTTCTTAAAAGGCAATACCAAAGCTTATACCTGCACGGGGATTAATAGAGCGTTTGTAGGGGTTTCTTACATCCAAATGCACATCATCTATATTATTGCTGCTAACGGGTATTATTATACCACCCCCAATAAATAAATCTGCAAAAAAGTTGTCAATCATATAAACTCTTATCCCGCCTATAACACCAACTCCGGCTGCGGTTGCATTTGCCGTATAATCTAGGGTGGTTGTAGTATTACCTGCTGTAGCTTGTTTGGTTATATCCATATTTATGGTTTTAAACAAAGCATACCCACCTCCATAAAACCTTTTTTGTGCATCTGTAGGCTTCATAAACAAATATTGAAACTCAGCCCTAAAACCCTCCATGTTTCTATGCGTGGTAGTAACGGGAAACTCCTCGGCATTATAAAACTCAGGGTTTTCCATAAAATAATACCCTAAAAACAAACGCTTGTTTCTGCTATTGCTTATTGAACCGTAACCAATCTCGAAGCCCCCCACTGCAAAGCTGGCAGCATTTAAAAGAAACTCTTGGCTATACGAGTCACTTAATGAATCTTTTTTTAGTTGCTGAGCAAATGAGCTTGAAAAACAAAAAAGCAGAAGTAAAATTGTTATAAAACCTTTTTTCATAAGTGAGTATATTAATAGTATAATATACAACAGTATAACGTAGTACCCCTAACTGTTGTGAGTGCAACGTCAATTATTTTTCTATGAAAGGAAACTTGTGAACTTTTGCTTTTAAAGCTTTGCCCCTAATATTTACAAATATTTCAGTGTCAGCCTTTGCAAATTCTTTTTTCACATAACCCATGCCTATGGCTTTGCCTAAACTTGGTGATTGTGTGCCTGAGGTTACCTCTCCAATTTCATTTCCTTCGCTATCTTGAATTTTATAATGTTGGCGGGGTATACCTCTGTCTATCATTTCAAAGCCTACCAGTTTTTTGGTAACACCGTTTTCTTTTATGGCTTTGTGGTGGTCTGCCATTATAAAATCTTTGGTAAACTTAGTTATCCAGCCCAAACCCGCTTCAATAGGTGATGTGGTATCGTCAATATCATTACCATACAGGCAAAAGCCCATTTCCATGCGCAAAGTATCGCGCGCTCCCAAACCTATAGGCATAATGTTGTATTCTTCTCCAGCTTCAAACAATGCTTTCCATAGCTTTTCAGCATCTTTATTTAAAACATATAACTCAAAGCCGCCTGCTCCGGTATAACCCGTGTTTGAAATAATTACATCTTCAACACCTGCAACAGTACCCGGCTTAAAGGTATAATAAGGCATTTCACTTAGGTTGGTATCGGTAAGTTTTTGGATGGTATGGATAGCATTTGGGCCTTGCACTGCCAATAATGAGTACTCATCACTAAGGTTTTGCATTTCTACCCCAAAAGTGTTGTGGCTTTTAATCCAGTTCCAGTCTTTTTCAATATTGCTGGCATTTACTACTAAATAGTATTCATCTTCTTTGAAGCGGTATACCAAAAGGTCGTCAACAATACCTCCTTTATCATTAGGCAAGCAACTGTATTGCACTTTACCGTCGGTTAGTTTTGCAGCGTCGTTACTGGTTACTTTTTGTATAAGGTCTAGGGCTTTTTCACCTTTCAGGTAAAATTCGCCCATGTGCGATACATCAAACACTCCCACACTGCTACGTACTTGTTTGTGTTCTTCAACCAAATTACTGTATTGCACAGGCATATTATAGCCTGCAAACGGAACCATTTTAGCACCTAAAGATATATGTAAATCGGTTAGTGCAGTAGTTTTTAAAGCTTGAGTATCCATAATTGCGGTATTCTGTAATTAAACCGCGAAAATAGGTAAATCTCTCAATCTTGAGGAATAACAGAGTATGTAATAAAAGGAGCAGGGGAGAAAGGTGTGTCGTTTATTGCGAATGCTTTCCTTTCATTTCAAAATCGAGCCATTTTAGTTCAAACCCGGGTTTCTTTGAAAATTTCGCTTTAAAGGTATACAGATAACCGGTATCAATGGTAAAGCTACCTTTAACATAGACAGAACGACGTTTATTTTTAAATCTTTCAAAGAATATTGCTTTTGAAAAGATAACATCTTCAATAAGCACCTTAATTTCTTCTTTTTCTTTCTCGGTTAAGTCAGTTTTTTTAGGCTTTTTCTTCTTTTTAGTTGGCTTGGGCTGTGCTTTAGCCGGGGGAGCCTCTTTTATAGTAGCAACGGCAGTATCTTCTGTTGGTGTTTCTTCGTCAGCTATGTGCAGTGATGCAGTATCTAAAATTTGCATCAGCTTTACATTTAGCTTCATGTTTTTACGAATTTCAAAACGAATAATAGCAGAATCATAACCCTCTGCCCATACTATCAGGTTGTTAGTGCCGGGTATTAACTTTTGTATTTTATAGTATCCTTTTTCTGAACCGATAGCTCGGTATTTTGTGCCTGCAATGCTCACATGGGGGTCGCTAACAGGCAATCCCGTAATAGAGTCATACACCACACCGCTTAAAGTATATTTTTTGTGTTGTGCTTTCAGAGTTATACTTAAAACTGCTAAAAGCACGATAAGAATAGCATTTGCAAAAGGTCTCATCAACACAAAGTTATACAAAGTGAGTTAAAAAGCTGTTAAGGTACTAGTTAATCGAATATTCACATTTTATGTACTTGGTTTCAATACCTTTGATATATGATGAAGTACTTCTTTTGCACTTTATGTCTGTTTTTATGTATTAAAACTATCGGTCAAACCCATAAAATAGGATATAGCATTTCTCCAAACTATGCCTACAGAGTATACCAGAGCGATAATCCTTTATTTGCATCACCTGCTATAAACGAAATTCCAAAACTTGGGTATAGAGTCTCAGCTTTTTATGAACGGGTTTTTCATAAAAGAGCTTCTTTTTTTGTTGGGATTTCGTTTACCAATAATGGTTATCAAACTGAAGAATTTGAAGTACGTTATGCTACAACACCACCTCCAAATGCACCAAGAGCCATAAGTACCCGAACAAGCCTTTATCAGTTTGGTATACCCATTGGCGTAAACTTATTTTTTCCTATAAAGAAGGTTAAACTTTTTTTAAGTGCAGGGGTAAATACTCAATACTTAACAAGGGTGAGAAACACAAACTTTAGGTACACTATTGATAACAGAACTGAAAAGTCTACATCAAATGGTAACAAGGGGCTTTATAAACCTTTAAGCTTTGCTGCTTTTGGCAGTTTCGGTATTGAGTTTAATGTTGTTAAAAGTATGGCAATGCGTATTGCCCCCAACATTCACTATACTTTTACCAACATAATGGATGATAATGTTGCATACGAAGTTTACCCAACATCTGCTGGTATTAGTATTGGGGTTTGGTATAGTTTATAAAACACAAAATATGAGAAGTCTTTTATTTATATTACTTTTTACTTTGCCAATAGCTTTATTGGCTCAAAAACATAAAGTTGCATTTTCTGTTTCAGCAGGGTTATCAAGTCAGGCATCAAGTAACTATATCGAGAATATAAATAACCCATTACATACGACAACTCCCAATCACCCTCCTAAATTTCTTAATCCTCCAGTGAAAGAGGAGCTAACTTTTACAAGCGGAGTATCTTTAAGTTATGAATATCTGCTAAAGAAAAATTTTTCTTTATTTAGTGGTCTTGCATTCTCTAAAAGCGGATTTTTGATAACAGAAAAGCAACTGCTTTTCCAAAGCCAGTATATGCCTGATAGGGGATATGTACTACCTGCCCTAGAGCCTTATGGCTCTGTTTCATATAATTTTGATTACTACCAACTAAGTGTTCCTTTGGGTATAAACTACTTTATCCCTTATAAAAAAATCACCTTTTTTGTTGGAGCTGGAGTATCAGCGAATTATTTAGTTACTGTGAATAGTACAACAACATTGCATTTTAAAGATGATGATTTAGTACAAGAGCAAAAAAATGTAGATGGGTATAATAAGTTTAATGCTGCTGCTTTACTAAATTTTGGTGCGGAATTGCCTCTTAAAAACAACTTCTCTCTTAGAGTGTTCTCAAACTCACAATATACTTTTACCAATATTGCCAATAAGGATAGAGACTATACTATTAATCCATACCAAGCCCATTTAGGTATTTCTATTTTAAAAAGCCTTTAAACACATTTTTCAATTGCGTGTGGTGTTGCCCTTTTATGTATGTTTGAAGTGATTTTTAGTGCCTATGAAACTGCCTCGCAAACACACTCTACAAGAAATTGCCGCACTTATAAAAGCCCAATATGTTGGTGCTGATGATTTTGCCATAACCGGCGTTAACGAAATACACATGGTTGAGGCGGGTGATATAACTTTTGTAAATGTAGAAAAGTATTATAAAAAAGCACTAAACTCTGCTGCAACCACCATTTTGATAGATAAAGAAGTAGAATGTCCTGAAGGAAAAACCCTACTGGTTAGCGATGACCCTTTTAGGGATTATACTTTTTTGTGTAAACATTTTAGCCCAACACCTATACCACAAGTAAAAGCTTACCATGTAGGTAAAAATGTTACTATTGGTGAAAATACCATTATACATCCCGGGGTGGCTATTAGCGATAATGTTACTATTGGCGATAACTGTATTATTTATCCTAATGTGGCTATATACCACGATACCACTATTGGTAATAATGTAATTATACATGCCAATACCAGTATAGGGGGCGATGCTTTTTATTACAGTAACTACCAAAAAATGCATAGTTGCGGACGTACTATTTTGCACGATGGAGTTGAGATTGGTACAGGATGTACAATAGACCGTGGAGTAAGTGGCGATACTATTATCGGCAAAGAAACCAAAATTGATAGCCAGGTGCATATAGGGCACGATACCCAAGTAGGAGCTCGCTGTATTTTTGCCTCACAAGTAGGTATTGCAGGTGTTAGCAAAATTGAGGATAATGTGATACTATGGGGCAAAGTAGGGGTTACCAAAGAAATTACCATTGGTAAAGGGGCAGTGGTATTAGCCTCATCAGGAGTTGGGAAAGACTTGGAGCCTGGCAAAACCTATTTTGGTGCTCCGTGCAAAGAAAGCCGCAAAACATGGCGTGAGATGGTAGCCGTAGGTGAGCTTCCCGATTTAATTGACAAACTAAGACAATTGTAATAAAGCGGATTAGCTATATTCGCTAAAAAAGCTTTTATCTGTGTATCCTGAATTACTTCGCTTTAAAACCCCTTCTTTTCTTCAAGGTATTTTTGGAGACCATATTACTATTTACAGTTATGGAGTAATGATACTTATTGGAGTAGCTTTGGGCTTTTTGTATGCGCTTTGGCGCGGTAAAAAGCTGGGACTAAATCTGGATAAGGTCTCAGAGTTATTTATATGGGCTTTTTTAGCAGTTTTTATTGGCGGTAAGGTGTTTTTCTATTTTGAAAATATCATGCAATATGTCGATGAACCTGCTAAAACTATACAAGATATAGGTAGTGGTTTTGTATTCTACGGTTCTTTTTTGTTTGCCGTACCCACATTTATATGGTTTTTTAGGAAAAATAACTTGCCCGTTTTAGAAACTTTTGACATTATTGCCGTATCAGGGGCACTGGTACATGGTTTTGGAAAGTTGGGTTGTTTTATGGCAGGGTGTTGCCACGGTAAAGTATGTGCTCCGGGGCAAGGTATAGTTTTTACACACCCTAAAAGTGCTGCCGAACCTTTAGGGGAACATTTATACCCCGTGCAGTTGTATGATGCAGGTATGATATTGGGTATAGTTTTGTTTATGATATGGCTGCACAACCGCAAGCAATTTCATGGGCAACTAATACTTATATATACATTGGTATATGGTGTGGGGCGTAGTATTACCGAAGAATTTAGAGGTGATGAAGAGCGGGGTTTTTTATTTAACGGATTACTATCCCACTCTCAGTTTATAGCCATTTTTATACTTTTAGGTGGTGGCTATATTTATTACAGGCTTTACAACAAAGCTAAGCAGGAAAAGAAAACTGCTGAGTACCAAAAAAGTAAGGGCAAACCTTAAAAAAGGCTTACCCTTACAATTATCCAATATTAACAGTTGGTTCTATTTAGTTTTCAGCACTTTTAAGGTATGCTGTCCTTTAGGTGTGTTTAGCTGTAGCAGATAAGTGCCATCAGCAAACTCACTTAGGTCTATTTTGCGGCTGTGTTTTCCTGTTTGGGTTATAAGGTCGCTCCAAACTTCTTTGCCGTTAATATCCGTTACAGTCAGGTTTATATTTCCTACACTTAACCATTCAAAATCTATTTGTAAAACTCCTTTAGTCGGGTTCGGATAGATATCCAGTTGAGATAAACCTGCAATTTCTCCAATAGACACATTTTGAGTTGTAATTGTTTTAGTTAATGAATCTGTACATCCGTTAACATCGGTAACAGTTAGTTTCACGTCAAAACTGCCTACAGTAGCATAAGTATGTGTCGGGTTTTTCAGGGTTGAGTTATTACCGTCTCCAAAATCCCAAGTGCGGACTTGTGTTGAAGAAGTAGTATCATCAAAATCAACCGACAGGTTATTTATGTTTGATGTAAACCCTACTCTTGGTAAAGGAAGCACCGTAAATGTTTCTTCATTAGACTGTGCTTTACATCCCGCAGCGGTTTCTATTTCCACTGCTACTCTATCCCCGTCGTTAACCTGCACATTCGAAAATACTCCTGTAGTATTGGTAAGTGTAGAAGGATTGCCGTTAGCTATAACAGTATACTTAGTAATACCCACCACTGGTGCTGATAGCTGAACGGGCTGCCCCATGCATACGGTAGTTCCCGGTGTAACCATTAAAACAGGTGTAGGTACATTATCTACTTTAACAGTTACTTTAAACTGAAGCGGCGGACAATTTAATTTACTTGAGTCAATCAACTCAAAATCAAAATTGGTAGTTTGGTTGGGCTTAACCGTGAAAGTAGTGGTTGAGCCGAAAGCACCTGTTCCTAAACGTAATGAAAATTTTGGAGCTGAAATATTACTAACTGTAATAGTAGTAGAATCTCCCGGGCAAATTAATGTATCGGCGGGTTGGGCATCAAATGTAACCCCTGAGCATGATAATGTTTTGCAAACTCTTGTTCCTGCATTACCGCTAAAACAAGGGGCATTATCGGTTGCTCTTACCATAAGTTGTACATCGGTATTAAAATTAAGTCCTGTAACCGTATGGCTTAAACCCATTGAACCACTTGAAGGGGTAGCCCAGGTTTTTCCGGTATCAGTACTCACTTCATAACCGTTTGCTCCGTTTACGGTTGTCCAATTAAAAATAATGCTCGATGTTGTTGTAGTTCCGCAACTCACCGTTGGAGCTGCTAAACGTTGTTGTATGAACAGTATTTTTTTAGAGGGGTCGCTATCGCAACCGTCTTTGGTTCCTACTACTTCAAAAGTGTCATTTAAGGCTACAGCTGTTTTAAAAGTATTACTGCTACTGGTTTGCACTACATTACCGTTTCGCCAGAATGTATAACTATCAAAGCCTGAGAATGACTGGGCAACAAATGTAACCGAATCGCCTTCGCAAGCCGTATCCTTGGCATTTGCAGTTTCAAGTGAAAGCCCTAGCTTGGGTTTCACAACAATATCTATGGGGAAACTGGTTTTACTACAGTTGTTGCTGTTGGTTACAGTTACTGTATAAGTGCCTGTTTGGGTAATGCTAACATTGCTAAGCGTATCGCCGGGGTTACCCGTATTCCATTTATACCTGAACCCTGTACCGAATGATGCAGCCATTTTAACGGTATCGCCAGCACAAACGGTATCATTGGGTTGTACACTTACTATTTGTGCTACAGGGGCACTATTAACAACAATGGTAACCGTAGCCGGCTCCGAAACACCTTTAGCGTTCGTAACCCTTAAAGTATCTGTATAAGTACCGGGTATTTGAAAAACTACCTTGGGGTTTTGCAATGTACTTACAAAGGGATTGCCTGCTTTAAACTTCCAGTTATAAGCAGTTGGGCTATTTGTTCCGCTACCTGTAAATTCAATGGTGTCTCCTGCACAAATATTAGTTTTGTTAGCTGAGATTGATGCTACAGGCAATAGGCTCGACGGGTCAAACTCAAAAGTTTTAGCATAAATATCATCACCACCACTACCGCCGTCAGAGTTTGAGGCATTAACAATTACATAAAAAACTATTTTTCCTACGTTGGTTTTAGGTGCTTTCCATGTAAAAGTCCACTCTCCTTTGCCATTACTAGAACCTAAGCCGCCGTTGTGGCGAAGGTATTCTCTAGTCTTTCCTGATATAACTCCTGTTGTTTTTGATGAACTGGAACCTGCGGTAAAAGTACCTGTAGGGTTATTGCCTACTTTGGTTAAGGCGGTTATTTGGAAGCCAAAACGGGAAACACCTGATTCTGTATACTTTACCGTGAGGGTGTAAGTGCTATCCGGGATATAGCCGTTTCCTGTAAAATTAGTGGCTAGGGTTAAGTTATTTAAGTTGGCAGGTGTAGGGTTTAATGAACCTGAGTGACAAACCGTACAGTTTTGCTCTCCGGGAGCATTGGTACGTGATGCAGGAGGATTACTGCCAAACTTAACAGCAGTTCCCGCTGCCATTACAACAACTGCGATTATTAAAAGAACTATGATTTTAGAAGTAAAAAATTTTCGCATAGGTTAGGGTTTAGTTTTTCATTACAATTTAAGACAATTTAAAATTAATTTTTGTTGCATAAAAAACCCCAGCCTTTTTGCAAAGGTTGGGGTAGTATATTTAGGTTAAAAATGTGCTTAGTTTAAGGTCTGTTTCTATCGGGTTTAAACAGGTTAAAATACCTTCGCTTACTAAAATTAGTTATATAACCTAAGGCAAAGGATAATGTGCCTGTATTTTTAATGGTTGGTGAAACAACAATTGACTGAAAAGGGTCTGCAGGGTCTGGAACCTCTCTATCCCAATATCCTTTATTTAGGTTAGCCATACTTAGTGTATAACGGAAATCTAAATACAAATACGATTTACGGTTGAAACGCCATTTAACTCCCATACCCATTACAGCTCCAAAGTCTATTTTATTAATTTGCTCAATGGAACTGTTTTCACTTGTTTTCCTTGAAAAGTTATAAGCTTCTGATGTGTCTTGGTCAGAAAAACTTGTTGTAGTTATGGTAGCATCATTTACGTTACTAATCATGTAAGAAATATATGGACCACCAAATAAATCCAGATAAAAGGGTTTCACGGAATTTTCATAAGGGTACAACGCCGTTGGCCTTCCCAGTGGAGTTGAGAAACGAATTAATAAGGGAACTTCAATATAGTTGAGGTCTATATTAGAAACAGTTTGGTCTGTACGTAAGAATGGAGTAGAAGTGTTAAAGTCAATTTGTTCTCTTCCGCTGTCTAGCCTCTGTATTCCTCCTTTTACAGAATAGTATAGTTCAGGATTAAAGCTCCAGTAGTTATTCAAAGGAATATCAGCAAAAATTCCAACTCTAAATCGGGTAATGCTTTTGAAAGTAGGAGTTGTGCTATCGGGAACTGTCTTAAACTCTGAACCAGAAAGCCCGGCCATATTTAATCCACCCGCAATACCCCACTCTACTTGGGCACTAGTTTGTGATAAACTTGCTAATGATATTGCTAACAAAAGAAACAGGCTTTTTGCCGTAAAATTTCTTTTCATTGTTTTATAGTTTTTAGTTGAACTAACAAATCTATTCATTTTGGCTGTTATTTCAAGGCTTACATGAAAAAGATTAACAATATTTCATGTAAGATTAAGATGAAATTTTTATTGATTTAGACTGTATTAACGCTCAGATGAGACATTTATTTTACTAAAATCAATACTAAAAAGTACTCCGGCAGATAAAAATATAGAGTTCTTTAGGCGAATTTTCGGCTTAACAATATGAGTTTCAAAAGGATTATTTGGTTTTTGGGCTATCCTGTCCCAAAGCCCATTATTAAGGTCATATGAAGATATATTACTTCTTGCTTCTATAAAAAGTTGTATGCCTCCTGTAATTCCTGCTTTTAAGCCCAAACCCATTATCGCTCCATAATCCCATTGGTTTATTTGGCTGCTATTTAAACTTGTTTCTTCAGCTCGGGTTTGGGTAAAATTATACCTTTTTGAAGTATCCTGCGAAGCTGAACGGGTATGAGTTATTAAGGATTTTCTTTTATGGTTTATTGCAAAAGAAATATATGGTCCGCCAAAAACATCCATAGACAAAGTTGAAGCTTTTTTCCCCTCACTTTTTGGTTTTGAAATGTTTAATAAGTGGAATGAGAAATTTAATAATACAGGTAGTCTCAGGTGCATAAAGTTGTAGTCCGAGGAGGTTCTGTAAACATCCAGCCAGCCGGGAGGAGCTAAAGTTTGTATATTAAAACTATCTAATTGTTCATTAAAAGGACTATTAAGCAAAGCCAGTTCAGGCCTGAGCGTGAAATAATCATTAAGTCTGAAAAATGATGAGATTGCAAAACGAAAACTCTGGCTGCCATTGAACTTCGCTTGTGTAGTATCGGGAATATTTTGATAATCGGAAACGGCAATTTTAGTATCTGTGAAACCAAACGAAACACCCAGCTTGGTTTGACCTTGACAAATAGTAAATATGAAGAAAAGCAAAAAGACAGTTGAAAATATTTTTTTCATTGGTTTGAAAAAGGCTTAAAACTGTAAGATACAAAAAATCTTATTCCGTATAAGCCACGTTTAGCAATACAAACAAAAAAAGTTTATGCAAACTTGGGGTATTCAGCAGGCTCTGCTTCATGCATTATTGCATAAATAGCCTCAAAAATATCTTCAACGTTGGGTTTACTAAAATAATCACCATCTGTACCATAAGCAGGGCGGTGCGGATGGGCACTAATTGTTTTAGGCTCACTATCCAGCCAGCGGAAAGCTTCTTGTTTTTCCATTACTTGCTGGTACATGTATGCGCTTGCACCACCGGGCACATCCTCATCTAAGAAAACTACACGGTTGGTTTTCTTTATACTTTCTATAATGTGATGGTTTACATCAAAAGGAAGCAAAGTTTGCACATCTATTAACTCAACACTAATACCCACTTCGTTTAATTGCTTAATAGCTTCTTCAGCAACACGTAGTGTTGAACCGTAAGAAACCAGGGTAACATCGTCCCCTTCAATAAGGGTTTCGGGTATACCCAATGGGGTTTTCATTTCACCTATATTATCAGGCATTTGCTCTTTAAGGCGGTAACCGTTTAGGCACTCTACTATTAAGCCCGGTTCATCACTTTCAAGCAAAGTATTGTACATACCTGCTGCTTGGGTCATATCGCGTGGAACACAAACGTATATGCCCCGTAATGCATTTATTATCATGCCCATGGGTGAACCGCTATGCCAAATACCTTCAAGCCTATGCCCACGAGTACGTACAATTAGCGGTGCTTTTTGCCCGCCTTTAGTACGCCATTGCAGGGTAGCCAAATCATCACTCAGTATTTGGATGGCATATAACAAATAATCTAAATATTGTATTTCTGCAATAGGGCGTAAACCACGCATGGCAGAACCAATGCCTTGCCCTATAATGGTGCATTCACGTATCCCTGTATCAAATACTCGTAGTTCTCCGTGTTTTTCTTGTAGTCCAGCAAAACCCTGGTTTACATCACCAATTTTTCCTACATCCTCGCCATAAGCAAAAACTCTGGGGTCGCGAGAAATAGCAGCATCAAAACAAGCTTGTAGTACCTCACGCCCATCTACTTGTGAGCTATCATCACTATATTCAGGTTTTACCTCTTCAACTTTCAAAGCATTCCATTCAGACTCACTGTGTAAATGAGAACTGTAACGCTCGTTATTATCACTATGAAACTGCTTTTTGTAGTTAGCCAGATTTTCTCTTGCTGCTGTGTTTTCTTTTAAGCTAAGGCGCAAAGTAGTATTTATAGCAGCACCAATATCTTTGCGTATGGGCTCTGTATTGCTGCGAAGTGCATTGGCAATCGCAGCTATTTCTTCACTATTGCTGCTTTGTGAAGCTACATCATCAATTAAGGTAGCTACATCGGCTACATCGTTTTTAATATCGGCTAAATATGCTTGCCAAGCTGCTTTCTTTTCTTCTTTAACTTCTTTTAGCCAGTCTTTTTCCCAACCGTCTAATTCTTCAGTAGTGGCAATAGCATTGGCTTCCATCCACTCACGCATTTTCTTAATGCAGTCATACTCTTGTTCCCATGCTAAACGTTCAGCATCTTTATAACGCTCGTGCGAACCTGATGTGGAGTGCCCTTGTGGCTGCGTAATTTCTTTTACATGAATTACTATGGGCGTGTGTTGCTCACGGCATATATCTACTGCTTTTTGGTAGGTAAGGCATAAGTCTGCATAATCCCAGCCTTTTACTGTAAATAACTCCAATCCTTTACCATCCTCATCAGTTTGGAAGCCGCTTAATATACTTGTAAGGTTTTCTTTTGCGGTTTGGTATTTGGCGGGTACGGAAATACCGTACTCATCGTCCCAAATAGACATAGCTAAAGGTACTTGCATTACGCAAGCTGCGTTTATGGCTTCCCAAAACATGCCCTCACTGGTGCTGGCATTACCTATAGTACCAAAAGCCACCTCATTTCCTTTATCAGAAAAATCAGTGTATTGGTGTAAATCTTCATTATCGCGGTATAGTTTAGAAGCCATTGCTAAACCCAACAGGCGTGGCATTTGTCCGCCTGTAGGCGAAATATCAGCCGATGAATTATAGGTGTCTGTTTGTGATTTCCAGCTTCCGTCGTCATTCAAAAAACGGGTTCCAAAATGCCCGTTCATACTTCTACCCGCTGAGCAAGGTTCGGTTTCAACACTGGTATGGGCGTATAATTGAGCGAAAAATTCACGCACATTGCTCATGCCCAAAGCAAACATAAAAGTTTGGTCGCGGTAGTAACCGCTACGGTTATCGCCTTTCTTAAAGGCTTTTGCCATGGCTATTTGGGCAACTTCTTTACCGTCTCCAAATATCCCGAATTTGGCTTTACCGGTAAGTACCTCTTTTCTGCCTATTAAACTAGCCTGACGGCTTTGAAAAGCTATTTTATAATCGTTTATAACCTCCTGCTTGTATGCAGTTAGTTGTTCTTCGCTAACCTGCGCTGTTGCCATTTTGCAAAAATAGGTATTTTGGAAGTTAAATGGTGTAGGTGGCTAAATTGGATTTACAACCTTCACTACCAAATATCTCTGGCAGTGAATTTTATAAACTCGTTCTTGAAATTAAAAACTACTTGGGCTTTATAGACTCGTTTATTTCGTTGAATATATTGTCATCAAAACTAAACTTAAAGGTTTTCCATACTCCTTTAACCTTGTAGAAAGAAAAAAGAAACCTCATAGGCTGTCTGTCAAATCTTGCCAAGGTTGATATTGTGATATAATACTTTCCGACTTTTTTTGACTCAAGTATTTCATAGTCATGATATTCGCCTAATAGTTTACTGTATTTATTTAAAACGGCTCTTATGTTAGCGATATCTACTTCTTCGTTTGTAAAGTTTTCGTTAGAACTAAAAATATAGTCAACGGCTGCATCATTACCAGCAGAGTCGAGTAATGCAAAAAACTTCTCAATCATTTTTAGCGGGTTATTGTCATCAGCCGGAGTGTTACTAAAGCTTGGAATAGCAATTAATAGTAATGATATGAAAATGGTTATTTTTTTGGAGTTCATAATATAGAGATGAAATAAATACCGCCAATTTACAATTATTCTACTCACTTTTGAGTTGAGGTTTTAAATTAAGTTAGGTACTGTATTAAAAAACTCTTTTACCCTTGAGGGGTCTAAATTAGCTTTGCCCAAAAGCTTTTGGTCAATTGGTAAAAAATATTCATCTGTACTTGCTGTAAATTCATAGTCGTCGTCAGGAACATCCAAATACCCTTTATCATATCTGAAAACATAGTATGAATCTTCATTAGTATCTAAGTTTAACCCTGCTAATGTCAAAAGTGAAAAGTCATAAATAGCTTCATACCTCTTATAAATGACTTCATTTTCATGGAGTATTTCCGCGTTTTTTATTATAAAATAACAAAAGTTGAGGTGAACCATATTTTGATATGGGTTCAGTGGAAACTCCTCATCTACATGAACATTAATATAAGGAAATATCAGAGCATCATTTTTAAAATAATATCCTTTGTGGTAGGCTGCAAAAGTTCCAATTTCCTTAATATCAAAGTCTACAATCATAATTCGTCATCTAAGCTTATTAAACTCTAGTTGCAAAATGTTTTCTACATCATTCAGCTGGTCAAGGCGTAGTTTAACTCTATGTAAAACCCTATATTCACTTTTTAGCCAGTTAGCAAAATTTTTATGCTCTTGTTCGCTTTCGGGGGCATCACCAATGTACATTCTAGATAGTTCAATATAAAATTTATTCCTAAACGAGAAACAATTAGTCATTATATCAGAAACACTTTGTCTTCCGAAAAGAAAGGCATTAGTTTGTTCTAATCGGTCTAGAATATCGAGGATAGTTTTTTCATTATCCTTAATCTCATTAAAATATAATGATTGATAATAGCCTAAACCCTTTTCAAAAGCCCACTGTTCATCATCATTAAAAGTAAAAACTTCATTGTCTTTATATTCGGTTATAATGGTATTAAGGTCTCCAAAAACTCCATAGTAGTTGTTTTCATCTAAAATATAGCTTTCACCATGGTTTGTATCTAAAGAAATGCGGATATTATCGTAATAACCAATCTTTCCTTTTACGAATTTTGAATATCTTAACTTATTATTATCGCCTAAGTTTACAATTAAGAAATCTTCGTTGGTCATTTCTAGCCTTTTACTATGCAATAAGCTTACTCCCTCTTATGTTGTGGTTTTACCACTATGTTTACCGAACTGCTGTTTTCTAAGTCAGATTTTAGGCGGAGCTTGCCTCGGTAATCACCGTCATAATACACCACCTCATAGGTGTTGGGGGGAATGCGCCCTAAGTTAATAGCATGTATTACCAAGTTATTTCCTTTGGTTTTATTCAGATGTACGGTATAACATACTTCACTTCTGTCTAGCGAGATAGTACGTGCAATTTCTTTTCCGTTCAATTCAACCAAAATACTGTCTCCGTCAACAGTTTGGTCGTCCCTGAAACATAGTTTTATAATGCTGTCTTTTACTATAACTTGTTTAGGCAGTTTTTTTATGCGGTAGGGAATGGTTGCAAAAGGGTCGTATATATAGGGTTCATCTATTTTTTTCTCTTTGCGCCTCACTTTAAACGAACCCGCTGCAAAGAACCACTTAATGTTTAGCCTGAAATGCGAACCGTTTGAGAAGATTTTTAGCCCTTGTTTGTTGTCAAGAGCAAAATATCGGTGGTCTATAACATTTTTAAACCCTTGGTGGTACTCTACACTGTAAGCAAAAGGACCTTTCGACTGCAAATAGGCTATTTCAGTACCCACAAAAACTGTGGGATAAAACACAGGACTTTTCTTTATTTCTATAACATCCTCAATAAATTGTGGTACCGAAGATGCTCTGTTAATGGCAACCCCCGCATGTTTTCTCCACCGCCAATAATTTCCTACCCTAGAGGTATGGGTATAGAAAAAAGGCATGGATATATTGCGGTACATGATTATAAAATCATCGCTTTGGTCGCTTTTTATACCATAACCCCGTGCACCGATTTCAAAACCTGTATTTACAGAATGTTGGCGACTTAAAATCAACTCAAAAAACAGCGAGTAGTTAAATTTTCGTCCGAAATTTTGCCTGGCTGTAAATTGCGGGTTAGGAAAACCCCACAACAATGAAAATAAGGGATATAAATAATGGGTGCCTGTAATATTGGGTGTAGCAGCAACGGTGCTGCCGTTTTCAAACTGGGCTCCTGTGCTAACGCTGGGGCTAAGGCTAAAATGTAAGCGGTAATTTAGTAAACGGTATTGCTGTGCAGAAAGTGAGATGCTGCAAACAAAAAAAGTAAATAGAACTAAATACCGTAAACGTTTCCCCATTGGCTGTAATAGTAGTACTTATATTTAACGCAAAATAGCTAAAAATAGTTGTACGTAACCCTCCTTTGGAGTTATAGAATTGTCATTTCATCGAATTTAATCAATACCCAGTTTCTGCAACTCGAATAGTTCTTTGTAAACACCCACTTGTGCAAGCAATTCACCGTGGGTACCTGTTTGCACTATGTTACCTTTTTGTATCACTACAATTTTATTAGCATTTTGTATGGTGCTTAGTCTGTGCGCTATAACAATACTGGTTCGGTTTTGCATTAATCGTATAAGTGCTTCTTGTACCAGTTTTTCGCTCGTAGTATCCAGTGCACTGGTGGCCTCATCCAGTATAAGAATATCAGGGTTTTTCAGCACAGCACGTGCTATGGATATACGTTGACGCTGACCACCGCTTAGCTTACCCCCACGTTCACCAATATTGGTGTAATATCCGTTTTCAAGCTCGGTGATAAAGTTGTGGGCATTGGCTACTTTAGCAGCATTTTCAACATCTTTTTGCGAAACGTTGTGGTTACCAAAAGCAATGTTGTTGTATATAGTGTCATTAAACAATATAGATTCTTGCGTAACTACCCCAATCATATCGCGTAAGGCTTTTACTTTATAGTCTCTAATATCAATGTCGTCAATACTTATACTTCCTTCGGTAACATCATAAAAGCGTGGTAAAAGGTCTGCCAAAGTGCTTTTTCCGCCTCCTGATGGGCCTACCAAAGCCACCATTTCACCCTTTTTTATATCCAGTGAAATATTGTTCAGCACCTTCTCTTTATCATAGGCAAAGGCTACATTGCTATATTGTATAGATGTTTCAAAGCTCGATTTCTGAACAGGGTCTGTTTTCTCAGTAATTTTCTCATCCAATACAAAAACTTCTTCCAACCGGTCTTTGGCTGCCAATCCTTTTTGCACACTGTAAAAAGCTGATGAGAAAGATTTTGCAGGCTGTATCAGGATACCAAATAATGTAATGTAGGCAATAAACGATGAAGCATCTAAACCAATATCTTTATTTAAAATTAAGCTACCGCCCAACCACAATATAGTAGCGGCTATAACTACTCCTAATGTTTCTGAAAGGGGTGAAGCCATATCACTACGTCTGGCTATACCTATTGATATTCTATTGAGTAACTGGCTTTGTTTTAAAAACCTACGCAAAAAGAAAGGTTCTCGCGAGAAAGCTTTTATTATACGCATACCGCCCAAAGTTTCTTCAAAATTACTCACCAGTTCTCCCAGTTTATTTTGTTGACGTGTTGTTTGGGCTTTTACTGCCTTACCTACGCGCACAATTATAAAGGCTGCAATGGGTAAAAGGATAAATACAATAAGCGTGAGCAAAGGGCTTATATATACCAGCATTATTAGGTGAGCCAAAATAGTGAAGGGTTGTTTAAACACTGCATCAAGTGACGCGTTTAGATTGGCTTCAATAACAGTTACATCGCCACTCATGCGTGATATTAAGTCTCCTTTTCTTTCATCAGAAAATAGAGAAAGGGGCAAACGAAGTACTTTTTTGTAAAGCTTATCTCTAAGGTCTCTTACAGTGTTTTGCCTAAACTTTATAAGGTTTAATAAACCTAAGTAAATAAATACATTCTTTAACAATGTACTGCCTACTATAAACAGACATATATAGCCTAAAGCTACTAAAGGGTTTTCTTTGATAGGGCCACTGAGACCGTACATAATCTGTTGTTTCAGGTTGCTGAAACTAAAACCTGTTTCGGTGGGTGCTTCTACCACCATATCAGGTTTAAAAATGATGTCTAAAAAAGGGATAACACCCAGCAATGAGAATATACTGAAAACAACTGCTAACAGATTGAAAAATATATTTAAATAGGCAAAACGTTTATAAGGTTTGCCGTATGAAAGCAGTTCGAGAAATTTCTTCATTTATAATCAGTGGCTTGGTATGCCACTGTGCAAATATAGTGCTAAGTGAACTACTGTGAAATTGTGGCAGTTTTTCTATTTTTTGCTACTAAAAAAAGCTCTTTTCATCATATATAGTGAGCCGGGCAATACTATTACCCACAGCTTCCAACTATTAGTTCCTTTAATTTCAATACCTCCAAATGCTTCGGGTACAAAATACATAAGTAAAAGTACTATGCTTAGTAATAGAAAAATTATTGCCAGTATTTTGCCTCCGGTACCTTCATAAAAGCTTTTTTCTGCCTTGGCCTTAATGGGTTTGGATTGTGGTGTGCTTTCACTTTCACTAGTTGTTTCTGGTTTGGTAGTAGTGGCAGCTTCTGTGTTGTGAGTATTTATTTTCCCATCATCTGCCAAAAGGCTGTTAAACGTATTCAAAAATTTTGCAAAAGTTTCTTTTGAAGAAACCGTGTTTCCTTCACTAATAGAAACTACGCGCCTGGGGTTTTTAAAAATTAGCTTTAAATAACGTTGCTCACCACTGTAGCGGGTCATGTTGCTGTCTTCCAAATAACTATCTAACTCAGCCCAAGTATAAAAATTATGCTGGGGCTTTAAAAAAGGTATAAACTTTAATTTCGGCGTTAGTTTTTCCTCAAGTTGTTGTTCATTAATCCAATATTCACCAGCATACATAAAGCTGAAAATGGATAAAAACATGATACCCAGAAACAAAGCAATGGTTAAAAAAAAATGGGAATTCTAGTATTATAAATAAGAACATAAAGCCCATTGATATAAATGTAGCCAACAAAATTACTTTTACAGCTTGCCCGCTTTGTATTGCATTGGCTTTGTGGTAGGCTTTGTTTTGTTCCATAGGGTCTTTAGTTAATTATCGTTTCAGATATTTATACAGGCGTTTTTGAAATTTTCCAATCACATCTGTAGTACTTAATAACCCATAGGCATTAGAAGTAAATGCCGGAAATGGTTCAGGGATGTTTTTAAAGTTATCGTCGTAAATCACTAGCCCATACATGCCACTGGTTTGTGTAACCTCATTAAACTGGCGGGCAAACTCAGCAATTATATATTCTTTTTTGGGCAGTTTAAAAGAACTGTCCCTTTCAAGCTTTTCATTCAATAAAATGCCCTCAAACCCTTTCTCTAAAGCTATTTTACTGTCTGTATCATAGAAATAGTAAACAGGGAGCAGGGTAAATTTTTCTTTAAAGGCTTCAACTAGGGCTTGGTTTTTTTCCAATGCATCTTTCCTTTCTTCCTCAGCAAAACTCAACTCTCCCATGTTCTGCAACATTTTAATTCTTTTGGCATTCTCTTTTAGCCTAACAAGAACAATTAAACTGTCTTTATTATATAGTGAAACAGATTGGTTCTCATTCTCAGCATTTTTTGGCTTTGTAGGGGCTAAAGCATCGGGTATAAGTTTATAGCTTAACCTAATTTGCACCGTACCCAAACGACCGGATACATCCTGAGGGAAAATTTTGTGTGGTAAACTTGCTATGTACTGAACACCTAAATCTATTTTTCGGCTTAGAGGGGCGTTTATCCCTAAACTCATTAAAAAGTTTGGGGTAAAAGATTTTTTATTGTTTAATGTTCTTTGGGTAATGTTTCTACCTAAAATATCGGGTTGGTCAGTAACCCTTCCCCCTAAAAAAGAAATACCCATACCAAAGTTTATGCGGGTACTATTAGCTTTTGGTGAGGGTAAATAATTTAATTCGGCAATAGCGTCAAAGTAATGCTCTGTTATTTTTCGGCTTTGTCTTACACCTGAATCGCTAAAATAGTTTTGGTTGTAGCCAAAGTTATTGTAGGCTAATGTTGGGGTAAATCGTAAATGGTGGTTTAAATCGTATTCTACACTTCCCCAAAGGCCAAAACCTGTTCTGGCTGAAAATGTATCAGTATGGTTGTTAATTACAGGTAAGTTAGCAGCAATACCAACACGGTATGCTTCAGGGCTTCGTTGCGCTGATGCTGTTGAAACAAAACAAATAAATAAAAGCAGTATAGCTGATATGTTAACTTTCATCGGCTTTTTACCGTAAACGTTTATAGTGTAGTTAGGGTTTAAAGGGCTAAAATAGTTACTTTAATTCATTGTTTAATAACTGCAAGCATTGTAAATAAATTGTGACTTATGATAAAAGTCATTTATCTCCTGAAATACTTAATGTAATTTTACAGTGTCAATTTAAATAATAACAGCCTTATGAGTATTAAAAACATATTAGTCCCAACCGATTTTTCAGAAGTAGCAAATAGTGCTGTAAATGTAGCGGCAGAAATTGCGCGGAAAAGCGGTGCAACATTACATTTATTAAACATTGTGCATGTACCGGTTATAGACCCCTATACACCTGCACAAACCATTAGCAATATAACAGATACCGGCAAAGATGAAGCACAGCAAAATCTTGCAAAACTATCTATGGAGTTAGAGGGTGTTACTTCAGAAGTTCATGTAAAAGCAGGGTTTGCTATAGATGAAATTTTAGGGTTTGCCACCGCAAACGATGTAGACCTTATTGTGATGGGAACAACAGGTTCTAGCGGAGTTGAAGAAGTATTGCTGGGTTCTAATGCTGCCGGAGTGGTAGAAAAGAGTAAAATTCCTGTACTGTGCATCCCTGATGAGATGGAAAAATTTGCTGCTAAAGACATAGTTTATGCCAGTGATTTGGAGAAAAACGATATAGCAGTGATAAATAAGCTACTTGATGTAGCTAAAGTTTTCAATAGCAATTTCCATATACTTCACGTGCATAATGACGAAATGCATTTTACGCATGATAACCCGGAAGATATTTTTAGAGCGGTGAAAGAAGAAACAGGTTACCCTTCACTATCATACCACCAGGTAGAGGCGGAAAATACCAGAGCAACTATTGAAGAATTTATTGAAAAAATGCCTTGTGATATACTGGCAATGGCAAAACACCACCGTAGTTTTTTTGATAAGCTTTTTCATAGCAGCCTTACCAAAAAAATGGTAAACCACTCGCATATACCGGTACTAACTTACTATAAGTAATAATTGTTAAATATAACTATAGCTAAAAAGCCCTTGCCTAAACAGGTATAGGGCTTTTAGTTTATTTAATACTGTTAAATAACCCCTATTTTTGCACTGGCTAAAAACAAGAATTAAAAGCTAAATGTTTATTCTGTAATTATGAGTGAGATAACCCATGAGCAAGTAATGGCTGCTTTAAGCCATGTGCAGGAACCCGATTTACAAAAAGACTTAGTTACCCTAAATATGATTAGGAATGTAGCTATTGACGGGCAAAAAGTTTCGTTTTCGGTTGTACTTACCACACCCGCTTGCCCTTTAAAAGACCTTATTCATAATGCTTGTGTAAATGCTATACAGCACTTCATAGGTAAAGATATAAGTGTTGAAGTAAACATGACCTCTAATGTAAGTACTCAACGCGAAGGTGCCAGTGTACTGCCACAAGTAAAAAATATTATAGCTGTAGCATCAGGAAAAGGGGGAGTTGGAAAGTCTACAGTTGCGGCAAATTTGGCTTTGGCACTTTCAGCACAAGGGGCAAAAGTAGGCTTGCTTGATGCAGATATTTATGGGCCTTCAGTTCCTACCTTATTTGGTTGTCAAAACCAAGTACCCGATAGCAAAGAAGAAAACGGAAAAAGTATAATGATACCTATAGAGAAGTATGGTATCAAACTGCTTTCCATTGGCTTTATGGTGAAACAAAACCAAGCTGTAGTTTGGCGTGGTCCCATGATATCATCGGCTATGCGGCAGTTTGTAAACGATGTGGAGTGGGGAGAGCTGGATTATTTGATTATTGATTTGCCTCCGGGTACGGGAGACATTCACCTTACCATGGCACAAATAGTACCGGTTACGGGTGTAGTAATGGTTACTACTCCGCAAGAAGTAGCCCTTGCCGATGCGCGTAAAGCTATCAGCATGTTTAGTATACAAGGTATAACCCTACCTGTATTAGGCGTGGTTGAGAATATGGCATATTTTATACCGCCCGATAATGAAACTAAAAAATATTACATTTTTGGGCAAGACGGGGGTAAACAATTGGCAAAACAAAACAATGTTGCCTTTTTAGGAGAAATACCCATAGTGCAAACCATACGAGAGGCAGGTGATGAAGGTATACCTATTGAACAAAAAGATGCTCCAACAACACAAGCTTTTGAACGTTTTGCAGAACTTACAGCGCAACAAATAGCCATTAACAATGCCAAACTAAATAGTGCAGTAGGAGTTTAAAAAGTGTAAATTGCAGGATTATTTTAAAAATGAATCAGGAATTAGCCAAACAAGTTGATGAAGTTTTAGAAACTATGAGACCGTTTCTAAATGCCGATGGCGGTAATGTGGAGCTTGTAGACATACAAGAAGATAAAATTGTTAAACTTCGCTTACTGGGTACTTGCAGTAACTGCGAAATGAGCCACATGACTATGAAAGCTGGTATTGAAGAAGGTATTAAAAAAGCAATACCACAAATAGAATCTGTAATTGCTATCAACTAATCCTGCTTACTATCGTCTTATGCATAAAGCAATAGTAATCATTAAAATTGCTTCACATAGAAATTATAAAATAAATATTTTTGCGCTTTCAAAATTTGATTAAGGAGGAAATGAAAAGAATACTGTTTTTACTTTTATTAACAACAGCGGGTTTGTTACAAACCGCAAACGCACAAAACAAACCGGCAGAAAAAAAGCTATTCACCTTTGGTAAGCATTACGCTACACTTAGCGAATTTGAGCGTCAATTTTACAAAAACAACCCCGAAGAAAGTATTACAAAAGATACCGCAAGGTATTACTTAGATTTATTTGTAAACTTTAAGCTAAAAGTACAGCAAGCCAAAGATTTGGGCATGGATACTGCTTCAAATTTTTTGGCAGAAATGGCGCAGTACAAAAAGCAACTGGCGCAACCCTACATGGTTGATACTTCAGCAACTGAAGCTCTGATAGATGAAGCTTATGAGCACCTTAAGGAAGAAGTAAAAGTAAGCCATATTATGGTTGCTGTTACCCGCGATGCCTTACCAAAAGATACTTTGGTGGCATACAATAAAGCCATTGAACTAAAGAAAAAACTTAAAAGTGAATCTTTTGATTCTGTAGCCTACAAACATTCAGAAGACCCATCTGCAAAGAACAACTTTGGTAGTTTAGGGTATTTTACTGCTTTTGATATGATATACCCTTTTGAAACGGTTGCATACAATACCAAAGTAGGAAATACAGCAGGTCCTTTCCGAACACAATTTGGGTATCATATTATCAAAGTATATGACAGACGACCTTCAAGAGGTAAAATGAAAGCAGCACATTTAATGTTGCGCTTGAATGAAGGTGCAAAGGACGATGAAATTTTACGTGCCAAACAAAAAGCTGATTCAATATATGCTGAGATAAAATCAGGCAAAGCCACTTTTGAAGAAATGGTTGCTGCATATAGCGACGATGTAAATACAAAAGGTAAAGGCGGCGATATAGGCCTAATAGAAAGTACAAACAGGAATTTTCCTCTGATATTCAGAGAAACCCTGTTTAAACTTCCAAAAGACGGTGCCATAAGTACTCCTGTAAAAACACAGTATGGCTTCCATATAATAAAACGTTTGGGGCATGAAAAACTGGCTCCTAAAGACAGTTTATACGACGATTTGAAGCGAAAAATATCAAACCCTAAAGATGAACGTTACGGTATCTCGAAACAGGCAGTAGTAAACAGAATTAAAAAAGAATACGGGTTTAAAGAAAACCACAAAAACTTAGAGGCTTTTATAGCTAAAACCGACTCTACCTTAGTGTTTGGTAGATGGATAGACGGGAATCATAAAGACCTCAATAACAATTTATTTACCATAGGAGATAAAACTTTTACAGAGCGTGATTTTTCTAAATTTATTGAGTTAAACCAGCAAACAGCCTTAAAGAAAACCAACAAAATGATAGTTGAAGGCCTTTATAAAAGCTTTGTTGAACAAAAAGTATGGGAGTATGAAGAGAATAACCTTGCCAATAAGTACGATAAATACCGCTATTTGATACAAGAGTATAACGATGGTATATTGTTGTTTAACCTGTCGGAAAAACGAGTTTGGAACAAAGGAATAACCGATACTATTGGTTTAAAAGAATACTATGAGGCACACAAAACCGAATACATGTGGAAAGACAGGGTAGATGTAACTATTTATGAGTGCCAAAGTGAAGATATTTGCAAAAAAGTGTACAAATGGGTGAAAAAGAAAAAAGCCGATACGACAATATCGCGCATGGCACATGAAATACACCCCTTAAGTCTAGTGATTAAAAAAGGGAAGTATGAAAAAGATGCACACCCTATTCTTAGTCATGTAAAATGGAAAAAAGGAAGACGTAAAGCAGAACTTGATGGTAAACACTATGTAGTAGTTATTCGTAAAGTATTACGCTCAAAACCAAAAGAGCTTAGCGAAGTTCGCGGGCCTATTACCTCAAGCTACCAAAATATGCTTGAAAAAGAATGGATAGAAGAATTGAAGAAAAAATATCCTGTAACTATTAACCAAGAAGTGTTTAATAGTTTTTTAAATAAATTACCACGATAAAAATCTACTGAAAATATAGTAAGCCCGCTGCAAAGCGGGCTTTTTTGTAAAAATAAAAATTGTCGTTTATCGTTAAAAGCTAAGGAACTGCATATTTTTTGCAGGGATAACAAAACAACTATTTACTTTAGTACACCAAAAACATATAAATAAGCACATACATTTTGAAAATTGTTATAAAATATAGCTTGCTGTTTGGGTTGCTGTTTGCAGGTTTGTTTACTGCTAATGCCCAAAAACGCGAAGGGCAGATATTAGATGAAATTGTAGCCATTGTAGGAGATAACTATATACTTAAATCTGATATTGACAAAGAATTTGAAACCCTTGAAGAGCAAAGTGGAGTTACATTTACAGAAAACGACAGATACCAGATACTAAGCTCGCTCATAGCAAAAAAACTGTTACTGTATCAAGCACAAATAGATAGTGTTACCGTAGCACCTGAAAGAGTGGATGCTGAAATAGACCGAAGAATGCTGTATATACTCAGTCAATTTCCCGGTGGGGAAGATGATTTTGTAAAATATATTGGCAAATCAATAGAGCAGTTTAAAGAAGAAACACGTGCAAAGCTGCAACAAGAAATGGTGATACAAGAAATGCAGCAAACCATAGTGAGGGATATAAAAATCACTCCCACCGAAGTAAAAAGATACTTTAAAAAATTACCAAAAGACAGTTTAGAGCCTGTTAATGCTGAGGTAGTAGTTGCACAAATAGTACGGTACCCCAAAATTACCCAGGCAGAAAAAGACTATGCACGTAAGAAAATAGAGAAAATAAGAAAAGACTTATTAGAAGGAGCAGACTGGTGTATTACCGCATCACTAGAGTCTGACGACCCGGGTTCATCAGCAAAATGTGGTGAAACAGGCTTTTTCGGGCGTGGGCAAATGGTACCGGAGTTTGAGGCAATGGCATTTAAGCTGAAACCCGATACCATCTCAAAAATTATAGAAACTCAGTTTGGGTTCCACATCTTAAAACTTATCGAGCGTAGAGGGGAGAAGGTAAATGTACGCCATATATTAGTTCGCCCAAAAACCGTAGCTTACGATTTGGTGCTCGCTCGCACAGAAATAGACACACTTTTAAAGTCTATTAAAGCCAATCGCTGGACATTTGAAGAAGCCGCTAAAAGATATTCGGAAGACGAACGTACATCTCCCAACGGAGGTAAGTTTACAGACCAGTTGGGCAATACCAAAATTGCCATAGACCAACTACCCAAAGATGTTTTCACTGCGGTTAGCAAGATGAAAAAAGGTGATTATTTGGGACCTGAATACAACCGCTCTCAAGATGGTAAGGATAGTTATAAAGCCTATCATTTGGTTGATATAACAGAACCACACTTACCCAATTTAGAGCAAGACTGGGTGCGAATACAAAACGCAGCACTTGAAAAGAAAAAAGCAGAAGCTTTAGATAAGTGGATAATGAAGCATAAAGAGAAATTTTATATAAAAATAATTGATAAATATGCACGGCATCCTGCTTTGCTGCAATGGACAAGTAAATAGTTTTTACACGATAAACGAGAAAGCTTAAATGGTAGAATATAAAAACGATGTGGAAGCAGCAGATGCATTCACAGGCATTGTAAAGAACTTAAACACAGAAATACATAAAGTAATAGTTGGGCAAGATAAAGTAATTGAGAACGTACTAATAAGTATGTTTTGCAATGGGCATTGCTTGCTGGTAGGTGTACCGGGTTTGGCAAAAACACTTTTGGTAAAAACCATTGCCGATGTAATGGATTTAAGCTTTAACCGCATACAGTTTACGCCTGACTTAATGCCCAGTGATATTACAGGTAGTGAAATACTGGATGAGAGTCGCCATTTTAAGTTTATAAAAGGTCCCATATTCGCTAATATTATTTTGGCTGATGAGATAAACCGTACCCCACCCAAAACACAAGCTGCCTTGCTTGAGGCTATGCAAGAGAAAAACGTTACTGCCGCAGGACAAGAACATGTTTTAGATAAACCTTTTTTTGTTTTAGCAACACAAAACCCTATTGAACAGGAAGGTACTTATCCATTACCTGAGGCACAGCTAGACCGTTTCATGTTTAATATAATACTTAATTATCCCAGCGTTGATGAAGAGGTTGATATTGTGAAAACCACAACAACCGATGTTGAGGCAACCGCAAGTACTGTAATTTCTAAGCAAGAAGTACAGTACTTCCAAAATTTGGTGCGGAAAGTACCCGTGCCCGATAATGTAGTAGAATATGCGGTAAAATTAGTTGGTAAAACCCGTCCTAACTCAAACGGGGCAAGTGATAAAGTAAAAGAATATTTAGAATACGGTGCAGGGCCTCGTGCAAGCCAGTATTTGGTTATGGGGGCAAAATGCCATGCCTTATTCAGAGGAAAATACTCGCCTGATATTGAAGACGTACAGGCTGTGGCAGAACCTATTTTGCGCCACCGTATAGTGAAAAACTACAAGGCAGAGGCTGAAGGACTTTCAGCCGAAGATATTATTGCAACTTTATTGTAAGTAACTGCAAACTAGTCGTTTATTCTTACAACGTTTAGGGTTAATTATGCGTTTACCAGTATAGTAATTGCTGGTAATGTATATACAACCTATCCTATATTATTTAGTCAAAAGCTTTAAAAGCATTGCTATATTTTGTATACTACTTAGCAGTACAAACTTCTCTTATGCTACTCATTTAATGGGTAGCGATATTACCTACAGATGCTTAGGAACAAATGCCTATGAAATTACTTTAAAAATTTACAGAGACTGTATTGGTATAGACCTTAAAACAAACCAATGGATTGATATTAGTTGTGCAAAGAACCCGCTTACAACTCTGGGCAATATTGTTTTTAAAAGGTTTCAAATAAAAGACATTACGGGCATAAACCCTTCAGGCGTAAAAACACTATGCCAGAACGGTGTGTTTAAATTTGGCGTTGAGGAACATACCTACAGAGATACGATAACCATACCTGAGGACATAGCCGAAAAGTGCGATATTTTTAGAGTAAGCTGGGCACTAACAAACAGAAACAAATCAATAACAACAGGGGCAGGGAATAAGCGGTTTTATACCGAAGCGCTTATATATACTAAATTAGGAGAATGTAACAGTTCGCCCATTTTTATAACTCCGGCAACAACATTTGTTTGCTTGGGAAACGATTTTGTATTTAACAATGGGGCAATAGATACCATTGACAATGATGTTTTAACCTTCAAGCTTGTAGACCCCTTGTCTGATGCAGGAAAACCTTTGCCTTATCTCAATCCCTATTCAGCACAGAAGCCCTTACAGTTTTTGGGTTTCCCCAACGCAGAAGCACCCATACCCCAGGGTTTTCATTTAGATGAAGAAACGGGAAACCTTAACTTTCGCCCCACCTTAGCCAATCAAGTCTCAGTAATGGTAATAGAAGTTACCGAGTGGAGAGAAATTGACGGGCAAATGAAAATTGTAGGCAAAACGAGGCGCGACATACAACTGATAGTAATTAACTGCCACGGTAATATATTACCTGTAATACAAGCCAAAGACGATACGGTTTGTGTGGGAGAACAAATAAATATACATATAGGCACTTTTGATAAGAATCAAGGCGATTCGGTGAAGCTGATATGGAGTGAATCAGTTCAAGGAGCCGAGTTTAAACTCTTAAAGAGTGCTGACCCTAAAAAAGATTCGGCAGTTATAAGTTGGACACCCAATGAAGCCCATATTCGTAAAGCACCCCACAACTTTATTGTAACCGCTAAAGATAATGCAAGACCATACTTGGGCATTGCGGTAAAAGCAATTAAAGTATTTGTGGCATCGCTACCTGAAGCTTCATTTGAAGTGAACAAAAAAGAACAGTGTTTCAAAGGGCATAGTTTCAATTTTACCAATACATCAACCGCTAAAAAAGGCGAAATAGCAGGTTCTGTTTGGCGGTTTTCAGACAACCAGCCCGAAAGGAAAGAACTAAATGCATCAAATGTAGCATTCTCTATGCCCGATACCTTTGAGGTAAAATTAATTACCATAACCAAAAAAGGCTGTTTAGATAGTGTTACAGGCAATGTTTGGGTTTTTACAGTGCCTGATGCAAGCTTTACAGGATTAAAAAACCGATACTGTGAAAATGATGGTGAGGCAGTATTAGTTCCTGCAATGAAAGGGGGCATTTTTTCAGGGACCGGGGTTGAAGGAAATACATTTATCCCAAAAAATATTGGCGAAAGTACAATTACCTATACAATAGAAATTGACGGGTGCGAAGCGAAAACTTCACAATTAACGGAGGTAAAGCCACAGCCTGTTATAAGCTTTGGAAGTACTTATAGTTGTATAAAAGAGCCGATTAAACTTGATGCAACATTTCCCAATTCAACCTATTTGTGGAGTGATGGGTCGACCCAGCCTACAAATTCAATTTCTGTGGTGGGAAATTATTGGGTAACCTTGTTTAATGCATGCGATACCCTTACTAAAGAAATAGAAATAAAAAACTGTTTTTATGCAGCCTACCCCAATGCTTTTAGCCCTAATAGCGATGGCGTAAACGATATTTTTATGCCTTTCATACGAAATGCACACTCTATTGAACTGAAAGTATTTAACAGGTGGGGTGAAGTGCTGTTTGAAACAGAGGATTTTAATGTGGGGTGGGATGGTACAAACAAAGGAGTTTCAGTACCTGATGGGGTATATCTCTACTCAATAAAGCTACAGTATTTTGATGAGAATCAAATGTTAAGGACTGAAAACCATAGAAGCACCCTGACACTGGTGAGATAAAAATATCAGTGATGAATCAGCAGTTTTTCCCTGGCTATTAAAGTATTGTTATCAGCAGTTATGGTATAAACGTATACTCCGTTTTTCAGCCCCAAAGCATTAATATCAAAAGAGTTTTCTGTGCTAGTTTTCTCCAATACCTTTTTCCCATGCTTGTTGTATAGTGTTAACGTGTGGTTTTGTACAGAATTTTTAGTGAAAACTATTTTTCCGCTTTCACTTATAGGGTTGGGTCGCACTTGAGATGTATTGCTAAATATTCCCTCTACAGTTACCGAGATAATCTCAGAAAAACCTTGTGTGCCAAACTCTAAACGGTAATAATAGGTGTTGTTTTCATTTAGCTTTTCATCAACAAAAGTATAGTCAACAGGCTCAGTAACACTACCGCAAACACCAATTATTTCACCTACTTGGGCAAGTTGGGTGCTATCCGTACCTCTATAAATTTGTATACCATTGCAAGTGCTTCCACTAACAATTTGCCATGAAAGCAATACCTTGCCTTGAATTTCACTAGCCTTAAAAAAACTTGTAATATCAATAACCTGCCCTACACCTTGTATGGCGATACCTGAACAGAATATTACTAATACTACCAGCTTTTTCATTGTTTAGCCAAAGTTAGTTAAAAGCATTTTTAGCTTTTTTGGCATTTTTCACAAAAGCCGCAGCTTTTACGTAACCCCCAATTCTGCCGATTGCTTCACCCTCAGAGTTAATAAATAATAGAGTTGGGTAGCCGCTTACTCTGTATTTCTGTGCCAATTTAGGTCCTTCACCTGCCTCCATATTCATTTTCACATTAATAAAGTTCTCGTTTAGGTAGCTAATTACCTTAGCATCTTTAAAAGTGGTTTTGTCTAAATGTTTGCACCAATGGCACCAACTGGTATACGAGTCCATAAAAATGGGCTTGTTTTGTTTTTTTGAAGCTTCTAGAGCTTGTGCAAATGTGCCTTTAAAAAATGTGATGCTTTCAGTTTTATCTGCTACAGTAGTTTTTTCTTCATTTGGAGTATTGAAGGCCATAGTTGTAGCCACTCCGGCTAGTACAACTAATATCAAAGCTATTCTTTTCATAATTCTTTATTCTTAAGACGTTTATTTGCCATTAAGCGTAGCCACAACTGTGCCTATATTAAAAAAATGAAATAGAAATACTTAATTGTCCAATACGAAGACATGAACCAAAATCCGCTCAACAATCTCTAATGCAGTGGTTAGCGTAGATAAATCGGTATATAAAGTGCCGTTTTGCCCTGAGTGATGCCCGTGCCCCAATAAGCGCATTAAATAATAGCTGTTTCTGCTTTTTAGGTCAACATCACAACCGTAAATTAATGAAGGTTGCCCCAATTGCCCCGTGCCACTATGGAATATTTCATCATCAGGAAAATCAAATTCTGAGTAATATTCATTATCATCAAAAGCTACATTTATCTCTAAATACAGCTTAAACTTTGTTTGCTTATGATTAAATGAGGTTCTGTATAAAAAATTATCACTAAATGTGGCTCCCGAAATGCCGTCAACTATGGGCTGCTCCTTTGTAGGGGCATACATACCGTCTGCATACTTAATACCTCTTTTGTGAGACCAATAGGGTAGCGCATCAACCCGTCGGTAATTAATATTGTTGGGGTTAACTTTAGTTTCATCAAAGGTTTTAAAATTCTCTTTATCCCTACCGCCAAAAAAAGTGCCCGTAGCAGTGGCTTCAGATACATATAAAGACTTTAAGTAATTACCGCTTTCATCTTCCAGCCAAATAGCTATTTGGGGATGCCAAAAGTGTTTCCCTTTTAAGAAGTCTACTTCTATCTTAATACTGTCGTTAAGGTTTACTTCATGCAAAATATAGCTGTTATTGTCAACTTCTACAGTTGCATTTGCTTTTAATTCAGCTCCCCAATCCATAAAAGATTTAATGGGTTTTACTTGAGAATAAGAGGCTAACAGCAGTACGCAAAACAGTAAAATTATTAAGAAGGGAAGCTTTAGAAATGATACCCTGTTTTTTGTAACAACATAATGTTTTAGCGATGGGAAATTGTTTTTTATATGCCACAAAACCCCCAGTAAAAAAGTAAACCCGAAAATGGTATGTATTGTTGCTGTGGTGCGCTGGTATGGAGTGAAGAAAAAGAGTATGCCTGTAACAGCAATAGCAATAAAGCATATGGCAATGCTTATGCTTATGATTTTTCTGAAAAGCATTTATCCAAAACTTTATTTTGCTAAAAATGCTTTAAGTCCTTTAATCCTTTTTGATAAATACTTCACCTGTTTAGCTTTCCCTTTAGGCAAGCTAAAAGCGGTTAGGCTTTTACCGAGTTTATTTTTCAATTCCTTTTCAATAAGTTTCACCTCAGTAACAATAATGTTAAGGCTTTCATCATCACTTTCACCTACTAAGCCATGCACACTATATGAGCGTTGAGAAAACTTTGTAACGGTATATTTTTCCATCTCAGCTTTTAAGCTAATAAGGTTTTTACGCAAAGAGGTTATCACTTTTACCTCTCCAAATTTAGTTTGTTCACCTCTACAGCTTGAAGGAGAGCAGCCCGCTCTTTGTTCTTTTTCAGGGGCGCAAGCACTATCGCTTTTTGTTTTGCTGCAACAGGTACTTTGTGCAGATAGGGAAGTGCCGGTTAAAAATAAGGCTATAATAGAAAAGCTTAATACAAATGTTTTTTTCATAATTCTAATTCTTTAAACAATTGCAATAGAGATAAAATTAGTCTTTGAAAGACGCAGCTTTTTTAAAGAAAAATAGTTTGCGTCCGTTTGGTAATAACGCCATCAATAGGGTGTTAAATAAATGTTCAACACCTTAAAAATAAATAGTATGAAAAATGTAATTTTCAGTACATGCGATGACGGATGCTGCGGTGGCATTATCTGTTGCTAAACAATAAAGCCTCGGACTTCCGAGGCTTTATTTTAACAATATTTATAACAGTGTCCCCCTTTTTTGGGCTCATAATCTATTATGTTGCCATAATTGTCATGTTGTATGGTGCAGCATTGCTCCATAAGTGTTTTTAGTTTTTCTCTACCTCGTTGTACACGTGATTTTGCCCCTGAATATGAGATGTCCAGCTTTTTGGCAACTTCTTTTTGCGAGATATTTTCAATGTCTGATAAGCGGACAGCTTTACTGTATTTGGGCGGTAAAGAATCTACAAAACCGGTAATGCAGTCTTCAAAATGTTCGTTTAAGTGGTTTTCTTCAACGCTAACGTCAGGCAAAAACTGCTGTGTCTTTTTTTGGGTATTAAAAAAGGCATTCACTTCATTTCGGGTAATGCTAAACACCCATTGCGGAATCTTTTCAATGTCTTTCAGGCTATCAAAATGGGTATATGCTTTAATAAAGACTTCTTGAAGAATATCATGGGTTTCAGCTTCACTTTTTACTTTTGAGTAAATAAACCGTTCTAATTTTGGTTGAAGAGTTAACCAACTTTCAGTAAAAGTATCTTGTGTTTTCATTAATAATTTATGATAAGCCAAACGCGAAAAAGACGCAAAAACCTTTTTATATAGCTCAAGGTTTATACCATATTGTATTGTTTTTCATTTTATTTTAGCGAAAACCTAAACAAAACAGTACTTAGTAGGTAATGGGTGAAGAAACCATAACATTTTTAGGGCTTTTACCGGCCATGGCGTTAGTTGTTGTACTTGCTTTATGGATAATAAAAGAAGGGGTTATTTATGGTTTTTATAATAGGGTATATGAGTCGTTTGGCATTTCCATCGGGCGGTATTTTACTTTTGGGGTGTATAAACTGGCTCCTGATGAGCAAAACATTATCTATAACAGGATTAAGTATTATAGGCTTTTGAATGCCTTTGATAAGAAACAGTTTAACCATAGAGTTAAAAAGTTTATTAAAAACAAAAAGTTTGTAGGCAGGGAAGGGGTTGTAGTAACGGAGGATATGCAATTACTTATTGCAGCAAAAGCTATAATGTTAAGTTTTGGCTTTGGAAAGTATGAATTGTACGATTTTCATACCATTTTGGTTTACCCGCAAGAATACTATTCGCGAATAACAAAAAAATACCATAAGGGAGAGGTAAATGCCAGGGGTATTATTGTACTCTCCTGGCAGCATTTTGTTGAGGGAATTGAAGACGAGACAGATAATTTAAACTTAGGACTGCATGAGTTTGCCCATGCATACTTACATGAAGCAAAAAGTATTGGACACTCAGATGAAGTGTATGGGGAGCCTACAATGACACATAACATTTCAAGCTTACATCTTTTGTTTGCAAACGACCACCATACCGAGCAACTAAAAAGTATAAACGCAGTACGTAATTATGCTTTTACAAATGTTGCTGAGTTCTTTTCAGTGGCCTGCGAGTACTTTTTTGAAACGCCACAAACTTTCAAGCGTAATGCGCCATTGCTTTACAACCTAATTAAGAATATGCTAAACCAAGACACCGTGAAAATAGGTTTAGAGGACTAGAGTTTTAAAACTTCCTTTTAGCTTTCTTGGCTTTTTTCATAAAAGTTTTGGCATCGGCGTAGCCATTTACACGTACCAAAGCTTTTCCTTCAGAATTAGTAAATAATAGAGTTGGCAAAGCGTCAATATTATATTTTCTTTTCATGGCTTTACCTTCTTTGCCATACATATCCATTTTCACATTTATAAAGTTAGTATTCATGTACTCAACAACACTTCTGTTTCTAAAAGTGGTTCTATCCATTTTTTTACACCATTTGCACGATGATGTATAAGAGTCTATAAAAACAGGTTTGTTTTGCTGCTTAGAAGCAACTAAGGCTTCTTTAAAAGTACCCTCAAAAAAATGTAAACTTACTTTTTTGGGGCTTTGGGGTGAGTGAAATGCCATGAGCATAACAATGCATACGATAGCGGGAAAAATCCGCACAATTCTCTTCATAATCTTAGTATTAAGGGGTTTGACAAAAAGAATACGTATTCGTTTTTATGCTGCTATAGCATAGCGGGTAGCTATATAAATAACGGTAATTTCTATGCTGATAGTATTGGAAATAAAAAAAGCAGCACAAGGGCTGCTTTTTAAAACTATACATTCTTAAATAATTAAGCGTTACTTACCAACTCAATATCAAACTGAGAAAGGTTTTTGAACTGCTGTACACGGCGGCTAATTTCTTGTTCTGATAAGCCTACCAAACGCTCAGTACCAAATTTCTCTACACAAAAAGATGCCATAGCCGAACCATATACAATAGCACGCTTCATGTTATCAAAGCTTACATCTTCTGTTTTGCTTATATAGCCTATAAAGCCACCTGCAAAAGTATCTCCCGCTCCGGTTGGGTCAAAAACATTTTCAAGGGGAAGTGCAGGGGCAAAAAACACCTCATTTTGGTGAAATAATAATGCACCGTGCTCGCCTTTCTTTATAATTAAAAAGTTCGGGCCCATAGCCATAATTTTCTTAGCAGCTTTAACTAAGCTATACTCTCCGCTAAGTTGGCGTGCTTCCTCATCGTTAATGGTTAAAACATCTACCATGCTAATGGTTTTTTGCAAGTCATCCATAGCAATGTCCATCCAAAAGTTCATGGTGTCCATTACTATAAGGCGTGGGCGGTTTTCTAAACGGTTTATAACGGTTTCTTGCACTTTGGGGGCAAGATTGCCCAGCATTAAAAATTCACAGTTTTGGTAGTTATCGGGGATAATAGGGTCAAAATCTCCCAATACATTTAGCTCGGTTACCAAAGTATCGCGGGTGTTCATATCGTTATGATATTTCCCGCTCCAAAAGAAAGATTTTTCACCTTCTTTTATTTGTAAACCTTCGGTATCAATACCGTGGTTTTGCAATAGTTCAATATCAGATTTTGGAAAATCTTCTCCTACAACTGCCACTAAATTTACATCTTTAGTAAAGTATGATGAGGCTAAACTAATATAGGTAGCAGCACCACCAATTATTTTATCTGTTTTTCCAAAAGGGGTCTCAATTGCATCAAAAGCTACAGAACCAATTACCAATAAACTCATAAATAAACTCAGGATAAAAATTTCGCTGCAAATATTGCGGAATTAAATCTTAAAACCTATTATTGCAGTCCTTTTTTCGGAAGGGGTAACCAGCAATTAAATTCCTCAGTAGCTCAGCTGGTTAGAGCATCTGACTGTTAATCAGAGGGTCACTGGTTCGAGTCCAGTCTGGGGAGCAAAAGCCACTCAAAAATTGAGTGGCTTTTTTGTTCTATAATAACCCACAAAGGTGCAATACTATTTTTTTGCTAATCCTATAGCTTGCAATGTTTACAAATTATAAGAAACAATATGCAAAACAAATTAATACTGCTTTTTACTGCTATAGCTTTAGGAATAGTAATTTCATCATGCAATAAAGATGAAAACCCGACACCTGCCAATAACGACACACAGTTTGAAACCCAAACCAGAAAAGACACTGTTTTTGATTTTTTTGAACGAAGTGCCGATGGCGTTTTTCATGTGGCAAACAATCCAAATGCTCCTGTATATCAACGCTATTTCTTTGGTACTAACCAAAACTGGACTGAGGTAGCACAAGCATTTGATATGCCTGAAGTTTTAAGTACCAAGGCCAATGCTAGTATTGACAAAGTAGTATTAGACGGTTTTAGAATTAGAGTTGCTGTATCGCAGGCAATGGGTGCAAAAGACGATATTACATACCATATTTATGAGGCTAACCATGATAGGTTGCCTAGTGGACAGCCTATACATACCGGAGCTTTTACACCTAATGGAACGGGTAATTTAGATGTGTTTATTAATGGCGGTTTGGAATTGAAGGGCCACGATGGTTTTTTAATTTCTTTTGAAACGTATGCACCCGGCAGCGATATTTTTGTGGTTTCAAACAGCTATTGTATTGTTTCAGGTGGTCCAAATGATGGTAACGCAGAGAAAAGAACAAAAGTAAAAATGACTAGCAACGGGAGTTGGGAGAGTTTACTGGATGTTGGACCAAATGTTAATCAAGACCCTAACGAAGCCCAAAAAATGCTGGATTGTGATATGTATGTATTTCCATTTTTAAGCATTACAGAAAAATATCCTTTATAAGGAAAAACTAACTAATGAAAAAGCCCCTTAAATATTCAAGGGGCTTTTTTGTAAAACTATAATTAAAAAGTATCTAAATCTACCTGCCGCATTATGCCAAACCATTTCAATACTTTGGTGCCTACACCTTCGGCATCAACATGTATTATATACATGCCTGATGCAATAGGAACATTTGCCTGGTTTTTCAAATCCCACTCAACAAAAGTATTGTCGTCGTCCTTTTTTATGGTTCTTACCAAAGTACCATTGAAAGTGAAAACTTTAACAGTTGTTTTTTGAGGTAGGTTGATAATCTTAATTCTATTATCCAGTCTGCTGCCTTCGTATTGAGAATAAGCATAGTAAGGATTAGGTACTACGCCAATTAAATCTAAGGTTGATTTTTTAGCTGTTTCAGAGTTTTCATTTGCTACAATATCATTAGTGTTAAATGTATACAAAGGCATTGTTTTGTTTACATTACTATCGTTTGTAGCGTTATAGTTTTGATAGGGCTTTTGTGCACGTATACGTATTCTAACTTCATAGGGAGGGATACCACTGCTTAAATCGAAACCTTCTTCTGCCAATGCAGGCATAACATACATGGCTTGCGACATTACTCTGCGCCGTTGTAGCAGGCTTTGTGAAGATAGCATACCCAAGTACTCATTTCCTTCATCATATATAGGACCTTTATAGTTTTTGGTTAAATAACTGCCCATGATATAGAAATAGTGTTTGCCACCAATAGCTACACCCTGTTGTTGTGAAAATATATTTCGGGTAGGGTTCCAAATCATGTCCGTTCCATTTTCATTGGGAAGATTAGAGTCTTCACCGAAAATAATGTTCAAACGCTCTCCCGTTTCAAGATTAATGGCATATCCCGGGAACCAACTTCTACCTTGCTCACCATTGTTTAATGGTTTAAAGTTTTTATCAACCGAAGGACTTAGGCGGGCTTGAAATTTCTCTGCATTGCCAATGGCCACGGTAGCTTCCTCAGACATTTCAATAACAACACACCGTGTCCATTTAGATTTGTCGGGGGTTATCACAATATCTACACTAGCCAGTTCTTCCATAGGGTTAGCATCAGGTATTTGCTGGAAATATGCCGGGCCGTAAGTAGTTCTACCCGGTGTGGCAAAAGAAGCTCTTGCAGCAAGTGCATAAGGCGCAATCGTTCCACCCAACATTTTTTCCCATTTTTCATTAGGGTCTATGGGTATGGCATCGTTACCAACACTTATTGCAAAGTCATGAGTGTAGTTTTGGCTTCCAAAACTAGGCGACCCGTTTCGCCCTGCCCTAATCCAGTTAAACCATGCCAATGAGGGGCTGGTAGCAAAAACATCATTATCTTCTAAACCCGTTAACCATGGCTTTTCATTATTTTCATAAGTTATAGTTGCTTCTATAAAGCCGTTGCTATTATCGTTGTCATTTAAGGGGTCTCCGGGACCTATTTTCTGTTGGATATTTAACGACATACCCCACTCTGGTATCACTTGTTCATTATCAATATTAATAACCGTATCAGAAAATAAAGTATCACCGGAGGTGGTGTTTACCAGCATCCATTGGGTACGAAACGGATTACTAATTGAATCGCTGATGCTTGAGACAGGTCTGCTAGAAAAAGAAGGGTCAATAAAACGTAATTCGTATTCTCCTTTTTTAACTTTAAAAGGGTCTATTACTTTAATATTTACAGGTCCTGCACCCCCTTTATATTTTAGCAGTGCTACTTTGTTATCAGGACTATTTAATATCTCTTTTTCAGTTTCTTCTGATAGTTCTAATATTCTTCCCCCGTTTCCTCTACCGGCTACTCGGGTAATTTGCGGGCCATCGCCATAACCTGCTCTAATTTCTGTTCCAGTGCCACGCGGGTCCGGTTTATGGGGAATTACTTTGATAATATCTGATGTAAAGCGTCCTTCCAGGTACTGTAAATCCTCATTAGGGTCGTTGGTAAGGTTGGCATAAGACACCACTAAATAATAATAGGTTTTAAAGTTTACCAATCTTTTATCCTGTGAAGCAAACAAGTCTTCCCTTAACTCAAAAGAGTGTATAATGCCTTTGTTTTCGCCGTTAACTTTTAATTTGGGCACTGAAACACCAACCTTATCGTCAAACTCTTGGTTGATAATTTGTGAAACCTCATCTTTAATATCACACTGAAAAACTACTCTTGCCCGGTCTACATTACCCAACTCTGAGGCTGTAACAGCTCCATCGGCAAGCTGGTAAACAATATAGCCTTGAAATCTGTACTCCAATTGTTGCTGGAAACTACCTTTAATGGTTTCTCTGTATTTCTCTACTTTAGGAGAGTTGGTATTGGTAAATGTAAATATAACGCTGCGGTCTAGCTCGTTAGTAAGTACATCAGGGGCACTGGGGCCGTCTATAATATCAAAACTATTGTTAAATAGTTTTTGGGCTTTATCGCTAGCCAGTCTTAACAATCCAAGTGAACCTGTTGCACCACCTGTGGTTGCTCTTGCCCATACTACCCCAACGGTAACATAATTAACTGCCCCCGGCTCAAGCGTAAACGGGCCTGATGATTGTAAATAACGGCGGTCTCCGGGGGTGTTCCCGGCAGATTTTTCATGCCAACCCGATGCCTGAGACGGGTCATCGGGGAACATGTAATCTGTTGGAGAACCTGTATTATATCCTGAACCTCCGAAGGTTATTGGTGAACCATCTTTCCATATCCCTTTCAAATATCCGTAGTATTGTTCTGCTATGGTAGGGTTTCCAGTAGTAGAAAAATCGTTGTTATAATATATAAACTTTGTTAAGCCAATCTCTTTTCCGTTAGCATCTCTTGGTCCTTCAAAAAAATCTGTTCCTACAGATGGGGGATTGGTGCCATACCCTAAAATACCTTCATCATCATCATCACCATTGTAGCAAAAACCTAAATTTCTTGATACGTCTACACCTACATAGTCATCACTATAATTTCCCAAATCGGGGTCTACCCACTGACCAAAATAGCATTCCCTCACTACATCCGAAGAGCGGTTTGTTATTTTAGTTTTATAAAAAGTCATGTTATTAATCTCATCATTGGTTTTAAAAGCAAAAGCTGTAGTAACCAACTCAAGACCAATGGGTATGCCTCCGGTTTCACCATGTATATTCCCTCTGTCGTTATATACATAAGTTAGCATTTGGTCGGGCTGATCTTCTGGGGCGTTTATGTCGCTAGGGCGTAGAGGGTCAAGAACAGGGTAATCGCCCAATAAAGGTTCATAAGACCCGTTTCCGTTTCTATCAAAATATGGGGCTATGTTGCCTGATTCTCTAAAAGAGCGGACGCCACTACCGGGGTATCCTAAAATATCCTCAGTAGCGTCATTATAGTCTTTATCAAAAGCCTCTAAGTCTGTTTTGTTTATTTTATAAATTCTGTCGTAAAACTTGCAGCGTCCAAATTCTGTAGTAGCACTTACACTATCAAGCGGACCGGGGTAGTAGTCGTTACCGTTTTTATTATCAAAACCTTGCCTGTATGTCATGGCAGCAATTTTTAGATTACCTCCGGGGTCTAAGCCGCCAATCCAAATGGCTCCGGCAAAGAGTGCATTTTTACGGATAGCGTTTGACTCTGCATCAATTTTGGGTATTTCATAGCGGGCAACACTGTTCAAGTCCCACCACATGTCGCCACCATTTAGTATGCGTGCCCTAACATTATTTATATCTAAATCTGCCTGAAATGTAGCCGGCTCACATGCTGCAGCTTTACGCTTCAGTTGCTTTTTTTGTTTTGATGAACCGGGTATGCCAATAACTTCTCTAGCCAATAGTTCATTAGTACTAACCAAAAGCAATAAGCCTACAATAAGAAGAGGAAGTAAGTTTCGTTTTTTCATAGCAATCAACTTTTTTCATTTTTGTAACAATTAGATAAATAGTCAAAAAAAATCGACTAAATTATAAATAGGTATGTTTAGAAAAACGGAATTATAGAACCCCAGGTTGTAATACCCTTAAGAAATAAGAGAGGAATCAGCAGGAGTAAATAAAGGGATTAGCTATGTAAACAATTGATAAATAAATGTTTATGGATAGTGCTTTCCGTTCGTCGAATAGTAAACAGACAACCCTAAACAAGAAGCCCCTTAAAGGACTGGTTAAGAAAAATTATTGATTAATACCTAGCTCAACATAGAAAGTAGTGCCTTTATCTACTTCACTTTCAAGCCAAATTTTTCCGTCATGCAACTCAATAAACTGTTTAGTGATATACATACCTAAGCCTGTTGATTTTTCTTTATTAGTTCCTTGTCTTTTAGCTTTGGTAAATTTTTCAAAGAGGATGGGCTGGAGTTTTTTGGGTATGCCTATACCGTTATCTTCAATAACAATTGTAAGCGTCTTTTTTTTCACTTTGGCACTTAGCTTTATATAACCCCCTTCGTGTGTAAACTTTATAGCATTTGAAAGTAAGTTAAGTATAGCTCTTCTAAACTTTAGTTTGTCAATAGCAATAAATAAAGCTGTATCGGGCAAGTAATCTTTAACTTCAATATCTTTAATCATTGCCGAACCGCTTATGTTTGACAAACAAAGCCTTAAGAATGTAAAAATATCGGTACGTTGCTTTGTTAAGGTATTGCTGTTTTCTTCAATTTCTGTTGAAATAAGTAAATCATTAATAATTTCATTGGCAAAATCGCAAGCATCTTCGGCATAGCCTATTAATTGCTGTCGTTCACCTGCAGCATCAAACTTCAACATTTCTGCTAAGCCAGATATATTAGCTATAGGGTTACGTAAATCGTGTACGATAGTTTTTATATGCTCTTGCTGCTCTTGATTAATTTTATGTAGCAGTAATAAAATATCAGTTTTATAAACTACCCCCATAAAACTTCCCTCCTCAAATACTGATAGTGCTTCAGTATTTTCAGCCACCATGGTATTTAAAACATCTTTCAGAAAATTTTGGGGAGAAACAGAAGGTTTAGGAACAACACAATCAATAACCAAATTATGGGCATTTAAAACAACATCTCTTGGAGTAAGCAGACCTAAATACTTACCTTGTTCCATAACAACCAAAGCATTTTTATCAGCCAAATTATGCTTAATGGCCTTTACACATTGGTACGGCTCTATGGTTTCAAAATCCGTGCGGATTAACTCTTGTATAAGCATGTTGTTGGTACAGTATTATTCCCTCTTTTTCTTAAAAGTATCGTAAGAGAAATTTAGCTTTAAGTCTACTTTCAGTAATTCTCCACTAGCAACATAAGGGAAAACTTTTTTCGAAAGTAATTTAAGAATTTGTTTGAAAGGAATTTTTTTTAAAATTTTTTTACTAATAATTACAACTTCAACATTAGTTTCTTGCACTTCAATTATTTCGAAACCACCTGGTAATAAAAGTTCTAATGATTTTGACAGACCTATTTTACCTTGTGGAGAATTTTTTCCTACAACAAGTATATCTTGAAAAGGAGGGAGTTGTACCTCTTCAAAACTTAAGTCTATAGAGTATTTGACGTCTTTTTTACCCACAATAGTATCTGGCGAAGATACAACTTCAAATAAATTAGCAAGTTATAGTGTAAACAATTGTTGTAGTATAGCGCATTCTTTGTGATGTACTTTTTTATATTGCAGACCAAGACTATGATAGAACCTGAATTTTTAGAGATAATGCCAAAAAAACTGGTGGGTATTAACCTTGAAATGTCATTAGCTGAAAACAAAACCCAAAAATTGTGGCAAACTTTTATGTCTCGGTTAAGTGAGGTGAAAAATAGAGTAGGGGGGGACTTTTTTTCATTACAAGTATTTCCTGAAAATCATTTCAGAAACTTTAATCCCACAAACAAATTTACCAAGTGGGCATTGGCAGAGGTAAGTGGTTTTGATAACGTGCCCAATGGTATGGAACCATTTGAGTTGGTAGGAGGGAAATACGCCGTATTTCACCATAAAGGAATGGATATGAGTATATTTCAATACATTTATGGTGAGTGGATACACCAGTCAGGATATAGCTTGGATAACCGCCCACATTTTGAAGTATTGGGAGAAAAATACAAAAACGGTAGCCCTGATTCTGAAGAAGACATTTATATACCGATACGTTAAAGCTTCTTAAGAATTTTAGCAGCCCTAGTGCTGAATGAAATGGAAGTTTTGTTCAGTTGGGTTTCTATACCGGTTTTAAGTTCGTTTTTAATATCAGGATACTTTTTTGATAGTTTATATAGGTTTAGCATAGCATGGGTTTTGGTAGAAACATTGGTGCTGCTGTTGTTAAGCCAATTGAATAATAAATTAATAGCGTCTGCTTCATTTTCTTCGGGTATACCGGCTATACTCCAATATTTTACAAATTGGTATTTAAAATCTTTAATATTGGTTTGCTCTCGTTTTTCAAAAAGATATGGAAGTATTTTATACAATACGTCTCTATTATAATTACCAATATCGCTTAACAACCATGTAAACTGTAACGCTGATGCTTCATTACTGAAAAGAAAAATATTGGCTAGCTCTTTCATATCGATTCCTTCATCAACAATTTGCTTTGCCCAAATCTGCCTGTCCTTCATCATACTTGATTTTAGGGACAAATGGAGCTGTTTGATAATAGAGTCGGATGAAGTCATAGCTTACAATTCTGCCCCACAAAACTTACAGTGCACAGCATCGGGTTCATGTCCTTCTTTGGAGCATTCGGGACATGCTTGGGTAGAAAATTTTTCATCTTGTTGGTTGCCCCGCACCATTTCAGCACTTACTATGCCTGTAGGTACAGCCAGCACACCATAACCTATAATCATAATAAGTGAGGCAAGTGTTTGCCCTAGTGGTGTATGGGGTGCAATATCTCCATAACCCACAGTGGTAAGGGTTACAATACACCAATAAATACTTATGGGTATGCTGGTAAAGCCGGCTTCTTTCCCTTCTATTAAATACATTAGTGTGCCTAATATCATACACAGCGTAATTACAAATAGTAAAAACACTATTATTTTGTTTAAACTGGCTCTTACAGCTCGGGTAAGGGAATAGCCTTCGCCAACAAATTGAACCAGCTTCAATACCCTAAATACCCGCATCAGCCTAACAGCACGCAATACTGAAAGTGCTTGGGCACCACTAATAAATACACCTATGTAAGTAGGTAATATGGAGAGTAAATCAACAATGCCATAAAAGCTGAAAATATATTTTCTGGGCCTGCCCGTAGAGATAATCCTAAGTATATACTCAATGGTAAAAATGGCGGTAATTGCCCAGTCTAAAGCCCTAAGTTGCGGGTCATACTTAGCATCAATTTCTTTCACGCTTTCCAGCATCATACCCAATAAGCTGGTTAAAATTAGAACAATTAAAACAACGTCAAATAGTTTTCCGGCAGGGGTATCTGCTTCAAAAATTATTTCGTGTATTTTCAATCGCCAGGGCGATAGTTTATACTTTGCGTGTTCGTCTTCTGAAAAACGTTTACTCATCAACAGGGTAAATTTAAACAAGTTTTGTAACACATCTAAAAATTTGCATCTAACTTGTAAAACCTTGATATGAAAAACCCTTTATCATCAAAATATTCTGAAACAGATAATATTGATTTGGTACGTCAATCTATTGATGGCGATAAAGAAGCATTAAGCGAGCTTATTCATCTCCACCAACCTTTTATATATAATGTAGCTTGGAAAATGGCTCACGACCCTAACGATGCTATGGATTTAACTCAAGAAACATTGCTAAAGGTTATTACCAAGCTATCACAGTTTACTTTTAAAAGTTCATTCCGCACTTGGCTATACCGCATAGTTGTAAATGAGTTTTTACAATCGAAGCGTAGAAAAGGCGAAGAACAGTTTAGCTCTTTTGAAAACTATGGCGAGCAATTGGATGCAGTCCCTAACCCTGAACTTACCAAAGAAGAAGAAATTGCACAAAAAGAGCTTTCGCGAGAGATGCAAATACGCTGTATGTCTGGCATGTTAATGTGTCTTACCCGCGAACAACGATTAATTTATATTTTGGGTGATTCTTTTGGTGTTGACCATATACTGGGGGCAGAGATATTTAACATATCCCCACAAAATTTTAGGGTAAAACTACACAGGGCAAGAAAAGAGCTGTACAATTACATGAATAACAAGTGCGGTCTGGTGAACAAAAACAACCCTTGTAGATGTCCTAAAAAAGCTAAAGCATTACAGCCTATGGGATTGCTGGATGAGGATAATTTACAGTTTAACATATCATATAAAAACAAAATAGCCAACTATGCTATAACTGAGCACGAGAATGTGATGGAAGCCTTTGATGAAAAATACACCGAATTATTTAGAGAACACCCTACCAAAGAAAACTTTGATAAGAAAACTATTATAGAAGGTATTTTAAACGATAGTGATTTGATAAAATACTTTAATTAAGTTGAAAGGGTTTTAATTCTTAATCCCTTTAGCAGCTTGCTGCTAAAGGGATTTTTTGTTTCTAAGCGATTAGGTTTTGTAACACCTGTACATTTCTCGTATCCAAGTATTGAAAACAAAAAACGAATACAAAAATGGAATTCAAGAGAGAGATTTTAGTAAACAAACCCATAGCAGATGTATGGGAGGTATTGGGCAACCAATATGGCGAAGCCTACAAGTGGGCAAGAACTTTAAACCATTCGGCAGGTTTCGGTACACCAAAAATAGAAGGAGCAGTTTGCAACAATCGTACTTGTGATACTACCCAAGGCAGAATTAAAGAAGTGGTAAAAACCTTTGACGCAAAAAACTATATATTGGCGTATGAGGTAGAAGAAGGCTTCCCTTTTTTTATAGGCACAGCTATCAATACTTGGAGATTAACCCAACGTGGTAATGCTACCCAAGTAAATATGCATTTACGTATGGAAACAAAAGGATTGGTTGGTTCTATTATGAGCCCAATGATGAAGCTACAACTAAACAAATTGCTTACTGATGTAATAGGTGATTTCAAGCACTATGTAGAAATAGGAAAACCTAGCCCCGAAAAAGCTGAGGAACTAGCCAAGTTTCAACGTAAAACTAAGAAAGCTGCTTAGTTCTGTAACACCACTTGGCTTTAAGTATCTAAGTAATAAACAATTAAAAATAATAAAAATGAGTAACGAAGCACTAGCACAAAAATTACACAAAGCCATTAACGAGGTAGATTTAGACACCATACACAATGAGCTTTTTGCTGAAAATGTAGAATCGATAGAGTCACAATTTGAGGCAATGCCACATGCAAAAGGCATAGGTCAGGTAAAAGAAAAAGCCAATATGTTTGGTGGTAGCATTAAAGAACTACACAACCGTAAACTTTCAGAACCCTTAGTATCGGGAGACTATATCTCATTAGGTATGAGCTTTGATGCTACCCTAAAAGACGGTAACCGTATGCAATTATCAGAGCTAATAGTGTATAAGGTGACAGATGGAAAGATAGTGAGTGAGCAAATCTTTTATTAGGTTATTGTTCATTCTTGTATTAATAATTAGAGTAGAGCCGTACTTTGTACGGCTTTTTTGTTATAACTTTTTAATTAATAATCTGTTATTGACTATATGGTTATCTGTCCCAAATGTGAACGGCAAATAAGGTTTAAAAACCAATGGCACTATTGCGCTAAGGTAGATATTGACAGTTTATTTGAAGGCAAGCCTGAAGAGATAATGCTGATTTTTGAGAAAGTGTTAGTTACTGTTATGGAGTGGGAAGGGGTAATTGTAAGTCCAACAAAAAACTGCATAGTATTTTCTCGCAACAAAGGTTTTCTTATTGTTCGACCTATGCAGAAAGTAATTGATTTGAAATTTTTTTCAAAAGAGCGTTTATCGGGTTGGTATATTCATAAAAGCAAAGCCTATAATAACAAATTCGAGAATCATATTCGCCTATCTGCCATAGAAGAGTTATCGTCGGATATTTTTGAGCCTATCCACAATTCTTATCAGATTTCTTAATCTAAAACTTCATAAAGTTAGTTTTTTATCTGTGGCTAACGTTCCCAAAAACTTTTCTAGAAAATATAGTCTCGTTTACTCATACTTTTCTCTTTTTATAGAAACTTACTTTTAAATGACTGAAAGTTATTTTTTATGACAAAAAAATAACTAAAAGATATTATTTTCTATGTATTTTATAGATAAATGTCATTTTTTGGCAATTAAAAAGCAATTTTAAAATTTAAACTCTGCTTGAATGTGTTGAAAATATTGGTTTTTGCTCTGTTTCACAGATTGTAAGATAATTGTAATAAGACTTATTTTACCCAAATATTACAAATAATTTAATCTGATATTAAAGAAATAGCTTCAATTTTGAATATTGCTTAGCATGAAGATTGTCAATTAATTGTCGATTACATCTATTTAATAAATAATTAATAATTATGAATAAAATCATTACTAAAAAGCGACATTGGGTTTCCTCGCTGGGAAAGGTTTGCTGCCCTTTGTCTGGTTTTTTTGGGTGTTACTACGTTAGGTAATGCCCAATCAGCAAATCCAAGCCCATATTGTCCTGTAAACGCTAACAATTTTAATTCTACTTGTGATGTTGGGCTAAATAACTCTTGGGTTGCTGCTTTTGAGAAAGTAGAGCTTAATAAGTTAAAATTTTCAGGTCCATCGTGCCCAAATATTAGTAGAGGATTCTACAGCTATTGGCGGGCCAGTTCATTTCCAAATCTTACCACATCCTTAGCTCCTGGTGCCAGTTATAATCTTCATATAGTAAATAGCGGCTCATACAATACAGGTATACAACGTTTAGCAGGTTGGATTGATTGGAATGGCGATAGAGATTTTAACGATGCAGGTGAGTATATAGTTACTAACCGTAATCTTCCCAGTGGCTCTAAAACCACAAATGATGTAACTATTACAGTACCTTGTGCTGCAAAAACGGGTGTTACCAGATTGAGACTAAGAACAGCCGAAGACCCCTTTAGCAGTAATGAGTCTTGTGTTGTTCCCTTTTTAAGTTGGGGAGAGGCTTTTGACTTTGACATTACCATTGATGTTCCGGTAAACCCCACAGCCAACTTTTTCATTCCTGATACTATTTTTACCAATTCGCCTGCCAACTTTATCAATGGTAACTCTAGAGGTTATATTGGGCACGAATGGTCTACTACAGTAAAAGGGTTAAATGTTATTGAGGCAACCTCAAACAACTTCACTTTTTCATTCCCAAATGCCGGTAATTATCAGGTGCGTTTAAGCTCAGAAAATTGTAACGGTAAAGCAACAGTTACGAAAAACATTGTAGTGGTAGACCCCACAACAGCTCCAACAGTACGATTTTTGGCAAGCCGCAATTATATACCCTTGCCTATAAACCTGCCTCAGGGGTCGATAAGTGAGTTTATAGATTTCTATGACTTCTCTTCTTCAGGACCGACTTCTTACTTATGGGATATTAAACCAAGTAATAACAATGCATTTTATACCCCTGCTGCTGGTAACATAACCGATAAAAACTTTACCGCACTGTTTCTTAACGACTCCTCCCATTATGAGGTATGTTTAACAGCTGCCAATGCTGTGGGGCCTACCACAGTGTGTAAAAAAGATTATATAATCATTCAATATCCTACTAGCCCGAGGAAGTATGAGAATATTATTTGTGAAGACGGGTCTTCAACATTAGATTCGGGTATTGTGTATGATAATGGAGGAAAAGATAACTTTTATCCAAACAATACTAACAATAACCAACCGTGTACATTTGTAATTGATGTTTGCGATGCTAAGGAAATAGAAATGCTAATTCCTAGCCAGGGTTTTGATGTAAGAACCAATGACTTTTTGCGTATTTATGATGGGCCGGATGTAACCGGAAAATTATTGTGGCAAATTGGTAATAACCAAAACTTAACTGCTGATAGAATAGTTACCGCAACATCAGGTAAAGCAACTATTGAGTTTACCACCAATAACTTTACAAACGGTAACGGGTTTGCAGTACATTGGAAAACTAAGTTCCAAAACGATGGTCCTATAAAGGCGGATTTTGCGATAATAGATAAACTATCAAACGATTCAATTTATAACTGCTTAGCTACTCGTACGGTTCGCTTTGAAAACCTTACTTCAAATACTCGTTTTATTGATTATGATATTGACGAGAATGTACAATGGATTTTTGATTATGACCCTCTAATCTTTTATCCTCCCGGGTTTGAAGATATACCTGATAATAACGATGAAAAAAACCCAACGTATGTATATACCAACAACAATGAGTATACTATTCGCTTGGTTGTTAAATCGTGCGAAGGTTGGGATACTGCATATAGAACCTTCCACTTAAGTGGCACAACCATGCTTCCGCAAGTAGACTTTTCAGTAGATGAGAATATTATAAATGCAGGTGAATGGACAACCCTAAGAAATAAAACAATAGCATGGTGTAAAGGTGAGTGGACTATTTCTCCCGCTAATTTTAAAATTTTAAATGGGGGAGACGTTACCGACCAGGATATTCAAGTACAGTTTGATAAACCGGGTAGGTATACGGTGAAATACACTGCCGATAATGATAACGGGCAGGCAAGCCGTACCCGCACAGATTATATACGTGTAATTGAATATTGCGAGCCTAGTGTGGCGCAAATATTAGAAAGCATGTCAATTATACGTGTTAAGTTTAACGGAGTTGAAAATGTATCAGGGGTTTCAAATAATGGTTATGGTGATTTTACTTCTGAAATTGCCCCAATTGAAGTATTTATAGGCGGTTCTTACGATTTAGAAGTAGAACGTGAAGATGCTTTTGATAAAGCTGACAGAAGGGTATGGATTGATTATAATCGGGATGGAGTTTTTGATGCATCGGAAATTGTAGCTCAAGATAACGGAACAACAACCAAAATTCTTAATACATCAGTAACAATTCCTGATAACAAAATAGTTACGGCAGGTTTAACACGCATGCGTGTGGGAATAGCATTTGCCGGAAAACCATTTCCTCCGTGTGGCCCTATTGATGTAGGTGAGTATGAAGATTATCCTGTTCTTCTAAAAGCTGATGATTTGCCTCCTGTAATTACCATGTTAGGTCCTGATACTATTTACATAGAAGTAAATACTTCATATACTGACCCAGGTGCAACAGCTATGGACAATAGAGAGGGTAATATTACTTCCAAAATTAAAACAGTTAATCAGGTTGATTCTACTCAAACGGGTATTTATTTGGTAACTTATAATGTTACCGATGGTTCAGGTATACCTGCACAAACACGTACACGCTTTGTATTTGTTCTTGCTGATTTAACTAAACCAGTAATTACCGTATTGGGTAATACAGTTGAAACGCATGAAGTAAATACGCCGTATATTGATGACGGGGCAATTGCTATTGATAATCCCGGAATTGATACTATAACCGGTTTTATTATAACTGATAATAAAGTTGATGAAACTGAGCTGGGGACATATACCGTTACTTATACAGTTACCGATGCTTATGGAAATACTACTACAGGTACCCGTACTGTAAATGTAGTAGACAGAACAGCTCCGGTAATTAATGCGGTGGGTGGTAATCCTATGTTAATACAAGTGGGTTCTGATTTTGTAGACCCAACAACTGTAACCGATAACTATTGGACTAACGTGAAGCTTGAAGTAATTACAGGCAGTGTGAATACCAATTCTTTTGGGCAATATAAAGTTACGTATGCTGCCACAGATGGTTCGGGTAATGTAGCTACCAGGCTTACCAGAGTGTACGAGGTTACAGATCTTGTTCCTCCTGTTATCACATCGCGCCCCGGAACAGAACTGATATTGGTAGATGCAAATGATTTTGATTTTGTTGAACCGCAAGTTTCAGGTACTGACAACTATTTCAGAACTGTGAATATTGTTCGCTCAGGCAATTTTGATGTGAGTAAACTGGGAGATTATACCATAACCTATACAGGAACTGACGGTGCAGGAAATGTGGGTACATATACTAGAATTATTAGGGTTGTAGACCGTGAAGACCCTGAAGTAGTTTCTATTGCTGCAAATATTTTCCGCTGGCAAACATTTGACCCTTGGGAAGGTGTTAGTGTAATAGATAATTACTATGCTCCGGCTTCATTTGATAATAGTGGAAACCCCGGTACCGGAAGACTTGAGATACTCTTTTCAAACGTAAATACTTTGAATGAAGGTTTGTATCAGGTTATTTATCAAGCGATAGATGGTTCAGGCAATGCGTCTAAACAGCATACGCGCCTGGTAAATGTGGGGCCTAATACTACAAGTGTTGGAGATATAGCTTTTAGCAAGTCTATTAAAATATATCCAAACCCCAACACAGGAAAATTTGAAATAGAATTCAGTTCATTACTTGACGTAGATAGTGAAATTACTATTGCTGATATAACAGGTAGAACTGTATTGAACTTTAAAGGTTCTGATGTAGTAGACAATAAGCTCTCTGTAGATCTTTCAAATGTATCAGCAGGAGTTTATTTAGTAAGAATAGCAAGTAGTGGAAACATTGCTAATAAAAAAGTTACCGTAACACATTAGGTAGGTGAGAACGGTTATCATAGGTTCATTAAAATGCCGTGCACTGCACGGCATTTTTTATTTAAATGTAGAGATGTAATTTATTACAGCACTATTAAATAAAACAGGTTGTTCTACATTAACCACGTGTCCGCAGTTTTCAATTATATGCAAACTGCTATAACGGTGGGTTTTTACCATTTCTTTTACAGGTTCTAAAAACATGTAATCTTCGCTACCCATAACATAAAATACAGGAAGGTTAAGTGGCTTCTCCCTAAAAAGCTTTAATAACGGGTTTAAATCCTTTGTAAGTTTAAACCAACGGAGGAACTCTTTTTGATAAAGTGATTTAGCTTCTTTTATGAATAAATTACGTGACTCTGAATGATTGGCTTTGGGTAATAGTATAAAAGCATAAATTTTATATAGCCACATGTATGGCACAATGCGCTTTATTGCATTACCTATGTATACTAATATTCTTGATTTTGCAGTAAGTCTGGTTACCGCGCCACCAAGTATTAAGGACTCTAATTTATGTGGGGCTATTTCAGCAATGGTGCGAATGATAATGGTGCCTAACGATATACCTACAAAATGGGCTTTTTCAATTCTTAGGTGTTCTAATACATCTAAAACATCACGGCTCACATCTTCAAAAGTGTATTTAGTACTCCATACTCTGCTGAAAACAGTTTGAGATTTACCATGGCCTCTCAAATCTACTAGTAACACATTGTAGTGTTTTTTAAAATCCTTAACTTGTTTATACCATACATTAGAACTTCCTCCGGCTCCATGAATAAAGACTACCCATTGCTTGGAAGGAGAAAGTAAATAAGTTTTGTAGTATAACAACATTAAATGGGTTAATGTATGTTAAACAATGCTAATACAGAATTGTGTTTACTTGAAAAGATTTAAAAGTGAGTACTAAATATTTAAAACAATGCATGCTATTTTAAATAACGAGCATATTTGAAGAATTTTGTGGTAAATAGTTAAAATAACTTCATTGAGCCCACTTTGTCAAAGTACCAGTCATCAATACTAAAATTGATACCTTGGAAAATATCTATCTGAAATTCTCTCTTAACTTCTAATACTAGAACTAGCGCTAATACTACTAAAGCCGTAATAAATATGCCTAGAAAGACCCTTTTAAAAGCACCAATAATGCGGTCTACCTTTGCGTCTAAAACTTGTTCTTCTTGAGTTGTGATTGATGCCATTGTGAAAATTATTTACACAAATTTAATAATAATACTAAATTATGCAATAAAAATGCTCAAAATTTTAAATATTTCTTAATCTACTCCATCAATAGCACTATTTAAGAAAATATTTAAAGGTTGGGCAATTTTAAAAGAGCGAGATGCTGCACTGGGAAATGACTTTGCCAGTACTTCTTTATCCATATAGTTTTTAGTTACTACAAACCCCTTAAGGCGCAGGTATTCTATAGCAGGATTATCAGCCAAATACCCCTTAGGTAGCGTTTTAAGCTTCCACTCCTGACTTAACTCGCCAAAATGGTTTTTAAATTCGTAGTTAGTTAGTATAGTTTCAAACTTGTTAAGGTTATAATCAATTTCCTGCCGTATAGCCTTTAAGTCATTACTTTCAGGCATGTATACCCCGGCGGCAGTGAAACTTTGCAAAGGTTGAATATGTAAATAGTTTATAGCCTCTTTTCCTTTTCTTCCATCTTTACTTAGCAAGGCACTAAAGCTTGTTTTATAAGGAGTTTTATCCTTTGAGAATCGAACATCTCTGTAAATACGATAGATACAGTCTTTGGGTGTTAATGAGCGTACATCCTTGTTCCATTTTCCTATTTCAGAAATAGTTTCAGCAATAAGTTCTTCAAACTCTTCTTTGGCTTCCTCAAAAATTTTTTTGTTATCGGCAAACCATTCACGGTTATTGTTTTTAGCTAATTTTTTGAGAAATGAAATAACACTTTTCATTTCATCAAAAATAAAAAAACCCCACCTACGGGTGGGGTTTATATATTTAAAACTTGAGTAATTAGTTACTAATTTTCAGCCGTTTGGGCTGCAGGAGCTGCTTTTGAGGGTTTATCAGTAGTTTTGGTTGCACTTGTTTTTGAAGCTTTTTTAGTATGCTTTCCGCAAGCCTTTGCTCCTTTTTTGCAACATGCTTTGCCCTCTTTTGCACTGGCCTTTGCTTTGCCTTTTTTGCAGCAAGATTTACCTTTTTTGCATGCTTTTGCTTTGCTACAAGCCTTTTTAGTGCCTTTTTTGGCTTTGTTAGTTTCTTTTACATTAACTGTAGCCGGTGAAGCCGAAGTTGGCGGAGTGTAGTTAGCATCTCCGGGTTGTGCTTGCTCTGTTGCAGGAGCATCAGCAGCAGTAGCTTTTTTTGCTTGTGCATTAGTGGCTAAAGTAAAAGCAAAAACAAATGATATAGCTAAAAGTAACTTTTTCATATTTTTTATTCGTTAATTCTTATTTGTAAAAGTACAACAAATATCATGCTAAATCCTAGAAACTATTTCAATTGGGCTAAAATAGTTTCACCGCCTTTTACTTTCTGGTTGAGCTGAACTTTTATTTCAGTACCCAAAGGCAAAAAAACATCAACCCTTGAACCAAACTTTATAAAACCAAATTCTTGCCCCTGTGCAATGGGCTGCCCTTCTTTTACATACCAGCGTATGCGGCGGGCTACTGCTCCGGCAATTTGGCGAAACAATACCTTTTCATTCTTAGGAGTTTCTACCACTATAGTAGTACGTTCGTTTTCAGTAGAAGCTTTTGGGTGCCAAGCCACCAAGTATTTTCCCGGGTGGTATTTCACAAAATCAACCCTACCCGTAACGGGACTTCTGTTTACATGCACGTTTAGTGGCGACATGAAAATGGATAGTTGTATACGGCGGTCTTTTAAATATTCATTTTCATCCGTTTCCTCAATAACTACTACTTTACCATCGGCTGGGCATATAACCAGCCCTTCATTAGCAGGTGTTTTCCTAAAGGGATTTCTAAAAAACTGTACTACTAATACAAATAGAACTATACAGGCAAGTAGTATTAGTTTAAATATCCAACTTTCAGCCCCTAAAAAGTACTCAGCCAAAAAATATACTCCTGAAAACAGTAGGATGGCTATTAATATAATTCCATACCCTTCTTTGTGTATTTTCATAATCTCCTATAAAAGTAAAAAAGTCATTCCACAACAGAAGCAGAATGACATTTTTTAATGTAATTATTATATATCTGTTATTGAAACTTACCTCTAAGTTGTAAGCTTTTGGTTACTTTAAGTATACCAATAATATATGCAGCAATACGCATACTGGTTTTATATTTTTGTGATGCTTTCCATACATCTTCAAAAGCCAGCTTCATAGTTCTGTCTTCGCGGCGGTTCACACGTGCTTCAGTCCAGTAGTATCCCAAGCGGTTTTGTACCCATTCAAAATACGATACGGTTACGCCCCCTGCATTGGCTAATATATCAGGAACAACTACAATCCCCTTTTCATGCAAAATGGCATCAGCATCAGCACTGGTCGGGCCATTTGCTCCTTCAACAATAAGTTTAGCTTTTATTTTGTGAGCGTTTTCATTATTTATTACATCTTCTAGTGCAGCGGGAACCAAAACGTCTACATCCAAGTACAATAATTCTCCGCTTCCTATTTGTTCAGCACCTGTAAAACCTTGTAAGGTTCTGTTTTCTTCACGATACTTTATGGCTTCGGTTATATTAATACCGTTTTTATTATAGTAATCTCCCGTATGGTCTGAGATGGCAACAATTTTTAAGCCCTGCATTTCAATTAAGCGCGCAGAGTTGCTTCCCACGTTACCAAAGCCTTGTACAGCACAGGTAGACTCTGAAGGTACTATACCCATTTTACCCATTGCTGCGCGGCAAGTAACCATAACACCTCTACCGGTTGCAGCAGCACGACCTTGAGAACCTCCTAACAGCAAAGGCTTACCTGTTACTACAGCAGGAGCATCCTGCCCTTGGATTTTAGAAAATTCATCCATTATCCAAGCCATTTCCTGGGCACTGGTATTTACATCAGGCGCAGGAATATCTTTGTCAGGGCCAAATACATCGCTCATTGCTGCCGTATAAGCACGGGTTAAGCGTTCTTTTTCGGCAATACTTAGTTTTGCAGGGTCGCATTTTATACCCCCTTTACCGCCTCCAAATGGGATACCCACAATAGCACATTTCCAAGTCATCCATGCTGCTAATGCTTTCACCTCGTTTAGGTTTACTCCCATATCATAGCGTATACCGCCTTTAGAAGGCCCTAAACTTGTAGAGTGAATTACTCTAAATCCTTCAAAAACTTCTAAAGTCCCATCATCCATAGTTATGGGCAGGTGCACCATAACTACTTTTTTAGGATACTTTAAACTATCGATTATGTTTTTATCGATATTAATAAGTTCAGGATCATTGTTAATTAAATCAACCGCAGAATCAAACCTCTTCATCATAGATTCAAGAGGGTCGTTGTCGTACTTGTCAATGGGTGCAGGCTCTTTATACGCCATATATTATCTAAAAATTTGGGTGCAAAAATACCTTTTATAAAAAGTTAAACAAGCATAATACTTTATACTTTGCACACAAAATATTTGATTAAAAAAATGTTAACTCTTGGTTGTGCCTACTGTATATAAAGAAAGGCATAAGCAAAAGGCATTACTAAAATAAATGAGTCAAAACGGTCTAAAATTCCTCCATGTCCGGGCAAAATATTCCCGCTGTCTTTAATGCCCCATTGTCGTTTAAACATAGACTCAACCAAGTCTCCCAAAATACCTGTAATACACACTATAGCAGCAAAAAATAAAAACTGTATATGCCCAATAGGGTAACTAGGGTTATAAATAAACCAAGCAATACCCATGGTTATTAATATACCGCCCAGCGTACCTTCAATAGTTTTTTTTGGTGAAATACGGGTAAATAATGGTGTTTTACCAATTGCTCTACCAGTTAAGTAGGCAAAGGTGTCGTTACTCCAAATAAATATTAAAACAGCAAGTAATAATGGTAATCCGTTAGCGTTTTCAGCATAATTTTTACCGTCAATAGCAGCAGCTAAAGCAAAGGGTAGCGATACATAACCTGCAGCAAACCATAATTTGCTTACTCGTTCAAGTGGTTTTTCTGCTTTAGAGAATAGCTCAATAATTAAGGGAAGAAATAGAACTAGTAATAGAATAGTCATCAAGCTATTTGCTGATAAACAAATTAGGGGCGATTCTGCATATTTAATAATATTAGAAATTAGCATCTCTCCACTAAAAAAAAGATAAAAAAGAGATGATGCCCATGCTGTATAAAAAACTCTTTGTGCTGAACCAATATGAGGGATGCCATGTCCTAAAAACTCCCAAACACCTACAGCTTGCACTACTAAAAACAACCAAAAAGCTAAATCAAAGTAGATTGCTCCTACTATTACAGTTACAAATACGACCCCTGTGAGTGCACGTTGCCAAAAATTACTCATATGGGAAAATTATATTCAACAATTTTTAAGGCTTCCAAAGCATCTTCTGCATGGCAATATAATTCTACTTCGCCAAAGCTGGTGTATGAAGAGTCTTTCTTATCAATTAAAACCGCTTTTATTCCCTTACTTTCAAGGGCAGTAAGTATTATTTGGGCTTTTTGCCTATTGCTAATTATAACCAGCTTTACCCAATCTTTTTCCATTACAATTCTTTTTCTTCTTCCACTTCAGCAGTATTGTCAATTTCAGTAGTGGGGTGATATTGTTTGGTGTTTTTATAAAACATAAAAATTGCACCTGCCAGTAGTATAGTACTAATGCCAACTATAATGGGCGAAAACTCATAATCGAACCTAAAAAACTCAACATCAGGATTATGCTCAGCAAAATACGCCAGCAAAACTGCAGTTCCGTTGTTTATAAAATGTGCCCATATAGCTACCATTATGTTTCCACTCCAGTAATAAATATAGCCAAATATTATTCCCATAAACACAATTGCTAAAAAGTTATAGTACTGCAAGTGCATTACTGAAAATAAAATGGCAACAACAATTATGGCTAAATGAATATTATCCCTAAAAAAGCGATAAAACAATTGCATAAAGGCTCCCCTAAAAAGTAACTCTTCACCAATAGCAGGAACTATTGCAATAACAAGTAAGTTAAGTAACAAAACCCCTATTGACGGAGTTTTTAAAAAAGCTTTATTAAAACCCTCGTTAGTGTTTTGAAGAGTTTTTGCCATTTCTTCAATATCAGCAGGCAAAGGAATTTGTTGGTTCAGCGATACTATAAATGATATTACGGGTATTGCTGTAAGTGCAATTATAAAAGTTAATACCAGTTGTTTTGTAGGAGGTAAAATACCTGTAAACCCAAAGAAAGTGTTTAGTTTTTCACGAGCAAAAAAACGGGCAAATACTAAAGCAGTACCTATAAAAGCACCAAATGATGCCACTACCTGAAAAACCTTATGCCCTAGTATGGTATGAGCATCTAAGCTGTCAAAATCTATGGTATTTAAGTCATAGGGAATTTCAACACCTAAAAATACTTTAGCAGCCATAATGCCTGCGTAAGCTGCTAATACTGCAAACACCATATATAACCCAATAAGGATTAGAAGTTGCAAAAACGACTTAAAAACTGGGCTTATGTTTGGTAAAGGGTTATTTTCTTCCATTAAAGCAGTAAATTTGCAAATTAACGCTATTTAAGCCGAAAGTGGTAAAAATACGAGATATAGAATTGGGTGAGTTTCCCATATTGCTTGCTCCTATGGAGGATGTGAGCGACCCTCCTTTTAGATATGTTTGCAAGCAAAATGGTGTAGACCTTATGTATACTGAGTTTGTAAGTAGTGAGGGTTTAATACGCCATGCTGCAAAAAGCAAACAAAAACTGGACATTTTTGAATATGAACGCCCTATAGGGATACAACTTTTTGGAAGTGATATTGAGAGCATGCGTGAGGCTGCCGAAATAGCAACTGCTGCTGAACCTGACTTAATTGATATTAATTATGGATGTCCTGTGAAGCAAGTTGCTTGTAAAGGAGCGGGTGCAGGGCTTTTGCAAGATATACCCAAAATGATAGAAATGACCCAAGCAGTTATTGATGCTACTCACTTGCCTGTAACTGTAAAAACCCGATTGGGCTGGGACGATAACACAAAAAATATTGAAGAAGTTGCAGAACGGCTGCAAGATATTGGAGTAGAAGCACTTACTATACATGGGCGTACACGTAAGCAATTATATAAGGGACCTGCTGATTGGACTTTGATAGGGGAAGTGAAGAACAACCCCAGAATTACTATGCCCATAATTGGCAATGGTGATGTGGATAGCCCCCAAAGAGCTTTGGAGATGAAAAATACCTATGGTGTAGATGGGGTGATGATAGGAAGAGCATCCATTGGCTACCCGTGGATTTTTAGAGAAGTGAAACACTTTTTGCAAACGGGTGAGTTTTTGCCTGAACCTACATTGGATGAGCGGGTTGATACATGCAAAATCCATTTTTTAAAATCATTGGAGTGGAAGGGAGAGAAGACGGGTATTTTTGAAATGCGTAGGCACTATACCAACTATTTTAAAGGGTACGACCACTTTAAGCCTTTCCGAACGCAATTGGTTACGCTTGAAGATGTTGATGAGATACTAAATGTGTTGGAAGTAATACGCGAAACCTATAGCGATGTAGTACTGGTTTCTTCCTGAATTTCGTACTTAGCTTTCTTTTTCACTTCTGAAGGGTTAACCCCAAAGTATTGTTTGTAGCAGTTTGAAAAGTAAGATAAGCTGTTAAACCCTACCATACTTGCTATTTCTGATAAAAAACCAGCGCCTTGTTCAATCAATTGTTTGGCGCGTTCCAATCTGTAATCGCGAACTAAATTAGTAGCTGTTTTACCTGTTATGGCCTTTATTTTCTTTTGTACTGCACTGCGGCTATAGCCCATTTCACGTACAAAATCTTCAACAGAAAAGTCAAACTTATCAATGTTTTTCTCCATAATGCTGTAGATTTTCTTGATGAACAAATCATCTTTACTTTCTACTTTCAACTTCTCAGGTATAATAGGTGTGCGGCGTAGTTTTTTTCGTGTTTCAACCAGGTTAGTAGCCCGTAAAACCAGTTCATCAACATTAAATGGCTTGGTTATGTAATCATCAGCTCCAATTTTAAGCCCTTGCAACTTACTATCTATCATAGTTTTTGCAGTAAGTAATATTACAGGTATATGGTCTGTACCGGGGTTTGTTTTTACTTTTTCAAGTAAACCAAAGCCATCCATTTCGGGCATCAATATATCTGAAACAATAATATCAGGTTGTACTTCTGTGGCTATTGCTAAACCAATTTTACCATTCTCGGCTTCAAAAACTTTAAATTTACTTAGCTTAAAAATTTCAGCTATGTTCTCGCGAATATCTTGTTCGTCTTCAACTATTAGTACCTTATTCATAAACTCTTATATAGGTAGTGTTACTTGTATTATAGTTCCTTTATTCAGTTGGCTTTCTAAAGTAATATCTCCATTATGCATGTCGATAAATTGTTTTACTATAACCAAACCTAAACCTGTTCCGGGTATTGTTAGGGCATTATCACCTCTGTAAAACGACTGAAAAAGGTTTTGTATATCTTTCTCGGCTATACCAATACCGTAATCTTTTATTATAAAAACAATGTTCGTTCTTTCAAATTTAATATTTAATTCAGGATTCTTGCTACCCTTAGAGTATTTTAACGCGTTAGAGATTAAATTTCTCAGTATATGTGTTAGCAATAATTTATCTACTTCAACTGCTCTTTGTTTGCCTTTAAATCCAACATCAACTTTTCTGTCATCGTCGGTATGAGTTTCATAATATTCAGCAAAAAAGTTATCGGTAAAGCTTTTTAAGTCAAGCGTTTCCGGAGAGAATTTTACCTTGTCCGTATCTATTCCACCCAATAATAAAACTCCTGAAATTAGTTCATTTATGCGGTTTACCTGTACCCTTATTCTTTCAAAATGGGTGTTTAACCGTTCTTTAGTATTAGATTTTTTTAGTGTAGGCAAATATTTTAATACAAGGTCTGAACTTGATTTTATTGATGTAAGCGGGGTCCTAAACTCATGCGAAATCATATTAATCAGGTTAGTTCTCAACTCTACCAAGTGACGTTCTTTTTCAAGAGCCTTAATAATTTCTTCTTCGGCTTTTTTCTGATGGTTTATGTCACGGGTTGAAGTTTGAATTAATAACTGCGTTTCAGAATCTTGTGGTTGTTGCTGAATATTGGCAATAGTTTCTACCCACACATAATGTCCTTTACGGTGCTTAACTCGGTAGCGGATAAACCCGGGTTGTTTACCATTAACCAGTTGACTAAAAGTTTGTTTAAGCAGTTTGATATCTTTAGGGTGTATACAAGTCCATGCAGGCTGACCGAGTAAAGCGCGTGTAGGATAGCCTAATGTATCATACATAGAAGGTGATATGTAAACGTAGTTGCTATCCTTGTCATGAAGGCATACAATATCTTTTGTGTTTTCTGATATAAGCCTGTAACGTTCTTCACTTTCGCGAAGTTTCTCGGTAGCAATTTTTTTGCTGTTTATATCAAAAATGGAACCTGAAATACCCGTAAGTTCGTAGTCAGAGTCATACATACCTCGCATCCACAGCTCAACCCAATATGGTTTTTTGTCTTTAATTATTTGCAACTCCAGTCTGCCGGGCCAAGATTGTTTATTGCGGATTTGCTCAATGGCTTCTTCAAAAACTTTTACATGGTCTTTGTTTATAAACCCGGCCAGTTTTTTACCGGTACTGGCTTTTATAGTTTTGCCAATCAGTGTTTTCCACGAGTTATTTAAAAAAGTAATTTTTCCTTCTTTGTTAGTTTCAAAAACTACTTCTTTCAATCCGTTTACTAAACGTTGGTAGTGCTCTTCTTGTCTGCGTATTCTTAGTTCAAAAGTTTTTTCTGTTGTTATATCGGCAACAGAGCCACTGTTTTTGGTTACATTTCCATGCTCATCATAAGTTAGTGCCAAGTTTCCCCTAAGCCAAATGTATTTTCCGGTTTTGTGTTTTGCTATAGTTTCAAACTCAAAATTTGCACTTTGTTTATTAATAGCATCAATAACCTCAAGCTCTAAAAGTTCTGTTTCTTCTGTTTTTAAGAGTTGCTTAATGGCTTCAACAGATTTTGGAAATGTGGTCTCTGAATAACCAAAAATCTGATATAGCTGGGGTGATATGTAAAAGTTGTTTGCTACATAATCAACAGACCATAACCCGTCTGAAGAGCCTTTAATAGCATTTTCAAGCTGAGTGTTTTTATTTAATAGCTCTTCGGTAAGGCTGTTAATTTTTATATGGGCACCAATGTTTTGAGCTAAAGATTTTAGTGCTTTCTTTTCAGCAGAGCTCCATTCTCTTTCATTTTCGGTGTCTTCAAAACCAATATAACCCCATAAGTTATTGTCTTTAAAAATGGGTATTTTAAGAAAAGACAATACATCAATTTTCTTTAAAACATCAGTTATTCCCTTTCCCGTTTTACTTCGTCTGGTAATGGCAACAATTTTTCCGGCATTGAGGGTATCCAATACCTCAAAAAAACTGCTGTAAGTAAATTTACTGTACGAGGCAAAATAGTCATTGTCTAAACTGGGTTTTTTGCACCAGGCATACTTTCTTTCTACGTACAATTCACCTTGCTCTACAACAATTTTAGAAATATAACAACGGTCAATACCCATAGCCTTACCAATAGTGGCAAGTACAGGCGGGGCTACAACATCAGAGTTTGTGTTGCTAAACAGAGCTTCGGTACAAACAGAAATGGCTTTAAGTAAACGGGTTTCAATCAGCTCGTTTTTCTTCGATTTTGAAATATCGGAAAAAGTAAGCTTTAACTCAGTTTCTTGTTTACTGTTTTTATAAGGTTTTGCCTCAATAAAGGCAATATATTCATCGTGGTTTTCATCCAAAAAAATAGTGTGTCCTGCCCAGTCTTTTTTTGTCTGGATAGTATCAATGATTTCTGTAAATACATTGGAGTTTTCAAAAATACTCTCTAAACCACCGCTTTTACTTAATGAGGCTATGGTATATTGGGTAAGTTTGGTAAAAGCAGGGGACACATTATAAACTATGCCGCTTACACCTGCTATTAGATGAATATTACTGCTTGCAACTGAATTTTGATTTGTAGGGTATTTACCTCTTTTTTCACGTTGTTCTTCCGCTCTCATTCAACCTCTAAATTACTATCAAAACTAATTACTTACAAGCATAAGTTTTTTAAGGTGTTTTATTTAGCTATAAGTTAACCCTTCAACTATATTTGTCGAGTTGAAATTTATTAAAAATAATATACCCAATGCTATTACCTCACTAAATCTGCTTTGTGGGTTACTGGCAATATATTTAGCTTCACTTTCAATGATTCATTTAGCAGCAGTTTTGGTTGTAATTGCTGCCGTATTTGATTTTTTTGACGGGATGGTAGCCCGATTACTAAAAAGCGATACAAAAATTGGTAAAGATTTAGACTCATTAGCAGATGTTGTAAGCTTTGGTGTTGCTCCCGTTTTTATATATATAAACCTTTGCTTTATGCATTGGTTTTATGATGAATGGCTATTTGATGAGGGTTTTGATTTTTTTAATCTAGTTAGTTTTTATGAGAAAAACTGGATTGTAGTGATAGCTCCATTTTTAATCGCTATTTTTTCAGCCATAAGGTTGGCAATCTTTAATAACGATACCCGTCAAACTACTTCATTTATTGGGCTGCCTACTCCTGCAAATGGATTATTAATAATTTCATTTGCACTAATTTATGCTTTCCAAAATGCATATTTCCCAATTTGGCTTACAGCACCTTGGTTTGTAATAGTTTTTTCAATTGTATCAAGCTTTATGCTGGTGATGCCCTTACCCTTATTTGCTTTAAAATTTAAGCAATGGGGCTTTAAGGGAAATGAGGTGCGTTATTTATTTATTCTAACGAGTGCCGTACTTTTAGCAGTATTACACTTTGTAGCCATACCTTTGATAATTATTTTATATATACTTTTATCGCTTATTTTAAACTTTGCAAAAAAATAGACCATGAAATTTTTAGCTGAAATAAACGTAATGCCTCATAAAAACTTGCTAGACCCACAAGGAAAAGCAGTAACAGGGGGAGTACACTCACTGGGCTTAAACGGAGTAGACAACGTACGTGTAGGTAAGCATATTACGCTTGAAATAAATACCGATAATGCTGATGAAGCCCGGGACCAAGCTGAAACTGCCTGCAAAAAACTTTTGGCTAATCCTGTAATGGAGTTTTACGAAATAGCTATTCAGCCGCTATAGTACTTCCCATTTTTGGTTTCTTGTTTTTTGCTGGCAAAAGATTTGCACAGTTGTTTTTACTATTTACAGTATGAAAAAGAACTATTTTTTATTGCTGCTCTTGCTTTTAGCAACCATTGCCGCAAAGTCTCAAAATATAGCGTATGCCCGCAAAACAATTAATACACTTTGCAGCCCTGAGTTTCATGGTAGGGGATATGTGAACGGTGGCGATGCCAAAGCCGCTTCTTTCATATACGAAGAACTAAAAAAGCTTAAAGGTATAAAAGTACAGTACCAAAGCTTTCCGCTTACAGTAAATACCTTTCCTAAATCTATGCTGGTGAGGGTTAAACACAATACCTTAAAACCGGGAATAGATTATATAGTAAAACCCACTTGCCCAACCATAAGTAAACGTAAATATAATTTACTGTGGCTTACTAATGATATACTTCAGTCTGAAGAAAAATTTTCAGCGTTACTTAAAAAGACACCTGCATATAATCATTTTATTGTAATAGATACATTGCCAAAAGGAGAAAGTGAGGTAAGGGCACGGGCAGAAAAATATGTAAAAGAAAATATATCATCGGGTGTAATACATCTTACCAATGATAAGCTAATATGGTCGGTTGCAGGTAAGCAAGGCAATTCAGCAGAGTTATATATTAAAGCTGATAAACTGCCTCGCAATGCTAAAACCATAGAAATACATGTTGATGCCAAGCTTACACAAGATTATTTAAGCCAAAATGTATTGGGCTTTATAAAAGGTACGCAGTATCCTGATAGCATAATAACACTAACTGCCCATTACGACCACTTAGGCCGTATGGGTAAGGATACGTACTTCCCCGGTGCAAATGACAATGCCAGCGGCACAGCCATGTTGCTAGATATGGCAAACCACTACAGTAAAAACCCTCCAAAATTTTCGATATTGTTTATTGCTTTTGCCGCTGAAGAGGCAGGGCTTGTGGGGAGTAATTTCTACGTAAATGTTGACCCCAAGTACCCATTGTATAAGATGAAGTTTTTAATAAATATGGACTTGATGGCTACAGGCGGAAAGGGAATGATGGCTGTAAACGGATTAGAGTTTGAAGAAGAGTACAAAGCCTTAGTAGCAATTAATAATGAAAAGAACTACTTACCCGAAATTAAAGCAAGAGGAAAAGCTGCTAACAGCGACCATTATTGGTTCACAGAGCAAGGAGTGCATAGTTTCTTTTTTTATTTGATGGGAGATTTTCCCAGCTATCACGACCCCGGAGATAAAGCCGGTATTGTTCCTTTAACTGAGTATGAAGATAGTTTTAAACTTATCAGAGATTTTATAGACTATTTACAAAACTAACGCTCAAAAAAAATTTCAAAACTGGTAGGCAGGCTTTTTGTTTTCAAGATAAATGAATAATTTATCACTGTAAAAAACTCTACCCACTATGGCACTATTAGGCTCGCTTGTATCTTGGTTCTTCCGAAGAAGAATGCAACAAATTGAATATGAAATGAATAATGCTGCAGAAATGCAGGAAAAAACTTTCAGAAACCTTATTAATACCGCAAAAGATACAGTTTGGGGAAAGAATTACGATTATAAGAGTATAAAATCATACGATGATTTTAGAAACCGAGTTCCCATTAGCGATTATGATGAGCTGAAACCCTATATAGAGCGTACTATGCAAGGCGAGCAAAATGTGTTATGGCCTACAGACATTACATGGTTTGCAAAATCATCGGGTACTACAAGTGATAAAAGTAAGTTTATTCCTGTTAGTGAAGAAGCTTTAGACGGCTGCCATTTCCAAGGTGGGCGTGATGCCTTAACCATTTTTTGCCATAATAATCCTGAGACTAAAATATTCGATGGAAAAGGTCTTGTACTTGGTGGTAGCCACAAAGTGAATAGCTATAATGAAAACTCCAGCTTTGGAGATGTTAGCGCTGTAATGATGGCAAACTTACCTTTTTGGGTTGATTTTTTAAGAACACCCAATAAATCTATAGCATTAATGGATGAGTGGGAAGAGAAAATAGAGAAAATGGCACAAGCCACCATTAATGAAGACGTAACAAATATATCAGGTGTGCCAACATGGACAGTTGTACTTATAAACAGACTTTTAGAAATGTCCGGCAAAAAGAACTTGTTAGAAATTTGGCCAAATTTAGAACTGTATATACACGGAGGGGTGAGCTTTGTACCTTATAAAGAGCAGTTTAAAAGGCTAATACCTTCTGATAAAGTAAATTACCTTGAAACATACAATGCTTCTGAAGGGTTTTTTGGTTTACAGCTAGAAAGAAATAGCAGTGATATGTTGCTAATGACTGATTATGGGGTGTTTTTTGAGTTTGTGAAAAATGATGAGTTATATACCTCTGATAATCCTAAAACATATACCATAGGAGAGGTTGAAGAAGATGTTAACTATGCTATAGTAATGAGTTCTAATGCGGGTTTATGGCGATATATTTTGGGTGATACTATTAAATTTACCTCTACCAACCCCTTCAAGTTCAAAATTTCCGGCAGAACAAAATTATTTATAAATGCTTTTGGCGAGGAAGTAATGATAGAAAATGCTGAAGGTGCTTTAGCACATGCCTGCGAAAAATGTAATGCCGTAGTAAAAGATTTTACTGCTGCGCCAATATATTTTAGTGAGGGAGAAGAAGGCAAACAAGGCGGGCATGAGTGGCTGATAGAGTTTGAGAAAAAACCTGAAAATCAAGATGCTTTTAATGAAGCATTAGACAGTAAGCTAAAAGATCTTAACTCTGACTACGAGGCTAAACGACATAAAGATATGGCACTAAAAGCCCCAAAAATACATGCCATGCCGGAAGGTACTTTCCACTCATGGCTTAAAAATAAGGGCAAACTAGGTGGACAACATAAAGTGCCCCGCCTTAGTAATGACAGGGCTATTGTTGATGAAATTTTGCAACAACCCTCTTAATATTTAAACTCACTTATCTTTTTTATTAAAGCATTAAGGTTAGTATTATTGTCTAGCCTGTAATCCATTCTGCCCAGTGTAGTGTCAGAAATTACCCAATTCATAGAAAAACTGTTTTTATCCTCATCTACGGCAGTACCCAAATCATAAAGGTTTATTTTATACCAGCAGTCATTGCAATTAGTATTTGCATAATTGGCTACAAATTTTTGCAGCCTAAAGTTGTTAATACGTGTTTGCTGTCCGTATGAGCCTGCCAGTGTAAGCAAAGGGGCAAAAAGGTCATTCATCATAGGGTGTAAACGAGCAGGTGGTGTATTACCCCCTTCTGAGTTAGAAAGGTGGATAATTCTAAACTCCAATTTATCAGTCAATTCTTTAGAGAAACCTAAGGTAGCAGAATCTTGCAGCAAAGTTTTTATGCCTGCAATTGTTTCCATAACTATGCCCGCGCCCGAATTATCAAAATACCCGCCATCAACAAAATATCTTTGGTTATTAATATTAGCTGCGGGGCTTAAATATGGGAATCTTGAGCTTAGTACAGCAGCAGTACTTAAATGTATATCCCCAAAGGGAGTGTTTCCATCCCCGGCACTATCCAGCATGCTCAATACATCTAAACGAGGCGTAAAAGAAGAATCTAAAACTATATTACTAATTACACCGGGGCTGCCGTTTGCTACCCTGGTAGTATTAATAAAAAATATGGGTAGCTTTTCAGGGCTAAAGTTTTTAAGGTATTCGCCGTAAGGTTTGGCAAACAACTCACCCACTTTGGGGTTTTCATCCGGGTTTTCCATGGCTTGTTCCAGTGCCCCACCTCTATCACTAGTTATTCTTAACGGAACTAAATAGTGAAAAAAATCAACGCCCAGCATGTGTGATAGTGTGTATGAAAGAAAATCACTCCTCAAGTATTGTGTACCTTGTTCTCTAAAGTTTATTTTTTCAGCAGCTACACCATTAGTAGCATTATCTAAAAGTGAATAATAAACAGCGTTACCTACTGAACCGCCAGATGCGCCTGAAATACAAAATAAATGGTTACTAAAATTCTGATTCGTTTCTGACTGTAACCTGCCTAAAGCACCTGCCACCCAATAGCCTGAGCGAGATGAACCACCGTCAGACAAAACAAAATATAGGGGGTAAGATTTAGATGCTTTAATATGGGCTTCGTTTTTCTTAATCCAGCGTTTGGTGTATTGTTCAAGGTTTAATCTGTTATTATAAACCGGTGCCTTTACTTCTTCCTTCCTTAAGCTGTAAGGACTGCTGAAAAAACCCGTTAGTATTGAGAATAAAAATAGCAAGAAATGCAGGTTGATTCTATTTCTTAGCGAAAGCATAGTTACTATATGTAAAAACCCCACCAGTATAGAAAAGCTTATCATAGCAATATTAAAAGAGCCTATGTTTCTTGAAATGGGTATAGAAAATATGGAAGCAAAATAGAAAACAGCCAAAATAAGGACTGCAACATTAAACCCTTTAAAGAAAGGAAGTTCAGTAGCAGGAATCCTGATTATTTTTAGTTTGCCTATGGAAATGTACTGCCATTTTATAAAAAGCCTGTTTTTTGCCACTTTTTGTGCCCGTACAAAATTCCAAATCAAAAAGGTGGTTTGTACAATCCACAAGCTAATAAGTTGCATTAAAAAATTATGACTTATAGAGCCTTTGGTATGATTAACAAAGGTTAGTATAAGTACTGCTGCCAGTGCAATACAAATAAACCAAATACTAAATTTTTTATAATCGGTATGCTTTTTAAAATAGCGATACACCAAATAGTAAATAAGTATTTGTGCAGCTAATAAAGTTATAACCCACACTGTGTCATAGGCGTTCACAAAATAGGGGTGAACAATAATGCTTATTTGTATAGTTAAAAAAGTAGCATAGCCCAAAATACGTGGGAAGGCATCTAGCCAAAAACCATCTATTTTTTTTGATTCTTCAAGTTTTTTTTCACCGTGGATATATACTATTAACCTTGAGGTATACCAAACCACATAGGCAAGTAAGGTTACCGAGAGTATTAGTATGGTTGCTGCATAATCTCTTTCTGATGCCATTAACAAAACATCTTCACCTTGGGGTAAAGTGCTAAAGGCAATAAGCGTTAACAAAACAAAAAGTATAGCTGGGAAAAGCAGCCACATCATGCGTAGAATATGGCTTATTTGTTGCAAAAGTTTAGTCATAGCTAAATGATAGTAGATTAGTTATGCTAACATACAATAAGTTTTATGGCTACACAATTTTTAGCTGTAAATAGGGTGATTTAACCCGTTGATTGCTAGGTAGTTTTACTTAAAATTACTTTTTTCGGGCAATAACAAAGTTTACCAATTGATGCAAACTGGTTTGAGACTCATTATTGGGAAATTGATTGAGTATTTCAAGGGCTTCATCTTTGTAGCGGTGCATTACTTTTTGGGCATATTCTATACCCCCGCTTTGGTGTACATAGTCTACTACTTCTTTAACCTTTTTGGTATTGGTATTTTGGTTTTTGATAATATATATAAGCCTACGCTTAACATCTTTAGGTGCATTGTTCAGGGCATATATAAGCGGTAGGGTAAGCTTTTTCTCTTTTATATCAATACCCAAGGGTTTACCAATATCATCAGTACCATAGTCAAACAAATCATCTTTAATCTGAAAAGCAATGCCAATTTTTTCACCAAATAAGCGCATTTGCTCAATCTTCTCTTTATCATCGGGAATTACCGATGCAGTACCAATAGCACAACACGAAGCAATAAGCGAAGCTGTTTTTTTGGTGATTATATCAAAGTATACATCTTCAACCAAGTTTAGTTTGCGGGCTTTTTCAATTTGTAGTAACTCCCCCTCACTCATTTTCTCTACCGCATCACTTACTATTTCTAGCAAGTGAAAGTCTTTATTTCTCACAGCCAGCAACAAGCCCTTACTTAAAAGATAATCTCCCACCAAAACAGCAATTTTGTTTTTCCAAAGCGCATTTATAGAGAAAAAGCCGCGGCGTTTATTAGAGTCGTCTACTACATCATCGTGCACAAGGGTAGCTGTGTGTAATAACTCTACCAGTGCAGCACCCCTATAAGTTGGCTCAGTTATTCCCCCGTTTAGTTTTGCAGTAAACAACACAAACATGGGGCGCATTTGCTTCCCCTTACGCTTCACTATATAAGTCATAATGGTATCGAGTAGCGATACCGAGCTTTTCATACTTTGTCTGAATTTGTTTTCAAACAAGGTAAGTTCCTCATTTATAGGGGCTTTTATTTGGTTGAGGGTAGGGCTGCTCACAACTTTGGGCGCAAGTTACTCCATACATTTATTATTTACCATTGTATCAATAGCAATCTAACAAACAGAAGTGTAAGCAAAATAGTTTTCTAGCGCAGTATAGTTACGTTACCGCGCTCTATAGTTTTTGTACCGTCGAAAGAGTATACCAATATATTGTACATATATACTCCCTCAGGTAATGCATTTCCGATATTATCATTACCGTTCCAAAAGCGTTCACCATCTTTGCTGGTATATACCTCTCTGCCCCAACGGTCGTAAATATGTATTTTAACTCTGGCGATAAACAAACCTACAGGTCCGAAACCATCGTTCAACCCTTCTGAGTGACCGGGGGTAAATGAGTTGGGGATATAATAAGAGGCCTTTTGGGTAACACAAACGGTGTTTGAGGTTGATATTGCGGAGAATCCGCCTAAATTTTCCTGTGCTTCAATATAGTAGCAAAACAAATTAGCTGTATCTGTAAGAATACTGTCTTTGAAAGTAAAGATATTTCCGTTTACATCTCCAACAGGTAAGAAAAGCTGGTTGTTTTCACTTCGGTATACACGGTATTCTTGTACACCCAGCGGCCAATTAGTATACCCTTCCCAAGCCAAATTATTTACAAATGGCTCTGATGATGCCCTAAGTATTAACAGGCAACCTACATTACCGGTTTGGCTTACATTATTACATAAATCAAGTGCATATAAACGGTAACAATAGCTTTGACTATTTATGTTGTTGATGGTATCGTAGAAAAAAGTATCATTTACCGTTGTAAATATGGTTTTCCAACCTGCGGTATATCGGCGTGCTCGTTGCAAAACATATTCTTTTACATCTGCTTCAGGTGATAATGTCCATTGCACCAACACTACATTTTGTGCTGAGGTTTCCCGTGTTACCTTTACCATATAGGGTGGTGTAGGAGGGGTAGTATCATTAGCAATGGTTAGTGTAGTGTCTGACAATGAAAATTGCCCTGCAGCATCTAAGTTGTTAATCTTAATTCGGTAGTTATACGGTACTTTACAAACTGTACCTATATCCGTATAATTTAAGCTGTCTTGAGGTAATGTTGTAAGTGTCGTCCAATTTGTGCCGGGTTGGCGACGTTGCACCTCATACTCGTAATTAGTAAAGCCAATATAAGGTGTCCATTGCACAGCTACTTCAGAAAATCCTGGTGTTGTAGTAATATTACTTACGGTGTGGGTGCTTGTAAACGGAGATTCATTACCGCAACTATCTATCACGCTTATGTAGTAACTATTGGTTTGTGTTTCGGTATTTATACCATTGTCTATAAAACTAATAGTTTCGTTTGAAGTATTATTTATTGTGCCTGCCAATGTAAATGGATTACCTGCCTCACTACGGTAAATATTATATCCTTGTCTGTTTTTTTCGGTAGAAGCATCCCACTCAACAAGTACTTGCCCTACGGTTACACTGGTGGTAAATACGGAAGCCCTTGCCAATGTGGTTGAGGGGGGCGGAATAATGTCATAAACCGAAGCACTATCGGTGTTAGATTGTGAGGTAACAATTGTGCCGTTTACATTTCCTACAGCTTCAATTTTATAATAGTAATCATTTCCGCATGAAAGGTCTATATCATTGAAAGTGTTTACATTACCTGCGACATTTGCAAATAATTGCTGGTTGGTAGCATTACCCTTGTATATATTATAGCTACTTACAGGCCAACCCTTATAAGGAGTCCAACTTAAAGCAGCATCTAAATTGCCACCAATAGCTTGCAATACTATTGTACCGTGCCGTTCTGATGAGTCTTGCGATACATAACCGCATAAATCATCAACCTTTAAATAATAAAAGTTACGGGTAGCATCAGTGGCAATGCTACTGTGGGTATAGGTAGTATCGTTTAGTTGTGAAACAGAGGCTATTTGAGTGTATGGACCGCTACTATCAATAGCGTGATACAACAAATAGTTTTTTGAAAGTGTATCATTTAAATCTACTCTTTTCCAACGTAAAAAAGTTTCTCCGTTGGTATTTCCTGTAGAAATTACAGAAGAGCTGAACATAGGCACCGAAGCAGGAAGCGGGTAAGTTTCAGGGGTAATACAAATAGAGTCTGAATAAGCAACAAAACCTGTATTATTTGCAGTAGATTTAATTCTATAGCAATAGTTATTAGTTGTATTTACCGTACTATCAACAAAACTACTATCTGATGCATTTAATGTGGTTATTGAGGTAAAAGCCCCACCATTGGTTGCTCTTTCCACCTCAATAAACTGTGTACTGCTACCAAATTGCTGTGCTACATTCCATTTTAACCTTACTAAAGGTACACAAGCCAATGTTTCAGCATCAGGCACTATAATACTTACAGAATCAGACGGAGAAGATTGGTTTGCACTTGGACAACTGTCTTTAGCTACAATGTAGTAGCTGTATATATTGTTTTTAGTATTTAATCCGGTGGGGTTATAAGTGGTATCGTATGTTAGCGTGGTTTGTATAACATAGTTCCCGCCGTCTATGCTTTGCCATACTTCATAATACTTCACATAAGGGCTGTCGCTTTTGTTCCAAGCCAGTTCAATACTGCCTGTAACGCTTACCGTTGCATATTTTAGTTTTGGAGCTGCGGGAGGCACACTATCAGAAGGTGTGAGCCATATATTTACAGGGTTTGAAACTATAGCACATCCAAAAGCAGTATTTACTTCAATTCTATGGTCGGTATTTACAATACATTCATTTAAAAAGTAACTCAACGCATTGGTAGAATCAATTGAAGTATAACTGCTGCCGTTAAAACGTTTTATTTGGTATTTATAAGCTTCCTTATCAAGCGGGGTATCCCATTTCAAATCTCCTTTGCCCGCACTTTGCCTGTCAAATGTTGCAATAATAGTTGCCAAAGTATCACTACTTGTACCATTAGCACCACAATCATTTACAGCAGTAACATAGTAATTATAAGCGGTACCTGTAGCGTCATTTATTGTGCTATCTACATAACTGTTAATGGTTCCTGCTGAATAAACTGTATCTAGTAAAGTAGAACCGGTTGTTCCTACTTTGCCCCTATATACTCTGTAAAAAGCTAAGCCCGAGGTATCTGTAGGGGCTTGCCAAGTAGTTTTTATGGTGCTGTCGTTAACAATTTCAGTACAAGCAATTTTAGGGGCATTTAAAGTTTCAAGCGGTAATACTTTTACTGAAAAAGTTCTTTGCCGTTGGTTACATTTATCATCTTCAGCAAAAACTGTAAAAATATACGGAGCTTCACTTACATGGTGGCAACCCGGTGTCCAGCAAAACCGGGTTGTGTCAGCATTTTTTTCTTTTACAATGGGTAATGAGGCATAAGGTGAATCAAGCCCCTGCGAGTTATCGAAAATAGCTCCTATTCTAGATATAAATACCGAGTCATTATCTAAATCATAGGCTCGTATATCAAAGCAAAGTGGGCTTAGTGTTTTAATTTGCTTGTTAAAGCCTCCTGAAAAGGCACTATCAATAAACGGGGCTTCATTGGCAGGACAAGAACGGACTATATACTGGATATCGCGCCGTGTTTTCCCCATAGAAACATAAGTACCGTTAAATGTTTTTCTAAACTCTTCAACCTCTATTGCCATTACATAGTTACCGTTTTGATTTACGGTGGCAGTAATTTCACCCGTAGAAGAATCTATACTGATGGTGGAACCGGTACCAAATGGAAAACTGGCACTGTAACCATTTCTATAATTTACTACCCTGTAAGGAGGGATTAAATCGTTTTGGTTACAAGGAAATTGCGATTCGTTAGGGCGGGGGCAAAATTGGCTGCCTGCCCTATAGGGTCTTACCAGCCTAAATACCAATGAATCTCCATCACTGTCAAAAGCATTCAGGTTAAAGGTATTTTGCCTGTTACGGCACAAAAAGGGAACAGGTATGTTTAGGTATTGTACCGATGAGTTTTTGAAAGTATGCGGGGGGATAAAAGCTGTCCACAATTGCCCTTGATTATCAGGAATATTAGTTAGCCCGTCGTTTCGGCAACACCTTGACCAAACCAAATTGAAACCGTAAAAATTAACGTGTGAAGCACTGGTTAGCGTTACATTTTTCCTGTATACCCCTTCTTCAATACAAGCTACATTTTGATTAATGCAATCGGGCAATACATTTTTCTTGGTAAGCAGGTTAACGGTTATATCCTGGTACAACTGATTACTGTGTGCATAATACACTCTGATACGTATTTGGTTATCCAGCTGGCTGTTTGAGGTGTTAGAGCAATCTCTGTATACTTTTAACGTTAGCTGGTAAGTAGCACTGTTACCGTTCGAGCTTAAAAACTTATATGTAAAATCGCCACCCATAGTATGGGAAGAGAAAGCCTGAATACAAGAAAAAAAGAAAATGAACAGGGCTGTTATTTTTTTCATGGTAGTATGAAATCCAATTTCCAAAAATAGCTTTTTGATATACAGAAAAAAGTACACTACAGTGTTTAAAGTTTTAAAAAAAGCAAAGCACTTTGGCCTAAAGGGTTATTTTTGAGTAGAGAGAAAAACTATGGCAAAAAAGCGAACAAGTAACGACCCCGGTTTAGGCCAAAAATATAGTAAGCGTACACCGCAAAAAATAATTAATGATGACGGGACATTTAATGTAAAGCGTATAGGCAATAACTCTTTTATTAATGATGCCTACCATTACTTACTTAATTTAAGTTGGGGTAAGTTTATTCTTTTAGTGTTTGGGTTTTACTTAGCCGCCAACCTGTTTTTTGCTTGCTTATACTATTGGGTGGGTGTTGAAAACCTTAGCGGGGCGAATATGCAAAGCAATTTTGATGAGTTTATGAGCTCGTTTTTCTTTAGTGTACAAACCTTTACTACTGTAGGCTACGGAGGAATTTCGCCAAATGGCGGTGGGGCAAGCACTATTGCTGCTGTAGAAGCATTAATAGGGCTAATGAGTTTTGCTTTTATAACAGGGATGTTGTTTGGTAGGTTTTCTAACCCTACCGCAAAAATACTCTTTAGTAAAAATGCCCTAATAAGCCCCTATAAGGGTGAGGGAAGAGGTTTAATGCTAAGACTAGCCAACCAGAGACATAGCGAATTAATTGAAACCTCAGCAACATTACTAATGATGTCTGTAGAAAAAAGAGGGGAGGAGTTTAGCCGAAATTACACCCGACTTGAATTAGAGATAGATTCTATTAATTTTTTTGCGCTGAATTGGACTTTAGTGCACCCGATTGATGAGAAAAGCCCATTATACCAAAAAGATATTAAGTTTTTTGAAGACCACGATGTAGAGTTTTTGGTTTTAATCAAATCTTTTGATGATTCTTTTAGCCAAACAGTATATGCCCGCTATTCATATAAATGGGACCAAGTAATTTGGGGGGCTAAGTTTGAACGTCCTTACAAAGTTGATGATGACGGAAAAGTGGTAATGAACCTAAATGAGCTTGATAATTATACTAAAGCCAGTTTACCCGGGCAGTAACTTATAGGTAGCGTTGCTGCAAAATATCTAAATGGTGTAGCTCATGCCCTACTAAAATATAGCCTAGTTCTTCCACTGTAAATCCCACTCCATTTGCAGTGCCGGTTTTTTGCAAAATAGCATCGCTAAAACTATTAAATAAGGCTATGCTACTTTTGCGAATGACTTGGTATTCTTCTTTTATAGCGTTAGGCTCTCTATAATCGGCAAAACTATTATGAACATATACATCTTGTTCATAACCCGGAAGGCTTTGTTCTTCTCCTCTGGCAATACTTAGTGCTCTAAAACAAAAAATACGCTCTGAATCCATTACATGTTGCACCAATTCTTTTATACTCCATTTTTCGGGAGCATATCTATATGTCCATTGCGGGTTAGAAATACCATTAAATAACTCTTGGACATTTTTCAATCCGTTCTCTAAAGCATTGGGAATAGATAACCCTGCTTGTTTGGCTTTGCTTATATACTGATCGTAATATGTAGTTCCTACCGGCATATTTATTTGTTTATAAAGTTAAGACCCAGTTGAAGGCCCATTCGTAAGGTTAGCCCTAAAGGACTATTTCCTCTGTTATTCAGCACATCTCTGTTAGTTATTTCAAAATTGGTATTATCCCATGCGGCAGAACCGCCATCAAAGGTATAATATCCCAAGCCAAAACCTGTATAATATTCTATATGGAAAAGACGAGTAGCGTAAATTGCTCCAAAGTGGAAGGTGAAATCGTATCGGGTTTCAGTGGGGTTAAAGGTTTGTGTGCTTCTGGCATTGGTAGAGGTATTTCTTACTGTAGCATTTAACGGTTCATATTTTCTATCGGTATACCTTAGTTGGAAACCCAAATACATCCCATCGCTAATAAACTTTTTGTAGGTATAGTAGTAGCTCAACCCACCCCATTTAAAATCTTCATCGTCTACACCAATTACCCTTTGGCTATTGGTTTGTTTAATACCAAACTCATGCAATCTTCTATTACCCCCAATTTGTACACTGCCTTGTAAATTTTTGCTAATAGGTGCCAGCGGAGCAAAAGAAACATAAAACTTTCCTCCTCTTGCTCTGCGGCGTTGTTCTTTGGTAAGAGCCTTATCGCATTTTTTATATTTACCTTTCAGTTCAGTTGCCTTATATCCTTCACCCACATACTCAAAATAGTCGGCAATAGTATTGTATTCAGTACAACTATAACTTACATTGTATAGGTTTTTAGAATCGAAAATTTGGGCAGCCTTTTTCACCAAATCTTTGTTTTTCTGTTTTTTGCCTTTACTCATCATCTTTAGTAAAAAGCTTTTATTGCCATACCCTGCTGCTAAGGCTTTATTGTAATATTCCATCGCCCAGTTGTCTTTATCGAGCTTTTCAAAGCTTTCGGCGGCATTTGCCCAAACTTGTCCATTTTTGCTTAGTTCAGGCTTTCTTTTCAACACACTATTAAGTTTTTTATAAGCATGCGTATAATTGGCATAGTTACTATCTAAAATAGCTTTTATATCGCTTTGTTTTAATCCGCTCATAGAGTATATTAGCTTTTCAGAAGCTTCAACCAACTCAGCATCGGTTTTGTACAAACTGCTGTAATTGTGGAACCACATATGTGCACTCCACCATAAGTTATAATCGCCGTACTTATAAAAGGGGTATGTTTTTTTTGCCCATTTGGCAGCATCAGCTTTATGGTAGCTAAATGCACTAGCCTCAGTAAATTGTACTAGTAATTGGCGTTCTAACGATGTTTTAGCTTTGAACTTTATAATATAGCTTTTTCCCTTGCTTTTGTACCTTAAGGGAAAGTAGTACCCTTTTACTGTATTTAGCTGACTATTTAGCGAGTTGATTTTTTTATAGTTTGAGCGGTATTGCCCCAAATCGTTTGTAGAGGCAAAGTCTATTTTTTTTAGATTTAATAAATAAAAACGGGCTGCTTTTTTATGTGCTGTATTGTTTGAAACACGCAAATACTGGTCGAAAAGCTCAACGGCATTATCAAGTTTTTTCTTAAAGCTTCCATACTGCTCTTTGGTAATTTTTTTACCGGCATCAGCTTTCTCGTTTTTACTTCCCTTGTCTTTACCAAATATTTTCTTGTTGGCTTTTATTACTTCATCGTATGCTTTAAGTGCTTTGTTAAAAATATCTTCGTTGGTAGTGTTGGCAAAATTAATTTGCGAGGAGATAAGCAGAAAAAAGAATAAAACAGACTTAAGGTAGGGTTTCATAAGATTGGAGTTAGCGTATCAAAAATATAAAAATTTGTTAAACAGCATTTTATACTTTCAAAACCAAAAAAGGTAAATGCTAACAACCGGGTGGATGATAAAACGATACAATTTTCCATTGTCCGTTTTGCTTGGCAATAGTTATTTGCTTGTAGATAGCTTGAGAAGTATAACCGGCATCTAAATACCCTATTTTGTTATTTTTTAAGCGGACACGGATGTATGAAATTTCTTCATCTTGATTGTATATGGTATAGTCGTAAAGGTCGTCAGCATCATCGCTATTAACTGTAGGTAAAACCATTTGGTTTACAATAGTTACAACTTTTGAAGTTTTTAAGGGTTCTTCCCTAATGAATATACCATTTTCAAGTACTAAAACACTATCTAAACTATTATGATAATTGTAGGGGGGAGAAATTAAATGCTCTCCTTTTTTTACAGTGTTTGCATAATAATCTGGATTGTTCCCAGTGCTTTTGGTAAAGCCTAGTTTTATAAGTCGTTCAGCTTGCTCCCAAAACTCATTAGAATATGGAAGTCTCTCATTCTTTTGGCATGAAATACTAACAAACTTGGCTTGGTTGCAATATCTGCACAGTCCGTTTCTGCTTTCTAAGATACTATCAGCCAGTAAAGGTTTAAGCAAGTTGGTATCTCTTTTTTCAATAGCAACAGTAAGCTGCTTTTTAAAAGCTGTAAATGAAGCATCGTTTTTAGGTTCTGCTTGTAAATAAGGGTTGCTTTGTGCTGATACCGAAAGCGATAAAAAGCTTATAAGTAATAGAGTAATGAACTTCATTACTCCCAAAGATACAAAAGCAATGCCTTTTGTGGTTTCGATACAAAAAATATTAGTCCTCTGTTCCTTCTTTCAGGCGTTCAGCATTTTCAGCTAGTTGAAGTTGTTCTATAATTTCATCAATATCGCCGTTCATCACCGCATCAAGGCTATATAGTGTTAACCCAATACGGTGGTCGGTTAGCCTACTTTGGGGGAAGTTATAAGTACGTACTTTGGCACTACGGTCGCCAGTGCTCACCATAGTTTTTCGTTTTTTGCCAATCTCATCCAGCCACTTATTGTGCTCAATTTCATACAAGCGCCCGCGCAACACCTTCATGGCTTTTTCTTTGTTTTTTATCTGCGATTTTTCGTCCTGGCACTGTGCCACTATGCCTGTAGGTATATGTGTTAAACGCACCGCACTATAAGTGGTGTTTACAGACTGTCCACCCGGCCCTGATGAGCAGAAAGTATCTACTCGTACATCACTTTCTTTCAAATCAACATCTATCTCATCAGCTTCAGGCAATACCACTACCGATGCTGCCGATGTGTGTACACGCCCTTGGGTTTCGGTAGTTGGTACACGCTGCACACGGTGTACACCGCTTTCATATTTCAATACCCCATAAGCACCCGGGCTGTTTACATTAAACACTACTTTGCTAAAGCCTCCGCTTGTACCGTCCATCATCTCCAACACTTCAATTTTCCACCCCTTGCTATCGCAAAACTTTTGATACATTCTAAACAAATCTCCTGCAAAAATTGCAGCTTCGTCTCCTCCGGCACCACCACGTATTTCAACCATAGCAGGCTTGTCGTCTTGAGGGTCTTTGGGGATAAGCATTATACGGATTTCATCTTCCATAGGCTCCTGCTTTTCTTCCAACTCAGCCAACTCTTCTTTCGCCATTTCACGCATTTCCTCATCCTTTTCGTTGTTCAAAATTTGCTTTGCGTTCTCAATATTGTCAATCAAATTCTTGTACTCACCATATTTTTCAACAATGGGGGTAAGGTCTCTATATTCTTTATTCAGCTTAGCAAAACGCTTCATGTCTGCCATAGCTTCCGGTGTGCTTAGCAGTCCCTCAACTTCTTTCCAACGTTTTTTTATCGCTTCTAACTTGTCTAACATCTTCTTAAAAAATAAAGCGCAAAGGTAGGTTTATACTGTTAAAGTTAGGAGTTTATGAAACAGAAAAACAGCCAGGAAACTATAATTACAGTTTCCTGGCTGTTGAACTACTATACTATGAAAAAGGTTTTATTTCAAGCGGTCTAATACTTCTTTGGTAGTAAATACATGGCTTGCTATCATTCTGAAGTTAGTAAGTGCAGCCTCATAGCCATTTATGCCCGGAAGAATTGCAGCGGCTGTTGCATCTTTTACTACCGATACTTCAAAACCGTTTTCTACAAGCTCCCTCATATGTGATTCAGTGCATAAGTTGGCAGACATTCCTGCTAATATTACTTTATTAAAACCATGTTTACGCAGTTGTAAAGCAAGGTCGTTAGACTCAGGACCGTATAGTTTATGAGGATTGGTAACAATTACATTTTCACCGTCAATATATTTTTTGTATTTATCTAACCAGTCTGCACCTGAGCCTTCAAAACCTTCTTGTGTTAAAGCTCCTTTTCTGTCGAACATCCCAATTTTGTGCATTAGTGCTTCCAAAGCACCTTCAAACTTCCAACTATGGTCGTGCTTGTAGTAATAATGTGGAGATACAAAAACTGTAATGTTTTTTTCTTTGGCTATTTTAAATAATGCTTCAATATTGTCTACAGTATTATTTTCTGTAACACTTTTCCCAACTACACCCCAAGTTACCCCTTTAGGGCTTAAAAAATCGTTTTGCGGGTCGGTAATTACTATTGCAGTTTTATCATCAATTGTAAATCCGGGGTCTGGTAATTGTGCAAGCGCACTAGATAAACCCAATACAAAAAAAGCTAAGGTTAATACTAAATTTTTCATTGTCTTATTTATTTTAAAATTGTTGTTTAATTAATTTGACAATGCAAAGATGTATCCGCTTGAAAGGGTATTGGTAGGTAGAATTTCCCGATGAGTTGGCAGTTTTTCCTAATGTATGGTTTCTTTATATTCTGAGGGGGAAATACCTTCTTGTGTCTTAAAAAACCTGCTAAAAGTTTGCAAGTCGTTGAAACCAATCTCGTATGCAATTTCCTTAACTTGTAGCGTACTGTAATGCAGTAACCTTTTTGCTTCAAGCAGCTTTCGTTCTTGTATATATTGTATTGGTGTTTTTGACCCTATTTTTGAGAAGATATTAGATATTGTTTTAGGCGACTTATTAAGAAGGTTGGCATAATCAGCTACTGTGTGCTTAGTTTTGAAATGCTTCTCTACCAAAAAATTAAACTCACGTACAATGTCAGATTCTTTGTTTTTAATGTTAGGTTGCTTTTGAAGCTTATATAGTCGGGTGCAAAGTATTAAGTACCGTTTTAGCATCATTTGCAACATACTTATTTGTAGATTATCGTTTAATTGCATTTCTATACTAAACATCTTCCATAAGGTTTCGAAATGAGTAATTTCTTTATCAGGTACCTGAATAACGGGTAATTGTGTTGCCCCAAAAAATAATAATCCTTTGCAGCTTACTTCATCATCATTGTCTATAACACAATAAAACGGGCGGTTGAACCTGAGGAATTTAGTGCGTCCTTTCTTTTTAACGGTAGTTTTATGAAATTCAGTAAGAAAAACTATCTGGTTTTTAGAAAAATGGTGGTTAATCCCATCAATAGTAAACTCATTATCATCTGTTTCAAACCATAGTACAGTTAAGCTATTTTCATAAGGTTCTTTAAAAATAGTGCAAGTTGGAGTTTCGAGAGTTGCTAGTTCAATGTACTCTTCTGTATGACCTGAAAATTTCATTGTTGCGGTAGCTTCTACAATACTAAAAAGTAATAACTTCATTTACATTGCACACTTTCAGTGTTTTGTTGTACATATTTTTTTAATGATTGTATATAAAGGTTTTAGAAATTAAAGAATTATGTGTTTGCAGGGAAGCTTATAGAGCATACTTTTAGAAAGAGTTAAATTACAAGGTTATGGTATTGGATTGATTGCCGCTAAACTTTAAAAAAACTAATCCCTCGTCGAATAGTTGATAAACTATATAAAGAGCATAAGTTTTATTCTCTACTTTTGTAAAAAAAGATAATTTAGTTGCAGAATTTGGTAATAGATGACGATAAAGTGAAGCCCATTGAGGTGAACCCTCTTTTTTCTATTCTTAGTGAGAAATTAACAGGGCTTTTAAAATCTTTAAAACAAGATGACTGGGAGAGACATACTATAGCAAGATTATGGAGTGTGAAAGATGTGGCTGCACATTTGCTTGATGGTGATTTAAGGGCTTTATCACTTCAACGCGATGGGCAACAAATGGCATCATCACCCAAAACCAGAAATTATAAAGATGTAGTAAAATGGCTCAATGCCATTAATGCCGAGTGGGTGAATACTGCCGTAAGGCTTAGCCCTGAAGTTATTATTATGCTTTTAGAGCAAACTAATGAACCGGTTGCCAAATATTTTGGTAGTTTACCTCCTTTTGAAAAATCTGTTTTCCCCGTGGATTGGGCAGGTGAGCAAGAAAGTGAGAACTGGCTGCATGTGGCAAGAGAATATACCGAACGTTGGATACACCAACAACAGATACGCAATGCAGTGAAACAAGAGGATGGATTAATGACCAAAGAGTTGTTTTATCCTTTTATTGATACTTTGATGTATGGCTTACCCCACCGCTATGCTAAAACCAAAGCTAAAGAAGGTACTATAGCAAAGGTTACTGTGAGTAGTGAAATTGGGGGTAGCTGGGCGGTAACAAAAACAACAGACGACTGGCAATTGGCAAAAGCTGATAATAAGTTAGTTGCAGATGCAGAAGTGATTATTAGCCCTGATACGGCTTGGAAACTATTTACAAAAGCTATAAAGCCTGAAACAGCGAAGCAAAAAGCTGAAATAAAAGGCAATGAAAAGCTAGCTGATGTGGCTTTAGGGATGATATCTGTTATGGCTTAAGAGTCGAACTTTTTTAGCTCTACAGTTTCACCATCAAAAACAGCATAGGTGAAATGGTTTATCCAATCGCCCAGGTTAATGTATTTGCTACTATCATTAAGCTTAATTTCCATTGGTAAATGGCGGTGCCCATAAATAAAAAAATCGTAGTGCTGTGTTTTTAGCTTCTCTCTGCTATAAATAACCAGCCATTCGTTTTCCTCCCCTAAAAACTTCGCATCGCTATCGCCGGTTTTTTTTCGGCTTGTACCGCTAAAGTAATTGGCAATGCCTATACCAATATCGGGATGTAACCATCTAAATAACCACTGGCATAATTTACTGGCAAATACCTTTTTTATGAATTTATAGCCTTTATCACCGGGACCTAAACCATCGCCATGTGCTATATGAAATTTTTTACCGTTTATTTCTCTGTCAATAGGCTGGCGAATAACAGGTATGCCCAGTTCTTCTTCAAAGTAGCCAAACATCCACATGTCGTGGTTTCCCGTAAAAAAGGTTATAGGTATGTTATTATCCCGCAACTCTGCCAACTTACCCAAAAGGCGTGTAAAGTATTTGGGGATAACGGTTTTGTATTCAAACCAAAAATCGAACAAATCTCCTACCAAATATATTTCAGCTGCATCGTGCTTCACATTGTCCAGCCAAGTAACCAGTCGTTTTTCACGGGCAAGGCTATCATTATAGCTGGGAACACCCAAATGAAAATCTGAAGCGAAATATATTTTTTTATTGGCGGGTAGTTGTGTCAAAATTCTGTGTTTAATTATTGTTTTTCGTTAACTAAAAAAACATATAATTCTTTGGGTCCGTGTACACCTGTAACCAGTTGCATCTCAATATCAGCAGTTTTGCTGGGGCCAGTTATAAAGTTTATGGCCGATGGTAAGTTTTTGCCATAGCTGTTGTTTATGGTTTTTAATCCGTCTTTAATGTCAGGTACAACCTGGTTTATCCAAGCAACTACTATATGGGTTTTAGGTGCAACTATTAAGCTTCTACTATTTTTTAGTGATGTAGTTACTATACTTCCGGTTCTAGCTACCAAACACTCACAGCTGGTTACGGATACTTCTGCATTTTCAAGCCCTTCATCCGTACCTATATAGTCAAAATCAATGTCGTCAAACTCGGTTTTAAGTTGTTTATCCCAGCAGTAAATGTCTTCCCACTTTTTGTTTTCTTTCAAGTCAAGCAAGCTATCAATCAAATCAAACTTGTTATGGCAAAAAACAAACTTTCCACCTGCTTGGGTAAAGTTTTGGGCAAAAACTTCGGGCAACGGGTCGCTCATCTCCTCATATATAGGGCTTTCCAAATCTACCTCAGGTTGTTTCCCGGGTTTTTTGTTTAGCAAGCCTGCTCTAACTTTTTTTAGTATCTGCTCTTTGGGAGTAATGTTATCCATTGCTTAATAGCAAATGTAATAAATGAAGAATGTTTTTGTTAGTGCTGAAATGTTTATGTGAAAAACTAATGCCTAATAAAAAAGCCCCACATAATTTTGTGAGGCTTTTTTTAATTATCAAATTAAGTTTTGCTTATTCAGTTTTGTCAGCATTTTCTGTAGTTTCAGCCCCGTCGGTTTTTGGTGCTTCAACTTCAACATTGGTAGTTGCTTCGTTGCGAATGCTTTCGGGAGCTACTTCACTGTCCTTATCCATATACTCTTCATAGCTGGTTTTAGTATCAAAAGGGCGTTTGCCAATTAATCTCTCCAAATCACTTTGGAAAATTATTTCTTTTGCTAATAACTCCTGTGCTATAATTTCAAGCTCATTGCCTCTTTCTTTCAGTAATTGTTTAGTACGCTCATAAGCTTCTTTAATTATGTTTCGTACTTCCTCGTCAATAAGTTCAGCAGTAGTGTCGCTATATGGTTTGCCATAGCCAAACTCACCTTGGGGGTCGTTAAAAGATACATTACCCACCTTTTCGTTCATACCATACATAGTCACCATGCCATAAGCCATTTTAGTAATTCGCTCCAAATCGTTTTGGGCACCTGTACTTATACTTCCGAAAATAATGTCTTCGGCTGCGCGCCCTCCCAAAGTCATGCACATCATATCTAGCAATTGCTCTTGGCGGTATAAGTACTGTTCTTTGGGTAAGTATTGTGCATATCCCAAAGCGGCAACACCACGGGGTACAATTGAAACCTTAACCAAAGGGTCGGCATACTCTAAAAACCAACCTGCAATAGCATGCCCCGCTTCATGGTAAGCGACAATTTTCTTTTCTTCGGGTGATATAATCTTGTTCTTTTTCTCCAGCCCACCGATTACTCTATCAATAGCATCTTGAAAATCTTGCATATCAATAGCTTTTTTATCTCTTCGGGCAGCTATAAGTGCAGCTTCGTTACAAACATTAGCAATCTCTGCACCCGCAAATCCGGGGGTTTGTGCCGATAGTTTTTTAGCATCTACATCCTCATCAATTTTCAAAGGTTTAAGGTGTACTTTAAAAATCTGTTCACGACCCACCAAATCAGGTTTGTCAATAGCTATTTGTCTATCAAAACGACCGGGACGTAAAAGGGCACTGTCCAACACATCGGGGCGGTTTGTTGCCGCCATAATTATTACTCCTGTATCTGTACCAAAACCGTCCATTTCTGTCAATAGCTGGTTCAAAGTACTTTCACGCTCATCGTTACCTCCTGTAACCATATTCTTGCCTCTGGCACGTCCTATAGCATCAATCTCATCAATAAAAATAATACATGGTGCTTTTTCTTTGGCTTGGCGGAATAGGTCTCTTACTCTTGAAGCTCCCACACCCACAAACATTTCCACAAAATCAGAACCTGAAAGCGAGAAGAAAGGTACATTGGCTTCACCAGCTACAGCTTTTGCCAAAAGCGTTTTACCTGTACCCGGAGGGCCTACCAGCAAAGCACCTTTAGGTATCTTACCTCCTAAGTTGGTATATTTTTGAGGGTTTTTAAGGAAATCTACAATTTCCATTACCTCTACTTTGGCTTCTTCTAGTCCTGCAACATCATTAAAAGTAACATTTACCTGCGTATCTTTATCAAACAGTTGGGCTTTAGATTTTCCTATGTTGAATATCTGCGAACCTGCACCACCGCCTGCACCACCACTCATACGGCGCATAAAGAATAAAAATATTACCAGTATTAGCAGTATCGGGCCTAATACCTGAAATAATTCAAGCAAAATATTCCTGCGGGTATCGGCTTCAGCATAAATACGTTCATCGGCTGAAAAACCTTCTTGGGTGTCTTCTAATAGCTTATTAAATGATTCAGTGTTACCCGTTTGTAACTGAAAATGCGGGCTATCATCCCCAAAAAGTCCTTTTGATTTTTTCTTACTTTTATATTCCTCTTTTTCAAGAGCTTCTTTAGTAAGGTATATTTCGGCAATTTTCTCGTTTACAATTACAATTTTCCCAACATCATGGTTTTTAATCATATCAACCAGCTCGCGCTTGGTAATTTCTTTGGGGCTGTTGTAGTTAGGGAAAAACAGCATCAGCATTAATAGTGATGCAACTATACCATATATCCAGTATAAATTAAATTTTGGCCCTGATGATTTGCCTTTTGGGCTATTGGGCTTTTTGTTGAAAGGATTTATGTTTCGATTTTTATTGTCGGTACCTTTAGGACGTTCAAAATTTTCCTTCTCCTGCATGTATTCGGTGTCTTAATATCGTTGTTAACGGATGGTATTTGGAAAGGTTTAAAAAACCGTCAAAAATATCTATTATTCTTGGGTTAAAAAATTCCAAATCGTTTAGCCCTCATTTCTCAAAAACTAAACCAAGAGTTTTTTTTCATCGATAAAAATACGTTTCGATAGGATAAAGACGCTAACCGTACTGACATCTCTATCTTTATGTAATGAAAAACCTGCTATTATGGCAGGTTTCCTTGGGCTTCTCCTAAAGACTTTTTGTGTTTTCTTTTTTGTAGTATGGTAAATACAATACTTACAAACAAACCTATCAATCCTCCCAGGTAGCTGAAGTTGTCCATACTGCCTACCATTATAAAACGGTCTTTAGCAATAAGGTTATCGGGCAAATGCCAATCAGGAGGGTTGGGAACTAAAACTATTTTTCTATAAACCAAGCCTAGCAACCCTATAACCAAAGCAATAATAACGGTTAGCAGAAATGCTTTAAGGGTAACTTTAAACATTCTATTCCCATTGTTATGAATAAATCCCACAACTCCGAGTATAAAACCTATAAATAAACCTACCCACCAAGTGGCTAAAAAACCTACAACAGCAACACCAAGCCTTGGAGTACTTAAAATTATCTCAGGAGCTTTTTCCGGTGCCTATGTTTTCAGCAATATCCCAATGTATAATTCCAAATTGTATGAACTTAAACTTAGTATAGTATTCTTCAGACAGGGTATAGGTAAGTTGGTCGTGTAATATACCGTATATCCCTCCTAGAAGAGGGGCAACAAGTAAAATAAGGAGGAAGGCAATAAATTTATTCATTGCAAAATGGATTTTTTCGAAAGTAATTAAAAGTATTTATCCTTAGCCGTTTTCATAAAAACAATACATTTGTAGTTCCTTAAAATTTAGAAATAAGCGATTATGTACGATACTCTAAAACCTATACTGGAAAAAGAACTTCAAGAAATTAAAGACAACGGATTATATAAAAGCGAGCGAATAATTACTTCACCGCAAGGGGCAGATATAAAACTGAATACCGGGCAAGAGGTAATAAACTTTTGCGCCAATAACTATTTAGGTCTTTCATCGCACCCCAAAGTAATTGAAGCCGCAAAAAAAGCTATTGATACACATGGTTACGGAATGTCATCGGTACGTTTTATATGCGGAACGCAGGATATTCATAAAGAACTGGAAGAAAAACTAGCCAAATTTTTAGGCACGGAAGATACTATACTATATGCCGCGGCTTTTGATGCTAATGGGGGTGTTTTTGAACCTTTACTGGGTGCGGAAGATGCTATAATTAGTGATGCGTTGAACCATGCCAGTATTATTGACGGTGTTCGTTTATGCAAGGCAGAACGCCACCGCTATAACCACAACGATATGGCTGATTTGGAAGAGAAACTGAAAGCTACACAACATTGCAAAAACCGCATGATTGTTACCGATGGGGTGTTTAGTATGGACGGTACTATTGCCCAATTGGATAAGATTTGTGATTTGGCAGATAAGTATAAAGCCCTTGTAATGATAGACGAATGCCATGCCAGCGGTTTTATGGGTAAAAACGGGCGTGGTACGCATGAGTATCGCGGAGTATTGGGACGTATAGATATAATTACCGGTACTTTGGGTAAAGCACTTGGTGGAGCATCGGGCGGTTTCACATCAGGTAAAAAAGAAATTATTGATATGTTGCGCCAACGCTCTCGTCCATATTTATTCTCAAATACATTAGCTCCTTCCATAACAGGGGCAAGTATTGCTGTTTTAGATATGTTGAGTGAAACTACCGAGCTACGCGACAAGTTGGAAGAAAATACCAAGTTCTTCCGCAGTGAAATGACCAAAGCAGGGTTTGACATTAAACCAGGTGAACACGCTATAGTACCTATAATGCTTTATGATGCTGTTATAGCACAAAATATGGCAGCTAAATTATTAGAAGAAGGTATTTATGTTATCGGCTTCTTTTTCCCTGTTGTACCCAAAGGGCAGGCGCGTATTCGTGTACAAGTATCTGCGGGGCATGAGCGTCATCATTTAGAGAAAGCTATAGCTGCATTTACCAAGGTGGGGCATGAACTGGGTGTGCTGAAAGCAACTGCTTAATTAATAACTATTTTGGAACCTACTGCTGAAGTAATATTTTCTCCTGCTTTAGTGCCTTACTATGATTTAGAAGGCAAAGTAGTTGTGGTTATAGACGTTTTACGTGCTACTACTACTATGTGCTATGCCTTTATTAATGGGGCTGAACGGATTATTCCTGCTGAAACTGTTGAAGAAGCACGTGAGTATTTGGGAAAAGATTTTGTTGTAGCAGCAGAACGAAACGGAGAGAAGGTTGAAGGGTTTACACTGGGCAACTCGCCGGAAAGCTTTACTCCTGAAATAGTAAAAGGAAAAACCATTGTATTAACTACTACTAACGGAACACATACCTTGCACCAGTGCAAAGCAGCCGATAAAATACTAACCGGGGCTTTTACCAATATTATTGCCTTATGCAATAAACTGATTGAGTGGGAGCAATCCGTAGTTTTAGCATGTGCAGGATGGAAAAATAAGTTTAACCTAGAAGATACTGTATTTGCAGGGGCTGTTTTAAATAGGATTAAAGAAAATTTTGATATAAGTAGCGATGCTTGTATTACAGCACTAAGCTTATATCAATCAAGCTCGAGAGATTTAGAGGGTTTTTTGCGTAGAAGTAACCACGCACAACGCTTTGAACGATTGGGTGTTGATGATGTGCCCCTTTGCCTTAAGCAAGATGTTACAGACATTGTACCTATTTATAACAATGGGGTATTAGTACCCTTTTCGTTAGAAAGTACAGTATCAAATCAATAAAATAACCGTTACCGTTATTGCGATCAAGGCTTCTTAGGCATGTGAAGCAACCTTTATTGTATCAATCTCATGCAGATTGCTTCGCACAACCTTGCAATGACGAGCTTATGCTATAGCTTCCCTTTATGTTATTATTAGAGGATTAAGGTGAGGCTGAAATAAATTAAAAATTCTTCAATACAGCTTTTTTCACAAAAGGGATATTTGCAAATCTGGCAGCAGCATTTACCACCCAAGGTTGCTTATTCAGCATACGCATCAGTTTGTAATTGCGCTTTAGTTCAACACCATATTTTGCATATACCTCGTCGTCATATTGCTTTATAAACTCGGCTGAAAAGTTTTCTGCCTCAAAACATTTAATGGCTTGTTTAGCAGCAGAAACACCGCTATATGCTGCTTTGTCTATACCATGCCCTTGTAACGGGTCTATTAGTGAGGCAGCATCGCCTGCAAGCATAAAGCCTTCACCACTGATATGTATATTCTTCCCGCCAATAGGCAGCCCGAACCCTTTAACTTCCGATGTTTGCTTTGCGTTACTAAATAGTGGTTTCACAGTAGGTTCATGGCTAATAATATTAGTCATTACCTCACGTAATTTTATATTGTGTTTGGCCGCTTCGCTTGATACGATGCCAAAACCTACGTTAAAAGTGTTGTTCCCCAACGGAAATACCCAGAAATAGCCGGGCAAATAGTTTTTAAATAAATAGAATTTGTTGGTTAAATCATCACTGTTTATGCCCTCATAATAAGCAGCAACAGCAGTGCAATGCCTTTCTCTGTCTAGCTTATGTTGGGCTACATGTTTGGCTAAAACAGAGTTTGCCCCGCCACAGCCAATTAATAGTTTGGCTTGCAATTGTTCCGATGTATTTCTTTGGATTAAAGTCCAAGTGCCCTCGTTGTAACTAATATCGCTTGCCTCAAAGCCTTCAAAAATGATGGTGTCGGTATGCTTTTTTACCTGATTAAAGAGAAAATCATCGAAACTTTCACGGGGAGAGTTATAAGCTTCAGCCTGCCAGTCAATAATTATAGTTTTATTATTTGGTGCAACAATATGGCAATGCTTAATGCTTTGCTTTAGCTTGAGTTGTTTCAACTCACTATCAAAATCAGGAATTATTTGTTTTAGTGCCTTTAGCGTTGGGCCGGGAATGGCATCGCCACAAGTTTTATGACGTGGGAAAGAGGCTTTATCAACCAAAGCTACTTTTAAGCCACTATTTTTAAGTGCTAAAGCTGCGGAAGCTCCTGCAGGGCCTGCCCCTAAAATCAATATGTCGTATACATTGCCCACTGCACAAACATACAAGTTAGCCGTGTATAAAAGAGTATCATAACATCTAATAAAAATGTGTTTCTTTGTAGTAGTTACTGTTGTACCCCTAAATGGACTATTATAGTTGGCTTATAATCATAATAACACTCACGCTATCAGCCTTCTTTTCCGGAATTGAAATTGCCTTTATTACCGCTAACAAGTTGCGTATTGAGCTTAAAAAAACGCAAGGGAGTTTTATTGCACGCATTTTAGGCGGTTATGTAAAAGAACCTTCACGCTTTATAAGTACCACACTTGTAGGTAACAATGTAGTAATAGTTATTTACGGTATTTATATGGGTATGGTAATAGAAAGAGCTATGCGGGGCATATTACCTACCCCCTATGAAAATGAGATTCTTATTTTATTGGTACAAACAATTATCTCTACCATTATAGTACTCATATTTGCTGAGTTTTTGCCTAAGGTTATTTTCAGAGCCAACCCTGATAGGATGCTGTTTGCTTTGGTACTGCCATTCAGGGTTTTTTATTTTCTTTTCTTGCCCATAACACGTTTTGCAGAGTGGGTAGCAATGGGTATGCTTAAAACATTTACAAAAACCCCCTTACCCAAAAAAGCAAACCACTCTTTTACTAAAATAGACCTTGACCAATACATAAGCGAAAGTGCTAATATGGATTTGGATGAGGATACGGATGTGGACGCCGAGATGTTTAAGAACGCGCTGGATTTTGATAAACTAAAGGCCCGCGATTGTATGCTGCCCCGTACGGATGTGGTTGGTATAGAACTAAATGAGAATATTGAAGAACTATATCAATTGTTTATAAGTAGCGGGCACTCGCGCATACTGCTTTACCAGGAAACCATTGATAATATTATAGGCTATGCACACCAGGCCGATATGTTTAAGCAGCCCAAGCAAATTAAACATATTTTGATACCTATTATTATGGTAACGGAATCTACTCCTGCCAGTGATTTACTAAAGCGTTTTACCGCCGAGCGGAAAAGTATAGCACTGGTATTGGATGAGTTTGGAGGTACGGCAGGTATAGTTACTCTTGAAGATATTTTAGAGGAGATTATTGGTGATATTGATGACGAACACGATGTAGAGGAACTTTTAGAGAAAAAGATTAGTGATGTTGAGTTTGAGTTTTCAGCACGATTAGAGGTGGATTACCTGAACGAAACCTATGACTTGAATATACCTGAAGGAGATTATGAAACTCTTGGAGGCTTCATTATTGCCCAGCATGAGGATATACCTGAGGCGGGTGAGAAACTTGCTTTAGATGGCTTTAAAATAACCGTATTAAAACAAGAAAGTGCCCGTATAGAGGAGGTTCGTTTAAAGGTTTTAAAGCAAAACGATTAATCGGTTTTAATTAGCTTTTTTCTGGCTAAAACTCCTTGTGAGTTTCTAAATTCTACCCAATAAATACCTGTAGGTAAATTTTCTATAGTGAAAGACTTAGTGTGTTGTAATTGCTTTAGTTCTTTTCCTAAAACATCATTTACAACTATGGTTTCTACATCTTGTGGCAGGTTTTCTATGAAAACGGTGCCTGTTGTTGGGTTAGGGTATACTTTTAGGTTTTGATAAGAAAGTGAGTGAGTACTCACATTCATGTCAGGGTATAGTGTATCTCTTGTAGCATGAAGGGCAGGTGTTGATGTAGTATAAACTACATAAAGAATATATTTTTCGTACGTAGGAGCTGTGAATGTGTATACTTGATTAGTGTCTTTTAGAAGTAAATTATTATTAGAGTCAAAAATTCTAATCTCATGTTTTAAGCCCTTATAATCTTCCCACGGTTCATTTTTATCACCTTTAACACCAATTTTAAAGGTATTATAATTTAGTTTTTCTATTACAGGACGAACAGTATGGGGGTATCTGGGAATGGTAACCGAAACAGTTTTAAATGTTGTGTCTTTTTTGTCAGTTGCATAAATAACCATAGCATTTGGTTGTTGGTCTGAATGGGTGCCGCGAGTTGTGGTTAAGCAAACCGAACCTGTTGCAAATTTTTTGAATGAGTTGGTTTGTGTAAATATAGATTGGGATATTTTAGTTATAAAACCTATAAAAACACTGTCTCCATCATTATCTTCAGTTTCTATATCAATACAAACTTGTAATCCATACAAGGCATGTTGTGATTGAGCTTTTATAGTTGGAGGGTTGTTTTGAGCGCTTATCTCCACATAAAATATGAGTGAAAATATAAGTAGTAAGGTCTTCATATCCAGTTTAGTAAGTTGTTTTTATAATCTTTTGTCTTGATAAAGCACCTTTCGAGGTTTCAATAGCCACCCAATAAATCCCATTTGGTAAATGATTTAATAATATTGAGTTTTGGTTCATAGTTATCTTAATTTCTTTTCCCAGAGCATCAAATAAACGTATAGCCTTTACATCTTGAGGGAGATTATCAATAAAAACCTTATCTGTAGTGGGGTTAGGGTAAACTTTGAGATTTTGAGAAAAAAGTGAGTGGGTACTCACATACTGATTGGGGTAAAGGGTGTCTCTTGTAACGTATAAAGCAGGATAAGAGGTTAAATACGATACATAAAGTATATATTTCTCATAAGCTGAGGCATTAAAAGTAATCACCCTATTAGTATCGGTAAGTAACAGGTTTTTATTAGTGTCAAATATTTTGGTTTCAAACTTCAAACCCGAATACGATTCCCAAGGCTCATTTTTATCTCCTTTTACATCTATTTCAAATGAAGAATTAGTGAGCCATTTTACTATCGGGCGCACTTTGTAGGGGTGGTTCATTATAGTCAAGTTAAAACTTCTGTAAACTGTGTCTTTTTTGTCTGTAGCATAAAATACCATAGTGTATGGCAAATGATAAGAGTGAACGCCTCGCTCAATAGTAACACAGAATGAGCCTGTTGCTTGTTTTTTCTGAGAGTTTGTACTTGTGAAAGTAGATTGAGGTATTTGTGCATTAGAGCCTATAAAAACACTATCACCATCAAGGTCTTCGGTTTCAATATCAATACACACTAGCTGCCCATATAATGCGACAACAGATTGTACTTTTAGTGTTGGAGGTGTGTTTTGAGCATTAAGGGCAAAACTCAAACAAAAAACTGCAATAAATAAAACAAGGCTTCTCATATTTAAAAAGAGAACACAAAATGCCCTACTGTTGCTTATACTTTTTTAGAAAAGTATAAAAATAGTAAGCTAAGTTAGTTTTAGCCCTAATTCATCCAACTGTTTGGGGTTTATTGCACTTGGAGCATCAATCATTACATCACGCCCTGCATTGTTTTTAGGGAAGGCAATAAAATCTCTAATACTGTCGCTTCCGCCAAATAAAGAGCATAAACGGTCGAACCCGAAAGCCAAACCGCCGTGCGGAGGTGCACCGTACTCAAAAGCACCCAGTAAAAAGCCAAACTGCTCTTGTGCTTCTTCTTTGCTAAAGCCCAATAAATCAAACATTTTAGATTGTAGTTCCCTATCGTGAATACGGATTGACCCACCACCAATTTCTACTCCGTTTATCACCATATCATAGGCATTAGCTCGCACGGCACCTGGGTCAGTATCCATTTTGTCCATATCTTCAGGGTTAGGAGATGTGAAAGGGTGGTGCATGGCAAACCAGCGTTTTTCTTCTTCGCCCCATTCTAGCAATGGAAAATCAACTACCCAAAGCGGTGCAAATTTGTTTTTATCTCTTAACTCTAAACGGTTTGCCATTTCTAAGCGAACATCGTTTAAAGTGCTACGGGTTTTATTAGTGTCCCCTGCAAGTATCAGTATAAGGTCTCCGTCTTCCGCATCAAAAGCGTTTGCCCAAGCTTGTTTTTGCTCATCATTAAAAAATTTGTCTACGCTGCTTTTAATGTTCCCGTTTTCAACCTTAGCCCATATCATACCGCTCATTCCACGCTTAGGGTCTCTTACAAAGTCTGTTAAGGCATCCAATTGCTTGCGGGTGTATGTAGCACAGCCTTTAGCACAAATGCCTACTACTATTTCAGCATCATCAAATACCTTAAAGCCTGTGTTGCGTTCCATTACTCCTTCACCTTCAACGGGAGAAATCAATTCCACAAACTTCATATCAAAACGGGTGTCGGGCTTGTCGCTACCATAATATTTCATAGCATCGGCATAGGTCATACGCGGGAAATCCTCTACATCAATACCTTTTATGGTTTTAAACAGGTATTTCACCATACCTTCAAAAGTTTGTAAAACATCTTCTCGCTCAACAAAACTCATCTCGCAGTCTATCTGGCTAAATTCAGGTTGGCGGTCGGCACGTAAATCTTCATCTCTAAAGCATTTCACTATTTGAAAATAGCGGTCGAAGCCTGAAACCATTAACAGTTGTTTAAAGGTTTGCGGGCTTTGGGGTAGAGCATAAAACTGCCCCTCGTTCATACGTGAAGGCACTATAAAGTCTCTCGCTCCCTCAGGAGTAGATTTTATTAATACAGGTGTTTCTACCTCAATAAATTTCTGTGTATCTAAGTAATTACGGGTTTCTTTTGCTAAGCGGTGGCGTAACTCCAAATTACCCCGTACCACATCACGGCGAAGGTCTAAATAGCGGTATTTCATGCGTAGTTCTTCACCGCCGTCGGTATTTTCTTCAATAGTAAACGGTGGGGTTTTAGCCGCATTTAGTATTTTAAATTCTTGGGTAATAATTTCAATTTCACCCGTAGGTATCTTTAGGTTTTTATTACTACGCTCAGCAACTTTACCGGTGGCTTGTATTACAAACTCACGACCCAATTCTCTGGCTTTTTCACACAAGTCCGCATCGGTTTCCATATTAAAAACCAACTGGGTTATACCGTAACGGTCTCGCAAATCAACAAAGGTCATACCACCAAACTCTCTAGTTCTGGCTACCCAACCTGATAATGTTACCGTTTGCCCTACATTTTCTATTGTAAGCTCGCCACAAGTATTTGTTCTGTACATAGTGGCGCAAAAATAGGAAAGGTAACCTAACAATCCTTCTAAGTTTTAGAATATTGATTACTGATAAAAAATCTTTTGAACCATCATTAGCCAATAACCCTTTTGTTCTTTTAAAACCCTAGTTTTGATATTTAGTTAATGAAAAAACTTTCAATAGTTGCAGTACTATATGTAGTGGGTATTTTTGTCAATAGTGCCTGCTCTAAGCTTAAAGAACCCGATGAGTTTACTATCCCCGAAGAGTATTTAGAGTATTATTTGTTTAAACCTAACTCTTTTTTCGTATATCAAAATACAACAAGTAATAAATATGATACGCTTAGGGTTTACAGAAATTTTTTGTATTGGCCTAAAGGGAAAAGAGATGAACGCCACGAAATGAAAAGTGTTCAGTACAAAACCGCTAACTATACTTTTGAATATAGTTTAGACACTAGAGAGCGAAAAGAGTGTTTTGATAACAACAAAGATATTTTTCCTTGCTACTTATTTTCTTGCACCAAGTATAACGGAAATACTGTAGTGGGTAAAAGCATTATACATAAATTTCCGCTAAGGCAAGGCGATTGGGGCGTTACAGGTATACAAAACTCAAGATATGAAGTTAAAGAGGTTTACGATGTACTAAACATATATGGTTTTGCATATACTAACGTAGCCAAAGTATTTATTAATAACTGTGTACTTTATGACGGTGATGATGTTAACCTTTATTGGGCAAAAGGTTATGGCTTGGTAAAATGGGAAAACCTTTCTACTAACGAATGTTGGGAGCTGGTACAAGCTTCTATTGTTAGATAATTAAACAGGAGAGGCTTAATAAACTAAAGTTTCTCCCATTGCTTCTATTACCAATTCTTTTTTATCACTAGGCTCTGTATAACCGATAATTTGTGCATCAAGGTTGAAGCTTTTTGAAATGGCTATAATGCTTTCGGCAGTTTTTTCATCGGTATAGAACTCTAGTCGGTGCCCCATATTAAATACCTTATACATCTCTTTTAGTGGTGTGCCTGATTGCTCTTGAATGGTTTTGAATAGCGGAGGTAAGGCAAACATATTGTTTTTCACAACCTTTAGTTTATCTACGAAGTGTAATATTTTAGTTTGTGCGCCCCCGCTACAATGGATAATGCCATCAATAGCTTGTTTATGCTCTTTGAAAATTTCGTTAGCTACAGGCAAATATGTGCGGGTAGGAGAGAGCACCATTTTTCCTGCATCAAGCGGGCTGTCTTCAATTTTATCAGTTAGTTTCAAATTACCGGCATAAATAAGCTCTTCATTTACCAATGGGTCAAAACTTTCAGGATATTTGCTGCGGTATTCTTTGTCAAACACATCGTGGCGGGCTGATGTTAACCCGTTACTGCCCATGCCGCCATTATATTCAGTTTCATAAGTAGTTTGCCCGTAGCTGGCTAAGCCTACTATTACATTTCCTGCTTTTATATTTTTATTGTCTATAATCCCTTTTCTGGTGGTGTGGGCTGTTACGGTACTATCTACAATTATGGTTCTTACTAAATCGCCCACATCAGCAGTTTCGCCTCCTGTACTATGAATATTTACTCCATAGGCTCTCATGGTTTCTATAAACTCTTCAGTTCCCTCAATAATGGCTTTTATTACCTCACCGGGAGCTAAGTTCTTATTTCGCCCTATGGTTGACGACAACAGAAAATTATCTGTAATACCTACACACAATAAATCGTCGGTATTCATCACTACAGCGTCCTGTGCAATTCCTTTCCAAACGCTTAAATCTCCGGTTTCTTTCCAGTATATATATGCCAATGACGATTTTGTGCCTGCCCCATCGGCATGCATTACTACACAATGGTCTTTAGAGTTACCTAAATAATCGGGAACTATTTTGCAAAATGCTTTAGGGTATAGCCCTTTATCAATATTTTCAATGGCTGCATGTACATCTTCTTTTCCTGATGAAACTCCTCTAAGGGCATATTTATCACTCATATTGTGTTTGCTTAAAAAATCAAAGGGATTTTATGCTGGCAAAACTACTAATACCTTTTCTTATTTCCATTTGACTAGAAAATAAGAAACCCCAATAAAGAAATCTTATTGGGGTTTACTTTGGTTTTATAGGTTAGTTAAAAAACTATTTTCTATTTTTTTTCACGCTCTTTACGTTTTCTCTCGCGTTCTTCTTTTTGCTTTCTAAGTTTCTCTTCACGCTCTTTTTTCTTCTGCTCTAGTTTGCGCTTACGTTCTTCAGCTTTGCGTTTACGCTCTTCAAGTTTTTTCTGTCTCTCCAACTCACGTTGTTTACGTTTTCTTTCACGTTCAGCTTGAGGGTCGTTTTCTTTTTTAGGAGCGTTTTGTTGAAGCAATTTGTCGCGTTGTTGTTTTTCCGCTTCTCTTATAGCCTCACGGCGTTGCTTTTCTTCATTAGTATAATAGTCTACACTTGTAATTCTAACGGTTGTACGACGGTTTAGCTGGTGCTCCCACTCTGTACAAATATTCCTTGTATCAGATAGATCACACTTACACTTTTTCACATATAGTGAATCCTCTCCATACCCTTTTGCTACCAAACGGGCAGAGTCAATTCCCTTTGAAATAATATAAGCTACTGCAGAGTCCGCACGGCGTTGTGCCAAATCGCGGTTATACTCATGCGATGCACGACAGTCAGTATGCGAACCTAATTCAATTGTTACTGTTGGGAAACGTTTTAACAATGAAACCACCGAGTCGTCAAGTATTTTAGCAGCATCAGGGCGGATAAACGCCTTATCTAAATCGTATAAAATACCGCGTACGTTAAACATACGTTCAAGGTCTAGGCGGCACATTTCAAAGTTTTGCACTAAGTTTTTAGAGCAAATTAAGTTCTTGGTGCTTTGTATTGCTTGTAAGCTTCCTGTATAAAAATCTTCATTTTTGTCAGCATAAAGCTCGTAGCTTACATCCCTTGTCAAGGGCATAGAGTAAAAACCGTTTTTATCGGTACGCAATACTATTTTGTTACTGTCTTTATCATTAGAAATAAATACCCCTGCATTTTTAACAGGTAAACCTGTTTTACAATCTTTTACTACACCTGAGATTTTAAATTCTTGGGGTACCGGGAAGAACTCCCAAATATCATCATTACCTCTACCGCCATTACGGTTTGAAGTGAAGTAGCCTGATGTATTGTCTTTGTATTTATATACCAATGAAAAATCGTCAGCTCCCGAGTTTAAAGGGTATTTTAAGTTTTCAGGTGTACTCCACTCATCACCTGTACCTGTGGCTTTAAACATATCTAAACCACCCATTCCTACATGGCCGGTTGATGAAAAATACAGGGTTTTGTTATCAGGGGCAATTGATGGGTACATCTCATCGCCTTTGGTGTTAATGGAAGGACCTAAATTAATAGGATCTCCCCATGTTTTTCCACGCTTCACATATTTCACCATCCATATATCCTTACCCCCATGTCCGCCCGGCATATCTGATGAAAAATATAATGTACTACCATCAGGAGATAATGATGGGTGTCCGTATGTATATGATGTGTCGCAAAAAGGAAGCATTATAGGGTCGTCCCAATTGTCGCGACCTTTGCGGTTACTTTGATAAATTTGGCAGGTGTAGTAGTCTCCTTTAGGGCCACCACACTGTGTATAGTACATAACAGAACCTTTAGAGTTTAAGGTTGTAGCGCCGTCATTATATTTGGTATTGGCAGCACCTTTTAAAAGCGTGGGTCTGTTAATACTAATTCTCCCTCTACGTCTTTTAAAGGTTGCAAAATAAAGGTCGTGGTAGCCATTACCCGTCCAGCCGTAAGTCCTTTTATTTAGTCCGCCGTCTCTGTCAGAAGTAAAAACAACACCATCCTTTTTCATAGGATAAGCACAGTAATCAGCACGATTGGTATTTAATTTTTTTACATTCTGAACTTTAAATAATACACATTCTTGACTTTCAGTCCATTTTAAAGCAAGCTCGGCACCTTTTAAATCATTCTGTGCTTCTTTATCATTAGGTACTTCTTTCAGGTATTTATTAAACAAAATAATAGCCTCGGCATATTGTTCTTGCCTTTTTTGCATTCTGGCTTGCCAAAGAATTGCTTCGGGACCGTATTTAGCTTTTTCAGCACGTTGATACCACCTAAAGGCGTTTTTATAATTGTTATATAAGCGGTACCCGTTTGCAATTTTAAAAGCTATTTCGGGTCTCTCTTCTTTAGGAATATCTCTATAAATGTCTCTGTAAATATCTGCTGCTTTGGCAAACTCTTTTTTAGTCCATGCCTCATCAGCATCTTGTCGTGTTTTCTTACTACACGATGAAATTATTATTGATAAACTAAAAACAAAAACTAGTAAGCGGATGGGTATATTTTTCATATATAGTTTCATTTAGCTAGAAACTCTTCTTCTTGCAATTGTCAAAAATCAACAAATAGAAAGGCTTTTGCAAATTTTTTTAAGTTTTAAAGCAAGTTAAGTATCTATATTTTAAACTATATAAGAATGAAGTATTGAAAAAGATACAAAAAAAGGCGCCTTTTTTAGACGCCTTAATGTTATGAGACATTTGTTGTTTACTTAACAAATAATAATTCTCTGTATTTGGGTAGCGGCCAAAGCGTATCTTCAACTATTCTTTCCAGTTTGTCCGATGCCTCTCTAATTACATCAAAATATGCTTTAACTTTTTCAGAATAAGCAGCAGCACAATCTTCATGGCTTCCTAAAGCGTTGGCAACCCTGCGCTCCTCAACCATTTTATATACTGAAGTTTTAATGGTATTAATATACTCTGATGCTTCTTTAATTGCATCAATGGCCACTTTATAATTGTCATCGGTTAAACCAAAGTCTTTCATGGCGCTGGCAGACTCTGTAAGTTTATGCTGAAAGCTTATTGCTGCTGGTATAACACTTGTATTTGCTAAATCTCCCAACACACGGCTTTCTATTTGTATTTTCTTTATAAAGCTTTCTAATAGTATTTCGTAGCGTGCCGCTATTTCACGCTCGTTCATAATTTTGTTATTTGCAAATACTGCTTTGCTCTTTTCAGAAACGTATGCTTTTAATGCACTAGGTACATCTTTTATGTTACTTAAACCGCGTTTTTCTGCTTCTGCTACCCATTCGTCGCCATATCCGTTACCTTCAAATAATACACGCTTAGCTTCTGAAATATAGGTGCGTAACACCTCGTTTATAGCATCTTCTTTTGGTTTACCCCCTTTAATCAGGCTATCTACCTCGTTTTTAAACTGTGTTAAACGGTCTGCCATAATAGTATTTAAAACTATCATAGGCGAGGCTGAGTTTTGTTGTGAGCCTACAGCCCTAAACTCAAATTTATTACCTGTGAAGGCAAAAGGAGAGGTACGGTTACGGTCTGTATTGTCTAAAAGTATCTCAGGTATTTTATTTACGTTTATTGCCGCTGTTTCATCATTACCGGCATTGGTATTACTCTTTTCAAAGTTTTCTAACACTTTGGTTAATTGGCTACCAATAAATATTGAGATAATTGAAGGTGGTGCCTCGTTTGCACCTAAACGGTGTTGGTTAGAAGCACTGGCTATGCTGGCGCGCAATAAATCTGCATGATCGTCAACCGCTTTAATTACATTGATAAAGAAGGTAAGGAACAGTTGATTATTTAATGGAGTATTGCCCGGAGATAGAAGATTAATACCTGTATTAGTTATCAAACTCCAGTTGTTATGCTTACCGCTACCGTTTATGCCATCAAACGGTTTCTCGTGCAATAGAACTTTAAAGTGATGACGGCGTGCTACCTTATCCATCAAGTCCATTAGCAGTTGATTGTGGTCAACGGCAAGGTTCACTTCCTCAAACATAGGTGCACACTCAAACTGACCCGGTGCCACCTCGTTGTGGCGTGTTTGTAATGGAATACCCAGTTTTAACGCCTCGGTCTCAAAATCTATCATGTATGCCATTACACGGTCGGGGATCGAGCCGAAATAGTGGTCTTCTAACTGCTGGCCTTTGGCTGATGAATAGCCTACCAAAGTACGCCCTGTTAAAATCATATCGTGGCGGGCATTGTATAATGCCTCATCCACCAAAAAGTATTCTTGTTCAATACCTAAAGATGCTGTTACTTTATTTACTTCAGGGTCGAATAGCTTGCAAACCTCTGTTGCAGCAGTATCTATAAAGTGTAAGCTTTTTAATAAAGGTGCTTTGTAGTCCAGTGCCTCACCTGTATACGATACAAATATGGTAGGTATGCTTAGCGTTTTGCCAATAACAAAAGTAGGAGATGAAGGGTCCCAAGCAGTATAGCCACGCGCTTCAAAAGTATTACGCAAGCCACCACTAGGAAAACTTGATGCGTCAGGCTCTTGTTGTACTAATGCATTGCCACTGAAACGCTCCATAGCGCTGTTGGCATCAATAGGCTCAAAAAATGCGTCATGCTTTTCAGCAGTTGCACCTGTAAGTGGCTGAAACCAGTGGCTGTAGTGGGTTGCCCCTTTGCTCATAGCCCATTGTTTCATGCCGGCAGCAATAATATCTGCCATTTTACGGTCAATTTTAGTGCCTTTATTTTTAGCATCATTTATTGCGGTAATTGCCTCTTTGCTGAGGTATTGGCGCATAGCAGTTTCGCCAAAAACATTGGCACCGTAGTAGTCAGAAATTTTGTGAGAGGGGGTTTCAACTTTAACAGGTTGACGGTTTTGCGCTATTTCTAGCGCTTTAAAACGCATAAGAGTCATTTGTAGGCATTTGGTTGGTTGCGCAAAATTAGCATTTTGTTAATATTATAATACTTATATGCCAAAAGAGTTTTTAAGAGTAATGTTGATTACTGCTATAAACCAAAACAAGCTTCTTTATTTCGGGATTTTTTGCTCAATATTTTCTTCAGTATAATAATTATAATTGCCGTTTGTTGTATAATTCTGCAATAGAAACGTATAAAAATACTCCCAAAATTCTTTTTCGTCTTTTGATAATGTTTTAAGATAATCTTCAGCCTTGATATGGAATATAGGAGTTGAAGGTAATATAAGCCCCTCAGCATAGGGTTTAAATGTTGGCGCAATAGAGTGAAACTTTGCTTTGATTTCAAAGTTTTTTGTTTCCCACATAAAACCAAGTCGAATAAATTTAATCGAATCAGGGTTATAATCAGATACTACTACAGTGTCAATTAAATCGTAAATATCATTTGGGTTTTCAGGGTTTTGAATTTGCTTTACTTTTTTTATTAATACTCTATCTTTAATTTCTTCTTTCGAATACACTTGGTTTAAATAATTATTATAGTAAACATTTATGCCTTCTTCCATTCCATAATCGTATAAGAATTGTCCAAGTTTTTTAATTTGAAGTTTTGCAAAAGGGAGTAGGCTTTTGTCTGAAATATAGGTTGTGCCATTTTTCTTTAAAAAGTTTATTGTACTGATATGGCTTGCGTTTAAGAGTTTCTCTACATCCTTATGTTTTAAATAAAACTTAAACCCATTTTCATTAATACACTCAACAGATAAACTACTGGCAAAAACAAAATCATCAGGGTAAGCCTCATAATAAACAAATGTGTCAATTAAATCATAAGGGTCATCAGGGTTTGTTGGGTTAGATAAAAGAATATTTTCTTTTGCAGTAATTTTTTTAAGCAATTCATTAAAAGCTAACTCATTTTTAAGTGCAGCGTCGTTATAAAATTTTATGTCATTATTAAAAATAGCTTTTTTCACCCTCGCAGCTATTTCATTACGAGTAAAGCCGGTATAGTTAAGCAAATCGATATAGTTAAAACTTACCCTTGAAGGAATATCAATTTGTGAAAACAAATTTTGAGTTGCAAGCAGAAATATAGCAAGTATCAGCGTTTTAATGTTTTTCATTAAGAGATATAATTAGCTATTGCAATATAAGATACACTAGTGTTATGGTTTTGGTAAATTTCTTTTCGTAGAAAAAACCTATCCATTTATCACAAATACAGCCATTCTTTCGTTTACATTGTATCTTTCAAAAGTATCTATCGTTATATTTCGATAATGAATAAAATTTGGACAAACTTTTGCGGGTAAATAAATGATGCAAACAAGCACAAACAGCTACGATATTCTTATAGCAAAATTAGATGAGTTTATACGCAAGTATTACAAAAACCGTCTCATAAAGGGGGCTATATATGCTGTAGGTATATTGGTGGTTGCTCTTTTAGTAGCAGCGGTTTTAGAATATTATAGCCGCTTAAACAGCGTTTGGCGCGGTATATTGTTTTTCACTTGGCTGGGACTTACGGCTTATGTATTGGTTCGCTTTATTTTTATTCCCCTTTCAAAACTTTATCGGTTTGGCAGTATAATTAGTTACGAGCAAGCCTCACAAATTATAGGTAGCCATTTTACTGATGTAAAAGACAAACTGCTCAACACCCTGCAACTAAAACATAATGAAGGGCTTAATACAGCCCAATCAGCGCTTATACAAGCTAGTATTAACCAAAAAATTGCAGAGTTAAACCCCGTTCCCTTTAAAGCAGCCATAAACTTAAAAACCAACTATAAATATCTGAAATATGCACTAATTCCTGTGCTATTACTTGTGGTTGTGCTGTTTACCAATAGCCGTATTATTACAGAAGGTACTAAACGCATTGTAAATTACGGCACTTTCTATGAGCAAGAAGCCCCTTTTGCGTTTAGCATTGAGAACTCTGAATTGGAGGCAATGCAAAACGAAGATTTTGACTTAGACTTGAAAGTCACAGGTGAAGAACTGCCCGCAGAGGTGTATTTAGAGATAAACGGCAACCGCTTTAAAATGGAGAAAAAGGATAAGCTCCATTTCGGCTATACTTTTAAAAACCTTCAAAAAAATACCGATTTCCGTTTTTATGCCAGTGAGTTTTATTCAAAAGAAAGCACCCTAAAAGTAGTAGCTAAGCCTTTTGTTAGTGGCTTTAAAGCTACTTTAGTTTACCCTTCTTATTTGGGTAAAAAAAATGAAGTGGTTGAAAATGCAGGAGATTTAACTTTACCCACAGGTACTACTGTTAAGTGGGATTTTAGTACCCGTAATACAGACTTTTTAGGTGTTAAGTTTAAAGATACCCTTTATAATATAGAGCCGCTTAGTGGCAATCGCTTTCAGTTTAGCAGGAGGTTTTTGCGTGAGAATTATTATGTAGTAAAAGCTGCCAGCAAAGAAGTAAAAAGTAAAGACTCTGTTTTATATACTATTAATATTATACCCGATGCTTATCCAACTATTAAAGTGGAAGAAACCCAAGATAGCTTGAGCACCAAGCTAACTTATTTTACAGGTGAAGCAGCCGATGATTACGGAATTAGAAAAATCACGTTTAACTATCAGTTTTTAAAGAGTGATGACCCGGCTAAGATGAAAGCGGGCATGCAAACAATTACCATTCCTTCAAGTGGAAAAGCAGACCGTCAATTTTATCATATTTGGGATTTAACACAAATAAACCTGCAACCTTCTGAGGAATTGGAATACTATTTTGAAGTATTTGATAACGATGGTGTAAACGGTAGCAAAAGCACTAAAAGTTTAGTGAAAACTTTCCGTGCTCCTACTTTGAAAGAAGTAGAGGCTGATATTGCTAAAAGCAGCGAAGCCATTAAAGACAAAATGAAGGAGGCAATGCAGCAAACTAAAAAGATTGATAAGCAAATCCGCGACCTCCAAAAAAAGCTGGTAGAAAAGAAAAAATTAGACTGGCAAGACAAGAAACAAATTGAGGACCTTTTGAAAAAACAACAGGAACTTCAAAAACAAGTGGATGAGCTTAAAGCAGAGAACCAAAAGAAAAACATCAGAGAAAACGAGTATAAGAAACAAGATTTAGAACTGCTTGAAAAGCAAAAAGAATTGGACAAGTTGTTTGAAGAGGTATTTACCGATGAGATGAAAGAAATGTTGAAGCAGTTGGAAGAAATGATGCGGATGGAGAACAAAGAGCAGTTGAAAGAGGAGTTGGACAAGATGGAGTTGAACACCAAAGATGCTAACAAGCAACTGGATAGAATGCTTGAGATATACAAACAAATGGAGGTGGAGAAGAAGTTGAATGAATCTCTAGACAAGATGGAGGAACTGGCTGAGAAGCAGGAGGAACTAGCAGAAGAAACAGAGAAGAACTTAGATGCCGAAAAAGACCCTCAAAAACAAGAAAAATTAAAGCAAAAGCAAGAAGAACTGAATAAAGAGTTTGAAGAACTGCAAAAAGATATGAAAGAGGTGGAGAAGCTTAATCAGGAGCTTGAAAAACCTAACGACTTAGGGCTTGAAGAAGATGACAAGGAGATGAAAGAAATTGAAGAGGAGATGAAAGGAAGTAAAGAAGACCTTGAACAGAAGAACAATAAAGGGGCGAACAAAAAACAGAAAAAGGCAGCCAAGAAAATGCAACAAAAGCAAAAGCAAATGGAAGCCAAAATGCAGCAAGAACAAAAAGAACAGCATGTAGAAGACTACAATACCCTTCGTGAGATACTGGATAATTTGGTTACACTTTCTTTTGAGCAGGAAAAAGTAATGGAAGACCTGCGAAAAGTTACCTCATACAATCCTCAACTAGTTGCCCTTACCCAAAAACAGCGCAAACTGAAAGACGATGCAAAAATTATTGAAGACAGTCTTTTGGCACTTAGCAAGCGTGTGGTGCAAATGCGAACTTACGTGAACAAAGAAGTGAGTGAAATGAATGCCAACATGGATAAATCAGTATCGGCATTGGGTAAAAGGCAGGTTAGTTTGGGGCGTAGTTACCAACAATACACCATGACCAACCTAAATAATTTGGCTGTGATGATGAGTGAGATATTGAAGCAAATGCAAGAGGATATGCAATCTCAGCAACAAGGTAAGAGTGGCAAACAGAACAATGCTAGAAAAAAGAAAAGCAAAAAAGAGCAGCTGAATAAAATGAGTCGTATGCAAAAAGAATTGCAAGAGCAGTTGAAGCGCATGCGTGAAGGAATGAAGAAAGACGGCAAGCAAGGAAAGAACGGCAACAAAAAAGGCGGTAAGGAAGGTAAAAAAGACGGGCAGGGTACACCCACCAGCAAAGAGTGGGCAAAAATGGCTGCACAACAAGAAGCACTGCGCCGCCGTTTAAACGAGTTAGAGAAACAACTGAAACAAGAAGGCAACCAAGGTAAACTGGGCGATTTACAAAAAACCCAAGACCTTATGGAGCAAGTAGAAAAAGACTTGGTGAACAAACGTCTGACTATTGAAACCCTGAAACGTCAAAAAGAAATACTTACCCGCCTTTTAGAGCACGAGCGTGCCGAAAAAGAGCGTGAGACTGATAATGAACGTAAGAGTAATGAGGGTAAGGAATTAGAACGCAAACTGCCCCCAAGCGTAGAAGAGTACCTGAAAAAGAAAAATAAAGAGCAAGAACTATTAAAGACGATACCACCTAGCTTGCGTGAGTACTACAAAAACAAAACCCGTGAATATTTCAAACAAATTGGGGGCGGTGAGTAACATTACCATTCCCAAATAAGGAAATCACTTTCTTCAACTTCCTTTACTCCATTTTTTTGTAAGGTTGATATAAAAATTGACTTTATGTAGTTATATCCCATTTCATCATTAAACCACCTGCGAGCATCATTTTCACTAATCAAGAACAAACTTTTTGGATTGAGCTCTACTCCTCCAATTATAGGGTTACAGCCGGGGGCAATAGCCAAAAGTTCAAGGTTTACATTTCTATTACTTATCTGCCATTTATAGTATGCAAACATTGCTGAAATACTATCGCTGTTAAGAAGATGAATTGTTATAGAATCAATAATGTCATAGAAATCTTCATTCCCTTTGGGACTTTCTATTTGAATGACACTTTGAAAACTCCCTCTTAACTCAAGCTCTTTTTGCGAAAATGTATCTTGTAACTCAATATTTTTGTAAGCTTTTACCTTTTTTGAGATACCCAGGTTATATAGCATTTTAGCCGTGGACTTGAATAAAATAAAACCCTTAGTGGTTAAAATGCTATCAGTAAACTGCATAATTGAAGGAGTAGTGCCTGTTTGTGCGTGAATAATTGACTTATAGTTGCTTATGAAATGATTTTGCTCATTGTTTAACACTTTGCGGACTTCATAAAGCTTTAGATAAACACTTTCATTAGGTGTAATATGCAATGCTAGTATCCCTTTTATGAAATTGATTGTGAACCCAAAAATGTTTTCCGGACTCATTTCCATTATAATCACAGTATCAATAAGAGCATAAAATTCGCTTTTATCTTCAGGCTCTGGAGATAAACTAGCTTCTACACTTCCTATTCTTTTATACTGTTCATTTTCTATTTCTTTTGTAAATTTAGGGTTGGCATAGGCTATCAGCTTTACTTCTCGTATTGCATTGTCAATGCATAATGAAATATTCCTTTTTTGGAGTAGGTTATAGTTAGCAAAGTCTTTTTCGGTTATTAAAGCAGAGGTTGTTTTACTATAGTCTTGAGCACATATTAGAGATGGAATAAAAAGTAATAACCCCAAAAGACTACATAAAAATTTAAATCGCATAACTACTAAACCTTAAAAATAGGGCTTTAGTATATCTATGCTAAATCATCCTTCAAAACCAACCTTGGCATGGGTGCCATCGCAAAAAGGCTTATTGCTGCTTTGCCCACAACGGCATAAAGCGGTTGTCTTATTCTCAAGCGTTTGGGTGCCGTTTTTGTCCTTTAATTTCAAGGTGCCGTATATTAATAAAGGTCCATTGGGGAGTGCTTCTACCACAGTTTCCAGGCTGCCTTCTTCCTGGTCTTTTTCGTCATTCATAAAATAACTCAAAGCACCACTCGGACATTTTTTTATTTGTTCAATAATGCGCTCGGTACTGGCACCTTCGGGCTTTGCCCAAGGGCGTTCATTGGGATTAAAAACTTCAGGCAAACCATTAAAACATAAAGTAGAGTGTATACATGTATTAGGTTTCCAAACTATAGTAACCTCGCCGTTGGTATAGTGTTTTGTAATATCTTTATCCATAATTTTATCAGTAAACAATCATTCCCAAGTTAGCCATTTTGTTAAGAACAAAAAAAGCGGTGCTTATAAAGCACCGCTTTCAATTCAGTTTGCTATAAAACTACTAGTGTTTACCTAAGTATTTCAAAAACTCTTGGCGGGTAGCAGGGTCGTTAAACCTGCCACAATATTCTACTGTAGTAGTACTGCTTGTAGTATCATTCACTCCGCGAGATTTCACACAGTAGTGGTCAGCTTCAATTATTACTGCCACATCTTCGGTGTGCAAAGCTTCTTTCAACTCATTGGCAATTTGCTTGGTCATACGCTCTTGCACTTGTGGGCGTTTAGCATAGTAATTTACAATACGGTTTATTTTACTAAGTCCCACCACATTGCCATTAGGTATGTATGCCACATGTGCTTTGCCTACGATAGGTACAAAATGGTGTTCGCAATAGCTAAATAGCGAAATATCTTTCTCTACCAGCATTTGCTTGTATTTGTACTTATTCTCAAATAAAGTTACTTGGGGTTTGTTTTTGGGGTCAAGTCCTTTAAAAGACTCTTCCACAAACATTTTGGCTACACGTTTGGGTGTGCCTTTCAGGCTGTCGTCACTTAAATCCAAGCCCAAAACATGCATTATTTCAGTAAAGTGCTTTTCAATCAGTTCAATTTTTAAGTCATCATCCATTTCAAACGCATCCTCGCGCAATGGTGTTTCGTGCGAAGAAGCTATATGGTCATCACCTATTATATCTATGTCTTCGTCGTTATTCGCCGGAGTATTCAACATAATTTCGTTCGGTTTCATACAATGTTACAGTTAATTCTAAGTTTTTTTCTAATCGGTTACGTAATTTATTCCATATCACTACCGCTATATTTTCAGCAGTAGGGTTAAGTTGTTTAAATTCTTCAGTGTCTATATTAAGGTTTTTGTGGTCAAACTTTTCTTCAACCTCTTCTCTAATAATATCCTTAAGCAGTTTTAAATCTATCAAATAGCCGGTTTCCTCATCAATTTCTCCGGTTACTTTAACTATTAGGTCATAGTTGTGCCCGTGGTAATTGGCATTATTGCATAAACCAAAAACCTCTTTGTTTTTTTCATCACTCCAGTTCGGATTGTGTAATCGGTGGGCAGCGTTAAAGTGGGCTTTTCTAAAAGCGGATATTCTCATTACTTAACATCAATTAACCAAGTTGGCTGTGTTTTGTTGAAGTTTTAATAAAAAATAATAAACAGACTGTTTTCTTTGTTCAAACATCAATATACTAACAATAACCATGCTATACTAAACAAAGTGTACTTTATTACTCATTTTTTTACAATTGGGTATTTTGCTCAACACTGTCCCTTTACCTCTCATCACAATCTATCACAGTGTTTTACCCGTTGTAAATCTTTGTAATGCAAATATGGTGTTGCTTAACCGTTTTCAATCGTTGTTACGGTTCAATAACTTGTTTGTTTGGTTCAAAAAATGCTGATAGCTATACAAATAACAAAACCATTACTATGTTTTATTTAAAAATAGATGATATGAATCCCCAGTAAATAGTAGGGTTCAATCATTTTGTTTAACAATTTTTAAAAAAAGTTAAACAAATATTTGGAAAAGTGGAGATGGTTATTATAATTTTGTTGAAGTTTTTATAGGTAAAAGTTAAACATTATGACACAATTAGAATTTAGCTCATTAGTTCAGAAAGAAGGAACACCCTTGCGTAATTATGCTTATCAGTTAACTCATAATAGTGAAGATGCAAATGATTTGGTGCAGGAGACTATGTTAAAAGCATTTACCTACCACAATAAGTTTGCTGAGGGTACTAACCTTAAAGGTTGGCTATATACTATTATGAAAAATAGTTTTATTAATAATTATCGCCGCTTAGTAAAGCGCAATACTTTTATTGATACTACTGATAACACTTATTTTTTAGATTCTGTATCAAATTCTACAGGTAATGTCGCCGAAAAGAAATTTATGATGAAAGATATGGAAGCTGCTATAGAATCGTTACCTTACGATTTGAAGAAAACCTTTACCATGAATCATAAAGGTTTTAAATACCATGAGATTGCAGAAATATTAAATATACCGATTGGAACCGTAAAAACCAGAATTTTTGTTGCACGCCGCCAACTACGCAAAAAATTGGCTAACTACGGTAAAGCCTACGGGTTTCAACAGGCATAAAAACTAAAAAATTAGTTTAAACGTATATATCACTTCTTAGTTCCATGCAAAAAGTAGTAATAATAGGTTCAGGCTTCGCAGGGCTTTCATCAGCTTGTTTTTTAGCTAAAGCAGGTTATGAAGTTACTGTGCTGGAGAAAAATGCTACAGCAGGGGGGCGTTGCAGGGTTTGGGAGAAAGACGGATTTAAATTTGATATGGGACCCAGTTGGTACTGGATGCCTGATGTTTTTGAGAAATTTTTTGCTCAATTCGGGAAAAAAGTTTCAGATTACTACAACCTAGAACGTTTAAACCCATCATACAGAGTATATTTTGAAAAAGACTACTGGGACATTCCGGCAAGTGTAGAAAAATTAGGAGAATTATTAGAAAGCAAGGAAAACGGTGCTGCACAACAGCTTAAAAATTTCTTAGCAGAAGGAGAATACAAATACGAAGTTGGTATTAACGAACTGGTATATAAGCCGGGAAGAAGCTGGACGGAATTTATAGATGCAAAATTGGCAGCAGGGGTTTTTAAGCTTGATGTTTTCAAATCAATGCAAAGCCATGTGAAAACGCATTTTAAGCATCCTGAAATACAACAACTCATGGAGTTTCCTGTATTATTCTTAGGTGCTAAGCCTTCTAAAACACCTGCATTATATAGTTTAATGAACTATGCCGACATACAATTAGGTACGTGGTATCCGCAAGGAGGTATGTATGAGATTGTAAAGGCAATGTACAGTTTGGCAGAAGAGCTGGGTGTAGAGTTTCGTTTTAATCATGAAGTACAAAAAATAGAGTCTCTAAGTGGTAAAGTAGAACGTATAAAAACTAATAACGGCGATTTTTTCGCTGATATATTGGTAGCAGGTGCAGATTACCACCATGTAGATAAGCAATTGCTTAACGGTAGTGCAAACTACAGCGAAGATTACTGGCAAAAACGTGTAATGGCTCCAAGTAGCCTTATATACTATTTGGGTATAAATAAGAAAATAGATGCTTTACAACACCACAACTTATTTTTTGATGCCGACTTCGCTCAACATGCCAAAGAAATTTATGACAACCCACAATGGCCGGAAAAACCGTTGTTTTATGCTGCTGCAACATCTAAAACCGATAATACTGTAGCCCCCGAAGGTTGCGAAAATCTATTTTTACTAATGCCTGTAGCCCCTGATTTAGATGACGGGGAAAGCACTCGCGAGAAATATTATAACCTTATGATGGATAGGTTAGAGCAGCGTACCGGGCAAAATATAAAAGAGCATGTTATTGTGAAACGCAGTTATGCACACAGCAATTTTATAGAAGACTATCACTCGTTTAAAGGCAATGCCTACGGGCTTGCCAATACATTAATGCAAACGGCAATACTAAAGCCAGCATTAAAAAATAAGAAGTTAAAAAATATGTTTTATACAGGGCAACTTACCGTACCGGGGCCTGGTGTGCCGCCTTCCTTAATCTCAGGGCAGGTAGTAGCCGGTGAGGTGCAAAAAGAGTTTCCTGTAGCATAACACACAAAAAACTATAGGTATATGTTAACTAAAACCACAAACAACACCGATTTTTTACTGTATAACGAAACTTGTGAGCGTTGTGCCAAAGAAATCACCTCTGCATATAGCACATCATTTAGTTTAGGTATTTTGGCTTTAGGCAAAAGCTTAAGAGCACATATACGAAATATATATGCCTTTGTACGTTATGCTGATGAAATTGTAGATACTTTTCATGATTACGACAAAAATACACTGCTTAGCAAGTTTCGTAGAGATGCCTATGAGGCTATAGAAAGTAAAATAAGTTATAATCCGGTGTTGCATGCTTTTCAAAGAACATTCCATCAGTATAATATTGATATAAAATTAGTAGATGCATTTTTGGATAGTATGGAAATGGATTTGAACTACCAAAACTATCAGCAAGAAGGGTATGAGCAATATATATATGGTAGTGCTGAGGTAGTAGGTTTAATGTGCTTGAAAGTATTTTGTGAAGGAGACCAAACACGTTACGAGAACTTAAAGGAACCAGCCCGTAAACTGGGAGCAGCTTTCCAGAAAATCAATTTTTTGCGTGATTTAAAATCAGATTATAAAGATAGGGGCAGAGTATATTTTCCTAATGTAGATTTTTACGGAAGCTTTAATAAGCATATTAAAAACGAGATAGAAAAAGATATTGAAAACGATTTTAATGCTGCTTTAGAAGGTATACGTAAACTTCCTATGAGCAGCCGCTTCGGTGTATATATAGCCTATATCTATTTTTATCGTTTGTTAGGTAAAATAAACAAGCTTGAGCCAAAGAGCATTATGGAAAGCCGTATTAGAGTAAATAATTCTGAAAAACTGCTTCTATTCTTTACCTCATACATCAAATTCAGGTTTAATAAAATATAAAATTAGCAACCGCTGATTTTTTTAATAACACACATACATATATAATATTAGGTAACATAGGTACACCCCTCCGATTGGGGAGGGGTAGGTTATCAACCCAAAATCATAACTTTGACCCCACCAAAAGGTCAACATGAAAAAAACGCATACCATTAAGGCAGAAATGCGAAAAACTTTTTTTGCAGCAGAAGAACATATAGCCATAACTATTGATGATGAATTGTTAGATGTTGCCATAGATGAGTTTTATCCCGATGAAGAATATTTGGGTTTAGTCCCTGCCTTTTTACCTGTATATGAAAATGATACCGAATATGATTTGGTAATGGAACGTGCTTTGCCCAAAGAAGGAGAAACACTTAGAATACCACTATTGGTTTGCCCTGAAGATTTAGATTTGGTGTGTACCGTAATTGTGGCGCATGCGAAAACAGAAAATGGTTATGTAATATGGGAGAGTTTGGGCGTTGATATACATAACCCTGAAAACCACCCTCAAAATGTAGGGAGTAAAGTAAAATGGTTAAATAAAATAAAACCCATGTACTTTAAAAAAGAAGAGTACATAGCTTGTTTAAATACTTTTAAAGAATTAGCAGAGTAAATTGAGAGTTAAGAATTGAGAATGGAAAACTATACCTTTTTCGTCATTACGAGGAGGCACGACGAAGTAATCTGTGGCAGATTGCTTCACTTCATTCGCAATGACGTGAAGTGGTTGCCATCCTGAGCTAGTCGAAGGGTGAGGTAAATAGTCCTAAATAAATGAATAACGAAAAGTGAAATCATTATACTTACTGGTAAACATAGGTGCAATTTTTTTCCCCTTTATCCTTTCTTTTGATAAGAAAGTAGCTTTTTACAAAAAGTGGAAATATTTGTTTCCTGCAATTGTATTGGTGGCTATTTTCTTTCTTATTTGGGACTATTTTTTTACCGCATGGGGAGTATGGAGTTTTAACGAAAAGTATATTACAGGCATAAAACTCTTAAACCTTCCTATAGAGGAAGTACTGTTTTTCTTTACCATACCCTATGCCTGTGTGTTTATATACGAGTGTTTAATTGCTTATTTCCCAAAAGATTATCTTAAAAAATGGGGTGTACCCATAACCATTGCTATAATGGTGCTTGATGCGATACTATTAGGTTTTAATTATGGCAAACTATACACCGCCACTACCCTAATACTTTTAGGGGCATATATGATGCAGCTGTTGGTGGTAAACCGAGCACAATGGCTAGGCAGGTTTTATTTGGCTTATGTAATAGCGTTAGTCCCTTTTTTAATTGTAAACGGAATACTTACGGCAAAACCTGTTGTAATTTATAATGATGTAGAGAATTTGGGCATTCATATAGGTTCAATACCTGTAGAAGATACTTTATATATGATGTTGTTGCTATTAATGAATGTAGCACTATACGAGCGGTTTCAGAAACGCTTTGTAAGAGCTTCGAAAAACAAAGAAACTTCACCCGAAGCAGAAATTTCACAAGCATGAAAGTAGCTGTAATTGGTGCAGGCTTGGGAGGACTGGCAGTAGCCATTCGTTTAGCTAAACAAGGGCATTCAGTAGAAATTTTTGAAGCCAATAGCTACGTAGGAGGTAAAGCTACCGTTCACCATATAAACGGTTTTCGTTTTGATGCAGGACCTTCACTGTTTACCATGCCACAGTACGTAGAAGAGCTGTTTGAAGTAGCAGAAGAAGACATAGAAAAGCATTTCCCTTACACCCGCCTCAATCATATTTGTAATTACTTTTTTGAAGACGGTACTGAAATAGTAGCCGATGCCAAGCCTGAAAAATTTGCTCAAAAAATAGCCGATAAAACTACTGATAGTGCTGAAAGTGTATTAGAATTTTTAAATAAATCAGCCACAATATATAAGGTAACTAAAGGCTTATTTTTAGAAAAATCACTGCATCAATTAAAGACTTATTTTAGTAAAGATGCTCTTAAAGGGTATACCAATCTGCATAAAATAGACACTATGGTGAATATGGCTGAGGTGATTGATAAACAGTTTAAAGACAGCCGTACCCGAAGACTATTTAAACGCTATGCTACCTACAACGGCTCTAACCCTTATGAAGCCCCGGGAACTCTTAATATTATTCCGCATTTAGAGTACGGAATAGGAGCTTATTTCCCCAATAACGGAATACACGGAATTACCCAAGCACTTTTGCATTTGTGCAACAAGCTAGGCGTTAAGATACATTTGAATACTAAGGTAGAAAGGATAGTGCATGAGGGTGGAGAGGTGAAAGGACTGCAAGTCCGCGGTCAGTTGTCAGAAGACAGTAGTATGGAGAACCAACCACTGACTACCAACCACCGACCTGCTGACATTATAGTCAGCAACAGCGATGTCTACTTCACCTACAAGCATTTGTTGCCTGATGTAAAGTTTCCTGAAAAGGTACTGAATCAGCCTCGTTCTTCATCAGCACTAATATTCTATTGGGGAATCAATAAGCAATTCCCGAAGCTCGATTTGCATAACATTTTGTTTAGTGAAGACTACAAAACCGAGTTTGACTATTTGTTCGATAAAAAATCACTGTATAGCGACCCTACGGTATATATCAATATCACAAGTAAGTACAAGCCCGATGATGCTCCACAAAGCTGCGAAAATTGGTTTGTGATGATAAATGCACCACACATAGAAGGGCAAAACTGGGACGAACTTATTACCCAAGCCCGACAAAACATTATCACCAAAATAAACCGCGTACTAAGAACCGATATTGAGCCTTTAATTGCTACTGAAAAAACTCTTGACCCGAGAGGCATTGAAAACGTAACCCAAAGCTATCTAGGCTCGCTATATGGTACTAGCAGCAACAACCGCATGGCTGCTTTCTATCGCCATCCTAATTTCTCAAAACACATAAAAGGCTTATACTTTGTAGGTGGCAGTGTTCACCCCGGAGGTGGAATACCTTTGGTATTATCCTCTGCTAAGATTGTTGCGGATATGATTAACTGATTGACAAATTGAATACTATTTCAATGGCTATGTCATACATGTGTAGAGTCGAAGTATGTAAGGCAAAAGATTGCTGCTCTTCGCTCGCAATGACGTGCGGGAGGCAGTCATGCTGAATTTAGTTCAGTATCTGCGGGTCAGAATTGGAACACAAGTACATTTTCAAATTAGCACATCAAGAGATTGGCACATTCGCACATTAAAAACTAACTTCGCCGTGAATTCCGAAAAACGTATGAACAAAGTATTCGCAAATGCCGATGAGGCTGTGAAAGATATACACGATGGTGCAGTGCTTATGCTGGGCGGCTTCGGGCTGTGCGGTATTCCTGAAAACAGTATTGCAGCATTGGTGCGCAAAGGCACAAAAGATTTAACCTGCATTAGCAACAATGCGGGGGTGGATGATTTTGGTATCGGTTTACTGTTACAAACAAAACAGGTGAAAAAGATGATATCGTCTTATGTGGGTGAAAATGCCGAGTTTGAACGTCAATTATTAAGTGGTGAGCTTGAAGTAGACTTGGTTCCACAAGGTACATTAGCTACGCGTTGCATGGCACAAGGTTACGGAATGCCTGTAGTATACACCCCGGCAGGTGTAGGTACAGAAGTGGCTGAAGGAAAAGAGACCAGAGACTTCAACGGTAAAACTTACTTAATGGAAGAAGCCTTTGATAGCGATTTTGCATTGGTAAAAGCATGGAAAGGTGATACACACGGGAACTTGATATTTAAAGCCACTGCAAGAAACTTTAATCCCCTAATGGCAATGGCAGGTAAAATAACCATTGCAGAAGTAGAAGAATTAGTCCCAGCGGGTGAATTAGACCCTAACTATATCCATACACCGGGCATATACGTACACCGCATTTTCCAAGGTACTAACTACGAGAAACGGATAGAGCAGCGCACGGTTCGCCAATAAATTAACCCACGCGGCATGAATGAATCGTAAAAGTTTAATCATATACTCAGCTTTAGTATTTGCATTTGTATTTATTAAAGCCAGTATAGTGCCTTTTACGCATGACGAATGCCAGAGCTACACCATATTTGCAGAGCACTCCAGTCAAGGCAATACAGCTAATAATCATTGGCTAAATACTTGGTCAGCTTATCCCTTATACCTACTGTTTGGTGAAAGTGAATTGGCAATGCGTTTGCCCAATTTATTAGTATTCATTCTCTATTTATTCTACTGTTTTAAGTTTGCTCAAAGGTTTCAAAATATTGAGGTACAATGGCTATGTGTTATACTGTTAACAGCATTCCCATTTATGCTTGATTTTTTTGGTATGATGCGCGGCTATGGTATGTCGCTTGGGTTTGGGTTAGGAGCCTTATTCTATTTTACAGAATGGGTAAATGATGTGGGTAACAGAAAGAACTTTGAACGGGCACTATACCTTTCTTTATTGGGTGTCATAGCCAATTTTACTACACTTATATTTCATGTTGCACTGATAAGTATAATGGGCTTTTTTCTGTTGCAAGAATTTAAACTAAAGCTATTTACAGCGCATTTTAAGCGTTTATTGCTACATCCTTTATTAGTTAATATAGTAGTACTAAGCGCTGCAATTTATTGGGTACTGTTTCTAAAAAGCCGTAACCAATTATATTATGGTTCTGATATGGGTTTGTTCAAAGGGTCATTTCAAAGTTTGGTAATGGCATTCTTCTATAAATCAGAAATGGCAGAGGGACAATCTTACATGCATTGGGTGATAATATTTTGCAGTGTGATTTTTATTGCGCTATTAATTGGGTTATGGTTTAAGAAAGCGAATAAGAGCTTCTATAGTTTAAGTTTGTTTTCGTTGCTAATGTGTGCTATACCTGTTGTATTACATTATTCTTTAGGGTTAAAATATCCATTAGATAGAGGGGTGCTAATATTCTATGTTACGCTGATACTGTTACTACCCCATGGAGTACAACATATAGCAAACAGAGGTAAAATATTAAATGTTGTTGCAAAAGGATTAACAACAGTGGTAATTGTAGCTTGGCTTTTTAACTTTGCACGAGGAGCCAACTTGACTTATTTCTGTATGTGGAAATATGACGCTGATACTGAAGTTGCAGTCAAACAAATGACAAGTGGGATAGATTCGGTCTCAATAGCTTGCGACTGGCAATTAGAACCTTCAGTAAACTTCTATCGGAAAAAGTTAGAAGTGCCTGCTCGTAAGCCAACAAAAACAGAAGATGCTGAAAATGAGCATTTTGACTTCTATTATGTATTTCCGAATACTGTAAGTGGGCTTTCGAATCAAAAGATAGTACTTTTGCAGCCGTATCCGTTTTCAGGTACAGAGCTTTACAAAAGGAATAATAGTGTCGAAGTGATAAATACTACTAATAAATGAGTGTATTATGTTAGATAAGAATCAAATAGCACAACGTATATCAAAAGAATTAAGAGACGGGTACTATGTAAACTTAGGAATTGGTATTCCAACTTTAGTAGCTAACTATATTCCTGATGGTATGACCGTGACTCTTCAATCAGAAAACGGCTTGTTAGGTATGGGACCTTTCCCAACAGAAGACAAAGTTGACCCTGACTTGATTAATGCCGGAAAACAAACCATAACTACTATACCGGGTTCAAGTTTCTTTGATTCAGCCATGAGTTTTGGAATGATTCGCGCAGGTAAAGTAGACTTAACTGTACTTGGAGCAATGGAAGTGGCAGACAATGGTGATATAGCTAACTGGAAAATACCGGGTAAAATGGTAAAAGGTATGGGTGGGGCTATGGATTTAGTGGCAGCAGCGAAAAACATTATTGTTGCTATGCAGCATACCAATAGGGCAGGAGAATCGAAACTGCTAAGTAAATGTACTTTACCTATTACAGGTTTAGCTTGTGTGAGCAAAGTGGTTACGGACTTAGGTGTATTTGATATAACTGAGGATGGCTTTAAGCTTTTAGAAAGAGCCCCGGGTGTTTCTCATGATGAAATTAAAGCCAAAACAGCAGGTCGCTTGGTGATGAGCGGCGATGAACCTGAAATGAGTATTTAGTTTGCAGTTTATAGTTTTCTGTTTTCAGTTAATTTAGAATGGCAACAATAAAGCGGTTTGAAGATATTAATGCATGGCAGAAGGCGAGACAACTGGCACAAAAAATATATTTAATAAGTAATGAGGGGGAGTTTGCAAGAAATTTTGAACTTAAAAATCAAATAAATAAATCGGCAGGCTCAGTAATGGACAATATAGCCGAGGGCTTTGGTAGAGGTGGTAGGAAAAATTTATTAATTTTTTAGGGATTTCTAAGGGCTCTTTAGATGAGTTAAAGTCTCAATTATATAGAGCATTAGATAGAAATTATATAAATAACAATTTATTTGAGGAATTATACAGTGAGGCAGATGAAGTGGGGAAAGTAATTTCAGGATTTATGAGTTATCTTAATAAATCAGAAATTCAGGGAGAGAAGTTTAAAAATAGAACTAACTAAAAACTAAAAACAGGAAACTGAAAACATATATTAATAATTAAATACCAAATCATAAATATAGTTAAATGACAAAAGTATCAGTAATAGGAGCAGGAGCCGTTGGAGCTACTGCAGCAGATGTAATTGCTTACCGCGAGTTAGCAGACGAAGTAGTTTTATTAGACGTAAAAGAGGGCTTTGCTGAAGGTAAAGCACTTGATATTTACCAAACTACCTCACTATTGGGTATGAAAACCCGCATTACAGGAACTACTAACGATTATGCACCTACTGCGGGTTCAGATGTGGTGGTAATTACTTCGGGTATTCCACGTAAGCCGGGTATGACTCGTGAAGAGTTAATAGGTACCAATGCTAATATTGTTAAATCAGTATCAGAAAACGTATTAAAGCACTCTCCTAATGCAATTATAGTAGTAGTATCTAATCCTATGGATACGATGACTTACTTAGCGCTAAAAGCTACAGGCTTGCCTAAAAACCGTATCATAGGTATGGGTGGTATATTAGATAGCGCTCGTTTTAAAGGGTATTTAGGCTTGGGTCTTGAAGCAACTACCGCTGATATTCAAGCTACTGTTATTGGTGGACATGGTGATAAGACTATGATTCCTTTAACTCGTTTAGCTTCATATAACGGTCGTCCTGTATCAGAGTATTTAAGTGCTGATAAATTGGCTGATATTGCAGGTGCAACTATGGTAGGGGGTGCTACACTTACTGGCTTACTGGGTACTTCTGCTTGGTATGCACCGGGTGCAGCTTCTGCTTTATTGGTAGAAAGCATTGTACGCGACCAAAAACGTATTTTACCTAACTGTGTATACTTAGAAGGTGAATACGGACAAAGTGATATTTGTATAGGTGTACCGGTAGTTGTGGGAAGAAACGGATGGGAGAAAGTGATAGATTACAACCTAAACGAAGACGAAAAAGCAAAATTTGCTGCTAGTGCAGACGCTGTAAGAGCTACTAACCAAGTTTTAACTGAAATAGGCGCATTATAGTCCCTACTTCGTCATTGCGAACAGAGTGCAGTAATCTTTGTAATCCTGAGCGAAGTCGAAGGGTAAAGATTGCGCTTCGTCAGCCTAAGAAGGTTTCCTCGCAATGACGAGAAAATATAAAAAAGCCTCACCGAACGGTGAGGCTTTTGTTTTAGTGATGATATGAAAAAACTACACAGTAGTTTGCATACTGCGTATGTAGTTTTCGATACCGGGAATCCCAATTTCTCCTGCCTCAGCCAAAACTTTCAAAGCTTCAGCTTCCTTCTCTTCTTCTACCTCAAACTTCCAGTTCCAATAAATATGAGCGTGCCCACTATCTGTTTCCGTAACTTTCATTACGGCAACAATATTTTGTGCAGGCACCACATGGTGCTTTGGCATTCTATAATGGAAACTTTTATTGTCATGGTCTACCAAGTCAATATATTCAATCAAATCTCCTTTTGCAGTTCCACAAATACGCTTATTACCTTCAACATGGCAACTAGTAACTTTTGGGGCTAACCATTTGTCAACGTTTTCACCACTACTAATTACTGTCCAAGCTTCTTGGAGGCTTACATTAATGGTTTTGTCTACTGTTTGTTCTGATGTTTTCATAATTATTAATATTAGTGGGTACTAGTTAAGCAACCTGAAACGACTGTGAAGGGTGTAACCTTTTATACTGGCGTGCTATAGGCTTGTAAGTATTTTTTGATAACGATTTACCCGTTTCGGCATAGTATTTCAAACCTATAAGAATATCAGTAAGTTTAGACTTGAAAGGACTTTTCATCAAACCAGCCATAAAGCTAGGCCTTGTAGAGAATTTACCTACTATATGCACCCTTACCTTATTTTCACCAACGGTTTTGAAATTAAATTCAACATTGAGTGTTTCTACCATGGGCATATTGCCACCTACCACATCCAAAGCAAATTGTTTTTTTTCTGTAACACTAACAATGCGTTCTTTTATATGTGTTTTTGCATCTATTTGGCACTCACGTTCACAGCCAATCTTACCCTCATTTTCTTTAGAAAAGTGTGACCCTGAAATATTGGGATTAAATAAATAAGTTTCACCAAAGCGGGTATATGCTATATCCCACACCTTGTCAATAGAGGCTGTAATCTCTATTTCTTTTGTAGTAAATGTTTTAATGTTTGCCATTTTGTATCAACGTTATTTTGTTGATACAAAGGTGATAATGCAATAGGAGAGTTATTTTTCTGTTTAGCTCAACTTTTTGTTTGTTTGGTTCAAACGGTATTGCGAAGGCGAAAGTCCGTATTTTTCATGAAATGATTTTGAGAAGTGAGATATATCATTAAAACCACAGTCGTAGGCAATGTTACTTATTCGTTCATCACTAATGGTTAGTAATTCGGCTGCACGCTCAATTTTTTTGCTTTTAAGATATTGTGCAGGGCTGTCGTTATATATTTTAGAAAACTCTCTTTTAAAAGACGATAAACTAAGGTTGCATAAGCCAGCCAGTTCTTCTACACTTAAATTAGAAAAGGTATGGGCATTAATTATTTCCTTTAAGCTAACTTCTTTGGGCGAGAAAATATCAGAAATAAGCTCCATTATAGATTCTGCCTTGTCAGTTTTGGTTAGCAGCAGTATAAGCTCCTTTAGCTTTAATTTTATAAGTGCATCATCAACCAACTTTGGGTTTTCAAAATAAAATTGCAGGCTTTTAATAAAATTATCAATCAGTTCATCACCAACTACCTTATATATATCAACTTCGGTCGTTCCTTTTTTATAATGTCTTATAAAGTCAGGAATGTCATTTTCGTAAATTTTTTTCAGTACTTCAGGGTACAAGTGTACAGCTATCGCCTCACATTCATTATAAGCTGAAGACTCAGGCCACTCTCCTAAAAACATCCCACACTTCATCAGCGCGCCTTCTTTGGGCTGCATTGATGTTTGGTTCTCTGACGAGTATATTTTTTGTTCTCCTTTTAGCACATATAAAAAACATGCTTCATTGGGCATACTGGTGGGTACTTTAAAAGGAGGTTTCATTACAGCCTTCTCAAAAATCATCTTTTCAAAAAGGTTAAAGCAAATATGGTCTTTAATCATACTGTATATAATAGTGTGTCAAAATGTTATCAATAATAATGCAAAACGGATTTTTTAGACTTGTTGTCAGCTTTTTGGTGTAAACCATAAAGCGGTGCTATGTTTGCAAACGCATACTTAAATAGAGTAATAATTAATTTGAAACGTTCAGTTAAACTACCCATCACTTACCAACAACTAGAGGGAGACGGGTTTCATATTTTTACAGAGATTAAAGTTTTTGGCGATACATATTTTGCTTTAATTGATAGCGGGGCATCAAAAACTGTTTTTTCAAGTATGTTTATTAAGAAGTATCCCCAAATTGAAATTGTTGAAATTGAAGACAACAATATTGCTGCAGGTATAGGAGAAGGAAAAGTAGAAGCCCAAATGGCAAAGTTTAACCTTATAGAACTGGGTGGGGCTAGGGCATATAATTTGTATTGCGGATTAATTGATTTGGAGCATGTTTCTGAGACTTATAAAGCTATGGGCTTACAGCCTTTTGATGTAATTATAGGAGGCGACATACTAAAATTACTAAATGCCGAGATTAGCTATAAAGAAGACTATATAAAGCTGCTACCGATTGAGAAACCCATCGAAAATGATGGAGACATATAGTAATAATTATATTACAGTTATCTAACCTAATATTAATATCAAGTGTTTCATTTTCAGAAACATTAAATCTTTTTTTAAGTTAAGTAGTTGTGTATTCGAAAAATATGCATTACTTTGATGACGCTATTTACGGGCTATGTCAGACATTTGTCATAAACTCAATAAAATTTTTTAAAAAATTTGATTGTGAAGTTTTTTTTTAGAAATTAGCACATTCAAAAAACTACCTAACATTAATATAAAACAAAGAAAAATCAATTTAATACCTATGAATAACACGTTTACAAAAACTAAACAAAGGATTTATTCTTTGGGTATGTTCATGGCAGCCGTCCTCCTTTTCATGGGGATGCCTTCCAATGTTCAGGCTCAATCAACAAATCCTTCTCCTTATTGTGGGGCAACTCACAGTAATTCAAATCCTGTCTGTGCAGGAACTACATGGGCTGGTGCTTATGAAGAGGTAACCTTAAACAAATTAAACTTTAAGGGTCCTTCTTGTGGTGCCGGTAATACACGTGGCTCTTACAGCTACTGGAATTCAGGTAACTTTCCAAACTTAACCACCGGTATCACTCCGGGTAGCTCATACGATATGACTATTAAGTTAGGAACGTATACCCAAAACACTAACGGTAGAGTAGCAGCATGGATTGATTGGAATAGTGACGATGACTTTGCCGATAACGGTGAGTTTGCTGTTCCTACAATTAATGGTGTTACAAGTGCCGGGTTTACAGCTACAAGAACAGTAACCGTTCCTTGTAATGCTACAACCGGTTTAACCCGTATGCGTATTCGTCATGCAGGGTTTAATGCGGCACTTAATGCCAATAACCGTTGTAACAACATTACTTGGGGTGAAACGTTTGACTTTGATGTAACAATTGATGTTCCTTCAAACCCAACTGCTAACTTCTTTATTCCTGACACTGTATTTACTAATTCTCCGGCAAACTTCTTGAATGCTAACTCTTCAGGATATATTGCACATGAGTGGTCTACTTCAGTAAACGGGTTAAACACAATAGAAGCTACTTCAACTAACTTTGCTTTTGCATTTCCTTCAGCGGGTACTTACCAAATTCGTTTGTCTTCTGAAAACTGCTTAGGCAAAGCAACTGTTACTAAAAATATTGTGGTTGTTGACCCAACTACAGCGCCAACAGTTCGTTTCTTAGCTAGTAGAAACTTAATTCAGTTAGCGGCAAACGACCCTGTTGTTGATGAGACGGTAGATTTCTTAGACTTCTCTACTTCCGGGCCAACTTCTTATTTGTGGGAGATAACTCCTGATCAAAATGCTAAACTGTGGTTTGAGATTCAAGGAAGTTTAACTACGAAAAACAATTCTATATTCTTTACGGATACAGCTCGCTACGAAGTATGTTTAACAGCTTCAAACGCTATAGGAGCAACTAAGGTATGTAAGCCTGATTATGTTATTATAGAGTATCCTCTAAATTCAAGCAAATTTGAGAATGTTATTTGCGAAGATTTAAAATCAAGCTTAGACTCTGGGGTTGTATACGATCCGGGAGGAAAAGATGGCGCTTATCCTAATACTAACACACTATGCTCTTTTGTAATAGATGTTTGTGATGCGGATGAAATAGAAATGTTAATACCTAGTCAAGGTTTCGAAGTAAGAACAAATGACTTCTTACGTATATATGACGGACCTGATGTTACAGGTAAATTATTGTGGCAAATTGGTAATAACCAAAACTTACCTGCTGATAAAATAGTAATTGCTACTTCAGGTAAAGCTACAGTAGAGTTTACAGGTAATACATTTACAAACGGACAAGGTTTTGCATTATTCTGGAAAACTAGATTTAAAAATGACGGACCTATTAAAGCGGGTATCGGTATCACTGATAAATTAGCTAACGACTCTATTTACAACTGCTTAGCTACTCGCGAAATACGTTTCGAAAATATCACTACAGGTACTCGTGAGGTTGATGATATCCAATGGATATTTGACTACGACCCTAATATTGCTTACCCTCCGGGTTTCGAAGATTTCCCTAATAATAATAATGAGGAAGCACCTTCTTTCGTATATACTAACGACAAAACATATACTGTACGTTTAGTTGTTCAATCATGCGAAGGTTGGGATACTGCTTTCAGAACTTTCCACTTAGCAACTACTTCAATGGTTCCTCAAGTTGATTTTACAGCTGATGCTCGTTTTATCAATGCAGGTGAGTGGACTACTCTACGCAACAGAACTATAGCTTGGTGTACCGGTGAGTGGGTTATTTCACCTGCGGATTACACAATACTAAACGGTGGTACTTTAACAGACCAAGATATTCAAGTACAATTCGATAAGCCAGGACGTTATACTGTTAAGTATACTGCTGACAACGATAATGGACAAGCTAGCCGTACTCGTACTGACTATATTCGTGTAATTGATTACTGTACTCCTTTAGTAGCTACTAAACTTCAAAGTATGTCAATCTCACGCGTTAAATTTAACGGTGTAGAAAATGTTTCAGGTTTAGCGAATAGTGGATTCTCTGATTTCACTACCTCTATAGACCCTATTGAAGTATTTATAGGTGGTTCTTATGACTTAGAAGTTGAACGTTCTGATGCTTTTGACTTAGCTGACAGAAGAGTATGGATTGACTTTAACCGTGATGGTGAGTTTGATGCTACTGAGATTGTTGCTCAAGACAATAATGCTACTGCTAAAGTATTAACTTCATCAGTAACTATTCCTGATAATACTATTGTAACTCCCGGTTTCACTCGTATGCGTGTGGGTATCTCATTTGCAGGTAAACCATTCCCATCATGCGGACCAATTGACGTTGGAGAGTACGAAGATTATCCTGTAATGTTGAAACAAGACGATTTACCTCCTGTAATTACAATGTTAGGTCCTGATACTATTTATATAGAAGTTAACACCTCATATAACGATCCGGGTGCTACTGCAATGGATAACAGAGAGGGTAACATAACAAGTAAAATTGTTACTGTAAACCAAGTTGATTCAACTCAAACAGGTGTTTACCTTGTAACTTATAATGTAACTGACGGTTCTGGTATAGCTGCTCCTACTCGTACTCGTTTTGTATTTGTAGTAGCTGACTTAACTAAGCCTGTTCTTACAGTATTGGGTAATGCAGTTGAAACTCATGAAGTAAATACTCCATACACTGATGATGGTGCTACTGCTGTAGACGATCCGGGTAGTGTAAACTTAGATAACTTCATTATCACTGATAATCAAGTTGATGAGACTCAATTAGGTACATATACAGTTACTTATACAGTTACTGACCAATATGGTAATACCGCAACAGGAACTCGTACTGTTAACGTTGTTGACCAAACAGCACCTGTTATTAATGCTGTTGGTGGTAACCCAATGACAGTTCAAGTAAATACTCCTTTTGTAGATCCAACTACTGTTACTGATAACTTCTGGACTAATGTTCAACTAAAAGTTGTTACAGGTTCTGTAAACAGTAATGTATTTGGTACATATAAAGTTACTTACTCTGCTGAAGATGGTTCAGGTAACAAAGCAACTAACTTAACTCGTACTTACGAAGTTACAGATCTAGTTCCTCCTGTATTATCATCGCTTTCAGGTACTGAGTTAATGGTTGTTGAAGTAAATGATTTATCATTCTCTGAGCCTGCTGTTGTGGGTAACGATAACTACTTCCCAACTGTAAACATAGTACGCTCAGGTAACTTTGATATTACTACTTTAGGTGATTACACAGTTACTTATACCGGTACTGACGGTGCTGGAAATGTTGGAACATATACTCGTATTATACGTGTTGTAGACCGCACTAAGCCGGTTGTTATTTCAACTCCTGCAAACGTATTCCGTTGGAACACTTTCGACCCAATGGCAGGTGTAAGTACTTGGGATAACTACTATGCTCCATCAACTTTTGATAATAGTGGTAACCCTGGAACTGGTAAACTAGAAGTTATCAGCTCTAACGTTAATACATTAAACGAAGGTTTATACCAAGTAATTTACCAAGCAGTAGATGGTTCGGGTAACGTATCAGATCCACACTTACGCTTAGTAAATGTAACCTTCAATACTACAGGTTTAGGCGATGTAGCATTTGGTGAGTCAATCAAAGTGTATCCTAATCCTAACAGTGGTAGATTTGAAGTTGAATTTGGTTCAATGTTAGACGCTAATAGTACTATTACTATTACCGATATAGCAGGTAAAGCTATCTTAAACTTCAAAGGAACAGACATTGTAAACAACAAATTATCAGTAGACTTATCACAAGTTGCTGCTGGTGTTTACTTTGTTCAAGTAAATAGCAATGGAAACATTGCAAACAAAAAAGTTACAGTTACTCGCTAACTAAGTTAGCAAACTAAACTATATAAAAGCACCGTGCCTGGCACGGTGCTTTTTTGTTTTATAAAGCATTAATAAACTTTAAACAGATAATAAGCGTCAATACTAATACCTGGCTATTTTGACTGTTCTATGGCAAATAGCTTTCTAAATTTTTTATAACTTTGATAGAAGATAGATTAGGGTAATTGTGTACTTACTAAAGCCAAATATGCCTCTAAACCGCTATTGTATTGCAGTAGTGCTGTTTTTGCTTGCGGTTACAGCAGTAATGGGGCAGCCCTTAGCGGGTAAATACACCATTAACCAAAACAGTCCGGCATCACCAAGCAACTTTGTATCATTTCAGGCTTTTTTTAATGCGGCTACCGTAAAAGGAGTTAATGCACCTGTAGATGTAGATGTAGTTTCAGGCTCAGGTCCTTATGTGGAGCAGGTTACAGCACCACAAATTTCAGGTGTAGGCAGCAATGCTATTATAACTATAAATGGCAATAGTGAAATACTCCGTTATTCGGCGGCATTCAATAACCAAAGGCATACATTAAAGTATAATGGGGCTGATTATGTAACCATTAAAAACCTAACAATTGAGGCTACGGGAAGCAATTATGCATGGGCGGTACATTATGCCAATAACTCAAATAATAATGTGCTTGATAATTGTACTATTAAAATTACAAATTACACAGGTATATGGGATGGGATAGGTATTGTTGTAGCAGCGTCAAATACCAATGCTTTGACTTCATCAGGGGCAGCGGCAAATAACCTAACCATTACATCGTGCACAATAACAGGAGAAGCCCTTGCCGGACCGGGAAACGGCATAGTTATAAACCCACAGGCAAATGGTAATACTACAGCTAATATTACAGTAATACATTCACGCATAGAAAACTTTTTGTCTAGTGGAATATTTGTTACTAATGGAAGGCATATCAATATTAAAAATAATTTAATTCTTCGCCCAAGCAGAGAGTCTGCAGATGATACTTATGGTATAAGGCTGGTCAATTCAAGCCAAGAAGACACAATCATCGGAAACAGGATATACAATTGTTATCAATCTGTGAAACACGGGCTATACAAAGACTTTTATGGTATATATATAAATAACACACTTGGTAAGATAGAGGTGGCTAATAATTTAATCTTTAACAATAACCATTTGGGCAAGTGGTATGGTGTTTATTTAGGATGTTCAGAAAATACTAAAATAGTACATAATTCACTATCGGCAGACGGTGCTACGGCAGCATTAGATGAGGTATATGGCTTTTATCATGATGATACTACTTGCAATAAATCAGCGGGAAGTGAATTTAGGAATAATATAATTTCAGTTTCACGTAAGGGGAGCAAAAACCGCTACGGCATCTATCAGAATAGCGGGCCTATGAAGATAGAATACAACAACCTGTATTTAACAGAAGTAGGTGCAAATGTAGCATGGGGAGGAAAAGACTATAAAACACTGGCTGATTGGCAGGCTGCAACAATAGCCGGGGCACCATACGGTATTAACTCAACAACTGAAGCTCCTAATTATACTAATATAGCATCAGGAAATTTAGCCCCACAAGCAATAGCTATTGATAACACAGGTGCAAATATTGGGCTTACCACTGATGTTGCAAATAACCCTCGCAATACTGCTAACCCTGATGTTGGAGCATACGAGTTTAATGTAAATGCTAATGTAAAAAGTATTGAAGTAGGAAATAACAATGCTTGTGAAGGTGAAACAGATAGTATTTCTGTGTGGATAGTAAATAAATCACTGGCAAGCATATCAAACTTCAAAATAGGGTATACAGTAAACACACAACCCGAAGTTTTTGAGCGGATTAATGATACCATACCGTCAAACGATTCATTGTTATATACTTTTAAAACCCCCCTTGTATTTAATACAACGGGTAACTTTTCAATAGTATCAAGAATAAAGGGGAAACCGCAAATAGGCCCTGAAAATATTACTGTAACTGCTGAGCCTAAGGGAAGCAAAATAATTCAAGGGCTAAACTTCAAAGGTTTTTTTAATGGGGGGGATGCAATAGACCCTGATAAAATAGCTATAGGCGACTCTACAGTGTATGAAATTACACCGCCTGCGGGTTTCAACAATATTAATTATGGATTTACCTGGCAGGTTGAAAAAGTTACAATTGAAGTTTTAAATAGCTCAAAAAATATCGGGGCTACCGATACTATTATCAAAGGGGCTAAAAACCTAAAGAATACAACATTTACATTTATTCCGTCAACCAATTTATCAGGTGAGACTTTAAAGGCAGAGTTTTTTGTAAAAAACAATAGTACAGGGTGCCTGTCGAAAATAGGGCGGTATATAAAAATAGTGGGGAAACCTACGGCTGCTTTTCAAGGAGGAAATGTTTGCGAAGGTACCGTATTAAGCTTTACAAATCAGTCTACAGGAGCAGCGGGTTTACAATACAAATGGTACTTTGGTAATGGTGATTCAAGTCAGCTTACCCAACCGCAAAAAATATACAATACCCCAGGACAGTATAAAGTTGAACTTTTTGTTTTTAATACAGAGGGTTTTTCTGATAGTGCATCAGCAATTGTAAACATATATGCAGCACCTGACGCTGATTTTAATTTTGCAAACCAGTGTGAGGGTATAGCTATTGATTTTGCTGATGCTTCAACGGTTATAAACGGAAGCTTAACCTATTCTTGGGACTTAGGAGATGCAAGCGGAACAGCAAGCCTACCTGTGTATAGTTATTTATATGCCTCAAACGGGTTATACACCGTTACACTTACAGTGACCGATAGTTTAGGTTGTGAAGATAGGATAAGCAAACAAGTAACTTTTGCTAAAAAACCTGATGCAAATTTTTCCTTCCCTATACTAAATTGTAACCAAAAGAAAATATCGTTTACTAATAATACACTAAATCCCGGTGGTATAGGTTTTACATGGTTCTTTGGCGATGGCGATTCGGCTATAGTACAGCATGCCGACCATACATATAAGCAAGAGGGGAATTATACGGTTACACTACTGGCAAGAAATGGGTTTAACTGTGTAGATACTGTTATAAAAAATATTGCACTGCTGGGAACCCCTAAACCCGATTTTTCACCAAGTACCACCTGCGCCAACGAAAGAGTTACATTTTTAAACACTACCCAAGAGCCGCTTAATACCGAAGTAACTTATGTGTGGACATTGAATGGAGGAACAACATCAGCACATATAAGTCCTGTATTCACCTTCACTGCTACAGGCGATGTAGAAATTAACTTAAAGGCATTAGCAAAAAATGGCTGTAATGCAGAAATAAAAAGGGTGATTACTTTTACCGAAAAACCTATTGCCGATTTTGTGATACCTCAAAATGTATGTACAGGCATACCCTATACTGCCACCAATAACACAGTACTATCATCGGGAAGTGCCAATTATTTATGGCAACTGGGCAACAAAATATCTCAGCAAATAAGCCCAACGGATACCTTTAATGTAAAAGGTGAATATAACATTCAGCTTATTGCCTCTACAAGTGTCGGGTGTGCTGATACAGTTTCAAAAATGCTAAATGTAATAGCCATTCCTAATAGTGATTTTATTGCAGAGTCTAGGAGAACAGGCGATGGGACTATGGTAATTACACCCGTAGTAGAAAATGGAGAGGGGGTTTATAAATGGATATATAGTTTTGGGGGAGGAAGTGATACTAAAGAACGGCACGAATTAAAGTTCCTAACTGCAGGAACATTTAATATTACTTTGAGGATAATTAATCAAGGTTGTGCTTCAACCACATCAAAAAATATAAGTGTTAACCCAACTTCGGTAAAAACAATTAAAGCATCGGATTTAGTTAAACTATACCCCAACCCGTCTGCAGGTAACTTCGTCGTATCTGTAAATGAAAACAATATCATAAAGAAAATTGAGGTGTTTGATATAGCAGGGCGAAAAATTTTTGATGAGCAATTTGAAACAAATAACACTCAAAATATAAGTTTAAGGGTAAAAACGGGAGTGTATAAACTGGCTATTACTACTGAAAACGGTGTTTACACATCGAAAATAGAAATTTTATATTAACCAGGCTAAAAATAGCAGTATTAGTCAATAGTTTAAGTTTTATCCCCCACAGCTCAAACAATATTAAAAAGGGGTTAAAAAACGGTTGTTTTTTTTATCAATTTGCTATGGGTTGATAAAAAATTTTTTTATATTCGAATTTTAAGCTAATTATATAATTAACGTTCTATGGCAAATATTTACAAATCTTTATTAGGAAAAAGTATGGGCTTATTGGGGGTAGCAATGCTTTTGCTATGTTTCTCTAATACAAGTTTTGCCCAGCTAAGCGGTAATCTTACCGTTGACAAAAATGCGCCGGCATCGGCAACTAACTTCACATCATTTCAGGCTCTATTTTCAGCACTTTCTTCGCAAGGTGTTAATGGTCCTGTAACAGTTGATGTTTCTAACGGACCTTACACCGAGCGCGTAAGTGCTAACTCAATTAGCGGTGCAAGTTCTACAAACACTATTACTATTAATGGTAATGGGCAAGTGCTTCAGTACACATCAACCTCATCGGCAAATCGTCATACCATTCGTTTTAATGGTACGGATTGGGTAACTCTTAAAAATCTAACCATTAGAGGTTTAGGAACTACCTATGCGTGGGGTATTAGATATTACAACAATGCCAACAACAATACTGTTGACGGTTGTACTATCGAAATTCCAAACATGAACAGTACAAGTAATAGAAATAGTGCAGGTATTTGTGCTACAAATTCTACTTCTTCGCTAACATCTTCAGGTAACAACTGTAGAAATTTAACAGTTACTAACTGTACTATTACAGGTGGAGCCACTAGAGGGCCTTACTATGGTATAGTGTTGTATTCACAGTTTTCTGACGGTACAACAGCAAACCATAGAATTACAAACAACACTATCAAAAATTTCCGTTACCATGGGGTTCGCTTGTCAAGAACAGGTGGTTCAGAAATTGAAGATAATGACTTTTACAGAGATAACGGATATAACTGGACTACTACAACTTATGTTATTTATGTAGAAAGAAGTAGAAATATAGACGTGCGTCGTAATAAAATACACGCAATGTTCCACAACAACCAAACCAATACATTTGGTGGTATATACTTCACTTTCAACAGTTCGTCATCAGGTTCTCATGAAATAAGTAACAACCTTATTTACGATAACAATAGTCGCAGTACATGGTATGGTATATTCAACTCATGTACTCGAAATATGGATATTAGTTATAATACCATATCTCACCAACAAGCTACACCACTATTTGGAACTCAATACGGTGTATTTGTGCAATGTTCTTATGGTGGTAGAAGCTTCAAAAACAATATTATTAACTTAGACATGCCGGGTAATACTACAAGAGTTGGTATTTATCACTGGTCTAGTACAATGGATATTGACCATAATAATATCCATGTAACAGGAACTAACGGAAATATAGCACGCTTACAAGGTGCATACCTTAAAACTCCTGCACAGTGGCAGGGAGCTACCGGTAACGGAGCGCCGTTTGATGCTAACTCTAGTTTTGTAGACCCTGATTTTATTAGTATTACTGATGGTAGCCAATTAATTCCTCGTGCAATTGCTATTGATGATATTGGTACACCAATTACAGGCATTACAGAAGATTTTGGTAGCATTGCCAGAAGCTTAACTACTCCTGACCCCGGTGGGCATGAGTTTAAAGTTGATGCAAATGTTTCATCAGTAACCAGTAAAGGTGGGGTTTTATCTTGCCAAGGTGAAACTGATGAAGTAGATGTTGTAATTAAAAATGATGCTACTTTCCCAATAAAAGGTTTCACAGTTACTTATGTAGCCAAAGGAGCCAACCCGAAAGTGGTTACAGAGCCATTTACAGGTACAATTGCCGCAGGTATGACTGCTAACTTTACATTTGCTGAAAAACTAGAGTTTACCAATACCGGTAATACTGATGTAACAGCTTTTATAGGTAAAAAACCTGAAGTTGGACCACATGCTATTGTAACAAACCCTTCGCCAATTGGTGCAGAATTTACTAAAGGAAGTATTTATCAAGGTAACTTCTTAACAGGTAATAATACCGACCCTGATATTACTGCTAATCCTGATGAGGTTAATTATGAATTAACGCCTCCAACCGGATTTAATAATTCAGATTACGGTACTACTTGGAATATTAGTACTTATATTACTAGTACTGCTAAGGGGGCTAATATACCTGCGGGTAATATAGTGCGTACAAACCCGGCAGGAAGTTCTAACTTAAAACTAAGGGTTAAACCTTCAGCATCATTAACTGATGATACATTGATAATTAATATTGCTGCATTCTCTATAGCTACTCAATGTGAGGCACCTGTATTAGACCGCTATATATTTGTTGCTCCACGCCCCGTTGCAGATTATAATGCACTTGATGTTTGTGAAGGAAATGCAGTTCAGTTTGTAAATGCATCAACAATAAGTACTGGTACTATTAGTTATAGCTGGGAATTTGGTGATGGTACTACAAGTGATTTTGCTGACTTTAATAAAGTTTATAATGGTTTTGGTACATACTCTGTAAAACTTACTGTTGAGTCTAACTACGGATATACAGATGTAATTACTAAAACAGTTGAAGTTTTTGAAGCACCTAAAGTTGACTTTACTTTCGATAACAAATGTGAGGGAGATATAGTTCCTTTCACTGATGCTTCAACCGTACCCGGAGGTTCTCCTGTTTATGCTTGGGATTTTGGTGATGGTAATACATCTTCAACTCAAAGTCCTTCATACACATACTCAGCACCAAAAGTATACATGGCTTCATTAACAATTACTGATGCTAAAGGATGTACTTCAACAGAAATAAAAGCAGTTACTTATTCTCCAAGACCAACTGCAGACTTTACAGTGCCAACATTGGCTTGTAACGAGAACGATGTGTTATTTACAAACACTTCAACAGAAGTAGGTAATACAGGCTATGTTTGGGATTTTGATTTTAATAGCCAAACTGCACAAACTAGAAACGGTTCAATAAAATATACTAATGCAGGTATTTACAATGTAAAACTTACTGCATTATCTGATTTTGGTTGTGCAGATTCTAAAACTATAGCTGTAACAATTACTGAAGGACCTGTTGCAGACTTTACTACTCCAGGTGGATGTACAGGCGATCAAATAATGTTTACCAATACTACTTCTGAGCCTGCAGGTGCTAACACTACTTATGAGTGGAGTTTTGGTGAGGATGGAGCTACATCAACATCTAAAGACGATAACTATACGTATAATTCTGTAGGAGACTATGAAGTAATACTTAAAGCATCTGCCGATAATGGTTGTGCAACAGAAAAGAAAGTTACTGTTACTATGGGAGAAAGACCGGTAGTAGACTTTACTTTACCTGAAAAAGCTTGTGTAGGTGAAATGGTTAATATAACTAACAGCTCTGTAGTTTCTTCAGGTTCATTATCTAGCACTTGGGATTTAGGTAACAGCACAACTAGTACTGTAAATAATCCAACAGTTACTTACAATACTGCAGGTAACTATACAGTAATGTTAGAAGCAGAATCTGGTGTTGGTTGTAAAGATTCAAAATCTAGAAATATCGTTGTAAACGAAATTCCTAATAGTGATTTCAACTTCCAGTCGGCACAAACAGGTGATGGTCGTATGACATTTACTCCAATTGCTCCAAACGGAACAGGAAACTACAAATGGATTTACGGCGATGGTGGAACAAGTACATCGACAGGACAACATAACTATGTTTATACCAGCCCTGTAGGTTTGTTTAAAGTTACACTAATAATAGACAATGACGGTTGTACTTCTACTACTACTAAAGATATATTAATTAATACTTTAAGTGTTAGAAATATAATTGAGGGTAAACTGCAAGTATATCCTAACCCTACTAGTGGAAACATTACAATTGATATTGACGGTGTTGAAGGTGTAAATAAATTAACAGTTGTTGATGTGTTAGGCAAAACAGTTGCCTCGCAAGCTACTAACTCAGCTGCATCAGCATACAACTTTGATTTAACTCCACAATCTGCCGGTATTTACTTTGTTCAAGTACACACAAATGGTGGTGTATTTAGCAAAAAAATAACATTGACTAAATAAAAAGGAAAACAAAATTTTTATCGAAAAATTTTGTAAAACCTTTGTAATTTTTTATAAGGCTTATTACCTTGCATATAAGGTGATAAGCCTTTTTTTTTGTAAAAAACTGTAAATAAGGTAGATATGAATAAAACAATTACTAATCTAAAAGCTATTTTAGTAGCTGGTGCCCTCATTTTTGTAATGATGGTTACGTTTACGTCAAGCGTAAAAGCACAAAACATCGCTCCATTAGCAACTGTTAACGCTCAGGGGGGGGCATTCCCACCTTGGAACTGGAACCGTATTAACGACTTACAATACGGAACTTGCGGAGGACAGTTGGCGTTTGTATGGTCTGCAAATCCTCCAAACGGTTCTGAATGGATGGAGTGGGAATGGAATAAGCAATATCCGATTAACAAAATTGTTATTGACCATGCCCAAACGAACGCCCGTTTCTTAACCGGTGGTACTATTCAGTACTGGGATGGTTCAAACTGGGTAAATCACCACACATTTAGTGGTTTGCCACAGGTTTGTACCAACACTATTAATTTTCCTCTATTAATTTCAGATAAAATGAGGATTACTGCCTTCCAAATGACTGGAACAGGACAAACCTCTAATCCTAACTTTAGAGAGATTGAAGTATGGCAAGGTGCATTTCCGGGTACACATGCAAGAGTTACTACAGTAATAAATGATGGTGAAAATTGCGGGGCAACAAGCGACTCGATTGTTGTTAATGTTCAAAACATTGGTCTTAATAGATTTACTGATTTTTGGGTAGGAGCTACAGCTACAGGTACAGTAAATGGAACTCCGGTTAGCTTTAGCGATAGTGTTATGTACACCGGTGATTCTGTCAACACAGCTCAAACAATTGGTGTTAAGTTATTTAATTTTAACTCAATAGATGGTGGAAACCTTGATATTGTTGGTTGGTGCCGTATTACTAACGATACAAACCAAACTGATGATACTGTAAGAAATAAAGTAACAATATTAGGTAGTCCTACTTCAGACCCTAACCCACAAAATAATGACAGATGTGGTACAGGTGAGATTGCACTTACCGGTAATGCTGTTTCAGGAAACACAGTATACTGGTATGATGCACCAACTGGAGGTAATTTAGTAGGTAAAGGAAATATGTTCAATACTCCTGATATACCGGGAGGTACTTCTAAAACATATTATGCTTCAGGTGTTAAAGAGTCAGGAGACTCAACTCATAGCTTAGGCTACGCCGGAAATAATTTTGCAGGAGCAGGTTTTATGGGTGGTAATATGTTTAACGTTGTAATACGTAAGCCTATAACAATTGATAGCTTACACGTACAATTGAACCTGGCTAATGAGCAGGAAGTAGTTTTCTATATGAAAACAGGTACTTATGGAAACTCAGTAACTACACCGGGTGATTGGACTTTTGTTGACAGAGGTAAAGTACAAGCAATGGGTAATAACAACCCTTCAAGCTTTTTACTTAGCAAACCCGTTCATTTAGAGCCGGGTAACTATGCATTTTACATATTTGCTGATGAGAACTTGATTTTTGAAACTATTACAGGTTCTAGAGATGTAGAAAATGTAGCTCTTTCAACATCACATGGTATAGCACTTAGAGATTCATTTGCAACACCATTTGGGGGTCAGTTTTCTTTCAATGGAGATATATTCTACCATGAAGCATGTATCAAAGATGTTCGCAAGCCTGCTATTGCTGAGGCTAAACCACTACCTGTAGGTGCAGATGTGGCTAAGGGATCTACTTTCCAAGGGCAGTTTATAGGTGGTGCTAAAAGCCAACCTGATATTGTTGCAAATCCTGATAGAATACAATATAGCCTAAATCCTCCAACCGGATTTAATAATTCTGATTTTGGTACTACTTGGACTATTCCAATGCTTACGCTTCAAACGGAAAATGGTTCAACTGTGCCAACTACAGACTATACTTTAACTAATCCTTCTTCAACGGGTAACGGTGTTTTAGAGTTTAAACCTGGTACCGGTTTAACAGATAGTTTAGTAAAAGTTTCAATGGTATTGAGAAGAACTGACAATGGTTGTGATTCATTGGTAGAACGTTACATTTTTGTGGCTCCAAGACCACAAGTTGCGTTTACAACCAACTCTGCTTGTAAAGGTGAAGCTATTGAGTTTAAAAATACAAGTAGCATTAGTACAGGAACTATTTCTTATGATTGGGATTTTGCTGACGGAACAGGTTCTGACTTAGCTAACCCATTCCACTCATATTTTGTAGCAGGAACATATAATGCAAAACTTATTGTTACCTCTAACTACGGCTATAAAGATTCTATAACTGTACCGGTATCAGTATTTGAAGTACCATCGCCTGATTTTGAAATAACAAATGCTTGTGAAGGTACGGCTGTACAATTTGCTGATGTTTCTACACTTCCTTCAGGAACACCAACTTATATTTGGAACTTTGGAGACGGTTCTCCAAACGGAACAGGAGCAACTACAGCTAAAACGTATACCAATCCGGGTATCTATCCTGTAACCTTAACAGTAGATGTTAACGGTTGTAGTGATAAAATAACTAAGTATGCTACACAAGCACCTCGTTCTGTACCAGCGTTTACAGTTGATTTAGGTGAATGTGATAACAAAGATGTTAAGTTTACCAATACTACTACACCACCAAGCTTTGGGAACTACAGTAGTATATGGAAGTTTGGAGATGGTTCATCTGCTGCAGGCTTGAATACAGTTCATACATATAATGTATTTAACTCGTATGATGCTACACTTGTAGTAAGAACAGATTTGGGTTGTGTTGATAGTATTACAAATACTGTAAGCCTTAAAGAATCTCCAAAAGCTGACTTTAACATTAGTGGAGCAAGCTGTACAAATGAAAGTGTAGACTTTAACAATACTACAAATGTACCAGCTGGTTCAACCAATACGTACGAGTGGGAATTTGGTGATGCTAATGGTTCAACATTAGACAATCCATCACATATGTATCCTTCTGAAGGAACATATACTATATCACTTAAAGCAACTAGTACAAATGGTTGTGAAAGCTCTAAATCCCAAACTGTAAATATTCAAGAAAAACCTGTTTCAGATTTTACTGTGAATAAAGTTTGTGAAGGTGAAGAAACGGTATTTACCAATAACTCTACTACAAGTTCGTCAACGTTGTCTTACCAGTGGGATTTAGGAAACGGTTCAACTCCGACTTCGGTAGATGTTAAAGAAACGTATGCCAGTGCAGGTAGTTATAACGTAAGTTTGGTAGCTACATCAACAAACGGATGTACTGATACTTCAACTAAAACTGCAGTTGTAGGAGCAATACCTCCCGTAGATATTAATATAGCATCAAACCAAACTCAAGATGGAACTATGTTATTCTCAACATCTACTACAGGTGTAACTTATAAATGGTTCTTTGGTGATGGTGGAACTTCAGACCAACAAAACCCTACTTATCAGTTTAAATTTTCTACTCGCTACACTGTTAGACTAGTAGTTACAAATGCTGATGGATGTAGTAATTCAACTACGGCTGAGATTTCTATTAACCCATTATCAGTAGGAACTATAAACGGTAATAGCTGGTCTATTTACCCTAACCCTAGTGCCGGTAAATTCTTTATCAAGTACGATGGTCTAGATATAGCTACTATAAAAGTTAGTGATATGTTAGGTAAAACCATTACTGCTTTAACTCCTGAGTTTAACAATGGCGAATTTGCTTTTGATTTAACTAATCAAAGTGCAGGTGTTTACATTGTTACTCTTACAGATGTAAATGGTAATACCAGCACACAAAAAGTTACGGTTTCAAAATAACCATAAACTAAACCAAATATTTAAGGGCTTGCCAATGGCAAGCCCTTTTTGTTTAAATGCATTTAATTTAAAAAAAAATGCAAAGTATTGGGGTTTCTGATTTTTTATCTAACTTTATGGTTTTATATACCTAACTCAACCAAAATATGAACAATAATTTCTACACATTTTTAAAGAGAAATTTACTATTACTGGTCTTTGGCTTAACAACTACATTTGCCCTTGCTCAGGATGTAAAATACTCTGAAACATTTACCAATGGTCAAAATTATTGTGCGGGAGACCCACAATATGATAATTGGCTAACTTTTAGGGCTGCCTTAGATACAGGTAGTAAAAAGTTTTTAAAAGTAACGGTTAAAGGTACTAACGATGCTACCGGAGTTACTTGTGATGACCCTCAGCTTACCCGCAGAATAGCTGAAGCATTAAGATCAAGAACCTTTTTATCAGTTACATGCGATGGTAGAACATGGCGTGTGGCTCCTGGATGTGCCGGAGGTTGTGGGAATATTAATGATGCGGTTGAACTTATAGTAACAACCAATGCATCATGTGCATGTTCAAACCCAAGTTATATATTCCGCCCTATAATTGGTAACGGTAACTGGGGAGGGATAAACGGGCAAACTTGTGGTGCTCCTAACCAAACTATGGAGGTTATTTTCTCTAACCCGGTTGGAAATAACGCTGCTCCCGGTGGTGTTACAGCTCCTGTAACAAGTTGTGGAGGTACTACAGACAGTATTGCAGTATCAATTAGAAATGCAGGTATTAATAAAATAGCAGGCATACCGGTTACTTGTATAGTTGACGGTACACTAGGAGGTGCGCCATATAACCAAACTTTTAATACAACTATTGGTTCTGCAACAGATTCATTAGATCCATTTACATCAAGGCTGCATACATTTACAACAATAAATACTTCGGCAGGAGCTGATTTAGATATTGTTTTATATACTGCTTTATCATCTGATACTACTCGAGGGGATGATACGTTAAGGTTTACCTATAAAAATGTAGGTACGCCAACAGGTAATGCAACTGCTAACAACGTTACCATTTGTGGTACAGGTAGTGCAACACTTAATGCTACAGTGCCTTCAGGTCATTCAGCTTACTGGTATAACGCAGCAAACGAATTGGTAGCTGTTGGTACAAGTGCAACTTCACCTGTTATTCCGGGAGGAACTCAAGACAGCTTTTTTGTAGCATCTGCAAAAGTGTCTTCACCTACAGTATTAGGAACTGATTTTACCGGAACCACATCTGCAAATAGTGGTTTCGAAGGAGGTAATATGTTTGATATTAACCCGAGGAAACACATTACTATAGAAAGCTTTGATGTGCATATAAGAACTACAACAGCATCAAAAGTAACCATCTACATGAAACAAGGTTCTTTTAGAGGTTTTGAAACCAATATGGGGGCGTGGACTAAATTAGGTGATTATGATGTTACTGCAGCAGGTTTAGGAAATAAAACTACTGTTACGGTAGACCCTATAGAATTAATGCCCGGCAGTTATGGATTTTATATTTACGCTAACGATGGAATGGTGTGGAATACTGCGGGTAATAACCCGACATTAAATGTTAGTGATTTTGATTTGAACTTAAGTGGAGCAGTTGCTCTAAGAGATCCGTTTGCAAACCAGTTAGGTAATAACGTACGTTGGGATGGTGAGGTTACTTACCGCCAAACCTGTGTGGCAAATACTAAAACTAAAGTTGTTGTAACAGCAAACCCACTGCCTGTAGGCTCAGACATGAAAGAAGGAACACTGTTTAAAGGTACTTTTGATGCGGGAACTACAGGGCAACCTGATATTATAGCAAGTCCTGATTCTATTTGCTATGATATTCCTGCACCAACAAACTTTAATAATTCAGGCTTTGGTAGTACAGGAACTTGGAATATAACAAGTGTAAGTGTTAAAACACTAAATGGTACGGTAATACCTGCAACAGAATATAGTTTATCAGCCCCTGTCGGTTCAGTTGATGCTAAACTATGCTTTTTCCCTACAAGTACATATACAGATAGTACTGTAGAAATTGAAGCTAATGTGAGAAGACTAGATAATAATTGTGATTCATTATTGAAACGTGTTATATTTATTGCTCCACGTCCTGTGCCTGTCTTTACAAATACTACAGTTTGTTTAGGTGAGGCCACAGAATTTAAAAATACTTCTACTATATCATCAGGTACTGTTGAGTATGAATGGGATTTTGCCAATGGTGTTAAATCAACCCTTACAGACCCTGCAATAACTTATGCAACAGCAGGTAACTTTAATGTTACATTAAAAGTAACATCAGATAAAGGGTATGTAGAGACAATAACACAAACAGTTACTGTAAAAGAAATACCTGATCCTAACTTTAATATTACCAATGCTTGTGAAGGAACAGCATTAACCTTTACAGATAATTCGATACTACCTACAGGTACACCGGTATATGCTTGGGATTTTGGTGATGGTAATACAGGTAGCGGAGCTACAGTAAATCATCAATATGCCGCACCAAACATTTATCCTGTAAAACTTACTATAGATGTTGCCGGATGCTCAAACTCAATAATTAAGTATGGTACACAAGCTCCACGCAGTACTCCTGATTTTGGATTTGTAAATACACAGTGTGATAACCTAACAATACCATTTACAAACGGAACAACAGCACCGGCATTTGGTAGTGTAGGATATGTTTGGAAATTTGGTGATGGAAACCAGGCAGCACAAATATCACCATCACATACATACAATGTGTTCCAAGTTTTTGACGTAACACTAGTAGCAACAACGGATTTAGGATGTGTTGACAGTGTAACCAAACAAATAACACTAAAAGAATCTCCAAAGCCAACCTTCGCATCAGCAGGGCAAACATGTACCAATAGCGGAATAACATTTACAAATAATACAAATGTTCCTCCCTCAAGTACTAATACTTACGATTGGACATTTGGAGATGGTAATACCTCAACGGATGATAACCCATCAAACACTTATGTTTCACCCGGAACTTATGAAATAGTATTAAAAGCATCTAGTACAAATGGTTGTGATGGGGAAACTAAGAGTACAATCACAATTGATGAAAAACCTGTTTCAGAGTTTGTAGCAAACAATGTTTGTGAAGGAGAGGAGACTAAATTTACAAACGGTTCTACTATAACCTCAGGTACTTTAACATACACTTGGGATTTAGATGATGGTAACCCAACAACATCTGTAACAAACCCAACAACTACTTATGCTAGCCCACAAACTTATAACGTAAGTTTAGTAAGTGAGTCAGCTTCGGGGTGCACAGACACGGTTGTGAAGCCTGTTGATGTATATGCAATACCTCCTGTAGATATAAATATAGCATCAAACCAAACACAAGACGGTACTATGTTATTCTCTACTACAACTACAGGTGCTGGGCTTAAATATTTCTGGACTTTTGGAGACGGAGGAAACTCTGACCAACAAAACCCAACTTATAAATATAACTTCCCGGGTACATGGCCGGTTCGTTTAGTAATACGTTCTGCCGAAGGTTGTGAGAATAGCTTGTCAACATCAGTATTTGTAAACCCACTTTCTGTTGGAAATATTGATGCAAATAACTGGTCTATTTATCCTAACCCTAGTGCCGGTAAGTTTGTAATTAAGTACGAAGGGGCAGATATTGCTAAAATAACTATTAGTGATGTACTGGGTAAAACCATTACTTCAGTTGCTCCTGAACTAGACAATAATGAGCTTGCGTTTGACATAAGCAATCAAAAAGCAGGTGTATACCTTGTTACTTTAACAGATGTTGAAGGTAACAGAAGTACACAAAGAATTACATTGTCTAAGTAATAAGAGTGTAACTTATTTAATAAAAGGGCTTGCCTGTTTGGGCAAGCCCTTTTTATTTAGTATCTTCAATTGATAAACTATCAAAATGGTACAAAAACTTGAAAAATGCTCAATAGTTAAAAAAATGAGACTTTTTTTTACTAGCATATTAGTTTTTTTTTGAGTTAACTTTGTATTACTACCTTGTAAATCAAACCTACATTATATATGAATAAACATTTTACTAAATTACTATCCCTTGCTTTGCTGCTTTTTGGTTGGGCAAGTGCGGATGGACAAGTTTTCTTTCTCAATGAGAATTTCAACGGTACCACTGGGAGTACACCACCTACAGGGTGGACTAACAATACACTTACTGGTACAGTTAACGACACATGGAGATTTAACAATCCTGGCGGGCGTGCCATAAATAATCCAATATCATCTCCTGCTGCAATTTTTGATAGTGACGACTATTCTGGTGGCGGTGGTGCAGAAGATGTAACTTTAGAGAGCCCATCTTTCAACACAACAGGTATTCCTGCAATTTCATTAAAATTCGACCATCAATTTCAATCAGGTTTTGGTGGACAGGCTACTGTAGAAGTTTGGGATGGATCATCATGGAATCAAGTGTATAACACAACAGCACAAGTAAACACTTCTACTGAAAACATCAATATCTCAAGCTTTGCGGCAAACAGACCCGATGTGAAGGTTCGTTTCCGCTGGAGAGGTGACTTTTCATGGTGGTGGATGGTTGATAACGTTCAAGTGTTTTACACTGTTGACGTACAACCTGTTTCTGTTGATGACCCTGCAGCACCATGTGGTTCAACTACCGATAGTGTAAAAGTATCTGTAAGAAACAATAGTGCATTTACAGTGAAAGACATTCCTGTAGCCATAGAAATGAGCGGAGGATTGTTAAGCGGTATTCAACGCGATACTATTGATTCAATTCCTGCCTCTAGTGTTGTACAAGCAGTTTTTGCAGGAGGTAATACTACAGCAGGTGGTCAACTGGATGTAAAAGCATGGACTGCACTTAGTGGCGATGATACTAAAGGAAATGACACCATTAACAATTTTTCATTAACTGTTATAGGTACACCTGATGACCCGACTATCACCAACGGGACTCGTTGTGGTGCAGGTTCGGTACTAATTAGTGCTAACACTACTAAGTCTACAGACTCAATAGTATGGTATCCAACTAATTCTCCAACAGGGGCACCACTTGGTAGAGATAGGATGTTCAATACTCCTTTAATCTCTTCTACTACAGATTTTTATGCATTTGCCCTTAGAGGTGATGCCACACCTAAGCAAATACTTACCACTTTTGCTTCGGGTAACGGGCAACAAGGTAATATGTTTAATGTTACTCCTTTAAAGGATATAATATTAGACTCACTTACTTTCTCACCTCAAGGTACGGGAACAGGATCATGGATGGTAGATGTTTATTATAAAACAGGAACCTATGTTGGTTTTAACACCAACGCAGGGGCTTGGACATTGCATGGAACTTTTACTGCAACAGGAACAGCCAATGTGGCAAATGGAGTGAAGTTTGATATTGCTGACCTTAGCTTAGATAAAAATCAACTTTATGGTATTTACATTAGAGTAGCTTCAGGTCCATCAACAGGGGTTAACTATACTAATGGTGCAAACACCTATAATAATGGAGATATACTTGTTGAAACAGGTATTGGTGTTCCCGGTTTGTTTGGTGGTCAGTTTAACCCACGTACTTGGAATGGAAGATTACACTACAGAGAAGTAGGTTGCTTTAGTAATGGCGTTGCTGTTACGGCAACTATTAATCCTGTAGCAGCCGGTACTACAGTAGTTGGGAAAACAGGTTCGAAAGGTACTTTCAATGGAGGTACAATGGTAGCGCCTGATGTTAATGCAAGTCCTGATTCAATTAAATACAGATTAGTTACTCCAACAGGATTTAATAATGCTGACTATGGTAACGCGGGTACTTGGGTAGTATCTTCAATTTCAGCTACTACACAAAACGGAAGTGTTGTTCCGTCGTCAATGTACTCTTTCGTTGATCCTACTTCAACCTCTGACGGTGAGTTTAGAATGCATACAGATACTACATTTAATGATAGTGTTATTTGTGTAAACATTAATGTTCGCCGTTTAGATAACGGTTGCGATACCACAATAACAAGATGTATTTATATAGCCCCAAGACCAAGAGCAGGTTTCAACGTTAATACAGTATGTAAAGGCGATGTTACAGAGTTTACCAATGCTACATATTTACAAGCAGGTACACTTAAGTATGAGTGGGATTTTGGAGTTCCTCCGGCTACAAGCGACTTAGCAGACCCATTCTTTACTTATTCAACTGCAGGAACATATACTGTTACACTAAAAGTAGAATCGGATAGGGGATATAGAGACTCGGTTACACAAACCGTTACAGTTAAAGAAATACCGACAGCAGGTTTTGAGATAATAAATGCTTGTGAAGGAGACCCTTTACAGTTTACAAGTAACTCAATACTTCCTACAGGTACACCTACTTATACTTGGAATTATGGTGATGGAAGTGCACCGGGTAGCGGAGCTACAAGTACACATCAATATGCTTTCCCTGGTATATATCCTGTGAAGTTAACTGTTGAGGTAAATGGTTGTGCTTCAGACATTACAAAATATGGAACACAAGCACCTCGCAGTACTCCTGACTTTAGCTTCACTGCTTTACAGTGCGATAATGCTAATGTATCATTTACCAATAATACTACAGCGCCTGCATTTGGAAATGTAGCTTATACTTGGAAGTTGGGAGATGGTACTGAGGAAAACCGTAAAGACTTAAGTCATACATATAATGTATTCCAATCTTACGATGTTGTACTTATCGGGCGTACTGATTTAGGTTGTATTGATTCTGTAACTAAAACCATTACATTAAGAGAATCTCCAAAAGCAGACTTTAATGTAACTGGTTCAACTTGTAACGGAGATGTTTTAACATTTAATAATACAACCAACCAGCCTACAGGTGGTACTAACACTTATGAGTGGGAGTTTGGTGATGCAAATACATCTACAGACATGAGTCCTACGCACCAATATGTAGGTCCTGGTGTTAAACCGGTTACTTTAATTGCCCGTAACACTAATGGATGTGAAAGCCAAACAATTAAAAATGTAACTATAGAACTTAAACCTAATGCAGACTTTGTTGCAAATGATGTTTGTTTAGGAGAAGAAACTAAGTTTACAAACAACTCAAACATTGGAGACGGTTCACCACTAACTTATGAGTGGGATATTGATGGAACTGCATCTACCAATGTTGATGAGGCTACAACATTTACAACAGATGGTAGCAAATCGGTACAACTTATAGCTATATCATCAAACGGATGTAATGATACCGTTACCCGTAATGTAGAAGTTCATCCTAAGCCGGTAGCTGTAGCACAAATAGCTTCTCAACTAAGTTTTGACGGAGCATTTAGTTTCGCTACAAATACACAAGGTGTATCATACAAATGGATATTTGGTGATGGTGGTACTGCTGAAACACAAAATGCTACTTACAAATACCCGATTGATGGAAGGTATATAGTAAGATTAATTGTGACATCTGACAAAGGGTGTGTGGGTATAGACTCTGATACACTGCATGTGAACAGATTGAGCATAGAAGATAATTTCTTAGCAAATAGTGTTAAACTTTATCCTAACCCTGGTAATGGAGCATTTGACCTAGAGTTTGAAGGTGTTAATGCAAGCGACATAAAATCTATAGTTGTTTTAAATAACTTAGGACAGAAAGTAGCTGTATTAGATACCAAAGCTATTAGCAGCAATAAACTGGCAGTGAATATTGCTAGTGAGGCAGCAGGTATTTACTTTATACAAGTAGAAACTACTAATGGCAAAGCAAGCTTTAAGTATAATTTAGTGAAATAATACATACCTACCTTTATACCAATTACAATAGAAAGCTCCCTGATGAGAATCGGGGGGCTTTTTTTGTTTAGTATTAATAAAATTACTGTGAAGTATGAGGCTATGTGGACTAATGATAATTACTGGAAGTTGATTTCCGTACTATCGCCCAAATTAAGGCTTTGTACCATGCCTTTTAGCATAGCATCATTCCCGATTAAAGAATCTTCAAGAATAGCAAACTCTAAATGGGCGTATGGTCCGATAATAGAGTTTTTAATAATAGAATAATCAATAATAGTATTATCTCCTATAGAAACATCGGGTCCAATAATAGAGTTACTTATTTGGCAACCTTCAGCAATATAAACAGGAGGGATAATAATAGTATTCTTATGTCCTTTCAAATAGTTGGGTTGCAAATTAAAACGCCTTAAAAGCGTAGCATTCGTTTCAATTAAAATTTCCTTCTTTCCACAGTCAAACCAATTGTCAACGTCAAAAGTAGTAAACCTGTAGCCTTCCTTAATCATGTGGTTTAAGGCATCGGTTAAGTAAAACTCGTTATTGGTTCTTACATCATTATCAATTATAAACTCGATGGCTTCTCTAAACTCTTTGCCATGTTTAATATAATATGCACCAATAAGAGCCTGATTAGACTTGGGTATAAGCGGTTTTTCTACCACACTGGCAATAAAGCCACTATCACTAATATGTGCTACACCAAAAGAACGCGGGTCATCTACTTTTTTAATCCCTAACGACGAATAAGGGCTTTTAAACACCTTTTGCAAGTCAGTATAGAAAATGGTATCTCCCAACACAATAAATAGCTCATCGTCGTTCTCAATCAAGTCTTTGGCTAGCCAAATAGCATGTGCAATACCCTTACCTGTTGTTTGAATAACAAAATGATTGGTATTGTTGGGGTAATTGGTAGTTATATAATCCTCAATCTTATCTCCCAAATACCCGATTATGAAAACAAACTCGGTAATGCCTGCTTGCTGTAAATTGTCAACTATATGAGCTATAATAGGCTTACCTGCTACAGGAATTAAAGATTTGGGTTGCGTGTGTGTATGTGGGCGTAGACGTGTTCCAATGCCTGCAACCGGAATAATAGCTTTCATAATTTACTGCAAAGATAAGCCTCAAAATTTTAAGTTGTTTTAAGCTTATATTGCTTTTAGATAAAACAGGTGTATAAACCACTAAAACACCAATAATTACAGTTTAATACACACATTCTTCGGCTCGGTAAAAAAACGTAAAGCTTCCCAGCCACCCTCGCGTCCTACACCGCTTTGTTTCATACCTCCGAATGGAGTGCGTAAGTCTCTCAACAGCCAGCAGTTAATCCAAATAATGCCGCTTTTCACTTGGGCAGCCATGCGATGGGCTTTAGTAAGGTTTTCAGTCCATATAGTTGCTGCTAAACCATACTTAGTACTATTAGCATATTGCAATACCTCTTCTTCCGTATCAAAAGGGGTAAGGGTTACTACCGGACCAAAAATTTCCTCTTGGTTAGTGCGGCAATCGTAACTTAAACCCTCAATAACTGTAGGGGCAATAAACCAACCGTCTTTACATCTGCCATCCACTGCTACTTTATGTCCTCCTGTTAAGACCGTACCTCCTTCTTCTTTGGCTAAATCAATATAGCTCATCACCTTATCAAAATGAGCTTTTGATGCTATAGCACCCACTTTTGTTTCTTCTTCTGATGGGTCTCCCACCTTAAGTCGGTTTACTTTTTCTAAAAAAGCTGTTTTAAACTTATCGTATATCCCACGTTGAATAAATATGCGCGAACCGCATAAGCATATCTCTCCTTGGTTTTGAAACGAGGATAGTACAGAAGTTTTTACCGCTTTATCAAAATCGCAATCATCAAAAATTATATTAGGGTTTTTCCCGCCAAGCTCCAATGAAAGTTTTTTGAACATTGGGGCAGCTACCCCGGCTATATGCTTACCTGTAGCTGTACCTCCCGTAAATGATATGGTTGTAATTTTCGGGTGGCTCACAATAGCATTTCCCACCTTTGGTCCCAAACCATGCACAATATTCAGTACTCCTTTAGGTAAGCCCGCCTCCTTGCAAAGTTCACCAAAAAGAAAAGCCGTCATGGGAGTAATTTCTGAGGGTTTGGCAACCACACAATTACCTGTTGCCAAAGCAGGGGCTATTTTCCAAGTAAAAAGATACAAAGGCAAATTCCAAGGGCTAATACAACCTACAATACCAATAGGTTTACGTAGGGTATAGTTAATAGCAAAATTGCCCATGGCATGAGATTCACTGGCATAATGTTCAATAGCAGTAGCAAAAAAATGGATGTTTTGCTGTGCACGGGGTATCTCGCCCTTTTGTGCCAACCAAACAGGTTTGCCTTGGTCTTGGCTTTCAGCTCTAGCCAGCTTTTCATTATTTTTTTCAATAAGATGGGCTAAGCGTAGTAATATTTTACTTCGTTCACCGGCAGGCATATTTGCCCAACCTTCAAAAGCAGTTTCAGCCGCTTCAACAGCAGCTTGTACATCACTTTCACCACTATCAGGACATTGGCTATATACCTGCCCCGTTGCCGGTTCAAAATTATCAATATATGAGCCGCTTTGTGGAGCGACCATCTCACCGTTTATATAATTGGCTATCTTTTGCATGGCTATGCAAAGGTACAGATTTGTTAGATAGTGCAGTCTAGTGATTACAATCCTCTAATAACATTGTATAGCATTGCTCTTCCTGATTTAAGCCAATAGGTTACATCTTGTTCGATGAAAAACCATCTAAGTAATTTTAAAACCAATTCATGATTGTATCCATACTCTGGAATGTGTGAAAGTTTAGTATATGCAAATTCAAAAGGCTTACATTCGTAAATATCAGCTATACTATCAATTAATTTTTGATATTGCTGCTCTGAGTAATTTTGTTTTTTCTCTTTCAAATCATTTAGAATATCATCATGTTTTGGGGGCTTATCATTCCCGTTTTTAAAAAGAAGAAAGCCTTCAATTAAAATTCTAAAATCACATCCTTTATTTAAATTAGTAGGTCTTTCCAAGTAAATCTTATTACCTCCAGATAAAGTTTCTGTAAAATATCTATACTTTCTTTCAGGCTCTTCAAGTATCCATTGCTGTAAAATATATCTTCTTATATCAGCCTTATTACTAAATTGGTCAACACTACTAAGAGTCTTTTCAATAAAATTTCCTTGAATATGCGCCATGAGTATAAAATTGTTTAGCTATAAAGTTAAGCAACAGAAAGAGCTTTCTCACGAGAGTAATTTGATATAAGTAGTTCGTTTAGTTTGCCTCTTTTAAGAGGGTTTGCGTTTATATTTCTGTTAGCTTGAACCCTTGATATATAATAATCTGTATATATTGTGTCAAAAAAGCAGATGCCTGATTCTTTGTCTTTTACATCAGAGTTGCTTAGTAACCATTGTGCGCCTGCCTCATCTAATCCTCGACAAAAATCTCTTAACCTAATTTGTTCATTATCGTTAAACTCTTCTTTTGAATATGAGTTAAAACTAGAAGTATTGCTTATTGGTTTATAAGGTGGGTCAAAATAAAAGAAGCTATTTTCTGAGGCATATAAACGGGTGTTTTCAAAATCATCATTTAGTATTTCTACTTTTTGAAGTGTTTTATTTACAGCAAGTATGTTTTCTTCATCACATATTAAGGGTTTTTTATAGCTCCCTACAGGTACATTAAAAAAATTTTTTTTATTTACCCTATATAAGCCATTGAAACAAGTTCTATTAAGGAATATAAATAAAGCGGCTTGTGTAACATCGTTCTCGCTTCTATGATTGTATCTATCCCTTTTATTATAGTAATACTCTTTCTTCTTCTCTGCAATATTGCTTAACTCATAATACTCGTTTTGGAATTGATGGAGCAAGGTAATGAGCTCTTTGGGTTGAGATGCTATTACTTTGTATACATTAATTAAATCAGCATTTATGTCATTAATAACAGCTTTCTTAATATTAGGGTAGTTATTCAAAAACCAAAACATTATAGCCCCGCTTCCAACAAAAGGTTCTACGTAAGTTATTTCTCTACTGTTAAAGTCTTTAGGTAAAAAAGTTTTAATAGTATTAATAAGCTGGGTTTTACCACCAGCCCATTTTAAAAAAGGTTTTGAGAGTTTTTGCACTTCAGTACTCACTATTTCTTCAAAAATACAATAAATAAAAAAGCCCTTAGCAAAAGCCAAGGGCTGTAACTCAAAAATCATCTGGTTTATATTTCAAAAATGGCTCTATCAGCCGAATATTTTCCGCTACCTGTAGATAGTAATGCTATACAAATACCTAAGTACAATAAAAAATACTCTATGCCTTCACCTGCTTGTACACCTGACCAATTCATAAAAAAACCGTGTTGGAGGTGTGAAGTGAAAACAATACCTAAAAGTAGTATTATAAAAGTTGCAGAAACTATGCGTGTGCCTAAACCTGCCAGTAATAATAATGAACCGAAAAATTCAATTACTATTACCAAAAATGCAATAAGCCAAGGCAAGCCCATAGTATCAGTAAAATACCCCATAGTACCGCTAAAGCCATATCCTCCAAACCAGCCAAAAAGCTTTTGTGCACCGTGGGGAAACATAACCAAGCCTGCAAAAAACCTTAGTACCAAACCCTCCCAAGAGTTTCGTGTAGAAAATAATTTCTCTTTCATTGTATTAATAAGAATTTTATGCAAAGCAACCGACTACGGTATTAGAAAAAATTAAAGTAGTTTAAGAAATTGCCTTTGTTCTATTTCCCGGCAGCTTTTCTGCGAAGCATACTTAAAAACTCAGGGGTTATACCTAAATACGATGCAATATGCTTTTGTGCTATGCGCTGTTCTAAAGTGGGGTATTTAAGTGCAAAAGCCTTGTAGCGTTGCTCAGCACTGTTTGATAGGTTTTGTACTATACGCTGCTCTTGGGCAACATAGGCATTTTGAAGCAGTATCCTGAAAAGGCGTTCAAACTTGGGAATCTTATTGTAAATGCGTTCCATATCAGGGTAGCTTATTTGCAATACAATAGTGTCTTCAAGAGCCTCAATAAAATAGCGTGAAGGGCTTTGGGTAATAAAACTATACAAATCTCCCGTCCACCAACTTTCAATGGCAAATAAAGTGGTGTGTTCATTGCCGTTATTATCTATATAGTAGTTTCGTAAGCAGCCTTTTACTACAAAAGTTTCATACTTGCATACTTCACCCGCTCTTAATAGAAACTCTTTTTTAGCTAAAGTTTTCTCTTTTAAGAAAGTGGTAAAAGTTTCCTGCTCCTCATTAGTGAGCGAAATAAGTTTGTTTATATTCTCAAGTATATAAGTATAGGACACCGTTTCAAAGGTAATAAAGCTGTTTTTCAAACGTTTAAGCTTGTAGGATGAAAACTAAAATTTTGTTTTGGTTTTGTATTGTTTCACTTTGCAGTAGCTGTTTTTTGTGGCGCTCTACTCCAAAAAAAGGTGATGAGCTTACAGAAAAACTTCCAAAAAAATTAAGAAAAGAAATCAGCAAAAACTTTGTGTACTTGCCTCAGGACTCTTTACGGTTGGGGACATACTTAAATGGTTCAGATAAATTTTCATTGTTAATACACTCACGTAAATTTTTTACTAAAGGGTTCTTTATAGCAAAATACGAGGTGACTATGGGCGATTATATGGACTATTACCGCCAAATAGCAACACAAACAGACCTGCCTGACACCAATTGCTTTGATAGGATTGTTACCTTCCCATGGGGTAATAACAAGTCTCAGTATTTCAGCCAGCAAGAGTTTAGAGCACACCCTATTTGTGGTGTGAGCTATAAACAGGCTGAAAACTATTGCAAATGGAAAACTCAAAAAACCAATGAATATCTTGGGCAAGAAGGGTATAAAATTAAAGTAAAATATAGGCTGCCAACTGCTGATGAATTAGAATATGTTATACAGTGGAACGGAGATAAAGCTTATAATTATTTTGATGTTTGGAAAGCATTGCAAAATGCCAATGTAGGTGAATTAACTGATGAGAATAATGTTTTTTTAAAGTCGTTGAAAGAAGATGGCTACTATGATTTAGCACCTGTTAATACATTTAAACAAACAGCGGAAGGGATTTGTAGTATTTGGGGGAATGTAGCTGAGTGGACAAGCAGCACACCTAAAGAGGCTACTTCAATAGATACACTAAGTATGGGTTGGATAATGGAACCTCGTTTGCAAAGGAAACTGCAAGTAGAGCGAAAACAAGCAGCTGAAAAAAATAAGGAGAATAAGGAGATTGAAGGCGTATATACACATTTGGCTATAAAACGTTCATGGGTAGGTTCTGATACAGTAGCTGAAGAGCTTAATGCCTATAACATATATCATAACCCGCAATACAGAATTGTAAAAGGAGGTTCATTTTATCATGGGGCATATTATATACAGCCCGCAGCCATTATTCCTTTAAAAGAAAGTGAACAACATGCTTGGTTAGGCTTTAGAATGGTACTTGAAGTAGTGAAACAATAAAAAAATCACAAAAATTTTCTAACTTGCTTGTAAACCTTTTCCAACTTTTACAGTCAAAACAAAAATCGTTCTCTATAAATACCCTGTAAAGTACGATTCATATAAACCTATACGCGTATGAACAGACGAGATTTTTTAACCAAGCGCATAGCAAAAACTACCCTCGCACCGCGCACTGACGGAGGAGAATTACCGGCAGGTAAACGTCCTGAAGAGATATACCAAAACAAAACATTACCTACCGATTTAGAGTTATCTGCAAGTGGATTAAGTGAGTATACGGGGCAGTGGACAACCAAAGAAGCAGCTCATTTATTACGCCGTGCTTGTTTCGGGTTTGATAAGCAGTTGCTTGATAGTGTTGTGGCTATGGGTATGAGTGCTGCTGTAGATATGTTACTTAATGTAAGTACTACACCACCAACACCACCATTAAACAATTATAATACTCAAAATAGCACAGACCCTGACGTGCCCTTAGGGCAAACTTGGGTAAATGCACCATACAACGGTACATTCAATTTCAAACGCAGGCAGTCGCTTCGTAGTTGGTGGGTAAGCGAAATGCTTACCGATAATACTATACTGGAAAAAATGACCTTGTTTTGGCATAACCATTTTGCCACCGAGGTTAGCGTATACAGTTTTTCTAATTATGCCTACAAACATTTGGCATTGCTTCGTGCCGATGCACTGGGGAACTTTAAAAAACTGGTTAAAGATATAACTATAGACCCCGCCATGTTGCGTTATTTAAATGGTAATGTAAATACAAAAACGGCACCTGATGAAAACTATGCGCGCGAGTTACAAGAACTTTTTACACTAGGTAAAGGATTTGACAGCAAGTATACGGAAGATGATGTGAAAGCTGCTGCAAGAGTGCTTACAGGCTGGCGCGATAGCAGAACCAATACCGATTCGTTTTTCGACCCTACCAGACATGATATTGGCGATAAACAATTTTCTTCATTCTTCGCCAACCAAGTAATTAAAGGACAAACCGGTGCCGATGGGGCGAAGGAAACTGATGAGCTGATTGATATGATTTTCAATCATACTGAGGTGGCTCGTTATATAGTTCGTAAGCTCTATAAATTCTTTATTTACTACGTAATAGATACAGATATAGAGAACAATATTATTAAGCCGTTAGCTAGTGTGTTTATGAGCAATAATTGGGAGATAAAACCCGTATTGGATGCACTATTTAAAAGCGAACACTTTTTTGATGAACTCAATATGGGCTGTATGATAAAAAGTCCAACTGATTTAGGTATAAGTTTATTCCGCCAGTTTAAGGTGGATATACCATCATCAGATTTAGCTAATCAATACCTTATGTGGAATTATATATGGGCAGTGGGAAGTATACAGCAGCAAGCATTACTAGACCCTCCGAATGTGGCGGGATGGTCTGCTTATTACCAAGAGCCTCAGTACTATGAGCTTTGGATAAATAGCGATACACTACCCAAACGAAACCAGCTTACCGATTTAATGGTGTATGTGGGGTATAAGCGAAACGGACAAACTATGATAATAGATTCCGTTGCTTTTGCCGACCAATTTGGTGCAGATGCAGCAGACCCTAACAAGTTGATTGACCATACCCTAACTATGCTATATGGCATTGATGTAATTCAAGTACGAAAAGATTTTATCAAATCCATTCTACTTTCAGGGCAAGCCCAGGATTATTATTGGACAGATATATGGAACGATTATAAAAGCGACCCTAACGATGCCAATAAAAAGAAAATGGTTGACGACAGGCTAAAAGCCATGCATAAATATTTAATGAATTTAGCCGAATACCAGTTATCATAAGTTTAACTACCTAAAAAGAAATTAAAATGAAAAGAAGGGACTTTATAAAAACATCAGCACCCATAGGGATGGCACCATTTTTTGTAAATGGTCTTTCAATGAAAGCTTTTGGGGCTTCGCCGCTGCTTAGTCTTTTAGCACAAAAAAGTATAGAGAATGGCAGGGTGTTGGTTTTAGTACAACTAAACGGTGGTAACGACGGGTTGAATACTGTTATACCTGTAGACCAATACAGCAATTTATTCAAGGCACGCCAAAACGTTATTATAGAAGAAAACAAAATATTAAACCTTGACGGAACCCTTAAAACAGGTTTTCATCCTGCAATGACAGGTTTGAGAGATATGTATAATGACGGGTTAATGAGTATTGTGCAAGATGTGGGGTACCCTAATCCCAACTTCTCACACTTTCGTGCTACCGATATTTGGCTTACGGCATCAGACAGTAAGCAATTTTTAAATAGCGGCTGGCTGGGAAGATTTTTAGATGGGCAATATCCAGGTTTCCCAACAGGTTTCCCAAATAATGATATGCCCGACCCGTTGGCATTGCAAATTGGCTCGGTAGTTTCTCCGGCACTGCAAGGCCCAATTAACGGAACGGGTATGGCAATTACTGACCCTGATAATTTTTACCAGCTTATTACAGGAACTACAGACCCTGTACCCAATACACCTGCAGGACATGAGTTGGAGTATATTAGACTGGTAGCTCAACAAACACAAGAATATTCGACAACAATTAAAACTGCTGCAGACAAGGCAAACAATATGTCTACCAAATACCCTTCAAGCGGTAACAGGTTGGCAGACCAACTGAAAATAGTAGCACGCTTAATTGCAGGAGGTTTGAAAACGCCGGTTTATATGGTAAATATCGGCGGTTTTGATACCCATGCTGGGCAAGTAGCAACAACCGGAGGTACAGATACCGGTGTACATGCCAATTTGCTAACTCAGGTTTCTGAAGCAATTTCTGCTTTTCAAGATGATATTAAGCTACTGGGTGTGGATGAGAAAGTTGCGGGAATGACTTTTAGTGAATTTGGCCGTCGTATAAAATCAAATGCAGGTACAGGCACAGACCATGGTGCGGCAGCACCATTAATGGTATTTGGTAAGGGTGTTAATCCGGGTATTATAGGAGACAACCCTACTATACCTGATAATGTTTCCGTACAAGATAATGTACCTATGCAGCACGATTTCCGCAGTGTGTATACTTCGGTACTGGCAGATTGGTTTGAGATAAGCGAAAGTGAAATTAGTGATACCATGCTACAAAACTTTAGTACACTACCTATTTTCAAAAAATCAGGCGGTAATGTTTCGGTTACAGAAACAGCAGAAGCAATGAGCGGCTTGAAGCTAATGCAGAACTACCCAAACCCTGCATCATCAACTACACTTATTGAATTCTTTACGGAAGGAGGAGATATTAGAATTAGATTGTTTGATAATATCGGTCGTGAAGTAGGTATAGTGAATGAAGGAAGGTATGGTCATGGTAAACATATAGTTACTCTTGATGTGGCAGACTTACCCTCAGGTAATTATTACTACCAAATACACAACGGCAACCGCCAGCAAACCAAAACAATGGTGGTGCAGCACTAAATAGTGGTTTGTATAAAGTATAAGGTATAAAGCAGAACTTGTATTGTTTCAGTGAAACGGATTATCCGTTATTGGGTTATTTTAATGTTACAATATCTTAAACTGAAAACTGATGGAAACTAAAGTATAGTATATCTAATTCCGAAGAAGCCCCTAATGCCTTGGTTTGGTGCAAAAACATAAGTAGGGTCAAAAGTTAGTGCATTGGGATTATTAGGTGTGGGTACCACTTGCCCACTCCCGTCAAACTGTACATTACGGTCAAAAGGGTCAAAAGACCTTGCAATACTATTGGCAGGGGGGGTAAAGTTTAGCAGGTTTTTCACACCACCATATATTTCCCAACCTCTTCTAAAAGCTTTGGTTATTTGTATGTTTTGTATGCTATACCAAGGCGAAAACTCAGGGCGGTTATCCAAATCACCCAACAACGGCAAGCGCATGGGACCATATAAATTCCCGGTATAATCTATAGTAATAGTAGGCTTAATAAAGGTGTAGCCTATGCTCCAAACACCAGTAACTTGTTCAGTAAGTAATTGGCGAAAAGTTTCACCGTTTTCAGTAATAGATACATCCATTACTGTTGCCCCTAAAAGAGCTTTCAAGCCATTATTAAAACTAATATCAGCATTCAACGAAATTCCTTGCGATACTGCCGAACCTTCTAAATTGCTGTAGATAATTTTGTTGGGGTCGGTTTCGTAATCAGGGATGATACGGTTGTTAAAAAAGGTATAGAAAGCAGTTGCATCCAGCCCAACAAAAAACTTTTTGAAGCGGAATTTTTTAACAAAGTTTATGTTCCCGTTCCACGATGTTTCGGGCAATAATTCACCCTCAAAAACTACTTGGCGGGCACCTGTAAGCGCAGCATGGTCTTCAGTAAATACATTAGCAACTCTATAACCATTACCTAAACTCACGCGCAACACATTCATTTTATTGCTAGAGTTCCATTTATAATTTATTCTGGGGGTAACAATGTTTCCGTGCACGCTGTTATAATCGTAGCGCAGCCCAAGCAGCACTTTGTGTGTACTGGTAATTGAAATTTCATCTTGAATGAATAAGCCAGGCAAATGGATTATGGATGCTTTATTAGCAGGTTCGTTAATGGTATCAAATTCAGCAGTAGCAGGGGTATTATCATCATAATGAGTATAGCGGTAGGCTGCACCTGCCAGTATACTGTGGCGAAACCCGATATCTTTATACCAGGTAAGTTGCCCAAAGCCTACATATTGTTCGGCTATATAAGGCACATCACCATACACGGAGTTTTGTCGGTGTCCGTTAGCACTAAACTGAAAATTAATTAACTCTTCGGTAGGCAGTTGGTAAATACCAAAAGTTTCCCAACGGTTAGTATAAATACTTTCTCCATAAATACTATCTCCACCTCTAAACTCAGGGTTCCAGTTCATTTCTCCCCCCCAACGGTCTTCATATACATAGCGGGCAGCTATAGAAAACTGACGGTCTTTTTTACGTTCGAAACTTAATTTATTAAATATAGAAATACGGTTCTGTAAAGTTACATCAGTAAATCCATCACCATTATTATCAATAGGGTTTTGATAGTTGAAATAATTAACCCCCAAAAGTGATTGTGTTTTTCCGGTAGGCTTAAATTTAATACCTATGTCCGTATTTACTTCTCCCCAACTGGTGCCAAATGCATCCACAGAGACTAAAGGGGCACTTACAGGCTTTTTGGTGATAATGTTTACCAAACCACCCACAGCTTCACTACCATATAAGGTAGAGGCAGGGCCTTTCACAATCTCTACACGTTCTATAAGAGCTTGGGGTATACCTGTTAAACCATACACTGTGCTCAAGCCACTTACTATAGGCATACCATCAATTAAAACCATAGTATAAGGACCTTCTAACCCGTTTATATGAATGTCTCCCGTATTACACACATTACAGTTTAGTTGCGGGCGAACACCGTTTACATTTTGTAAACTCTCAAAAATTGAAGGGGCAGGATTGGCCTTGAAAAACTTTTTAGAATACACCTCAACAGGTACGGGGCTTTCAAGTTTGCTTACCTCTTTCATAGTACCTGAAACTACTACCTCACCCACCTCTGCTGCTGTTTCATTTAATGTGAAGTTTATTTTTAAAGTAGGGTTGGCTGCGCTTAGTACTACCTTTTTGGTTTGAGTTTCAAAACCTATAACACTTACTTGAAGAGTATATGTGCCATAAGGTATGTTGCTTATTTTATAATAACCTTTTGCGTTGGTAGAACTGCCGAAGGCAGTTCCTTCAAGACCTACAGAGGCAAATTCTAACGGAGTGTCTCCTGATTTTATTGTACCTGATATGCTCCCTTTTTGTGCTGAGAGAGAAAGAGAGATAAAAACAAAACTAAATATGAGTGCTATTTGGCGCATCGTAAAATTAAATTAGTTAGACAAAACTAATAATTTAGATTAGTCTAAAAAATATTTATTCAGTTTTTTTGGCAAAAAAAATAAGGGGTGAGTAAATCACCCCCTATTTAAAGACATGGTAACCTTACTAAATACCTAAAAGGGATTGGCGTATTCAGGGTTAGTTATTAAAGTTTGGTCTGTTAAGGTTTTTAAAAATGCTACAAGGTCTGCTTTATCCTGTGCATCTAAAAATAGCCCCGTTGCTCTGGTTTGCTCCAAAGCAGGGTCAAGGGTTGCTGAAGCTTTTAAACCGTTATTATAGTGGTCTATTACTTCTTCAAGTGTTGCAAATCTGCCGTCGTGCATATATGGGGCAGTCAGTTCAATATTACGCAAACTGGTAACTTTAAATTTACCCTTATCATTGGCATTTTGGGTAACTTTTTCCCTTCCAATATCAGTAAACGTTGCGTCTAAACCGTTGTTCATGTACTCATCGTTTTCAAAATTGGGACCGCCGTGGCAATGTGCACAGTCAGCACCTGATGAATCGGGGAAAAACTGGTTATACTCCTTAAAATAAAGTTGTCTTCCTCGTTCTTCACTGGCGGTAAGCTGTACTTTACCTGCTAAATACTGGTCGTATTTAGAGTTGTTTGAAACTATAGAGTTCATAAATTGCTCCATAGCCAACGACATTTTTTCCGATGTTATTTCTTCGCTACCAAAAGCGCGTTTAAACTGGTCTTTATAAGTTTGGCTTTGGCTTAGTTTGGTTACTACATTGGCCAGTGTTTCATCCATTTCCAACTCATCCTGAATGGGTAATAGTGATTGGTCGCGCAATAAATGTGCTCTGCCGTCCCAAAAAAACTCATTGGTATGCCATGCCATATTAAATACGCTCATAGCTTGGCGTTTCCCTTCCAAACCGCGCACACCTATGGAGAATTTTGCTGTATCGGTAAAGGCATGTTCCTGCCTGTGGCAACTTGCACAAGATTGCGTACCGTCTTTAGAAAGCATTTTTTCATAAAACAACATACGCCCCAGTTTTACCCCTTGTGTGGTAAGTGGGTTATCTTGGGCTATTGTTGGAGTTGGGAACCCGTCATGTGTTAATACATAAGGGGTAGGGTCATAATCAACCGTATTGGTTGAAGTATTGTTGTCTTTTTTGCAAGCATTTAAAAAAAGTAAAAATGCCGTACAAAAAGTTAATATTTTAAATTTCATATACTATTATGGTTTGAACTTAGGGTTGTTAATGAACTCATAGTCGGTTAAGCTTTTTAAAAAAGCCACTAACTGTTCTTTTTCAATGTTGGTTAAGTTTAAGGGTTGTATATGTTTACTTTTCTGAGGATTGTTTTTGCCGCCTGAATTATAGTGGTCTATCACATTTTCAAGGGTTGCCAAAGAGCCATCGTGCATATATGGGGCAGTTACACCAATATTGCGAAGGGTAGGTACTTTAAACAAAGCAAAATCTTCTTGCTTGTTGGTTAGTCTACGCCTGCCTTCATCAGTATAGTTGTTGTAAAGCCCATTATTTTCAAAAGCATAATTGCTAAAGTTAAACCCACTATGGCATTGGCTACACTGAGTTTTTTGGCTAAAAAATAAACCCATTCCCGCTTTTTCATTTTCAGTTAAAGCTAAGCTTTCATTCTGAAAAGTATATTTATCATAAGCACTGTTGCCGCTAATTAAGCTTCGCTCAAAAGTGGCAATGGCACGCACAATAACAAAAGGGTCGGGAGTTCTGTTATACGCCAATTTACTTAAGGCTACATAATCAGGGTTATTCTTTAGCCGCTCTGCAATAGGTATAATGTTAAAATCAAACTCATTATGCTCCTGTATAGGCACCAGTACCTGCATTTCTAAAGAGGGAACACCTCCTTCACGAGTGAAATAGGGGTGATATGCTACATTAGTGAGTGTAGGTGAGTTACGGGTTCCAGGTCTGTTCTTTACACCTAAGCTTAAAGCAACACTATCACTAAAAGCAAGAGCCGGATTATGACAACTTGCACAACTTATGGTACTGTCTTTTGATAAAACAGGGTCGAAAAAAAGTTTTTTGCCCAATTCCCATCTGGGTTGGGAGTAGGCATTATCCTCAGGGAAAGTAATTTCAGCAAAACCTTGGGGCACAACTATTCCGTTTACCTCATCAGGCTCATTTTCAGCAGTTTCTTTTTTACAAGCCGAAAACAATACCAACAAGACAAGGAAAGCTATTGCCGTTGGGTTAAGCTTCATATACATCCTTTTGTTATTGGATGATTAATTTTTTGGTAAGCAAGCGTTGTTTCTCATTCATCAAGTTTACCAAATACACTCCTTTGGATAGGCTTACATTAGCTGTTTGTGTCCAATTAGAAGCAGCAATAGTTTGCACTACCTTTCCGGTTATATCTGTAATTTCTATTGATGAAACTTTCACAGACTTATCAGTTAAATCAATATTTACTGCTCCTGTTGAGGGATTAGGATAAACATTCACTGCATTTGGCGAAATGGGTGTGTTTATACTTGCCAAAATATTGGTATTACCTTGTTTGTCGCTAAATACAACATCTCTAAAATTGCGTAGTAGTTGGATGGTTTCAACACCTACACCATGGATTATGGCTCCTGATGATACATCAATACCACTTAATGCTTTGGGGTAATCTGCTTCTAAATAAATGTGCAGTTGTCCAAATACATCTTGTGCTGTGGTTGGTATTTGTATAGGAAAGTAATAGTCGTTTCCAAGCGCATGAAATTCATAAGGAAAAGCAAGATTAGCCCCGCCTTTACCTTCCAGTGCCACAAAACGATAACCCGCAGTCCAACCCCAGTGCATCGAAGGCATTTTAGGAGCTAATGGGTGCGTAGAAGACCATTGGGTGGGGTCTTCATTATTCTCAGGAGTATTTACCCCTACATGAAACTTTATTGCTTCAACACTGGTAATGTTGCTATATTGTCCCAAATCAATTTCTGTTGAAGCAACTTGGGCATCGGTTACGGCATTTATCAGTGCATATACATCGCTGGCAGGGGTCTCAGTCCCCCCATCATGTATAATGCTTATTTTAGAAAGGTAATATTCCAATCGGGCAATGTTAAAATCATTACCCTTGTCGTTTTTCATGGTATTTGCAGGTTTAAATGCTGATGAACCTGCCTTGTGGTCTATTATAAGTTTTACGGTTTGCTGGGCATTTGCAATAACAAATGTTAGTGATACAAATGCCAATAGTATAATCTTTTTCATTTTTAATGTTTTGCAAGGTTTGTAAATAAAATAACTAGCTGCATAAATAGGCTAGAAATAGATTGAACTTACCAATAGCGGTAAGCAGTTAAGGAAGAAATATGTTATCAAATGCGAAAGTTTTGATAAATAATAAGTATGTCTTTATCAAAACGCGGAGGCTTAAACAATGCATTAGTACTGAATGTTTTAATTTCCTTTACATCGTTTTTAAGACTGTTTCCTTGATAATAACTTAAGCTATGCTTAACTATTTTTTGAGAAGGGAAATCTGTGGTAAACTCAGTTTTATCAAAGCCTTTTTTACTACCACAACATGATTTTTTGGTGATTTTTGAGGAACCTGTACGATTACTGTAATCGCTAATTTTTTCTTGTGCAGGCGTTTGTGTGCATGATTTTGCACTTCCCCATACAGCAATATTAGCTAGTTTTTCTTTGCAGTAGTGTGCATCAATAGCTAATCCGCTTGACGATGTTAGCACTAACAAGACTAACAATAGGGCAATCCCCTTCTTTATGAAATGAAGAACCTTCACCTTATTCAAATATAATAATTTCTTAAAAAAGAAGTATTGCTAAAACTAAATTTCAAAAGCCCGTTTAATCTCATTACTTCTGTTAGAGTCTAAACGCAACAAGATAAACAGCATAATAGTGAAGCTTAATAGTGAAGAACCACCATAGCTGAAAAATGGGAGGGGGATACCTACTACAGGAAAGACACCTATAGTCATACCAATATTAATAGCAAAATGAAAAAATAATATAGAGGCTACACAATAGGCATAAACACGGTTGAAACGGCTTCGCTGTCGTTCGGCTATCTGCACCAGCCTTATCAATAGCAGTACATACATAGCTACTAAGAAAAAGGAACCAATGAACCCGTATTCTTCGCCAATAGTACAGAAAATAAAATCGGTATTCTGTTCAGGCACAAACTTCAGCTTGGTTTGTGTGCCGCCTAAAAAGCCTTTGCCATACAACCCCCCTGAACCTATGGCTACCTTACTCTGGTATACGTTATACCCTACATCTTTATTATCCACTTTTAATCCCAGCATCACATCTATACGCTCTCGTTGGTGGGGTTTAAGTACTTTTTCTTGCACATAGCCCACACTAAGTACTTCGCCAACAGAACCTATTGCAAATAAGGTAAGTAATAAAACCAGTTGTTTATTTTTCCTGACAAGAAGGAATAAAATAGCGGCAATGCAAGCTATAATAATAACCAGCAAAAGCTGGTCTACCAATAAAGCTAAAAGAAATAAAACTCCGGCTAACACTCCTGTAAACAACCAAAACCCCGATAATCCCTCGCGGTACAATACCAAAATAAAAGCCGCAAATACCATAGCACTGCCCGTGTCGTTTTGCAGCAAAATCAGCATCATGGGAAATAAGAACAAGCTAAAACAAATAACCTGTGTTTTCTTATCCTTAAAACTAATGCCGTACCCGCTTAGGTATTTGGCTAAGGCTAAAGCAGTAGCAAATTTGGCAAACTCTGAAGGTTGAAACTTAAACGAGCCTATCTGAAACCACGATAATGCCCCACCTGTAGTTTTTTTCACCAAAAAGAAAATGGAGACCAGCGCCAGCATTATCACCCCATAAATTACATAAGCAAAAGCGGGATATATTCTATGGTCTAGCAACAGTATAACCAAGGCTACCACAAAAGCCAGAGCAATCCATATAATTTGCCTGCCGTAGCTGTTTCTAAGTGAGAAAATATCGGTATTTGGGTTATAATCGGCAGAGTAAATAGCGAGCCAACCCCATGCTACCATAGCTATATATATAAGTATGGTAAGCCAGTCGAAAGTGCTGGTTTTTATAATCCGCTCATCGTTGTACATTTTGCAGATTTTGTATTAGGTTAGCATTTAGCATTCTTTCTTCAAGCCATTTGCGCTTTTGCGGGATATGCCTTTTTATATAGTATTCCATCATTAAACTGGATATAGGGGCAGCCCAAGTACTTCCATACCCACCGTTTTCAACCATAACGGCAACAACAATTTTAGGTTTGTGCATAGGTGCAAAACCAAAAAATACTGAATGGTCTTTACCGTGCGGGTTTTGTGATGTTCCTGTTTTGCCACACACTTGTACGCTGTCAATTCTGGCAGAACGGGCGGTACCACTATTTACCACGCGTTGCATACCTTCTACCACAGGCTCAAAATATTGTGTGTCTACAGTGGTATAACGTTTTTTGGTAAATTGTTCGGGCACATTATTTCCTTCTCCATAGCTTTTCAAAATATGGGGCGTATAAAAATATCCTCTGTTTGCTACTATGGCCACAATATTTGCCATTTGTAGCGGGGTAATTCCCACTTCACCTTGTCCAATAGCTATGGAGATGATATTGGTACTGCGCCAAGATTTTCTATATAGCTTATCAAAGTAATCAGATGTATAAAGTATTCCCTTCGACTCACCGAACAAGTCAATACCCAACCGAGCACCCACACCGAAAGACTGCATGTGCTTATACCAATTGGTGTAAGCTTCGGCAGAGGTTTTAAACTTTTTTTGGTCTAAAATAGCACGGAAAACCTGACAGAAATAAGGGTTGCAGCTTTGCTCAATACCTCCCCGTAAATCTAAAGGCGAATAGTGGCTGTGGCTACATTTAACCGTATGATTGCCTACCCTGTAACCTCCACCACAGTGATAAGCTGTTTGCGGAGTAATAACACCTTCTTGCAAGGCAATTAGCGATTCTACGATTTTGAAAATAGAGCCGGGTGGGTAAGGTGCACTTAGTGGACGGTTGTATAAAGGCTTTAGCGGGTTACGCAACAACTTCATGTAGTTATTTCCGCGTTCACGCCCTACAAACATGTTTGGGTCATATCCCGGGCTGCTTACCAAAGCCAGTATTTCTCCTGTAGCAGGTTCAATAGCTACAATACTGCCTATTTTGTTAGCAAGCAATCGTTCGCCGTAGGCTTGCAATTCGGCATCAAGAGTTACATTTATATTGGTGCCGTTTACTGCGGCAGTATCATATTTCCCACCCGCATAAGGTCCAATTTCACGACCCCAAACGTCCACCATCATATTACGGACTCCTTTTTTACCCCGTAACAGCTCCTCGTATGAGCGTTCAATACCCGTTAGCCCCACATATTCGCCTTGGCGGTAATATCCGTTTGATTGCTCGATACGTTTTTCCGATACTTCACCCGTACTGCCCAGTACGTGCGCCATTGTAGTGGTGTTGTACTTTCTATCTGTTCGAACCTCAACAAAAAAACCTGTGAACTTGTATAGTTTCTCTTGAAATGTGGCAAAGGTTTTGGGTGAAATCTGCTTTTGAAATATGGATGATTTACGGCTGCCGTTTCTCACAATTACATTAAGCATCTCCTGCTCAAATTTTTTGCGGCTAATGTTTAGTAATTTGCAAAAGGTAAGTGTATCCAGGTCTTTTACTTGGCGGGGCACTACCATTAAATCATAAATCACATCGTTATATACCAGTAGCTCTCCATTGCGGTCATATATCAGCCCTCGTGGGGGGAACTGCACTATTTCACGCTTAGAAATGTCCATAGCCAGTTCTTCGTACTTATCATTAACAACCTGCAAGTAAAACAAGCGGATAATGAGTACTATCCCTACTAAACCGAAAATGAAATAATATAAATAGTGTCTTCCTTCTGACATTATTTTTTATAGCTCCTTAGGACGAATCCTGTACAGCAAAAGCTGTAAAATAAAAATTAGAAATACGGTTATTACCGTGCTAACCAATATGGTAATTAATGTGTATAGTATACCTGTAACACTAGCTACATCCATAAAAGTAAACACCAAAAGGTATACCAACGATAAACTAAGTGCATAAACGGCAAACAATCGGTAACCTATAGTAAACAAATTAGGCTCAATAGCCTTTTCAGCATCATCTTTACTAATAAATAAAGGCAATAAATATATTCTTGCATAACCTGTTGTTACCATACTAAAGGCATGTATACCTCCTGTATCCGAAAAAAAATCGACAATAATTCCGGCAACAAAACACAAAACCAAAATTACCCAGGGTTTAATATTTGCAGGCAATACCATTACAAACAATACATACAATATGGGGGTAACAAACCTGCCCAGCTGTATAGGGTCTAGCACAACAGTTTGCAAAAGCAGTATGCCTGCAAAATAAAGTACGTATCGTATTATGCTACTTGGCGTCAATGTTCGATTTTCCTTCTAAAGTATCTTGTTCGGCTGCGTATAAGTTATGCACCACATATACTTTGTATAGATTTTCAAAATTAGTATGCAGTTTCACTTTAGTGTTGTAAAAGTTTTCCCCTTGCGGTACATAAGCTTCTTCAAGTGTACCTATAGGTATATTTTCAGGAAAAACTTTACTTAAATTACTGGTAACAATTTCCATCCCTTCTTTCAGGGGCACGTGCATATTAATATCCTTTAAAACAGCGTAGCGTGCATCTTTACCATCCCACTTAATAGAACCGTTGTTTAATACACTGTCAATTTTAGGGGGAATTAGTGCATAACTGTTAAGTAATGAAATTACCGTGCAAAAGTTGGCAGATACTTTATGCACTATACCTACAACTCCTTGGGGGCTTATTACCCCCATGTCTTCTTTAATGCCATGCCTGCTGCCTACATTTAAGGTCATGTAATTATTTTTCAGGTGTGTAGTATTGCGTACCACTTCGGCAGGAATATATAAATACTTTTGGTGTAACGCAGTGTCTGTTTTTAAGGTGAAAGTAGCTGTATCAATGTATTGAGACTCTTGCAATAAAGCCCTTAGCTGTGCATTCTCTTGCTGTAGTTTTTGGTTTTCACTTTGCAGTGAAAAATACTCTTCAACGCTTGAAACACCCTCGAAAAAATTACCCGTTACCTCGTTTGAGGTACTTAAGAATATTGCTTTTTGGTAATGATTGTGCTGAATGTACAGCGTGAACGAGATAATTTGAAGTGCTACGAAAACAAAAAATAAATGAAAGCGGGCTAAAAAGAGCAGCAGGTTTCGCATGGTGCACTATTCCATATTATCAGGTCATCAAAAATTTAAAACTATCTATATTTTTCAAAGCTATACCTGTACCGCGAACCACCGCACGCAAAGGGTCATCGGCAATATAAACAGGCAGTTTGGTTTTTGCTGAGATACGCTTGTCTAAGCCACGCAGCAATGCACCTCCACCGGTAAGGTATAAACCGGTTTGGTAAATATCGGCAGATAACTCGGGAGGAGTTAACTCCAATGCTCTTAAAACAGCCTCTTCAATTTTCGAGATGGATTTATCCAGTGCTAAGGCAATTTCAGAGTAATTTACTTTAATCTGCTTGGGTATACCCGTCATTAAATCACGACCATTTACTGCGAAATCTTCTGGTGGGTTTTCCAATTCGCTTAGTGCAGCTCCCACCTCAATTTTCATTCTTTCAGAGGTACGCTCACCAATTAATAAATTGTGTTGGCGGCGCATATAATCAGTAATATCTGCAGTAAACTCATCTCCCGCAACACGTATACTTTGGTCGCAAACAATACCACCCAAAGCAATAACCGCAATTTCTGTAGTTCCCCCCCCTATGTCAATAATCATATTACCCATAGGTTCTGAAACATCTATACCAATACCAATAGCAGCAGCCATTGGCTCGTGGATTAAATAAACTTCTTTACCGCCTGCACGTTCGGCACTATCTTTTACAGCACGTTTTTCAACCTCAGTAATGCCTGATGGTATACAGATAACCATTCGCAAGTTGGGGCTAAACAGCCTTTTCTTGGTAGTCATCATTTTTATCATACCGCGAATCATTTGTTCAGCGGCATTAAAATCTGCAATTACCCCATCTTTTAGAGGGCGTAAGGTTTTTATATCCTCATGGGTTTTTCCATGCATTTGCATAGCTTGGTTACCAATGGCAACCACTTGTCCCGTTCCTCTATGAACGGCAATAATAGAAGGCTCGTCTACTACTACTTTATCTCTAAAAATAATCAGGGTATTGGCAGTACCCAAATCTATTGCCAACTCTTGCGTTAAAAAACTAAATGGGTTCATTCAGAAGCTCCTGCTGTAATAAAATTGCGCGCGTTTAAAGAACCCGCAATTTAGTATTTGTTTTACAGTTTTGCGCGTTTCAATAAAACTTTATTAATATACGGCAGGTTTTAATTAAATTTTAGCCTTTAAATCAGCTTTTAATTGCTTTTCAGTAGTTTCTTTTAATTGTAATGAAACCTCTTGCTCTTTAGCTATTACCAATTTTTTTGTAGCTAAATAAGGTATGTCTTTTTTATACCCCGTGGCGATAATAATAGCTGTTTCCCCTATCGGGAATTTAGGCTCTTCATAGTCTCCATGGGTAAAAGAGAAAGAGCCGTCCTTTTTTTGGTAGCCGGGGATGTACATTTTTTGCTTAGGAAACAAAATAGAGATATAAAGCTTATCGAAAGCATCATACCCATCAATTTTTGTAACAAAGTTTACATCTTTAGTTCTTGGGTCGCTAAATAGCCTGTCAATATTAGCCCAGCCTAGTTTTTTAACTTTAAAAAAGTAAGATGCTGTTTTGTCTACAGAAAAGGCATTTCTGCCTTTTACTTGAGGAAAAACTGCCCCCTCTTCTGATAAAAAATCTTGTTGTCCATCTAATATTTCTTGAAAAGAAATATTAGTTTTAAATCTTACTGAAAAATCTCCTATTTCAACTGTAGAGTCATTTATAGTATTATCATTTTTTATTATCTCATTTAGCTTTTTCAGTAAAACTTTGTTCTTCTCAGGTGTTATTGGTTCTTGGTTTTTCACTCCTTTTTTAACACTAAGTTTATAAACAAACGTAAACGTATCTTTTGTGTTTAAATCAGCATAGTAGTTTTGATATTTCCACCATGAGGCTTTTCTTAAATTGGATGCACTCACTCTTATTTTGGATGCAGGCACTCTTATTATAGCTTCCTTTGGAGCGGGTTTATCTTTTGCCAGCTCATCAATCTTTTTTGGTTCTACCCAATTAATTTTTCCGTTTTCTTCCTTTCCTTCAAACAGCATCATCCCGTCTTTTCGCTTAGCGGCAGGTACTTCAAAGCCTAATGCTTTGTTGTTTGCTAGGCTTAGTTGCTCCCCATTAGCAGAGGCATTTATGTAAATCATACCCCCACTCTCTAAAAATTTACCGTTATAAGTGGTCGTCATATTACCCAAAACAATATTTGTTGGGTCAAGGGCTTCTTTGTACTCAATTTCTACTTCTCCCTTAATGGTGTTTCCTTCACTATCAACAAAACAATTTTTTGGGATAGTAAACTTTACACCCCCTTTACTTGTAAATGTTTTCTTTTCAGAAGCATCTATTGTAAAGGTTTGTGTAGCTAAGTTTTCAGAATTTAAAATTGATTTTTTTGAAGTGTTAGTTTCTGCCGAATCAATTGCTGATATACTTTTTAAACTATCGGTAGAATGTTTGTTTTTCGGGGTTTTAGAAGTGCAGCTAATAACTAATAATAGCAGCAGTGTAATTGTAAGGTTTATAGTTTTCATTTAGCTATATAACGTTGGGCAAAGAAAAGTAAATGTAATTTCTGGGTAAATTCTAAATTTTTTGCAAATCCACAATATAGCACACCTGCAATAGCTTGTGAACAACTACGTTTAAGTTTATAGTACGCACCTAATAAATTTGCGTTGGCATGGTATGTTTATACATCAAAGTATAGATAAGCCCTATACCTATGAGTAAGCAGAATACACTACGAAAGAAGAAAGGCAAGACCGCCGATTTTGAGAGCGAGAAAAAAAGCAAAGATGCACCTATTACCCGCAAAGCATTTTGGCAATGGATATTGTTGAGGGATGAGCGGGCAAAGCAAGTGTTTGGAGCATTTTTAATGCTTACTGCCATTTTCATGTCCATTTCGTTCGTGTCGTTTTTGTTTACATGGAAAACCGACCAAAATGTAGTTTTTGGTTTCGGGTGGGATGATTTTTTAGCTTCAAACCCTGATGCTGCCCGAAATACCATGGGAATGTTTGGTGCATTGTTAGGGCATATATTCATTCATAAGTGGTTTGGTATAGCAAGCTTTGCAATTCCTGTAATACTAATAGTTGGCGGTGCTAAATTGGCATTTAAAATTAAACTGCTTCCGTTTCTTAAAACTATACGATACTCATTTTTTATAGTAATATGGCTGGCATTGTTAATGGGGATGCTATTGGGTAATACCTATCCCTTTTTGGGCGGTGCATTTGGTTACCACGGTTATTTGTGGCTTAAAGGATTAATGGGGGCTGCCGGGGCAGGCATATTTTTATTTTTCTATTTGCTAACGTTTTTAATAGTGGTGTATAACCTAAACCTAGCTATTAAAAACAAAAAACTGAAAGAAGCCCTTGAAGTAGCCAATGATGAAGAGAATGAAGCAAATGGAGAAGGACTTAGCACATCTGAATTGGCTGAAGAAACAGCTATAATGGAAAGTGAAGAGGATGCAAATGCTAATGAAGAAGTTGATGCTTCATTTACGGAAGATAAAAGCATTGAGGGTGAGGACAGAGTTAGCCCCGATGATATAAAACTTATTGTTAAAGAAGAGGATACCCCTTTTGAGACAAAGGAAGAAGATGCTAGCATACCACTTGATACTTCAACTCCTGAACCTGAAAATAAGCAAGAAACTTCGGCTAACGATGGGGTAGAGCTGAGTATTGAAGAAACTGTAGAAGAAGAGGTTGATAAACCTAAAGGTGAAGTGAACAGAGGTGGTTTAGATACTCCTTACGACCCTACATTAGACCTTTCAGGGTATAAATTTCCTACACTGGATTTATTGAAAGACTATGGCGATACCAAAAAAGTAGTTGACCAAGGTGAGCTTGAAAACAACAAAAATATGATTGTTGAGACCTTGAAAAACTACGGTATTGGTGTGGGACAGATAAAAGCTACTATAGGTCCAACGGTTACCTTATATGAAATTGTACCCGAAGCAGGAGTGCGTATTTCGCGCATAAAAAACCTTGAAGACGATATAGCGCTAAGTTTGGCAGCTTTAGGTATCAGGATTATTGCCCCCATACCCGGTAAAGGAACCATAGGTATAGAGGTTCCCAATAAAAAGCCTGAAATAGTACCAATGAGTACCGTTTCAGCAAGTGCTAAGTTTAAAAACAGTGAGGCTGACTTGCCTGTGATATTGGGTAAAACCATAGCCAACGAAATTTATGTTGCCGATTTAGCCAAAATGCCTCACCTACTTATGGCAGGGGCAACAGGGCAAGGTAAATCGGTAGGAATAAATGCTTTGCTGGTATCGCTGTTGTATAAAAAACACCCCAGCCAACTAAAGTTTGTATTGGTAGACCCTAAAAAGGTAGAACTTACCCTATATAAGCGTATAGAACGACACTATTTGGCAAAAATACCAGGAGACGGAGAGGCAATTATTACAGACACCAAAAAAGTAGTAAATACCCTTAACAGCTTATGTGTGGAGATGGATGAGCGGTATAATCTATTGCAAGATGCAGCTGTAAGAAATATAAAAGAGTACAACGCCCGTTTTGTAGCTAGGAAACTCCCGCCAACCGATAAGAGCAAGCACAAATTCTTGCCCTATATAGTAGTGGTAATAGACGAGCTTGCCGATTTGATGATGACGGCAGGTAAAGAGGTAGAGCAACCTATAGCGCGTTTGGCGCAGTTGGCAAGGGCAATAGGTATACATTTAATAATAGCAACACAGCGGCCATCAGTAAATATTATTACCGGTACTATTAAGGCTAATTTTCCTGCACGTATTGCTTTTAGGGTAACCTCTAAAATAGATTCAAGAACCATTTTAGATACAGGGGGTGCAGACCAGCTAATTGGTAAAGGGGATATGCTGTTTAGCAACGGAAACGATATGATACGCTTGCAATGCCCCTTTGTTGATACTCCCGAAGTAGAAGAAATAACGTCTTATATAGGAAACCAAAGAGGCTACCCCGATGCATTTATGTTGCCCGAAGTACAAGAAGACGGTGCAGGCGGTAATGAAGAGTTTGACCCAAGCGATAGGGATAGTTTGTTTGAAGATGCTGCCCGTGTAGTGGTGTTGGCTCAACAAGGCTCTACTTCATTAGTTCAACGCAAGCTGAAATTGGGATACAACCGCGCAGGCAGAATAATAGACCAACTTGAAAATGCGGGTATAGTAGGTCCGTTTGAAGGCAGTAAAGCCCGTGAGGTTTTAATACCCGATGAATACTCGTTGGAGCAAAAATTAAAAGAATTAAACGGATAATTACTCTGAATTAACTTCAAAATCTGTTTAAACAATAGCAGTTAAACAAAGTATTTATCGTCTAAACTTTATCGAATAATTCATGTTGAACCTAAAAAGGCATAGCTTTTGCCTTTTTGATAATTATATTTGCCACTTTTTAAGAAAAAATATTACTCGATGAAGATTAAACAACTGTTCTTTTTACTGATAACTACTACTCTTTTAGCTACGCCAATGTCTGCTCAAACCAATGTTGAGAAGGCAAAAAAAATCTTAAATAAACTAAGTAAAACATACAAGGCGCATAAAAGCATCAAAGCAGGTTTTACTATTACTACTACCAACCCCGATAAAAGCAAAATGAGCCAAAAGGGAACTATTTGGGTGAAGAAGAAGTTTTTTAGAATAGATATGCGCGACCAAGAAATTATGTGTGATGGTAAAACTATTTGGACTTGGCAAAAAGAAGTGAATGAGGTACAAATAAAAGATTATAAACCTTCAAGCAGAGAGATACAACCTTCACAAATATTTACCATTTGGGAAAAGGGATTTAAATATGTTTGGGTGGGGAAAGCCACACAAGCAGGCAAGAAAGTAGAAGTTATAGACCTTGTACCCAGTAATGGAAAAGAAGGTAGGGACTACTCTAAAGTAAAGCTATATGTTGATGGGGCTAAAAATCAAATTGTTAGTGCCACCATTATTAAGAAAAATGGAGTAAAAATTTCATATATAATCAATAGTCAGAGCACAAAAGACAGGTTAACAAAAGCCAACTTTAAAATGAATGTAAAGGCTAAGCAAAAAGCCGGAGCTGAGATTGTTGATTTAAGATAGTCCGTCATTGCGAGTAGGAATGACAAAAAATATTTAAAAGCGGGAACACCCAGCTTTTTTATGCTTTACTAATTGTTGTTATGGCGCTAACCATTTTGTCTAAATGCTCTTGGGTAGTGTATAAGTGTGGAGTAACCCGTACACCATTTACCGCTTCAGTTTCAATAGCTACGGTAAATATTTTGTAGTCATCGTATAGTTTTTTGGCTAACTCAGAAGGCTTCATACCTTTAATAGCAATATTGGCTATGGCTGCTGTTCTGCCGTCTTCGTCAGGAGTATTAAAAGAAACATTTTTTAAGTCTTTTACCTTATTTACCCAGTAATTTTTCAGATACAGTAAACGTTCACGTTTTCGCTTGCCGCCAATTGTGTTGTGAAAGCGTATAGCTTCGGGAATTGACAATTGCACTGCACATGGATGTGTGCCAATATGCTCCAGTTTTCTAATATTATCTTTAGGCTGCTTCACATCTCCAAATAGTGGATTTAGTTGTCCAATTTTATTCTTTTTCACCCAAAGTAGTCCTGCACCAAGGGGGGCGCACAACCATTTGTGTAAACTGGCAGCATAATAATCACAATCCAAATCTTTTATTTTAAAATCTATATGGGCAAAAGTATGTGCACCGTCTACCATTACTTCAATACCTTTACTATGTGCCATTTCACAAATCTTTTTCACGGGTAGTAAATGCCCTGTGGTATTTATTAAATGAGTAACTAAAAGTATTTTAGTTTTAGAGGTAATAGCATCTTCATATACTTTCACAATTTCATCATCACTTTTAGGGTGTAAGGGTAGGGCAATGGTTTTAACCACAATACCATCGGTATTTGCCCTATGTTTAAAAGCTTCTACCATGCTACCGTAATCTTGGTTGGTAATAATAGCTTCATCGCCCTTTTTCATGGGGAAGCCTTGTATAACTATATTTAAGCTTTCAGTAGTATTACGGGTAAGTGCAATTTCTTCAACATTTGTTTCAGCAAATTCGGCAAGGGCTTTGCGTACTTTTTCTTTATCATCAAGTTGCTGGGTACGCATATAATAAGATGGAGAGGCATTTATCATCTTACTGTATTCAACAAAAGCATTTAATACAGACAATGGTTGTGGGCTAAAGTAGCCATTCTCTAAATTGATGAATTTTTTGTTTTGCACATAGCTCATTTGCACACCCTCCCAAAATTTATCATCATCGGTAGCCAATTGTTCTAATTCATCAATGGTAATGTGAGTTTCAGTGGAGAAATTATCCAGCCTCAGCAATGTAGTTGGGTAAACAAAACCCATTGCTGCCATGTGTTTAATAAAACCTCTGCGATTTTCTGCCATACGGCAAGTTAAGAAAAACTGATTATTTGCTGCTTATCCCCTCAAAGCAATTGTGTTCTTTAATGTACCCCTCAACATTTTTGGGGACTAAGAAGCTGATAGGTGCTTTTTGCTGAATTAAATCACGAACATAAGTTGCAGAAATATGCAAAACGGGTGCGTCATATACTAAAACATTGGGATGATTTTCCAGTTTATCGTTTTTATGCCCGAAACGGTAATACACCAATAGCTGATGATGTTCTAAAATTTCCTCATAGGCTTCCCACTTCTCAAACGTAGCTAAATTATCACTACCCATTATAACCTTAAAATTGTCTTTGGGGTATTGTTTGCGTAGGTGGCGTAATGTTTTTGCAGTGAATGAAGGTGTGGGTAGCGAAAACTCCACATCGCAGGCTTCCATATCAGGCTGGTTTTCAAGGGCAAGTTGCACCATATCTAACCGTTGTTCTTGAGGCAATAACTCCAGTGGACTTTTAAATGGGTTTTGGGGTGATATTACCAGCCAAATTTTATCCAACCGCCCAAAATGCAACATATAGTTGGCAATTATTAAATGCCCAACATGTACCGGATTAAACGAGCCGAAGAAAAGACCTATATTCAAAATTATTATGGGTTTATAAACTCGCTTACCACTTGTAAGGCGTGTTGTTGTGCAGTTTCTAAATTATCATTTAAAACAGTAACGTCAGCATACTGTTCATATTCCATTTCTAAACGCGCTTTGTTTAAACGAACATTTAATTGCTCATCATTTTCCGTGCTTCTTGCTCGTAAGCGGTTTTCAAGGGTTTCAAAATCAGGCAAACGAATAAATAGCAATAATGCTTTATCGCCATACATTTCCTTTAAATTTTTGCTACCCACAACATCCACATCAAAAACAACGTGGCTGCCTTTTTGCCAAATGCGCTCAATCTCACTTTTTAGTGTGCCGTAAAATATGCCCGGGTATACTTCCTCGTGCTCTACAAACTCATTATTGGCTAAACGGTTTTTAAATTCTTCAACAGAATTATAATAATAGTCTTTGCCATGTTCTTCATTAGGTCGTTGTTCACGGGTAGTTGCTGAAATTGAGAACTCAAGCGTAGGCAATTGCGAAAGTAGGTACCTGGCAATGGTGGTTTTTCCTGAACCTGATGGAGCGGTAATAATGATTAATTTTCCTTGCAAAATTCTCTGTTGCAGAAATGGGCAACAAAGAACGTGATTTTTTGGGTAATGCTCAATAACCCTTATCGATAATACTTTTTTATTTAACCCTCCCAATTATTGTGTTAGCTGATTTGTAGAAGTTTGCCCTCCCTTTCAAAGGGAGTGAGTCTTTGAGAGTCTAGTCAGCTTTGAAGTTTTTAGGAAGGGTTAACTAGTTTAATTCTTAACTCACCCCAATAACCAATAAGGCAGATTTACAAATACGCGTCCCTCTCTTATTGCAATAAGAGAGGGGAAACTTTTGTAAAGATATTTTTGCCAAATAATTAGGGGTGAGTTAAATAACTATCCCACCCATTTGCGAAAGGCAGGGGCTGTTTCTCTACTCACCACTACCTCTTCTTCAATATTGGGGTTAAGGGTGATAATTAACCTCCCCGTACCGCTAGACTTAAACCCTTTTATAGCATTAATATTAGCAATAAACTTACGGTTAAGCCGAAAGAATTTTACTGCATCTATTTCGTTTTCAATCTCACTCAAAGGCTTATCAAGCATATATAAATTCCCTTTGTTGTCTTTTATAAAACTAATTTTATGCTCAGTAAAAAAATAGGCAATGCTATCAATATCAACGGGCACATACTCCAAGCCTTTTTTGGCTAAATAGCGGGTTTTGGTGTTGGGCGTTTTCCCCTCAATCATTTGGTAAATATGTTGGGTAACAAAATGCTTTTGCAATAGCTTTACTTTTTCAAGGGCTTTTTTCAAGCGTTCTTCAGAGTATGGCTTTAATAAATAATCAACCGAGTTATGCTCGAACGATTGCATTATATATTCATCATAAGCAGTAACAAAAATTACAGGAAACTCAACCTTGTACTGCCTAAAAATCTCAAAGGAGGTATCATCAGCCAATTGTATGTCTACAAATGCCATATCAGGAGCAGTGTTAGTGCTTAACCATTCTAAGGTAGATTTCACGCTATCGGTAACACCCACAATTTCAATGGCAGGGTCTGCTTGTTTAAGCATTTGCTGCAATTTGCGCGCAGCGTTTAATTCGTCTTCAATAATTAATACTTTCACGATGCAGATAAGGGTAATAATGGTAAACGAAGTGAAAAATCGGTTTCGGTTTTATGTATAGTAATACTTTTACCTGTTATGCGTTTATAGCGTTCTTCTAGGTTTATTAAGCCTGTTTTAGATGAATGCCTTATGTTTTTCTTTACTGCCAAATTGTTTTGTATAGTGAGGCTGTCATTATCCTGAGTAATTTTAATGGAAAGTTTGTTTTGCTTTGAAGCCTCATTGTGTTTCACTGCATTTTCTACAGCCATCATTATTGAAACAGGCGGAACAAGAAATTTATACTCTTGATTTTTTTCTAAATCCAGAGTTACTTTCAGTGATTCTTCAAAACGCAATTCCAAAAGCTCAATATACTTTCGGGTAAAATCCATTTCATCACCCAAAAGCACCAGGTCTTTATTTTTACTTTGTAATATATAGCGGTATACCTCGCTTAAATCATCCACAAACTTGCGGGCTCGTTTGGGGTTAATATCAATTAGGTACGATACCAAATTCAGCGAGTTAAACATAAAATGTGGGTCTACATGGCTTTTCAATGCCTCTAACTCAGCCAGTATTTTAGCACTCTCCAACTGCTCGGCTTTTAAGCGTTGGTTTTCCTTAAGTTTAACCTGATAAATAAGCTCGTAGGCACTGGTAACAAAAAGTACACACACAAATATTATAGCCACAGTTATCCAAATGGAAGTCCATTTGAAAACAAAGCCTGAAACCCAATACCAAGAACAACTCATTACTATAAACCATGCACATAAAATAAATAGGGATGCCGCTATAGTGTATAGCATATTGGTGCTTACAATTATACCCAAACGCCTTGCTGGTGAGGAAATCCAATCTCCTTTATCAATAAACTTAAACAATAAATAGCGGTTGCCTTGCCATATAATACCTGCACCCAAAATAAACCACGCATAAGAAACAACCAGTTGCCATGTATCCATAGATTCAGAGTCAACCAATCCGGTAGCACTGGGTATAAGTAACCCGAAAAAAGGTATACCTATAAGGCGTACTACAGTATCGTTTATTTCATCTTTAATACTCACAATGTTGTTTCGGTGGTTGTTTTTACCTGTTGGTGTTTAAATATTTCCTTTTTGGTGTTTAATATATGTGTATTAAAAACTATTTGTTATTTAGGATTTACTTTCGTTTTGTGCTTGATATAAAAGCATTACAAACATACTACTTAATTTAAAAAACAAATAAATATTAATAAAAATGGAAAATATTAACATTAATTTTTTAGCTGTTGTAGTAGCAGCAATTTCAACTTTTTTAATCGGGGGTTTATGGTATTCGCCTATACTTTTTAGCAAAGCCTGGATGCGGGAGAATAACTTTACCGAAGAAGATTTAAAAAGCCATAGTGCAGCCCGAAAATTTGGAGTATCGTTTCTTATGGCATTGATTATGGCTGTAAACTTAGCTGCCTTTTTGGGGGACAAAGCTGATGTTACTTTTGGAGCTACCGCAGGATTTTTAACAGGTGCAGGTTGGGTGCTTACAGGTATTGCCGTAATTGGTGTATTTGAAAACAAAAGCTGGCGTTATATTTTAATAAATGGGGGCTACCATACTGTAGCATTTACGGTTATGGGAGTTATATTGGGAGCTTGGCACTAAACATTTTATATTGAACATTACATTTATCATTGGATTATAACTGTTTAATGATAAATGCTAACTGATAATTGATAAAAAACTATGGAATCACCACAAGAATACGAGAAAAGGCTAATTGCAGAAATGAAGGATAAAACGGGTAAAACCCTAGCCGAATGGATGACTGCAATTACAGAAAAGAATTTTGCAAAACGAAACGATTTAATTGCCTGGCTAAAAGCCGAGCACGGTTTCGGGCATGCCAATGCTGCCCACATGGCTAGTTTGCACAAAAACGGAGGTAAGCCTATTTATGGAGACAGTGCAGCCCTTACCGACAGTTTGTTTGCAAAAAGCAAAGATTTGCGACCTGTGTATGATGCGTTGGAAAAAACTATTAAAGCTGAATATAAAGATGTAAAATTTACCCCGCGTAAGGGCTACATGTCAATACATGATAAGCGCGAATTTGCGGTAGTGGCAGTAAAAAGTAAGGAGTTGCGTTTGGGGTTAGATTTGGCTGACGAACCATTTACAAATGAGCTAGTACCCGCCAAAACATTAGGAGCCATGCCTCGTTACACCCACATGGTACAACTTGCTGACAACGGTTTAAAAGGAAACTGGAAAAAATACTTGAAGCAGTCTTACGACAGGTTGCATAAATAAATTTGTTGACCCTCCCGCAAATTTTTGTTGCCCTTTTTTTAGCACACTGACCTCCCTTACTAAGGGAGGGAATCTTTGGTAAATTATAAAGTTTTGTAGTTTCGGGAGGGTTAAATTAATCAGCTTTAATTTTAGCTATTACCTTCTCTACATTACGTTCTAGCAGATTAAAAAACTTCATTCGCTGTTTTTCTGCCGTGCCACTGATTAGTGTAGCTTTTTTAATGTGTTTCTCAAGCCACTCTTCCGTTTGATTACAAAACTCTTCATTGGTAGTGTTAATGTTATTAAAGGTATGGTGGCTTAGGTACACAGCTCGTAAATTATCAGAGTGTGCCATAATGGTATTATTACCAATAAGTAACTCACTAAAATATAACTGATAGTTTTGCGGGCGGTCGTCTCCTGTTTGTATTTTGCTGCCTGTTTCTGCCATTTCTCTGGCATTAGAAAGCATTTCACGCAAATTCTCACAAACGCTTAAGGCTACTTCCTGGCTATCAAACCAACCGCTATCCCAACTGTATTCTATTTGTTTAAGTGTGGGGAAAAGTAAATCATCACTCCATATTTCTATTGACGGAACTTTTTTGTACTTGGTATATACACTACTACCCACTCGCTGTAAGTCAGAGGGCACAATGTTGGGGTTAAATTTTTTCGTCTCTAAACTTTTTACACCCATCAAGGCACGCATCCAATAAAACATTTTAAAGCTGCCAATTTCTCTAAAGCCCAGTTGATGCAGAATAGGTATATCTGTCATACCGTATACAATCTTCTTCTCATTGGCAAGCATAAGCATGTCCAGCGTTTCTTCTAAACCTTTCAGATATTTGTATAAGCTTTCCTCATCATCGTCTAGCTCTTTATAGCGAAAAGTTACTAAGCCTGCCAAACTTTCAGTAAAGGCACTAAAGGGAACTTTAAAATGATTGCAAATGGCAACAGCTTCATCTAAAGAAATACTGGTTTCTCCCCTTAAACGACGGTAAGCACTATCTGCACTTACATTTAGCAATTCTGCAATCTCATCGGCAAGAGAAGCATTGGCAGGGGCTAATTCTTTCAGTTTTTGCACAAAGGCAAGTTGTATAGTTAGCGCATTTTGCGACATAATAGCATAAAGTAAAGAATGCAAGATAGTAATTTGGTTTATTGCTTGCCATTTTATCCGACGAACGTCAAAATGCCATCGCAACAAAAGGGCATTGAATTTGTTTAACTTTGTAGTAAGAGTATGGAAACCGAGATTGTAAACCGTGTGGCTAAAAGCCCGCTTATAACCATAAATTTAGAAGAATTTTATCACGAAGGCGAGAGAGTGGTTTTTGATATGAAAGATTATCTTTTTCAAGGGTTGATTTTGCGTGAGAAAGATTTTAGGGAAACGGTAAAGAACCACGATTGGGAGCAGTATGCCGGTAAAAATATAGCCATAGTTTGTACTGCTGATGCTATAGTACCTACTTGGGCATATATGCTAATAGCAGAAAAGCTTAGAAAACATGCAAATTTTTATGTTTTCGGTAGTTTGGAGACCTTAGAAAATGCCTTATTTCAAAAAGCATTGGAAGGTTTTAATCCCGAAGAATATGCCGATAAAATGATTGTAATTAAGGGATGTTTTGACAAGCCTGTACCCACAGGGGCTTATGTAGAGATAACCCGTTTGTTATCTCCACATGTAAAAAGCCTTATGTATGGTGAGCCTTGCAGTACTGTGCCTATTTTTAAGCGTAAAAAGCAAGCTTAGTTACTCACTATCACTTTTCTTATAATTTCGCCACCGTTAATACTAACAAAGTAAATCCCTTTAGCTAAATCTGTTGTAGTCAAGGTGTAGCTATTGGTAGTATTTTGATTGATATTATTTTCAGTTAAAACGGTTTTCCCTGCAATATCTTTTAGCTCAACTTTATTTATTTCATATCTCCCTAAATGCTGAATAGTTATTGATGATGATGCAGGATTGGGGAACACTTTTACCGCTTGTTGTGAAACAAAATTACGGACTGAATTGGCAGGCATATAGGTAATACTAAGCTTAGGTCTTAGTGTTTCATCGGTATTATCACTACTGGCAAAAGTTAGCCCGTTGAAACCTGTTTCAGTTTGCATTTTTATCATCCAGCCTTGCAAATTATTTTGCAATTGTTGCCTTACCAATTCGGTAACATCAATATTCAAGTAGTTTTGAGTAAGTGATGTACTTTTGGCTAAAAATACCCGCTTGTTTGTGTCGGTAGTAGGTTGGTTATTCCAAGTAACCTGCGTTTCATTCCAGTTTTGGTTAATGCTTTCAATTACAGCGGCGTTTTCACCTACTTGCTGCGTAAAATTGGGATTACGGAAATAATACAAATTCAAACTTGCCGATACAATTTGTGATGCTGAATTAATATGGCTTAAATCAAAATGTATCAGCCCTCTAATAGTATCAAACCTGCCTTGTTGCCATTGCCAGGTTTCAGCCCTAATAACATTGTGCAACCCGCCGTTTTGTGCATTGGCTTCGCCAAAATTTACATTAGCACCATTAGGAAAAGACCAAATCCAGGCATCTTTGCCCACAGCCCCATTGGGTTGTAAAACATCAGTTTGTTGTGCTACAGCAAAGAAGCTGATTAGTAATAAAAAAGAAAGTAAAGTAGTTTTCATGGTATAAGTTTTTTGTTATTAATTAAAGAGGGAGATTAATAGTCAAGCGTTTAGCAATTAATGGACTTAACTATTCCGTTAATCGAAATTGGGTAAGTATATTTGGGCATGCTTCGCAAAGCCTTTGAAAGATATGTAAAGCTTAACGATAGTGAGTGGGGAGATGCTTCAGCCAGATTTAAAACCTTACACTTTAAAAAAGACACCCAAATAGTAAGCGAAGGCGAAATAGACCCTTACTTTTATTTTGTGATAAGCGGTGTACACCGTTTGTATTATCTTACTCCTAATGGAGAGGAAATAACACTGGGTTTTTCGTTTGATAATAATTTCTCGGGGGCCTATGAGTCGTTTATTACACAAACACCATCAAAAGTATTTTTTCATACGATTACGGATACAGAGGTACTTGCCATAGGTTTTGACGACATGACTTATTTATTTGATACCTATAAAAATTTTGAGCGTTGGGGAAGGTTGTTTATGCAGCAAATATTATTTGGGAGATTGCAACGTGATATTGAGCTAACCACCCTTAGTGCCGAAGAGCGATACACCATTTTCGCTAACAGAATACCAGCCGAGCTATTAACCATTCCGCTAAAATATTTGGCTTCATACTTAGATATGACCCCTGAAACCTTAAGCAGGATAAGGGCCAAACGTTAAACTTTTCATTTCTTGATTTACATCAAGGTGAGCCTTTTTGGGTGCATATAGTTTTGCCTAAAAATTATAACACCATGAAAAAGAACACCTTATTAGTTTTAACAGTATTGGGCTTTATTGCCCCTAACATTTTAGTAACCAAAGTAAGTGTAGAAACAGGAAATATATTGCTATGGCTAAACCCAACAGCTACTTTTAGCGGAATGTATGCCAATGATATTTCTACTGCTTTTATTATTGATTTACTGTTTGTAGTTACTGTATTTTTTATGTGGACTTACCACGAGGCTAAACGGCACCAAATAAAAAATGTGTGGCAAATATGGGTGCTTACTATGCTGTTTGGCATGGCGGGAACCTTCCCTTTGTTTTTGTATTGGTTGGAAAAAAAGAGGAATGCTTAGCCTGTGAATAGGCAATACTATTTATTGCGATTTAATACTAAACACGTAAACTTGTTTTTTAAAATCACGAAAAAATGCGAAAAATAAGTTTAATACTGCTGTTTTTTATAGGCTTCACATTTGTAAATGCACAAACAGCAATTACAGAAAAAGAAGTAACGGAGTTTGCCAAAAAAATTGATGCCTTGGCACAACAAAAGAAGTGGAAGGAGATTGATAATAAGTATTTTGACTATGAAAGCTTCGGGGATATTGTAGGCGAGCAAATGGGGCTTACAGGAAAAGATAAAGCAGACTTTAGCAAGGGTTTAAAATCATCAATTGGTGAGGCCGGAATTTTAGGCAGAATGAGCGGAGATATTAAGCATTTTGAATTTTTACGTGTACATAAGCCAAACGGCAAGTATCATTTTTTGTGTAGGGTTTTGGCAAGAACCGGGGGAGTAAACTACTATGATTTTTCAGTTATCAAGAAAAAAGAGTTAAAGATTGATGATTTATATGTGTACTTAAATAATCAGTACATATCAAAATCAATGAGTCAGATTATGGTAACGATGCTACCGGGGGTGATAGCAGATGACGACAAATCAAAGGCTAGCTTAATAACCTTAAAAAAAATTATTGCCGCTAAAAATAAAGGTGATTTTGCGGGGATGCTAAGGCTATATAACGGTTTAAGTGAAGAACAGAAAAAAATAAAGGGCTTTTTAAATATAAGAATAGTGGCAGCACAACAAACAAATGTGGCGGAGTATAAAAAAGCTTTGGATGACTATTATATTTTATACCCCAATGAACCCGGTGTGAACCTGATGATGATAGACCGATACGTGTTGGATGAGGAATACCAAAAAGCATTGGATATAATTAACAGAGTAGATAGTATTGTTGGTGGCGATATATACCTGAATATTCTTAGAGCCAATATGTGCACGTTTACAGAAGATTATGAAAAGGCAATTAGCAGCTATGAAAAATATTTTACCAAATTTCCGAACGACCCTGATAATACCGAAGCATACCCTACCTATATATCACTTTTATTATTTTACGATAGGTATGATGATGCTATTGCATCAGCAAAAAAATTTAAGAAGCAATTTGGTTTGGATGCTTTTGATAGTATCCCCAAAGAAAACTTCCCTGATTTTTATGAGTCGGAAGACTATAAAAACTATAAAGCAGGTAAATAAAAAACTCCCGCAATGCATGGCTTTTTTTTAGAATAAGTGTATTGTTCTAATATTTTAGGTATAAATACTGATTTATATCTTGGTTGTAGGACTTAGTATTGTTTTAATACTAATCTTATTGCTATGAAAAATATTGCTCTACTAAGAATTACTATTCTTTTTATTGGTTTCTCTTTTACCAACAGTGAACTCTTTTCCCAAGATGTACCTAATGTTGACCCTAGACAGTATATAAAGGTATTGTATAGAAAGAACCTCAACTCTACCCCAGATATTATATGGGATTGGAAAAATGAAAAGCGTGATACAATAGAAGAAAAAAACCTTTTTTTAAACAGTTTGGGAACTCAGCATTTTAGTTATATAGATAAAGGGGGCACTATTAATATTGTTTTTGATAAGGATGGGTTAGCAAATAACGAAGAGCTTATAGGAATGCTTTCTTTAGAGGCTAGTATTAACAGCTCTGATGGAGAAAGATCTATTGAAGTTAACCCCTATTCAACAATTGGTAAAGAAAGAGAAGTAGTGGGTATAAACTCAGCTAATGGAAAAGATTTAGCTTTTTTGGTGGTTACTCTTATCAGAGAACTATATTCAATAAGAGAGAAGTGGTATGAGACTTCTTCTATTATGGGCAGGTCTATTACATTCGACCATATTCAAAGTGCCAAAGAAAAAAAATATAAAACAAAGTTAAAAAATGGTTTAGACTCAATCCTCAACTCAAAAACTCCAACAAAAACAATCCAAAATCTTACAAAAGAAATACTTGAAGATATTCTAGAAAATATTGGAGTCTACGATGACAGTTGGAGGTATTATTTTTATGATGAAAAGAATAAAAAACTAGTTTATTCTAACCCTGACTTCTCTGACTCTTATGAAAGACCAAATATTAATAAAAAAGATACTTCGATTTACGGGCAAATAGAATTTTTCCGAAAGGATAACTATAGTGACACAAGTAAAATAAAGAATTTTCTTGATGTCCTTAAGACCACTGTAAACAGAGATTTAAATTATCTTACTAACCGTATTAGAACACGTAAAAGCAGGTACCTGGAAGATTTAGAGGAACTATTGGAATATGCAGAAAGGATTAAACATTTTAATAAAATTGTTCTAAACTCAGGCAAAGATGGAAGAGTAGCTGTTTTAAAGTTATTAGGTAAAGATTCTATTTTAGTTAGAAGATTACCGAAAAAATTAAATGCCGAAATAGATAAATTATCTAATTTTTTAATTAAAAGCTGTGGAAAGAAACGTTTGTTACCAACAATGCTTGATGAAGCTGAGTTCGACGAGCGTTTTAATGGAGAAATTGAAGCATCGAGAGCTCAACTACTTAAACTTCTTATGCACTATTTGTATTTTGAGGGGACACCTTTTTTCGATATTTTAGTAAATATAAAAAAAGAAAGTTCTAAGGACATTGATAAGGATGATTTTGGTTTGATTCAAACTGATGATATTTTATTCAGAGATCTAGAATTTAAGCTTCTCTTAAAAGATAGTTCTGCCAGAATATTAAAAGAGGTGACAAGGTTTATTAATCAGCAGGTTTATAAAAAACTATTATATGCTACTATAGACTTGAAAAAAGAAGATGCAAAAAATGGTGACATTTTATACATCAAACTAAAATGGGAAGGTTATGGCCAAAATAAAGAATTACCTCCTCTACCTATTATTTGCAAGTTTCATTTAAAGGAAACCGGCTGGAAGGTTAAAGTTTCAGAGTCTTTCTTATTGGTAGAAAGAATAAACGAGGAGTCTCCAAATGTAAACCCTCAAACATCTCCTTCTAATTTTAAAGGAGCTCCCGGGGCAAGTTTAATGTGGAGTTATTACAAAGAAGAAAGTACTAAGACTAAATGCAAAAATTGGTACAAATTTTTTAATTTTCTGCAGCCTTCATTTGGCATTAACCTTTCTTATATAGATTTTCACACACAAAAAGACTTTGAGCTTGGCATCGGGGGGCAAATAGGTTTTTTTGCTAACAATATATTTTTGGGTTATGGAGTTAATGTACATCAAATAAGAGAAGGGGGAAACCCAACTTATTTTAGTGTAGGCTTTAATTTCATTAATATAGCCCAAACAATAGTAGACTTAAAAAATAAAAATTAGCTTAATCATTAAAAAAGCCCCACCATTTGGTGGGGCTTTTTTAGTATTATTCTGAAAACTATTAGTACATGCCGTCCATACCGCCGGGCATTCCACCACCCGGCATTGCAGGAGCTGGTTTTTCTTCAGGTATTTCAGCCAATAAGCACTCAGTAGTAAGCAACATGCTTGATACTGAAGCAGCATTTTCTAATGCCACGCGGCTTACTTTAGTAGGGTCTATAACACCTGCACCAATTAAGTTTTCGTAAACTTCAGTACGGGCATTATAACCGTAATCGTCTTTACCTTCACGTACTTTTTGTACTATGATAGAACCTTCGCCACCTGCATTAGCAACAATTTGGCGTAATGGCTCTTCAATAGCACGCTTCACAATTTGTATACCTGTAGTCTCATCGGCATTAGCACCTTCAACACCGTCTAAACCTTCAATAGCTCTAATATAAGCTACACCACCACCGGCAACTATACCTTCTTCTACAGCAGCACGTGTTGCATGCAATGCATCATCCACACGGTCTTTTTTCTCTTTCATTTCAACTTCTGATGCTGCACCAATATAAAGAACTGCAACACCACCGCTAAGCTTAGCTAAACGCTCTTGCAACTTCTCTTTATCGTAGTCGCTGGTAGTAGTTTCAATTTGAGCTTTAATCTGTCCGATACGTGCTTTAATATCATCCTCGCTACCTGCACCGTTAATAATAGTAGTATTGTCTTTGTCAATGCTCACTTTCTCAGCAGTACCTAGCATATCAATAGTAGCGTTGTCTAGTTTAAAACCACGCTCTTCGCTAATTACAGTACCACCTGTAAGTATAGCTATATCCTCAAGCATTGCTTTTCTGCGGTCTCCAAATCCGGGTGCTTTAACAGCCGCAATTTTTAGTGAACCGCGTAATTTATTTACTACTAAAGTTGCCAATGCTTCACCATCCACATCCTCAGCAATAATTAATAAAGGTTTACCGCTTTGTGCCACAGGCTCAAGAACCGGTAATAACTCCTTCATGTTAGAAATTTTCTTATCATAAATTAAGATGTGTGGAGCATCTAACTCAGTCTCCATTTTCTCAGGGTTAGTAACAAAGTATGGAGAAAGGTAACCACGGTCAAACTGCATACCTTCAACAGTTTTCACTTCTGTTTCAGTACCTTTAGCTTCTTCAACGGTAATTACACCGTCTTTACCCACTTTTTCCATCGCATCAGCTATAAGCTTACCGATAACCTCATCGTTATTAGCAGAAATAGTGGCTACTTGCTCAATTTTTTTGTTGTCGCTACCAACCTCTTTGCTCTGCTCTTTAAGGGTTTTAACAACTTGTGCCACCGCTTTGTCAATACCACGTTTCAAATCCATTGGGTTTGCACCCGCAGCAACGTTTTTCAAACCTGCAGTAACAATAGCTTGTGCTAAAACAGTTGCAGTAGTAGTACCATCACCTGCAATATCAGCAGTTTTACTGGCTACTTCCTTCACCATTTGTGCACCCATATTTTCAATAGCATCTTCTAATTCTACTTCTTTAGCTACTGAAACACCGTCTTTAGTAATGGTTGGAGAACCAAATTTTCTATCAATAACAACGTTACGACCTTTAGGGCCTAATGTAACTTTAACCGCATTGGCCAAAGCATCTACACCGCGCTTTAAACCGTCGCGAGCATCTACGTTGAATAAAACTTGTTTTGCCATAATATTCTTTGTTTAACTAATTTTTAGTTTTTTAAATGTTAAGATTTTTTCTGTTTGTTTTTAGTACTGATTAAACTACAGCATAGATATCGCTTTCACGCATAATAAGGTAGTCTTTACCTTCAATGGTAATTTCAGTTCCTCCGTATTTACCATACAATACATTGTCGCCCTCTTTCACTGTCATAGGCTCATCTTTTTTACCGTTTCCAACGGCTACAACAGTTCCACGTTGAGGTTTTTCTTTTGCAGTATCAGGAATAATGATACCGCTTGCAGTTTTTTCTTCAGCTGCAGCAGGCTCTACCAGAACCCTATCTGCTATTGGTTTTACGTTTAAAGACATGTTTTTTATTGTTATAAGTTATACAAACACTAGCCACATTATCACCTTTTGTGCCAGTACCGCTTGGCTGACACCATTTCAATATAACTGACAAGGTGAGATTTTTAAGCCTGCAATTTTGGCAGTTTAAGAAACGGGAGTTGTAGTGCTGGAAGAAATTTCTTTAACGCTTAGAGAGTTTTAACAATACATTTCTGTTACTTTTATAGTTTCTTGAATTATAGTTTAGTGATGAAAACAAAACTATTAGTTTTAATAGTATTGGGCACTTGTTTTATGGCTTGTCAAAAGTCATACATGCATCAACCTGATGCAAATGTGGTGGGGCAAACCCCTCCGCCTGATATGGTTTTTGTTCCCGGTGGAGGCAATATACCGTCGTTCTATATGGGTTTTACTGAAGAGTGTAATCTAAACTATAATACCTATCTGGAGTGGCTTAAAAATGTTCATACAGAATTTCCTGATGTATATAAACAAGCCACACCAAAGGATAGAGATGTTAGTTATTTGATGGAAACCAACGACCCTTTTTATAAAGAGTATAAAGACCATCCTGCTTTTGCTTATTATCTGGTTACTGGAGTAAGTTGGTTACAAGCTCACGACTATTTAAACTGGAAGACAGATAGGTTAAACGAGGCAATACTATATGAGTTGGGCATTCATGACGAGAGGGATATGTTCGGGCAGCATCAAGAAAATAACTTTAATACCGAAGCCTATTTAGCATGGCAATACGGTGGTGTGGTTAAAAAAGAGTTGAAGGATTATTCTCCTTATGGGTTTACACGAAAAGTAAAAGTTGATGACGGTATTTTGTTTACTGATTTTCGTTTACCTACCAAAGCAGAATGGGAGCATGCATTTACATTAGAGAAAAATGCACAGCTTTATATGCCTAACTATAAAAACCCCTTTTCAAAAAAAACCATGTACCCGTATGGAAAAGACTATTACATATTGCGCTGGGCAAATATGTACGGTTTGTATACCAAAGACTCTATGCAGCAAGGGTTTTCTGAAGCAAGAAGCTGGAATAATAAAAACAGAAATTTAACTGGTCCAACCGACTATAATGTTGGAGGGAACCATGTAGCAAACTTAGAAGGGAACGTGCAAGAGTGGTTGCTGGATATTTATAAAGAAAGTCCTCAGCAACCCAACTTAAATATGTTGCAGTATTTAGTGCAAAACGGTTTCCCTGTTTTGGGAGACAGTTTTTACCTGGATATATATGGTGAGCTAATTATGAAAGACTCTTTGGGTGGTTTCTCATTTCAACATTTTATGTATGATATAACGGGGCAACCCATTAAGACAAAAAAAGTAACCTCAAATTTTTTTATTGCAAGAAACCTGGATACTGTTTACAGAACCTTTGCTGATGGTGAGTTGATTGTATACAAAAACTACTATAATAATGATACTTTTAGAATGGAGTTTGCCAAAAACGGGGAAAGGGTATACAAAAACAATAAAGGTTATTACTATTTAGATACTAAGCCACGCTATTACAAGTTTGAGATAGAGAATCACAACAGAGTTGTCAAAGGCGGTACATGGCAAAATCCCGATGCCAAAACCCGCATGCCGCTGGCACAAAATAAATACTCAACCAATATAGGTTTTAGGTGTGTTATGGCATACACAAGTATGCCTGTTAAACCCAACTATAAAGTGAAATGGAAATAAAATATAGTATTTGGTTTGTTTTGGTTTTTGCTATAGTAGGGTGTAGAAAAGTGCCTAATAATTGCACGGCAGATAATTTGCCTCAGGCACAAGCCACACCGCCTGATATGGTTTTTGTTTGGGGAGATGGGAGTATTCCCTCTTTTTATATGGGGGTGAGTGAAGAATGTAATATCAACCATCAAATTTATCGCAATTGGCAAAAAATGGTGTACTTAGATTATCCTGAAGCATACAAGGCAACAGAACCAAAAAATAGAGATGTAAGCCATTTACTACAGTTTAATGACCCCTATTATGCTTACTATCAAAACCATGAGGCTTTTGCCTATTATCCGGTGGTAGGCCTGTCATGGATTCAGGCTATGGACTACCTGCAATGGAAGGGGGATAGATTGAACGAAAAGATTTTATTTGAAATTGGAGTGCACGTAGAGGAAGATCTTTTGCAACAAACAAATGACCAGAGCTTTAATACCGAGGCATATTTAAGTGGACAATATGAAGGGATGGTAAAAAGAGACCTAAGGGATGAAGCACCCAATGGCACTACTCGAAAAGTGCGGTATAGCGATGGTATTTTATTTGCCACTCCACGTTTACCCACAGAAGCAGAGTGGGAATATGTTCTTGCAACTCAACCTGCTAAGCCAATAAATGCCAAAACCTATCGCAACCCGTTTTCAAAAGAAGCCCTTTTTCCATTTGGCAAAGACTATTACACTTTTATTTATGGAAAAAAACAAGGACTTGAGTTTTACGAATATTTAGAGCAAGGGTACCCTTACCATATTAAATATGATACCGTTCCTAAAACACCCGATAGGCTTACCGGAGCAGCAGATTATGATTTAAAAGCGGCAGGAATTGCCAATTTGGAAGGAAATGTACCCGAATGGCTTATGGATGAGTATACCGAGAAGCCTGAATATACTACCTTAAATTTTGAGAATTATTTCACAAAATATTGTGCCCCTTTACTTAACGATACATTATTGTATGATGCTGAAGGGTATATGCATAAAAAGGATAGCTTGGGGAAAATGTATTTCAATATATTCGGTATCCCATCAAAAAAAGAGGGAAGCAAGCCGCTTTATTTTACAAATTTTAATATAACAGTAAGAAGAATTATTGGTCATAAAAAAGCGTATTACGATTCAACTAAATATAAAATAAGACCTAATAATTATAACCTCTGTTACACCAATGATACAACCCAACCCAAATACAATCACATACCTTTTAAAGACTACAAAATAGTAGAAAAAAGCAGATATGGCACACATGGATACTGGGGGCAATGTTTAGAATATTTTTCATATATCTCATTACAAAAAGACTCAATTGGGTATTATACAATGCAACCTGTTTATGATGTTGTGAACTTAAACAATAGAAAAAAATACAGAGTTGTGAAAGGAGGCTCATGGAAAAGCCCCGACGGTTATATCAGGAGAAAAATGCGCGAAGATAGTGCTTCATCAAATGTTGGGTTTAGGGCAGTAATTACTTACTCTGGTATCCCCGTTATAAATAAAAAGTATAAAGTAAAATGGAAATAGATACTATTATCAAATAGTACAGTTTTGGTTCTTTTCTATCAAAAAGGGCTTAAAATTTCGATTTCATATAAAAAAGTAACTTGTTTTACTAACTACCCAACGTATTTCAAACTGGTTGCATCGTTTATTATATGAACCAGTAATTTCTATCACTATGAAAGTAAAAAAATTAATTTCTAAAAGCCTATCTGTTCTTTCTATATTGCTCATAATCAGTAGTTGTAGCAAAAAAGAGGAATCTCCAAACCCTGTAGGTAATAATTATACAAACAACCCTACAGTGCCTGAAAATAAATATACTCCTCCTCCTGTAAGTTTCTCAACAACAGTTTCGGGTTTTGTACAAGACTTAAACGGAGATCCAGTACAAAATGCATTAGTAAGTACGGGCTCAAAAACCTTTACAACGGATGAAAACGGAGCATTTGAGTTGGTTGATGCCCCTTTTACCGGAGACTTTTGTTATATAAAAGCCCAGAAAAGCGGGTTTTTCACCGCCTCAACCACCGTGCACGGTAAAGCTGGAACAGACTATACCACACAATTGGTAATGGTACCTCAAAACAATATTCAAAGTTTCAAAGCTACAGAAGCTAAAACCATTACCCTGCCAAGTGGAGCTAAGGTAGATTTTCCTGCAAGTGCTATTAAAAAGCTTGATGGTACACCTTATACAGGGCAAGTAAATGTAGCTGTGAAGCACATAGACCCTTCAGACCCTGATTTTTCATTAATTATTCCGGGAGGAGATTTACGTGCTTTTAGTGCCGAAGGTAATGAAGTACAACTTTACTCTTATGGTATGCTAAATGTTGAACTTCGCGACGATGCAGGAAATTATTTACAGCTGGCTGATGGGAAAACAGCCACGCTAAGTATGCCTGTACCAACCGATATGCAAAACACGGCTCTTGAAACCATATCCCTATGGTATTTTGATGAAAACAAAGGGATTTGGATAGAAGAAGGAGAAGCAAAGCTGAAAAACGGAGAGTATATAGGAACGGTAAGCCACTTTACTCCGTGGAATTGCGACTGGCAAGGACCAAGAGCATTTATAAAAGGAATTTTAACCGATTGTGAAGGCGAAATATTAGGCAATGTAAGTGTAAGAATAGGGCAAATTACGCTTAATACCAATGAGAATGGGGAGTGGGAATGTTGGGTGCCTGCAGGAATTGACATTGAAATAATGCAATACAATTTTGACTGGAGAAAAAAAGGGGAAGTAATAATTACTGCACCCAAACTTACTGAAGGACAAACCTATGACGTAGGAAAAATCAGTATAAAATGTGTAACAACAATTATGGCTACAATTAGCGATTGTGATGATAAACCTTTCAAAGGTTACGTAATTTTAAAAGTGGGTAGTGGGGAAATAAGAACGTATACCACCAATGGCATATTTAAACAATTATTATATGCAAACGAAAACGAGAAAGCAGAACTATTTTTCCACAATCCATCCGCAGGTCAACTGTCAAAAATGGATATTACTACTCCAAAATCTGAGAAAAAATTAAATTTAGGAAAAATAAAAGCCTGTCCACCAACATCAGTAACTCCTAAATTCAGCTTTGATTATGATGATGGCTCAGGTATCAAATCAGTAAGCTTTGATGACATTACTATGGCTCAGGGGACTTATTATTCTTCAGCCGATTTTCTTCAATTGTCATATCAAGCAAAAGACAATCAAAATGTTGTACAAACTGCAAATTTTACAATATGGTCTCCCAAGTTAGGCACAATTCCTCCTAACGGAGATAGTACATTATACATGCAAACTTCAGTGAATGAAGTTTTCTACGATGATGGTATTACTATTAAAATTGATAAATATGATGGGCAGGGGGGAGAAATATCAGGCACATTCTCAGGTAATATGACTAAATATACGAATCAAGTTCCTAAATCAGTTGCAATTACAAATGGTAAGTTCACAGTACTGCGCTTACCAAATAGATAGTTTTTTCATTTCACTTCTCATACTATCAAAAGCAATTTTATTACCCTTGATGCAAATTTGTATCAGGGGTTTTTTATTGAAAAACTAAAAAAATTGGTAAATGTGTATCTTTTTTGTGTTTCTGCTCTTATACAATAAAATGGAGAATACGTTAACGTAGAAAATTGCTTTGTTATAGCAGTTTTCATATACCTGTTTGTATCTCTGTATTGTTTCACCTATAAACCAACTATCATTATGAAGGTAAGAGTATTATTATCAAAGGTTATTTTAGGCTTTTTCTTATTAGCCGTAATTAGTAATTGCAGTAAAAAAGAAGAATCGCCAAACCCCATCAATCCAGGCGTGGCAACAAGGCCTGCCCCGCCACAAAATAATTATGTCCCTCCGGCAATTACATTCACCTCAACCATTATGGGGTTTGTTCAAGATGAAAACGGGGCACCTATTCAAGATGCTATAGTAAGTGCAAGCGGCAAAACATTTACTACTGATGAAAACGGAGCTTTCGAAATTGCCGATGCAGCATTTACAGGCGACTTTTGTTTTATAAAAGCAGAAAAGCAAGGCTATTTCACGGCATCAACCACTATAATGGGTAACAAAACTGATATGTTTACTACTGAGTTGGTAATGCAGCCGCAAAACAATATAGTATCCTTCAATACAAGTCAGGAAAAATCTATAACACTAAGCGGGGGGGCCGAAGTAAACTTTCCCAAAAATGCTGTTAAGATGCTTGACGGTACACCGTATACGGGAGTTGTTAAAGTAGCAGTTAATCATTTAAACCCTACGGCCTCTGATTTTTACGATGTAATACCGGGCGGAGATTTGAGGGCTTTTAGTGCACAGGGAGAAGATGTACAACTGTACTCTTACGGAATGCTTAATGTTGAGTTGTTTGATGGTGCCGGAAACTATTTGCAAGTAGCTAAAGGTAAAAAAGTAACACTAAAAATACCCGTACCTAATGAAATGAAGAATAATGCCCCTGCAACAATACCCTTATGGTATTTTGATGAAGAAGAAGGCGTATGGATTGAAGAAGGTAGTGCACAACTTATAAACGGTAGTTATGTAGGCAAAGTTTCGCATTTTACATCATGGAATTGTGATATTCCGTCAGAAAGGGCAGACCTAAGCGGAGAAGTAGCAGATTGCTTTGGAGATGGGGTTGCAGACCTGAGACTGAAAGTAGGGCAGCGGAAACTAAAACTAGATGGCGGAGGCAAATGGCGTTGTTTCGTTCCCTCAGGAATCAAAATAGATATTAGTGCAATAAAAGATGAAAATAACAGTGAAATTATCTTAAATAAAACAGTGGAACCCCTTAGAGGTGGAGAGAATTTTGATATTGGAGTAATGAAAGTAGATAGATGCAAAGCAAAAATTACTGCAAAAGTTTATAACTGTAATGATGAGCCATTTAATGGATATTCTATTTTGAAAATTAAAAACCGTCAAATTAAAAAGTATATAAGAAATGGTGATTTTTCAATAGGGTTTTATGAAGATTATAATGAGGAAGCCGAACTGTTTTTCTACCAACCCGCTTCAGGGCAATTACAAAAAATTAATATCATAATTCCAAAAGAAGGTAAGCTGCATAATTTGGGAGATGTTAAAACCTGTAAATCAAAACAAGAAACATATTTTGTATACAAGGAAAACTTTACCAATAAAACGATTGATGTTGGCAAAATAAACGACGCAGGCGCAGTTTATTATAGTGATAAAGACGTGCTGGTAATTCAGGTTATTAGCGATAATAAAACGTTCAATCAACTAATAATTAATAACCCTAAAAAAGGCACTAATACAGCATATTCTGCAACGGATAGTATGGGCATTTTGCGCGAGCCTTTAGATAGGACAACTTTATTTAGCAATGACTATACGGCAAGCCTAAGAATTAATAAACTAACGGTAGATATTACCGATTTAGAGGCAACTGGAGGTAGGGTTGCAGGTACTTTTTACGGTGAAGCGTATCCGCTGGATAAGTACAGGTTTTTTATAAACCAGAAAACAGAAATAACTAAAGGGCAATTTTCAGTTCTTCGTTTACCCGATAAATAAAAACACTTTTTTTAAACTATCTCTCTATCAAAAGCAATTTTATACCCTTGTTGCAAAGTTGTAACAAGGGTTTTATTTTTTTAGTAAAGTCGGTTTATTGTAAGAATAAAAAAATTAGTAAATAGAAATACTATTTACCCAACCAAATTAGTTTTAGTAACATCATAGTTATAAGTGGCGCAATTAAATTTCAATAAGTATGAAAATCAAAGTAAACATCCTAAAGGTAATTGTCTACTCATGCATTGTGCTGCTTGTTACAAATTGTAACAAAAAAGAAGTTACCAACCCAACTAACAATCCTGCTACCAATAACCCAACAGTTCCTGTAAACCCTTACACACCACCAGCTGTAACATTCAAATCAACAGTGTACGGTTTTGTGCAAGACTTAGAAGGTAACTATATACAAAATGCAGTAGTAAGTACAGGTACTCAAATCTTTACAACTGATGAAGACGGGATGTTTGAGTTGGTTAATGCACCCTTTACTGGCGATTTTTGCTATATAAAAGCACAAAAACAAGGTTATTTCACAGCATCAACAACAGTTCATGGTGAGGCAGGAAGTGAATATGAAATAAACCTAGTTATGGTTGCCCAAAACAATATACAGCGTTTCAAAGCAACCGAAGCGAAAATCATTACATTACCAAGCGGGGCAAAAGTAGATTTTCCTGCCAATGCAATTAAAAAGTTAGACGGCACACCCTATACAGGGCAAGTAAATGTAGCCATAGACCATATTGACCCAGATGATGAAAACTTCTCGCTATTAATTCCCGGTGGAGATTTAAGAGCCTATACAGCCGAAGGAGAAAACGCACAATTATACTCGTATGGAATGTTAAATGTGGAGTTGCGAGATGATGCGGGAAATTACTTACAACTTGTTGATGGGAAAAAAGCCATGCTAACTATACCGGTACCTTCAAATACAGAAATAGCTCCACCTGCAACTATACCCCTATGGTATTTTGATGAAAACAAGGGTGTTTGGATTGAAGAAGGCAAAGCCAAATTACAAAATGGACAATATGTTGGAGAAGTAAGTCATTTTACAGCTTGGAATGCAGACCTTTTAGTTCTGGATTTGGCTAGAATAAGGGGTAAGTTTGTTGATTGCGAGGGTAATCCTATAAGAGGTTTCAGACCTAGTATCGGGCAAAACCATCTTTTTGTTGATGATGGCGGGAATTTTATGAAAACACTTATTGTTAGAGGCATAACGCGTAAATTGAGAGCATACTCATTTGTACAAAAAAAATATATTAATTTAAATATAACCATTCCTCCACTTAGCAATAACCAAGTTTATGATTTAGGAACTATTAAACTTCCATGTTTAACTCAAGTTAAGGCAAATATTACTGATTGTGGTAATAAACCTTTTAAAGGAAGTGTTTCTATGAAAATTGAAGGAGAAACAACCAAAAGAATTATAAAAGACGGTAATTTTAGTCTAGCATTACTAGACATAGGAAATAAAGACATTGAACTAACTTTTAAGACAGCTAACCTAGCTGAAAAAGTAACCAAAACAATTACACTACCAGCCAATGGAAAGAAATTAGATTTAGGAACTATTAAGGTGTGTCCTTCAACACAAACACAAGTTTATTTAAGTTTTGATTATTCGGATGGCACAACCACAAAGTCAATAAGCTTGGATAATATTGAAGTGGCAACTGCATATCTACGTACGTCAAGACCTTTTAATCGTCCTTTAGTTATTGACTTAAGGGAGTTTGAATGGAAAAAAAACCAAGGGGGAGTCTCAAGGTTTTATTTGAAAAACTCTTCAATTGGAAAACACCCTGTTGATTCAGTAGCCCCGATGGGAGTTGACGGGATGGAAATATATATTCCTGATAAAAACACTACTTCAACAGGCACGAATTTCCATTTTTATGCCATTAGTATAACACTTACAGAGTTTGGTAAAGTTGGTGAACCTGTAAAAGGGACTTTTACAGGGGATTGTTATGTGCCCAGTATTCCTGACAATGTAAAAATCACAAATGGAAAGTTTTCTGTTATTAGAGAACCTGATAGATAATAAATACATTTAAAAAAAGTAAAGCCCTTATTACAGAAAAGTCGTAAGGGCTTTTTTATGCCCCTAAATGAAAAATTACGAGAGTTGATATGTAAATAAGGTATTTATTGCATCCAACTAATATGAAGTCATTATTACCCAAACTTTTAATCCTATTTCTTTCTGTCGGTGTGTTTAAAATTAGCATTGCACAGATGCCTGATTTAATACCTTACCGCAAAGGTAATTTGTGGGGCTATGTAGATAGTAATAAAGTAATAAAGGTAAAACCAACTTTTGCAAGTGTTGAAGGGTTTGATGAGTTGGGGAGAGCAAGAGTGAAACATTATGTATACGAGACTTTTGAAAAAAGAAAGATAGAAGATAGGTTTATAGATAAGCAGGGAAGGCTGATACCCAAAGGCTACAATATTTTTGGCAACAAACTCTACTATGGCATCCATAACGACTCTATTTGGATAATTGATAAAATCTCTAATAACAGAGTAGGTTATCCTTTTTTGTTGAAATATCAGAAAAACAACATCAATCATAGAACGCTAGCCTTTAGAGTAGGTAAAAAAATACAAGTTGTTAAAGACAATGGTGAACAATATAGTTTTAGAGTACCTAGGAGGTATTACTTTGCGAGGGTTGATTTTATAAAGAGAGTAGTAGAAGAACAGACCTTATTTTATACCCTAAAAAAAGATACTACACTACAAATACTTGGGGTAGGCGAAGGGCTGATTTATGTGGCTAAAAATGGAAAAGAATACCTTAAACTTTATAATAAAAATAAAGTACAAGAAATAAAAGGAGTATTTAGGCTGGCATCGCTTATAAATAATTGCTTCATCTTAAATACAGGAAGAGAAAAGCAGGTGTTTAACCGCCAAGGCAAGAAATTATTTTCATTAAAAACCAAAAACTCTTTGGGACCATTTGGAAAAAAATTCTTTGCAGAATATCAATATATAGAAGGGTATAAAAACGGAACTGCAAGTATTATAAACACCAAAGGAGAGTATGTAAAAAAAGGGATTCCGTTAACAGAAGAGGGTAGTTACAAAGGTATTTATAAAGGGTTGTTTTATAGAATAAACAATAGTTGCTTTTTAGTACAAGACACCATTGGAAATACAGATACTATATGCACTGGTAGCGGGTACGCACGGATGTTAAGAATGAATAAAAACTTTCTTGTTCTAAAAACATCAGATAGTACTATAAACTTATACAACAGCAGCTGGAAATTACTTTTAGAGAATTGGAGTGATGCTGTTTGCAGATATGGTGAACGTGAAACAAAATACCATGTAATAGGAGAAAAATATTTCCCGATAACCGTAAACGGGCAAAATGCTATAATAGATAGAAACGGTAAAATAACTGTTATTAAAATCGATTGCTCATCTGGGTTAATAGCGGTAGGGAAGTTTTTTCTAACGGCAAATATGGGAGGTGTTACTTTAATAGATAGTAATGGCAGTCCAATTAAACATTACAATTTTATAGATAATACACCTATGGGTACTTATCCCCAGCATTTCTTTGTTACATCATTGCAAAGCATTTTAGCAAGAAATAATTTAAAGGAAATAGTTATTACGCTAGAAGATAGAATACTGATAATAAAAGATAATACTTATACGGAGATGGATGCTGCTTATTGCAGAAAAAAGATAGGAAAAACTTTTAATGGCTTTTATATGGATGTAAGCCCTTGGTTAGGGAGAATAAGGCTTATAAAAGGTAATAATGAGATTAATAATAATTATTGCTTTATAGATAAATACGGTACTGTTTATTATGATGAATAGTAGTAATTGCATAAAGCAACACTATCGCTATCTTTGCCTTCCTTACAGGTAAAGAAAGAGACATGAAATATCCACAAATAGATAGCAAACTTTTTATAGAAAATCGAGAACGCTTCATAAAACAAATGAAGCCTAATAGTATAGCCATATTTAACAGTAACTACGAGTATGTATGGAACGGCGATGCTATCCACGACTTTAAACAAAACAGCGACATATTTTGGCTAAGTGGTATAGACCAAGAAGATAGTATTTTGATTATCTACCCCGATTGCCCCATACCTGATTTGCGTGAAGTGCTATTCTTAAAACAAACCAATGAACATATAGCCGTTTGGGAAGGGCATAAATACACCAAAGAAGAAGCTACAGCCACATCAGGAATACAAAATATTCAATGGAATACAGATTTTGAGAGTATGTCTCGCCAAATCATCAACTTGTCAGAGAATATTTATTTGCCACTGAATGAGAATAATCGTTACGGGTATAAATCGCCTTATAAAGATTTAGATTTTGCCCATGAAATGAAGGCAAAATTCCCATTGCATAATTATGAGCGTACCGCACCCATATTGCATCGTTTGCGTGCAATTAAATCTGATTTAGAAGTAGATTTAATGCGTAAAGCCATTAGTATCTCTAAAAAAGGATTTGAACGTATTTTACGTTTCACTAAACCAGGAGTAGGAGAATGGCAAGTGGAGGCAGAATTAATTCATGAGTATTTGAGTAATAGAGCCACAGGACACTCATTTCACCCCATAGTAGCATCAGGGGCAAGTGCTTGTGTATTACACTATATAGATAATAATAAAGAGTGTAAAGATGGCGATTTGGTATTGGTAGATTGTGGAGTAGACTATGCTAACTATGTTAGCGATATGACACGTACCTTTCCGGTGAACGGACGCTTTACGCCTCGCCAAAAAGAAGTATACAATGCCGTATTGCGTACCATGCGTGCTGCACAAAAATTATTGGTTCCGGGAACTATGTGGGCAGAGTACCAGCAAAATGTACAAAGCATAATGGAAAAGGAGCTGATAGACTTAGGAGTGCTGACTAACGACGATATTAAAAACCAAGACCCTAAATGGCCTGCCGTGAAGAAATATTTCCCTCACGGAACATCACACTTTATGGGGCTTGACGTTCATGATGTAGGGCGTTACTACGAGCCAATGCAAGCCGGTATGGTATTTAGTTGTGAGCCGGGCATATATATACAAGAAGAAGGTATAGGTATCCGTTTAGAGAACGATATACTAATTACTGAAAACGGGCAACGCGATTTGATGGATGAAATTAATATGCCATTAGAGGTCGAAGAGATTGAGGATATAATGAATAGCGGTAAGTAAAAATATTTTACTTTTCGTTTGCAAATATGCTAGTACAATATCATATTTGCACTCCTCAAAAAAAAGGGAGTATAGCTCAGTTGGTTCAGAGCACCTGCCTTACAAGCAGGGGGTCATAGGTTCGAATCCTATTACTCCCACCAAAGCCCCACTTAGTAGATGGGGCTTTTTTTATTGCATTAATCTTAGAAACGTACTTTTGCACTTAATGAACATTAAACAAAAACTTAAAGATTTAGGCTTAGAGTTATTAGAAGCCTCAACACCGGGTGGAGCTTATACATCAGTAAATGTGAGAGGCAATATTGTTTATGTGGCTATTCAGTTCCCAATTAAAAATGGTGAGTACTTGTATCAGGGTAGGTTGGGTGATGAGATTACTACCGAGCAAGGTTATAGGGCGATGCAGTTTGCCGCTTTAAACGTAATTATACAGGTTGAAACCAAGATAGGGTTTGATAAAATTGAAGGACTTAACCACATAGATGCTTATTACCAAAGTAACGACAATTGGGATGATGCACCAAAGGTGGTTGATGGAGCATCAGAATTGTTTGTTAATGTATTAGAGGAGAAAGGAGCACATTCACGTGCCATATTTGGGGTACACAATCTGCCTCGAAACTTTTGTGTAGGACTAACTACTAGTTTTACAATACAATGAAAAAGCAGCTACATTGTAGCTGCTTTTTTAATATATAGTTTAGAAAAGAAATAAATTATTCTACTTCTATTGTAATTGTGTTGCTCCATTTTTCACCGTAAGATTGGTGTACACCATCAGCAAACTGTAGGGTTAAGGTATGTGTACCTTTTTCCAACTCTACTTCTGTTTCGGTTTGTCCTTTGCCGAAGTGTATATGGGTTGCGTCAGCAGGTATAGCATCCCCTTTTTTCACAAACTCACCATCAATAATAATATGGTGGTGTCCTTTACCTACATTTAGTTCTCCCGCAGGCTCTACTTCCATACCTTCAACGCCCATTTCTACTTTTACTGGTGAAGTTACTTTATCCCCGTCTTTAAGGGTTACAAAAAATACTTTACCCTCAATAGTTTCACTGGCTTCTAGTGGGGTAGGTCCTTTATCTTTTTCCTCATTTTCTGTAGATGCCTCCGTACTGTGGCTGTGAGTGGAATCATGCCCGTGCTCATCGTGTTTTCCTTTGTTTTTACAAGCTACAAAAACAAGTACAGCGAACAATATGGTTGATATTTTAAATTTCATAATAGTTTTTAGTTTAAAGTTTGCCAAATTTAGTACTTAAAACAGCTATAGTTAAATTAAGTTTAAACTAATTACTTAGCGCGCATTCTATTGTTACGGGCATTGTGTTCTAATTCTACTAAACCTAATGCTTCTAGTAACGGTGGAATATACATTCCAAACCTGCCGCGGTAGCCTTTGCGTTGCCCGTACCAGCCGCCAACAGGATTGTTTTCGCTACGACCCCACGCTTCAAAAGTGCCTTCTTTGGCTTCTTTCTTTTCATCTGCAGAACCTAATGATATCCAGTCACCATGTTTTTTTAGCATAGCATGTGCATCTTCAATACAACGTGCTAAATAAGTTAGCTTGGTAGTGCCCACCATGCAAACCAATAGGGCAGGGTCTGTACTTTCATCTTTGTAAATAGTATATTCTGATGTATTTGGGGGTGTTTTTAGTTGCCAAGGGCTTTCTTTTGTTCCTTCTCCTTTTGCCATAATTATTATTTATTTTAGGCGGACTAATATACAAACACTACACTAAAACAATAAAAAAACGGTTTGTATTTATAATTAACTTTGAGGCACTGTGACTAAAATTATAGCTCTTTTCAGCCTAATAACTCTTTGTTGGAGACCCGTAAATGAAATAAATAAAACAGCAGATTATACCATTTATCATCAACGTGTGATTGACGTTGAAACACTAATTGCATCAGAAAATTACAAAGCAGCGTTAGATGTTTATGAAGCCTTATTTGGAGAATATGAATTTGTTTTTTTGAGAGACTACCAAATAGCTACCCAACTAGCTCTTTTTTTAGATGATGAAGAGAAAGCTAAAGAATTTTTGATTAAGGGTATAAAATCAGGGTGGACTATGAAGTCCATAAAAAAGAATAAATTTTTGGATGGATTAAGAAAAAGCGAAAGTTGGAAATCAGTAAAAGAACAATATCCTAAGTTGCATAAAGAATATGAATCTTCACTAAATCAAGAGGCACGGGAAAGAGTAAGAAAAATGTTTAAAAAAGACCAAAAAAAGGCTTTTGGGGCTCTTTTCAGATTTAGTGCAAAAGCTCAGGACAGGTATGCTGAGCAAAAGTTTGCTCCCCATAGTGAGAAACAAATAAGAGATTTTTTGGAGATACTTACTAAATATGGTTATCCGGGTGAGAAACTTATTGGAAATGAGGTTTGGATGTCTACAATTTTAAGTCATCATAATTCAATCTCTACGAACTATAATACTAAGGATACGCTTTACCAAAACTTTAAACCTAAGTTAACAAAGGCATTGAAAAAAGGTGAGATTTCGGCTTTTAGTTATGCAATGATTGAAGAGTGGTATCGTTCTGTAGTGGATAATAAGAGCTTACTAACATATGGAATTCTTGATGGTCCATTGAAAAAGGATTTAGCTGAAACAAATAAATTACGTGCTACAGTTTTTTTAAGGTCTATTGAAATTCACAATAAATTGGTTGATGTTGAAGAAAAAACAGGAATGAATTTCTATTTAGAGGGGCACCCTTGGGATAAAGGGAAAATAGAAATTAAATAGAAAAAATGTAAAGTAACTTTTAAGTTGTAAATAAGGGTGTTAGTTTAATTCGTTAATTTCAAAGCCAAGCATACCTACTACTTCTCTTAGTTGTTTGCAATTGGTTTGCCCAACCACCCGTAGTACATTATCACAATCTTCAATGTCAACCCAACAATCTTCTATACTTGGTATATGGCTAAGTACTTCCAATACATAAGTACGTTGTCGTTTTGTTGCTATATTGGTGCGGTAAACTCTTACGTTTTCACGCTTTGCAATAGGTATTGACGGGATAAAAGTAGTAGGTATTTTGGCCATAGAAAAATTAATTTACCTTAATTTCTTGCTCTTCATTTTGAGCCTCTTTAGTTTTCGGGAGGGTTATGATTAATACCCCATTTTCTTGTTTCGCCTCAATATTATCAGTATCCACTTGTCCGTTTAAATCCAGCATACGCTCGAATGATTTAATAGGATACTCCTGACGCGTAAAGTTCGGTTTATAATCATCAGCAATAGTTCGTGTACCTGTTATATTCAGGACATCTCCCGTTACTGAAATTTTTATGTTTTCTTTACTAAAACCTAAAGCATAAAGGTGTACCTCATAATTAGTATCGTTTTCTATAATGTTTAAAGGTACATTGTGTTTAGGTCGTCTGTAAAAGCCTCCTCCTCATGGACCTCTATGCTGGCGGTGATGCCCATAGTGCCCGTGTCTCTTAAATGCAGGACCGCAACCCGTTGCGTAGCCTGCTTGGTGATATTTATAATACATAATTGTTATTTATTTTACTTCTATTTCTATGGTTTGCCCTTGTGGCTTGCCATAATAATCTGTAAATCCGTTATAGGTATAGCGTTGTTTGTATTTTTTATACTCGGCATCGCTCATGTTTCTTATGTCATCGGCAAAGCGGGTATAAAATAGTTGCCCTTTAAAAAAGCGGTGTATTTTTCTGAAAATGAAAAAACGAATTAATAATCCTGTGATTAAAAAGAATGCAATTACTTTTAGCACAAATAATGGTGCTAAAACTATTACTGTTCCTAATATTAGGGCTTTTAAAATGGGTTTAAATATTCTGTAGTTCATGATTCTTTTTGTTTGTTATATATATGATGACGAACCACTTTGATTTTTACTTTAAACTTTTTAGAAAAACTTTCAATGCTTTGTTATAAAGCAAAAAAGCCTTGAGTAAATATTTATTTACCCAAGACTTTTAAGTAGGAAACCGCCTATTTAGTCAATATCTTTATTGCATCTTTTTCGCCACTGTTCTCTAAAATGTTCGCGCTCTTCTTCACTCATATTTCTCCATTTTTGGCGGAAGTTCTTCTTAGGCCCTGAATGGTTAGACTTTTCCTTTCCCATACCATCTCCTAAACCTCCAAATAGTATTTTGCTTAGAACCAACAATCCCATTGCTTGCCAATAGGTTACTTCTTTCACACCCAATATATCCGGTAAAAGTGCGTTCCATAGCCACATTACTATGGCACTAAACCCAAATATAAAAATTGGGGCAAATACAATGAACATTATTACTTTTTTTGCGGTTGAAAAATCGTTGTTATTCATGGTTTTATTATTTTAATATTCTGATAATTCGTTATATAAATTTTCTAATCTTTTTCTAAGGTGTTTCACTGCATATCCCTTGCGAGATATTATTGTTTTTATGTTTTCTCCTGTTTCATCAGCAATTTGCTGAAGGGTTTTGTCTTCCAACTCATTTAATATAAAAACCTGTTGTTGTTTTTGGGGCAGCTCAGCAAGAGCTTCAAATAACTCTTGCCAAAACAGGTTTTTTATGTGCTGGTCTTCAGGTGTAGCATCATTAGTCAGTAGTATATCAGCAAGGGAAAGTTCACCGTCTTCACTTTGCAGACTCAAGTCTTCTAATAAATCGGTTGTTTTTTTTCGGCTACGGTCTATAATTCTGTTTCTAGCCACCTGAAACAGCCAACCACTCATCTGTTCAATATCTCCAATGTTGTTTAATGTGCTTAATTGGAACCAGACGTCCTGCAAAATATCTTCGGCATCTTCATCGGTTTTCACTCGCCCACGTATAAAGCTAAACAGGCGTTTACCGTATTGCTTTACTGTGCCTACTATGTTTTGCGGAGAGTCTTGAGCCATTACTTCCCATTCGTCCATTAGCTAAGAAAACGAATGAGTTGTAAAATTACTTTAAAGTTTTTTTTAACCCCATCTAAAGAGCTTGGTGGGATAGCTTTTTACAAATTTTTCTTCCCCTTAATAAAGGGAAGATGTTTTAATGACGTAGTTTGTTTTGGTAGTAGTTATTTAGCCTTTGGTTGTTGCTGGGTAACACAATGTACGCCGCCACCATCCAGCCCCAATTCTATGGCAGGTATACCTACTACAGTTCTGTTAGGATAGATTTTTTGCAGCCTTTCGTTTACTACCTTATCGTTAGGGTCGTTAAAGTTGGGTATTAAAACTACTTTGTTGCCAATATAAAAGTTTATGTAAATACCATACTCGTTTGAGTTGGGTAGCTTATTTTGGGTAGAAGGGAGTTCTACTATTTTATATTTTACACCATCCTTATTTTTTGCGTTACTAAGTATGGCAAACTCAGTAGGGTCTGCATATTGTTGCTCTAGCGTTACAATGGTACTGGCATCGGCAAAACGGGCAGTGCCGTCGATATGGTCATCAGTAATGTCAATACCTTTTTGTCCTTCTAACCAAATAAAATGGGTTACTCCTAAGTAGGCTGTAAAAAATTCTTCGGCTTTTGCCTGAGTTAGTCCCGGGTTTCTATTTTGATTAAGAATGGAGCTACGTTTGGCAAGTAATGTTCCATTACCATCAATTTCTACTGAACCACCTTCGTTTATCATACCTACATTAATAGTTTCAATACTTAAGGTTTGCCCTACTTTGGTAGGTATTGTATTACAGTTTTTATAAGGGGTTTTGTTGCCCCAACCGTTAAAGCCCCAGTTCTGTATTTTTAGTTTATCATTTTCATCATATACGAATATGGGACCATTATCGCGAACCCAATAATCATCGGTTTTCCATATATAAAAATCAACTGTGTTCATGTTTACATTATCAGCTTTTAGTAAAGCTGTAACACGGTCTTTTTCTTGTTGGTTGTATACTATTATATGTACTTTCTCTCCTGTATGTAGTGCTTTGGTTATGGCAACAAAAGTTTTATCATGCCTATTGGTGTGCCCTGTGTAAGTATAGTTATGCGGCCATTGCAGCCAAGTGCCTTCATGCTCTGTCTCTTCGGCAGGCATTGTGTAGTTTGCACCCTCAGGGATAGTATAAATAGCCATGTTATTGTTGCCTTCATTTTTTGTGCAACTGCTTAAAAATAGCAGACCTGAAAATAGAATTACGAAAGAATAACCCATTAATGTTATTTGTTAATAGTATAACAACGAAGATAATAGGTTGATTATTTGATTGTTTTAGCTGTGAAGCAATAGTTTATAAAAAACAAAAGCCCCGCTAAAGGCGAGGCTATAATATGTTATTATATAAGGCGAATTATTGCGGAGGTTCAAAATTGAACTCACTTTTCAATTCGGCTAATGTTTTTTCAAGCACTTTTACTTCCATTTTTATATCGGTTGTGGGTCTGTTATTAGGGCTGCCGCTATTGGGTTGTTTCACTATTTCATCAGCAGCATCCATACCTTTAAATACTTTACCAAATACAGTATAGTTTCCATCAAGGTTAGGGGTGCCGTTTTTGTTTACTACCACATAAAACTGTGAGCCGCTTGAAGCTTTTGCGGGGTTATTGGTACGTGCCGCGCCAATAGCACCATACTCATGCTTAAGTGATGAGAGTATTTCAGCATCAATAAGATACCCGGGACCGCCTTGCCCATCGTTATTAGGGTCGTTATCCTTGCTATTAGGGTCGCCGCCTTGTATAACAAAATTTGAAACTATGCGGTGAAAAGTTGTACCATCAAAAAAGCCTTGTTTTGCTAGTTTCAGAAAATTATCACGGTGTTTTGGAGTTTCTTTATATAGCCACATATACATGGTGCCGAAAGATGTTTTTAGCTCAATAATTTCTTCTTTGGGTTCAGTATTACCACCCGTATTATCAGGTGCAGGGTCATCTTCCTTATTACAAGCATTAAAGCCTATAGCCATTGTAAAAAGTAAGGTAAGTAGGATTAGTTTTTTCATAAAGTAAACTTAGCTAATTTTTTATAAAGACGACTAGCTTAGCTAACCTGTTGCGTGCTAAAGGCTAAACTCTTTTTTTATGGTAGTATTATAGCTAGTACCTGTTTGCACGCTCTCTTCCTCAGCTCCGTTTAATGTAAATGAGTAGCGACTGTTGAAGGTTTTATGAATTTCTTTTATACAGTTTTTATTTATTATATGTGTACGGTGTACACGTAAGAAGTTAGTAGGGAGCTGCCCCTCTAAATAATTTAGGCTTTGGTTAATAATATGCTTATTGCCACCCATATCAAATACAGTTACATATTTATCTTCGGCTTTAAATAATATGATATCTTCTGTTTTTACCAGTACTATTTTTTTACCTGTATTTATCGGTATCGTATCCATAATTTTAGGTGCTGCATCACTTGCAATTTGCTTGGCAATTTGTTGCAACATAGAAAAACTGTCTAATTGGTTTAGTTTATTTATGGCTTTTTCTAAACGTTCGGGGTGTATGGGTTTTACTAAATAATCTATTGAGTTTTCTTCAAATGCTTTTAGTGCAAACTCGTCGTATGCAGTAGTGAAAATAACTTTTGGTTGGGTCTTTATGTTTTGCAACATCTCAAAGCCATTCATACCGGGCATTTCTATATCTAGAAAAATAAGTTGGGGGTTAAGACTATTTACTTTTTTTAAGCCTTCTACACCATTTTCTGCTTCGCTTATTATTTCTATTTGGTCGTTATGTTTTTCAAGCAGTTTTCGCATGCGGTTTCTTGCAATGCGCTCATCATCAACTATCAGTGTACTATACTTCATCGGTTTGGGTTTTTAGTTGGCAAATTTCTATTTCAATATATTTTTCAGGATGGTTATTAAATAGTATTTCATTTTTATCGGGGAATAATAAATTTAGCTTTTCACGCACATTTCTTACTCCATACCCACTACTCATTTGTGGAGGAAAGCTAGGACCATTATCGGTTACTTTAATAATTAGGCTATCGTTTGTTTTTTTAACAGATAATTTCATTTCCCCCTTTTCCATTTTCGATGTGCCGTGTTTTATTGCATTTTCTACTAAGGGCTGTATTAAAAAGCGGGGAATAAGAAAAGGATTGGCTTGTTCATCAATATCAATAGTATATGTTAACTGGTTTTCAAAACGGGTTTTCTCAATATCCATATAGGTATTTACCATTTTAATTTCTTCTTTAACCGTAGTATAATCTCGGTTTTGAGTATTGAGGCTATATCTGAATAAGTCGGAAAGTGATAATACCATGCGCTCTGCTTTATCTGGTTCATCATGTATCAAACCTGCTATGGAGTTGAGTGAGTTATATAAAAAATGAGGGTTTATTTTTGCTTGAAGTGTTTCTAATTCCGCTTGAGCTAAAAGTTGCTCTGCTTGTTGTATTTCCAGTTCTTTTTGTTGCACTTCAATTTGTAACTCATACTGTTTTGCTTGTCTTGAATACAAGGGAATCATAATAAACAATGAGAAAAGAGAATAGCTGATAAAATTAGTGGTAATAGGGTCTATCTTTACTTTCCCAAAAGAGAGTATATCGTCATCCATAATACCGTTTAGCGCATAAATAGATTCTGTTATAGCTGTTCCTACAATAACCCCAAAAACAGTAGCTATTATTTTTATCCAAATCACATTTGAAGGGTTATGTATTTTAGGAACAATTTTCTTGTTGGCTATATACACAAAATTAATTGCTGCAAGAGGTATTACTGTTAGCTCTACACTCCATAAAACAATATAAATATCAAAGTATTTTAATGAAAAATCATTTGCAATAACAGTGAAAACAGTCATAGCAATAAATGCTAAGTTAATTATTGCTATAATGGGTAAATATCTTAGGTTCTCGAAAACCCAAGGGTTTTTTACTTTTTTTTCCAGATATTTTTTGTACGATTTAAACATATATTAATTACAATATACTATTAAAGACAAAGACTAATTGTTTTAATCAGGCGATAAAAAGGCACTCTATTTTAAAGAGTGCCTAACCTACCTAATATGACGTGTACTATTAATAAAAAACTACACGTTGATGTGCAATGGTATTTTTATCAGTATTATTTACTTCAACTATAAAAATACCTTCACCAAAATTTGCCTTGTTTAGTTGGGTTGTTGCACCGCCCTCAAACTGTTGAATTAGTTTACCGCTTAAATCGAAAACTTTGATGGTATGTTTATCCATAAGGTTTTCTATGGCAATATTTATAATGTTATTTGATGGATTAGGATATACTTTAAACTGCGGTTTCGTTGTTTCTTTTGTACTTAAAGCAAGAGGTAGCTCCGCTTCCATTAAATCGTAAATAGAACGTTTTAAGGCCACAAGCTCTTGAGAGGAGCCTTGCTCGTTAGATACACCTACAAAACTGTAATTGAGCTTAGGGGCAAACTCCATTTCGCTATGTTGTAGGGTTGTGCCGCCATGCCCAACATATAAATTGCCTCTGTAAAAATTAAAAAAAGTAGATAAGCCAAATTGGTATTGTGTACCGTTTATATTTAATAGTGTAGTCATTTTTTTATACGACTCACTTTTATTGAAAACTTTGTTGCTGTACAATAGTTTTGCCCATTGTGCTAAGTCTTCGGCAGTAGAAATAATACCTCCTGCTGCCCATGCAGCTGAAAGAAAACTTCGGTAACGGATATTTTCAAACATTAAACTACCATTTTGGGTAAGTAGCCATGCTTCAGCTTTTTCTTCGGTATGGTTTTCATATTCTGCCAAGTAGGTATGCTTTAGTCCTAGCGGGTCTAGTAATTTTTCGCGCATTACTATGTGGTAGGGTTTACCGGTTATTTTTTCTATTATTTTACCTAGTAAGATGAAGTTGGTATTACTGTACCTCCATTGTTTGCCAGGGTCGTCAACCTTTTCAGCGACATAATTTTTAAGTATACTATCTACTTCTATTATTTTACTGGGGTCGCCATTATTTACTTGTTCTAAAAAATCGGGATGACCAGTGTAATTATAAATACCGCTAGTATGGTATAACAGTTGTTTAATAGTAATACCATTGGTTATATTTTTTATGGGGCTTAAATACTTATAAATAGTATCATCAATACTCAGTTTTCCTTCTTCTTCAAGCAATAATATCAATGCCATGGTAAAGGTTTTTGTATTACTACCCATTTCAAATAGCATATCGTTGTTAAGCTTTTTAGTTCCGGCATGGCCTATCGTATGTTCCCACACACTATTATCAGGAAACACTATTGCGGCTGAAACGCCTTTCATATTAAGCTGTTGGGCACGCAATTCCATAAGCTTATTAAGCGTATCAGCAAATTGTTTGTTTAGTTGTGCTTTTGCTGTAGTACCAAATAGAATAGCTGCTACTGTAAAAACTATTAGTAGCGGTTGAAAAGGAGAGGTAAAATTCTTGTGTGTCATAATTTTTTGTGTTTTGTTAGCACAAACGTATTATGACTTTATAGTGTAGAAAATGCTTTTCAGACAAATGCAAAGTTTAGCTGATGAATAGAAATATGGTTGGATAAAAATTGGTGAGCTTTTTTAATTTTCAACGGAAACACTAATGTTTACCGTTACATTATCGCCCATAGAAAGGCTGCTGCCCCCAACACCATAATCTCTTCGGTTTATAGTGAAAGTGCCTGTAAAAATTCCTTTATTGCCTGATTTTGAATAAGTGAAGGGGAAACTAATTTCTTTGGTTATATTTTTTATGGTAAGGTTAAAAAAACCCGTGTATTTGTTACCGTTAAGTTTAGTAAACTTGAATGATTCTAAGGTAATTTTTGGGTATTTATCGGCATCAAAATAATCATCACTTTTCAGGTGTTTATCTCGGGCACCAATGCCTGTATTTATGGTTTTTACTTTTACTGATGTTCTTATTTTACTGTTTTCTAAATTATTTGGGTTGAAATTGATTTTATATACCATTCCTTTTAGTGAGCCTGTAACCGTTAAACCAAAGTTTTTAATTTTAAACTTTACTGAATATGAGGTTACTTTTTGTTGTGCTTTGGCTGCCAGTCCTGTAATAAGCAATAGTGATATTAGTATAAATTTCTTCATTTGTTTAAAATGGTTTTCCGTGTGTTAATTTTATCAATTTGTCAGTAACTACAGGTAAGCTTTTAAGTAATCCAATGCTGGCATTGGTTAGCATTTCTTTGCCAAATAGTTTTTGTAAAGTTCGCCCCGCCTTTATCCTAAATGAGAAATTTTTATGCCAAACTAGTGTGTATTGTTGCTCTAATTCAGCACGATTTATTTTTTCATCAAAATATTGGTTCAGTAATTTATTTAGCTCAAAAGAAGCGCGCATTGCCATACTCATACCGTTGCCACAAAGCGGAGCTATAGTGCCTGCTGCATCACCCAGCATTAATAAATGGTTTTCAACCGTGGCTTTTCTATCAAAAGTTACCTGCGATATGGTAAGCGGCTGTTTGTATAAAAAGCCGGCAGTAGTAAATATTTCTTTTAAATATGGGTTTTGGATTACTACGTTTTTCTCCATTTCTAAAATGCTGCCATATTTTTGCAGGTTGTGTGCCGTAGTAAGGTAGCACAAGCAATAGCGGTTATCATCCACTTTAGAAATACCGCAATAACCGTCGTTAAAGTTATGTAGGCTAATTAAATCACCAGGATAATCTAAAGTAATATGGTATTTAACTCCTATATAATTGTTTTGGGGTGAAGGTTTTTGTTTGATAAAATCGCGCTGCATTTGCACATCCAAGGTGCTACGCTTACCGTATGCCCCGCAAGCTATAGTACTTTTGTATTCTCCTTTTGAAGTAGTAATTGTAAAGCTGTTATTGGTATAATTTACTTTATTCACTTTGGTGCTATCTAATAAATCAACACCTAATTCTTTGGCAATGTTTGCCAGTTTATTGTCAAGGGTATAGCGGCTAATACCAAACCCACCCAATGTTAGGGGACGCTCTAAAATGACACCATTGGGTGCGGATATATTTACCCTGTTTATTTTGGGAACAGCCATATCGTCTAGCGGTACACCTAAACCTTTTACAAACTCATAGCTCTCCATAGAAATGTACTCACCACATACTTTATGGAAGGGATAAGCTTCTTTCTCAAACAAAACCACAGATTTCCCTGCCTTGGCTTGTTGTATAGCCAAACATAAACCACCCAAACCACCGCCAATTATGGCAACATCATATATGTTTTCGCTACTCATTAGGGTAAATAATAACTAAATGGCGAAATGCCCATTTCCATTGGATAGAATAGTTTTTTATACCTGCTGATTTTATGATGTTTTCCCACTCTTTTTTCTTAAAGCCACGCAAAACGGATAATGGTGCATCGTTTTTTACTAAAGGTGATTTTGAGAATAATTTGGTAAGCCATTTAATGCTGTAATAGGCAAATGGATTACGCTCCAAATCGTTAATAATAAAAACAGAGCCGTTTTGGCTACAGTCTTTTATAAAACCTGCAATTTCATCTTCCGTAAAGTGATGGCAAAATAAGGAGGCGTGTACCATGTCTATATTTTTCTCGTAGGTAAACACGTTTCTAAAATCGTCTTTATATAAGGTGAGGTTATTTACATTTTTACAGTTTTGGGTACTGTACTCAATACAATCTTCTTTTAAATCTATACCTAAGTAATTGGCTTTAATTTTTTGCTTTGAGGTGTATTTGCTCATAGCTTTTATAGAGTCTCCGCCGCCACAACCGATATCAGCTATTTTATAGGTTTTGCTTTTGTTGGTAAGAACCGTTTTTAATCCCCTAATACTAATGTCGTGTCCACCTAACTGTGTATTTATAATTTCAAGCTCTTTAAGGTTTCTAAATAGCAAATGCTTGGGGATATTTTCCCCATCAAGCATTTCTTTGGTATAGTGTCGGTGCTTAAACATTTTGCAATACCAAACTTTCCAGAGTTAAACCCGGACCGAAGGCTACCCCAAAAGTAAGTTCAGGTTTTTCAGGGTTTACCTTATTTTCCCATAAATGTTTTAAAACAAACAGTATAGTGGCTGAAGACATATTGCCATAATCGTTCAATATGCTTAAAGGGCTTTCGGTTTCTTCTTTTGTTAAACCTAATTCCATGGCAATATTTTCTACTATTTTTTTACCCCCAGGGTGGATTGCCCAGTGGCTTACATTGCTTTGTTTTAGGTTGAGCTTTTCTAAAGCACCACTAAAAATAGCTTTAATATCTTGCTTAACTAAATCAGGAATATAGCTACTTAAAGTCATTAAGAAGCCTGTTGAAGATAATCGCCAAGCCATATCTTTTTTGCCGTTTAGAGCTACTTGAGAGTGAAAGTTGAGTAATTTATACCCGTGTAGCTTTTCTTTTTCTGCCACATTATCGCCAACTACTATTGCAGCAGCAGAACCATCGGCAAAAATCATATTTGAGGTAATATTGTCAATATCATCCTTCTTTTGAAAATGGAGGGTACAAAGCTCCACACTTACTAAAGCAACAACAGCATTAGGGTTGCTTTTGCATATATAATCGGCTTGTTTCAGTGCATGGACTGCCGCATAGCAACCCATAAAGTTTACCGATGAACGGTTAATGTTTTCACCCAACTGTAGTTGTTGCACTAATTCGATATCAATACCTGGCGCAAATAAGCCTGTGCAAGATACTGTGATGAGGTGCGTGATTTTATTTTTATCAATCCTACTTTCTTTTAAAGCATCGTTTATACTTTCAATGCAAAGGGGTAGGGCATGAGTATTAAATAACTCCATGCGCTTTTCTAAGCTAGGGAAGGGTTCTAAATCATCGGTTTTAGGAAATAACTTCCTACTTTCTATTTCGTCCACGTAATCAGGTACGCACGAGTAGCGGGTTTCTATTCCGCTTCTGGCATATAAAAAGCGAAGCTTTCTGGCTTCATCGCCTTCAAAAGCATGGGCAGCCGTCATAAAATCTGCAAGCTCTGCTTGTGGGCTTTTATGTTGGGGTACTGCTGTTGCTATGCCTACAATCACACTCATCTACACCACTTTTAAAATTATAAAGGTTATAAAACACAAATTCATGCAGGTAGAGGCCAGTGTATTCATACGCATAGTATTCTCAAAATTGGCTTGGCTTTTATCTTTCAAAACTTTTACAAACCAATATCCAAAAAATACTACCACAGGAAATAAAAACCCTTGGAATATGTAGAACAGATTAAGCTGCTCATTTGCTTTGAAATGTAATAATATCAATACATTGGCTATAACAAACATTGCTGCCGTGAACAAAAATGTACCTGTATATCCTAAGCGGTAGCTAATGGTATAATCACCTGCTGCGGCATCCGCTTCATGCTGGTATATTTGCGTGAGAGGATATACCCCAGCTATTAAAAAAGATGCTCCTATAAGCACATAAATAATCTCTGAAATTGCCTTTGGCTCAACACTTACAAAATGGTACACCATCCAAAAAGTAAAAGCACCTTGAAATATAATTACTGTTAAAAAACCAATAATAGGGTAACGTTTTAGTCTGATACCTTTATAGCTATACGCTCTTGATGCAAGCATATACAATAACACAGCAAGCATAAACTTAAAGCTGATAATTAATGAAAGGAGTAAACCCATTATATCAAATACGAGGGAGGCAAAAAAAAGGTTTTTGGTAGGTTTGGGTGGGTTTTTTAGTCCGCCAATGCTACCCTCATCCTCATCCATATAACTGTTATAGCCGTTACTTGCCGGATAAATGAATAAGTGCAAAACCAAAAAACTGATTATAGCATTTTGCCAAATAATCCCTTCGCTTTGGCTTACCGCAAAGAAAAAAACCGGCATCAGGAAGTATGAAAACGGAATTCGGAGTAGTTTTAGGGTGTTTCTATCCAATAAGGTAGCCATTACGGTACAATATACCTAATAGACACCAATGGTGTAACATTGTTTTAGTGAAAAGTAAGTTTATTTCAATAAACGTCCTTTATTTTTCACCAAACACACATGCAGAATCTATTTTGATAAGCTCATCGCCAAACTCAACCTCTTTTTCTTCATGTTCAATAAAACCTGTGTTTTTGAAGCTGTTTTCTTTTAGTTTGGTTTCAAACTCATGGGGGTGATACATAGTAAATCCATATTGGGTAAAGGGCAGCTTTTCCATACTTTCTTTGGTGCGAATGCCCGCAAAAAACTTTCCTCCCGGTTTAAGTACCCGCAATATCTCACTTAAATCTTTTTCAGGGTTTTGCCAAAAATAAACCACGTTGTTGCAAAACACCTTATCAAAAATATTATCCTCATAGGGAATTATATCACTACTGTTATAGTGAAGATCTAACTTACCTGTTTCAATAAATTCTTTATTGTTGGCCACTGCTTGTTTGTACATAGCTTGTGAGTAGTCTATGCCGCTGATGTCGGCATCGGGGCTTTTTTCAAAAATGGTTTTATAAAAATTACCATTACCGTATCCTATTTCTAAAATGCGTTCACCATTTTGTATATCAATTTGTTGTAAAGTAAAATCATACAAACCTTGGTTACCTATATTCATTTGCTCTCCCACATAAGTGGCTAGTCTACCCGAGGGTCTGCGTAACTGTTTAGCAATTTTTTTATTGGGGTTTATTAAACCCATTTTTGCCAGTGTTTTTATTAATACGTTTTGTGCCATTTATTTAGCGTTCTCAATTATTTCTCCTTGTACGGGTGAGTAATCTTGTTTCTTCACCCCGTTCACTAAAATTTTGTCAAAGTAACACTTTACTCCCGTTGCGCTATTCATATCTTCAATATTTTGTATGTGGAAGTGTATATGCGCCTCTGATGAGTTGCCACTATTTCCGCAAAGTCCCAATACTTGTCCTGCTTTAACTTTATCGCCTTGTTTCACTTTTACAGAACCTTGCTTAAAGTGGGCAAAAAATAAGTACTCATTTTCAGCTGATTTGATGATTACTGTGTTGCCCGGTACATAAATGGGGTTCATTACCCCCGGTTTGTTATCGTGTATACCATCAACAGCCAAAACTATTTCACCTGCCGCTGGGGCAAGAACTTCTTTACCAAAAGCATAATATTGCTCGTTTTTAGTACCATCGCCTGTGTGGGTATTGCTGTCTTTATCAATAATTAAAATATCAAAAGCATTTTTCTGCGCCCTTGATTCTACATGGTAGTTCAGCTCTTTGGTATCTCCGCCCCATACTACATACCATTTACCATTGAAGGGTAATTGCAGTTTGGTAATATTGCGCTCAGGTGTGGGGTGTTTATCATCAACAAAAGGCACAATGTTTAGCCCGTTTATTTTGTTATCACTGTTTAGTGAGATATTAATGCCCATAATCCCCTTATCAAATTGAGTTTTATACAATGCCAATGTAGATTGGTAACGCACAAACTCCATAGACTTGATTTTACCCAAAGCGGCATTAATATTTTCAAAAAAACCTTTTGTTTTAGCAATGGGTAATGCCTTTTGCATTTCAGGTGAAAATGTGCTGAAAATGCTGTCGTATGCTTGTGTATTGTATGCGTTTTGAAAATGTTTTTGGGCAGACTTATAATTTTGCTTTTCGTTTTGTGCCGATAGCGTATGGGCTATAAATAATAGAAGGGTAATTACGAATAGTTTTTTCATGGTTTGAAGGTTTATAAGCAAGTTAACAAAGTTGCAATGGCAAATTATTGAATCTTTCGGTGAGGAGAGGTTTTTATTCTTTTAACCTACAGTTCTTCATCTCCCGTTTGGTTTTTGAAGTGTATGCCTCGCTCTGCCAAACGCTTGTGGTAAATTGAAAAACGCTCGAAGGAGCGGGTAACAAAGTACGAGGTGCCAACCACAATCATAATAGGTACAAATAGGGCATAGCCCCCTGTAATTTCAGCAATTAAAAATATGCCTGTAAGCGGAGCATGAATAACACCCGCAACTACTCCTGCCATACCGGCTACTATAAAGTTTGATTCTTCTAAATGAAATAATCCTGTAAGGTTTACAAACCTGGAGAATACAAAGCCTCCCATTGCACCTGCAAACATACTTGGACCGAATATACCACCGTTACCACCCGCCCCCAACGTGAGTGAAGCAGCAATTACCTTTAAAAAGGTTACAATAGCCGCAAAACCAAGAAGCAGCCAGGCATTATCAGCCAAAAACTCGCCAAATATGGCGTTAGCTCCCAATTTGTAGTCAGAACCTTCAAGCAAATCTTTTATCAATACATAACCCTCTCCAAACAGCGGTGGGAAAAGGAAAATGAGTAAACACAAGGTTAAACCTGCATACGCCACACGCTTCCACTTATTAGTATAGGCAAAAAAATGTTGCTCAATTTTAAGTGAAGTGCGTATCATATAAACAGACAGCAATCCAATGCCTATACCCATTACCACATAAAACGGGATACTGCTCACGCTCCATTTATTTACAATTAAAAAGAAGAACTTATCAGGGTATAACAATTGAGAAATTACTGAAGCTGTTGCCGTTGAGATAATTAGTGGGATGATATAAGGTATACTAAAATCGAATAGTAGTACTTCAAGGGCAAAAATTACCCCTGTTATAGGCGCATTAAAAATGGCGGCAATACCTGCTGCTGCACCACTTGCCAATAGCAGCGTACGCTCTCTGTAACCAATGCGAAAGTTTTTAGCTACTGTGCTACCAATTGCAGAACCACTGCTTACAATTGGGGCCTCCAGACCCACTGAACCACCCATACTCACCGTTAATGCACTGGTAAGCAAATGGCTCCAAATATTGTTTTTGTCCAAATAGCTGCGCTGTTTGGCAATACTGTAAATAATATGCCCTACACCGTGTTGCAACCTGCCTTTAAGCAGCCACATAACTACTAAAACAGTGAGAATAATACCTATTAAAGGAAAAATGAAAAATGAGTTTTGAAGAAATGAACCTTCAACCGTATCAGAAAGTAAATGCTCAAAAAAGTTTGCTGTTTTTTTAAGTAATACGGCAGAAAGCCCTGCAATAATCCCAATAATGATGCAAAGAAATATAAGGACATTGCGCTTGTTTACATATTTAGACTGCCAATCTAAATAGCTGTAAAGCATGTGTTTTATTCCTTTTTTTACCTCTTTTTGCATCAATTTGCAAAGGTAGGGCTTATGGTGAAAGTAATAAAATTGAGTTTAATAGGGTGTATTGGCAACTTGTTACTACTTTGTAACAAAACTTTAATGGCGCAACTTTGTGGTAAGTTTAGCATGTGTCGATGTATTTAATTTATTCGACGGATGTATGTACAACTTTTGCTAATAAATATATAGTTTTACTATACATGAATAAGGATAATTATCATCCACTACCACAACCTATTGAAGTAGGCAACGGCGAACGCGAAACTGCTATGGGAGCTTATCTTATGATGTTTGCTTCGCTAGGTATAGGGTTGCCTTTACCCATAATAAATTTGGTTGTGGCAATTATATATTTCTATATCAACCGCAAAAAATCAAGGTTTATCTGCTTTCATGCATTTCAATCGCTTATATCTCAACTACCAACAAGTATTATAAATGCCTCAGCTCTTTTATGGACAATGATTTTAATATTTGGTCAGTTTGAACCGCTAATTGAGGATAATATTGAAACTGAAATAATTTTTCCGGTGGTATATATGGTTTATATAGGTATAGTAATAGTGGTAAACTTTATATATGTAATATTTAGTGTTGTTGCAGCTTCAAAAGCATATAAAGGTGAGTTTTACTATATGATATTTTTCGGACGTATTGCCTATAATTATGCATATAAAAGAAGGGTTGGAGATGATGAAATAGAAGGTGAAATTATTAACCGCCCTCCACGGTAATCTTAAAAAACTTATTCGCTTAGTAAACCGGCTTTTGCTTGGGCAAGTTTATCCATTTCTTTTTTTGGAAGGTTGGGGTATTTAATATCTAATGTTTCTAATTTTTCAGCAATTATGTTGGCTATAGCAGCGCGGGTAAACCACTTGTTATCGGCAGGTACAATATACCATGGTGCTTTTTGTGTGCTGGTTTCATTAATAGCTTGCTCATAAGCAGTTTGATACTCATCCCAATAGCCTCTCTCATTAATATCGCCATAGCTAAACTTCCAGTTTTTCTCAGGATTATCAATTCGCTCTAAAAAGCGGACTTTTTGCTCTTCTTTTGAGAGGTGCAGAAAGAATTTCAGAATTATTGTTCCGTTTTCTGATATATGTTGTTCAAACTCTCGTATTTGCTCGTATCGCCTTTGCCAAAAAGCATCATCAATTTGCTCAACGGTTTTTATATTGGGTAGTTGCTCGCTTAAAATATATTCAGGATGTACTTTGGTTATCAATACATTTTCGTAGTGGCTGCGGTTAAAAATACCTATACGCCCTCTCTCAGGCAAAGCTTTATAATGCCGCCACAGATAATCGTGGTCGTATTCTTCTTTGCTGGGATGTTTGAAACTGTATACTTGGCAGCCTTGCGGGTTTAAACCACTCATTACCCGTTTTATGGCTCCATCCTTGCCCGCAGCATCCATTGCCTGAAAAATGAGTAGTACACTGTATTTGTTGTGGGCATAAAGCTTGTCTTGCAGTTTGCGTAAACGCTTTATGTCTTTTTTTAGGTGTTTGCGGGTTTCTTCTTCGCTCTCGAACCCTTTATTATAGGTAGGGTCGTAGTTTTTTAGGCTTACTTTAGTATCGGGAAGTACTAAAAATTTATCGGTATGCGCTCTCATTCAGCACAATATACATTTTTCGCAGGGATTAGAAATCTTCATCCCTTACAAGCATAAGGATAGCATGATGCGGTACTATTAAGTATTTCTCATTATCATATTCTACCTCATAAGCCCCTTTTTGTAAGAAAATAGCAACATCGCCCTCTTCGGCTTGGAGAGGTAAATATTTTAGTTGGCTGCTGTTGGGTTTCCAGCTTTCGCTATCGTCTTCAAAACTGGGGATTGGATAACCCGGGCCCACCTGTACTATAGTGCCTGTTTGTACTGCCTCTTTTTCTAAAACTCCCTGTGGAAGATATAAACCGCTTTTGGTTTTGTCTTTAAACTCTTTGGGCTTTACCAATACCTTATCGCCCACTAATATTAGCTTACGCAGTTTATTTTCTTTGGTAATTTCCATTTGCGTGCAAAGATAGTGTATTGATGCTTTAGTAACTTTGAGGTTCTGCCTCTGAAATTCTTTGGGGGTATATTTTTCTTACGGTTTGTTTTTCCTCTTTACTTAGCCGGTCAAAAGACTTGCCATAAGTTTTCAAAGCGTATTCATTCCTTATTTCTTTATAAGCACTTCTAATAACATCCTGAACTTTTACATAAAAGTCATAACTAGTTGCTCGTTTAGTTGTGAGTGAAACAACGCCCATGGGATTGTGATTAGTAATAAAAGTTTTGGCTAACTGTTTAAGGTTAGAGAGTTTTTCTAATTTACCTTCAACAAATAAAGTATCTCCTGTACCAATAGAAACTTCAAAAATGTTTTCTTTTTCTGGTCGTGGGCTGTTTTCTGAGTCAGGTATTGGAGGTAAACTTTCTTTTAATCCTACTTCTCTATTAGATAGTACCAATAAAGAGGTTAGGAAAAAAGTTTTATAATAAGGATGTTCAAAATCCTTTGCTGAAAGTGTTTTTAGTGCAACCTTAGATACATTTTTAGGGCTAATATCTTTTAAGCTTCTAAGACCTTCTCCTACTTTATAAATTTTAAGAGAGGTGTCATCAAAAAGTTTCATATCAAGATCATTACAAAACTTATTTATGCTATTGCTTGTAAGACTAATATTAAGAATGTTAATTTTCGGTTGATATGAAATTTTAGGTAGTTGGTTGTCAAACCCCACTTTTTCTATTAATGCAATTATACTTTCTCCCGAATAATCTTTCAATACTTTACTTTTTACTAAGAAATTATGGAGGCTATCCATTTTTGTTTCAATGTCAATTCCACTTGACAGGTTGTTCTTAACAATACAAGCATATAAATTATCTTCAAGCTGATAAGGATTTTTTTGTCCTTTGCATGAAGCTATAACTATGAGTAGAAGCAATAATGAAATAAAAAATTTCATTGTACTAAAATAAGAATTATAAAGTACCCGCCGAAAACTTAATGGTTTTTCTAAAGTTTCCTCCAAAGGCAAAGGCTATATAAATACCCGGAGGAAAGGTAGATGTATTAATATCTAATGTGATAGGCAACTCGTTTACACTACGAATAAATTGTTGGCGCATTATTTTTCCGTAAATATCTACTACCATAAAAGTAAGATTGCCACCCCCTTGCTTAAACTGGAAAAACATACGGACTAGCCTGTCGTTTGCATCTTGGCCTAAAAACATGGCAGCATCGCCACATACACCATTATTAAGGTTGGTGCCGTTAAATACTATTCCACCATGGTTGTACGCATCGCATTGGTTAAAATAGGTATTCCCGTCGCAGGCACATACGGGATTGAATGGAGCATTGCACTGGAAAGTTGGGTTTTTAGCAAACTCATCCACACAACCATCGTTTTGGGCTATAGCGGTAAGCCCTCCAAAAGAAAGTTGTAATAGAATAAGTAGCTTAAAAATCTTCAATAGTGCTTAGTTTATTATTTCAAAACCTAAATACGGGTGCAGTACTTTGGGCATTGTAATGCCATTGGGTGTTTGGTTATTTTCTAACAATGCTGCAACAATACGTGGTAACGCTAAAGCACTACCGTTTAGTGTATGGGCTATGATATTTTTACCCTCGCTGTTTTTATATCGCAACTTTAAACGGTTAGCCTGAAAACTCTCGAAGTTTGATACTGAGCTTACCTCTAACCAACGCTTTTGGGCTGCTGAGTATACTTCCATATCATAGGTTTGTGCACTGGTAAAACCCATATCGCCTCCACACAGATTTAATACGCGGTGGTGTAGTTCTAGTTTTTGCAATAACCCTTGTATATACGCACTCATTTCTTCCAATGCAGCATACGATTTCTCTGGAGTGGTAATTTGTACTATCTCTACCTTATCAAATTGGTGTAAGCGGTTAAGTCCTCTAACATCTTTACCGTAACTCCCAGCCTCACGACGGAAACAAGGCGTATAACCTACATTTTTTATGGGCAGGTCTTCTTCTTTCCAAATAGTATCGCGGTATATATTGGTAATAGGTACTTCAGCGGTGGGTATCACGTACAAATTGTCTATTTGCATGTGGTACATTTGTCCTTCTTTATCGGGAAGCTGCCCCGTACCGAAACCACTGTCCTCATTCACCAAAATAGGCGGCTGAATTTCAAAAAACCCTTCTTTTAGGGCTTCATCTAAGAAAAAGTTTATTAAGGCACGCTGTAGTCTTGCCCCTTTACCTCTGTATACTGGGAATCCTGCTCCTGTTATCTTAGCTCCTGTTTCAAAATCAATCAGGTCGTATTGTTCGGTAAGTTCCCAATGGGGTTTTGCTTCGGTAGTAAGTTGGGCTTCTTCTCCCCAGGTTTTCACCACAACATTATCATCGGCAGTTTTGCCTACTGGCACATTTTTGCTTGCAGCATTAGGCAATATTACTAATGCTTCGTGTAATTCGCTTTCAATACCGTGTAAAACAGCCTCTAATTCTTTGCCTTTTTCTTTATTAACTGCTGTTTGCTGTTTTAAAACTTCAGCTTCATCGCGTTTGCCACTTTTAAACAGTTCGCCAATTTCTTTTGCCAGTTTATTGGATGCTGCCAACAAATCGTCCAACTCTTTTTGAGTAGTACGGCGTTTATCATCTATAGCCAATACATTCTCAACACCTTCTTTAGCGTTTGCCATTTTTTTGTTTAGTCGTTCAATGGCTTCGTCTTTATTCTCTCTTAAGTAGCTTAGTTGTAGCATCTTTTATAATTGGTTGCGCAAAAATATTCTTTATAAATGGAAATTTCGCTATAGGCATTTGGCTTTTAGCCTTTGGTACTTATGGTATTTTAACTCACCCAAAAAAGGAGAAAGGTTGATTTATTTTCAATTTTGTCCCTCTCTTATTGCAATAAGAGAGGGGGTTATGGGTTAATGAAGAAAAAACAACTTATTGGGTGAGTTAAAACTTTAACTTTCAACTTTCAACTGTCCACTTTCAATTCTTAATTCTCCATTCTCAATTTTTCCTATGTATTACACTTGCCATAGGTTGTGCAGTGGGCATTACAACTATATCATTAATATTCACGTGTTTTGGGCGGCTGGCTATATACCATACTGCATTAGCAATATCATGGGCAACAAGGTTTTCAAAACCTTTATATACTGTTTTGGCTTTTTCAACATCACCCTCAAAGCGTACAATAGAAAATTCAGTTTCAACGGCTCCGGGGCACACCATGGATACTTTTATAGGGTATTTACTCAAATCAAGCCGCATACTTCGGGTAAGTGCATCAACCGCATGTTTGCTGGCACAATACATATTACCCATTGCATATACCTCTTTGCCTGCAATACTGCTGATATTAATGATATGCCCTGTGTTGTGCTTTACCATTAGTGGAATTACAGACTTGCTCACATACGCCAACCCTTTCACGTTGGTGTCAATCATGGTATCCCAATGGTCCATATTACCATCTTCAAACGATGCTAAACCCATTGCCAAACCTGCATTGTTTACTAAAAGGTCTATTTTTTGAAAGTTGGCGGGTATACTTTCAATAGCCTCAAAAGTTTCATCACGGTTACGTACATCAAAGTTTAGGGTATGTACTTCAACTTGGTGTTGGCTTTTTATTTCTTGTGCCACGGTTTCCAATCGTTCTTTGCGTCTTCCGGTAATTATGATGTTATATCCGTTTTGTGCCAATATATGGGCACAAGCTTTGCCAATACCCGCTGTTGCCCCTGTTATTAATGCTGTTTTCATACTTAAATTAAATTTACGAACCGTGAAGTAGATTATTTAAAATTTGTTTTAATTGCACCAATAAAGCGAAGTTTTTTTGTTGAAACAACAGCCCATAAAGAATTATTGCCATGAGTTTTACTATAACCAAAGAAGAAACCTATAACCTGATAAAATTAGAAAACGATGCACTTGCTTCTCCTGATAAATTACTGGCAGAGTGTGAAGCAATAGCAGAAGAGGCTCCTTTTTTTGTTTTGAATTGCAGTGCTGTTGAAGAGTTAGATACCCATGGGGAAGGAGCTATCCTTTCACTTTATAAAATGGCAAAAAGCAACAAGGGCAGCATAATAATTGCTGAATTGGCTGAAAACTTAAAGGCTAAATTCGAAAAAGAGGGAATACAATGCTTACCTACCGAAGATGAGGCGGTAGACTATATTTTTATGGAACAATTGGAAAGCCAAATTGGTGGCGATGAAGATTGGGACTAAATATTTAACGATTTGTGAAGCACATCGCGAATTGAGTTGTAGGTATCCAGTTTTTCTACATTAATATCTTTTATTTTAAACCACTCTACCTCTGTAATATTCTCTTCTTCCTGAGGTTTGAAATCTTCATGGTGGTCTAAGTGCATAAAATACCAATAGGTAGTTTTTAGTACTCTGCCCCCTTCAAGCTGGTATGTATGGAATGATTTAGTAATAAACTCTCCCAATTTCAGGCGTTTCACGCCACATTCTTCCATTACCTCACGCACAGCTGCATCCTCAATTTTTTCCTCGTCGTCTTTTTTACCTTTAGGCAAATCCCATTTGCCTTGGCGTTTTATTAGCAAAACATCTTGGGTTTCGTTAAGTACCACGCCTCCCGCAGCCTGTATCTCTTTGTAGTTGTTCTTGAAGCGGTTAAAAGTATCTTTTTCGTCAACGGTTGGGATGAAAATACCAAAATTAGGTAAGTTACGGTCGCTGTTTTCAAGCATCTCAACGGCAGTCATCAGCGATTTATCATCATCGTCCATCAAACGAAGATTTTTAAGTCTGAAAAGGTCTTCGCTGTCATCAGAAATCACAAGCGGATGCTCATTAATAAAAATTTTAATCATCTGATTACTGCGTTTACTATCACCTTACTTGCAAAAAATCTTTGTTGCAATCGGGTTTGCAAATGCAGCTACTTTAGTAGTAGGTTTGCAGCCCAATGACTACCAACAAAACCGCTGCGAAAATAGCACAATACCTGTTACAAATCAATGCAATAAAATTGCAACCTAATGACCCTTTTACATGGGCATCGGGTTGGAAATCGCCTATATACTGCGATAACCGTTTGTCGCTCTCACATCCTGAAGTACGTACGTTTATTAAAAACGAGCTGGCAAAAAAAATACAAAGTGAGTTTAAAGATGCAGAGGTAATTGTTGGGGTAGCTACTGCAGGTATAGCTCCAGGTGCTTTAGTTGCAGATGTGTTAAACTTGCCTTTTGCCTATATACGCCCGAAACCCAAAGAGCATGGACGACAAAATATGATTGAGGGCGAACTAACCGAAGGGCAAAAAGTGGTTGTGGTTGAAGATTTGGTAAGTACAGGTGGCAGTAGCCTAAAAGCCGTTGCCGCTTTGCGGGATACTAATATTGAAGTGTTAGGCATGGTAAGCATTTTTACTTATGGTTTTGATTTGGCAAAACAGAATTTTGAAGATGCTGATTGCAAATACATTTCTCTATCCGACTACCCAACTATGATAGACATAGCCCATGAAGAAGGCTATGTTACAGGTGGAGATATTGACAGCCTGAATAAATGGCGCGAAGCTCCCGATAAGTGGGGTGCTTAATTTATAGTCTTAAGTTTTAAGCGGGGGTGTTCCTGAGCAGAGTAGAAAGACTTATTTGGTTTTGAAATCATAAGTCTCGAACCATTTAGAAAAGGCAGATATTTTTTCTTCATTCTCACTAAGCCATTCCATTACCTCCTTATCCTTTTTCGATAGCATCACGTAATAGCAAAATGCCTCATTGTGTCCTGCTTGGGTCATGTCGTAGAAAAACTTTACATAGTAAGTCCACCAAAAGCTTTTCTTTTTCTTGTCGTTCAGTTCGCCAAGTATTTTAAAGAATGATTCGGTATTCTCTACAAACAATTGCTGTTCGGTTTTCTTCTCGTTTTCTTCAATACTTTTTGTGGCTGCAAGCATTGATAGTGAAAGCTCGGCGGCACTAAACTCATCATCGGTATCCGAAGAAATAGATATAGAAATTTCATTTTCGCCTGTTTTTTTAACCCCTTGGTTTAACCGGGCTTCAAGCAGTTGTAATGCACCTGTACTACGCTTAGTGTTTGGCTCTAACATTATAAAGTAAAACGAGGCTAAAACGGTTTGTACCCTTTTGTTTTGTGCATTGGCAGCATAGCTAAGTAATATATGGCTACTGGCGTGTGTGGGTTTGTTTTTTATGGCGTTTAGTGCACTTTCCTCAGCTGTTTTATAGTCTTTTGAATTAAAGGCTGTTAAGGCTAGGTTAAAGTGTAACAAATAGTTTGATGGGTCTTTTTTAATACCTTTTTTATATGTTTTAATAGCATCTTTACTTTTACCCTGCAGGTCTTGTGCAGTGCCTTTTAGTATAAAAGCACTACCTACATATTTTTTGTTTACTTTAATTACTGTATTGGCATGTTTAATAGCGTCTTTGTATTTTTTTAATGCCAAATAGGTATTAGCCATTTCGTAATTAACTAAGGGAGATTTTTTGTCAATTTTCAGGGCTTTTTCAAAGGTTTCGATAGCTTTTTTGTATTCGCCTTTATCGTGTTGTTCAACACCTTCTTTTACTAATGTTTCCAACTCTTCAGATTGGGCTGATACTGAAAAAGAACTTATAAGTAGCAGCAGAATAACCACGGTAAATTGTTTCATAATAGTAATGGTATTTATCAAATGTAAACTATTGGTTTTACATTGACTAGGATGGTAGAAGTATTTCGACTAACGTAATTTATCGGGTGTACTTGGAGGTTATTTAATGCAATATTTCTTATAAAACTTTGCTGCTTTTACATCTCCCAATTCTTTAGCTTTTTTCAGGTCTTCACACGCTTCATTAGGTTTCCCCTGAGCATTTTTTACATCAGCTCTGTTTCGGTATGCATTAAAATATCTGGGGTAAATGGCTATAGCAGTTGTATAATAAGTAATGGCTAAATTGTATTCTTTCTTTTTAAAATATTGGACTCCAATATTATTGTATGCCATATAGTTTGATGAGTCTAGTTTTAAGCTTTGTTTATAATAATAGATAGCGGAGTCGCTATCTCCTTTTTCGGCAAACAACAACCCAACGTTAAAAACAGGGAAGCCCCATTGAGGTTGAAGCTGTGATGCTTTTTCAAAATCTGCTCTGGCTTTGTTAAACCTTTTAAGCTTAATATTTATTTGCCCTCTGTCGTTCCAGCCCCAAGCAAAATCAGGTTGTAATTCAATTACTTTACTAAAGTCATCAATTGAACCTTCAAGGTTACCAAGTCTTTCTTTCACAGCTCCCATTTTATACAATATCGCAGGATTATTTGGTAGCAAACTATTTGAGATAGTTAAGTCTTCCAATGCTCCTTTAAAATCATGAATTCTAGACTTAAGTTCACCTCTGTTAAAATAGGGTTCCGCATCAGTAGAGTCAAACTCTATAAGGGCTGTTTGTAATGCAATGTCATCACGAATATATTTCCATTTAGTAGTGTCAACAACAAGTGCTGTGTTGTCTTGTCCTCTTCCAATAAAAGGAGTAATAAAGAATACTATCAATAGAAATATAAGGGGTCTCATTTAAACATTATTTGCGTTTCAACTCAAAGTTTTTACCCAAATATAAGCGGCGTACTTTTTCATCGGCAGCCAGTTCTTCGGGTGTTCCGTGTTTTAGAAGTTTCCCTTCAAACTGTAAATAGGCGCGGTCGGTTATACCCAAAGTTTCATCTACGTTATGGTCGGTAATTAATATACCAATATTGCGTTTCTTTAGTTTGCCTACAATTTCTTGTATATCCTCCACAGCAATGGGGTCAACACCTGCAAAGGGTTCATCCAGCAAAATAAAACTGGGGTCAACAGCAAGAGCGCGGGCAATCTCGGTACGTCGGCGTTCGCCACCGCTAAGTACATTTCCCATGTTTTTACGCACATGGGTAAGCCTAAACTCTTCAAGCAAGGCTTCTTGTTTATCTTTTTGTTCGGCTTTGCTTAATTTGGTCATCTCAAGCACTGCTTTAATATTATCCTCAACCGATAAACGGCGAAATACCGATGCTTCCTGAGGCAAATACCCTATACCTTTTTGTGCACGCTTATACATAGGTAGTTTGGTAACATCTTCTTCGCCATAAAAAATCTTTCCCTCATCAGGACTAATCAAACCCACCACCATATAAAATGTAGTGGTTTTTCCGGCTCCGTTAGGTCCCAAAAGCCCCACAATTTCTCCTTGCGATACCTCAATACTCACATCGTTTACCACTTTTCGTTTGCGGTATTGCTTCACCAAATGTTCCGTGCGTAGTTTCATAAAAAGTCCTTCAAAGCTATGCTTTCTAAAAAACTATGCCAAAGGCTTTTATTGTGCTGATAATTGTCATGTGTTTCAATGGCTTGTAGCCTTATATTTGCAGTAACAAAACTACCATGTTACAAGAACTAGGCATACCATCGGTTGATTTGGCCGATTTTCTTTCAGGAGATACAACTCGCAAACAAAATTTTGTACAACAACTGGGCAAGGCTTATGAAGATATCGGCTTTGTAGCTGTGAAGAATCATAATTTTAGTAGTACACTTCAAAATAAGTTATACAATGAAGTGAAACGCTTTTTTGATTTGCCCGTTGAAACCAAGTTGAAATATGAGATTGAGGGTTTGGGGGGACAGCGCGGGTATACCAGTTTTGGTAAAGAACATGCCAAAGGACGACCCGCCCCTGATTTGAAAGAGTTTTGGCACTTTGGGCAAGAGGTAGAAGGAGATGACCCAATAAAAAAAGAATATCCTGATAATGTTTTTACTGATGAACTGCCTGAGTTTAACAAAGGAGGCATTGAGGCTTATAAGACTTTAGAGAGTACCGGCAAAGAGATGCTTCGTGCTATTGCCCTTTATTTAGGGCTTGAGGAAAACTATTTTGATGACAAAATAAAGAACGGAAATAGCATTTTGCGCCCAATCCACTACGGACCTATTACCCAAGAGCCGAAGGATAGCGTGAGGGCAGGCGAGCATGAAGACATTAACCTGATAACCTTATTAATTGGTGCAAGTGCCGAGGGTTTGCAAGTAATGAACAAGCAAGGGGAGTGGGTAAGCGTAACAGCTTTGCCTAGCCATATTATTGTGAATGTAGGCGATATGCTTCAACGCCTTACTAATGGCAAACTGAAAAGTACTACCCATAGAGTGGTAAACCCACCCCGAGAGCAATGGCATTTACCTCGTTATTCAATTCCATTCTTTTTGCATCCGCGAAGTGAAATGCGCTTGGATGCATTACCTAATTGTATTGATGATAGTAACCCCAAACAATGGGATGATATTACCGCAGGTGAATACCTTGAAGAACGCCTGCGCGAAATAGGGTTGAAGAGTTAATTATGAGTGTAAAAAAACACTACGACGAACATTTGGGGGATTTTTATGCGTGGATGGCCGGTGATTTTGCTACCCAGCAACAAATACAGCAAAAATTTTTTGAAGAGAATAAGGTTACTCCTTTCAATAGTAAATTAGCGGTTGATTTGGGTGCAGGGCATGGTTTACAGGCGGTATCACTGGCAAATTTGGGATTTCATGTAAAGGCTATTGATTTTAACCCTCAATTATTAGTAGAGCTGAAACGAAACAGTAACGAACTGCCTATTGATATTATTGAAGATGATATAACTAATTTTCAAAAATATATTCAGACGGCTGGTGTTATTGTGTGTATGGGAGATACCATAACCCATTTGCAAAGTTTTGAAGCTGTTGAGCAATTATTTTCCCAAGTATATGAAACACTTAATGCAAAAGGAAAACTTATAATTTCATATAGAGATTACGGAGTGGAGTTACAGGATACACAACGCATTATACCTGTAAAGGCTGATGAGAGTAGAATACATACCTGTTTTTTAGAGTATTTTGAAGATAAAGTACGTGTAACCGATGTTTTACACCAAAAACAAAATACCAAATGGCAGCAAACGGCAAGTTCTTACTTTAAACTTAGGCTAACACAAAAAAAGGTTGAAGGGATGCTGCAAACAGTGGGGTTTAACATACAAAAACAGGAAGAGATAAATAGAATGAAGTATTGCATTGCTACCCTTTAAAACTTTGTTTTTAAATTAATATCAAACCTTTACCTTGCCTCATAGAATTTGTGCTATGAGCTTCAAAAAAAACGACCCTAAAGTAATTCGTGGCTGGGTAATGTACGATTGGGCAAACTCTGTTTACTCACTTACTATAGCTACGGCTGTATTTCCTATATTTTTTGAGAAAGTATTGCCCGATGATTTAAGTTTTCTTGGTTTTAACCTTACAGATTCAGCATTGTATTCTTATTGTGTGGCATTTGCTTTTTTATTGATAGCATTAGTTTCACCGCTTTTATCAGGTATTGCAGACTATAAAGACAGTAAGAAAAAATTCATGAAATTTTTTGTATACCTAGGTAGTATATCGTGTATAGCATTATTTAATTTTTCAGGTATAGAAACATTACTTTGGGGTATAGTGCCTTTTATACTTGCCACTTTTGCCTTTGCAGGTAGTTTGGTATTCTATAATGCTTACCTGCACGAGATTGTTACTCCCGATAAAATGGATAGTGTAAGTGCAAAAGGTTTTTCAATGGGCTATATAGGCAGTGTAATATTACTAATCATCAACTTATTGGTGATAATGATGCCCAATTTATTCGGTATACCTGAAGATAGTACTTTACCATCGCAAATTGCATTTATAACCGTTGGGTTATGGTGGGCAGGTTTTGCACAAATTACTTTTAAATTACTACCAAAAGAAGAGGATAAGCACCCACATACCAAAGACTTGCTTACCAAAGGCTATAAAGAACTGATAAAAGTTTGGAAACAACTAAAACACATGAGCAGTTTAAAAACTTTTTTGGGGGCATTCTTTTTTTACAGTATGGGCTTGCAAACAATAATGTATATAGCATCTATTTTTGGTGAAAAAATTATCGAACTTGAAACGGCACAGCTTATTATTACCATACTCATTATACAATTGGTTGGTGTAGGTGGGTCATATTTGTTTTCGCAACTTTCAAAAGCAAAGGGAAATATTTTTAGCCTTATAATTTCAGTAATACTTTGGGTGGGTATATGCATTGGTGGGTATTTGCTACCTGCAGGTGAGTTTGTCGGTTTTTATATACTAGGAGCTTTGGTGGGCTTGGTAATGGGAGGTATTCAAGCTATTTCACGTAGTACTTATTCAAAGTTATTGCCCGGAGATACTGAAGACCATGCTTCTTTTTTCAGTTTTTTTGATGTAACAGAAAAAATAGCCATTGTTATTGGGATGTTTGTTTGGGGACTAATAGACAATATGGTAGGTATGCGTAACGGTATTTTAGCCTTAATTATCTTTTTTGTAATAGGTTTGATAATATTGATACGTGTTAAAGACGATAAGCTAAAACCTGCAGCTAAAAATTCTAATCCCTAAGTTCTAAACTCGAAGTTTTCCAACCCCGTCATTATGAGTAAACCTTCTTAGGTTTATGAAATAATTTTTTCATAAGCTAGGGAAGATTGCTTCACAAAGCCTCGCAATGACGTTTGGGAATGTCATCCTGAGCGAAGTCGAAGGGTGGGGGTAGTTGCATTTTCTGCAAATTAAAAAAATAGGGTTGGTAAAATCTGCTACATTAATCTTTATATAGCAACCTAGTTTTGAAATAGAAACTATGAAAACAATTTATCTGTTCCAATCAGATATAATTTATATTATAAGATATGCTCACCATTGGTTATGGCTATATAGTGGTTGGTGTGAAAACTAAACAAGTACTATAAACACTAATAACTAATTATAGTTTGCTGATAGGTGGGCTTTAAAAAATAAAAACCCCTCACCCGTATTACTGGATGAGGGGAAATTTATTTAAAAATAAAAAAAATTAAACGGCAAAGCTTTCGCCACAACCACAGGTGCGGGTAGCATTAGGGTTAATAAAGTTAAAACCTTTACCATTTAGCCCGTCGCTAAAATCTAGCTCCGTACCAATTAAATAAAGGAAACTCTTTGTATCAACCACCACTTTAACGCCATTATCTTCAAAGGCTTGGTCGCCCTCTTTCATCTCGTTGTCAAAATCCAACTTGTATGATAAGCCTGAGCAACCTCCGCCTGCTACAGAAACGCGTAAAAAATATTCTTCAGTAAGGTCTGCTTCCTTACGTAAATCATATACACGTTCTTGTGCTTTTGGGCTTACAGTTATCATAGTCTCTTTTTTTTAAGTTAAAAGTTTCAGGTCATAAGTTGCCAATAACAAACAACCATTAACCAAATTATTTTACTTCTTCTAAAGCAGGTAAACCGTTTTTAGCACGGTAATCATTTATTGCTGCTTTAATAGCATCTTCTGCTAATACTGAGCAATGTATTTTTACAGGAGGTAAGGATAATTCTTCTACAATCTCCATGTTGTCTATAGCCATAGCATCATCTACAGTTTTACCCTTAAGCCATTCTGTAGCTAGTGATGATGAGGCAATAGCACTGCCGCAACCAAATGTTTTAAACTTAGCATCTGCAATAGTTCCGTTATCATCCACTTCTATTTGTAAACGCATAACGTCTCCACATTCAGGTGCACCTACTAAGCCGGTACCCACTGTTTTCTTTGCTTTATCTAACGTACCAATATTTCTTGGGTTGTTATAATGGTCTATTACTTTATCTGAGTATGCCATAATTTTCTGGTTTTATATATACAGTTTTCTGTTTTAAGTTCTAATTAATATACTAAATTTTTATCAAATTTTCAATTTGCACATTGTCTCATTTGCATATTAGCAAATTTACTAATGTTCTTGCCACTCAATAGTTTTAAGGTCTATTCCTTCTTTAAACATTTCCCAAAGTGGGCTCATATCTCTTAGCTTCTCAACCGCCTCTTTCACGTGATTAATGGTATAATCAATCTCTTCCTCAGTGGTGTATTTACTTAAACCAAAACGCAGCGAAGAGTGTGCCAGCTCATCATCTAAGCCCAGATTTTTCAATACGTAAGAAGGTTCTAAAGATGCAGATGTACATGCAGAACCTGATGATACTGCAATATCTTTAACTCCCATCATTAACCCTTCTCCCTCAACATGTTTAAAAGATATATTGGCTACCTGTGGCAAACGGTGTTCTTTACTTCCGTTTAGGTAAGCTTCTTCTATTTTTAAAAGCTCTGTTTCCAGCTTATCGCGCAATGCACCTAAGCGTTTGGCATCATCATCCATTTCAGCCATAGCTATTTCGCAAGCCTTTCCAAAACCAACTATACCGGGTACGTTTAGTGTTCCACTACGCATACCACGCTCGTGTCCGCCACCATCTATTTGCGAGGTAACTTTTACTCTTGGGTTTTTACGGCGTACATATAATGCACCAACACCTTTAGGGCCATACATTTTATGTGCAGTAAAAGATAATAAGTCTATACCGTCTTCAATAACATCTACAGGTATTTTACCTACTGCTTGTGTAGCATCTGTATGGAAAAGCACACCGTGTTTTTTAGCTATTGCCGATATTTCACGAATGGGCTGTACCACACCAATCTCATTATTAGCATACATTACAGATACTAATATGGTATTAGGCTTAATGGCAGCTTCTAAATCTTCAAGGTTTAGTAAGCCATCTTCACCAACAGAAAGATAAGTTACCTCACCCCCCATTTTTTCTATATGCTTACAAGCATCTAAAACGGCTTTATGCTCTGTATTTACAGTAATTATGTGGTTGCCCTTCTGTGCGTACATTTCGTACACTCCTTTTAGGGCAAGGTTGTTACCTTCAGTAGCGCCCGAGGTAAAAATAATTTCTTTTTCTTTAGCATTAATTATTTTAGCCACTTGCTCGCGGGCATAATCAACAGCTTCTTCTGCACTCCATCCAAAAGGATGGTTACGGCTGGCCGCATTACCGAAATTTTGAGTAAAGTAGGGTATCATAGCTTGCAATACACGCTCATCAACGGGTGTGGTTGCACTGCTATCTAGATATATGGGTAATTTTAACATCTGTTCTTAATCTTATTTAGACTAATTCTAATTACAAAGATACTAATGATTTTGTTCATTGTAAAAAATTATTGGTTTGTTTTGACCCTCCCTACTTCTTGGCTAAGCTAATTTACTTAATACTTTCCCTCCCTAATTGCAAACAGGGAGGGACAAAGTGCTGTAAAGGTGCCTTACCTATTAATTAGGGAGGGTAAAAGAAAATATTATCATTATTTTCCCAAGTGATGGCATCCAACAAAAAGCAAATAATTGATTTAAGCAGGGAGCTAAGGAAAAATCAAACCCCTTCTGAGAAATTGTTATGGGAATATTTGAGAAAAAGACGGGTTTTGGGGTTGAAATTCCTTAGGCAGAGACCTATTAAATATGCTAACTATGGAGAGAAAGGAACATATTTTATTGCAGACTTTTATTGTGCCGAAGAAAAACTAATTATTGAAGTTGATGGAGAAATACACAACTACCAAAAAGGGTATGATAATTTTAGAGATGAAACACTAGTTGAGTTAGGTTATAAAATTATTAGAATTAAAAATGAGGAATTGAATGATATTGAGGATGTTTTGAAACGGTTGGAGAATTTTATTTCGACCAACCCCGAATGAAAATATGACTCTACCTCAGCCATACTCGCCCTCCCTAATTTCAAATAGGGAGGGTAAAGTTTTGTTAAGCTACCTTCCTTATTAATTAGGGTGGGTTGAATCGAGAGTGGAAACTTGCCCATTAGCTAATAATTAAATAACCTTGCTCTACAAAAACTAAAACTATGTTTGGCAAAATAGAACACTTAGGTATTGCTGTAAAAGACCTTACTATTAGTAACAAATTGTTTGAGCTATTGTTGGGTACAGCACCATATAAAAGCGAAGAAGTGCAGAGCGAAAATGTAATTACTTCTTTTTTTAAGGCTGGTGAAAATAAAATAGAGCTATTGCAAGCCACACACGCTGATAGTGCCATAGCCAAATTTATTGAGAAAAAAGGCGAGGGTATACACCACGTAGCTTTTGATGTTGAAGATATATATGCTGAAATGGAGCGATTGAAAGGCGAAGGTTTTAGATTTATTAATGAAACCCCCAAAGATGGTGCAGATAATAAACTGATAGCTTTTCTTCACCCGAAAAGTACTAATGGTATGCTGGTAGAGCTTTGCCAAGAAAAGAAATGAGAAAGCTATTATATATAATAGTAGTAATTGCAGCTTGCACTTCACCTGTCCAAAAGAAAAAAGAAGAAAAGGTTGAGCAGAAAGAGGTAAAATCAGTTACTAAAACCTCTATTGTAATTCTAGGTACTATACAAGATGGGGGTTCACCTCATGTAGGCTGTAAAAAAGTTTGTTGTAAGGATTTGTTTGGTACTCCTGACAAAACTCGCCTGGTGGTGAGTTTGGGAGTAATAGACCCTGAAAACCAAAAAAACTATTTGTTTGAGGCTACACCTGATATACCCCAACAAATGAAATTGCTAAAACAGTTTTCTAAGTTTGATGTAGGTGAAACTCCAAGTGGTATATTTCTTACCCATGCCCATATAGGGCATTATACTGGGCTAATGTATTTGGGGCGTGAAGCTATGGGCGCTGATAGTGTACCGATATATGCTATGCCTAAAATGAAAGGTTTTTTAGAAGAAAATGGACCTTGGAGCCAGCTGGTACAGCTTAATAATATAGCTATACAACCTTTAGAAGATAGCGGAGTGTTAGAACTAACACCAAGCATTAAGGTTATGCCTTTTACTGTTCCCCACAGAGATGAGTATAGCGAGACAGTGGGTTATATTATTACAGGCCCTAATAAAAAAGCACTCTTTATACCTGATATTGATAAATGGGAGAAGTGGGATGCTGATATTATAGAAGCCATTGGCAAGGTAGATTATGCTTTTATTGATGCTACTTTTTATGACAGCGAAGAATTAAACAACCGTGATATGAGTGAGATACCTCACCCCTTTGTAGTGGAGAGTATGGAGAAGTTTAAAAACCTGCCCGAACAAGAAAAAAGCAAGGTGTATTTCATTCATTTTAACCATACCAACCCTTTGCTAAATACTGATAGTAAACAATATAAAACCGTAATAAAAAATGGTTTTCATATTGCCCATTACAATGATATTTTCGATTTATAGCTTTATCATGACTTATAATATAGAAGCATTACAATTTCCATATCTATAAAAAACAATAAACCGGGTAAATGGGTTTATCTTGCTAATTCTAATGGATGTATTACTACTTGCCCTTACCCTAGCTCCCGGGTTAGCCATAGCCATTTTTATTTACTATAAAGATAAGTTCGATCGTGAGCCGCGTCGTCAACTTATTTGGGCTTTTGTTTTAGGTATACTTAGTACCCTGCCCGCAATTGCAGTTAGTTTGTCTTTAGCTAAGGTTGATGTGTTAAGTGGTGGGAACTCTGAAATTGATACCTTTTTGTATGCTTTTGTAACAATAGCATTTTCTGAAGAGCTAGCTAAGTTTATGTTTTTACGTAGGTTTTACAATAAAACTTTTTTTGATGAACCTTTTGATGGTATTACCTACGGGGTTATGATAAGTATGGGGTTTGCAACTTTAGAAAACGTACTATATGTTTTCCTTTATTCTGATGTGCCCTATAACACTGCATTAATGCGTATGCTTACCGCAGTACCTGCCCATGCCTCGTTTGCGGTAATAATGGGCTACTTTGTTGGTTTAGCCAAATTTAAACACCGTAATCAAGCCGGGTGGCAATTACTGGGTTTGTTAGGTGCAATATTTTTCCATGGCATGTACGATTTTTTGTTAATGCTAAAGATGTATCCCTATATGGCTACAGGGGCTTTGGTTTCATTAGTAGTAGGTATCATATTGTCATTTAAAGCTATTCGTATACATCAACGCAATTCACCATTTAATCCTAGACTGTTTTAAAATTGGTAACTGAGAAATTAAAACAGTTTTTAGATGAAAAGGTTAAGCAATACAACCGGCCTAACTTTATAGAAAACGACCCTATTTCTATCCCTCACCTTTTCACTAAACAACAAGATATTGAAATAGCAGGCTTTTTTGCTGCCACACTTGCTTGGGGGCAAAGGGTAACTATTATAAACAACTGCAAAAAACTAACGGGCTGGATGGATAATGCCCCTCATGATTTTCTATTAAACCATGAAGAGAGTGATAGAAAACGTTTTGTTGGTTTTGTTCATCGTACTTTTAATGATACAGATTTGCTCTATTTTATAGAGTTTCTTACCCGGTTTTACCGTTCAAACTCAAGTTTAGAAACTGCTTTTGGTAACCATTTAAACATTAATGATAAAACTGTAGAGAAAGCATTAATTGGGTTTAATCGACAGTTTTTCAATTTGCCTTATGCTCCACAACGAACTCAAAAGCATGTAGCTACACCCGCAAGAAAATCGGCATGTAAGCGTTTAAATATGTTTTTGCGCTGGATGGTGAGAAAAGATAATAATGGGGTTGATTTTGGTATTTGGAAACAGATAAACCCTTCACAACTGGTTTGCCCGTTAGACACCCATGTACACCGTGTAGCTATCGGTTTGGGATTACTTAAACGAAAACAAGCCGATTGGCAAGCTGCATTAGAGCTAACTGAAAATTTGCGACAATTAGATGCCGATGACCCGGCCCGATACGATTATGCACTTTTTGGTTCAGGAGTTGAGGAGAAGTTTTAAAATGACATTTAGCTTACCAAAGCATTGCAACAAACTGACAGTACCATCGTCATAACAATACTAAATTTGTATTCTATTAAAAGTATTAACCAAATTCTGCAACTATTAGGGTAGACGATATAGGGTATAAGGGCAGGTTGCAGAAGTAGCATAGCAAAATATTCTCATAAGTTAAACACCTATGGCTATGCTACTACTAAAAAAGCCCCGCATTGCGGGGCTTTTAAATTATATCAATATCAAATTATTTGTGTTAGGCATTTGCCACAGATTCGGCAATTTTATTTTTTACCCAATCTGTAGTTACCGATTTCGGACGCTCTAAAGGATGTCCTAAAGCTCTGTCCCAAACCAATTGGGCTAATACACCCAAAGCACGCGATACACCAAACAATACTGTATAGAATGCATAATCTTTCATGCCGTAGTGAACCAATAAAGAACCGCTATGAGCATCCACATTAGGCCATGGGTTTTTCACCTTGCCCAAGCCTGATAAAATATCGGGAACAACTTCGTACATGTTCCATACTATATTTACATAGTCATCGTCAATATTGTGGCGTTTAGCAAACTCCATTTGTGCCGTAAAACGGGGGTCGGTTTTGCGTAAAACCGCGTGTCCGTATCCGGGTACAACTTTACCTTCTTTTAAGGTTTTATTTACATAATCGGCAATTTGCTCTTTGCTGGGTTTGGTTGTACCCAACTCATCTACCATTTCAAAAATCCATTTTATAACCTCTTGGTTTGCCAACCCGTGTAGTGGACCTGCAAGTCCGGTCATTGAAGCTGCAAAGGCTAAATAAGGGTCGCTAAGTGCACTGCCTACCAAGTGGGTTGTATGTGCAGATACATTACCCCCTTCATGGTCAGCATGGATTGTTAAATATAAGCGCATCAACGCTTTAAGTTCAGCACTTTCATTGAACCCTAGCATGTGGGCAAAGTTTGCTGCCCAGTCTAGCGATTTATCTTGTGCAATATGGTCGCCGTTTTTGTAAGTACGTCTGTATATATACGAAGCTACTATCGGAAGTTTGGCAATAAGGTTTATGCAATCTTCAAAAGTATAACTCCAGTAGTCTTTTTTATTTAACCCTTTCGCATAAGCTTTGGCAAAAACACTCTCGGTTTGCATAGCTACTATGGCTGATGTAAACTGTGTCATAGGATGAGTGTCTTTAGGTAAAGACTCAATTACATCAAATACATGCTTAGGAACATCGCTACGCTCTGCAAATAATTTCGATAAATATTTTACATCTTCTTCTTTTGGTAATTCACCAATAAGCATTAGGTAAAACAAGCCTTCGGGCAAAGGCTCTTGCCCGCCCGGTGCTTTTGGAAGTAAGTCGCGCAATTCGGGAATTGAATATCCGCGAAAACGTATACCCTCAATATGGTCAAGTTGAGAAGTTTCCGTGGCTAAACCAATAATTCCTTTCATCCCACTATACAAGCTAGTTACCGTATAATTGCCTAATACAACATCTCCATGATTTTTAACCATTTCTTTTACTTCCTGAGCCATTGGAGCCGCTTTAGAAGCAAATTTCTCTTTCAATTTGTCCATTATAAATGTGTGGGTATAAAAAAATGTTTTTACTATAAACCTTTAAACCTGTCAAAGTTAATATTTGTTTGCCACGTTTGCAGTTTTTTGAGCATAATTTCGAGGAAGTTTATAGCACTTTTTTTAAAACAAAGGTACTTATATGCAAAAACTTTTGAGTTTACAGGAAAAATTGTGTTGCAAAGCGTGAAAGAAAATATGTGTACTTATTAGCTATTCGCCATTATCTTCAGTAAAAATAATTTCACAGGCTTTTTGTGCAGCAATTTGCTCAGCCTTTTTTTTAGAAAAATCTTCGCCCCTGGCCATTTCATCATCATCAATCTTCACGCATACCAAATAGCTTTTGTGTTTGCCTTGTTTGCGCTCATCAAGCGTTTCAAAGTCTATTTTCTTTTTTGTTTTTTGGCAAAACTCAATCAGCTTACTTTTAAAATTAATTTCTTTTTCAGCCATGTGCTGCAAATCAACATGGGGTAGTAGTATACGGCGTTTAATAAACTTGCGGGTAAAGTTATAGCCTTTATCTAGGTAAATAGCTCCAATTAGTGCTTCAAAAGCATTACCGCTAAGCGCTCTTATTATTATTCTGTTGCCTTTAATACTCTTATCGTACTCTAAAAAAGTTTCCAAACCCATTTTTCGGGCCAGGTCGCACAAATTGTCCCTACTCACAATTTTTGCACGTACTTCTGTTAAAAAGCCTTCATCTTTGGTAGGGTAGGTAGCAAAAAGTATTTCTGCCACTATAGAGCTTAAAACAGCATCGCCCAAATATTCCAGCCTTTCATTACTCAATCTGCCCTCTTTTATATCGTATTTTGTTGAGGCAGAGTGATGGCGGAATGCTTGCTGATAGAGCGCAACATTGCGGGGCTTAAAACCAATTAGGTTTTTAAGCGATTTAGTGAATGATTTATTTTTGCTGTTTTTTATTACAGAAAGCAAGGAGTAATAGGGGTTACCCTTCGTATTTTTTCAAAATAACACTGGCATTGTGTCCACCGAAACCAAAAGTATTGCTAAGTGCATACTTCACATCGCGTTTTTCAGCTTTGTTTAAAGTAAGGTTTAACTTATCATCAATAGCAGGGTCTGGCGTGCTGTGGTTAATGGTTGGAGGGATAACGCCTTCATAAATAGCCATTATTGAAGCTAGTGCTTCAATAGCACCTGCAGCTCCCAGCAAATGACCCGTCATACTTTTTGTGCTGCTGATGTTTAAATTATAAGCATGCTCACCAAAAACTTCTTTTATAGCTTTTAGCTCAGCCACATCACCCAATGGGGTAGATGTTCCATGTACATTTATATAATCTATATCAGTAGCTTGTATACCTGCGTCATCCAATGCGCTATTCATTACTGCAATAACGCCTAAACCTTCCGGATGTGGGGCGGTAATGTGGTAGGCATCAGCACTCATACCTCCACCTACAACTTCAGCATATATTTTAGCACCACGTGCCTTTGCGTGCTCATATTCTTCTAAAACCAATGCTGCACTACCTTCACCAAGCACAAAACCATCGCGTTCTTTATCAAAGGGGCGCGATGCAGTAGTATAATCGTCATTACGCTCGCTAAGGGCTTTCATTGAGTTGAAACCACCTATAGCAGGTTGGTTCACACAAGCTTCACTACCACCTGTAACAATGGCATCAGCTTTACCCAGCCTTATATAGTTAAATGAATCTATTAAAGAGTGGTTTGATGTTGCACAAGCTGATACGGTTGCGTAGTTAGGTCCACGGAATCCATATTTCATAGATATATGCCCTGCGGCTATATCTGCAATCATCATAGGTATAAAAAACGGGTTGAAGCGGGGGGTACCGTCTCCCTTTGCATAATCAACAACCTCGTTAAAAAAACTGGTCAATCCGCCAATACCGGTCCCGAAAATAACACCAACGCGGTCTTTATTTACTTTTTCATTATCAATACCGCTATCAGTAACCGCTTCCATGCTGGTTATCATAGCATATTGGGTATAAGGATCCATACGGCGTGCTTCTTTTCTATCCAGATAGTTTTGCACGTCGTAGTTTTTTACCTCACAAGCAAAGCGGGTTTTAAACTTTGAAGCATCAAAGCGGGTAATTGGGGCGGCTCCGCTTACCCCTTTTTTCAAGCCATCCCAATATTCTTGGGCAGTGTTGCCTAAAGGGGTAAGAGCACCAATCCCCGTAATTACAACTCTTTTAAGCTGCATACGGGTATAATTAAGTTAAAAAATTATTTATCGTTTTTTTCGATGTACTCTATTGCTTGACCTACAGTAGCAATGTTTTCAGCTTGGTCATCAGGAATAGAGATGTTGAATTCTTTTTCAAATTCCATAATTAGCTCAACAGTATCTAAAGAGTCAGCTCCTAAATCATTAGTAAAGCTTGCTTCATTAGTAACTTCGCTCTCTTCAACGCTTAGTTTGTCGATAATAATCGATTTAACTCTTGATGCGATATCTGACATTTTCTTCTCCTTTTTTGGTTAATTTTGAAGGTGCAAATAACTGCTTTTTCACATAAAAACACAATAAAAAAAATATCTCACTTAATTGTATCTCATTCCATTGAGTAAACAAAAAAACAAACCCCTGCAATTATTTGATGCCGATGAGCTGCCAATACTAAACACTATTAGTATGGCAGGCATTGTTGCAGCAGTTCCTGCGTATAAATTAGTGTGGCAAATAAACAATACCTTACATTTGCGGTTGCTTAGGGTAGATGATTTGTTTTATACTCACAAAAAAGGTAGTGATATATATATACAATGTTTTGAGTTTGTTGATGAAGAGTATGATTGTATTTTCAGGCTTATCGCCAACAAAACAAATAACAATATCTTAATCCCCGAGCATCGGAATACGAACTATTTTTTGCTGGTAAAAGGTAACCACGATGAAATGCCTTGGGATAAACTTTTACAGCAATTAAAAATGTTGCCTTTTATACTAACCGTGTATGAAATGGGGCTTGAAAAGCTGCGAAACAAAGACATGTTATATTTTTAACAGAAGATACTTTTATGAAATTTAGACCTAAATTTAACCGTACTAAAATTATTGCAACCATTGGCCCTGCTACGGCAAGCTATGAAAAACTAAAAGAGATTATTAAAGAGGGGGTTGATATTTGCAGGCTTAATTTTTCGCACGGTGCACACAGTGACCACGAAAAGGCTATTGAAAATATACGCAAGATTAATGAAGAGCTAAATAGTAATATTGGCATTCTGCTTGATTTACAAGGACCAAAACTGCGTATCGGTGAGGTAGAAAACAATGAAATTTTCTTGAAGGATGGAAGTGAACTTACTATTACAACACAAGAATGTATAGGAACTGCCCAAAAGCTTTATATAAAGTATGAAATGCTAACCAAGGACATTAAAAAGGGGCATAGAATACTTTTGGATGATGGAAAAGTAGAACTGAAAGTGCTAGATATTATCAACCGCAAGGAGGTAAAGGCAAAAGTGGTTCATGGTGGTGTTTTATCATCAAAAAAAGGCTTTAATCTACCACAAACCAATCTTTCGATACCCAGTATTACCAAAAAAGATGTTGCTGATATTGAATTTGGGCTGAAACACAATGTGGAGTGGATAGGGTTATCGTTTGTACGCAAGGCTGAGGAGATACATGAATTAAAGAATATTATTGCCCGCCATGAGAAGCGCACTAAAATAGTTGCTAAGATTGAAAAGCCTGAAGCAGTTAAAAATATTGATAAGATAATTAATATTACTGATGCTATAATGGTAGCCAGAGGGGATTTAGGTGTAGAGGTACCTTTGGAAGAAGTACCCTTAATACAAAAAGGTATTGTGCGGAAATGCATTAAAGCATCAAAACCGGTAATTATTGCCACACAAATGATGGAGAGCATGATTCATAATCCTACTCCCACACGTGCCGAAGCTAATGATGTTGCCAATGCAGTGCTTGATGGTGCTGATGCAGTTATGCTAAGTGCTGAAACATCAGTAGGAGCATTCCCTGCTGAGGCTATCAAAACCATGGAACGCATTATACGCCATATTGAAGCGCAAGACCTTATATATGACAAGGGTGAGGGCCCTGATGATGAAGGGCAGCGCACATACCCTACAGATGTTATTTGTTTCACAGCTGCACGCATGAGTATGCACATGGATAGTGTAAAAGCCATTAGCTCTATGACTCGTTCAGGGTATACTGCTTTTAAACTTGCCAGCTACAGACCTAAGGCTAATATATTTATATTTACTAATAACCAACCTTTACTAAACACACTTAATTTGGTTTGGGGCATTAGAGGGTTTTACTACGATAAGTTTGTAACCACTGATGAAACCATTAAGGATGTTAATGAAATTTTAAAGGAAAAAGGCTATGTGAAAACAGGCGATGTAGTGGTAAATACAGCCAGTATGCCCATACAAGAAAAATCTATGACTAATGCAGTTAAAATTAGCAAAGTAGAATAAATTTCGTTACTCAATAACAAAAAGTCCTGCTAGATTCTAGCAGGACTTTTTTATTTTATATCCGGTGTGCTGCATGTTTTAAGTGGTAAAAGATTATAACTTGTTAATAATATAATCATTAAACAAAAATTGCTATATTAGTAATAAAATAAAGCATTGCTGCAAGTTTTTTTTGTTACAGTTTTTCATTTCATTTACAAAAAACACATTGCTAACTAACCAATACCCTATTTTCTAAACACATAAAAATTATGGCAAAAAAAGTTGATTTTAAAGACGATAACAGCCCCATACACATTGTGTGGGATAATGTTTTAATGATACCCCTTTACGGCATAATAGACTCAGGAAAAGCACAAGCAATTATGGAGTCTATGCTTGAAAGCATTTTGCAAACCCAATCCAAAGTAATAATTATGGATATTTTGGGAGTAAGTACTGTAGATAGTGCAGTAGCTAACCACCTTATAAAAATAACACAAGCTACAAAACTTATGGGGGCAAAGTGTATTATATCAGGTATATCACCCGCAATTGCACAAACCTTAGTAGGTTTAGGTATAGAATTAGGAAATGTAGAAACAAAAGCTACCCTTAAAGATGCACTAAAGGCTGCTTTTGATTTATCAGGACTTGAAGTAGTGAAAATTAAGAATGCCTAATTCATCAACACATAAAATTTCTTTTAGCGTAAACAATAAGGTATTAGTTGTTACCGTGCAAGAAGAGCTGTTTGATGAAACTATGGAATATATGCAAGAGCAAATATTAAATACCATATATAACAAACAGCTTAAAGGTATTCTTATTGATGTTTCGGGTGTGCAGATTATTGATTCTTATATTTCAAGAATGCTGGTAGATATTGCTAAGATGGCTAAACTATTAGGGGCAAAAACACTATTTACAGGGCTAAAACTTGAAATTGTAGCATCGCTGGTTGATTTGGGTGGCAATGTGCCAAACGAAATTTCGATAGTTTTAAATGTTGATGAGGGCTTGCTGGCTTTAAATAGGAGTTTGGCAATACCTGCCGGGGATGAAAATTAGTATTTGCAAAAACAGCGATGTAACAAAAGCAGTAAGGTACGCTTTAAACTATGCCAGGGAGTTAGAGTTTAGCAAAACAAAAGTGAATATGATTGCCACAGCAGTTTCAGAACTTGCAAGAAATATTTACCAGCATGCCGGAGAAGGAGAAATAATTTTTGGGATAAAAGAAAAAGGAGGAAAAAAAGGAATAAAAATTACTGCAAAAGATAAAGGCATAGGAATACCGGATATAAACTTAGCACTTCAAGACCATTATAGCTCAAAAGGAAGTTTGGGTATAGGCTTGCCCGGCACAAACAGGCTAATGGATGAGTTTGAAATTGAAAGCGTGATGAACAAAGGGACAGTGGTAACAATTGTGAAATGGATGTAAGACATGCAGAACATTGATTACGAGATACTGATAAAACCATTTAAAGGCGAAAAAGCCAGTGGTGATATAGGTGTTGTTAATGTAGTTGATGATAAAATGTATATAGCCGCCATTGATGTGGCAGGACATGGTGAAAAAGCTGCAACAATTGCTACTAAAGTAAAAGAGTTAATTAGTGAAAACTTTGTAATAGAACCTATTGAGTTTGTAAAAGAGCTTCACAAACAACTTAAGGGTACACGTGGATGTGCAGGAGGTTTTGGGATATTAAATCTAGAAACAGGTGTTATGAAATATGTTGGAGTAGGAAATATAAGAGCGAAAATTATAGGAGAAAATAATAAACAATTTATTAATCGTGCCGGAGTAATCGGGTACATGTTGCCCACTCTTCAAGAAGAGTCGTCAACAATAAATAAGAATGATATACTACTGTTATACTCTGATGGAATAAAGGAGTTTTTTAAGCTTGACTTTCCCTCGTCACCAAGCAATATAACAGCAAAAGATATTGCAACTAAAGTAATGGATGAGTTTAGTCAAACTTCAGACGATTGCATGTGTATGGCTATAAAATACGATTTATGAGAGCTATTGGAACTTTAGATATAGCAAATCAGGATAAAGTAGTTCTTTTGAGAAATAAAGTTCTTATTACTGCCCAAATGTTGGAGTTTAGTAATAGCGATGCAACAAAAATGGCTATTCTAATATCAGAGCTTTCGCGTGAAACTTATAATAATACAGGGACATTTAGTATATCCTTTAATATTCAACCAACCCCCAAAAAAGAGCTATGGTTTAGCTGCAAAACTGCAACAAAGTCAGACTTTACTAAAACAAATGCTTTCCAATCTTTTTTCGATACTATAAAAGAAACGGCCAGTGATAAAAATGGTTACAGCTACTCTTTTGGTAAGCTTGTGCCCAACCAAAAACTACCCCTTACCTCCACAACACTAAATAAACTAAAAACCAATGTTCTTAGTTTAACAGAAAAAGAGTTGTTGCTTGAGCTGGAAAAGAAAAATTTAGAGCTTACAGCAGCTTATGAAGAACTTAAGGAATCACAAAAAGAATTATTAAATAGAACACAAGAGATTGCAAAGGTAGGTGGCTGGGAATATGACGTAGATACTAAAGAATTTTCTATCACAGATGAAATATTTCGTATTCATGGCTTGTTACCAAATCAGAACCATACCTTTCAAGATGTACTTAATATTTATCCCTCAAAAACAAGAACTACTATTTTAAAAGCTATTAAACAGGCTGAGCAAAATGGAAAGTCATGGAATTTTGAAGTGTCATTTTCTACTTTAAAGAATGAACGTAAATGGGTTAAGATAATTGGGGGTGCAGAGATTAAAGAAGGCAAAATTTTTCGTGTGTCGGGGGCATTTCAAGATATTACAATTCAAAAAGAAGCAGAGCTTCAATTGGCAAAACAAAACCATGAACTTGAGTTTAAAAATAAAGAGTTAGAACAGTTTGCCTATGTTGCTTCGCATGATTTGCAAGAGCCGTTAAGAACTATAAACAGTTATATAGAATTAGTAGGCGAGCTTTATAAAGATAAGTTTGATGAGGATGGCTTGAGGTTTATGATGCATATTGAGAATGCCTCAACAAGAATGAAATTTTTGATTAAAGACCTGTTAGACTATTCTCGACTAGGAAGAGAAAAGGTATTTGTAAATGTGGATTGTAACAAAATAGTAAAAGATGTATTGTTAGATTTAAATACAAGTATCAGCGAGAGTAAAGCTGTAATAGCAGTTGATAAGCTACCAAAAATTATCGGGTTGGAAGTTGAATTGAAACAGTTGTTTCAGAACCTAATTACCAATGCTATAAAGTTTACTAAAGAAAACAGTACACCGGTAATAAAAATAAGTGCACAAGAAGGGAATGGTGAGTGGCTTTTTAAAGTGCAAGACGAGGGAATAGGAATTAAGAAAAAGTACTTTGAAAGAGTGTTTACAATTTTTCAGCGCTTACATAGAAGAGATAAGTACCCCGGTACCGGAATAGGATTAGCACTATGTAAAAAAATAGTTGAAATGCACCGAGGAGCAATTTGGATTGAGTCAGAGTTTGGAAAAGGAACAACATTTTTCTTCACTATCAAACAAAAAAATAATTATGGAAAAAAAATTTAATTGCATTTTGTTAGTAGACGATGACGATGCTACCAATGAAATGCATAGGTATATTATAAAACGTGCAGGAGTTGCTAATGAGGTCCATTCAGTTATAAGTGGTTATGATGCACTTGACTATTTAACCAATAGCGGCGATTATGAAAGTGATAGTGAGACCTACCCACAACCTGATATAATTTTTTTAGACATAAATATGCCCGCCATGAATGGTTTTGAATTTATGGAGGAATATGAGAAGTTACAAGCTAACCAGCAAGGCGAGGTTGTTATAGTTATGCTCACAGCATCATTAAACCCTGATGATAAAAATAGAGCTCTAAGTATAAAACTAATCAACGATTTTCACAGCAAACCCCTTACAGTTGAGAAGTTGCATGCCTTGGCAGAAACATTACTAAAGTAAAAGCTACATTCTTTCGTAAATAACAGCACTACCTTGTCCTACACCAATACACATAGTAGCTAAACCATATTTACAAGAAGTTTGCTTCTTCATTTCGTGTAATAATGTTGTACTTATACGTGCACCACTGCAACCCAATGGATGCCCTATAGCTATAGACCCCCCGTTTACATTTACTTTGGCTGCATCCATTTCCAACTCTTGCATACATGCTATAGATTGAGACGCAAAAGCTTCGTTCAGTTCAATTAAATCTAAATCGTTTACTGTTAAGCCAGCTCTTTTCAATGCTTTTCGTGTAGCAGGAATTGGTCCTATACCCATTATAGAAGGGTCTACGCCTGCAACAGCATAAGAAACTACTCGGGCAATAGGAGTAAGGTTAAATTCCTTCAAAGCTTTTTCGCTCACCACCAACAAAGCAGCAGCTCCGTCATTTACTCCAGATGAATTACCTGCTGTTACTGAGCCACCCTCTTTAAAAGCAGGGCGCAAGCCAGCCAAAACTTCTACAGAGCTTAAGCGAGGGTGCTCGTCCTTATCAAAAATTATTGGGTCTTTTTTGCGTTGGGGGATGGTGTATGCCACTAGCTCATCCGCAAACTTACCTGCTTCATGTGCTTTTTGGTATTTCACTTGGGTGTTGTGGGCAAACTCATCCTGGGCTTTACGGCTCACTTTCCATTGCTCTGCAACATTTTCAGCCGTTTCGCCCATAGCAAACGGGTAGTGTAGTTTCGAAAGTGCTGGATTAGTGAATCGCCAACCTATAGTAGTATCATAAATTTCAGGCTGTCGGTCAAAAGCTTTGTATGCCTTAGCCATTACAAAAGGGGCACGGCTCATACTCTCAACACCTCCGGCTATATACATATCTCCAATACCAGCGGCTATGCTTCTGGCAGCTTGCTGTATAGCTTCTAGTCCACTGGCACACAAACGGTTCACAGTTACACCGGGCACAGTTGTGGGTAGCCCTGCTAATAAACCTGCCATGCGGGCAACATTACGGTTATCTTCACCGGCTTGGTTAGCAGCGCCAAAAATTACATCCTCAATTTGCTCAACATCAATTTCAGGATTACGCTCAATAAGTTTCTTTATCACAAAAGCAGCCATATCATCAGGGCGAATGGTTGATAATGTACCTCCGTATTTTCCAACAGGAGTTCTAAGAGCGTCTACTATGTATACTGAATTCATAAACTATTGTGGTTTCTTTTAAAGCGGTGCAAAGATAGGTGGACACTGGTTAAATACCTAAGTAGCACAAACACTTGTTGATACAAACTATATAGGGATAACTTATCCATACAAGTTTGTTGAAGTGTAGTGTTTTTAGTATCCTTGTAAAGAGCAAGTTGGTAGTGTTAACAAGCTTTTTAGGAAAAACCCCCGTTCACATAAAATAACCGCTATTGGTAAAAAAAGGGTTTATATAAGTGTAATGAAAATATACATTTGTATCGCTATTTAGGAATAAAACTGAAGAATCATGAAAAGATTTCAACTTTTATGGGCTATAATTATTGTTATACCCATGCTATTTACGGCTTGTAAAAGAGATCGCAGCTTTGGCGATAACCCAAATGGAAGCTCAGTAAATATAACCGACCCCAAAGATTTAGTCATTCCCGCATCTTTCGACTTCTCAACCACAAAAAATTTATGGGTGAGGGTTAAGGTGGTTAACCAAACGTATAAAAACGAACGTGTTCGTATTAATATTTATATTGATGAACCGAGTACTCGAATGGTTACCGTTTCAGGTATGACTAATGAGCAGGGCGAGTTTGCGTCACCTGTGGTTGTGCCAAAATATTTAGAGTACATCTACATTGAGAAAATGGATGTATTTGGTAATAAAGCATACGAAAAGGTAAAAGCCAACCAGTTCATCAGCACCGTTTTTGATGACGGGAAAAATAAAGATGCATACAAATTTAGAAAATCAAGCTCAGGTATAGATTGTAATACGGGTTGTACCAATACATTTAACAATCATACCGGAAACATAACCATAAATAGCGGGCAAATTGTATGTGTTACAGGTACATTTAGCGGTAAAATATACATAAATGGTACCGGTGTGTTGAAGTTTTGTGGTGAAGGTACTATTGACAGTTTGATACTGAACAATACCGGACGCGCATACATACTTGATGATGCTATTGTTACAATAGGTACTATTAAAAGTAATAATTCAACCACCGAGTTATATAACTGGAGTGATAGCTTAATTTCAAACCATTGTATTTCTGCTAACAGTTTAAGCGAAAACCACGGTAAATTTTACGTGCAATGTAGTTTTAATGTAGGAGCTACCGGAGACTTTAACAATTTTGGCGAGTTGTATGTAACCGGACACATTGAAAATAGCGGAACAATTACCAATTACGATTATATAGTTGTAAATGATTATATAACCATAAATTCAGGCGGTATAATTAATAACTATTGTAATTTAACTGCTAAATCTAACCTCACCATTAATGGTACACTGCTCACAAATACCTATGTCAAGGGGCAAAACCAGGTTACAATTAATAGTGGGGGTAAATTAACCCTTCAAAACGGAGCTTATGTTAGTACAAATTTCTTTACCAATAGTGGTACTGTAGAAGGAACAGGTTCGGCTAGTAGTATTATTAAATCAGCCGGGATAACCATATTAAACACAGGAAGTGAAATAAAAGGAAACATAAATTATTGTGATAACAACGGTATCGAAGTAAACAACGGTTCATTTACATCTCCGGCAATACAGTCATGTTCAGGATACATACCAACAGGCAACTGTAATCCTGAAGGTTTTGGTACTTTTACTATTCCTGATGCTGATAGTGATGGTATTGCTGATATTTTAGACGAATATCCTAATGATCCAAACCGGGCATTTAATCAGTTTTACCCATGTGCAACAACATGTTCTAACTTTGCTTTTGAAGATTTATGGCCTACACAAGGAGACTTTGACTTTAATGACCATGTGATAGCATATAACCTTCAAAAAGTATTTAGTCCTAATTATGAAATAGTAGACTTTAAAGTAAAAGTAAAACCCCGTGCTATAGGTGCAGGGTTTGATAACGGATTTGCTTTCCAATTAGATTATGTGCCTACAAGCTCAGTGGGTTTTGTAGCCGGTTCTATACTAACAAGAGGTTATATTAATACCAATAGTAATGGTACTGAATCAGGGCAATCTTATGCCAACATTATAGTATATGATTCTCCTGAACCATTGCTACACCGTGGGGGAGGGTCTATGTTTAATACTATACAAGCCAACCCCAGAGGAAACTCTGATACAGCTTATATCAGTGTTACCTTCTTTAGCACGGTAGCAGATAGTCTTATACCATTTCAAGAGTTTAACCCTTACATAATAACTAACAGACGTAGAGGTTACGAGATACATTTAGCAAACCATAAACCTACAGATTTAGCTAACATGAGTTTGTTGGGTACTGCTGCTGATAAGTCAGAACCATCATCGGGTATATATTATAGAAACGCACAAGGGTTACCTTGGGCAATAGAAATACCTGAAAACTTTGCCTACCCTCAAGAAAAGAAGAGTATACTGATTACTTATAACTTTTTTGATGATTGGGCATTATCAGGCGGTGTACAATACCCTAACTGGTTTAGGAACTTTGGTTCATATACCAACCCTAACAACTTATTTAGATATTAAAAAATTTAATTGGAGCGGAAAGCCTTTAAGTAGCGCTTTATAGCATAACAATTAATCTTCAGTTTCTAAACCCAACGCAGGGATGCGTTGGGTTTTTGTTTGTGAAAGGTTGAAATGTTAAGTGTTTTATTATCAACGGTTTAACTGTTAGTATAAGAAAAACCACCGGTTATCAAAAATAAGCTTGTATAGCTTGGTATTACTAGGTTTATAGGGGTTTAAGCTTTTTAAAAAAACAGAGATTTACAATAAAAACGGCTCAAATACTTCTTATCAATTAAAAATGCAGCTTATATAATTAAACAGCTACTCATCATAAACTCATTGGCTACAGCCCTTGCTGCTACTATCTTTGTGTTAACATTTAAGAAATAAATAATTGAAGGTAATGAAAAGCAAGAAATTTTTATGGGTATTTATCGCCCTGCTTATGGCACTAATGAGTTGTAAACGTGAAAATCCTTTCACAGAAAACAACCCATCTAATGAAGGAGGTACAGCTAATGTTGAAATTAAAGACTTAGTAGTACCCGCTGATTTTGATTTTGAGAGCGAAAAAGAACTTACAGTTCGTGTAAAAGTAACAAATGCAAGCCATGTAGGCGAGCGTTTTGTTATTAAGCTATATAATAATGTACCCTCTACAGGCGAATTAATTACAACAGGTATTACCGATGCAAATGGTGAATATACTACCAAATTGCGTTTACCGGCTTGGGAAGAGTTTTTATACATTGAGAAAGTTAACGAAGATGGTACCAGCAATTACGAAAAAGTAAAAGCAAATCAATTTGTTACTACTACAATGGATAATGGTAACCCTACCAATGTGTATACTATGCGTAAAACCAGTTCGGGTTTAAATTGCAACACAGGGTGTACAAAAACCCTTAATAATAATACTAATTGGGTAACCGTAAATAAAAACGAGGTAGTTTGTTTCACAGGTACAGTAGGTGGTGGTATTACTGTTAAAAACGGTGGAATTGCCCGCATTTGCGGTAACGGTTCATTCTCACTAACAATTCAAAATAAAGGTAAAGCATACATACTTGAAAATGCTATTGTAAACCTTAACAATATAAATACCAACGGCTCAAAACCTGAGTTTTACAACTATAGTGATAGTGTTACTACCAGTGGAAGCATGTCTATAAACGGAATTATCCGCAACCACGGTAAAATAGATATTAACGGAGACTTAAATATCAATTCAAACGGTGACGTAAAGAACTATGGTACACTTAACATTAAAACCAACTTCAACGTAAACAAGAAGTTTAAAAATTACCACTTCATTACAGTAGGTAACACCATGAACAATAATAGCAATGCAGATTTTGAAAACTTTTGCTATTTGAAGGTTGAAAACGACTTAAATAACAATGGCGATTTGTGGACTAACTGCTACATTAAAGTATTAGACAAGTTTACAAACAATAGCAGTGGTGATGTTGAGCTAGATAACGGAGCTTTATTAAGCACTAAAAACCTTACGGTAAATAAAGATATTGAAGGTACAGGTAGTAATACCAGCCGTATTAAAGTAACAGACAATACTACTATAAACAGTAATGGTAAAATAAAAGGTAAAATAAACCTTTGTGATGCGAATGGAATAGAAAATAACTGGGGGCAAATACAATCTCCTGCTACACAAAGCTGTGCAGGTTATATAGCACCTAGTACTTGTAATCCTGAAGGTTTCGGAACTCCTCCTGTGCAAGATGCTGATAACGATGGTGTGCCTGATGGACAAGACGAATACCCTAACGACCCTGACCGTGCTTTTAACAGCTACTACCCAAGTGCTACAAAAACTGCAACACTTGCCTTTGAAGACTTGTGGCCTGCACAGGGAGACTTTGACTACAATGATTTAACGCTTGCGTTTAACATCCACAAAATATTAAATGCAGATAATGAAGTAGTTGATTTTAATGTGAAAATGAAAGTACGCTCAGTAGGGGCATCTTTCGACAACGGTTTTGGATGGCAGTTTGACGAAGTAGTACCTGCTGATGTAAATAGTGTAACAGGTCAGTTACTTACTAAAAACCTTATTACACGTAGCTCAAACGGTACTGAAGCAAGTCAAGCAAAAGCAGTAATTATAGCGTATGATAGTCCGGAGCCAAGTATGACGCGTGCAACAGGTTCAATGTTTAACACTATTAAAGCAAACCCTAAAGGGTCTAGCGATACCATACGTATAAAAGTAAACTTTAAAAACCCTGTAGCAGATACCAAAATGGGCATAGATAAATTCAACCCATTCATATTTGCCAACCAAACACGTGGTACAGAAATACACTTGGGTAACTTTAAACCAACGGACTTGGCTACACAAAGCTTGTTTGGCACACACGATGATGCTTCAAACTCAAGCGCAGGTATTTATTACAAAACTGCGAACGGTTTGCCGTGGGCAATACTAATACCTGAAGATTTTGACTACCCGCAAGAGCGTACTGCAATTACTGAAGCATACCACAACTTTGATGATTGGGCAATATCAGGCGGTGTAAATAATACCAATTGGTATACAAATGCAGCAGGAAACAGAGACATAACCAAACTTTTTGAAGTATTGGGATTACTATAGCACAATAAGCTACCCTAACTATATATGTAATCCCTCTCGAGAATTTTCGAGGGGGATTTTTTTGTTTATACTCTAAAAAGATAATAAATGTTACAACATTAAAAACGTTGATTATCAGCTTAAAACAAAAAATTTATGGAGTAAATTTAAACATAATTGTATAGTACAAACAGTAGATATTTTAACAAAAAAATAAATAGTTTTAGAAAGAAGTAAACCCATCGCAGCTCATATAATTATACCCCCACTCGTCCTAAAATTCTAAGAAGCTGATAACACCAAAAGTACTTTTGTAAAGCGCTATTTAGGAATTTATTGATAAGCTAACTAAAATGAAAACATTTAAACACACATGGGTATTAGTAGCTGCTGTACTTGCACTGGCAAGTTGTAAACGCGAAAGTCCCTTTAAGAACGACCAAAAAGACAATACTCCATCTGGGGATGTGAATATTGCTGCAAAAGACCTGGTGGTTCCTGCTGAATTTGACTTCAATACCTCAAAAGAACTAACCGTAAAGGTTAAAATAGCAGAACCTATTGCAAACCAACTCTATGTAATTAAAATTTATAATGATGTTCCATCAACAGGGGCATTAATTACAACAGGTTTAACCGATGCAAATGCAGAGTATACCACAAAGCTCACCGTACCTGCTTGGGAAGACTTTATTTATATAGAGAAAATAAGTGCTGACGGAAGCAGTGAGTATGAGAAAGTGAAAGTAAACCAGTTTATTTCAACCTTATTTACCGGTGGAAATGAGCCTAACCCACATGTATTTAGAAAAACAGGTTCAGGTATGAATTGTAACAGCGGCTGCACACAAACCTACAACAATCGTAGTAGTAACCTAACTGTTAACAGCGGCCAAACGGTATGCTTAACAGGTATACTAAGTAATAATATAGATATTAAAGTAAAAAGTGGGGGTAGAGTTAAAATATGTGCAAACGGAAGCTTTGATGAGTTGAAAATTGAAGGAGGCGGTAGAGCATATATTTTAGAAAACACAATCCTTACAGCAAAGAAAATAAAGGTATACCATAAAGATGCTAAATTTTATAACTGGAGTGATAGCCTGAGAATAAACGATGAATTTCAAGTAAAAGGCTATGCTGAAAACAGAGGTAAAATATACAACTATAAAAAAGCCGAAATTCATGATAATGGTTTCTTTAAAAACTATGGAACCTATAACGGTATAGGTAACGGCAGTGATAACGACTTAAAAATTAAAGACGGTGGAAAATTCTATAACTACCACTTTACATTTATTAGCGATGATTTAATTATAGAAGATGGAGGAAAGGTTAAAAACTACTGCTTACTTGATGTAGATGATGACTTGGAAAATGAAGGTTATTTATGGAGTAATTGCTATATAACAGTTGGCGATAACTATGAAGCGAGAAACGGCTCTACCAATATTTTTGATAATGGAGCTTTAACAAGTACCAAAGATTTAATAAATGATGAAAAAATTGAAGGTACAGGAGCAAAACGCAGTAAACTAAAAGTAACAGGCAACTCAAACTTAAAAAGCGGCTCTATACTTAAAGGCAAATTAGACCTTTGTGATACCAACGGCGTAGAAACCAATAACGGTTCACTACAAAACGGTGCTGCGCTTAGCTGCACAGGTTATTTACCTGCAAGTACGTGCCAGCCTGAGCAATTTGGAAACCCTCCGGTAGCAGATTGTGATAACGACGGAGTGCCTGATACACAAGACGAGTATCCTTGCGACCCTGACCGCGCATTTAACAGTTACTACCCAAGTGCTACAGAAACAGCAACACTTGCTTTTGAAGACCTTTGGCCTGCAACAGGAGATTATGACTATAACGATTTAGTTTTAGCCTTCAACATCCACAAAATACTGAATGCAGATAACAAAGTGGTAGACTATAAAGTGAAAATGAAAGTATTGGCAGTAGGTGCAGCCTTTGATAATGGTTTCGGTTGGCAGTTTGATGAGCTGGTACCAAGCGACATTAATACTATTACAGGGCAAACTTTAGTACGTAATATTATTACACGTAATGCAAACAATACTGAAGCAAACCAGGCTAAAGCAGTAATTATAGCATACGATAGTCCTGAGCCAAGCTTACATCGTGCAACAGGGTCAATGTTTAATACTATAAAAACCAACCCAACAGGTACAAGTGATACTATGTATGTAAACATAAACTTTACCAACCCAGTTGACGATAGTAAATTAGGTATAAGCAAATTCAATCCATTCATATTTGCCGACCAACATCGTGATGCTGAAATACACTTGGGCAACTTTAAGCCAACAGATTTGGCAAATACATCAATGTTTGGTCAATGGAACGATGCAAGTAATCCAAGTCAAGGTATATACTACAAAACATCAAACGGAATGCCTTGGGCAATACTATTGCCTACCAACTTTGTATACCCCAAAGAATATGCGGCAATAACCAGCGCATACAATTTCTTTGACGATTGGGCAACATCAGGCGGAACAACAAATACCAATTGGTATACCGATGCTCCGGGCAATAGAAACGTAGCCAACTTATTTGGCTTACAATAAACAGAATAGGTTAACTAGTTTTTTAATAAATGAAACCCTGCTTCAAATTTTTGAAGTGGGGTTTTTCTTTTCAAGCAACTAAATCTAAAAAGGGTTTTGCATCGTATATATAAGTAAAGAGTCTCTATTATATCAGGCTTTATCACAGTAGGCAAGGCTATAACAACAGTATTTCAACTGTGGATAGCATGTTAATATCCTGCCATCCACAGCTCAAATAATAATACCGCCACTCATACAAAAAGCCTTTAATCGGCTTGTATGTCGCCATACCTTTGAATCAACATTTAAACACAGAAACTGAAAAAAGTTATGAAAGCATTAAAATTTACATGGGGATTAGTAGCATTATTACTTGCAATGGCAAGTTGCAAACGCGAAAGTTTTAATAATCAAAACAACCCCTCAGATGCACCGGCAAATAATGTAACTGTAGCTGCTAAAGATTTAGTAGTTCCTACAGATTTTAAATTTGAAACAGAAAAAGAACTTACAGTTCGTGCAAAAGTTTCAAATGCAAGTCCAAATGAACGTTACGTAATTAAAATATATAGAGATGTTCCTTCAACAGGAGATTTAATTTCTACAGGTGTTACTGATGCAAATGCAGAATATACTACTAAGGTACATGTACCTGCTTGGGAAGATTTTATCTACATAGAAAAAATTAACCCTGATGGTAGCAGCGTTTATGAAAAAGTTGCTGCAAATCAGTTTGCGTCGGCTTTATTTACAGGTGGCGCTCAACCAAACCCACACGTATTCCGTAAAACAAGTTCAGGTATGAACTGTAACAGCGGTTGTACTAACACGTATAATAACCGTAGCAGTAACATTACAGTAAACAGTGGTAAAACAGTATGTTTAACAGGTACTTTCGGTGGAAATATAGATATTAAAGTAAAAAGTGGTGGCGTAGTAAAAATATGTGCAAGCGGAAACTTTGATGAGCTTAAAATAGAAGGTACAGGTAAAGCCTATATATTAGAAAATACTATACTTAAAGCTAAGAAAATTAAAGTTGATAATAAAAATGCTAAACTTTATAACTGGAGTGATAGCTTAAGAGCAACTGACGAAACTAAAGTAAAAGGTTACTTTGAGAACAGAGGTAAACTATACTCTGATAAGCATATTGAAATTGACGAAGACGGTATAGTTAAAAACTACGGTACACTAAAAACAATAGGTACTAGTGATAAAGACATTTTGGTTGAAGGTAAATTATATAACTACCACTTCATATTTGTAGGTAATGACTTCAAAATATATGAAGATGCTAAAGTGTATAACTACTGCTTGATAAGTGTTGATGATGATTTAGAAAACGAAGGTTACCTGTGGAGTAACTGCTATATTAGAGCTGGTGATAATTTTGACCAAGAAGATGGTGAAACTATATTAGATAACGGAGCTTTCTTAAGTGTAAAAGACTTTTACCTGGAAGAAGATATAGAGGGTACCGGTGCTAAGACAAGCATCATAAAAGTAACAGGTTATACACAATTAAACAGTGGTTCAAGAGTAGAAGGTAAACTTAAATTTTGTGATGCAAACGGTATAGAAAGCGGAAGCCACAGAATATACTCACCTGCTGTAGCTAGCTGTACAGGATACTTAGCATCAAGCACATGCCAGCCTGAACAATTTGGTACTCCTCCTGTTGCAGATTGTGATAATGACGGTATATTAGACAATGTTGACGAATACCCATGCGACCCTGACCGTGCATTTAACAGCTACTACCCAAGTGCAAACAAAACAGCTACACTTGCTTTTGAAGACTTGTGGCCTGCACAAGGAGACTATGACTTTAACGACTTAACTTTAGCATTCAACATACACAAAGTACTTAATGCTGATAACAAAGTGGTAGACTATAAAGTGAAAATGAAAGTACGCTCAGTAGGTGCTTCGTTTGATAACGGTTTCGGATGGCAGTTTGACGAGTTAGTTCCTAGCGATGTGAAGAGCGTAAACGGTCAGATACTAGTACGTAACATAATTACACGTAGCTCTAACAATACTGAAGCAGGACAATCTAAAGCAGTAATTATAGCTTACGATAGCCCTGAGCCAAGTATGACACGTGCAACAGGTTCAATGTTTAATACCATTAAAGCGAATCCTACAGGTACTTCTGATACAATTCGCATAGATATAGAATTCCAAAACCCTGTGTTAGATAGCAAGTTAGGTATTGATGACTTTAACCCATTCATCTTCACCAACAAACGTAGAGGATATGAAGTACACTTGAAAGATTTTGTACCTACCTCACTTGCAAACACCGGTTTGTTTGGAACACATAGTGATAGAAGTGTACCTAGTCAAGGTAAGTACTATGCAAATGCAAACGGAATGCCTTGGGCAATCTTAATCCCTGAAGATTTTGTATACCCAACAGAGCGTACCGATGTAACCGAAGCATATAACTTCTTTGATGATTGGGCAACATCAGGCGGAACAACAAATACCAACTGGTATACTGATGCACCCGGCAACAGAAATGTATTGAAACTATTTGGCTTGCAATAAGCCACACAGTATAAAGTTTTAAATGTTAAAAATCCCCGCAGCTAAAGTTGCGGGGATTTTTTATTGAAAGGAGAACTCAAATAACACTCAAAAACACAGAATACAGAACACCAAACATTAGTATAAGATGGATAGGTTAAAGCCGTGTAGATACTGAATTAAATTAAGCTTGACTACCAACTGTATATTGAAACAGAACAAAACCCCACATCTGACATACGACATCTCTCATCTAAGTTGAAACCTGAAACTCCAAACCGGTTTTCTTTATTCTATGGAGAACTTTTGCCCTTCAATAGCCAAATAACTGTTTTCAAACACTGTTTGTGCTTCATAAAGCAGCGGAGTTAAATCCTTATAACGGGCACTAAAATGACCCAATAATAATTTTTTGGCATTAGCATTTTTAGCCATAGTAGCCGCCTGCAAAGCTGTACTATGGAAAGTAGACTCTGCACGCTCTTTCAACTCATGCAAAAAAGTACTTTCGTGGTATAGCATATCTACATCCTGTATATGCTCTAAAACAGGTTCATAGTAGCTACTATCTGAAATATATGCGTAGCTGCGTTTAGCCTTTGGAGGGAAAGTAAGTACACTGTTTTCAATCATATTCCCCAAATCGTCCCTGTAATCCAGCCCTTTCTTCAACTCATTATAAAAACCATAAGGTATTTCATGCAACTCACAAGCCGCTTTGTTTATTTTTCGGTAGGCATGGGCTTCCTCAAAAACAAAACCCGTAGTAGGTATTCTGTGTCTAAGCACAACAGATTTTACTGTAAACACACTATTTTCTTCCAATAAACGGCTTTTATCATCAGCTACAGGATGAAAATGCAGCGGAAACTTCAATTCAGTGCCCGAGTATTTAAAATGGTCGTTAATAATATTGTGTAAAGGCTCAGGACCATACAAATGCAAATCATTTTCCCTGCCCTGAAAATTTATAGTAGCCAGCAAGCCCACCAAGCCCAAATAGTGGTCGCCATGCAAATGGCTGATAAAAATATGGCTTATCTTGCTGTGTCTTAGGCGGTAACGCAATAATTGGTTTTGTGTGGCTTCGCCGCAATCTATCAATACATAATTTCCGTTTATGTTCAGTATTTGCGCCGTTGGGTGTCTATCAGCAGTGGGGGTTGCGCTACTGCACCCCAAAATGGTTACTTCAAACGCCAATCTTTCTCTTCGGTACTACGATATAACGAAGTAAAAATTAAAAAATCAATCTAAATTAGTGTAGTTTAAAAAATCAGTTTATCGAATTTATCAAATTGTTAATTCCATTTAAAAAACAAAATAGCATATTTACTTTTATTTATAATAAATGATTAATAAGTATTTATTGGTTTCCATTGTCACTCTTCTAATAATTAGTTGTAAAAAAGAAGATACTCAAGCACCGGTTCAAAATGAAAAGCAGCAGGATTCTATAGAAATTGTTGAATGGCAAAGAAAGCCGCTACCTATTTACCTATCAAAAAATATAGTAAAGGCTCAAAAAATTAGCAGCGGGTATGCTTTTATATCACAATTCTATATACAAATTCTTAATGATTCATTCGAAAATGTGGCGCGGAGTAGAGCAAACTATACTAATGGTTCTATTTTTTATCCTCCCTTCATAAATAATGATGTAGTCATTTTCGCAGAAAAATCGCCTACAAATAAACTGCATCTTTTTAGTTTGAGTACTCCATTTCAATATAGTAATCTAGATGTCTCAACCATTGATACAGTTTTAAAGAACATAGCCTTTAGCAGAGTTGCTGTTCCAGTATGTGTAAATAATAATGGAAAAATGTTAGTAGCAGCCACAGAAGAGGAAAGACAATCAACAGGGAACCCCAGAAGTGGTTTTATTCACTTCCTGCTTTTTCAATTAGAACTTAGCAATAATGTTTGGGTTCCAAAGTTCGAAAAACAAGAAATTTATATTGTTGATACTGCGGAAAGGTTTAGAACACAATCTTCTGAAGTAATGGCGATAAATACAATAAATAATGATTTTTATGTATCACTAAGGGGTGGAAATTTTGAAACATTAAAGGTTACTGAAGATGGAAATATTTCTCAGGCTTTCCCTCTTGATTATGCTCATTTTATTACAATTAAAGACACCACTCATATACTTGGGCTTTATGGTTTAGACTTTGGTTGGGGATACTCTGCCTTGGGTAGTAAATATAACGTGTTACACCTTGGCAAATATATAAGTGATTATATGAGATATGCAGAAGTAGACGGTAAAGTTATTGGCTATATTGGCGATAGAGTTTATCTATATGCATTGGATTGGTTATCAGGTAGGTTATTTGTATCAGAACTAGAAAATAAGGGATTGCCGGATAGAACTTTTATCAATAGTATCTTGGTAACTGGCGATGAGGTTCTTTTAGCTACTACTGAAGGAGCCTTCACAAAAAAACTCAACCATTTTTTTGAGTTTAAACAATAAAAATATCAAACCAGAATAAACCTATATAAATAAGGTATTGATATTTTACAATATCAATAAATTACACTACCTTTGCACCGCAAATAAGAGTATCATTATCCCACCTTTGTAATCACTTATTTGCATGAATAACGATATAAAATTTAGGGGTGAAGCCCTAACTTTCGACGACGTTTTAGTTGTCCCAGCACATTCAGAAGTTCTTCCTCGCGATGTGGACACCAGTACGCAGCTTACTCGTGGTTTACGCATCAATGTACCTATAGTTTCAGCAGCTATGGATACCGTTACAGAAAGCCGTTTGGCTATAGCCCTTGCTCAAGAGGGAGGTATAGGTATACTGCACAAAAATATGAGTATAGAACGCCAAGCACTTGAAGTACGCAAAGTGAAGCGTAGCGAAAGCGGAATGATACTAGACCCTATCACCTTAAATGATACTGCGGTAGTAAGTGATGCATTGCAAATAATGAAGGAGAACAAAATTGGCGGTATACCTATAGTAGATAACAACAACCTGCTGGTAGGCATACTTACCAACCGTGATTTGCGCTTTGAAAATAACGGCAAACGCCCTGTTCGTGAGTTAATGACAAAGGAAAACCTTATTACAGTGCCTGAGGGAACCACATTACAACAAGCTGAGGGGATATTGCAGGAGCACCGTATTGAGAAACTACCGGTAGTAGATAGCAAAGGAAAACTTACAGGATTAATTACTTATAAAGACATTTTAAAACATAGCAACCACCCCAAAGCCTGCAAAGATAATTTGGGAAGACTTTTAGTAGGTGCGGCAGTGGGTATAACAGCCGACACAGTAGAGCGTGTTGAAGCTTTAGTTACTGCAGGAGTGGATGTGGTGATTGTAGATACCGCCCACGGACATTCGCAAGGGGTAATAAACGAAGTGGGGAAAGTAAAAGCCGCTTTTCCTGATTTACAAATAATTGCAGGTAATGTGGCTACCGGTGAAGGTGCCTCAGCACTTGTGAAGGCAGGGGTAGACGGTATTAAAGTTGGAGTAGGACCGGGTTCAATATGTACCACACGTGTAATTGCAGGTATAGGAATGCCGCAGCTTACAGCCATTTACGAAGCAGCCGAAGCACTAAAAGGCACGGGTATACCTGTAATTGCCGATGGGGGTATACGTTATAGCGGAGATATTGTAAAAGCATTGGTAGCAGGGGCTAGTACTATAATGGCAGGTTCATTATTCGCTGGGGTAGATGAGTCTCCCGGAGAAACCATTATATACAACGGACGTAAAGTAAAATCGTACCGAGGTATGGGAAGTATAGAGGCAATGAAAGAAGGTAGTAAAGACCGCTATTTTCAAGATGCTGAAGAAGAAATTAATAAACTGGTTCCTGAAGGGATAGTAGGAAGTGTGCCGTATAAAGGAACACTGAACGAAGTTGTATATCAGTTTGTAGGCGGTTTGCGTGCAGGTATGGGCTATTGCGGTGCTGCAACAATAGAAGATTTACAAAAAGCACAATTTGTACGTATAACGGGTGCAGGTGTTCGCGAAAGCCATCCACACGATATTACCATTACCAAAGAAGCTCCTAACTACAGTAGTAGGTAAACTTAGCAGAACATTAAAAAAGCCCTTTAGTACACACTAAAGGGCTTTTTTGTTTAAATATACTTTTCTCAATCTAAGAACGTTTTAAAAGTTTTTTGTGCTTTTCCGGTAGCAATTTTCACCATATAATATCCTGATGCCTCATAGCTTAGGTTAAGCTCTTCAATACTACCACTGGTTGTGGTAACAAAGTCTTTATATACTTTTCTCCCCATCAAGTCGTAAACTGAAACTGTATATTCACCCTCTTGACCAAAGTTTATGTAAATGTTTTTGTTTTGGCTGCTTACAAATACATTTTTAATACTTTGTAGTTCTCTTACACTGGTTGGGTCAATACCTTGATAATTAAAAGCTTTTGCAGCTCCGGCATTATTAATAAAATTTGCTCCTAAGCCATCATAGTCTTGCCCTGATACACCCACCAAAATTATATCCGGGTCGGTAGCAACTACATTTCCAAAATTATCAGTAGCATTTCTGCCGTTTATTCCCGTAGCAACAATTTTTTCTTTTAAACCCCAGTTTTCTGCACCCCCTTCATCTTCCTGAAAAATATAAACAGCACCAGCGCCTGTGGCTAAACTATCTCCCACAGCGTTATAGTCTTGTTGGCTGGCGCCAACCACTACAGTATTTCCTGTAATAGATACGGCAATGCCGAAATTGTCTCCAACAGTACGACCGTTTGTACCACTACTTGCCAACTTTTTCACCAAGCCCCAGTTATCAACTCCACCTTTATCTTTATAAAACACATAAGCCGCACCTGCAGCATTTACAGAGCCTGCACCACTGGCATCAAAATCTTGCAAGTAAGCTCCAACAACTAGCGCAGTTCCCGAAAGTGATACAGCTATACCAAAGTTATCTTCGGCAACACGCCCGTTAGTGCCGCTACCCACTACTTTTTCTTTCAAGCCCCAGTTGTTCGTTCCGCCTTCATCTTTATAAAATATATATACGGCACCCGCATCTTTCACTTCGGTATTGCCACGGCTGTCATAATCTTGCAGGTTTGCACCTATAGCAATTATATTGTTTTCAATGGCAACGGAAGTCCCGAAGAAATCACCCGCTTGCCTGCCGTTATTACTGTTAGGACCAATGAGTTTTTTCACTTGTCCCCAGTTATCGGTACCGCCTTCATCTTTGTGGTATACAAAAGCAGCTCCCGAAAAATTTACAAAACCCACACCGGGTTCATCAAAATCGTGTTGGTAAGCGCCCACTACAATTACATCTCCTGAGATAGCCACAGACACACCGAAGTTATCCTCAGCCAGCCTGCCATTGTTACCTTTGCCCACAAGCTTTTGCACCTGCCCCCAGTTATCTGTACCGCCTTCGTCTTTATGAAACACATAGGCGGCTCCTGCATCACTAAACTCGCTTAAACCCGAGGCATTAAAATCCTGAAAAATAGCTCCAACCACAATCACATTGCCTGATATGGCAACGGCATTACCAAAATTGTCGCCTGTGTCTCTGGCATTGTTTCCTGTGGCAACCAGCTTTTTCTTTAGTCCCCAGTTGTTAGCACCGCCTTCATTTCGGTAAAACACATAAGCCGCACCGGCATCTTTCATGCTATCGCCACCGCTTTCATCAAAATCGTGAAATGGAGCGCCAACAACAGCAATATCGCCTGAAACCGCTACCGAAAAACCAAACTGGTCTCCCGCAGCACGGCTGTTATTAATTGCATCAAATCCGGTAAGTTTTTTAAAAGTTAGTTGGCCAAAAAGAGTGATAGGAATAAATAATAAAAGGAATAAGGGTAGTTTTTTATTCATATTAAATCCATGTTAAATAATGTTTAAACTTACTAAAAAATATTCTAATTAGTAATGGCAAGCTATGCACACATTTTGGCGTATACTGTTAGCTTTGCGCTATGCAAAACAGAATTACACAACTATTTGGTATACAATACCCCATAATACAGGCGGGGATGATATGGTGCAGCGGTTGGGAGCTTGCCTCGGCTGTATCTAATGCGGGGGGACTGGGCTTAATAGGTTCAGGTTCTATGTATCCCGAAATACTGCGGGAGCATATACAAAAGTGTAAAGCAGCTACCGATAAACCCTTTGGAGTTAACGTACCATTGTTATACCCTGATATTGAAAAGCTGATGGAAATAATTGTGGAGGAAGGAGTGAAAATTGTGTTTACCAGTGCCGGAAACCCCAAAACATGGACACAGCACTTGAAGGATAATGGCATTACTGTGGTGCACGTAGTAAGCAATACCAAATTTGCAAAAAAATGTGAGGATGTAGGGGTAGATGCTATTGTGGCTGAAGGTTTTGAAGCAGGTGGACACAACGGGCGAGAGGAAACCACTACCATGTGCTTAATACCTATGGTGAAAGAAACGGTGGATATTCCTGTAATTGCAGCAGGAGGTATAGGTAGTGGAAAAACTATGTTGGCAGCTATGGCTTTGGGTGCAGATGGGGTGCAGATTGGCAGCCGCTTTGTTGCCAGTGAAGAATCATCAGCACACCAAAATTTTAAAAGTGCAGTTGTTGAGGCAGGGGATGGGCATACGCAACTTACCCTAAAAGAATTGACCCCTGTGCGTTTGATAAAGAATAAGTTTTTTAACGATATACAAGAGGCTTATGCCCGCAAAGCAAGTGCTGATGAATTGCGAGAACTGCTGGGTCGCGCCCGTGCCAAACGCGGTATGTTTGAGGGTGATATGGAAGAAGGCGAACTGGAAATAGGGCAAATTTCAGGTTATATCCACGAGGTGAAACCTGCCGCTGATATAGTAAAAGAAATTGTAGAGGAGTTTAATATTTCTATTGAGAATATGTCAACTATAAAATTATAAATTATGGGTAGAATAATTATTCTTTTGTTTTTGGTTATTGGAATAAGCTGTAAGTCTAAGTCAGTTCATAATAATGAAAATGTAGTTTTCATAGAAGATACAAATAAATCTGATAGTGTTTTTTCAAATAGTTATGATACATCAATGTTCTCTTCTTTCGAGATGTTTACATTAGCTAAAAATTCACCTAAAGAAGAAATACTTATGATGCATAAAAAGAGTGATTTGCTTCAAATTTTTACTGGAGATGGATTAGTTAATAATCTATTTGGGTATAAGTGTTTGGTTGATTCAGTACAACACTATAACAATAATATTTTTAGTGTAGAGGAAGATACCTCAAATAAAGCAACGAATGATTATACCCTAGTGTTTGATAACAGTAAAATTATTATTAGTGAGTACAAGGAAGATGTAATTCCAGAAAACGCAGAGCAATTGGCAGAGTATCATCATAAGAAACCAAACACAGCATTTATAAAAAAAGCTACAATTTTAAATCAAGAGATTGATTTAAATAAAGACTTTAAAGTGGGGATGGGTATAAAAAGATTCTTTGAATATTTTTTTGGAGATAAAAATAAAAGTGTAGAAGCACTTGCTAATAATATCAATGAGATTGAACTTTATCATGTGATGGATGAAGAAGCACCTTTTGTTTTTTTTGAGTTTAAAAACGGTATTTTGAAAAGTGTAGTTGTGAGAAAAGAGTTTGAGACAAACTAGCCTTACTTAATCTTCAATTTATTCCTTTCAGGCTTGTAAGAGACTCGCAAAGGTTTATCGGTTAAAGGCATATACAAAAACTTAGTTATAGTTTTTTGCACTGTATAGCTAAAGCTATAATCTCGCTCTCCGTTTTCTTTCTGTATACAAAATTCTTCGTTTTTCTCACAGTTGCCTGTATCGGTACAAACTTTAACCTGTTGCAGCATTACCCAAAAAATATTAGGTTTCATTGCACTTCTGCATAAAGGGGTTATGATTTGCTTACCACTGCCGTTTATTACTTTGCCTGTTTCCCCAAGCCTAGCCAAATACATTTTGTTTGATACCCCTTTAATCGCTACCTCAACTTTCATAGGTATTCTTTTTTTGTTGCGTTGAACATCAAAACCTCCGCAACAGGTATTAAAAGTAAAATTATAGGTGTGTGGCTCAGCTATATTGCAAATTATGGTGTCCCAATCTCTTTTAGCATTCCATTTGTAAAAAATAGTGTCAAGCTTAGTTTTATCAGGTATAACTTCAACAGTGTCACTTCCAAATAAAAGGGGTTGCCCTTTAATAAGCCATCGCATTTCCATAGCCCTGTCAAACTCTTTCTGGCTGCCTACATAGCTTCTTAGCAAAACAGTATCAGCATAAAACTTTGCGTTTTGGGCATGTATAAAGTTTATGCTTAAGCTTAAAAATAATAGTGCTACCGACTTTTTCATATATATTTATTAAAGGTAATATAGATGTTTAAGAGTATAAGTAACTAATTTTCAATTCTCAATTTACCATTTCCAATTTATAGCACTAGTTTTGCACCCTTTGATGATGAAATCTATATATCATCAAATCTTAAATCATAAATTCTCATAAGTGCATCAAATAAAAGAGTTTAGCAACGGCTTACGCCTTATATACCAGCAACATATTTCAGAGGTTTCTCATTTCGGTATTGTAATTAATGCGGGTACACGAGATGAGGATAAAGAAATAATGGGGATGGCTCATTTTATAGAGCACATGTTGTTTAAAGGTACACAGAAGCGAAAAGCCATACAAATTATAAATCGACTGGAAGAAGTAGGTGGCGAGATGAATGCCTATACCACCAAAGAAAATACCTGCATTTACGCCTCTTTTACCAGTGGTTATTTGGGTAGAGCTATAGATTTACTTACCGATACTGCTTTCAATTCTATTTTTCCTGAGAAGGAAATGGCTAAAGAAAAAAATGTAATACTTGAAGAGATTGATATGTATGCCGATAGCCCTGAAGACAGTATACATGATGAGTTTCAGGAACTGCTTTTTAAAAATCACCCTTTGGGCTACAATATTTTAGGTACGCACGAAACAGTAGAAAACCTTACACAAAAACAAACACAAAATTTTATAAAAGGATATTACCGCCCGCAAAACATAGTATTTTCTTATGTTGGGGCTACCCCTTTTGATAAGGTGGTGAAGCTTTGCGAAAAGTACATGCCACAACCCACCAACGGCATTAAAGCACAAAAGCGCAAAGCCTTTTCAGAAATTGAAACATTTACTACTGAAAAAGAAACCGATAATGCTCAGTGCTATTGTGTAATGGGTAGCCTGGCATACAGTACACATAGCCAAAAGAAGCCTGCACTTGCTTTGCTAAACAATCTTTTAGGCGGCCCCGGCTTAAACTCACGCTTAAACTTGGCTGTGAGAGAAAAATACGGTTTTGCCTACCAAATAGATAGCAGCTACACCGCTTATGAAGACGGTGGGTATTTTAACATCTATTTTGGTACAGACCCTAAATACCTGAACAAGACCCTTAGTTTGGTGCAAAAAGAGCTTAAAAAAATTCAAGCTAAACCACTTAGTGAGGGTGTCTTGAACCGCTACAAAAAACAAATGGCAGGGCAAATGCTATTGGCTGAGGAAAGCAAAGTAAGCTTAATGCTGGCTTTAGGCAAAAGCCTGTTATATCACGAAAAAGTAGATACTTTGCCTGAAGTTATTGAAAAAATATACTCTGTTACCCCAAAACAAGTACAAGAAGTAGCAAACGAAATTTTTGACGAAACTAAAATGAGCAGGCTAATTTATAAAAGTGCAAATTAGCGCAATCTGTCGGTACTGCGAACCAACATTTCATCATAATTTATGCGGCGCAACGCCATAAAAGTAAATATGGGTAAAAACAAAGGGAAAAACAGCCCTATAGCTATACCCAGGTCCTTATCCTGACTTATTTGGCTACTGTAATGCATACCGTAGTAAATCATCAGAATGTATAAGATTAAAATAAAAATATAGTTAAAGGCAGTAAGCATCATTTGCAGCTTACGGTTTCTAAATAAAAAAATTGCTATAAACGCTAAGGCACTAATAATACCTAAAGTGTAGGTAATTAAGCTTAAATCATCGGTTTCAATCATAGAGCCGTTTACAGACCATGTAGCCTCATTAAACGTAACACTAATAATTCCCTTTTCGCTATTTGTCCACTTATCAAACCCCTGTACCTCAATAAAAGATGGATTGTTAAAAATTAACAATCCGGCTATCAAGGCAATCAGAATCAAATAAACCGTCTGTATCCTCTGAATCATGGTAGTAGGTTAAGGCTTCAATAATAGTGTATATATTTTGTAGTATCGAGCACATTATTTTAAAATAAGAATAATTATTTTATTCTTAAGCTTGTAGGCACCCAATTCTACTCATAAGATAAAAATTAAATTTGTTATTAAAGCTTACCGTGTAAAAATTTTTTAAGATTTTAGCTAAGATGGAAATTACGATTCCAAAAATCTTTGAAGAAAAAATATACTCATTACTTAATAGCGAAATAAGTATATCAGAGTTTGAACAATGGGTTTATAGCCATGCTGATGTATTGGAAAACGAACTGGCTGATGATATTTTTTTAGAACTTATTTCGTTTAGGTATCAGCTATCCGGGGCTAAATATGATTTATCGAAACTGCTTAGAACATTGATAGACGAAGCAGATTATGAGAAGTATAGGATACTTAAGCTTTTAAATGATACATTAATTTATTCACCCAACTCACGCCAAAACATTGCTCAATTTTATGATTTGTATTGTGAAGGGTATGATTTTTTTAACGACTTAGCATTTCCCTATGGTCTCGATGCTGTAGCCCCACTTCAAAATGAAGAAGATACGGGAGCAATGGTAAAAAATTACTATCCTAAAATAACTACTGAAATTCAGAAAGTAATAAGCTGGATTGAAAACAAAGAAATTGTTCTTAAACCTTTGAGTGAAGAAGACTTTCCAAAGTATGATTATGAGGATAACAGACAGTTTCATATACCTCAAAGGCAAAATTATCAGCACATACCTGAAAAAATGAGACCCAAGCAAAAAAAGTGGTGGCAATTTTGGAAATAAGCTTAGTCTTGTGAAATAAACACTTAGCCTAATTCAGTAGTTCAATTCATGCTAAAGTTTGCCTATACCAAAGTTTTTTAGAACTTTGGAAATTCTACAAAAAAATTAATCTACTCACATGAAAATAAAACATCTATTTGTAATGAGTTTATCACTTTCGCTACTGGCTAGTGCTTGTAAAAATACCAATGGCCATGATAATGATGGTAAAGACAGTACAAACTCCGGAAATGACGAAGCGGGCTTTGAGGTAATTAACGAGAAATTTGCCGATTTGCAGGTACTACGCTACCAAGTACCCGGTTTTGAGGAACTTAGTGCACAGCAGAAAGAATTGGCATATTACCTATACGAAGCTGCATTGTGCGGGCGTGACATTATATACGACCAAAAATATAAGCATAACCTAGCCATACGTAAAACCATAGAAGCTATTTACGCAAGCTACGACGGTGATAAAGATAATGAAGGCTGGAAAAAGTTTGATACTTACGCAAAGCGTGTATGGTTTAGTAACGGAATACACCACCACTACAGCAATATTAAATTTATACCGGAGTGTAGCCGCGAGTATTTTTCTGGTCTAGTAATAGGGTGTAATGATGCTGATTTACCATACCCTAAAGAAGGAGAGGGTAATTTAATGAGTATTTTAGGCAATGTAATTTTCGACGCTGATTTGGATGTTAAAATAGTAAACCAGGCCAGTGGTATAGATAATGTAGCAGAGTCTGCCAATAATTTCTATGGCAAAGGTGTAACACAAGCTGATGTTGAAAAATACTATGCTAAGTTTAAAACAGATAACGGAAAAGAGCCTGAGTGGGGATTGAACACCAAGGTGATAAAAGAAAACGATGTTATAAAAGAAAAAACGTGGAAACTGGGCGGCATGTACACCCAGGCTATAGAAAAAATAGTGTACTGGCTAGAAAAAGCTGTAACTGTTGCAGAAAACGACCAGCAAAAAGATGCACTTGAAAAACTGATTAAATACTATAAAACAGGCGATGTGCACGATTGGGATGAATACAATATTGCTTGGATTAACGATACCAAAAGTCGAATTGACGTAGTAAACGGTTTTATAGAAGTATACCTTGATGCTATTGGCAAAAAAGGCTCTTTTGAGAGTGTATTATCTATAAAAGATATGGAAGCGAGTAAGCGAATTGAAGCTATCTCAAAAGAAGCGCAGTGGTTTGAGGATAACTCGCCCATAGCAGATGAGCATAAGAAAAAAGAGGTAAAAGGTATTACTGCAAAAGTAATTACCGTTGTAGTAGAAAGTGGAGACGCGGCACCTACAACACCAATAGGTATAAACCTGCCAAACAACCGTTGGGTTAGGGAAGAGCATGGTTCAAAATCAGTATCATTAGGTAATATAGTAAACTCATACAACTTAGCATCAGCAAAAAGTCCGGTACTAAAAGAGTTTGCTTATAACGATGAGATAGTTGAGCGTATTAAAAAATACGGAGTAATCTCAGGCGAATTACATACAGATATGCACGAGGTTATAGGGCATGCTTCAGGCTTGCGCGAAAAAGATGTAGAAGTGCCAAGTGTTACCTTAAAACAATATGCCAGTACACTGGAAGAAGCCCGTGCCGACCTTGTTGCATTATACTATGTGTACGACAAAAAACTGGTAGATATGGGTGTTATGCCTAGCCTGGAAGTAGGTAAAGCTGAGTATGACGGATATATTATGAATGGGTTAATTCGCCAACTGACACGCTTACAATTGGGTGAGAATTTAGAAGAAGCACACATGCGTAACCGCCAACTGGTAGCTAAATGGGCTTACGAGAAAGGCAAAGCAGATAACGTAATAGAATACGTAAAGAAAGATGGTAAAACCTACGTAAAAATTAACGATTACGATAAACTAAGAATGCTTTTTGGTGAACTACTTAAAGAAATTCAACGTATAGTATCGCAAGGAGACTACAAATCTGGAGAGTCTCTGGTAGAAACATACGGTGTTAAGGTAGACCAAGACTTGCTAGCAGAAGTAAAAGAACGTTTTGAGAAACTTAATGTGGCACCTTATAGCGGTTTCATTCAGCCTAAATTAGTACCCGTTATGAAAGACGGTAAAATTACTGATGTTAAAATAGAGTATCCAAACGACTTTAAAGAGCAAATGCTAGAGTATGGTAAAAACTACGGCTACTTGCCGGTTAAAAACTAACTATTGGTTAGTATAATCTAATCTATATAAAAAGCCCAATGCATTGCATTGGGCTTTTTTTGCTCTATCTCAAAAAAACAGTACTCCTAAAAAAGCAAATAACTTAATAACTAATAACCTGTAACTAATTAAGTGGCAACTCAATATAAAAAGTAGTTCCTTTTCCAACCTCGCTTTCAAACCAAATACGTCCATTGTGGGCTTCAACAATTTGTTTCACAATAGACATTCCTAAACCTACAGGCTTTTCACCATCCGTTCCGGGGCGTTTGGCTTTTGTAAATTTATCAAAAATAAACTCTCTATCAGCTTGTGGAATTCCAATTCCACTATCACTTACAGTGATAATAATATTATTTTCAGTTTTAGTAAGTAAAACATTTACCGTGCTTTTGGGCTTACTAAACTTTATAGCGTTTGAAAGTAAGTTGCCAATTGCTCTATTTATTTTTTCTTTACTTATAAAAATTTCAACATTGCTCTCGGGTTTACTAAACTCTATTTGAATTTGTTTTTGGCCGGCGCGGTTTTGATATAGCCTTATAGCATCTTTAATTACCTCATTCAGGTTTTCAGCCTTCATTTCCCCTCTCAACCCGCCATTTTCAAGTTTGGCAGCATCAAGTAAATCGTTAATTACCGATAGAGCATTGTCGCACGATTTTTTTATTAAATCTACCAGTTGCAATGCACCATCATCAAACCTGCTATATTGCTCAGAACTCTCAAGTAATTGTACAACTCCGGTAATATTGTAAATAGGGCCACGCAAATCATGAGCTACCATCCCTAAAAGCTTATTTTTTTCAGCATTTAAATGGGTTAGCTCTTCAATAGCCTGCTCAAGCTCTTTTTTGCTTAAAACAATCTGCAGGTTTTGTTCACTAATTTGTTGGTTCAATTCCTTTTGGCGGGCTAAATTTTTCCTATAACTGTTTAAGCTTATTATGGCAATTATTAGCAATGCCACAACTAAAACCACTATAGTTAAATATATATAAATACGGGTTTGTTGGCTTTTGCTACTCTCTTGCAATACTTGCAACTGTTGCTCGCTATTCTTAAGCTGTCGGTACAAAATAATATCTTGCAGGTGCTCCTTTTCTTCGTTGCGTGTTAAACTATCTTGTATCTCAAATTGGCGTGTGCGATAAAAGTAAGCTAAGTCAGCCTTATTGTTTTTGGCATAAAACTGTGCTTTCAAACCAAAAACTCTTGCCCTCCATTTTTTTACTTGATTACTTTCAAAAGTAAAAGTATAGTCTATAGCCTTATTAGAAACAGTAGTAAACTTTTCATTACTGTCAAGCTCTAAATAAATTTCTGCTAAATACGTTAGTGATGTAATAGCATCTTTTTTATCTCCGTTTGGTGTCGCATTTATTGCTACATTAAGATTTAATAATCGGGTAGCATTAATAAAATCCCCCTGTAATTGAAAAATTCTTCCTTTATTACCGTTAAATACTCCTTTTGCAATAGTAAGAGGGGTTTCATCAAGTCTTTGAGCCTCCCTTAGTGCAGAATCATAATATAATAGTGCAGAGTCGTATATGCCTAAATTGGAATAGCAAACCCCAATATTATTAAACATACGCATCTCAATAGTTTTGTGGTCGCCTTCATATTTAGTCTTCCGGGCATAGTTTAGTGTTTTGTAATACATCTTAAGTGCCTCACGATAACTGCTTTGCTGATAGTATACCACAGCCAACCTCAAAAAGGTTTGGGCAGTAGCGTCAGAAGTGTATATCCTTTCACTAATTGAAAGTGCTTGGTAATAATAATCATTCGATAGTTTTTTTCTTCCCAAATTAAAATACACATCACCTATTTCAAGCAATACATATATTTCTTCAAGAGTATTAGTTCCCTTTAGTTGTCTATACGATTTTTCAAGCCATACCAAAGCAGTATCATACTTGTTTAGCCATCGGTTCATAGAGCCTACCATAAAATAAATCCTACCCAAAGCATTACTGTAGTTCGCTTCTTTGGCAATAATTTCAAGACTGTCTATACTTTTCTTGTATTGGCTATATTGGGTGCGGTAACCTGTATCGGTTTGGGGCTGTATAAATGCAATAGCAGAGTCTATTTTCATTCTTAACTCTAACCCCTCAGTATCAGACCCACTTTGGCAACCTGCTAGTATAAATGCAGAAAGTATTATGACAAAAACAAAGTAGGTTACACTCTTAATCATTTAAACTACCAACGGTTTGCGAAAATAAAGAAAAAACTTATGATTATTTTTTGATAAACACAATGCTTATTAATAGAAGCAATGCTAAAAACATTTCTATTTTTGTGCGTTATACTATAAGGAATACACTCCTTTAAAACTGAAGATGAGCGAAACTAAAAATAAACAGGAAGCCCTAAAGTATCATGAAATGGGGCGGCCGGGAAAAATAGAAGTTATACCTACTAAGCCTACTGAAACCCAGCGCGATTTAAGCCTTGCCTATTCGCCCGGTGTGGCAGAGCCTTGCCTTAAAATCAAAGAAAATCCTGCCGATGTATATAAATATACCGCTAAAGGTAATCTGGTGGCGGTAATATCAAACGGAACAGCAGTTTTAGGTTTAGGCAATTTAGGACCCGAGGCTTCTAAACCTGTTATGGAAGGTAAAGGACTGCTATTTAAAATTTTTGCAGATATAGATGTATTTGATATTGAATTGAACTGCGAAACTGTAGATGAGTTTGTGGCTACTGTAAAAGCATTGGAGCCAACCTTTGGTGGGGTAAATTTAGAAGACATTAAGGCTCCTGAGGCATTTGAAATAGAAAAGCAGCTTAAAGAAAAGCTGAATATACCTGTAATGCACGACGACCAACACGGTACTGCAATTATTAGCGGTGCTGCACTGCTAAATGCAGTTGAATTGGTAGGCAGACCTATTGATGAACTGAAAATGGTAGTAAATGGGGCAGGAGCATCGGCAATTTCGTGTGCACGTATTTTCTTGGCACTGGGCATTAAAAAAGAAAATTTGGTAATGCTGGATAGTAAAGGGGTTATACGTAAAGACCGTAATGAAACGGATGAGAATAAAGCCTTTTTTGCTACAGATAAAGACGTAAATACCCTTGAAGAAGCTATAAAAAGCGCAGATGTATTTATAGGGTTAAGTAAAGGAAACGTGCTTACTCCCGAAATGTTGAAAAGCATGGCTCCTAATCCTATAGTGTTTGCAATGGCTAACCCTAATCCGGAGATAGACTATAACCTTGCTATTGAAACTCGCGACGATATTATTATGGCTACCGGGCGTAGCGATTATCCCAATCAGGTAAATAATGTACTGGGTTTCCCCTTTATATTCCGTGGGGCATTAGACGTACATGCCACACAAATAAATGAAGAAATGAAACTGGCAGCCGTGCGTGCTTTGGCACAATTGGCAAAAGAACAAGTGCCCGATAAGGTGATGCGCGCTTATAAAGATAAAAACCTGGCCTTCGGTAAAGATTATATTATACCTAAGCCTATAGATGACCGCTTGATATATACAGTAGCCCCTGCGGTAGCCAAAGCTGCTATGGAAAGCGGTGTAGCCAAAATAGAAATTACCGATTGGGAAGCTTATGAAGCAGAATTGAAGAGCCGTATGGGCTTAGAAACCAAGCTAATGAACTACCTAACGGTAAAAGCACGTAAAGACCCAAAACGTGTAGTATTTGCCGAAGCTGATAATATTAAAATATTGCGTGCAGCACAAATAATACAAGATGAGGGGATTGCCAAACCCATATTGTTGGGGAATTGTGAACGTATACAAGACTTGATGGAGGAGCACAACATTCAGTTGGATTATTGCCCCATGATGGAGCCTATGGCAGAAAAAGCAAAAATGGAAGAATACGGAGCTTTGTTTTTTGAGAAACGTAAACGCAAAGGAGTAAATACCTACGAAGCACGTAAACTGATGCGCGACCGTAATTACTTTGGTAGTATGATGGTAGAGCTGGGTGAAGCAGATGCTGTAATTTCGGGTTTAACAAAAAACTATGCCAGTACTGTAAAACCTGCCTTACAAATACTGGGCATGAAAGAGGGGATTAATACCGTTGCAGGTATGTATATTATCAGTACCAAAAAAGGACCTTTATTTTTAGCTGATACTACTGTAAACCTTAATCCCACAGCTGAAGAACTGGTGCAAATAACTTTATTGGCAGCCGAAGAAATAAAACGCTTCAATGTAGAGCCACGTATAGCCATGGTAAGTTACTCAAACTTTGGCTCTGCTAAGGGTGATACCCCTAAAAAAGTAGCAAAAGCAGTAGATATATTGCATAATGAGCACCCTGATATAATTGTTGATGGAGATATACAAGCCAATATTGCCCTGAACAATGATATGATGAAGGAGAATTTCCCCTTTAGCAAGCTGGTAGATAAAGGTGTTAACACGCTTATTTTCCCTAACCTTGAAAGTGGAAATGCGGCTTATAAATTACTACAAGCAGCAGCAGGTATGGAAGCTATAGGTCCTGTATTGCTGGGCATGAAAGAGCCTGTACACATACTACAATTGGGTAGCAGTATTCGCGAAATTGTGAATATGGTAACCATTGCAGTTGTTGGAGCGCAAGATAGAGAAGAAAGTAAATAGCATCATTGCGAACTAGTTATCCCGATAGTAAGTAAAGAACTAATCGAGACCAGTGAAGCAATCTTACTCAAATCTCTAAAGGATTGCTTCGACAAGATATCGCATGTCTCGCAATGACGAAAATCTTCACCGTCATTGCGAATGGGTTAATTTAATAACTAATAAAGTTCTACAAAAGAATAATGAAGCAATCTCTAACAACTTAAAAAAGATTACTTCGTCGCTCCTCCTCGTAATGACGTAAAGTGCAGTGAATGGTGAGGTTAGCTAGTAAAACATTTTAAAACTTAGCTATTAAGCTAAGGTTTATTCTGCGGCTGGTAAGAAAATTAGGTACACCGTAAGTAGTGCCCTCCACATCACGTACCCAAATAAATGAGATGGTATTATTGGCTTGGGTAAGATTAAATACCTGCACGCTCATAAATAACGATTTAAACATACGGCTAAACCTGGTAGTTTTCGGGTCATTTTCATTAATAATATCGCGTGAGAAACCAATATCAATACGACGATAGGCGGGGAGTTTAAAACCTTCTTTAAATCGGTTATCACCATCTAAGTAAAAGGGAAGGTTAGAGCCGTATACTAAGTTAAGCTGCATTTTATAGCGGGGCCAACGCTCAATTTCATCTTGAAACAATACCCCCATATTTACACGTTGGTCAGTAGGTCGGCGTATAAATCCTGATTCTCTGGCAACTCCTTGCTCATCCACATACCTGATGTTTTCACGTATGCTCATAATAGAGAAACTAAACCACGACTCTAAATCTTCAATAAACTCGCCATTTACTCTAGAATCCCAGCCAAAAGCACGCCCTTGCGAGTTATTGTTGGCATAGTAGCGTATGCGCACATTTTCTATTTGGTAGGGTACAAGATTATCCAGTTGTTTATAATATACTTCACTGTAGAACTTAAACGGTCTTCCCCAGGCAATAAAATTCATATCGCCACCAAACACATAGTGTATGCTGCGTTGGGCTTTTACATTGGTATTTACTTTACCGTCCAACCCACGCAATTCTCTATAAAAAGGCGGCTGGTAATAATAACCGAAAGCAAAACGGAAAATCCAATCGCGTTTTTTAAGGCTGTCATATTCAACCCTTCTGTTATAAGCTCTATTAGGCTGAAAAGAAACTTGTATACGGGGGCTAATTACATTCTCTTGGTTCAAAGTCCAGTAGTTGCTACGTACACCATAAGTAACCTTAAGTTTTATAGAATCTATAAGGGTGTTAGAGTTTTGTATATAGGCAGAGTAACGCTGGCTTTGCAATGCTGCTCTTCCCGCTATAAAATTAAATAGCTCAAGATTGTCTCCACTATTAAAAGGCACCGCAAAATCTGCTGAATCTACATAGTACCATTCGCGCTGCCTGTCGCTTATTATCTCATTTTGGAATTTTACCCCCCAATACAAAGCGTTATTTTTAGTTATATGGCTTCCCTTGTGAGCAATAGCAGCTACATCGGCCTGTAGCTCATTTCTGGCATGGTTTATAAAATACCCAACCCCTCTGTTGAAGCGGGCTTGCCCAAAATTATCGCTACCCAATTGGTTGTCAAGCTGGTCAAGTCGGTAAGCACCCTCAGTTGTAAAAAACTCCCGCTCACCACTATTAAAGTAAGAGCCTATCAGTTTAAGATTGGTGTTATCGTTCACATCAAAATTAAAGGTAAGCCCGTTCATTATAGTTTGGTAGCGCATTAGTTCACTACCATCAAAAAATACGGTAAGCTGTAATGCATTGGTAACTGTACCGAATGATGTTTGCTGCGTTTGGGGGAGAAGTAAAAACCTGTTTAGCGCATAGTTGCCTAAGTAGCTCACCGTAAATCGGTCGCTAATATGGTAGTTTAACGAAGCTTGGGCATCAACAAAAAAAGGTCTGTATTCCCCCTGCACATCCAAGCTGTTTAGTATATAGCTGTTGCTGCGTACACGTACACCCGTTAACCACGAAAACCTACTTTTTTTGGTGGTTCCCTCAGCATATACACTGCCTCCCAAAAAGTTAAGGTTCGCACCTGCGGCAAACTTTGTAGGGTGGCGGTATTCCACATCTAAAACGCTTGAAAGTTTATCGCCATACTTAGCCTCAAAACCACCGGCAGAAAACCTAACATTTTCAACCATATCAGGGTTTATAAAACTTAATCCCTCTTGCTGCCCGCTACGAACCAACTGTGGGCGGTAAATTTCAATATCGTTTACATAAACCAGGTTTTCATCAAAATTTCCACCACGAACATTATAGGCAGAGCTTAATTCACTATTTCCTGATACTCCAGGCAAGGTGCGTAAAATAGCCTCAAAGTTTCCTGATACATTGGGTAAAGTTCCTACCAGTTTTGGGTCTAGGGTTATAGTACTAACCTTGTCACGGTCTTTTTCAATTTCAACTTTAGTTTCTTTAACGGTGATGGCCCTGAATTTTAGGGCAACATTTACCTTTAGTTTTTGCCCGTCGCTAAGTGGACCAACAGTTTTAACTATGGGTTTGGCTCCTAAAAAGCTATATACCAAAACCACTTTTTTGCTGGCAGGAATTTTTAAAGAATAATAACCGTTTGCAGCAGTAAATGCACCTTTCTCTGCACCTTTTACCGACACAGATGCATCAGCTACGGGACTACCTAAGCTATCGCTCACAAAACCTTCTACAGTGGCAGTTTGTGCAAAAAGCCCGTAACTTAAAAATCCGAAAAACAGTAAAAGCAAATAGCGCATAAACAAGCTACTAAACGATGTGTGTGGGGCTTAAATTGTAATGCTTTTAAATTTAGAGATGGTTTCCTCAGGATTAGGAGTGCCAAATACGGCATTGCCTGCAACAAGTACATCAGCACCTGCTTTTACAAGCGCTTCAGTATTGTTTAGGTTTACACCACCATCAATTTCTATAAGTGCTTTAGAATTTTTACGCTCAATCATATCTTTAAGGACGCTAATTTTGCTGTAGGTGTTTTCTATAAATTTCTGCCCGCCATAACCGGGGTTTACACTCATTAAAAGTACCAAATCAACATCGGCAACAATATCTTCTAAGCTGCTCACAGGCACATGCGGGTTTAGTACAACACCTGCCATCATTCCCTCATCTTTTATGGCATATACACTACGGTGAAGATGTATTGCCCCCTCGTAATGAATACTTAAAACATCAGCCCCCGCAGCTTTAAACTCTTTAATATAACGGTGCGCTTCTGTTATCATCAAGTGCACATCTAAAGGTTTGGTAGCGTGTTTCTTTATAGTTTTAACCACAGGAAAACCAAAAGAAATATTAGGCACAAACACACCGTCCATAATATCTACATGAAACCAATCGGCTTGGCTGCGGTTAATCATTTCAATATCGCGCTGTAAATTCCCAAAATCAGCCGATAATACAGAAGGAGCAAGCTTAAAACTCATAATGGGCAAAGGTAATATTTCACAGTAAAGATTAAGAGCCTATATGAATCCAAAAATTTAAAACTTTAAACCAACTTCTGTATACAATACTTAGCACTTTGAAGCTGTGTGTTTAAAGGTTTAGCTGCAAAGGCGGCATAGCAAGTTTAATTTTGTGGGTTGTTGCAATGGGCAAGACGGTAGCAACGTTATATATATAAGGTTTGAAAAAAGGGTTAAAAATATTTGCATATATAATTTTGGTAGTGGCTACTTTGTTTAGCCTTGCCATTATTGGGGTATATGCCTTTAGCAAGCCCATAAAAAACAAAGTAACCCAAACCATTAGCAATCAACTTGCAGTACCTGTAAATATTAAAAACATTGATTTAACTGTATTTAAAAATTTCCCCTTAATAAGTGTAAGTTTTTCGCAAATACGTGTTGCTGAATCGGACACACTTACCAAACAGCCGCTAATGCAATTAGGAAAATTTACCCTATCGTTGAACCCATTAAAAATGCTAAGGGGTAATTATGTGTTTGAGAGTATTGAGCTTGAAAACGGAACCATAGTGGCTGCCGTAAAGGGAAAACAAAACAACTTTAGCCTTTTAAAGGCTGATACATCAAAAAGCGATAAAAGCTTAAACCTTGATTTAAAAAAAGTAACCCTAAATAATGTTTCACTAAACTATATTGATTTAAAAGCTAAAGACACCGTATCATTATTAATTAATAAAAGCCAGATAAGCGGTAAGTTTAGTGATGATGAGTTTTTGGTAAATGTAGTTTCTAATATTGTTCCAAATATTGTAAGGGTAGGTGGGCAGAAAATCGGGATAACAAAGCCCATTGATTTTCAAACCTCATTTACAGTTAATAAACAACAAAACTCATACAGTTTCAAACAAACAAAACTTAGGGTAGAAAATTTTAATTTTATAGTAAACGGAAAGATAATAAACCAATCCAAGGCTACTCAATGCAACCTACAGGTATTGGGCAATAACCTAAAGCTACAGCAGTTGCTTAGTCTCATCCCGAAAAAATACTTAAAAAGCATAGAAGGGTTTGATAGCGATGGTGTTTTAGAATGTAATATGGGGATTGATGGCGAGTGGACAAAAAACTCTACTCCTTCGGTTGAAGCATCTTTTAAAATTGCCGACGGACGTTTGGGAAAGAACGGTGTAGATGTGCAAATGCGTAATATTAATCTTGCCGGTAAACTAAAGTATCAAAACAAAGGTGGTTTAACCATATCATCACTGATTCTGCAACGCTTTAGCACTATTGTAAACGGCGAAAAGGTAAGCGGCTCATTAACTGTTAATGATTTTACTAACCCTGCGATAAAAGCAAATATTAGCGGTTCGCTAAACCTAAACCAGTGGGCTAAGCTTATTGAACTTAAAAAAGTAGATACCTTGGCAGGTACAGCCAAAATTGATTTGGAAGTTGAAGGCAAAGTAGCCGATTTTGAGAAAGAAAATAAAGAACTGCCCGCTTTGTTTAAGGGTAACCTGCAAGCCAGCAATATTAAAATAGCATTAAGCGGAAGTCCATATACATACAGCAATATTAGCGGTAAAGTATTTGCCAGCAACAACCTGCTGGATATTGATACCCTGCATGGGCAAATAAACGGCAATACCATAGGCATAAAAGGGGCGGCACGCAACTTATTGAGTTATTTATTTAGCACAGGCAAAAAACTGGAGGTACAGGGCAATTTTTACAGCCCGCATATAGATATACCTTCACTTATTGCTACAAATACCCCTAAGAATACTGATAAAAAAGCCGAAGAAGATACGGTAGGTATTGTAATACCACAGAACACCTCTTTCAGGCTAAAATCAAGAATAGACAGGCTTACCTTTAATAAATTTTTAGCACGAAATATTGATGGAACCGTTGCCTTGGGAGGTGGGGTACTTACTCTTAAAAATCTTGATTTTGATGCTATGGACGGCAGTTTTTCGCTTAGCGGGAATGTGTTTAATAAAGCAAAAGAACAATTTGTAATCAGCGCGCAATTAGATGCTAATCAAGTGGATATAAACAAACTGTTTTACCAATGCGGCAACTTTGGGCAAAACCAGCTAACGGCTGATAACATTGAAGGGTTATTAACGGCACATTTACAATTAGCAGCCCCAATGGATAAATTTTTAAATATTGATATAAAAAAGCTGTTTGTACAGTCTGATTTAAAAATTACGGGAGGACGGTTATATAATTACAAACCCTTATTAAAACTATCTAGTTTTATTAATGTAAATGAGCTTAAAGACATCAGTTTTGAAAAACTTGAAAATAATATTGAAATAAAAGACGAAATAATAACCATACCCCAAATGGAAATTAAAAATAGTGCTTTAAACCTTTCAGCAGAAGGGTTTCACCGTTTTGATAACTATATGGAGTATAAATTCAGGCTAAAATTAAAAGAGGTATTAAAAAAGAAATTTAACCGTAGAAAAGCCAGAAAAGAAAATTATCAGGTAGACAAAGAAGGGATTAATATTTTTATTTTAATGAAAGGTACTCCAGATGACCTTAAAATTAAATACGACAGAAAAAGTGCATTTAAAAAGCTGAAGAAAAATATTAAAGAAGAAAAAAATACGTTATTAGATTTACTGAGGGAGGAATTTAACATTAAAAAGAAGGGAAAGAAGAGTGATGCAGTTAAACCCAGAGAAGAAGATGAAAATATACCCGAATGGGAAACCGATATACCCGATTAGTCGAAAAATTACAAAAAACTATACAGTAAATCAATTTGTTAGCAATACGGTATTGATTTTGTGATATTTAATTACATACTTTTGAGAGTTTAGATTTAAAGAAAAATACACAATGCTTAAAAAGCAAGCGTTACTAATAACAACATTAGTTTTTATACTTCCATTTACAACATTTGCCCAGCCTGAGATAGGTGAAGACGAATATCCGGCAACACTGCTTGAAACCCTTGATAGTCTTACAGTTCAGCTAAATAGAAATTCAGTTCAAAATGCTGTAAAACAAAATACCGGGCATACTGATAAAGGAGCTGAAACCCCGAATATAAAATTCGACCCTGTTGAGATTCAACATTCATTAAGTATGATGGAATCGGGTATAGCGATGGATTATAACAAGTATGTAAAGTCATTCATCAAGCTATATGCGGTTAAAAAAAGAGGCTTAACAGAGAAAGTACTTACCCTTTCAGACTACTATTTCCCAATGTTTGAGGAAATTTTAGACCAAGAAGGCTTACCACAGGAGTTTAAATATTTAGCAGTTGTAGAAAGTGCACTAAACCCTCAAGCACAATCGTGGGCAGGAGCATGTGGACTTTGGCAGTTTATACATAGCACCGGTGTTGCATACGGTTTGAAAATAGACGGTATGGTAGACGAACGTCGCGACCCTGTGAAAGCCACCCGCGCAGCTTGTCAATATTTTAAAAACAGTTATGAATTATATGGCGATTGGTTATTGGTAATCGCATCATATAATTGTGGCCCCGGTAATGTAAACAAAGCCATACGCCGTAGCGGCGGTAAACGCGATTTTTGGAAAATTATGCGTTACCTGCCTCGCGAAACACGGGGATATGTACCTGCATTTATAGCCGTGGCCTATGTAATGAACAATGCAGAAAAACTGGGCTTAAAACCTGCTGATATTGATGTACACAGTATGGTAGAGAATGTAAAAGTGCAGCAATGGGTACATTTTGGGCAACTGGAAAAAGCATTGGGCATTTCGCAAGAAGAATTGCAAAACCTAAATCCTGAATACCGGAAACAAATCATCCCTGCATCGGTAAACACACCGCATAGCATTTCGTTACCTTACGCTTATGCCATGCGCTTTGCTGAGATACAAGACAGTGTTTTTGCCATACCCTTTAGTGATTATAGCGATGAAGAACCTTTTGAGTATGTGAGCAAGCGCAGAATACACAGGGTGCGGAGAGGGGAGAGCCTTTCGCGCATAGCGCGCAGATACGGAGTGAAAATATCTGATATTAAATCGTGGAATATTATCCGTAGAAACTATGTGCGTCCCGGTAAGCGTTTGGTAGTATATACCCGTGTGAAACGAAAAATAACCCCCGAAAATGCAATTGCAAAAAAGGGTGAAGATGTTAAACTGAATATTAGCAAAGAAGCTTTAGCAAAAGGTGAAGGGAAAACACAAAAAACTGCTCCTAAGAAGCAGGTTAAAAAAGTTGCTACAAAATACCATCGAGTTCGCCGTGGCGACTCGCTATACAGCATTAGTAAAAAGTATCCGGGCTTGACAATTAAAAAACTTAGGGCATACAACCGCTTATCAAAAAATTCCGTTATTTATCCGGGTACTAAACTAAGAATTACCCCCGGAGGATGATGCTTCAAATGAGAAAAATATACCTTATTGTTATAATTATAGCAATAGCTGTAAGTGCGTGCAAAAGTGGCAAAACTTCAAAAAAAGAACGCTTGCCGCACTCCATTGGGCACATGGGTGAGCTGATTGTAGTTGCAGACGAGAATATGTTTAAAGGCACTACCCGCCAAGTAATGGATAGTGCGCTTGATGCACCGCAACCCTATTTTTTTAATGTTGAAGGATATTTCAGAATACGCGATATAACCCCGCAGCTATTTCGCAACGTTAGTAAATCATACCACACCCTTTGGATTATAAAAGTACGGGGCGATAACCTGAACATGGAATCGCTGCCTGCACCTTACAATATCTTATCAGACTCACTTGAAAAAATAAACGATACAGTACCCGTACGTACCTATCAGGCAAAAAATATTTGGGCATATCCGCAACAAATACTGTTTATATATGCCAAAAGCACCAAAGACTTATATAAGTATTTATGGGAAAACCGTTTTGCGCTTCGCCAAAAAACACTAAAAATGGAAATGGAAAGCCATAAAATAAAAGTGCAAAACGAAAGTGTAGATAGTGTGGCAAACAAAATTAAAGAGCCCTTTGGGTTCACAATGGCTATCCCTCAAAAATTCAGAGTAGCCCGATACGAAGAAAAAAGCCCGCAGCATAAATTTATGTGGATACGGCGCGAAACACCCAACATTGGGCAAAGTATCATGATATATACGCAACCTTATGTGCGAGAAAGCCAACTAAAGGCAGCAGGTATAGTAGTAGGGCGAGATTCTGTAGCCAAACGCTATATTCCCGGGCCTGTGGAAGGCTGTTATATGGGTACCGAACTTAATTTCCCCTTTACTTCACAAGTAAAAGATTTTGCGGGTGCTTATGCTGTAGAAATGCGCGCTTGGTGGAAAACCTATAATTGCTTTATGGGTGGCCCGTTTTATAGTATGACTATTGTTGACGAAAAACATGGTGTGCTACTAACAATAGAAGGCTTTGTATACTCGCCAAAGTATGATAAGACCCAATACATTCGCCAACTGGAGGCAATGATAAAAACCTTTAAATGGGTAGATTAATTTCTTAATATTTATTGAGCGAAGTCGAAATAGTGCGGCAGGCAGTCATGCTGAATTTAGTTCAGTATCTGTGGGGTGATGGTAAAGCTTATTAAACTAATAATACTTATTGGGCAATAAGTAATTCTTCACATAATCACTCACCCCTTCTTCCAAAGTATGGAAAGGAGTGTTATAACCAATACCTTTTAGTTTAGCCATATTAGCTTCTGTAAAATACTGGTATTTATCGCGTATATCGGCAGGGGTGTCAATAAACTCAATATTTTCTTCAATATCCATTGCCTTAAAAGTAGCCTTAGCCAAATCAACAAAAGTGCGAGCTTTGCCGCTGCCTAGGTTATAAATACCGTTGTTTTTGCGGTGGTGCATCAAAAAGTAGCACACGTTTACCACATCTTTCACGTACACAAAATCGCGCATTTGCTCACCGTCCTCATATTCAGGGTTATGAGAGCGGAACAAACGTATTTTCTCCGTATTTTTTATTTGATGAAACCCATGGAAAATTACCGAAGCCATGCGCCCTTTGTGAAACTCATTGGGACCATATACATTAAAAAACTTTAAACCTGCCCAAAAATAAGGCTGGCGTGCTTGCTGCAATGTCCAAATATCAAAATCGTTTTTCGATTCTCCGTAAGGGTTCAAGGGCTTCAATTGGGGTATTTTACTTTCGTCATCATCATAACCCAACTCGCCCAAGCCGTAGGTAGCTGCTGAGGATGCATACACTACGGGCAAACCGTATTGTACACACTTGTTCCAAATCATTTTGGTGTAGTTCAAATTCAGGCGGTTAAACACCTCTACATCAAACTCAGTAGTATCCGTACGTGCACCTATATGGAAAATAAACTGTATTTGGTTTTCATTTTCATCAATCCATTGCTCCAGTTCATTGCGGTCTACTTTAGTAGTAAATGTTTTGCCCTCAAGGTTTTTATTTTTCTCGGCATTGCTAAAATCATCCACAACAACCACATCCTTAAAACCCTCGGCATTTAATTTGCCCACCAGGCAACTGCCAATAAAACCTGCTGCACCTGTAACTACTATCATGCTGCAAAAATAATCATTCATAGGTTTTTATCTGTATTGCTTTCAATCAGTTTATAGTTTCAAGAAGATACTTTTAAAGGCCTTATACGTTTTATTGTCGTCATTGCGAGGCTTGCATAGCTTGCCGAAGCAATCTGTTAGCTTATATGTGAGATTGCTTTACTAGTCTTTTTAGCACTTAATAAATTATTTGAATAACCCGTTCGCAATGACGTTGAGGATTTACGTCATTACGAGGAGGTACGACGAAGTAATCTTACAGTTTGCATAAGATTGCTTCATTAGTAATTTTTATTGATGCTATATTTTCAGATAAGCTCATTCGCAATGACGATGGGATTTATTATTTTGCAAACCTTGAAACGAGTTGGCTTTGTATATATTCTCACCAATAAAAATAATACTACGTTGTATACTGGTGTTACGGCTGATTTAATAAAGAGAGTAGAAGAGCATAAGCTCAAAATAAAGCCTAATTCTTTTTCAACAAGATACAATTTGAACAAACTGATATACTTTGGAGGTTACAATCATATTGAGGAAGCTATTGCAAGAGAAAAACAACTTAAAGCAGGGAGTAGACAAAAGAAAATTGATTTAATAAATAGTTTAAACCCAACTTGGGAAGATTTATATTCAAAAATTCTATCAGGTGAAATTGAAATATAATGATACCTTACCGTCATTGCGAGGCTTGCATAGCTTGCCGAAGCAATCTTTTAGATTTGTGTGAGATTGCTTCACTATTCTTGGTTAGTGTTTTACACATAAAGAATTAGTCCGTTCGCAATGACGGTTCGGCATTGCGTCATTGCGAGGTTTTGCGAAGCAATCTTTAATAATTAATGGTAATATTGTATAAATATCTATCGATATGACAGGAAACAAACAAAAAGCTAAAACCTTACAAATAGAAATCAAAAAAGGGCATTGCTTCATTGTAACTCCAATAGGGAAAGATGGTTCAACAACCCGAAGAGAAACCGATGGCTTAATTAAAACAGTAATTCGTCCTGTATTGGAAGGATTAAAATTTACCAATGTTGTTGCTGCTCATGAAATTGCTGCTCCCGGTTCAATTACCAGACAAATAATAGAACGATTATTAGAAGATGAATTGGTGATAGCAAACCTAACTGAACTTAATCCAAATGTAATGTATGAGTTGGCTGTTCGTCATGCTAAGCGTTTACCTGTAGTAATTATAGCTGAAAGTGGAACAGCATTGCCTTTTGATATTTTAACAGAAAGAACTGTATTTTATGATGATGATTTGTATGGAGCTGAACTATTGAAAGAAAAGTTATTTCATTCTGTAAATGAGGCTATAAAAGAAGAGCATCCTGATAATCCAATTTTCAGAGTAGTAAAGAATCAAATATTTAATGGTATTAATGTTATCGATAGTAGTAAAGGGCAACATGATTTTCTCAGAATATTACAAAACTTGGAAACCAAAGTTTCAGACTTATCTGAAAAAATCACTAAAGAAGAATCAAGTAACCTAACCAATAAAGAATATATTGCCACATTAGAAAAAGAAGCTATAGAACTGTTGGAGTTATTTGAAAAGGAGAAAAGGAGCCAGAAAATAAGACTTGGTAGGAGTCGTACTGTATAGCCTAAAAGTAGAAATACACCGCCAAAATGTCACCTAAAGCCAATCGGCATAGGGCTTGTTTAGTGCAATGCTGAACTGACTAAACAAACATTTCAAAACTATGCAAAAAGGTAATATTAGTGTACATACTGAGAATATCTTCCCTATCATTAAAAAATTTCTATACAGCGACCATGAGATTTTCTTGCGTGAGTTGGTAAGTAACGCTGTAGATGCCAGCCAAAAACTAAAAACCCTTAGTGGTACAGGCGAATTTAAAGGCGAATTAGGTGACCTTAAAATTAAGGTAGAAGTAGATAAGGATGCTAAAACCGTAACCATTAAAGATAACGGTATCGGTATGACTGCCGATGAGATTGAAAAGTACATTAACCAAATAGCTTTTAGTGGTGCCGAAGAATTTGTAGAGAAATACAAAGAGAAAGATGCTGCGGCAATAATCGGTCATTTTGGCTTGGGTTTCTACAGTAGCTTTATGGTGGCAGATAAGGTTGAAATTATAACCAAATCGCACAAAGCAAGAACCAAAGCCGCACATTGGGTATGCGAGGGGAGTACCGAGTTTAGCATAGAACCTCACACTCGCAAAGAGCGCGGAACTGATATAGTATTGCATATAAACGAGGAAAGTGAAGAGTTTTTAGAAGACCACCGCATTAAAGGTTTATTAGAAAAATATTGCCGCTTTTTACCTGTAGAAATTGAGTTTAAAGATGAAGTAATTAATAATACCTCTCCACTTTGGACAAAGAACCCTGCTGATATTACAGAGGAGGAATATAAAGACTTTTACAAGTCGTTATATCCGTTTAGTGAGCCTCCATTGTTCTGGATTCACTTGAATGTAGATTATCCTTTCAACCTAACGGGTATTTTATATTTCCCCAAGGTGAAAGACGGTATCGACTTACAGAAAAACAAAATACAGTTATACAGCAATCAGGTGTTTGTTACTGAGGAAGTAAAAGATATTGTACCTGAATTTTTAACGCTATTACACGGTGTAATTGATAGTCCTGATATTCCGTTGAATGTGTCGCGTAGTGCGCTACAAGCTGATGGTAACGTGAAGAAAATCACAGGATATATTACCCGCAAAGTAGCTGATAAGTTGGGTGAGATCTTTAATAAAGACCGTGAAGGCTACCAAGAAAAATGGGATAGTGTTGGGCTATTTGTGAAGTACGGAACGGTAAGCGACGAAAAATTTGCAGAGAAAGCACCTAAGTTTACTTTGGTTCAAAACCTAGACAAGGAGTTTTTTACAGTTGAGGAGTATGTAGAAAAGGTAAAACCGTTACAAACCAATAAAGACAATAAAACCATATTGTTATATACAAACAATGCCGATAAGCAATACCCATACATTGAGGCAGCTAAAAAGCGCAATTATGATGTATTGATTTTGGACGGACCTTTGGATAATCATTTCGTTAGCCATTTAGAGAGTAAAAATACCGATGTACAGGTGTTTAGAATTGATGCGGATGCCATAGACAAGTTAATTGACAAAGACGAAAAGCGTGAGTCGGTATTGAATGAGGAGCAAACCAATAGCTTGAAAGACTTGGTGGTGAAAGGTGTAAACAAAGAAACTTGGACTGTAGCTACCGAAGCACTAAGCCCTGATGATAGTTTTATAACTATTACACAAGCTGAGTTTATGCGCCGTATGCAAGAAATGCAAATGATGAACGGTATGGGGCAAATACCCGGTATGGGCGATGCCTACCAAGTGGCGGTGAACAGTAACCACCCATTGGCAACTAAAATAGTAAAAGCTGAAAGCGATGAGGTTAAAGCTGATTTAGTGAAACAAGCTATTGATTTGGCTAAACTGCAACAAAATCTTCTTACGGGCGAAGAGTTGAGTAAATTCATCAAACGTAGTGAAGAGTTACTAGGAGCTTAATTACAAGCTGCCTAAATATAAAAGGTCCCGATAAGCACAGCTTATCGGGACCTTTAGTTTTAACTTAACTTTTATTGGGAAAGCATACTTAATTCATCGGCTTCTTCTTGATTATATTGTTTGGTACGAGTACAAATATTTGTCCATAGTGAGCAATCTTCGGTGTTTTCGTATGCATATACAATATACTTTTTGCCTTCCTCAAAATAATAACCACAACTTGCACTACTAATAGCAGTTTTAATTTTTATAATTCTTGAAGAGGTTTTAATTCCCGCTGCTGTTTTATATGAAGTTTCTAATTTAATTGTAATGGTTTGCGATGAAGCATAAGAAATTGAAGGGTCATCAGGAGAAGGAGTCAGGTCGTTCTCAACATTTAATACAGTACCCGTAAATACGGCATCTGCTTGTTTAAATGATTCTTCAACAGAGCCGGGCTGCATACAACTACATGCCCATGCATACTGAAAACATATTGATAGCAGAAGTATAAGAGTGGGTTTAATTATTTTCATACTATTTCTCCATTGGTTACCTATATATACCATATAAGCACAAATAGTAAACCAATTTTCAGAAATAATTAAAGCTCAGGAAGGTATTAGTGCTTAAAGTGACGGATACCCGTAAGCACCATTGCCATATTATGCACGTTGCAGAAGTTTATGGTAAGCTCATCTTTTACAGAACCACCGGGCTGTATAACGGCAGTAATTCCCTCTTTTTCGGCAATCTCTACACAATCTGGAAAAGGGAAAAAAGCATCCGATGCCATGGCACAGCCTTTCAACTCTAAACCAAACTCAATGGCTTTGGCTATAGCATTTTTAAGTGCATCAAGGCGTGAGGTTTGCCCGCAACCCATACCCACTAACTGATTGTTTTTTGCAAGCACTATAGTGTTAGATTTGGTATGTTTTGCAATTTTGTTGGCAAACAGCATGTTTGCTACCTCTTGCTCTGTAGGTTTGCGGTTTGTGGCATAAGTAAAATCTGCTTCGGTAACTATCCTACTATCAGCATCTTGGTGCAGTGTGCCGTTTAGTAGTGTTTTCTGTATTTTTTTGGGTTGAGGAATATTGTGTAGTTTTAATAAACGGCGGTTTTTCTTTGCTTGTAAAATATCAAGCGCACCTTGTTCAAAATCAGGGGCTACCAATACCTCAAAAAACAATTTATCAATTTCAGCAGCTACATCGGCGGTTATAGTTCTATTGCAAGCCAATATTCCCCCAAAGGCACTCACAGGGTCGCCGGCTAAAGCTTTTTGCCAGGCACGCACTATGTTTTCATCACTCGCAAGTCCGCATGCATTGGTGTGCTTCACAATCACGAAGGTTTGTGCATCAAACTCATTTAATAAGCCCAATGCTGCATCGGTATCGTTTAGGTTATTGTAGCTAAGTTCTTTGCCATGCAATTGGGTAAATACTTCATCTAAATTACCTCTGAAAAAGCCTTCTTGGTGGGGATTTTCGCCATAGCGTAAGTGCATATCTTTTTCGCCTGCAAAATAATTGCCTATAGCTGTATCATACTCAGCCGTTTTTCTAAAGGCTTCAGTAGCAAGCGTTCTACGGTCTGCTAGGCTGGTAGCTCCGTTATTATTAGTAATAATATCTTTTACTCTGGTATACTGTCCAAAGTCTGAGATTATTGCCGTGTCTTTATAATTTTTAGCAGCTGCACGTATTAGCGATACACCACCTATATCAATCTTCTCTATTATTTCGCTTTCGTTGTCTGTGTTTTTTAGTGTTTCTTCAAATGGGTAAAGGTCTACAATTACCAAGTCAATTTCGGGTATTTTGTATTCGGCAAGTGTGCTAAGATCTTCGGCGTTTTCGCGACGCGCCAAAATACCGCCAAATACTTTGGGGTGAAGGGTTTTTACACGTCCGCCTAAAATGGAAGGATATTCGGTAAGGTCTTCAACGGCAACTACAGGAACATCTAAACCTTCAATAAACTTTTGTGTTCCTCCGGTAGAGTATATAGTAATTCCTTGCTTATGCAGTTCTTTTACTAAATCGTCTAGGTGGTCTTTATGAAAAACAGATATTAATGCTGATTTTATTTTCTTATCCATTACCCTTTGGTTTAGCTATAATAATGGCGCGAAAAAACACAATAAATACAACACTTTATGCACAAGTTATAGTAATGGTGTTACTTGTTCCACAGGCGAATGCCGAATGTGCCCGTGATAAGCGGAGTGTAGTTGAAGCGATAGTTATTTGTACCTGTAGTAACTTGGCGAGCAGTGAAACCGTTAAACGTTAAACCTATTTGGGTAATGGCATAAAAACGGTCTTTTTTTCCCTCATACATAAAATATGCCCATGCCGTATTTCCTCTGAAATTAACATTGCGGGCATTCGCAATAAACTCGGTACTGATGGAATCGGTTTCAAAATCCTGCCACTTTTCCTCAAAAAACAATTGACTGTAATTCACTCGAGCAGAGCGATAAGTAAACCCTACTTTTATAGTTCCGCCTTTATCACGTTCTGTAACGTAGTATACAGAGGGTTGATAACTATACCCCGTGTGTTGCATATTTATATCAAAGCTTCTAATCCCATCACTATAAAAACCCTCGTTTTTGATAATGCGGTTCATATCACCACCTTCGTAGTAAGCCATAAAAGCAGTATATAACTTTCCTTTTTTAAGTTTTGCCGTGGGAATGAAAATTTGCCCACCAAAATTATAAGCGTTTTGCCCTGCATAGCCTCTTGAATAGCCACCTACCAAAGCAATATAATTAATGGGTGAGGCACTGGCTTGTACATGACTGCCCGTAAAACCTATTTCACCCCCTACTTTCACCTCTTGGGCTTTTTCAAAAGCAGGGTCGTTGGGTAAAGGATTGGTGTAAGTATATGTATAAGGTGTGCAGTTTGCCAAAAGCATTAGCGTTGCCGATACTATAAGTAGTTTGATTAGCTGCACGCACAAATTTAGAGGTAATTAAAGTTTTATGCCTAAAGTAACATTTAAAAAAGTGGGAAAGACTTTGGGTAAAGGTTTACGATATTGGTTTAGGCTATTTGGGTTGCCACTTACTCTGGTAATGTCCTCAATTTTAAAACCTTTTACTACGTTTAACCCATATTGAATTTGCCAAAAAAACAGGCTGTTTCTTTTTTGTAAATGATGAACTATGGCTGGTCTGAATAGTATTGCTCTTTTATTCTCAGCTGTTTGCCTAATTTCATACGAATTTACGTTTTGACCTGTTGATTCAGTTATGATGACATCATACTTTGAGAATTTCAAAAAATCAAACTTCATCAAAAAAATAGTTTTGTTTGTTCTACTTTCTGAAATTCTTTTTCTAATAAATGCAAACTGCATAAAAGTAGAGCTGTATTTATTATCAATGGTAGCTCCTTTTGAAAAACTTACAGGTACTGAGTAGCCATTACCTCCTTTGTAAGTACCGTCGGTAAAGCCTATTGTTGTTGAAAAGTTGTATCTAGAGTTTTTTGAAATCGGAGTATAAAAATTAAGCCCTACATCATAAATGTTTATCCCTCCAAATCCTCTGTACGCTCCCCCCAGCAAGCCGATATGGTTGGTAAGCGAAACTGCTGCTTGCCCCTCTATGTGGTCAAAAGCAACTGCACCGGAAGCTTGTACTTCTCCTGCCTTTTCAAAAGCAGGTTCATTAAGCATGGTACTTACGTGGGTAGTGTAGCAACTGCTAAATAGTATAACTACTGATATTATTATAAAAAATCTAATATTACGCATAACCACTAATTTAGTTTCCAGCCAATCGCAAAGCTTAAAGTAGGTATTCTATCAAAAGCAAACCGGTTTTTGTTTTTACTATTTAAATCATCAAACAATTGGTCTGATACTCTTGAAATAGGTTGCATACCGCCTATTATTTGGGTATAAAATTTTTTTCCTCTCTTACCATAATGGTAAAAGAAGTAAACTCCATATCCCTCAAAGGTTATGTTTTTTCGGTCTAAAGTCCTGTAAATATTATTTGAGGAATTTCGGCTGTATAGCCATTCAAAGTTATGAAAAAGAGTGGTGAAATGCGTATATGTTTTTGATAGTATGAACCCATACTTTCTTTCATAACTATCATGATTATCAATGAGATAAACTGATAACTTTCCTGTGTTGTTTGTGTAATAGGTATTAAATACATCACTGCTAGTGCCTCCTAAAAAGGGAGAGTATCTACGGGAAAAAGCAATATTACCCTCACCCCGGCTAAAACTTAATGACGAATAAACGTCAAGATTTTTTAGTGATAGTATTTTGTAATATCCCCCTACGCCATAGTTGTAAGCCCATTGCCCCATATAACCAAAAAAAGAAGAACTTGTTAGTGATAGGTGTTTAATAGGTGATGTTGCAATTTGGAGTTCAGTATGTGAAACTCCATTGGCACCGGTAATCTTTATTGGTGTTTTTTCTGTAAAAGCAGGTTCGTTAGGCTGGAGAGGAATATAAGTGTAGTTATGTATTAGGGACGAACAGCTTGATAAAAGAATAATAAGTACTAAGAAAAGTAAAGTTGGTTTCATAGATAGCTCCTTTTCTATCAAATTTCTTACTTCTTTTTTGGCAGAGTTTTGCAAAAAATGCAAGTAGGAGTCATAGTTTTATTGGTTTTTGCAACTAGCAGTTTTTACTATAGGTTTTAGTACCTTTGCAGCCGTTTAAATAAAACGTAGCAACGGAAAACCTAACAGTATGGCTGAGAAACCTAAATTACTCTACATCACAAGAAAAGAGCATTTTAATGCAGCACACAAGCTGTATAACCCTAATTGGTCTGAGGAGAAAAACGACGAGGTGTTTGGTAAATGTGCCAACAAAAACTGGCACGGGCATAATTTTGATTTATATGTAACTGTAAAGGGGCACCCAAACCCTGACACGGGTTTTATTGTTGATTTAAAAAAGCTGAAAAAAATAATCAACGAACGTGTAATAGATAAGCTTGACCATAGAAACATTAATGAAGATGTTGATTTTATGCATGGTAAAATGGCAAGCATTGAAAATTTGGTGGTTGAGATTTGGGACCAATTAGCTGATACTATTGCTAATGAAGGCTGCCAATTACACTATTTGAAATTGGTAGAAACCGAACGTAATTTTGTTGAGTACTATGGAGAATAAGAATACCCGTATACCAAAATATGACCGTGAGCCTAGTCGCAGAGGTTTTAAAAAAGCCCTATGGGGTTCTATGATTTTTATCGCACTGTATGGCGGTTTTCTTATTTGGAAAAACTATTACAAACCCGGAGTAAAGCCACCCCTTGAACGCAAACAACTTGCTGTACCCTCTTATTATGAGGGAGACAGTACAACAAAAAAAACTAACAATTAACCACTGAAATATTCTGAAACTATTTCTTTGATGGCTTCTATGGTAAGGGGCTTACGAAGAAACTTATCTACTTCTTCAGTACTTAGTGCCCTTTTCTCATCATCAGGGTTCATGCTGGTAGTAAGCATTACAATTTTAGTTTTATCTTGTTGGTCTTTCGGCAGTTGTTTATACTCCTCCAAAAAATCCCAGCCATCAATAGCAGGCATGTTTATATCTAAAAAAAGCAAATCGGGTATTGGGGTTTTCTCACCGTTATCATTAAAAGCTTCTTTTATATAATCTATGGCCTCGCCACCATCATTGGCTGTATTTATTACAAGGTTTCCTAACCCTGCTTTTTTCAGCACCATTTTATTTATTAAAAGTGTTGCATCATCATCATCAACCAATAATATGCTCTTTAAACTATTCGCTATTTCTACTCCAGTCATAAAATTAATTTATAGTATTATGTCATTGATAGTGAAAAAGAATGTTGCCCCAACATTAGGAGCAGAAGATACGAAAATATCACCGTTGTGCAGCTCTACTATTTTTTTTGCTTCAGCCAGGCCAATGCCATATCCTTCATATACATCCCGTTTATGTAGGCGTTGAAAAATAGTAAAAATTTTCTTATCAAACTTTTCATCAATACCAATACCGTTATCCCGTACAAAAAATTGCCATTTATTATCTATTCGTTTGGCACCTATGTTAACTAAAGGTGCCATTTTGGGTTTTCTAAATTTAATAGCGTTGCTAATAAGGTTTTGAAATAATATTCTCAATTCGGTTTCAAACCCCCTCACAATAGGCAAATCATCAACCTGAATAACTGCTTCAGATTCTTGTATTGCAAGTTTTAGGTCTTCAATAACTGCTTTAACTAAAAGGTTACAATCAACCTTTTTTATTTCAGAGTTTCTGCCCAATCTGCCATACTCCAAAAGCCCTGTTAGCAAGTTAGTCATTCTTTCTGAAGAATTGTTTATATGCTTAAACATCTCCTTAGCGTTATCATCACATTTATCGGCATATTCAGTAGTAAGTATGTCAGTAAAAGAAGATATGGTACGCAACGGTTCTTGTAAATCGTGTGAGGCTATATAAACAAACTGTTCTAACTCTTTGTTTTTTGCTTCCATACTTTTTGTTTGTACACGAAGCATTAAATCTGTTTTTTTTCTCTCCGTAATATCACGAATAGATAAACTATGTAGCGGTTTTCCATCAATATCCAGTAGCTTTAACGATACTTCGGCATCAAACTTACTTTTATCATTATTATAGCAAATTGCTTCAAATGTGGAGTTTGATTTTGACTGTTCTTCATTATCAAAGTTTTTGATAATCTTTTTATAATTAGGCATCAAATGTTTCACTTTCTGCCCCATTAACTCTTGCTTGTTGTAACCAAAAATATCCTGTGTTTTTTTGTTTACATTTTGTATTAATCCGTCACTGTCTACCAATAAAATAGCATCGGGCACCCCTTCAAATAAACTTCTGAATTTTGTTTCCGATTCTTTGGCTTGCTTGGCTGCCGTTAACAAATCAAGCTGAGTTTCATTAATTATTTTATTTTTAGCTTTTATCTCCTCAATTTTGGTTTCCAATTCAATAGTTCTGTCTCTAACCGTATCTTCAAGATTGTTATTCATTTGGCGGATATCAATGGCTTGTGAGCGTGCCATTACAACCAGCACCAAAGTAATAAGTATAGAGCCTATGGCTAAGAATACATTGGGAAGAAGGATAAATAAATCGGGATGAATTTCAGAAGTTGAGTTGTAATCAATAAAAACCAATAAACAGCAAATAAGTGCAACTACTATAGAGTGAATGTTTTTTGAAAACAACCAACTAAACAGTACTACTGATATATAACCTACACCCACAGCAATATCAGGGTTGGTAATTCTATCTACCATAAAAACAAGCATTTGTAAGATAAAAGTCATACCAAACAACACAGGAAACTGAAGTTGATCTTTTCTTTTTCTCACGTCAACACTATTATTTTTATCTACTGAGTAGTTTATTCCCATAAATTAATATGCAGTAGGTTTAATTACTAATTAGTATTGTTAAGCTTATTTTGCAATTGAGCTATTTCAGCATCACGTTCTCTAATCTCAGCATATAGCTTTTGCACCAAATCCTCGTTTTCTTGCAAATCTTCTTCTGCCTGTTTTCTTCTGTCTTCTTCACTTTCTATAGCTTTCGGTCCTTTAAGCTGCAACGCTTTAGGCAAATCTCTAAGCAAAGCGTATACCGTTAGTAAAGAAACAATGGCAGTAAAAAAACGTACTAAAGCACTAATTCTGTATGCCGGCCACCAAAATATAACAGCATCAATAATATGTGTGGTTCCGCACAATACTATAAATGCCCCAAACAGCCAAAAAACAGGCAAAAAAGGTACATCCGTTCTACGTTGCACAAACCAAATAAGTATCACGGGTATGGCAAAGTAGGCAAGCCATATAGCAATGTCAGAATAAATATATAACCAACCGTGAAATGATGACCATTCGCCGCAAAGCCAACGTGGAGGCCAGTCGCTTGTATCGGCTAATTTCTTAAAGAACTCTGTAACTTGTTCCATAAATAATATTATTAGTTATAAAATGCAATTAGATATAATCTATCTGGTTTTCACAAAGCAGAGTATATACCTAATATACATAATAGGGTAGTTTATATGCAATAATACCGATTAAATATTAAAATATATAGTCGAAATTTTGAAATTTTATTTTTCATAAATCAGTAAAACTCATTATGTAGGACTTGAAAACCATACTAAAAATGGACAGACACTTAAAAAAAGTATTTTTATATGCTAAAACAATTTGTTTTACGTTAAAGTTTTGTGTTTGGTAAAAGGCTAATAATAAGTTGTTTAATTTGTTTAGCGGGTGGTGCTTTTTCGGTCCCTGTTTTTGGGCAAAACGATTCTTTGTTAAAAGATACCTTAGTACCAATGCCCTTTGGCGATTGCCCTCCGGGTAACCCTTATTTTTATCACATGTGTGGCTATAAGTTTGGTAAAAGAGCAAGAACACTAGGTATTATGCCTGAGTACCAATTTGGAAATAGTGCTGTTTCACTGGGGCTTTCTCACGGTTACTTTGAAGGAGGGGAGTGGGGAGGAATGGGCAAGGGAATAACTGCTAATATTGGGTTCTTAACCCGTAGAAATGCCTACATGGCAAGTTTAGGGGCGTGGTATTATAAATATTTTATAGGAGCTGGACCTTTGTTGGGGGCAAGAAGCATAACCTACTGGAATACTAAAGGCAATACTACTTTTGTATTGCGACCTGAAATTGGATTGTTTCTCTTTTTGGTACAACTGAAATATGGCTACGATATACGCCTAAACAAAGACCAAATAGGCTTGAGGCACAAACATAATTTTACAGTTTCTTTTTATTTACCTGTTTATCCTTAATTTAATGAAAACACTACTTACAATAACCGCTATCTTTTTCAGTATATCTGTTTTGGGGCAGGATTCTACCGATATTAACAACACAGATACTGAAAGACCTTTCAATCCATTTCATTTCCCTAAGAGAAGCAACGATGTATTTGTTGCACCGGGTTTTCAATTAGGCAACCAAAGTGCTAAGCTGGGATTCATGTACTCAAGGAGTAAAATATACCGACATGGGTTTACGGCTAAGGTTTTTTCAGTAGATTTTGGAGGACACATAAACCAAAATGTCTATACTTCTTCTTTTGGGTATAGCTTAGCATCGTATTTCTTTATTGTTGGTGGGAGAGCAGGGATAAAAGGTGTATCCTATTGGCGGCCCGAAGAACAATATGCTTTTGCGCTACGACCTGAAGTAGAATTGATTATTGCATTTATAGGGATTAGCTACGGCTACGATTTTTTCCTAAATAAAGATGCTGAACTGCCTGTGCAGGGGCATAATGTTACTTTTTCAGCATATATACCGCTTGTCTGGTAAGTGTATAGCTATTTCTAAGTCGGTAAGAAGATATTGTAAGATGTATCTTTTACTTGGTAGGTGCATTATATAAGAAACTTAAAACCGTTCTTCGCAATGCCAAACAAAACACTGCTTCTCTTTTGTTTTTCTATTTTAGGCTTGTCTTTATCGGCACAAACCAAAACCACATTAAATAATAAAATTGATGAGCGCTTTTATAACGATATGAGTAATTTAATGTATCATAAAAGTTATTATTACAGGTGGGGGTGTGTAGTTATGAATTGGGGTATGTCCGATAAACTTTTAGGTATTGTCCCTGAATACCAATGGGGGAATAAAGCAGTTTCATTGGGTTTATTTCAACTAAAAGAAAAGGATAACAGAATATTGGGGCATTATCATATGGGTATACTGCTAAACACGGGTTTTTTAACAGAAAGTAACACATATACATCGAGTGTAAATGTTTGGTTAGACAAATACTTTGTTGGTGTTTTTGGGGGAGTTGTAAGGGCAAGAGCTTCTGCATATTGGGCTGAAAACAAAGCCACTACTTACGCAATTCGACCTGAAGCAGGTATTTCTATATACAATTTCCATATTTTGTATGGGTATGATTTCTTTTCTTCCACTAATGAAAATCAATCGTTTCTGAAAAATAACAACATAACGGTTTCTTGCTTATTACCACTTCGTATTTGGTAACTTTAATGCATTTTTCTGCTTACCTTTCTGCCATCGGTTATGGAAATTAAACTTTACAAAGCCACATTGGATATCATGCCATGGGTAAATGAGGTATATCAACGTATTTCGTTTATGCCGTCAGACTTTAGTAAAGAATACATAGCTATTGCGGAAGTTGAAGGTAAAAAAATAGGTTTGGGAAGGCTAGTGCAAATTGATGATGAGTTGGAACTGGGCGGTATGTATGTAGAAGAAGAATATAGGGGTAAAGGCATTGCCCAAAAAATTGTAGAACACCTTTTACAACAAGCGCCCAAAGGGAAACTTATTTACTGTATCCCCTTTGTACATTTAGAAACCTTTTATAAATCGTTCGGTTTTGCTGATGCTGTGGTTGATGATGAATTGCCACAGGAAATAAAAACCAAAATGGGTTTTTGCGGCAAAACGTATGATACCAAAATATTACTACTACAATTGGTGAAATAGGTTTTTATTCGTTCTGTCGTCATTGCGAGAAATCTTTCTTAAGTTTTCGAAGCAATCTTCTTAGCTAAAGCTAAAAAAAATACCTTTGCGCCATGCAAGCAGATTTAAATACCCGCATTGGTATAATAGGAGGGGGGCAACTGGGAAAAATGCTTATAGAAGCTGCCCAGCCACTGAATATTTATTGTAATATACTTGAAAATGCTGCCGATGCACCCGCATCTCGCATAGCCGATGAGCAAATAGTAGGCAAGCTTACCGATGCTGAAAAAATTAGAGCATTAGCCCAAATTAGTGATGTACTTACTTATGAAATTGAGCATGTAGGTGTAGATACATTGCACAAGCTTGAAGCCGAAGGAAAAACCATAATACCATCTCCCAAAATACTGGAAATAATAAAAGATAAAGGGCTACAAAAGCAGTTTTATAAAGATAACAATATACCCACGGCACCTTTTGTGTTAGTGGATAATCCTAGCCAATGGAAAGATGCTTTACAACAAACAGGCTTTGAAAAGTTTGCAGCCAAAAGCCGTACCGACGGATACGATGGTAAAGGTGTAGCTTTATGCACTACAGCAGATATACTTAGCGGAAAAACACCTATCCCTTTTGAAAGTCCCAGTATGCTTGAAGCATTTGTAGAGAATGAAAAAGAATTGAGTGTAATAGTTGCCAGGGACCGCGCAGGAAACACAAAAACATTTCCGTTAGTAGAAATGGAGTTTGACCCTATAGCCAACTTAGTAGAGTATTTAGGCTGCCCCGCACAAGTAAGCAGTAATATTGAAGAAGAAGCGCGCAGAATAGCCACCTTAACCATAGAAAAAATGCAAGGTATAGGCATTTTTGCAGTAGAAATGTTTTTAGATAAAACAGGAAAAATATTGGTAAATGAAGTTGCACCGCGCCCGCACAACAGCGGACACCATACCATAGAAGCTTGTTATACCTCGCAGTACGAGCAATTGTTGCGCATATTAGTAGGCTTGCCTTTGGGCGATACCACACTAATACAACCCGCAGTAATGCTAAACCTTTTAGGGGCTGAGGGCTTCACCGGGAAATATCGTTTACAGGGCATAGAAGAAGCTATGAAAAAAGAAGGGGTATATATCCATTTATACAATAAAAAAGAAAGCCGCCCTATGCGGAAAATGGGGCATGTGAGCATAATAGCCCCTACTTTGGACGAAGCAAAGCAAAAAGCTACCTTTGTTAAAAACACCTTGAAATTTATACCTGCCTAGTAATGAGTGATAAACCACAAATAGGAATAATAATGGGTAGCGATAGCGACCTGCCTGTAATGCAAGCCGCTGCCGAAGTATTAGATGAATTACAAATTCCGTATGAACTTACGGTAGTCTCTGCACACCGCACACCCAAACGCATGTATGATTATGCTGAAACAGCCTACGATAGAGGTTTGCGTGTAATTATTGCAGGGGCAGGCGGTGCTGCACATTTACCCGGTATGGTAGCCGCCATAACAACAGTACCCGTAATAGGCGTGCCGGTGAAAAGCAAAACCCTAAATGGGGTAGACTCACTATATTCAATAGTGCAAATGCCACCCGGTATACCTGTAGCTACAGTAGCCATTAACGGGGCTAAAAACGCGGGCTTGTTAGCAGCACAAATACTGTTAGCTGCAAACCCACAGTGGCATAGCAAAATGGTAAACTACCGCAAAACCATGAAAGATATGGTAGAAAGCAAGGCAGAAAAGCTGGAAAACAAAGGATATAAAAATTATGAGCTGTAATACAGTTTGTTTGTTCTATTATTATAAATTTGACACCAATTAAACCAAGATTTATATGAATTTTCCTGACAATTTAAAGTACACCGCAGAACACGAGTGGGTTAAAATAGAAGGCGACACTGCTATAGTAGGTATTACAGATTTTGCCCAAGGCGAGTTGGGAGATATAGTTTTTGTTGAAGTAGAAACTGTAGGTGAAGAATTAGACCAAAACGATGTTTTTGGTACCATTGAAGCAGTGAAAACAGTATCAGACTTATTTTTGCCGGTTAGTGGTGAAATTATAGCGTTTAATCACAGCCTTGAAGATAGTCCCGAAGCAATTAACCAAGACCCTTACGGCGATGGTTGGATAATAAAAATTAAAATGAGTGAGCCGAACCAGCATAAAGCCCTGATGGATGTAGACTCATATAAAAGTATTGCCGAAATATAGTGCGAAACTTTTTCAGATATCATAGAAATGCCCTTTTATGGGCATTTTTAATTTTGGTGCTATGCACCATGCCGGTTTCAGGGGTTACATCAATAAAACTGCTTGATTTATTATCGTTTGATAAGCTGGTACACATGCTCATGTTTGCATTGCAGTTTTGGTTTATAGCCATTGGCATGCTAAAACAATATAAATTCTCATACAAACGGAAAAGAGTAAGTTCCATAGCCTTTTTATTATCAGTAAGCTATGGGGGAGTTATAGAGTTAATACAAGGGTATTTATTAAGCGGGCGAACAATGGATGTTATGGATATGATAGCAAACATTGTTGGCGCAATTATTGGATGGATATTATTTAGAATTTTTAACAGAAAAAGAGAAAACTACTCTATTTAAACTTTTTATTAAAAAACTTCGTTTACTTCATAGTGAAGTAAAAGTATAAATCAAAAAAGTTTATATTTGAAATTGAATTTATGGAACTAAAAAAGAATCCTGAAAAAGATAGTAAAAGGTACGGTTTAAACTTTTTCTTAACGGGGTTATTGGTAGCTGAAATTTTTGCACTTTCGGCATTTAATTACACCCAGTACGAAGATGAAGTGAAAACGGTTGTAAACTACACTGCTGATGACGATTTTGAAGAATTGGCAGATATTACAATTCAAGAACCCCCTCCTGCTGAAAAACCACCTCCACCACCGCCGGCTACAGTAACTGTAGTAGAAGACGATGTGGATGTGGATACTACTATAAAATTAGTAACAGAAGGTCCCAAAGATTATGTTCCTACTGCGGCACCTCCACCACCAAACCGTGGGCCTGAAAAAACCAAAGAGCCTGAAGTTTTTGAGGTGGTAGAGCAAATGCCCGGTTATCCCGGCGGAGATGAAGCCCGTCAAAAATTTATAGCAAAAAACTTAGTATACCCTCCGCTTGATGTAGAGAATCAAAAACAAGGTAAAGTATACGTTAAGTTTATCGTAAATATTGATGGCTCATTATCAAAAGTGCATGCCGTTAAAACATTTAGTGAAGATGCAGGAAAAGAAGCTGTGCGTGTAACAAAAATGATGAAATGGAATCCGGGTGAACAACGCGGTAAAAAAGTTCCGGTATGGGTGGTAATGCCCATTACATTCAAGCTTTACTAATTAGCTTAAATAAAAATATTAAAAACCCTTGTGATTTCACAAGGGTTTTTTTGTGCCCTTTTTTCACTTTTGCAATAAATAAATTAGGTTTGCCCACATACGAGAACATAACCTATGAAACTACTTCAAGATAAAGTAACCCTAATAACAGGTGCAACACGCGGTATTGGTCGTGGAATAGCAGAAAAATTTGCAAAAGAAGGCAGTAATATAGCCTTCTCATTTGCATCAAGTGTAGATAAAGCCAAAGCATTTGAAAAAGAACTGGCAGATAATTATGGCGTAAAAGCAAAAGGCTACCAAAGCAATGCCGCCATATTTGCCCAAGCCGAAGAACTTGTAGGTAATGTATTAGAAGATTTCGGGCAAATAGATACACTGATAAACAATGCAGGTATCACGCGCGACCAATTACTAATGCGTATGAGTGAAGAGCAATGGGATGAAGTAATAAATACCAACCTAAAATCAGTATTTAACCTTACCAAAGCATCACTACGACCTTTTTTGAAACAGCGCAACGGCTCCATTATAAATATGACCTCTGTTGTGGGTGTAATGGGTAATGCAGGGCAATCTAACTACGCAGCTTCAAAAGCTGGTATGATTGGCTTTACAAAGTCTATGGCAAAAGAATTGGGCGGACGTAACGTACGTTGCAATGCAGTAGCGCCGGGTTTTATAAAAACAGAGATGACTGATGCTTTAGATGAAAGCATTGTGAAAAGTTGGGAAGATATTATTCCGCTGAAACGTGGCGGTACTCCTGAAGATGTTGCCAATACATGTTTGTTTTTGGCTAGTGATATGGGGGCTTACATTACAGGGCAAACCATTAATGTTGATGGCGGTATGCTAATGTAGAAACTGACTTTAATCATTGCAAGCCAAGAGATAGTATTGTAACTTAGTGCAATAAATACTACAATTATGAGTACCGAGAATAACAACGAAGAAAAACCATTACCGGGTTATACTCCATACCCTGAGAAAGAAGATATTTATACTCAAAGTAAAAAAGAGCAGTATAACGAGGAGGAGGAAGACCCAAAAAATGAAACCGAGGAAGATAAGTGGAATGAGGTAGATGCTGAACGGGAAGGACGTGAAAGCAAAGTACGCGATACAGATGAACTAGATGTTCCCGGTGCAGAGTTGGATGATGCAATGGAAGATATTGGTGAAGAAGATGAAGAAAATAACTATTACAGCTTAGGTGGCGATAACCACGAAGATTTAGAAGAAGATAAAAGTTAAATTTTTTACAAACAGATAAATAAGCCTGCTAGAAAAATCTTGCAGGCTTTTTTTGTTTTTTTGGACACCTATTAAAACTGTAGTAGGTTTGTAGTGTTTTGGTGCGATTAATGCGGCACTAATTGTTGAGATTTAAAGAAATAATACTAAATGAAATTCGGAACTAAAGCAATACATGCGGGGCAAGAGCCAGACCCAACTACAGGAGCTATTATGACTCCTATTTATCAAACCAGTACTTATGTACAAGAGTCTCCGGGGCAGCACAAGGGGTTTGAGTACTCACGTGCAACTAACCCAACCCGTAAAGCTTTAGAAGACTGTATAGCAGCACTTGAAAATGCTGAATATGGTTTATGTTTCAGTAGCGGTTTAGGAGCTATTGATGCCGTAATAAAACTATTAAAACCAGGTGATGAAGTAATTGCGGGAGACGATTTATATGGCGGTACATACCGCATATTTACACAAATATTTGCCCCATTGGGTATAGAATTTAAGTTTATAGATTTTAACGACCCTAATAATCTTAAAAACTACATTACCCCCAATACCAAAATGGTATGGATTGAAACACCAACCAATCCTACCCTAAAAATTATTGATATTGAAGCAGTAGCAGCAATAACCAAAGAACACCATATACTATTGGGGGTTGATAATACATTTGCATCGCCTTATAACCAAACTCCTATGGATTTAGGCGCTGATATTGTAATGCACAGTGCTACTAAATACATTGGCGGGCATAGCGATTTAGTAATGGGCGTATTGTGTATGAACGATAAGAAATTGTATGAAGATTTATTCTATATATACAATGCCTGCGGTGCTACACCAGGCCCTATGGATAGCTTTTTGGCACTACGTGGGATTAAAACCCTGCACCTGCGCATGAAAAGCCATAGCGAAAACGGTATTGCAATAGCCAATCACTTAAGAAACCACCCCAAAGTAGATAAAGTATACTGGCCCGGTTTTGAAGACCACCCAAATCACAATATTGCCAAAAAGCAAATGCGTGGTTTTGGCGGTATGATTAGCTTTACCTTGAAAGGCGATGATAAAGACCAGGCTTTTAAAGCAGCTTCATCGTTTAAGGTATTTGCTTTGGCTGAATCTTTAGGGGGAGTAGAGTCATTAGTTGGGCACCCTGCTAGCATGACACACGCCAGCATACCCAAGAGCGAGCGCGAAAAGGTAGGCGTTACCGATAGTCTTATTCGCTTAAGTGTGGGCGTTGAAGATATTGAAGACCTTATTGCCGACCTTGACCAAGTATTAGAAAAGGTAGAGATATTGGCGGAAGCATAATAGTTGGATATTTTTTGTATATTATAGAATAGTAGTTTTACTATTACTAAGTACTATGGATATTATAAATGATAAATCTGAAGACTCTTTAACAATAGAACAATTGGCTAAGTTGTTGAAACGTGCAGGCAAAAAAGCAAAGAAAAAAGCTTTTGATAACAATTTGCCTATTACTGTTTTAATAGATGGCGAAGTGTTTTATGAGTATCCTGATGGTCGTTTAGAGCCTTATCAAGAGGATGAAGATGTTTCAACTGTTGATGAACAATGAAACGATTGAGGGTATTTGCGGGACCAAACGGTTCGGGTAAAAGCACTCTTTTTGATTTATTAAGGAGTTCAGAATCAATACATACAAGCATTTATTTAAGTGCTGATAGGTTTGAGAAAACCTTAAGAGAAAAACAAGAGTTTAGTTTCAATGCTTATAGGATAAAGGTTACTCAAAATGAGTTTGAGAAACATATTATTAAATCTACCTTGTTAAAGCGGCTTGGTGGTAAAGAAATTCTTAACTTTATTACTATAGAAAGTGGTATTCTTAAATCTGCACTAAAAGAAGAAAGCATAAACTCTTATTTAGCTTCATTTATTACTTCATTCTTGGCAGAGAAACTTATAGCTACGGGACAGTCTTTTTCATTTGAAACTGTGATGTCTCACGAGAGTAAATTATGGTTGATAAAAAGAGCAAAACAAGCTGGTTATAGAACATATTTGTATTTTATAGCGACCAAAAGTCCTGAACTAAATGTCAGTAGAGTTGCTACTAGGGTAAAGCAGGGAGGGCATGACGTTGCAAAACAAAAAATTATTGAACGTTATGGGAAGTCTTTAAAGCTTATGAGAGATGCTATTGGTTATTGTAATAGAAGTTATATAATAGATAATACCAATAACTTTGATTTGATAGTTAGTTATAAAGAAGGTAAAGTGACTTTTAAAGCAGATTTTATACCCGAATGGGTAAAAAATAATATAAAAAATAATGACAAAGCCACTTGAATTTCAAGTGGCTTTGGTGCTTAAGTAATTTAATTTTAATACCCAAAAACATCTTCAAGGGTAAGTTCTTTCACTTCACCAAAGGCTTTCAATGCTTCCAAATCAACTCTTTCTTTAGAACCTATTATGCAAATAGCAAAGTTTTTGTTTGCAAAAGCACGTTGTTGCATTACCTTTAATGCTTCGTGGTTTATTTGCCCCAAACCATTATAAATAATCTGGTCTACAGGTTGTTCAATGCCCAATCTTTTTGCGCTTCGTTGTTGCTGTAGCATATCATTAGGAGTAATACGCTTCACAGCAATTTTTTTGCGTACAGATTCACCTGCATCATTACCCATAAAACGGTCGTTAGGAATAGAATCCATAAGGTGGTGCATACCTTTCATGGCACTGGTAAGTTTATCGGCTTGTGTACCCACATAAGCTATGGCAAATGCGGGTTTCCCTTTATCGGCAGGGGCATTAATATATGCAAACGATGAGTATGCCAAAGCTTTAGATTCTCTAATGGTTTGGAAAACCAAGCTATACATACCTGTGCCAAAATACTCACTAAATACTCTGGCGGCAGTAAAATCGCCTACCTCAAAATTGTTTATGGGGCGTTGCCAAATTACCTCAGCCTGTACCATATCATAAGGCACAAAGTATATAGTGTTCTTTTTGTGCTTCACAGGCTTAAACTTCTTAGCCTTAGGATGGTTTTTCAGCTTTTTGGCAGGTTGCAGCAAGTTGGTTATTTTTTGTGCGACAGCTTCCTGCCCTGCGGAGCCAAAGTACCAAATATTGTACTTGCAGCGCAGTAAACCGTTTAGCATTTTTTGTATGTCTTTGGCTTTAGCACCTTTCAGTTTCTTTTCACTAACTCTATAAGTAAAAGGGTTTTTGTTGCCTCCATATCTGGCATAGCTGGCAAGCGCTTGTTGCAGTATAACACCCTTATTGGTTTTGGCATCAGCACGAGATTTTAATACATCAGCTACTAAGTTTTGCCATTTTTGTTCATCAATTTTGGCTTGGCTAAACATTTCCATTAATAGGGCATAAGCCTTGTCAAAATTTTTGTTGAGCCCTCTTAGGTATATTACACTGCTTTCATTGCCAACACTTAAACCATACTCACACGCCAAATTGAAAAACTCACGGCTAATTTGCTCATTAGTTTTGGTGGATGTAGCTATATAAGGCATGTAATCAGCCAAATGGTCTAGCCAGGGTTGGTTATTCGTACCCATATCAAACCGTATACTAAGTGAGAAATAATCAGTTTGGGCATTATTTACATACGAGAATTTTACAGCTTTTTTACCCTTGCCGTAAGTGGTAGTTTTTATTTCTTCATTAAAATTAGGGAATACAGCTTGTATAGGTTCTACCTGCAACTCATTCAACTTCCTTACGAAATGGCTTTGGGCTTCTCTATTGGTTTCAATAGGGGTAATTTTAGGTTTTGGTATTTTTTGTATGGTGCTATCCTTGCCTTGCAGCTTCAAAACGGTAGTCCGTCTTTCAGGTACATAAATACGTTTGGCAAATGCCATCACATCTTCTTTGGTAAGCTTTTCAAGCCTGTCGGGCATAGTTACATAACGTTTCCAATCATAATCGTTAGTAAAAGCCTCCATAATATTTGATGCACGGCTGCTATTGTTGTCAAAAGCTTTAGCACGGTCAAGGCGCATATTGTCTACAATGGCTTGCATTATACTCACATCAAACTCTCCGCGTTTCAGTTTTTCAAGCTCACCTAAAACCAAAGCTTTGCACTCATCAAGTGTTTGCCCTTCTTTGGGTATAGCAATAAAATAGTGCATGCTATATTCCTTCATAGTAAGGGGTGAGCAACTTGCATACTGCACTTTTTGGGCTTTATTCAGGTTAATATCTAACATACCCGCCTGCGAGTTTGCCAAAATCATATCCGTCATATACAGCAATACATCGTCATCACTTCCGGCACCTTTTGCACGGAAAGCCATATACACTTTTTCTTGCTGTGGACCTGTTACTTCAACAACTTGGTCATAAGGCTGAAAAGCAATTAGCTCTAAACTGTCAGGTATAACAAACTCGTTTTTCGATTTTGTTTCAGGCTTGTTTTTCCATGCCCCCAAATATTTATTTACCAAAGCAATAACCTTATCAGGGTCAAAATCACCACTCATAATCAAAGCCATATTTACAGGGTTGTAATAGGTGTTGTAATACTTTTTAATGGCTTGTAGCGATGGATTTTTCAAATGCTCTACCGTACCAATAGTGGTTTGTGTGCCGTAAGGGTGCACTGGGAAAAGCCCGTTTAGTAAAGCTTCGTAAGCCTTAATATTATCATTATCCAGCCCTCTGTTTTTTTCCTCATACACAGCCTCCAACTCGGTATGGAAGAGACGGAATACAGGCGAGTTAAAACGGTCGTATTCAATTTTGAGCCATTTTTCAAGCTGGTTGTTGGGTATATTGTTTATATATACTGTTTGGTCTGTGCTGGTAAAGGCATTGGTACCAGTTGCCCCTAAAGACTGCATCATGCGGTCATACTCATTGGCAATAGCTACCTGCGAAGCAAGGTAAGAGAACGAGTCTATAAAACCATATAGTTTAGCACGCTGTGCACTATCTTTAGACTCACCATAAAGCTTATAAAAAGACTCTATTCGCGTAAGGTAATATTTCTCACCGGCATAAGACTTCGTTCCAAAGTTTTCAGTACCCTTAAATAGCATGTGCTCCAAATAGTGGGCTAAACCCGTATTATCGACAGGGTCGTTTCGGCTTCCTGTACGTACCGCAATCATGGTTTGTATTTGAGGTGCACTTTTGTTTACAGTAAGTGCAACCGTAAGCCCGTTTTCAAGCGTATAATAATGTACTTTATAGGGGTCGCCTTCAACTATTTTCGGAGTTAAATTCTGTGCATTAACTGAGATGCATCCCAATGCAAAAAGTATAAAAAAGGCTATTCGTTTCATCATAGTATATTGCTTTAGCCCTGCAAAATAAACCATTTTAGGCTAGGCATTCAAATTACTGCAGGTAGGTTTTGCAAAAGCTGTTTACTATTATTTATTATGACTTTGTTTTTACTTTTTGCACTACATGATATATAGTAATTAATTGCTTATCATTGGGAAACTATTGATTAAATATGAAAGCACTATCAACAAAAAAGCTCAATAATCTTTCTCCTGAAATTATGCTGATTTTCGGCAAACTTCAATCAGAAACCCCGCAAGAGTATTTTGATGTTAAACTCAATGTATTAAATGAATTTTATTTCCCCGGGGCAGAAAGAGTGAGAGAAAAAGCACCGAAGGGTGTAAAACTTAAACTGGTTGCACAAAAAAATCTTCCTAAAATTCCCAAAGCCATCCAAAAAAATATCGAGTGTCTTTTAGAAACTGTTGATGCCAATTTTCCGCTACTTACCAATGAAATTATTATGAATGATTTTGTAAGTGTGCTGAAAGAAGACTTTGAAGAGATTCCCGCTGGAACTGTTGTACTGGAAAGAACTACCAATTTTGCTGTATTGTATTTTGTGGTACTTAACCTTAGAATTGAAGGTGACTCTGCTAAGCCCATAGCACAAGAGGTAGAAATTGAAGAAGAGGAAAGAGAAGCGGTAACAGAGTTATTTGCCGTGAGCAGTGAAGATATTACTGCAGGTGGGGTAGTGAAATTTATAGCTTCAAACTTCGCATCGGGTATGGTGAGTGCTGTGGGAGGTGCTATTGTAAACGCTATTTTAGACGAAATCTTCCCGCCGGGTGTACCCAGTTACTTTGATGAGGTATATGCCGAAATAAGCAAAATTGTTGGGCAAAGAATACAACAAAGCAAAATAGATTCTATTAACGGAGCTATTAATAATGTGGTGCAAAAGGTAAACAACGAGTATTTGCCCGCCCGTGAACAGTCCAACCTTAAAAAAGAAAAAGACCGTAAACGCCTATTTAACTTATTACAGAAATACGACCAAACCTTTTTATCAGGTCCGGGGGGAATGTTAGGTACTTTGCAACAGAAAGACAATGCCCATGCAGGCTTTTCCGTGTTTATGATAGGTGCATCATTGCAGCTATCGCTGTTACAAGAAATGGCAAATGTAGACCCTTATAACGGCAATGAAAAAGAAGGGTGGAAACCTGCTAATAAATCAAGCTATGGGAAACCTAAAACAGGGACACTGGCAAAAACAGCCAAAGACTTTGCTGATTTTGCAGATAAAACCTTGAAAGAAATTGTTGCCAAAAGAAGAAAACAAATTGATACTGAAAAATTTGCTGCCTACTTTAAAGTAAGGCGCAAAAGCAAGTATGCAGCCTTTCAGCCCTCACATTGGGCAAGAATAGTTGATAATGGAGTAGCTACCGGAATAGAGAAAAGAATATATAGTGATAAAAAGGACGGCAGTAACCACAGGTATGACAGTTTTAGAGCTAATGAACTAAAAAAATACAGAAATGAGCAGGAAGTTAAACTTCGTGAAAAAATGAATAACCCTGGAGAAGTAATTGCAAATTGGCGAAAACTTATAGCCACACCTATACGCCTAAAATAATACTATAGTAAAGCAAAAAGTTTTAAAAGAGAGGGGTGGCGCGCCTACGGCGCGCCACCCCTCTCTTTTGTTTTGAACCCAAACAAAAACCTGCGGGTATAATTACAAAATCACCCAACAAATGAAAAAAGTAATTTATATCCTTTGCCTGCTATTACTTGTTACAGCATTTGCAAATGCACAAGTGCCTCAGCCGATTAAAAGTTTTGCCAAAGTTCGTTTCTCTACAGAATGGTATAAAACGCAATTGAAACTTTGGAAAAAGGAGGTAGACAAGAATCAAAAGAATGCCAATGCGTGGTACAATTACTTTAAGGTAAAACGCATTTTGATAATGCATGATGAGGATGACTCTACCGCCAAAGAAATTGAAGATAAGGAACTGGCATTAATAGTTGAAAATATGAGTAAAGCCATACCCAATACCTTTGAGTATCACCATGCTGCATGGATACAAACCGGCTTAGGCGATATGAGTAAACTACACCATTTAGAAAAAGCATTAGAAATGCAGCCCGATAACCCCGCTATTTTTACTGATATTATAAATATTAGTGAACTACAACGCGATACTGTGCGCCGCGATTTATACAGCAAAAAACTGTATAACGACCCTGAGACTTCGCCCGGCTTTTTATACTACTGCTACAATATGATGGTGGGCATAGACAAGAATGCAATTTTAGTAACAGTTGGCGATAACGATACTTACCCCGTTTGGATGCTGCAAGCGGAAAGAAATCTTCGTAAAAACATAATTGTAATAAATACAAGCCTCATAATGGTAAAAGAATACCGCGAAAAGCTTTTTAATGAACTGGGGATAGAAAACATTAAATACGACCCTTTTGAAAGCGAAGAGACATTAAAGCGATTTGAAAAAGAACTTTTACCAATATTGGCAAGTAATAATAAAAACCGACCGGTATATATAGCTGTTACCATTGGAAAAAAGCTAATAGAGTGGCATTGGGATAAGGTGTATTTAACAGGCTTATGTTTTCAATATTCAGAGGAACATGTTGATGTTTATGCCAAACTGAGAAAAAATTACGAGCAAAATTACCTGCTAGATTATCTGTTTTATTTCAATCGTTTTTTTCACGATATCTCTGAAGACTTAGTAACGAAAATCAACTTTAACTATTTGCTTTCTATGGGTAAATTAGCTGGACATTACTTCGCTTCAGGCGAAGTAGAAAAAGGACATGAACTGATGATGAAGGTAGGACGCGGAAATACCCCCAACCCGAAAAGAAAAAGAAAATAAAGTCTATCGTAATAGCTCAGGCATGGAAAGTGCATAATAAACATAACTACTTCACTGGTAAGTAATTGCAAGCTATAACAAAAAAATATACTACAGCTACTGATGAGGAGCTAATGCAACACATTGGTAAAGGCAATAAAAAAGCCTTTAATGAATTATACAACCGCTACCACAAGCGGTTGTTATTTTTCATGTATAAACTGTTAAACTTCAATCAAGAAAAAGCACAAGACCTATTGCATGACGTATTTGTACAAATAATAGAAAAACCGCACCAGTTTGATACCAATAAAAAATTTTCGACATGGGTATATACGTTGGCAAAAAACCAATGCTATAACTATACCCGCAATACAACTAACAGAGAGCGGATAAATGATGATGTTGCCAAACAAATAGAAACCGTAGAATACCCCACTATAAATATAGAAATAGATAAAAGTATTTTTAACAAAGAAATAGAGCAGATACTACATACCCTATCGCAAAAAGAACAAATGATATTGACCCTGCGTTTTCGAGAAGATTTAACAATAAAAGAAATAGCACAAATAATGCAATGTCCTGAAGGTTCAGTAAAATCAGGGATATATTATTTATTAAAAAAATTAGCAGAGCATATGCCTCACTTTAACCCAAAAAAACAATAGTTATGGAAAATATACCCGCACATATTTTTGATTGGATAGAACAAACACCCTATACTGCTCTTACCCCACAGCAAAAGCTAGAGTTGCAGTACTATATTAGCGAAGAAGAGTATACCAACTTGCACCGGGCAGCCATAGTAGCAACAGGTTATGCTAAAACAGGAGAAGAAGCAGTAAATCCTCAACCCGATGCATTACAACAACTGCATACTGTTTTCGATGCTACTTACCCTGAAAAGAAAAAGCGATTTACACCTATAGTATTTTGGCAGGCTGCAGCAAGCCTTTTACTTATAGCCGTAGCAGCACTTAGTTTGGGGTGGTACAGCTCACAGCACCAAAAACCACAAGTTATTACCCATATTAAAACCGATACGGTATTTGTAAACGGGGCAAAGCAAATGCCTAACGAAATAAAAATATACGATACCGTATATCTTGAATCGCCCAGGCAAAACTATAGGCCAAAGCAAAAGCTGCCGTTACAGTTATCGCCTTTATCCAATGCACGAGTAAGCGGGGGTTCATTGCCTAATATCCCCAGGCTAAGCGACACTCTTTTTTCTAAAGAAAGCCTGCGAATAATAGAACAACTGAAAAGAAACAGTGTAAAATACGATACATCGATACAGAATTTCGATTTTGTGCAGTTATAAAACTTAACCCCTTACCTCACACATCAATTACTACCTTTGCGGCAATGAATTATGAAAAACTTTGCCACGAGGCAATAGAAGTGATACAAGAAGCAGGAGCCTTTATTAGAAAAGAGTTTACAGGGTTTGATAGTAAAGTAATAAACGAGAAAAGTGCCAACCAGCTGGTAAGTTATGTAGATGTTACAGCCGAAAAAATGCTGGTTACAGGCTTAGACCAATTGGTTGAAGATTGTGGCTTTATAACCGAAGAAGATACCGTAGAGCAAAGCAAAAAACACAAATACCAGTGGGTTGTAGACCCGTTGGATGGTACTACCAACTTTATACACGGCTTGCCCATATTCTCTATAAGTGTGGGTTTAATGGAGAATGAGAAGCTGGTAATGGGGGTGATATATGAAATAATGAAAGACGAGTGCTTTTATGCCTGGAAAGACAGCAAAGCCTACCTAAATGGAAAAGAAATACAAGTGTCAAAAGCAAAAAAATTACAAGATTCATTGCTGGCAACAGGTTTCCCATATTATGAGTTTAAAGGTATGGAAGGTTATATAGAAAGTTTACGAACTTTTATGAAAGGTACACGGGGACTACGCCGCATGGGTAGTGCAGCTATAGACCTTGCCTACACAGCAGCAGGACGTTTTGAAGGTTTTTTTGAATACGGACTTCATGCATGGGATTGTGCAGCAGGTATATTTTTAGTGCAACAAGCAGGAGGTAAAGTAGCAGATTTTAGTGGTGGCAAAAACTACCTTTTCGGTGAAGAAATAGTGGCTTGCTGCCCTGGGATATACAAACCCTTTATGGTAGAAATAAAAAAGAATTTCAGCAAATAAACCTTTTACCTCGTCATTGCGATGAATCCTTCTTAGGATGAAGAAGCAATCTATTTATTTTCTATCGGCAGTTTACACATTGCCATTAAACGCCCTGTCATCCTGAGCGGAGTCGAAGGGTGTGGCGGGAAAGTCATACTGAACTGGATTCAGTATCTGTGTGATAGCAGTAATCCATCTATACTATAATGCATTATTGCGGTGGGTTGTCATTCCTTTTTAAAAAAGGAATCTGTAGGACGGTAAAAACGTAATCCACCCATACTATAGTGCATTATTGCAGCGTTTTTAGTATATTAGGGTAAAGGAGGGAATTGCGATGAAGAAATTGAAACTGAATTGGTTTACTGAAGGATTACAAGATTTTGAATATAAAAAATACATACTGCTTGCCTACCTGCAACACATACACCATAACTTTGAAGAAAACCGTTTATATCCGCATTTAGCGGAGTTATATCAGCACTATCAAAGCTTAAAATTGTTTCTAAAAACAAAAAATTCAGTATACAAAGAGTTTCCGAAAAATATCTCCAAGTTCGATTTGAAGAACTTTAAAATAGAATATGAAAAAACCATAAACGACGATGAATTAATGGAAACCATTACACGTGTAGTAGAGTTTTCAATACCTAAACTTAAAACGGAGCTTTCAGAAGGTAAAAGCCGCTACAATACCATAGAAGCAACAATTCATTTCAGTCCTGTAGGCATTATACCTATTTATAAAAAAGAAGGGTATTTATTATTAAAAAGCGGTAAAACAAGTACTACCAATGTATACCAATATCAGGTAAACTTGTTTGAAAGTGCGGGTGAAAAATACAGGGGCATACATACCACATGGATAACCAGCTATCCCAATAACTTGGTGTATACTTTTGAAGGAATAAAAAAAGAGTTAATAAAAACCAGGTTAGAGTTGCCTAACCCTGCTACCTATTTGGCAGAAACAAAAAATATTCTTCCGCAAACAGAAACATTACTACCCATAGCCAAGCGGTTATTGGTACAAAACATTATACAATAAAATTACTGAGTAGGTTGAGGCTGTCCTGCAGGTAGCTGAGGACCACCTGTATTGCTGGGGTTTACCTGAATATTGTCTAACTGATCTCTGTTAATAGCCTCGCCGGCACTATCGCTGCCGCTGCCGCCAACAAAAAAGTTAGAACTCATAGAAAGTACTATAATGGCAATAGCCAAACCCCAAGTAGCTTTTTCAATAAAATCAGAAGTACGTTTCACACCAAACGCCAGGTTTGATGAAGAAAACTGAGAGGCTAAACCGCCACCCTTAGGTTTTTGAACCAATACCACAAGTATTAGTAAAATAGCTGCAAAAATTGTTAAACCTATTATTAAGCCGTACATAATCGTAAAAGTCTAAATCTAAAATGGAGGGCAAAGATGCCATTTTTTTCAAATAATAGCAATAGCTAAGCCACTAATCTAGTTGTGGCATTTTGGCAGTAATATTACTGTATGTCTTTGTGTTTTTAGTAACTGCTGTTATCAAACTTTTATAAAAAGGTATACTTGTTGCAATTATCATGGCAATTATGAAAAAATTATACCCCTTAACTTTATTTTTAGCAGTACTTGTTTGCTATCCTAATTCAATTAATGCTCAGGCTCTTGATATAGATGCTGAGGGTAATAGAACCCTTCTTTTACAAGGTGTGGGTATAGCAACTGATGTTGCAAAGGGACAATTTGCTGCAAGCTTCTATAATGTACCTGATAATAAATACCACAAACGCTCATCAATTTTCGGTATAAATGCCATAGGACAACAACGGAACGGTATAAGTGGCTTATTGAATAATGGGTTCGATGCTACATCATACAGGTTTTTCTTCACTGCGGGACTAGCATTTACAACAGAATACCCCGCAAAACTAAAATCTCTTACAGCTTATGAGCAAATGTTGAGAGAAGAAAAAGAATATTGGTTTAAAGATTCTATAGAGAAATTTAATGATACTGTTGTTGTTTTTAGTGAGATTGATGAGATAGCTAAAGAATATCCGGTATTAGCAGATAGTTTAAAGCAAATTTATTTAGAGAATGGTCCCACAAGAGTAACAATAAAAGAATGGAAGAGTTATGCTAATCGTTTAAAAGAAAGCAACAGTGGTTTTTCAAATAAAGTTAAGAGGCTTATTATAAACTTCAATTTTGGATATGTAGAAGAAAACTATAAGCGTACACAAAAATACTACGACAAAATAAAGCAACAACTAAGTGTTATAAATTTACCACCCAAGCCTTATTCGCAAACTAATTTATTTATTGATCTTGGAGTAAATGGTACATCGTTCAAACAAGCTACATTTATTCCTTTAACAAATGGCTCTGATAGTAATGTAAGTTTCAATACTGCAAACTTCTCGAATATATATTTAGGTGCAGGTATAAACCATTTTACAAGTTCTAAAATTAATTTAGGTGTTAAGTTCGGAGTTATTGGCAATGATAATTTTGAGGAACTTAACCAACTACAATATGATTCTATAATACCAGTGAATAGAGGAAACAACCAAGCTAAACAAACTTATAACGGATATTACGGTACTTATAAAACCAGCCTTGACCCTTATCTTTCATTAAGCCTTAGTTATATTAACGAAATTGATAAACTTGGGCATATTTTAATAACTCCGGTTTATGTTACATTGAGTAGGAGAACCTCTTACGGAACTTCAATCAGTTTACTTACCAAGAGTAAATTTCTTATTGGTGTAAGTGTAGATGGGATAAGTATTGATGCTAATGCTTTTTATGATGGTAGCCCTTCTTATACTAACTATTCATTTGGTTTTAAATTGGGTTATTTTTTGCCTAGTTCTAATTTTTTGCGGTAATTATAAAACCATTCCCAGCCTAGGGTAGCTGCAATAATCAATAAAGGGTAAATAGGTACTTTAAAACGGGCTGCACCAATAGCCCCCGTTAAAAACCATATATAACACACAAAAGCCAGTAAATACAGTTTAATTAATAAAGGAGTGTGTTTTGCAGCAAGCAGTCCCAAAGCTGAAACTAAAACAATACCATTGGCTATAATGCCCAATACCATCACTACAATAAGCCATAGGGGTTGAGTGTTTATAAACTGTTTCATTTCTGCCCAGTTGCCTTTGCTTATATAGTGCATCAATCCCACATTTTCGGTTTGGGGTACATTAAAAAAGTTTACATAATCAAACCTACCGGGGTCAGCCATAAAATTTACCATACCCTTAGCATGGAATTTCCCGTAACCCCATACATCACTCAAAATAATAGAGGTAGTAGTATCCTTGATATATTCAACCTGTTGTTGGTATGTGGGTAGGGTAGCCACTTTAGTATTTATTTGTGAGATTGTACTGTCAGCTACTTCCTCACCATATTTATTCAATAAAAAGAATTTGGTGTTATAGTCTTTTAAATTCACATGGGTAATGGATGAGTAATGCCTGTATCCAGTAGTTTCCTTATTATTTTCCATCCAAACCAACATTACCGCAGGGATGAGCAAAACGGGGAGAGGAAGAAAAAACCTGCGCTGTTTTATCGCAATAACAATAAAAAATAAAAGATTAACTATCCAAAAGTATAGCATTACAGGCTTGGTGAGTACTGCAACAGCCAATACCATATTATTCAAAAAAATATAGTTGCTTTTGTGGGGGGCATACAAAAACTTAACAAAAGTGTAAAAAGCAGCCGTAATAAGAAACTGCAAAACCGTTTCAGTCATTATCATATTAGCATATAACAACTGGTTGGGGAAGGCTACCCACAGTAATGCAGCCCATAGTGCAGGTTTGGGTACTTTAAAATTCTCTTTTAGCAACTTGTATACCAACCAAGCACTTACAATGCTTAAAATATTTTGCAAAAAAAGCACTGCATATAGTGAAGGGATAATGGAAGTAATTGCCCAAACAAACAAACCGTAAAAAGGGGGACGTTTGCTATAATAATCAATTTTTATGGGTTGCGAAAAATCGTAAGCATAAAAACTGCCTTTACTCTCAATGTTTTCAGCTTGCCATATATAATCAATACTATCAGGCAGTTTTATATTACCAACAGTTATTGCCAGTATAAAAAATACTAGATGCAATAGTGAGATAAACAGTAGGTATTTACGTCCCTCAGTAAGCTTCATTATCGGTTGACGAATATAATGAACTAAGCAGAAAGCCTTAAAACTTATCTAAGCACGTGCACAATTCCTCTAAACTCCAATTTCTTTCCGTTTTCGGCTTGCAGTTTTATTTTGTAAATATAAACGCCGTTAGGTGCAGGCTTGTTTTTATAAAGTCCTTGCCAAGGTTTGTTTTGGGCATGGTAAACCTCTTGTCCCCAGCGGTTATAAATAGTAAGTGAGTAATTACTTACTCCTGTGCAAACGGGAGCAAAAACAGGGTTGTGCTCATCGCTATTGGGGGTAAAAGCATTGGGTATATAACAGCTTGTTTCATCAAACACCCGCAAAGTTTTGTAAGCAGTGTCTTTACACCCTGCACCATTTTCTGCAATTAATGCAATGGTTACAAAACCCGAATCGGGGAAAATTACCGTGGTATCATCATTGCCATAAGCAAAAGAGGTGTTATTAAAACTCCATTGGTAATAAACAGCATTTTGGCTGTTGCTTGTAAATTGTATAGGTTCATTAACTTCTAAACGAGAAGGCGAAACCACAAAAGAAGCCTTTAGCTTATCAAAAACGGAAATAGTGTAAAACAATGTATCGGGCTTGGCTGAGCAATTATCTGATAAAACTGCGTAGAAAGTTTTTTTAGTTTGGGGTGAAGTAACAGTTATGGTAGCGGTACTATCTTTTACAAGTATGGTATTGTTGGGCTGCTGCTCATACCAGTTAATTATATATCGGGTGCTGTCTCCTCCCGCACCTGTTGCCCATAGCTTTAACTGTTGCCCTTTACACAGGGTTGTATCGGTAAAAGGAGCTTCAATATTCAGCGGTTTACTTACCCTTACCCAAACATAATCGGTATCGGTATTTCCACAGCCTGAAGAATCCGAAATAATAATTCTATAGCGGGTATCGGTTTCAGGTGTGGCAATGGGGTCGTGTATAGAGGCATTATTTAATGAATTTGAAGGGCTCCAACTCCACTTTGTTCCCCCCGTGGTAGACAGTTGCACGTTTTGTCCTTTACAAATAAAAGTATCATTACCTGCATTGGCAGTATCGCGGCTATAGATAAGTAAACGCAAAGTGTCTTGCCTGTAAAAGCTTTGTGCCACAGGGTTAGTACTTAATATACGTATGCGGTATTTACCGCTGGTTTTTACATTAAATAGCGGTAGTGTGCCTTTTACCACTCCGTTGGTAGTATCTTTTAACCTCCCCAGTTCCCGTTCTTTGCCTATAAACTCACCGTTTTCATCGCTAAGCTGTGCTATAAACTCATTATCTGCTTTAAACTTTCCTTTTTTTGTAAATGGTATATCTATGTTATCTCCCGCACAATAGGGACCCTTAAGTACATTTCCTCGGTAAATAGAATAATCAGTCAGTTTAAAAATTAAAGTATTGGTGCTGTTTTGCAGTAACTTAAAGGAAGTATCTAACAAGCTTACTTTGTCTTGAAAAAAACTTGTAACAATAGGGTTACCATCACTATCCACCTCTAAACCTTGCCCCATGGCAAATTTTCCTGTGCCGTTAGGTTTAGAATCTGCAAAAGCCCACAGGCAATTACCCAAAGTATCAAACTTAGCAAATATGGGTACGGCTTCACTACTGGTATCATAAAATGTAACTGGTATGCCTTTAAAGCCTGTGCTTCCGCCACTAAGTGTTCCACTGCAATAAAAATTCCCGTTTTTATATGCTGAATGCGAGGCTTGTGTAAACCCTTTACCTACACTATTCTCTTCTTGTATTGACCAAATCAGTCCACCGGCATTATCTAAAAATAACAAAAGGCAGTTACCACTTTTAGTTGAGGTAAAACTTTGATTGCCGTATTGGAAGGTCGTATCAAAAACTATTGAAGTAAATATTTTTCCAGGCGGGGTTACTTCCAGGTTATAAATAAGTGAGGCACCTGCAAAAGGGTAAATAGTGCTTAGCTCTCCGTTGTTTGTATTTAATTTTACTATACCATATCTGGGTTGCGCAGTTAAGGTTGTATTATTAATATGTAATAGCCCACTATCATGCCCTACCCAAAGGCAATAGGCATTGCCTTCACCATCAATTTCTAATCGGTTATACCCTGTTGTTTTATCCCCATATAAAATTGATGCCCACTCGTTGCTACTTCCTTGTTCGGTTTTCTCTAGTTTTAGTACCATGGTATGTCTTTGCGACAAAGGGGAAGTTGCATTAACAGGCAAATAGGTAGTGCCATTAAAACGAAACTCGCGATAGGTATTTGCCTGTATATAAATATTATCATTAGTTACTACTAATGATGATGGAATAACGGGAAACATAAGCGAGTCTGAAATAACCCGTAACCACTTTATATTATAGGCAGAGTCGGTTTTTACCAAAGCCAGAGTAATGTATGAAGGGTTAAAGTAGAGTGAGGAATCGCCAAACTTTACAGAGTCGTATAATGATACTAAAGAGTATAAATCACAAGTGTTTTCTTCAGCTGCAATATTCATAATACGAACATTACCACCTAGATGCTTTTTCCCCCCGAAGTTTTTATACCAACACATTTCACCTGCCTCATTGTATTTAATTATCGAATTCATAAAGGGCAGGTGTGCCTTAATGCTTTTGTTTAAAAACTGACCTGTTAAATAGGAATTGTTTTCAGTATCTACACCAATATCTACCGGAAAACTTGACTTTGAGAAAGACGCATCAATACTGTCTCCTGAGACGTAATTAATCCACTCCAAATTCTGGCTTTTAAGCTGCGAAAAACATAGCAGAGCCAATACCGTATAAAAGGTTTTAAGCATTAAATGGATTAAACTGTATAACTATAGATGGAAAAGGTATGGAAAAAGTTTAGTAAAGGCTCTTGATTTTATATGAAGCAAGCTTTTAGGTAGTTAGCGAATAAGGTTTACAGAACCATATACCATAGACTTGTTTTTATTCTCGGCATGTAAATGTATTTTGTACATGTATACTCCTTCAGGTGCAGGCTTATCTGAATAAGAACCGTCCCATGCACCATTTTTAGCCTGATAGATAATTTGCCCCCATCGGTTATAAATGGTTAAGGTATAGTTGCTTATACCTACACATTCAGGAGCAAAGGTATTATTCAACCCATCACCATTAGGCGTAAAGCCGCTGGGTATGCTACAGTAAACTTTGTTGTATATACGGATGGTCTTGTAAGCAGTATCTTTACAACCTAAGCTATTTTCTACCACTAGGGTTATGGTTTTAAAACCTGAATCAGAATAAATAGCAGAAGTATCGCCGTTACTATACTTCAAAAAGCCGTTCCCTAAATCCCATTGGTATTTAAAGGCATACCTGCTGGTGCTGCTAAAATTAACAGGGTCTTCAGTTTCTAACCTTTTAGGGGTTACAGTGAAAGAGGCAACAGGTTTTTTGAAAATAGTAATTTTCTTTGTTTTAGAAATGCTGTCTTTGCAACCAAACGGGTTGGTAACAATCTGTTTTATACTAGTGAAGCTTGTTTTGTTAAATAGCTTTGAAGTATTGCTACTACTAAGAGGCCTATCTCCATCAATATACCATATGGTTAAATCAGGGTTGTGATTAGTTGAAACATCAGTAAGCTTCATGTTGAGCGGCGGGCAACCAAATGTATCAGATACCGAAAAACCTGGGGTGGGCAACTGATGTACCGTAACCCTGATACTATCTTTAACTTCAGGGCTGCAATTGTCATTAAGTGTAGCTATGTAGGTAGTGGTAGTATTGGGTATGTGCTGTGTATTGGGTTGATTATCAGACCAACCTGTTATGATATCTTTCCAAGTAAATTGATATTGAGAGCTATCGCCACCATTAAATGTTGCTTGCAATTGAGCGATATCATACTGACATAAACTGTCATTAGCTGCAATTGTAAGGGATAACGGTTGGCGTTGAGAAATACTAACAAAAGCAGTATCAGGACGGGCGGTACAGTTATCGGTTAGTACTACGTAATAGGTATTAGGTGGTGCAGGGCTTAGTGCCAAGCTATCTCCCTGATTAATGGCATTATCACCATACCATTGTAGCTGGTGTGCTACAGCTTTACCACCTTGTGCTTTGGCAAAAAGTTTTATAGGGGCATTATAGCATAGCAAACTGTCTTTAAGTTCCTGCGTAGAATACCTGCTACTACATATAGATACCGATAGAGGGGGCAATGTTTGCAGGGTATAAAACTGTGTGTCAGGCTTAACGGTACAATTATCGGTAAGTACGGTATATATCGTTTTAGGGTCTTGTGTACTGGTAGTTTGTATGCTGTTTGTTGCCTTTCCTATTTCTACATCACCCGTAGGTCTTTTCTCATACCAAGTAAAAGTATGGTTAGTACTATCACCCCCTCCACCACTTGCATACAATGTAACAAATTGTCCTCTACATATAGAGCTGTCAGTAAATGGTGCTTCAATATCAAGAGGCTTTCTAACTCTTACCCAAACATAATCCGTATCCGTGTCTCCACAGCCTGAGGAGTCGGAAATAATAATTCTATAGCGTGTATCTACAGTAGGTGTAGCTATGGGTTTAAACAATGCACTATCATTTAAACTTTTGGCAGGGCTCCACTGCCAACGGCTACCCCCTGTAGTACTAAGTTGCACACTTTGACCTTTACAGATAAGAGTATCATTTCCCGCATTGGCACTATCGCGGCTATAGATAAGCAATCGTAAAGTATCTTGTCTGTAATAACTCTGTACGGCAGGCTTAGTAGCTAAAATCCTAATACGGTAATTACCACTGGTTTTTACATTGAATAGGGGTAGTAATCCTTTAACAATTCCCTTAGTATTACTTTTCACTCTGCCCAGTTCGCGCTCACCCCCGAAAAACTCTCCGTTTTCATCACTCAACTGGGCTATAAATTCATTATCTGGTTGGAATTTACCAATAGGGCTATAAGGTATTTCAATAGTGTCGCCCGCACAATACGGACCTGCTTTTACATACCCCCGAAAAATAGCAAAGTCTGTAAGCTTGAAAATAAGAGCATTAGTGGTGTTATTGTTAAAATCAATAAAAGTATCTAAAAGGTGTATTTTTTTTGAAAAAGCAGCATTTACGATGGGGTTTCCGTTATAATCTACCGCTAAATCCCGTCCTGAAGAAGCTTGGTTAATTCTAGAAAGAGAGTCTGTAAAAGCCCAAAGACAATTACCCAGTGTGTCAAACTTTGCAAAGGCTGGGGCAGTATAAAATATGGTTTTTGGGTTCACCGTGTCCGATAGTTTTAAAGGGAAACCTCCAAACCCCGAATTACCCCTGGTTAAGTAACCACTGCAATAAATATTATTATTTCTGTATGCAGAATTAATAATTGGAGCATATCCTTCACCTATACTGTTATCTTCCTGAGCACTCCAAAGCAAATTCCCTGCACTATCTAAAAATAAGCATAGGGCATTTTGGTTCCACTTTGATGAAAAAGTAGTGCTTTGATAGTTAAATGTAGAATCAAAAGTTAAGGATAGAAATATTTTGCTTGAAGGAGTTACAGTGGCACTTTGACAATGAAAAGAATTTATTGGTATTACCTTTTCGAGAGCACCGGTTGCAGATGAAAATCTAACAATTGCACTAGTACTATTAATTAATATACTATCATGGATATAAATGTTGGTGGAATGATGTGTGAGTAAAGAATAAAAATTGCCCTTAGCGTCTACTCCGATTGGTTCGTCATAACCAACTAAGGAGTATCCGGGTGTAACCCATTCGGTAGTACTGCCGCTTTGATTTTTACTTAATTTTATCCAAATAAAAACATTACTATGGGTTGGTATAAGAACCTTTTTTGACTTGTACACCACATTTTTAAATTTAAAATATCTCGATGGTCTTATTTGGAAATAAATATTGTCTTTTGTAACAAAAAGTTCTTTGTCATCAGTATGACTCAAATACCCTAGAGAATCAGATAAAATACGTGCCCATTTGACATTAAAAGCAGAGTCTGTTTTTAGTAAAACTAAATGGAGCCTGTTTGGAAAGCTATAAGTGGAATCGCCAATTTTTGTATTGCCACCAACAGTTATTAAAGAAAAAATATCACATGTTCCATCTTCAATACCGATAGCTTCAATGTTTATTTTTTCAAAATTCTTATGCCAGCATTGTTCCCCTTTTTCATTATATTTTACCAATGTATTAGAGGTGTTTTGATTGGTATTGAACTTAAGGTTATCAAACTCTCCCAATAAATAAGAATTATTTTCTGTGTCAACAGTTACCTGTCTTGGGATACTTAAAAAAGGGCTAGGTAGCTGGGGATTAGGAATAAAGGTAGTGTCTCCTCTAATACCGTGTGCCCACTCAAGGTTTTGTGCTAAAAGAGTGGTTGTGCAACATAAAAAAGCTAAAACAATACCTATTTTCCTAAAAAAGAGCATTAAGTAGATAGTTACAACAAACTATAAATTTAGCAATACTTAACTACATAAAAAAGTAAAAAAAACTTAATACCCTTTCTTGGTTCTGGCTTTTACAAGGGTTGCCAGCAATATCATTACAGCCAGCCATGCGCTGAGCTTGCCTAAATAATCTCCTGTTTTGGCATACCAGGTAAGTTTGCGTTTTAGTGAGGTGGTTTTGTTTATTTGTGCCTCAACCCACCAATTTGTTTCCATTTCTATTTCGCCCTTGTAATTGATAAATGCTGAGATACCCGTATTAGCACTGCGGGCAATATTACGGCGCATTTCAATAGCCCTTAGCCTTGCATATTGCAAATGTTGCTTATAACCGGGGGTATTGCGCCACCAGCCATCGTTGGTTATTATACATAGCAAATCTGCACCTTGGCGCACATAGCTGCCCACCCAATCTCCAAAAACCGATTCATAACAGATAATGGGGGCTATTTTTATACTGTCGTTCGTTGTTAGTACTGCCGCATCGTCTTGTATGCCCAAACTGCCTGAAGTTCCCCCCAAATCGAAAAATTTTTCCAGTGGGCGAAATACCTGTGGGTAAGGCAGTTGCTCAACACCTGGTACCAGTTTGCTTTTGTGGTATACCTGTACCGTGTTGGTAGTGTCTATTAGTAAGGCAGTGTTATAGGCATCGTAGTGCAGGTTGTCTTTATATGTACGTGCTGTAGGTGTAAGTTTTTCACCCTCTTTAAAAAAGTAGTATGTATCAGCACCTGTTAAAACACTTACCTTATGTTTTCTGCAAAAGTTGCGTATTTGCACTATGGCCGCATGGCTGTTAAGTGCCGATTCATCTATTTGGTGGGTAAGTGATGTTTCAGGAAATATAACCAAACGTGTTTTTGAGGTGATGCTTTCTTCGGCAAGTCGCAGCATTACATCCAACTGTTCTTGGGGTGTTCTGCCGCCAAATTTATCGGTATAAGGGTCTATATTGGGTTGTATAACAGAGGTATTTACCCTGTCTTGCTCACGCACACGGTCGGCTTGGTCTAAATTATATAATATAGCATATGAAACTATAATGGGTACTAATACCACTGCCGATAGTTTTATGGTATTGGCCCGGGTATAGTTGGTAATTAGTTTATAGGCTAAAATATTTACAACCAGCACCCAAATACTACCCCCTAAAAAACCTGTATACTCATACCACTGCACCATGTTGGGAGTAGATGCAAATACATTCCCCACAGTGAGCCACGGCCAAGCTACCTGCCAATTGAGGTGCAAATACTCAAACCCAAGCCAGTAAAATACAAGGGCAGGGAAGGCAAGCTTATCGCCAAAAGTTTTGCGGGTAATATGGTAGAACAACCACGGAAGCGACATTATTACTGCATTTAGCGTAATGGCAAACACAGCCCCAATTTCTGAGGCGTGCCAAACCCAATAAGTGGTAAGGGCATTCCATATTAGCAAGGCAACATAGGTATGAAACCAAAGTACAATATTTTTGGTGCCCTCTTGCCGTGCTTTGTGTTGCAGCCATAACAAGGGTAAAAAACCAACAAATATTAAAGGTGAAGTATATAAAGGCGGCCAAGCCAACCAAAGCAGTATGCCCGAAAGTATTGATAAAAACCAATAGTTATTTGTTAGCTTAATCATGGCTTATAATTTTTACCTGCAACTACAATAACAAACTCACCTTTGGGAGCTTTTGTTGTGAAATGAGTTTTAATTTCTTGTAATGTTCCGTTTATGGTTTCTTCATACATTTTGGTAATCTCGCGAGATACCGAAGCGAGCCTGTCGTTACCAAAAATAGTAATAAAATCGTTCAGGGTTTTTAGTACACGGTATGGCGATTCGTAAAACACCATAGTGCGTTCTTCGTTTTCAAGGGCTTTAAGTGCAGTTTGTCTTCCTTTTTTTTGAGGCAAAAACCCCTCAAAAGAGAAGCGGTTACTTGGTAAACCGCTTTTTACCAATGCAGGAACAAATGCTGTGGCTCCGGGCAAGCTTTCTACGGCAATATTGTTTCGCAAACACTCACGAACCAGTAAAAACCCTGGGTCGCTAATAGCAGGTGTGCCCGCATCACTTACCAATGCCATAGTTTCTCCTGCTTGCAGGCGTTGCACCAGATGTTCTACGGTTTGATGCTCGTTGTGTTGGTGGTAGGCTTGCAACTTGGCACTAATATCAAAATGCTTTAATAATTGACCGCTTGTGCGGGTATCTTCAGCCAGTACTACGTCAACTGTTTTCAAGGTTTCTAAAGCCCGTAGAGTAATATCTTGCAAATTGCCAATGGGTGTGGGCACAAGGTATAATCGGGTGGTTGACATAGCTGGTTACGAAGGTAAGGTTTTGTGGCTAATGCAATAAACTACTCTTCTGCACCTTCTTCTACTGTGAAACCGTGTTTCAGCCCGAATTTTTTCTGCACTATTATGGTTTTTTGGTAGTGTAGAGAGTCTTTGTAGTCTATACTATCGCGATACATGTCTATTTGCAAATAAGCTTCGGCAATGGCATCAATATCAGGCTCACTGGTGGCACTGTTTATTTTGTCTATAGTTATATTGGCTTCAATAAGTTTTTTATATTCATTTTGTGCCATTTGCTTTTGCAGTTCAACATAATCTACAAGTACATTTAGCAGTTGTTTGTCGTTTTCATATCCGCCAATTTTTTGCATATCGCTTACCACACTATCACAAATAACAATTAGCTGTTTCCGTGCATTTTCGGCACCTGCAAAATCATCATTCTCCATATAGCTAAAAAAGGTATTTACCCCATCAACTACTCTATCATTTTGTTGCGATAACTTGGCATTGTATTCCAACACACTCTCTTGCCCGCCACAACTGCCTAAAACAAGCAAAAAGAAAACAATTACGGCAAGGTTTTTTTTCATAGTAGGGTAGGTACTGCTACTCTTCATTTTCTTCGATAATAGCATCAATTTTCTTTTGTAGCGGGTTTTCCTTCAAAGTTATATCGTGTGTTGTAGCAAAATTTTCTTGGGCGGTATTAAAGTGCACGTCAGATAAACTGTCTTTTTTTATCATTTCATCAGTAACAGTTTTCAGTTCTAAATTAAGAGTAAGAATTTCCTCCAAGTCTTCCGTGCCATCCATTTTTATTAATACATCCAACATTTCTTTCACATCGGTGGTAATAATATCTTTAAGTGATTCTACTCTTTTAAGCGTTGCTGTTTTAAAATTGCTATTTCCCTTAAAATCACCTGTTTCTTTTATCCCTTTTATGGCATCGTCGCAATCTTTTATTGATGCTTTTCTTTTCTTCTCAGCTTTATTAAAATCACCTTTTTCAATATCGCCCACAATTAATAAAAAACGTTCGCCAATGGTGTTGGTGAAGCCTACAAGTTTATCGTTATATTCAACAGCATTATGCTGGTTTGCCATTTTGCAGCCGGCGGCTAAAAAAAGAATAAGTAATGGAAGTAGAGTTATTTTTTTCATTTTTGGTAACGGATATTATGTTTTTGAAAGAACTTTATTTGCACTTTTTCAAGTTCGTCGTCTAACTTAGATATTTTGGTATTTACTTTCTCTGTAAGCTGATAAACTTCTTCAGAATACTGCATTACTTTTTTTGTTGTTTCAACATCATACGATGCTGCATTATTCTTATCATTTATAAAGATAGATTTCTCAATCATGTCTTTATACTCGTTTTTTAATACATGTTTATAGCCTGCTACAGATTTTTTAGCAGCATTTATAAACTCGTCATTGCCGTTGAAACTGCCCAGTTTACTTAGTGTATGGTATGCACTATCGCAAGTTTTTATACATGTTTCCGAGCGTAGCTCCGCTGTCTCAAAGTCTGATTCATTAAAGTTAATAACTACTCTTTCAAAATCTTGAACCACTTCACTTAAAGCCTCTATTATTTTTTCATTATACGAATGGGCATTTTGACTGCTATTTGCACAACCTGCCAATAAAATAATACATGTTATAAATACCCCAATTCCTTTTTTCATGGTAATATTATTTTTTTCTTACCACCATCAATCCATCTCGAATGGGCATCAGCACATTTTCAACCCTGTCATCGGCATGTACTTTTTTGTTAAACTCATTTAGTGCTTTGGTTTCAACATCTTTTTGCAGTTCTTTCTCGTCCAGTACTTTGCCGCTCCACAGCACATTATCAGCAATTATAATTCCTCCGCTACGCAGTTTATCAAACACTAAATCGTAATAAGTGCTGTAATTTTCTTTATCGGCATCAATAAAAACCAAATCAAACGTTTCATTTAGTGCAGGTACTATTTCAAGGGCATTGCCAATATGAAACTGTATTTTATTATCCATACCCGCCTCTTTTATGTATTTGCGTACCATGGTTTCCAATTCTTCATTTATATCTATGGTATGCAAAACACCATCGTTTGTTAAACCTTCAGCCATGCAAAGGGCAGCATAGCCGGTATAGGTGCCAATTTCAAGTATTCTGCGTGGGCTTAGCATGTTGCTAAGCATACTTAAAACCCTGCCTTGCAAATGACCGCTAAGCATGCGGGGCATTAAAACATTGGCGTAGGTTTCTCTATTCAAAGCTTTCAGTGCATCATTTTCTTGTGTGCTGTGAGCTTCGGCGTAGTCTTCAATTTTCGGGTCTAAAAAATCCATAGGCAAGTTTAAGGTTTTATGTTTTAATGGCAGATACTCTTACTAATTATTTAACCATAAAAAAACCACCGAAAGTGGTGGTTTAAAAAAAGTATTTTTCTGATATGTTGAAGAAAACTAGTCTTCTGTGTTTGCTGTTTCCGTCTCTATCGTAGCTATATCTTCTAAAGTAAAAATAGCATGCCCGTTCTCATCACGGGTACATACAATAGCCGTTTCTTCAATACCCTCAAGACCTATTTCTGTGTAGTTGCCCGTATCATTTAAAAATTCAGGAGGTAATAACCCTCCTTCATAAACATCAAAACTTATTTCGGCTATATATAATTTCAAAGGGTCAAACTCAAACTCAACCTTTTGTTTGGGTTCAACATACTCAGCTGAGGCTATAATAGTACCATTGCTATATACATTGGCACTTACTATTTCAAAAGGCAAATTATTTATAAAAGTATAACCGTTTTTATTATCACCCTTATCAGGGTGTTGCATCAAAATGGCAGTGCTGTTTTCATCAAGCACTTCGTATAAACTGTTTTTTTCAACAGCTATTTGCATACCGGTATTACCTGCGCTTATATAATAGTCTGTAGAATAGCTAAACGGATGCAAATAATTCATACCCATGTTTTCTATCACTTTCCAGGCTACAGCAATATTATTATAATCGGGGGCAGTATTTTTTTGGAATATAACTACCCTGCTATAATTAGCATCTTGCGACTTATTTATGAATGTTATATTAATGTCTGACATGTTTTATTAATTGATAGTAAGAGAAAAATTAAGCTTCTTCGGTTGGAGGGGGAAGAGGTACATCTTCAATAATTTCTGATGGGTTTGCTCCTGTGTTTTTTCCTCCAAATAAGTCTATTGTGTTATCCATTTGGGCTTCCGTGTCAAATACAATACCATCAGTAGGGTTAATCGGGGTTTGAATATCAGGTGTTTCAGGGCTGGTGTCGTTTGTATTTTGGTCGTGGTTTACATCTCCGTAAATTGATGATGAAGTATTTTTTTCACCATCAAGAGATAGGGATGTCATTGACAAAGATGTTTCCTGTGGGGTATCAAGCCCCATAACTTCAACTTGTTCTTCGGTCAGTTCAGTGCTAAGTGGCTCTTCAGGGGGTATATTATCAGTATTGTTTTGTGTTAAATCTTCCGCAAAAGAAATATCATAATCTTCAGGCATTGAAATAATTTTTTGTTCGCTCATAATAGTATTGTTTAAAGAAGTGTTTTGTAATTAATAGCATACGCAATGTAGGCAAAAAAAATAAATTGAAAAAAGTATTCATTGTAAAGTTAATGCATATTGAAACTGTGTATTTGCATCAAAACTATTATCTTGGCAATAAATGATTGTTCTATTTTTAATCGCTTTGTATTATGCCCTGGGGGTATTATTTGCCATAGTTTTTATAACTATGGGAATTAGCAAAGTAGATGAAGGGGCTAAAGAAACAAGTATAGGGTTTAGGCTGATATTAATACCGGGCATTGCTTTGTTTTGGCCTGTTTTACTTAACAAGTGGAGGAAAGCTAAATAATGACCCCTACGCTACGTAAACGCCATAGAACCATTTGGATAGTACTAAGCATTGTATTACTTGTACTAATATTCATAGCCCTCTGGAGCAAACAAAACCCTAATCCCATAAACTTCATTTAAAAAAATGTCTGCCGGTTACAAAGCTATATTGTGGAACAAACAAAAAGTAAAGTACGATGTGGTGCTATGGGCTGGTATACTGTTATATGCCATTAGCTTTATAGCCTTCCAAACGCTTTTCTTTCCCAATATTACTGCTGAAACTTTAATCATTCGCACCACGGCTACCACAGCTTTTTTACTATTACATGTAATACTGGTAATAGGCCCATTATGCAGGTTAGATAAACGTTTTTTGCCCTTGCTATACAACCGCCGCCACATGGGCGTATCCATGTTTTTAGTTGCCGCAGTACATGGGGTATTTTCCATATTACAATTCCACAGTTTGGGAGATATCAACCCTATTTTAAGTGTATTTACATCCAACGTTTTATATGCTGAAGTAAGCCAATTCCCCTTTCAAACACTTGGGTTTATAGCACTGGTAATATTCTTTATAATGGCAGCCACAAGCCACGATTTTTGGCTAAAGAACCTTAGCCCCAAAGTTTGGAAAAGCCTGCACATGCTGGTATACCTTGCCTACGCACTTATAGTACTGCATGTAGCACTGGGCTATTTACAACAAGAGGGTACAGGCATATTTTTAATATTGGGTTTTGTGCTGATAGCTACTTTACATATCACTGCCGCCGTAAAAAGTACAAAAACAGAGAGACTTCTAACCCAAAATGGTTTTGTGAAAGCTTGCAAGGTAAGCGAGATACAAGATAACAGAGCCAAAACCATACTTATAAACGGAGAAAACATAGCCATATTTAAGTACGATGGTAAACTAAGTGCTATAAACAATATGTGCAAGCACCAAAACGGTCCTTTGGGAGAAGGTAAGGTTATAGACGGCTGCATAACCTGCCCTTGGCACGGGTATCAATATTTACCACACAACGGACAATCGCCGCCACCATTTACAGAAAAAGTGAGCACTTACCACCTGAAAGTAGAAAATGGCGAAGTATGGGTAAACCCCAAGCCTGAACCCGAAGGAACACCAATAGAACCTATAACCCTATGAAAGATGAATTTTACATAGGCTGGCAGGACAAAGCCCCCAAAAGCTTTAGCAAACACACAAAGCTATTTGTGATAGTAGTATTAGTGCTGCTGCCCCTTATTGCTTTGGGTATAGTATTCTCACAAAATAAGTTTACTAATTATGTGTTTGAATATGGAAACCTGCGTACCATAGAAGGAGATTTATATACTAACCCTGTTCCATACTTATTAGTAGATGAAGGGTATTTCCCCGATAGCATTACCAATAGTAGAGGAATATTGTTAATAGGTTTTGGTAAACATGGTGCTGAGCAAACTATTGAGCAAATAGAGAAAGAACATGGCAGTGTAGAAGGGAAGAAGGTACAACTTAGCGGTACATTGATATATGGAGATGGTAGAGCCTTATTTGAATTAACAGAAGGCAAAAAATCTTTAGTGAAAATAAAAGGGGAGGGAGTTGATATACAAGGCTTTGCCAGTGCAGAAAGTACACTAAAATTAAAAGGGCAAATACTTGACCCTAAATGCTATTTCGGAGTGATGAAACATGGCGAAGGTAAAGTACACCGCAGTTGTGCCATACGCTGCATTAGCGGAGGAATACCACCTGTACTGCGTGTACGGAATGAATTTGGGCGTACTGATTATTTTATTTTGAGAGGCAGGGAAGGTGAAGCCATTAACAAACAAATTTTAGATTTTGTTGCCGACCCTATTGAGGTAATAAGCTACGGTGAAAGTGCATCGCCTTGGGGGCATGTTTTGTATATTGACCCTAAAGAAATTAAGCGTTTGGGTAAAGGAGAATTTACAAGCGATTTTATAGAAACACACAATTAAAAATTTTAACCATGAGCAACGATAATATAGTTTGGTATAAAGTATTAGAAGATAAAACCCTATTGCAAGAGGGGCGGGTGATGACGGTTACGGCAGGGCATAAAGAAGTATGCCTTACCCATTTTGAAGGAGAGTTTAATGCGTTAGATAACCGTTGTCCCCACCAAGGCGGTCCATTGGGTGAAGGAAGTATAGAAAAAGGCTTATTGCGTTGCCCTTGGCACGGCTGGGATTACCACCCATGTACAGGCAAAGCCCCGGGTTTTGACGATGGGGTAGATAAATACGAACTAAAAGTAGAAGGCAACGAGATATTTGTGGGCTTACCCAAAGAAAAGCCGCACAAAACTACAGTAAGCGATATAATGGTTGAAACCCTGATAAACTGGGGTTTAGACACTGTTTTTGGTATGGTAGGGCACTCTAACTTAGGTTTTGCCGATGCTATGCGCCGCCAAGAAGAAAAAGGAAACCTGCAATATATAGCCATTCGACATGAGGGGGCTGCTTCGTTTGCAGCCTCTGCTTATGGAAAACTAACGGGCAAACCGGCAGGTTGCTTTGCCATTGCAGGACCCGGTTCTACCAATATGTATACCGGTATGTGGGATGCCAAGGTAGACCGTGCTCCACTTATAGCCCTTACAGGGCAGGTAGCCACACAGGTTTTGGGCACAGGCAATTTTCAAGAGGTAGATTTGGTACAGGCATTCTCAAGCGTTGCGCCATTTAACCATAGGGTACAAACAGACTCTAAACATACAGAGCTGGCTACTTTGGCAATGAAACATGCCTTATTAAACAGAGAGGTAAGCCACCTTACCTTTCCTGATGAGGTGCAAGAACAACCTGCAGGTGAGGACGAAGAAGCACAAACCCCTAAAAACCGCATTACACCGCAAACCATTTCACCTCCAAAAGAGAACTTAAAAGAGGCTATTGAAATGATTAATAAAGCTGAACGACCGATGATAATTATGGGGCACGGCAGCCGTTTTCATAAAAAAGCTGTCTATAAACTGGCTGAGGAGTTGAATTGTCCTGTAGTTACAACCTTTAAAGGTAAAGGCTTAATAGCAGACAATCATCCGCTAGGGTGTGGTGTTTTGGGTAGAAGCGGTACGCCCATAGCTTCTTATTTTATGAATGAGGCTGATTTGCTAATCGTTTTCGGGGCATCCTTCTCAAACCATACATGTATAACAGATAAAACACCAACTATACAAGTAGATTTCGACCCGATGGCTTTGGCAAAATTTCATGCTGTTGAAGGGCAGCTTTGGGGTGAAATATCTGTAACCGCAGGCTTATTGTACGAGGGTATTGAAGGGCAGCACAAAGCCAAAAACCTTACTGATGAAATAGCTAAACGCAAACAAATATGGCACGATGAGAAACAAACCCGCTTAAAAGAAGACAGAGGCAAAGGGGTAAGCTCAGCAGCCATTTTTGATAGTCTTACCCGCTTAGCTCCCGATAATGCTGTAATGTGTGTAGATGTAGGGAATAATGCCTATAGTTTTGGTCGTTATTTCGAGAGTAAAAAACACGATTTTCTAATGTCTGGCTATTTAGGCTCTATAGGTTTTGCACTGCCTGCATCATTAGGGGCATGGACAGCGGTAAAAGGAGAACGACCTGTTATAGCTGTAGCAGGAGACTCAGGCTTAAGCCAGTACTTGGCTGAGATTACCACATTAGTACGCCACAATATGGATGTGAAAGTTATTGTATTAAATAACAATGAGCTGGGCAAAATATCAAAAGAGCAACGTGCGCTAGAAGTAGAAGTTTGGCAAACCGAAATGCACAACCCGGGTTTTGCCGAATATGCCAATAGCTGTGGAGCTTATGGCGTGAGAGTGAGTGAAAAAGATGCACTAGACAATGCTATGCAAATGGTACTAAACCACAAAGGCCCTGCTTTATTAGAAATTATAGCAGATGTAAAGTTAATATAAACGCGTTGTCATTCTTACTTTCCCGTTATTACGAGGAGGAACGGCGAAGCCCGCCTGAACGGCAGGGCAGGCAATCTTTGTTCAACTATAATTAAAGCAAACTTCTTTCGTCAGATAACTGGCTAAAGCACCTCACTTAGCCAAGTGGTAAGGCTACTTTTTATGTTTTAGCGTTTGCACATAGGCTGCTACATTATATATTTCATTTTTTGTTAGTCGGTTCTTATAAGCCGCCATATTGTTTCTGCCATTAGTAACTACTGTTGTAATTTGGTGTAGACTTAGTTTAGTATTTTTAAGTGCAGGAATTTTTCTTGTTTTTCTACCTCCTGTTTTGCCATGGCAAAACCTACATTTTTTTCTATAGATTTTTTTTCCAAGCGCAAGGTTTACAGTATCAGTATTTGCTTTGTAACAATTAAATGTTATTTGTTCTATGCTAATATTATTGCTAAAAAGCTGAAAGGCTAAGGGGAATAGTGTGGCTATAATTAAAAGTTTCATGCATTTACAAGTTTATTTTCCTCAATCCATATATCAATCTGTTCAGCCATAAATAATGGCTCTCCTTCATGGGGAAAATGTCCCTCGCCTTTAACAAAAACTAGTTTGGTTTTACTAAAAAGCTGATGGGCTTTTTGGGGTATACCTAATTCTGTCAATGGGTCGTTTTCACCATACATTAATAGTATGGGAGTATTGTTAAAAGTGGTAGTAAAATGGGTTTTTAATTGCTGCATTAAAGTGTCTTCCAGCTTTAATTGCAATAATATTTTTGTGGCTCTACGTCTTTTCTTACCGGTAGCAAAGGCTTTTATATAAGTTTGTTTTTCTTCTTTACTAAGCTTACGATTTTTAACTCCGAAATTGAATGTGAGTTTTGGTAATAAATTAAAAGCAGCGTTTAAAGAACTAAAAATGGGGCTGCCTACTATACCCAGCATTTTACCAATTTTAGGATATTCTGAAACCGGAAAAGGGAGGGTGTCGGTTAATAATAAACCCTTTACTCTTTGCGGAGTTGCAGCGGCGGCAGTAAAAGCAGAAGGCCCACCTGTATCAAGCCCTAAAATATAAAGATTATCAAGATTTAGTTTTTTTATAAAACCTTTAGTTATTTCAGCTTGTGAAGCTAAAGTATAGGTGTAGCCTTTTCCGGCTTCAGAAAAACCGAAGCCGGGGAAGTCAAAAGCTATACAGCGGTATTTTTTTGATAGTATTTTAATAAACTCTCTATACATAAAAAGCCACCCTACAGGCGGATGTGCAAAAAGTATAGTTTCGTTTCCGTTTCCTTCATCAATATAATGGATAGTATTACCGGCTACATTGATAAACTTGCTCTCAAAAGGGAAATGGGTTTTAGAAAGCCATTTCGGTTGTTTAAAGTTCATTTGTTTGTTGTTTTTTCATAAAACAACCGAAAGCAGTTTACTGTGACAGTTCTTACCCTTTTTTCTTGAAGTGTTTTAATTTTTCAGGATTGGCTTGGACAAAAATCTCACTGATTTTTTCTTGCGAATGCTCAATTGCAACAAGGCAAATGGGTTTATTATCTGCAAAAGATAGTATGGCTGGCGAATTGTTTGTGAAAACTACCTCAAAGCTAAAATTGCTGATATTGGCAAGTATTTTTTGCATGATACTTTGTATAAACTTGGCAACATTTAATGGAGTATATATGGGTTTGGGAGCGGCAATAAGGCGTTGCTCGCCAACATGCACTGCATTTCCTCCACCATCAGCCATTAAAACAATATCGTCTTTAAGTATTTCAACAAGGGCATCAATATTACCTTCAGAGCTTGCAGCAATAAAACTGTTTAGTATACTTTGAAGGTTTTGCATATCCACATCAAACCTTTTTTTTGAGATACCAAGGTTTTCTTTTGCCCGCTTAAAAATTTGGCGGCAATTGTCTTGTGTTTTTTCAAAAATTTCAGCCAGTTCCTTATAATCATAGTCAAAAACATCCCTTAAAATAAAAATGGCCCTTTCTTGTGCAGTGAGCCTTTGCAGCATAACTAACATACCTATGGATAAAGCTTGGTAGTTTTCTGTGCGGGTATGTTCCTTGTCATTAATACTTTCTTGGAAAGGCTCGGGCAACCAAAGCCCTATATATTCCGTTCTTTTTTGGCGAGGGTTGTTTAGCCAATTAATGCATTTGTTGGTAACTGTTTTTACCAAATATGCTTTTGCATGTTTTATTTTTTTATGGGCTATGTTTTGCCATGTTAGCCATGTTTCCTGCACCATATCTTCACTATCTTCAATACTCTCAAGCATATTGTAGGCTATAGAGAAAAGTAAAGGGCGATAGCTCTCAAAAATATCGTTCTCGTTCGTTTTCATGAAGTATCAGGGAACTAAGACAAGCAATGTATATATTTTGTGACAAACGAAGTGTTTCTTATTACATTTTAAAAGTTTAGCATAAATAAAAAAAGCCCGCTTAAGCGGGCTTGAACATAAGTACTATTGCAGTATGCACTAAACTATTTGGTGAGAGTCAGGTTTAAATATAGAATAGTATTGGTTTATAGTAATAGGTTTGGGTATATAGTCCTTCACCAACGACAGAGTTTTTGCCCTAGCCATATCAAAAGGGTTTTTTGAAGAGCTTACCATATATATATCAATTTTTTTGGGTAGTGAGCTACTTATTTTTTCAAACTCATCCAAAAAATTCCACCCGTTCATTACAGGCATATTTATATCCAAAAATATAATATCAGGTATATTCTCAATATCGGCTGTTTTTTGTAAATAGTGAAGTGCGTGGCTCCCATCATTAAAAACTACTAAATCTCTACAGTTTGACGTTTTCTTTAGCATACGCTCTACTACAAAAGCATGCACACGGTCATCATCAATTAAACATGCAAGTATGTTATTATTCTCCATTAATGTTCTCTATTATCTGATTATAAAAGTACAGATTTGTAGGGCAGTGCAATTAGTGCTATTTTCAACAATAGCAAGGTGTAGCACTGTTTGTGCTTACTGAAATGAACAAAGAGAACGGTTTTTTTAAGCTTTTAACTCAATTACAAAAAAAATACTAGCGGTAGAGAGAGTGAAAGAAGTGGTTATCCACACCGCAAAATAAAAAATATGCCTTATGCCGCCTTAAATAGCTGCTGTAGCTTATCCTCGGTAATAGGTTTAACAATATAATCAGATACAGCAGATATTTGTTTTGCTTTTTCTATATCATGCTTATCTATTGAAGAGCTAACCATATATATAATAACTTGCTTTCCCAGTTTAGGTTGAAGCGGAATAAACTCTTCTAAAAACTCCCAACCATCCATCACAGGCATATTAATATCTAAAATAATAATATCGGGAATGTCTTTATTATTATTGGTTTTATCTTTAAAAAATTCAATAGCGTCAAAGCCGTTATTAAATACTTTAAGCTCTTTGCACAACGGATTTTTCTTAAGCATTTTTTTAATGCCGTATACATATACAACATCATCGTCTACTACGCATGCTATGTCAACTATTTTAGCCATTATTTAAAAGTAATTTTAAAAGTAGTTCCTTTTCCAACTTCACTTTCAACCTCAATTTTTCCTCCCAATGATTCAATCTGATTTTTAGTTATAAATAAACCTATACCTCTTGAATTTTTGTTTTTATGAAAGGTTTTGTACATACCAAACAATTTTTCACCGTGCTTTTTTAAATCAATGCCCGATCCATTATCGCTAAACGATAATATTTTTTTTCCATTTTCAACCTTAGTACTTATTTCAAGTTCAGGATCTTTGTCGGGGTGCTTATACTTTATAGCATTGGTAATAAAGTTCAGCAAAATACTATCTAAATACGCAGGAACAAATTGAAATGTTTTCCACCCTACAAAGTTACCGGTTATTTTGGCATTAGTAGATTTTATATCGGTATCAAGCAGTGCAATAGTATTGTTTAAATATTCTTGCAAATTAAGCTCGGCCTTTTTAATCTCTGTTGATGTGTTTATGGTTACAACCTCATTTAAATGTTTAATAGTGTCTGATAAATTGGCAGAAATATTTGTAAGGTGCTCTAAAATGGTTTCTTTTTCTGCCTCCTCATCCTCATTTTTATACATTTCCAGCATCAACTCAAAATTTCCGGTATGCGTACGGAGATTGTGTGATACTATATGGGCAAAATTACGTAAACGATTGTTTTGCTCTGTAATTACATTTATTGATTTGGTTAAATGCCCCTCTTTTTCTTTTTGGGTATTAATATCTTGAAATACACCTTGCAAGCCAATTACTTCACCACCGGGGTTTAAAACCGGTTTACCTATGGCACGTACCCAAATTTGTTTTTTTGTTGCAGTAAATAGTTTTAGCTCAATATCATAAGGCTCTAAAGTTTTTATAGTGTTTGAAATGGCATTTTGCAATATTGGGACATACTTGGGGACAAAATTATCTATGCTGTTTTCAATAGTTATTTCAGTATCATAGGGTAGTTCATGTATATCGTACACCTCTTTTGTCCAAAACACTTTTTGGGTAATAAGGTCTGCTTCCCACCCTCCAACTTTTGCCATCTCATTGGTTTGTGTAAGTTGTTCTTGCGTTTTACGGCGGTCGTTTATATTTACTATAGAGCCTGCCATGCGCACTGGCTTACCTTCAGCATTAAAATTGGCTTTGCCCGATGTTTCAAACCATAAGTATTTTTCTTGTTTAGTTTTTAATCTAATTTCAAGTTTGTAGGGAATTTTATCTTCAAAATGTTTTTTCACAGCCTCGTCAACCTTACTTTTATCATCAGGATGAAGCAAAACATTTAAAAACGTATCAAACGTGGCCGGTATTTCATTAATTTTATAGTCTAGCAATTCATAAAATCGGTCAGACCACCACTCTTTTCCTGTTTCAACATCCCAATCCCAAATACCGGCATTAATACCATCCATAATTAAGTTGAAACGCTTATTATTTTCAACCAATTCTTGTTCGGCATTTACAATTTTGGTAATATCTACATGCGAGCCTACCATGCGTATAGGGCTACCGTCATCACCCCACTCAATTACATTTCCTTTACAAATAACATGTACCGTAGAACCGTTTTTATGCCTGTAGCGAACTATATTATCGTATGGTATTTCTCCTTTAGTTTTTACGTGGTCTTCAAAATTCTTAAGTACAATGCCCAAGTCATCTTCAAAAATAAGTTTTTGCCAGGTCTCGGGAGAGTTCTCTAACTCGTGGTCTTCATAACCAAACATTTTTTTAAAAGTGGGGCTTAAATACTCTTCATTAGCAGGTATGTTCCAATCCCAAAATCCGGCTAAAGTATCTTCAAGAATTATGTTTAGTAGTTGGTTTCTTTGCATATGCTCATCTATTTCATTCACTGTATATCCCAAAAAGGGATATACGTACTAAACTTCGTATTGGTTTTATTTAGGCTGCTTCAACGTCAAAAAACTTAAATATCTTTTCAAACTGCTCTATATTGATAGGTTTAACAATATACTGTGCAATTCCTGATGTTGATTTTGCTTTCTCAATATCATGCGGGTCTATAGATGAGCTTACCATATATATAGTAACCTTTTTCTTCAATGAAGGTTTTAACTTTGAAAATTCTTCAATAAAGTTCCATCCATCCATCACCGGCATATTAATATCTAAAAATATCACATCAGGAATTTGTGATACATCATCAGCAACTTTTTTGAAATGTTCAATAGCGTCAATAGCATTATTAAATACTATATGACTCTCAAAAACAGGACTTTCTTTGAGAATTTTTTTCGCGCTATAAGTATATATGTTGTCATCATCCACCAAGCACACTAAATTAATTTTATTATTAGTTATAGCCATACGAAAAATTTAGCCAACACAAAGCCGCGCCCATAATTGAGCCTTTACTAGCAATTGATGGTGGCTTGCATGTTGGTTTTGTAAATATACCAATTTTGGCTAAAAAAAAAGCTATTTTATAAAATAGAGCACAAAAATTATAACTTTAGTGTTTTTACATGCTCAATTTAAGAAGTCCGTTCTTCAAGCCATAGTTTATAAGTTGTGCGGTGTTTTTTGCTCCTGTTTTTGCCAATAAATTACTGCGATGAGTTTCTACAGTGCGTGGACTTAAATAAATCCGTTCGCCTATTTCTGTGGTACTTAGCCCTTCAAAAACAAGTTGTAAAACTTCTATTTCACGTTGTGTTAAACTTACCTTAGAGTCGTTAAACTGGCGTAGCTCAGTAGCTAGTGTGCCTGTTACTTCGCTACTATAATATGTATTCCCTTCCATTAAGGTTTCAATAGCCAAAAGCAACTCAGCTTTACCGGCATTTTTCAAAATATAGCCATGTACACCCAGTTTCATAAGTATAACAATATGGTCTATAGTATTGTGCATGGTTAGCATTAATATTTTAGTATTAGGGTATTGGTTCAATATTTCCATTGCTGTTTCCTCACCGTTAAGCTCGGGCATGGTAATATCCAGCAAAACCAAATCAACAGTTTGATTTTTTAACATCCCCAGCAGTTGTTTTCCGTTTCTGGCAATACCCATAACAGATATAGTGGATTCCTCATTTAAAATAGATTCTAAACCCTCAGCAAAAATTTTATGGTCATCGGCAATATAAATGGTAGTATTTTTCATATATATGATAGAATTGATACAACACAAATACTAGTATTTAGTGCCGTTAAAAGCACTATTTGCTTAATAATACTATCAACTAAAATACTATTAAATTTTAGAAAAACAGTATTAAAACACCCTTTTCTAAGAATCATTTCCTGTTTTTTCAAACTACCCAAAAGAAGCAATAGAGTTATAGTACCATTTGCTGAAAATAAAAACATCAATTTTTTAAATAATGCATTGTTATGGGGTTTGATAAAAGTAATTTCATCCATCCGCTTGCCCATGTAGGAGAAGCAGTTAAAATGGGCAAAAACAATTATATAGGTGCTTTTTGCATTATAAATAACTGTGAAATAGGCAGCAATAACCGTTTTGAAAGCCATTGCAGTATAGGAGCATTTCCTGAGCATAAAGCGGCAAAAGAAAATAAAGGAGCCCTAATTGGTGATAACAATACCTTTCGCGAGTTTGTAACCCTGCACGGTGGAGTAGAGCAAGCTACCGAAATTGGAAACAACAACTGGTTCTTGGTAAAATCGCATATTGGGCACGATGCAACAATATATAGCGATGTAGTGGTGTCAACAGCAGCAATAATTGGCGGGCATTGCAAAATTTACCATTATGCCAATTTAGGTTTGGGCAGTATAATACACCAATACAAAAAAATACCCCATGGCAGCATGCTGGGTATGGGGTGCATAATTACCAAAACTACAGCAATGCAACCCTTTACCATATACGTGGGCAACCCTGCAAAGGCATTTAAACCCAACTTATATTATTTAAAAATAAAATACTTACCGGCGAACAAATAAATAACTACTGCAAACAATGGAACTAAAAATTGCATGCTGCATGATTGCGCTTAACAGGCAAGAGATAACCATAGCAACTACAAACCACAACATAAATACAGCAGGTATGCCTGTAGATTTATTTGTGTGGGATAATGGAAGTGAACTAAACCAAAAAAATAGAATTTATGAAGAACTATTTGCTACCCAACGCCTGATATATTATGGCACTGAAGATAAAAATATCGGGGTAGCCAAAGCATTTAATAAACTCATAAAAAAAGCACTGGACAATGGATATAATATGGTGGTGCTGCTGGGCAATGACCTTAAAAACAGTGAAAACTGGCTTAAAAAAATACACCAGTATGCTACAGCCATACCCCATAGCGGTTTAATAGCTTTGCACTGGGGGTGCGGAGCTAACTCCATATTTCCCGACGTAATAAACGGTTTACCTGTGAACAAAACCGAAGGGGTTTTTGGTGTGATGGCACTTACCCCACATGTGTTAGAAAATGTGGGCTATTTGTGCGAAGATTACCACCCGTATGGGCTGGAAGACAGTGATTTAAATATGCGGGTTAATGGCTTAGGGTTACAAAGCTATTATATACCGGGTGTAACCAGCGAACACCTTGCAAACGATGTAGGACAAAATACACCCTACCGGAAAATGAAGGACGATAGCTTGCAAGAAAACCTAAAAACTTTTTGAAGATAATATAGCCAAATACCACCTTTATAACCATTATTATATAGGTTATGGAAACAAATACACAATACCCACACCACACAATATGGTAATGATAGAACCTAAAGGTAAGTAAAATAACAACCTATACTTATTTGGTTTGCGTAGTAGGTATTTCAATAATCAAAGTCATACCATGCCCGGGGCGTGTGTCTAAAACCCAAGAACCGTTTATTTTGGCAACCCTAGCCTCAATATTTTTGTAGCCAATACCTGCTGATTCTTTTGCTTGGGCAGTGGTAAAACCTTTACCGTCATCCTCATACATATACAAAATACCAGTTTCTGTTTTGTTCAGTTGTATAGTAATTTGTTTAGCATCAGCATACTTTAGCGTATTGCTCAATAACTCCTGCGTAATACGATATAATCCCTGTTCATACTCAGTTATATCCACTTCACCTTCAATAGAATTGATAAAATCTATTTTAATAATATTAGCTTTTTCAATAGCAGCAATTAATTGCCTCAAAGCAGTGGCAAAACCAAACTTAGCCAAAGAACCCTCATACAAATCATGAGAAATTCGGCGTACCTCATCCACAGCCTCATCCAATAAACCCACCGCCTCAGTATACGATTTGCTTTGTTGCTCTTTCAAAGCATTTATACCCTCCTCAATACTACTAAAATGTAATTTTACTGTAGAAAGTATGCTGCCAATTCTATCGTGCAATTCTTGGGCAATACGCTTCCGTTCCTCATCCTGCCCCTTTAGCATGGCATTTACATTCTCCACCTCTTGTTTTTGCAGGAGGTCATCAATTTTTCGGTTGCGTTCTTCAAGTTCCTTTTGATGCTTTAGCTTTCTATTACGATATAGGAGCATTAAGTCAATTACTGCCAATAGTAAAATAGCAATAGCCGCAGTTGAAACAACAACAATAAAAATTATATACTTTTCTTTTTCTGACATATAAAACCAATTGCAATTATTGCTGACCAAAAGCTATAGCTTACATCCTTAATTATAAATAAGCTGTTTCCTAAATCTTTCAAAGTACGGTCTTCAAATATTGGAGCCGAAAGTAAAACAGGTAAAGCCCCTAAATAAAAAATAATATTAGCTACAGAAAACCACACCAGTATATCAGTAGCATTAAGGATATCATTACTTATAGCATTACGAATTTTTTGATAAGAAAAAATACTAACTAAAAAACCACCCAATACAAAAGTGTAGGTATTAAAGGTTTCAGCACCTTGGATAAACTTTAAGTTTATAATAGAAAAAACCAGTACTGTAATTATTGATAAATAAATTATTGGTTTGTGTTTGTTATTGAGCTTTGTTTTTGAGTAGATGTATACTATAAAAGCAAACTCAATTGCAGTATAAATACTATACAAACCCGTTGTTTTTTTATCCAATACAGTAGCGCTATAAGTAGCGTATATATCAACCGCCGCATTAGCAAATAATAAAAACAATATAAGCTTCGCAAATAAAGAAAGTCGAGGCAATAATGTTACCCCGACTAGTATTGCTCCGAGAACGAAGTAAGTCGAAAAAAGTATTTTCTCGTACCACATTTTAATAGCATTGGGGAGGACATAGTCTTCCAACATCTAACCCTTTTTTTAAATAAATATTTTTTCCTCGACTAATATTATCTAAGTAAATATGTTCATTTTCATTAATAATTTCCTTAAAAAGAAGAATTGGTGAATGACATTGTAATATAATATGTGGATTACTAGGAATTTTTGGGAAAATTCTTAATATATCTTCAAGAGCTGCATTTTCTAATACTATGGTAACACTTGATTCAGTAGTAAATAAACTTTTATTGTGGTTGTAGAACGCTACAAATTCTCCCATATCGTGGTAAGAGACGTATGGATGAAAGTAATTATTAACGCCAAAACTTTGATTATTGAACTTAAACTTAATAGTATTTCTATAATTAGCTAGCATGGTTTGAAATTGTGTAGCATTAATGTTTTGTCCATTTGTATTATTCTTAGTGATTAATAAGTAATTACCCTGTGCATCAGGAATTGGAATTATAGTGTCATTACCATTTATATTTTTGTTTTTTAATGCTTTTGTAAGTACATAAGAGAAATAGGGATTTTCTGTTCCTCCAGGTGAAACAAGGACATAATATTTTGCAAAAACAAATCCTTGACTTGGTGTTGTGTTAAGAAAATCTGTGGCGACTTTGACCTTTGTCAAAGATATTTCCAGGGAGGGAGTATCAATATTATTGTTTGCGGCAAAATAAATTAACTTGAAGTTATCTCTCATTCCTGTTCTTTGAACAGTATTGATATTTTGAAAGGGAACACTGGGGCTGACTCTTTTACGTTCATTTTGTTTACATTTTATAAACAAAGTAAGTACAGCAAAAAGGGGTAATAGTGGAAAATACTTTTTTTTCATTTTAATTAGTTTTTGTTGACAGTCAGAGTTAGTTTAATAGAAACTCTAATTTAACAGTGGTGGCATGTGAATAAATTATATGTTTTTTGATAATAGCAATTATTATATACAGTTTAATAGTAATGAATGTATAGCCAATACACTCTTCATAAATAATCTAATATAAGATGTTTTAGTTTTAAGAAAAAGTCAATATCCTTAAGTTTACTTACAACTATAGCAAATTATGTAGAAGAGTGTTTTCTTATGCTAGATAAACTTTTAATCACACTGTGGTGGGCATAGGCGACCGACATTCATAGCTTTATTTTTATAGAGTGCTGTAATATCATAAGGCTCATTGTCAAGTAATAAAGTGCTTGTGGGTTGGTTGAAGTCTTCTAATACCAATATTGTTGTTAAAACTCTAACATTGTAAGAGCCAAATTTTTTTAAATAAACCCCCCCGTGAAGAAATCTGACGTAAACATTTTGAGGAGGAGAAGCTATGCTAAAACCATTGTCTGTAATAAATTTTGTTAACTGTTGTTTATCTAAAAAGGTGTTTGTAGGGTGTTTGGTATTTATTTGAGATTGAAAATCTGCAGCGAGTATTTTCTGATCCGTTCCTAGTTCCCTAACCTCAACATTATTGTTGAAATCAGCTATATAAGGATTTATATTTGTTCCATCAATTAATGTATTATTGCCACTATGAAGAGGTGTTAAATATTGAATGCTACCAGGCGGTGTTGCAGTAACTTGATGATTTTGATATTCCGCGGGGGTCAGGGCATAACTAAAATACCATTTGTTATTGATATCTCGGTTAAGAATATAATAGAACGCTCCTCCCTCATTTGGATTTGCAGGAGTATTTAATCCTAAATGATTTATAAAAGTTTGTAAGTTAACTTTTAAAGCGTATTGGTCAGAAATGTTTTGATTTAAGTATGTTGTGGCACCTCCGATACCCGCAAATGGATTTATGTAGCAAGTTTCGAAGTTCTTTTGGGCATTCTCAACCATACTTTTTTTTAATGGAGTTGCAGGTGTTGGCGGTGGAGCACCTGCAGGAGCAATAAGTAAACTATTTATATAGTTTAGATTAAAATCATAGATTAACATATCATTTTAGTTTTTTTAATGCCTACTCTATAAGCTTTTCGGCTTCCACTCCCTTGTTATACATGGAGTACTGGGTGCTCCCAATGTGAGGTTTTTCATTTAAAAATTTAATTTTTTTTTGTTTTATGTAGGTTTTTTACGTTTCATGGTTAAGTAGCGTTTGTTGATAGTTCAAAGCTCATTCAATAGAAATACTAATTAGGAGGGGATAATACTTGAAAGTACTACGTGTTTTTGGGTAGTTGACATAGGCATATACAGTTAAATAGTTTACACGTGTAAAGCTAACACACGTATACTAAGAAAGCTAATACAAATTGGTACTTAGTTTAAAAAAAGAAAAAGCCCCAACTTGGGGCTTTTTTTGTTTTTTGTGCGGATGATAGGAATCGAACCTACACGCCTTGCGGCACTAGATCCTAAGTCTAGCGCGTCTACCAATTTCGCCACATCCGCGAAAGGGATGCAAAGGTAATATGCAAGTTTGATATAATCAAAAAGCAAATTTCAAATTTTTATTGTTAATTACGGTGGTAGCCTACAAATAGGTATTAACTTTGATGCCCTTACCACAAAAGATGACAGAGATTGACGTTGAGGCAGAAAAACAGGGGATACTAAAACGCTATCGCCAATTATTACGTTCGTGCCGCCATACCCTAGAGCGAGGAGATAAAAAACTAATTCGCAAAGCCTTTGATATGGCTTTGGATGCACATAAAGATACTCGCCGTAAAAGTGGTGAACCCTATATATATCACCCCTTGGCTGTAGCACAAATTGCAGCACAAGAAATAGGTTTAGGTACTACCAGTATTGTATGTGCACTTCTTCACGATGTAGTTGAAGACACAGATATTACACTAAAAATTATTGAGCGTAACTTTGGCGAAAAAGTAGCTAAAATAATAGATGGTCTTACTAAAATAGCCGGAGTGTTCGACCAAACAAACAGCTTGCAAGCTGAAAACTTTCGAAAAATGTTGCTTACCCTTAGCGAAGATGTGCGGGTGATTTTAATAAAACTAGCTGATCGTTTGCACAATATGCGAACATTGGGGAGCATGAGCCGGAAGAGCCAACTGAAAATAGCTTCAGAAACTTCATATTTATACGCACCCCTTGCACATCGTTTAGGGTTATATTCTATAAAAACTGAACTTGAAGACCTCTCATTAAAATATTCAGAACCTGAAAAGTATGATGAGATTGTACAGAAGCTTCAAGAAACCAAATCTCAACGAAACAGGTATATACGGCAGTTTATAAAGCCTATTGAAAAACGACTGATTGAGGAAGGATATACTTTCGAGGTGAAAGGGAGACCCAAATCCATCTATTCTATCTTAAATAAAATTCAAAAACAAGGTGTATCTTTTGAAGAAGTCTACGACTTATTTGCGATACGCATAATTTTAGATATCCCTATTGAAGATGAAAAATCAGACTGCTGGAATGTATATTCAATTATTACTGATTCTTACCATCCAAACCCTGATAGATTAAGAGACTGGATATCATCACCAAAGTCGAACGGATATGAGAGTTTACATACAACAGTTATGGGTCTGGGGGGTAAATGGGTTGAAGTTCAAATTCGTACCCGAAGGATGGATGAAATTGCTGAAAAAGGGTATGCTGCACACTGGAAATATAAAGATGCAAAGGGCGGAGTTAGTGAAAATAGTTTAGAAGATTGGTTGGCAAGAGTTCGGGAAATATTAGAAAACCCGGATACGAATGCAATTGATTTTTTAGATGATTTTAAATTAAATCTATTTGCTGAAGAAGTATTTGTATTTACTCCTCAAGGAGAACTAAGGAAATTACCTGCAAACTCTACAGCATTAGACTTTGCTTTTGATATACATTCTGATATCGGATATAGATGTATTGGTGCAAAAGTAAATAGTAAACTTGTTCCTATATACCATAAACTTACAAATGGAGATCAGGTTGAGATTTTAACTGCCAGTAAACAAAAACCGAGTGAAGATTGGTTAAACCATGTAGTTACAGCAAAGGCTAAAGGAAGAATTAAACATATTTTACGAGAAGAAAAGCGAAGGGTTGCTAGTGAAGGTAAGGAAATATTAGAGAGAAAGTTTAGGCATAATAAAATTGCCTTCACAAATGAGAACATCAATTTTCTAGCAACATACTACAAGTTTGCAAGTTCTTTAGACTTATTTTATGCGGTTGCTACTGAAAAATTAGATAAAGATAAGCTGGACTTAAAACTTGTATTTGATCCAAAAAATAAGCTTCAGAAAAAAGAAAATAGATCATCAAACAATAAAGAGGAGGAAAGAAAAAAATCAAAAAAGGGATTAAAAAGTAATGAGATTATACTAGGTGATGATTTTGAAGACTTGCCTTATGATTTTGCTAAATGTTGCTCACCAATTCCAGGTGATGAAATTTTTGGTTTTATTACTATTGGAGAAGGAGTGAAGATACACAGAACTACTTGTCCAAATGCAATACGATTGATGAGTAATTATGGTTATAGAATTATTAAAGCGCAATGGGCTCATTCTCCTATCAAAAGTGATAAAGACTTTTTAGTAGGAGTTAGTATATCTGGAATTGATAGTGTTGGTGTTATTAGTAAAATAACAGAAGTTGTTTCTAATAACTTGTCTGTAAATATGAAATCAATAACAGTAGATACTCATGAGGATGGTACTTTCTCTGGAAAGTTAATGCTGTTTATTAGCGACACACAACATTTAGATATTTTAATGAGTAAAATTAAAACTGCCTTACCTACAGTATCTGTAAGTAGGGTTGAGGTTAATTAACTACTTCTTTAAGTCTGTTATTTTCGTTCCTTAATAAATGAATTTTAGTTTTCAACTCTGCATTTTCCTTAATTATCTCTAATAGTAATCGGTTTTGTTCTTCGACTCTTCCTTCTAAATGTTTAATTCTGTCCCAAAGCTCATCCCTTACTTTTTCATCAAACTTTTTGGCTTCTTTTTTTGGTAAAAAATATATTTCTACAAGTTTTGTTAGAAATGCCCCTCCAATTCCCGACCCTAATATTGTAGTTATCAATTCCCAATTTAATGACATTAAATATTTCTTCCTAAAGCGGTTTGAAAGGTTTGTACAATGCTTGCCAGTAAATTAAGCTCATTAGATGATATTCCTTTTGATAAGTAACAAAAAGCTAAGTTCTTTGATGATGCTCCAAATAAACTATTATTAAAATTTAGACCAAGAATATATAAATCTAAGCTTGGTGTGTTATCTGATACTTTTGTAATGGTTGTACTTGTTCCTCTAATATTATATAATAAATCAGTATCAGATACCCTACTTGAAGCAAAGAACCCCAAACTGTCATTATTAGTAACACTACTAGGCTCTATAGAGTTTATATTGTAAAACATCGTGCCAGTAACTCTAATTCTTATATATGTGGCAGTATTGCTTAAACTACTATTAAACGAGCCAATTTCATATGTTGCTTCTTCATTATTAGTTCTTGAATAAATTCCTAGAGAGAAATTGTTAATTTCATTGACGTTATAACCAGTATCTCCATATCCAGTACTTCCGTCTCCTGTTATTCCATCTGAATTATGTGTAACTAAACCGTGCCAGGCTATTTGATATAAATTTGTGTTTTTCAAGTTAAATGAATTTGATAAGGCCGTACCACCGACAAAGGGGTAAATAACATCCATCTTATCCCAAAGTCCGTTATTTTAGGTCTATGACAAGTTGAATAAGAGCATTTTGTTCAACAGGATTTGTTATAGAAGCTGCCTCTATAAAGTTCAGTGCTTCTCTATATAAAAGAGAATTTTTACTTTGGAAACCAATACCTAATGAGAACCCTAAACTCATAATTATCCTGTTATAATACCAAAAACTGAACCTGATGTAAGCGTTACATCTTTTATTAATTCACCATTTTTAGGGCGAATAATCATTCCTTGCCTTATTGGAGTCGATCCAAGGTTCAAATCAATTTTTATATCAGTTGTATTGGAACCTGTCAAGGTATCAAAAACGGTATCTGAATTTATTACTAAAAAACTATATTTTTTGTTTGTTACTGATGAGGTAATTAGTTCTGTTCCTAAGCCTCCTGTAATAGATTTTATTTCTGAAATCATAAGTAGTGTTTTAAATATTTCTGTTTAAATAAGTTTGAAAGTTTTTATTGATTGATGTTAAGCTCGTAATCTCATCTGCTAACAGTCCATCACCAAGAGTAATCAATGAAACGTTAGACTGACTAAAATAATCAGCTGTTCCATTTAAGTTTCTGCCTAATACATATAGAGGAAGTGATGGTGGAGTATTTGAGGCGTATGTATCTGAAAAAAAGAGGATATTGTCTTTGTAGTTGGTAACTGTTGTATTATTTAACCTATTAACAACATAATAAGCATCACTATTCTCTGTATCCTCATTTGAGATTTCTCCTCCGCCTATTTGATTAATTCTACCGGCATAAATATTAACACTTGAGGGTATTAAAATTGTTCCTCTTGTTGAAGCTTCTATAACTCCAATTGCCATACCGGTATTGATATTGTTTCTGTGATATAAGCTTAGGTGAAAGTTATCTTGATTTTCAGGAGGAATGATATAGTTTGTATTTCCATATCCGTTAATTCCGTCTCCGGAGATGCCAATATTATCATGAATTACACCTCCGTACCAATCAATTTGGTTTTGGTTAGGCTTTTTTAAGTTAAAGCTATGCCTATATGCTGTTTCTCCAACAAAAGGATAAATAACATGCATTTTATCCCATAGGTTATTATTTTTTAATTCAGTTATTAGATAATTAAGTGCAAATATTTGGTTTTCGTCTTCAATACCTGTTTTGGAAAGGAATACTGTCAAATCAGAGTCTTTGGGAGTGATAGGTGCTTGGCAATAATTATAATCAAACATAAACTCAAGACTTATATTCATTATATGTCCTGAAAATTCGCTATCCCATTTTTCTGTGAAAGGTTGTAAGTTACTTTGCTTGCTTAAAGCCCAATCATAGCTTTCATCATCCAGTTTTGAAAGAACGTCTAGACAAATAAGCATGGTATCACTCTCAACATCCAACTCATTGCTTTCATCTTTCTTAACTAAATCACCAATAATTATTTCAAAGTCGTAGAAAAGGCTTCCTTCACTAATACGAGCTATAATTGGGGTAATCCACATAAAGGGTTGCTTGTGAGGTTCAGCCAAACCATTAGTAGAGTTATCACTTTTGGTTAAAGCATTTTCTAACTCCAACGGTCGCCATAGCCAAAACCTCTTACTTGCCAATGATTATTGGCGAGATTTTTTAGCTGTGTTATTACCTGATTTTTGCTCAAAAACTTCATTTTCTTTCTTTTCTATGTATTTCAATAGTTTTTGGATGTTAGCTTTCTTTATCTTGTTTTTATTCATAGTTATTAATCGCAGCAATCTTTTTCACCTTTATCAATAGGCATAGAAGTACTTACAAAACTCTTTTTGCGGGTATTACCTAAAAACATACCTGTATTATAGGTGTTAGTTCGCGGCTGTATACTGTCAATAGTATTGTTACCGCCAAGCCATAGGGGGTAGTTGGTGTGATTTTCCTGTAAGTAACGTACTATGCGTTTTGCGTACCACTCAGCGTGGTTGAGGTAATAGTTTTTTATCTGGCTCAACTGTTCGGGCGATGCATTTACACTATTTTCACTGTTTTTTATAACTATAGATTTATTCATGAATTTATAGGTAAGCGGTGTTGTAAGCTCCGCCATGCAATAGTATTTTATGGTGTTTTGCAAATAATTGTTTAATAAGGTTTGGTTAAGCGAAGTAACTGTATTGCTTTGTATTTGTGTTTTTATTTCATTGTATAGCGATGTGCCTAAAAGTTGCTGTATGTAAATATCCTGCACCATTAAAATGGTGGGATTTAGCAATTTGTTATCGGTGTTTTCGTTGATAACGGTGTCTTCTTTTAGTTTATCTGCTGAAATAAAATATACTTGTGCCATGCAATTGATTTTGTGTTTGTTTTAGCCTTTTGTAACTGTGCGAACGATTACCGTTTTCCCTTCTTTTATTTCAGTTGAAGTTTTTATTACCTCCATGTCTTCAAGGGTTTGCAGGTGTTGCATGGCTTCATTTTCAGTAATAAAAGCATGCTTTGCCATCTGCTTTAGGGTTGCCCTTTTGTTTTGACTAATTACTAATAGGATTTTCTCCTGTTCGGGCGAAAGATTTTTATCTTTTAAAAAACTATAACCAAAAGTTTCTTCTTGATTTGTTGTTTTCTTTTCTCTTTCTATAGGAAATCCTAATTGTGCCAAATAGTTGCGCTTTTCGTTTTGGGTAAGGGCTTCTGATATATCCGCATTGCTTAACATCATTCCCATACCAATAGGTTCTGTAGGGCAAAGTGTTAGCGTCGCTTCTATACCATTTACTTCGGTTAGGTTTTTTAATAGCTGCTCTATGGTTTGGCGGCGTTTATTGATATAGGTATTCTGAAATAACTCATAGGCTTCACGCATTTCGTTGCGCCCGCCCAACTGACCTGCCACTCGTACGCCGAACAACATAGGGCTGGTTACTTTATGTCCCACGAAAATGGTACCCATAACCGTTTGTTTTAATTGCTCGTATTGTTTGTCGAGCTCATTGGGGCGAAGTTGTAGTACCTGTGGACTGTTTTCAGCCCCATCGGTAAAATACAGGATTATTTCGCCTGCATTGCCAGTACCGGCTACTTTGCGCTTGATTTGCTTTTCAATATCGCGTTGTTCGTCTTCGGTGGGGACGCCATTGGTGAAGTTTAGCATGGTGCCTGCCGAAAACCCTGTTTTTATATTGTTGAGGTGGAAATTGCTTATTTCAATCTCGGTTTCTATGGCAGCGTTGCAGCCCAAGTAGTTAGGCAAGGGATATACCTTTTGCTGCGGACTATATTCCCTAAAATATAACACGCTTTCTCGTTGGGGTATGTTAATGTCAAATGCAGGTATAGCTTGTATATCATCGGGTTGGCGGGTAGTGCCTGCAAACTTGTTGTTTAGCGATTGTTGCTCTGTCCATTGTTTAGAGGTATATATAACGCTGGCATTATCATTAATGCGGCAACTTGCCCAATCTACATGATATATTTCGGTTATTTTTCCTGTTACAATGTTTTGGTAGATTTTCAGAGCGAAACCGTTAAATATTTCATAATCAAGAATTATTTTTTCCAATACCTCGTTCAGCCCTTCAAAGCGGTTGGCATGTTTTATAAACTGCAACACTTTTGCCGCCTGTGTGGTGTTGTACTGCGGTGTTACCTGTACACCTTTCCCGAAAATATAATCCTTCTTGCCGCTTACTATGGCTTGGTGTGTGGGAGAACCGTTAAATAAATTGATTAAATAATCGGGGTAGTCGTTGTCTTCTCCGTAGTTTATCCAATAAAAACGGCGACTTTCTTTAAAACGCGGAGGCTTATGCCAAGTGGGTACGGGCAATGTAGTGAAATAGTGTTTTTGTTTATTATCCATTATATACAAATGCGTTGCTGGTACTTGGGGTGTAGGTATGTGTAGTGGCTGCCGTGCCTGTTATATAGGCAAAGCCGCTTTCTACCGTTTCATCGGCGTTGGTGGGTACAAGGTTGGTTTCGCTAAGCTGCGCATATACTTTGTAGGTATAAAATCCTTCTAACTCAAGTTCTACCTGTGCTTGCGAGCCATCGGCATTGATGGTTTCAGTAATTTCAAATTGGTTATAACGGGTGGGGAAAGCCGACGTATCTACCGCTATACAGGTTTGACTTTGACGGGTTTGAGTATGTATAAACTCAAACAAATAGGTGGCGTTGGGGAATGTGGTAGTTTCTTTTAGTGTGAGGATTACACTATTGGCGGTGCCTTTTTGTATCAATATCATCGGGATGTAATTGGGAGGATGGTAATTTTGGGCAATGCGTATTTGAGATTTTTGATTTATGATTTGAGATTGGTTGTCAGACGTGCGGTTGTCATCCTGAGCGGGGTCGAAGGATGGGACGACAGACAAATATTTCCTATCTACCCTGCTATGTTTCGGCTTCGCTCAACATGACACCAGCCTCACCCTTCGACAGGCTCAGGATGACAACCCCTCACCCGTCATTGCGAGCTTACGTAGTTTGCGAAGTAATCTTTTAACCAGCACAAAGACTGCTTTGTCGTACCTCCTCGCAATGATGAACTATCCACTGACTACTGACCACCGACAACTATAAACCAATAACTCAATTAAGTGGCACATTTTTCCACCCTCTCCAATTACACGGCAAATGCAAAAAAAGCAACTCCCCGTTTACAAATTAAAAATTACCGATGAAGACCCTGTTTCGGGTGTCGACTGTGTAGCACTGGTAGATGTACCCGCTACAGAATTTAATTGGATAGCCTTTAATAAAACCAAGCCTTATACATTTACAACTCAAAATACAGAGCAACGAATTATTTGTGGCGCCCTCATGGTCGCCAACCTACCCATATACAGAAAAGAGGGCGACCGCGAATATTATGTGGTATTTGATGAGCAAACTATTAAAAGTGTTAGTTATAAATACTTTCGCAATAGGTTTACTACTAATGTAAATGTAATGCACAACCCGCAACAAAAAGTAAGCGGTGTGTATATGGTACAAAGCTATTTGGTTGATAAACAAAACGGCGTTACAGCTCCTGCTTATTATCCTGAATTGCCTGATGGTAGTTGGTTTGCTTGTTTCAAAGTAGACAACGACCAGATTTGGAACAACTACGTGAAAACCGGAAAGCTACAAGGCTTTAGTGTAGAAGGCATGTTTGGACAAATGCACGTAACCGATGCATCGGAAATTATCATTCAACAATTAATTGAAATTATTAAAAATGAAAATGACTAAAGACAAAATCCTGAAAGCGATTGGAAACGATGCTTGGGATAAAATTAAAAAACTGGCTTTTGGCGATAGCTCTGCGGGCGAATTTACCGAAGCTACCCTTGCCGATGGTACAACCATTAGTTATGAAGGTGAGCTGGCCGTGGGTACAGCAGTAGTGGTTATCGGAGAAGAAGGTGAGGCCCCAATTCCTGATGGAGAATATGAAATGGAAGACGGTGTAACTTTTACTACAAAAAAAGGAGTAGTAGAAACTTACACTCCAGCCAAAGAAGCAACCGAAGGAGAAGAAAAAGCACCAAAAAATCCTGCCGATTTAAAACAAAAAATAGAAGCGATGCGCCGCCAACATGTAGAGAATATAAAAGAGCTGGCAGCCATAAAAAAGCAATTCAGTGCTATGCAAGGGGATAATAATGCAATGCGTGGCACATTATCAAAAATCAGCCGTGTGCTGGAGATATTGGTCGAAAATACTCCTGATGAAACCGTACGAAACCGCCAGTTTAGTCGTAATACTCCAACCCCTTCAAAGGCTGATAGGATAGCCGCTTTATTGAAGAATTAAGAAAGTCAGAAGTCCGTTGTCCATAGTCAGTAGTTCAAACCACAGACTACGGACTACCAACTACTGACAAAACTATCAATAATCAAAAGATATAAAAATATTAAAATGAAACACAACACAATTCCACGCTTATTAAAGCACTCGTTTGCTTATAGCGTAAGCTCGCTTGATAATTATACCGAGCAAAATGTAGTGCCATTGGTAACCAAATCTTTATTTGACAGCCGCACTGCTGAGTTATTTCCTGTGCAAACAGGCATTAAATCGGCAGAGGTAATTAACCTGATGGACGATGAAATTTATTTCCAAAGTGGTACAGGTTGCGGCTTTGCTGCCAGTGGAGATACTACCTTTACACAACGTACAATAACCGTTGGTAAAATTAAAGTAAACAAAAAATGGTGCCATGATGAACTTGAAGCCAAGTGGACACAGTTTATGTTAAATGCGGGCAGCTACTATGAAACGCTTGTGCCCGAAGAAGCTCTTGCCGATTTTATGACAGCTACTATTGGCCAAGAATGGAGAAAGCCTACTGGAAAGGCGATACCACAAATGGTAACCCAAATTTGAATAAGTTTGACGGCTTTATTAAGCTTATTGATGCTGCAGGTACAGCTATTGACGGTAATACGGCTTCACAATCTGCGATAAGCATTTCAAATGCTGTAGCTATACACGATAATATTTTAACCTCACTGCCTGCCGCTTTGCTGGATAAAGATGATGTGGTAATTGTTGAAGGCTGGGACACCTTCCGCAAACTGATTTTAGGTTTGAAAAATGAAAATAATTTCCATTACGATGCAGCTTCAGCTGATAAACATTTAACAGGTGAGTTATTACTGCCCGGTACTAATATACGTGTAGTTGCTTTGCACGGACTAAACGATACGAACCGCATTTTTGCTGGACGTGCAGGCAATTTCTTTATCGGCACAGATTTACTGAATGATTATGAAAATTTTAATATTTGGTATAGCCGCGATAACGATGAGGTGCGTATGAAAGCTCGTTGGAAAGCAGGAGTGCAAGTAGCATTTCCTAATGAAATTGTTGAATATACTAACGCCTAATTAGTTGTTGGTTATTGATTGTTAGTTATTAGTAACTCTAAGTACCAACAACCAATAACTATCAACCAAAAAAATCTAATTTTTAAATAACAAATAACTTAATAACAAAAAGATATGTCATGTGCATTAACAACAGGCTTTACACTCGATTGCCGCAATAGTAACGGGGGTATTGAAGCCGTATATTTTACAGAGCTGGAGAATAAAGCTACATTGGTAGCAACAGGAACTGTAATAGATACTTTTACGCTTGGTTCAGGTAAGCAGTTTTTTAAATACGAACTGCGTAAAAAAACCAGCATTTTCGAGCAAAATTTTCAAGTGAATAACGAGAATGGAACGGTATTTTATGAGCAAACTTTGAGCGTAAAATTAGACAAATTAGAAACTACTAAACGTAATGAGATATTACTTTTAGCGCAAAATAACCTAATGGTTATAATTAAAGACAATAATGGTAAATATTGGTTGATGGGCCAAACCAGAGGCACACTACTAAATGGGGGTAAAGGGACTACGGGAACTGCCTATGGTGATATGAGTGGCTTTGAGCTGACTTTTATGGGCGAAGAGCCTGAATTAGCAAAAGAAGTTACTGCTTCGTTGCTTGATACGCTTACTACCCCTGCTCCATAATTATTTCTTTCTATAACATATTGTAAGGGTTTTATTTCTTCCATTTCCCTTGCATTGCAAAGCCTTGCTGTGAAGTGAGGCTTTTTTATTGACTAAAATACCAAACCAATAGCTAAACCACCCCATGAGTGTGCTTTCCCCTGCTTAAAGTTCTTGCTTCGGGTTTGATAATAATACTCTAAATACAATTTATGTATTTGCAGGTTTATACCGTAGCGATTATCAAATACAAAACGTTCTATTTCATTACTTGTGAAAGTGTGAGGGCTTTGGCTAAAAAGTCCCCCTTGTAGTGTGGCGTCATACCCAATAGCGTGTATCTGTGGGTGTACATATACGCGAATATTAACTGAATATGAACTTTCTTTATTTTGATAAGGGGAGTGAAATATACCCAATGATAAGTTACCTCCCGCACTTATTCTATTTAGCAAAGTGCCTGCATCAATACCGGCTGTTGTGTTTAGTAGTAAATAATTACCAATACTTATAATACTATTCTCTATTTGCAAACGATAGTTTAGAACAATATCATTTGCTATTTGGTGTTGCCACCCTTGTGGTGCAACATTATCTAAATTGCGGTGAATGGTTTTTTGCATCCATTCGCCACCTGCTATATGGCCCAAAACCCCTGCACTTATGCTGCTGCTTATTCTGATTTTTTTGGTAGAGTGAAGCGCAGTATTGCTGAATTGTAACATAAAAGCGGCTGCATAAGGTCTATCATTTAAACGGATATTAGGGTCTTGAATGCTTTGTGGCGTATAACCGTTGTGTTGTAAACCTACTTCATAGGTTGAGCTATAATTTGAGGGTGATATTAATAAGCGGCCGGTTAAAAAATTTTTTTGCTTAGGAGAGGTATATTCTAAATTAATACCTTGGGTATATAACTCATCAGTAGCCGTAAAAAAGTCGTTTTCGTATTGGTAGCGGAAATGCCTACTTCCATTAATATCTCTATAGGTATAGGCAGTATTTATTACTTGTGCATGGGATGAGGATACAATAAGTATAAAAAACAAAATGAAAAATTTATACATACTATATATACGAGGATACTAGGCTAAAGTTTTTATTTTTGTTTCAAAACAATTCTATCATGACAAAAAAGCAACAAATAACATTTGGCATAATAGCAGGGTTTGTACTGGTATTAGTAGGTTTGGGATTGGTGTTTTTTAGCCCTGTTTGCCTTACAGATATACATATATATGCCATTAAATTAAGTTTTGCTTTGGGTGGGGCTGCTTTTGCAGCTGTTATTCCCGGGGCTTTAAATTTTAATAATAATTATATAACCGCCAGTGGGGCATTGGCTGTATTTGTAATTGTTTTCTTTTTAGTTCCCCAACCTGACTCAAATTGCGATGAAACTACCGTTTTAGAAGGTGTTGTGTATTACGATAACGATTATTTTCCCAATGCCAGCGTAACAATTACAGGAAAGAATATTGCAGACCGAATAACCAACACAAACGGTCATTTTAAATTTATATTGGCAAAAAATATAGTTAAAGAGGATGAGGAGCTTGAGTTTAGAATATCTAACTCACTAATGGGTATAAGGCAATTTGTAACCCGGTCTTATACCGGTAAGCTGATTAAAATATTTATTGAAAAAGAGAAAACTGAAGAAAACCTGGCAGACCTTCAAAGTGAAACAGCTACTGTTGCTGAAAAAAGTGATAATACTCCCCCATCAACCTCTCCCAAGCCGCAACAAAAAAGCCGTAATCCTGTTTCTGAATCTATAGTTATTTATGATTATTGTGTTGAGTGCGTTGCGAAAGACTCTTTGCAACGCATAAGAAATGTGAAACGGAAATGTAACCGCGATTCTTTATATATAGAGAATTATATCATTGGGTTTTCGCGTGCATCGCAAGAGCAAAGCCGAACCGTTAAATGCACCCGAAGCAAACGGATTGTAAATAATACTAATTAGTTTTTTGCAGGTGTAGTAGCACATCCTTTTCAATTTTTTTGCCTATTGCATTGGTTAAAGCCTGTAAGCGTTCAGGTGTAAGTGTATTGGCTATTATTTTCTTGGCACTTAAGCCCTTTCTTTTCACACTTTTGGCAATAGCAAATGCCATTGATGTTTCAGGGTTAGTATGGCTTTCTTTTAATTTTCTTCGGGTATTAGTTGTGTCTAGAGAAGTTTTTTTGGTTTTGGGGCTAAGTCCTTTTTGTCTTGCCCATTGGCTAATATTGCCCAACATTTCTTTTGATACGCCAAGGTGTTTGTAGCTGTATGGGCTTGTTTCCGTTCCCATTGGCGTACTTTCCGTTCCTTTTACGCCATGCTCAACAAAAACAGTATACCCGGGTAGTTTAAAAACCAACGTAGCCTCTTTATTTGATGCAATTATTTCCGTTTCAGGTACTATATGGGCTAATCCGTTTGCACCAAGTTGCTCTTTGGCTATGCTTTTAATTTCGGTAGCAAACGCATTAAAAACTTCAATAACAATGCGGTTTATATCAGGATTCATTTTTCTTACTGGTTTGGTATTCTTCTTTATCGCGTAAAAAGCACAAGTAGTTTAAAAACTCCACAATAGGCATCATTAAATAAAAATCCCACTGCGTACGGTCTTTCGCCTCCGCATCAACGGTTGCAAGCCAACCATATCTTTTATGGAACCAATTATCCTCGTCTTCAATGGTTTCTTGTGTTGTTTCTGTTTTTCCAAATAAGTTAGGATATGCGGCAATGAGTCGAGCCATAGCCTCAAAAAAAAAGTGGCAATAGGGTAGGCAACAGCAATGGATAGCTTATTTTGAAAGTGTTTTGCCCGTTGCTCAAAGTCTATAGCGTGGTCTTTTTGCCCTTTGGGTATGCACAATACCGCTAAAATTTGGTGCAAATTGGGTATAATATTTTCAGAATCGGTGCTAAGGTGAGCCAAATCAACAAACTGCCCCGTGGTGCGTTGTTTCATATCGTATACTAAATTGTATTGTTCCCCGTCAAGCTCAAAACTTTTGGGTAATTGGGTCGGTAGGGGAGAGTTATTAATCCAGCCAATTTTTTTCATCAAAGGCTTAAAAGCTTGGTTATAATCCATAGCCAATAATTCTTCGCGAGAAATATCAGTTAAGGCATTTAGCATCCAAACAGCTTGTGTTATAGCATTATCAGGGTAGTTTTTCAAAGCAGTATTTATTTGCTGAAACTGCCCGATAGTAATTTCATTCCAGTTTTTTGCAATTTTCATCGGGTGGTAATTGGAAGTTGAGTAGGTTGTTCCTTTCCAATGTGTAAGTATGCTGATGTGCTAATTATAACCCTATGGACTTATAATACATTGATATAAACTTATAGACTTATAATTGGTTATAAACTCTATTAATTATGGATACATACTCCATAATCTAAACAGGAAAAAAATGTATAGCCCTTGCATTCGTTTCGCACATGCGTTGGACTTAATTTAAAACCCAAAACTTAACCCGTAAAACTGTAAACGGTTTATTATTAAATGTTTAATGTAATACGGAAGCAATGCGCAGTGCAGGTATTTCTAATTTCTTAAATATATATTTTTTATTTAAGATGGTTTTCATTTTTAAAGTATAATCTATCAATCAATAAATCAACAAATCTGAAAATCACTAAATCCAAAATTCCAACCCGTTCACAAATTTTCCAATATCCAACTACCAATAAAATTTTTTATGTCAATTACATTGCACGATAGTCTGCAGGCATTAACACCTGTGTATAATGATATGATGTTTGTTGCAGGTAGTACACTAGCCTCGCAGCAATATTTCAAAATGGTGGTAAAGGTGTACCACGGTGGCACACTTCAAAAAACTCTTAAGTACGATAAATGGCCACATGGCGATTATATACAAGCCGATATCCATAGAATGCTTGAGGCGCGCTATCAACCGGTGATTGATAATTTGGCTCTGCAAAAAAGCAGTTTCCAAATTGCCGACGGTACTATGGCAAACTACAGCGTTGAGTTTACAGAGCAAATTGGCAGCGAAGACCCGCTTTCATCAGGAACGGTAACAGCATCGGGCTATGCTTTTAATGCTTCACTAAAATATTTAGACTGGATAAATTTTGATTATACCGACTACGATTTGGTTATCGGGAGCACTAAAAAACTACTGACCAACTCGCCCAAAACCCTGAAAATACGTGAGGATGAAGCAGCAACATTAAGCCATATCTCAATTAATAAAATAGCTGAAAAGGCACAAGTAAAAACCTATGATGCTTTAGGTACAATAATAAACACCCATACCCTAAACAATACCCTATACGGCGGTTTAAATGATGGCAAAAGCCAGTCGCTTGATTTTATGTGTGGTCCGTATAACCTTAATTTAACGGGTAGTATAATTACCGATAGTGTTTACAGCTACACCGTGCAAATGTTGGATGATAATGATGACCCGGTGAGCGAACTGTTTACGTTTATTATAGATCGCGAGTGTAGCCGCCACCAATTGTTTCGTTTGCATTTTCTTAATCGTTTGGGGCGTTTCGATAGTTTTACGTTTACGGGTAAACACAAGCAAACCGTTAGTTATGATAAAGAAGAATATCAAAAGTTTACTGGCTATACGGATTTGGATACTTTGAGTTGGACGAATAACTCTTATGCAAGGGGTACGGTTAATTTTGATACTAAAGAAACAGAAGTATACCAAATTAACAGCGATTGGATAACTGAAGAAGAAAGCCTGTGGCTGCAAGAGCTTGTGGGTAGCCCTGTTGTATTTTGGCAACACGACCCAACCGATAGCAAAAAAACATTTGCAATAAATATTACTGAAAATAATTATGAGGTGAAAAAATACGCCAATAAAAAATTATTCAACATCAGTCTCACTTTTCAAATGGCGCAACCCAATTACCGTCAACGTGCATGAGAACCCAAATAGTTATAAATAATACTCAGGTAGATTTACTTAAAGAAGTAAATTTAAACATTACCAAGCAACTGGTAGATATTCAAAATCCTGAAAAGCGCAAAACAGACCGCTCTCTAACCATAGAAATACCCGGCAGCAAGGCAAACGACTTGCTTTTTAGTTACATTTTTGAAGTAAATATAGATTTAGATGCAGACGACAGCACCCAGCAAACCCCTCATTTTAATCCCAATAAAAAAGCCGATGTAATTATTTTTATAGACAGCTTGCCCCAGCTAAAGGGCTATTGCCAGTTAAAAGATATAGTTATTAATAATGAAAATAAAATAACATACAAAATTGTATGCTATGGGGTAATTGGCGATTTATTTTCTAAAATAGGCAATGCAAAATTAGATGAACTTGATTTTAGCGAATTTAACCATGTTTATAGCAGAGGTAACATAGCAAACTCATGGGATACGGAAATTATTGAAGGCGGTATTGGTGTTCCCTTTGAACCGGGCAAGGGGTATGTATATACTATGATTGACTATGGCTACCCCAAGAGGTATGCCGATAGAAGGGGAACACAAGAACTGTGGAGTGTAGAAGATTTTCGCCCCGCTATTTATGTGAAACAATACATTGATAAAATATTCGAGAGTGCTGAATATACCTATACCAGTAACTTTATAAATACCGATTTTTTTAAGCGGTTAATAATTCCGTTTAATAGCGATAAATTTATTTTAAATAATACAGAAATAACCAGTCGCCAATTTTATTCGGGGGTTGATAGCAGCGATATAAATACCACCTTCACCTATGGCGGTGTATATAGCCCGGTAATTTTTGATGACGATAGCACTTTGCCTTTTTTTGATGGCGATACAAACTACAATACCTCAACAGGCAAGTTTGTATGCTCGCAACCCGGCTCGTATGAGTTTGAGGCGAGTGTTGATGCTAAACTAAAATATACAGGTACTCCAAACGTAGCTGATGATGAAGTTTTGGTGCAGGTGGCACTGTATCATAAATCAGGGTCAACAGTTACCCCTTTAGATAGCAGTACAGCTACTGTAACATTTACTAACCCAATAACTACAAACGATACATCAAGCGATTTTGTAATACCCCTAAAAGGGAAAGTGAAACTTGCTGCAAACGATGAAGTGTTTGTGGCTCCCGTTGAAGCCCTTACCTTAAATATAAATAGTGGTGTAGGAGACTGGGATTTGGTTACAAAAAAATCTGCAAACTCGTACTTTGCCAATGGTATTATAAATACGGTTATAAATGAAAATGATACGGTTTCCGTTACATCTTGCACACCTTCTGAAATAAAGCAAAGAGATTTTTTAGGCTCAATAATAAAAGCTTTCAATTTACATATAGAGCCTAACCCTGATGACGAAAAAGATTTAATAATTGAACCCCGTGCGGATTATTATACGGGGCAATATACAGACTGGACTGACAAGCTGGATTTGAGTAAAGATTTCACCATTAGCCCAATGGCAGCCCTTGATGCAGGTGAATATCATTTTAAATATAGTGATGACGAAGACTTTTTTAATAAAGAATATAAAAACCGATACGATAGAACCTATGGCGATTATAAGCTGAAAATAGACAACGATTTTATTAAAAAAACCAATAAAATAGAGCTAATATTTGCCCCTACACTTTTATATAAAGACCCTGATAATAAATATTCGAGAATATTACCCAATATTAAGTTTTTTGATAAAAACGGAACAACATCGCCCAAATCAAGTAAAATAAGGTTGTTGTATTTCGGTGGGATGAAAAGCTGCCCCAGGTGGTATTTTGCAGCAAGCGGTTTTGCGGCCTTTCCTTTTGATAACTACCCATACAGCGGACATTTAGACGACCCCTACGACAGTGATTTCGATTTAAACTTTGCACCTCCGTTCGAGATTTTTTACCGTTCCACATCAAACCTACCCATACAGTATACCAACCAAAATTTATATACTAAATATTGGTATGCTCAAATAAAAGAACTTACCGATAAAAACAGCAAGCTGGTTGAAGGCTGGTTTTATTTAACACCCTCAGACATTGAAGGGTTGTCATTTCGTAAATATTATTTTATAAAAGATGCTTATTACCGCTTATTAAAAGTAGAAAACTACGACCCTGTATTTAGCAAGGTAACCAAGTGCCAGTTTTTAAAAGTACAAGAGTTTGATGCCCCCTTGCAAATAAAAGCAAGCATACATGGAGGCAGGGGTACATTTGGCACCACTGAAACAAAGTATGATGTGCCCACAACAGTAGGAAACTTTGCCCCTATCGGAGCACCTGTAAGCGGTCCTATTGTGGTAACCGGATGGGACAATGAAGTTGACACTACAAACGCTTCGGTTTTTTTAACGGGTATTAATAACAATGTATTAAGTGGCAGCTCTGTAATTACAGTTATTGGCGGAGGCGGCAATACTATTAATCCCTCATTAGAAAATGTAACGCTTATAAACAGTAGTGGCATCACAGCAACAGAATCAAACACACTTTATATAAACAATCAAAAATATGCAACGGTTATAATGGGCGATAGTAAAGGAATAGCCAACAGTGATAGCCCTTATACACTCACCAATGAAACAAGAACTCTTTTTTGCGATACTACAGAAGGGTCAATATCAGTAAACCTTCCAACGGCAGTAAATAACAACGGAAAAATATTCGAGGTTATAAAAACAGACGCGGCAGTTAACGGTATAACGGTAAATGCCGATGGTAGTGAAACCATAAACGGAGCAGCATCAGCGGGGTTAACCAAACAATATGAGGTGCTGAAAATAGTGAGCAACGGAAGCAGCTGGTACAAATTATAACATGATTAAATAAGCATTGCACAATGGAAAAGAAAAGCTTTAAACTGGATATTGATATAAATACAGAGCTTGCAAAAGCAAACCTTGAAGAACTGAAAATATGGCTGGGGCTTTTAAAAGAGCAAATAGCAAAAGAAGATATGGGTTCAGCAGCTTTTATGAAGCTGGGGAATAGTATTGGTAATGCCAATGAAAAAATAAAAGATTATGAAAGACTTATTGCTGATGTTGCAGCCAAATCGCAAACGGTAGAAAAAGTAACACTACTGGCAGACTCTTATACCAATTTAAAAAGAGGGATACAGGATGTAGAAGAAATATTGCATAATGCTGAGTTCGGCTCAAAAGAATTTAGTGAGGCAGCTGCTTTACTGGGAGATTATAACAGAGAACTTAAAAATGCTGAAGAGCTGGTGAAGCTTGCAAGCTCTGCAACACCCCAGTTAGATGTAATAGTAAATGTTACAGAAAATTTAAAAGCAGGTTTCTCAGGTGCACAAGCCGCTGCAGAGTTTTTTGGTTTTGAAACCACTAAACTTAGTAGCATCATAAATAAAATAACCAAAGCCCAGGAAGCTTTTAGTTCTGTCCAAAAATTAAGCGAAAAATTATTTTCAAAAGGCTCATCGGTAATAGCAAAAGGGGCAGCAGCAAAAGATAAATTGGCAGGTTCTATTGGCGGGGCTACCAAAAGCTTCAAACTGTTCAATAAAGCCATGTCGGCAAGCGTAATAGGGGCAATAATAACAGCCGTTGCAACCCTGGCCGCTTACTGGGAAGACATTAAAGAAGCATTGCGCTTTACCTCAGAAGAGCAGAAAAATCAACTGAAAACCAGTCAGGAATTATTTGCAGCCGAAGAAGGAAAACTAAACGCTATAGAAGGGCAAGAAAATGTGTTAAGGGCAAGCGGGAAATCTGAGAGGCAGATACTCCAAATGAAAATGGAGCAAACCACGCAAACTATTAATGCGGGTAAAGCCAGTATACTGCATCAAAAAGAGGTATTAAAATCTCAGATAGAAGCCGAAAAAAGAAACAAGGCCATTACCAAAGGCATACTCGATTTTTTCACCATTAATATAACTATGATACTAGGGCTTATTGATAAAGCCGGTAGTGTTTTTGGTAAAAGCTTCGGACTGGTAGAAAAGTTTAATAATTTTAAAGACACCGTAGCCAGCCAGTTTTTTAATCCCAAAGAAGTAGAGAAAAAAGGCAATGAAGAGATAGAAGCAACCGAGGCAAAAATTGCAGAGTTGGAAAATCAGGCGGCAGGGCATGTTTTGGCAATGCGGGCGATAGACAAGAAAGCCTACGACGATTGGAGGCAAAAGTTTAAACGGGATACCGAAAATGAGCTAAAGCTACGAAAAGAAAGAAATACGCTTACTGAAGAATTTGAACTGAAGGCACTTGAAGACTTTAAGGAACATAAACTAATATCAGAAAGTGATTTTGAGCTTAAAAAGCAAAAAATTAAAGACCGTTACGACAAAATAGACAGGGAGCGGATTGAAAAAGCAGCAAAAGATTTGCTTGAAATTGAGAAAGGTGGGTTAAGCAAAATTTTAGATGCCCAAAATAAAATTTATGACGAGCGGCTGGCACAAGAAAAACTAAAACTGGCACAAGGAAAAATAACCCAAAAACAGTTTGCCGATGAGAGCTTGCGTATAGAAACCGAACGTTTGCAAAAGCTAAAAGAAGCACAAGACCTTTACCATCAACAATCTGCTCAAGATTTAGAAGAGCATTTTAGTAATGAGATAAATGCTTTGCAACTGAAAAGGGAAAATGAGCAAATAAGCGAAGAAGATTATAACAACCAATTGGCAGCTTTAGAAACAGCAGAAATTGAAGCTAAAAAAGAACTGAGACTAACCCAAGTGGCTGAAGAGGTTACCCTAACTGCGAGTATAAACCAAAATAAGTTGGATGTTGAAACGGCTGCTACTGAAGAAAGGAAGCGTATAGCCGCAGCAGAACTGGCTTTTAAAAAGAAATTGCAGGAAGATACATTGAGCCTTGCCACAACACTAGGGAATTTATTGCAGAAAGAAGGCGAAAAACAAAACAAAATACAAAAAGGTGTAGCCTTGGTGAAAATAGGTATTGATACTGCAAAAGCCATTAGTAGCGCCATAGCCAATGCCAATAGTGCTACCGCCGATAATGTGGTTACAGGCGGAATTGCAGGAATAGCCAAATTTGTAGCTATATCAGCACAAATATTAACAGCAGCAGCAAGTGCAAGAAGAGTGCTAAACTCAGGACAGGGGAGTGCATCGGGTAGTACCCCTTCAACCCCAAGTGCACCCACAGTATCAGCCCCGCAAATTTCAACTCCTCGTATTGCAGGCACACCCATAGTAGCCCGCCAGCACAGCCCTGAACCTATAAAAGTATTTGTAAGCGAAGCCGATATTCGCCATACCCAACAAAAAGTAAAAGTAATTGAAGAACAAAGCGAAGTAGTTTAAAGCTTAGTTTTCAGTTTACAGTTTTCAGTTGTGAGTTCGTCATTGCGAAGAAACCTTCTTAGGTTTATGAAGCAATCTTTAGGAATGATACACCAACAGATTGCTTCGTCGTTCCTCCTCACAATGACGCAAAGGCGCGCTGTCATCCGGAGCTTGTCGAAGGGCGGGTAGGGGAGCAATAAAAAGATTGCTTTGCAAAGCCTCGCAATAACGGGAAGAAGTACTATCATCCTAAATGCAATCAAAATAGTGCGGTTGCAGTCATTCCGAATTTAATTCGGAATCTGTGTGGTTGTAGTTGGTTTTACTTTGGGATTGCTTCGGGAAGACCCTCGCAATGACGAGGAGAAGCGATGTCATACTGAGCGGAGTCGGAGTATGGAAGTGTGGCTAAGAAGTAGGCTCAAAGGCAATCAAAAAAGCATGGATAACTTTCACGGGCAAACACCGTGCTTTAAACTTTAAAATTGGTACTTTTGCTTTTTATTTTTGTTGAGTAGCATGAGCCGACAAATAGCCCCCGAGGAAGTACGGAAAATTTTTACCGAATATCTTGAAACCAAGAAACAGCGTAAAACGCCTGAGCGTTATGCTATACTGGATGAGATATACAGTAAAAAAGAACATTTTGATGTAGAGTCGCTTTACATACAAATGAAAAACCGCAACTACCATGTAAGCAGGGCTACGGTATACAATACCCTCGATTTGTTGTTGGATTGTGGTTTGGTAGCCAAGCACCAGTTTGGTAAAAATATGGCTCAGTTTGAGCGTAGCTACGGTTATCGCCAGCACGACCACCTTATTTGCAATCGCTGTAACGATGTGATTGAGTTTTGTGACCCACGTATACAGCAAATACAAACCATGATGGGCGAGTTGTTGAAATTTGAAGTTACCAGCCACTCGCTAAACCTGTTTGGCTCTCCACAATTGGGCGAAGACGGAAGTTGCCCCAATTGCCACAAAATTTTTGGTGAGGAAGAAGAAGTAAAAGAAAAATAATACCTATAAACGTATAGCATAAACAAGAATGGTAGATGTTGTTTTGGGCCTGCAATGGGGCGATGAAGGCAAAGGAAAAATAGCCGATTTTTTAACACCACGATACGATGTAGTAGCACGATTTCAGGGAGGGCCAAATGCAGGGCACTCGTTGGAGATTAATGGTATGAAGCACGTGCTAAATACCTTACCCTCGGGCATGTTTCATAAAGGGTGTATAAACCTTATTGGTAACGGGGTAGTAATAGACCCTATTTTGCTGCGTGCTGAAATTGAAAAAACCATTGCAGCAGGTGCTGATGTAAAAGAGAATTTATACATCTCGCGCAAGGCACATTTAATACTGCCTACACACCGCATGTGGGATGCTGCCAGCGAGAGTTACAAGGGCGAAAAGAAAATTGGTTCTACACTAAGGGGTATTGCACCTACCTACCAAGATAAATACGGTAGGTATGGTTTACGTGTGGGCGATATGCAAAGCAACAACTTTAAAGAGCGTTACGAGTTGGTGAAGCAAAAGCACCTTACCATAATTAAATATTATGAGTATGAGTGCGAGTTGGAGAGTTTGGAGAAAGAGTTTTTTGAAGCGGTAGAATACTTGAAACAATACAAACAGGTAGATAGTGAGTATTTCATAAACGACCTGATAAAACAAGGCAAAAAAATATTAGCCGAAGGCGCACAAGGTAGTATGCTTGATGTTGATTTCGGTACTTATCCTTACGTTACCAGTAGCAATACAATAAGTGGCGGGGCATGTGTGGGTTTGGGTATTTCTCCTAAGCATATAAACAAGGTATACGGTATTTTCAAAGCATATTGCACCAGAGTGGGAAGCGGACCTTTCCCTTCAGAATTAGATGATGATTTAGGTCAAGCCCTACGCGATAAAGGCAATGAATATGGAGCTACTACAGGTCGTCCACGCCGTACGGGTTGGTTAGATTTGGTGGCCTTAAATTATGCCATAATGCTTAGTGGTGTAGATGAGTTGATTATGATGAAGGCTGATGTATTGAGTGGAATTGATGAGGTGAAGGTAGCTACCGAATATACTGTGGGTGGGGAGAAAACTGCACAACTTCCACACACTTATAACGATGGGGAGATTACTCCATCATACACGGGCTATGCAGGCTGGCAAGAAGACTTAACCCAAATAACCGAGTACGACAAGCTGCCCAAAACCTTCTGCGACTATATTGATGCAGTTGAGAAAATTATTAATACCCGCATAGGTATTATATCCGTAGGACCTGAAAGGTCTCAGACTATATTGAGATAACTCCTTATTTTTATAGGCTGTTTAGCGGCACTTTTTTAAACTTCATAATAAAATTATGAATGCGGAACTCTTTTTGCCTTTATTTGAGTGAATTATTAAGAATTTATGAAAGTAGGAAAATATAGCATTATAATATACGGTATTATTATACTATTACTCGTGGGGGTTTTGTATAAAATGTTTAACCCCAAAGAGAAAAGGATTGAGGTAACGCACGATGTTATTTTAGAAAAAATGGAAGTAATGGGTAAGCTGGAGCTTACTAAGTATACTATAAAAGATGTTTTAGAGAAAAAAGTAATACAGCCCTATTGGTTTGATGAGAAAGTACTGTTCATAGCTGTGGGCGAAGCTGTCGGCTGTATTGATTTAACCAAAGTACAACAAGGCGATATAGCTATTGGTGATGAAGTAATTACTATTGAATTGCCTGCGCCTGAAATTTGTTATGCCAAGCTAGACCATAGCCGCTCTAAGGTTTACGATATAAGCGGTGATTATTTTAAGCTGAATACCCAAAAAAATGTGGAGGAAGTGTATAAACTGGCAGAGGCACGCATAGAGCAAAGTGCCAATGAATTGGGAATGATTGAGCAAACTAAAAATAATGCACAGTTAATTATAGTTCCTTTGTTTGAGACACTTTCAGGCAAAAAAGTAAAACTAAAGTTTTTAGAATAAGCTTTTCATTTAACAATTAACATAGAACATTTAGCTAACGTCATTGCGAACATGGCTTCTTAGGCTGTGAAGCAATCTGTTGCGTGCAAATAATTAAAAGATTGCTTCGTAAAACCTTGCAATGACGGGTTGGGAATACTGTCATACTGACGGAGAAAGCCCCCCTGAACAGCATGGGCAGGTATCTTTATACAGCTATGAGCAAAGATTCCACATTACATTTCGGAATGACAGTTGCACTTTTTCTAGAACCTCATGATTACATCAGCGCTAAGATGCTGAATCAAGTTCAGCATGACTTTCCTAAGCCCTTCGACTGGCTTTGAGTGACAGCATTTATATCACAAAAAACAACTATTAGTTTTCTCCCTGTGCTCTAACGGGTAAGGTCTTAGCAGGTTCTTCTTCTTGAGGGCTATTGGGAACTAATTTTGGAGCTAATCGTTCCCCATCACTTTTTGGGGTAGCCTTTTTGTTTTGTTTGTTTGATTTGCCTGTGCTATAACTTACCAAAGTGCCGGTCTCAGGGCTAAACTGTAGTTGTGTATTGCGTTTGGTAAATTTGTTTATGGTTAGCGGCACTACACCCATATTGCCAAATTGGGGATAGTCTATAAACTTATCAAAAGCTATGTGGTTGTTGCCCGTTTGGTTGCTCACAAATACTTGTGTACGTATGGATGCAGGCACGTAATATACTACCCCGTTTATAGGCTTAAAATTGCCCTTATCGTTTATTTGTTTCACACTGGCAGCATTATTTTTCAGTTGGGCAACATCAGTAAGTACTAAAGTTAAATCAGGAAACTTACTATTGTCGTTTGCTTTAATGGTGTATTCTAAATTGTTATTAAACCACTCCATTTTATCAGTATCTATATAATAGGTGTAGGTCATGTCCAGTTCCTTCACTGTAATGTGGTTGTGGGTGTTGTAGGTTTCAATTAGCTCGGTGTATTCAGCAATTTGTTTCTTGTAAACTTTAGTCCAATAGCGGCTGTTACGGGCAATGGATTTTTCAAGATTTTTATATGCTTTGGCTAAGTTTTGCTTTAAGCTGCTTTTATCCAAATCTTTTGATGCCGATGGTTGTTTAAAGCTTTTATATACTGCTAAATAAGCAGGGGCATCATTGTTTTTTGTCTTTACAAATGGTGCGGCATCATCAGTTTGCAGGTTGGTTAGCAAACCGCGTTCGTTAAGGGCTAAATCTACATCTTCAATATCAAATACATTAGTAGTGTTGCTACCTCTTAAAATAAATAAATTGTTGGGGTCGTTTACCTGTGTAGTGCTTATCACAACAGGCTTGTCTATAGAGTATGTTGCGGGTAGTTTGCGCTCCAAGCCATGTTCGGTGACAATTCTTTCGGTTTTGGTATACGTTACTTTTACTGCTAAAACAGTTTTTGGAAGATGGTATAATAAATCTCCTTTTTTCAAAGGTTCTTTACCGTCATATACCAGGGTTTTAACACTTGTTGAGCAACTTGCAATAAAAACTACCAATACTACAAGTGCAAAACGTTTTAAAATAGCCATAAATTAAGAGTAATATTCCGATAGCAATTTAATACATCGTTTTTTTAATAATGGGTTATTACCTTTAAATTATGTACATGTATGAAGCGGTATAGATTAAATTCTTTTCAATTATTAATTATAAAAATGTGCAAAATATATTAATTAGGGAAATTATTTTTTTCAGGCTTTTTGATGGGCATTGCACTCGTTGATAATATATTAAAACCACAAATTGTAACTCTGTAACTTAATTCACCATTTGATGAGAAACTTCCTATCAATGTAACTTGGTCAGGTGTACCTGTAATCGTTCCCCTAAAGCCTGATATATCTCTTATTCTTACATCTGGAAAGGCTTTATAAAAGTATCCCGAGTTTCCATTAAGTGTTACTGAAAACCTATTATGTATCCCGCTTACAATAATACCTGAATTGTTTTTTGGATCTTTTTCTACTTTTATAGTTTGTTTTAGGGGCAGAGGGTAGCTTTCAGCCACCCACTTCTCGTGTCTTTTAAAATTAAATTGATACTCATAATTACCAATAATGGCATCGCGAGGGTCTGTTTTGGGTTTTGCGTTAGTAGGAGTATTAGTAAAGCTAGGGTTGGCGCAGGCACTAATAACCAGTATTAGTGAAAATAGTATTGCATTGTTTGTTTTCATAGTTTCTGTTTGGCACTACCTAAACAAATAAGAGACCAAAAATAATTCTTTCTCTATATTATTAAGCTTGGGTTGCTGCAATTTCGTTTTGTAGCAATGGCAAAAGTTGTGTTTCTTTGCGGTATAATTGGGAATACCATTTGTTATGACTGAATTTGAATTGATAATGCCTAAAATGGGCGAAAGTATTGCCGAAGCAACTATTATTAAATGGTTGAAGGATGAGGGTGATGCGATTGAAGTTGATGAAAGTGTTTTAGAAATTGCTACCGATAAGGTAGATAGTGAAGTGCCTTCTCCGCAAGAAGGTGTTTTGCTTAAGAAATTATATGCTGAGGATGATGTAGTTGAAGTGGGGAAACCAATAGCAATTATTGGTTTAGAGGGTGAGGGAGCACAACCTGCTGCTCCGGCTTCTGCACCTGCTGAAAAGCCTGTGGAAGAAAAAGCACCCGAGCCTGTTGCCGAAGCACAAAAAATTGTAGAACAAGCCAAAGAAACAGCAAAACCTGCCGCCGTTAATAATGGAGGGGCACGGTTTTATTCTCCCTTAGTACTAAATATTGCCCGCAGTGAGAATATTAGTATGGCAGAACTTGAGGCTTTGCCCGGAACAGGAAATGAAGGACGTGTAACCAAAAAAGATATTTTAGCATACGTTAAAAACCGTCAAAATGGTGCAACTCCTGTTGAAACAGCGCCGGCACCTCAACCTAAGAAAGAAGAAAAACAGGCAGAAAAGAAAAGTACTTCAGTTAGTACAAATATAACTGCTCCTGCTGTGAGTGTAAATGCAGGTGATGAGGTAATTGAAATGGATAGAATGCGTAAACTTATTGCCGACCATATGGTAATGAGTAAGCATGTTTCTCCACACGTTACTTCTTTTGTTGAAGCCGATGTTACCAACCTGGTAAACTGGCGTAATAAAATGAAGGGCGTTTTCCAGAAAAATGAAGGCGAGAAGCTAACCTTTACGCCGCTTATTATTGAAGCATTGGTGAAAGCTATTAAAGATTTCCCAATGATTAATGTTTCTGTTGACGGAACTAATATTGTTAAACGCAAAAACATTAATGTGGGTATGGCAGCAGCTTTGCCTAGCGGTAACTTAATTGTTCCTGTTATTAAAAATGCTGATACTAAAAACCTTTTGGGTTTGGTGCGTGAGGTGAACGATTTGGCTAACCGTGCCCGTAACAATAAATTAGCCCCGGAAGAAATACAAGGCGGCACGTATACCCTAACCAATGTGGGTACATTTGGCAATGTAATGGGTACACCTATTATAAATCAACCGCAAGTTGCTATTATGGCTGCAGGTGCTATACGCAAAAAACCTGCTGTTGTTGAGACTGAATATGGCGATGTGATTGCTATACGCCACATGATGTACTTGAGCCATAGCTACGACCACCGTGTTGTAGACGGTGCTTTGGGAGGTATGTTTGTACGCAGACTTGCCGATTACCTTGAGCAGTGGGATGTGGATAGAGAAATATAGCCTTAGTACTTTGGTATAAGGTATAAAGTATACTGATGAAGCGCAGCCTTTGGCTGCGCTTTTTTTATTTTCACGAATTTACAATAAGAAAACTACTGTTGTAAATATTTGTATAATAATTACATTAACTAAGAATTTATTGTATATTTGGTATATAAAATTACATTAAGGGTTTGCTTATTGTAAAAAAAGATGAATACGTTTAATGCAGGGAAATACATAAACCAAGGCTACTACGATAGCTTTCAGCCCAATACTATAAACAGAAGCTGGGAAGCTGTTGATATGGAAGTATTGAGTCTTTTAAGCAAAGCCGACAGGCATTTGGGAAGGTTAGATATGCACTCTGAGTATGTAGATATTGATTTGTTCATTAGCATGCATATTGCCAAAGAGGCTACTCAATCGTCTAAAATAGAGGGAACTCAAACCAATATTGAAGAAACTTTTTTAAGTAAAGAAGAAATAACCCATGAAAAACGTAATGATTGGGAAGAAGTGCAAAATTATATAGCTGCAATGCACAATGCGGTTGCTACACTACAAAGCTTGCCCTTTTCTTCCAGACTAATTAAAAAAGCACATAAAATATTGTTGCAAGGGGTAAGAGGAGAACACAAACAACCCGGTGAGTACCGCAGAAGCCAAAACTGGATTGGTGGGGCTACACTAAACGATGCTGTTTTTGTGCCACCTGTGCATACTTCTATTAATAACTTAATGGCAGATTTGGAAAAGTTTGCTAATGATGAAGCAAACCCATTGCCCGATTTATTGAAGATAGCACTAATACACTATCAGTTTGAAACCATACATCCGTTTTTAGATGGTAACGGAAGGGTAGGGAGGCTTTTAATAACCTTATACTTAGTAGATAAAAGCATATTAAAACGTCCTATTTTTTACTTGTCAGACTTTTTTGAAAAAAACAGGCAGTTATACTATGATAACCTTATGCGTGTGAGGACTAAAAATGACATAAACCAATGGTTTAAATTTTTTTTAGTAGGTACTATAGAAATAGCAAAAAAAGGATGGCAAACCCTAGACCAGGTATTGCAACTGCAAAAAGAGGTGGAGAAAAAAGTAAATGGTATGGGGGCTAGAAAAACTGATGCTGCCAAAATTATCAAGTATCTGTATAAACACCCTGTTATTGATGTGGCTCAGGTTGAAGCCATTACCAAAAAATCTAATAAAACTGCTTATAATATGGTAGATGCTTTAGAACAAAAAGGTATACTAAAAGAAATAACCGGAGGACAAAGAGGGCGCATATATGCCTTTAGAGACTATATAGACTTGTTTAAAAATTAGCTTATCGGCTTAAATAAACTAAGAACCCTGCAACATGTTGCAGGGTTTCCTTAGCTTTTAAAGGGAAGTGGCGTTACCCTTTATGTTTTCTAACTGTTTTAACAATTAATGTATAATATCTTGTAACAAAGATAAAACTATGTGCAGGGCTGTACAGTGCTAATTCGTGAAATACCCTTTTCATTTCGTGAAATGGGTATTTGGTTTTGTGAAATAAGAAAAACAAGGGTTTTTAGCGTGCAAATTTGCCCTTATATGCTTTAGGAGTTAACCCGGTATGCTTTTTAAAAACATTACGCATATTATTCACGTCGCTATAACCCAGTTCGTATACAATTTGTTCAAAAGTAGCAGGTTGGGTTTCAAGCATTCGTTTAGCTTTTTCAATAGTCATGCGCTGTATATATTGAGATGGGGTGTTACCTGTTGCCGCCTTAAACCTGCGTATAAAATTGCGTTGGCTAAGTCCTGTAGATTTTGCCAACTGCTCAACACTTAAGCTATTTCTTTCGCCCTTTTCAATAATCTGTTGTGCTTTCTTTATTGCCCCATCATTGTGGGTGGTTTGGGGCTGAAACATCATATAGCTGCTTTGGGGTGCTTTGTCAAAATCAAGCATTAGCATGCGGCTGGTCATAGCCGCTGTTTCCTTGCCGCAATATTTCTCGGTAAGGTATAATACCAAGTTCATGAAAGATGTAGCCCCACCACAGGTATAAATATCGCCTTCATCAATAATAACCCGCTCGTCTTGTACATCAATTTGCGGGTACATTTGCCTAAAGGGGGCTGCAAGTGCCCAGTGTGTAGTGGCTTTCTTTTTGTCTAGTAATCCTGAAGCACCCAGCAAAAATGCACCTGTACACATACTTCCTATTTCAGCGCCACTATTGTGTAAACGTTTTAAATGGGGGATAAGCTTTGCATTGGCTTGCATTTTCTCTTCAATATCAAACTCCATGGCAGGAATTAGCAATAAATCTGTAGTGGTAAGTTTATCTATACCTATGTGGGTATATACGGGGTAGTCTCCAGTTGCTTTTACGTATTGTCCGTTGGGAGACACCAGTTGGGTTTTAAAATAGGGTTTGGGCAGGTTATTTAGCTGTTGGTGAATAACACCCGCTTTGTTAAATAATTCCATAGCACCTATAGAGGCAATGGGGGTGCAACCTTCAAGTACTAGTATGCTAATTGTTTTCATGTGGCATAAATATCATGTTTTTGTGCTGAAAAAGCCAAAATATATGTGCCGCGAAAGTTTAAATTTGTAAGTGGAGATGAATATTGAAGAAAGATTAGAACTGGCATTAACCGATTTTGAACAAGCAAATACGGATATTACTCGTTTGCTTGAAGACCACAATAAAAACTTGCTTTGGAAGCCTGAACCCAAAAAATGGAGTGCAGCACAAAGTATTGAGCATATTTTGGTAACCAATGAACAGTATTTTCCTATTCTTGAGAAACGATTAAGCACTGAAGGAGATAAAAGCAATAATAAACAACCCTATAAACCAACCTTTTGGGGTAAAATGGTATACAAAGCAGTAGACCCTGCTTTAATGAAAACTAAAAAGAGCCGTACGGCAAAAATATTCAACCCCCAGCCTACGGTAGAAATTCCTACACTTATTCGCAGGTTTGAGAAAGACCAAAAAAAGCTGAAAGGAATAATTGAGAAAGCTTTTGAAGTGGATACTACACAAAAAATCCCCTCGCCATTAACGGGGTTTGTGCGCTTTTCTTTGGTTGATGCTATGGCTATTATTACTAAGCATGAAATTCGCCATTATTTGCAAGCTAAAAATGTATTGGTGTTGAAGGAGTAGTTAGCAATAACTTTTTCACCTTTCTTTTACCACGCTGCTATCCTTTGATTACGCTCAGGATGACTTTCCACTGCGCTATTTCGACAAGCTCAATATAACAGCTGCATTTACACGTCATTGCAAGCTTACGAAGTTTGCGAAGCAATCTTTTCAACTTTATCAAAGATTGCTTCATTAACCTAAGAAGGTTTCTTCGCAATGACGAGACTATTTAACTTGAAACTAGCCTAAACCACTTCTAAATGTTTAGCTAATACTTCATGTTTCCAATCGCCCATTTTGGTGGTGATGTTGGCTTTTAGCTGGTTTAATATGCTATATAAGCCAAACATAGCACGGTTTATATATAATGAGTGTTGTGAGCCTCTGCCGTCCCCTCCTTTACGTATTTCTTCATTTTTAGTAAGGTCTTCAGCCATTGCATAAATTTGGTTCACAAATTCATCGTCGCCAAAATCAAAAGTTTCACTTGTATGGGGTTTAGAAATTAACCGAACCATAGTTTTGAAAGTGTCTTTATATAATTTTTGGCGTTCCGGGCTATCACCTTCATAAATAATATCCATACGGCGCATTATAGCTTCAAGTGCTTCATCATTTTGAAGTATTTCCGGCATTATCATCCCAAAATAATCGTAATAAAAATGTTCGGGTATTACTTTTATGCAGCCAAAATCTATTATACCTACTGTACCGTCTTCTTTAAATAAAAAATTTCCGGGATGTGGGTCGGCGTGTATCGAGCGTAGTTTATGGTTTTGAAACTCATAAAAACGCCACAGGGCTTGCCCTGCTTTATTTCTGATTTCTTGACTGGGATTGGTAGCTAAAAAATCATCCAGATGTTTGCCTTCTATCCAGTCCATTGTGATAATGCGGTCGGCAGAAAATTCAGGATAATACGAAGGGAAATGTACACCTTCTATGTGTTTGCACTGCTCTATTGTCTCTTGTGAACGACGCAACTCTAAATGGTAGTCTGTTTCCTCAAGTAGTTTACCTTCAACCTCGTTTAGGTATTTTGCCAGTTCTTTCTCAGTAAGGTTAAACATACGAAGTGCAATAGGCTTCACTATTTTAAGGTCGCTTTTAATACTATCGGCAACACCGGGGTATTGTATTTTAACAGCTAGTTGTTTGCCGTCTTTAGTAGCACGGTGTACTTGCCCTATACTTGCTGCGTTATAAGAGTCCATCTCAAAAGTATCAAATAATTCTTGAGGGGTTTTACCGAATGATTTAGTAAAGGTTTTTACTACTAGTGGGCCACTTAAAGGCGGTGCACTATATTGTGCCATAGCAAACTTATCACTATAGGCTTTGGGCAACACAGCCTTATCCATGCTAAGCATTTGTGCTACTTTTAGCGCACTACCCTTTAGCTGGCTTAGGCTATTGTATATATCCTCGGCATTATCCTTGTGCAATTCATCATCACTAACATCAGTAAATGCTTTTTTTACATAATGTTTTATGTAATTGCCGCCAATTTTGGCTCCTGTGCCAACAAATTTTAGTGTTCTATCTACCTTAGAAGTGGCTATTTTATCCTGATACTTCATTTTGTTTACTTTTTTGATGTTGGATAATAGGTGTCTGATATCAGACACCGAAATCAGGTATCTAATTAGAGGCCATTTTGCGGTTTTGGAAGAGAAATTTTCCAAAGTCTATAGCTACATCAAGCACACCTTTGCTTATTAGCTCAAACGATAGCTGTACCGATTTTTCAATGACTGCATCGGTTTTCTCAAAGTCTTTACTATCGTCTTTCAACCAAAATGTATGTATAAAGCCAAACTGTACCCAAAGACCGTCGGCATACTTATCAGAAATATATTTGCGGTCGGCAACCTCGTTGTTGTTAATACCTTCGTTTATAATACTCTGGGTAAAAGTTTTAAAATCGTCTTTTACATCGCTTAAATAATTAGGAACGGGGGGGTGTATTTTGTTACGGTTGTGTAAATGCACTAAATAACTGCGGTAGTTTCGGGCACGCTCTACCCATGCATAAAAAAAGGCAAGCATTTTTTCGCGGGCACCATACCCGTTAAAAACTTCATCACCTTCAAGCTGGTTTTTAGTTTCTGTAAACAACCAATTCATTATGTATTTTTCAATGGCACCAAATGATGCAAAGTGTTTGTAGAACTTACCTTCTTCCATCTCTAACGATTTTGCAAAGGTGAAAACGCTTTTAGGTTGTTCTCCATGCTCTAACAGATATGCAATGTAGGCATCAATTATTTTTTGTTCCATATTGGTATTGTTTTGTGGTGGTGTATAAAAGAACTGTTTCAAAAATCGTACTTGTTTGCATTTATAGCTTGGTTAATTGCAGCGAAGCTTGTGATTATCTTAATGAAACGACATTCTTTTTTGCTAAAGTGTTGATGGTATACTACAACCATTTTGCTCTTTCTATTAAGTTAACAACTGTTAGCTAAAAAAGTTGTGATGTTTAGTTATTTAATTGGGTTGAATGTAAGGGTTACCGAAATAAAGAAATGGAACCCCTTACCAGCTTGCGCTCTTCAAATATGTTTGAATAGTTTATTATGTAAAAGTAAATACCTTCAGGGCAGTTTTTTCCTTTAAAAGTTCCGTCCCATTTGGCATTGTTTAAGTTACTTTCAAAAACCCGTTCACCCCATCTGTTAAATATTTCTACCCTGTAGCTAAAGCAGTTTTCGCAGTCGGCATACCAATAATCGTTATAACCGTCATCATTCGGGCTAAAAACATTCGGTACCCAAAACGATGACGGGCATACTTTTTTAATAATAAAAGTATCCGTTACTCCACAATTTTCCCCTTTGTTATGCACCCAAAAAATACCTTCATTAGTGGCAATAATGCTGTTTGTTGTGTCGGCTGTGTTCCACTTAAAACTATCAAAGGCTGTATCCGCTTCCAACACTATTGCTGAGTCTTTACAGTTTTTTGAGAGGTAAGAAATTTCTATTGTTTCAGGTGGTCTGGCATTTTGGTTTACCACTACATTTAGCGTATCATAAAAAGTGTTGCCGCAGGTATCCTCTTTTTTCAGCACATAACTTATATCGCTGTTTGGTTTTGCAAAAGGATTTCTGATGGCACTATTGTTTAAGTAGCTGCCTGGTGTCCATAAGAAGTTTTTGCCGTCTCCGCCGTCAAACTGAACAGAATCTCCCTTGCATATTTCATAGTCGGGCAAAAAGTTTATAATATTAGTATGGGTTATACATACTTTATGAATGTTTCTTCTACCTCCTGTGGCAGCTGTGAATCCCCAAAATACATTCGGGTCGTTATTAAAAATATTTTTAACAATATCGTAATGCACATCAAGTATTAGCGTACAGTCGAAAAACACCTCTAAATGGAAGTTGTCATCGGGGTTCCATACTATTTTTATGGGGTGGTCTTTACAGTCTTCAATATCTCCTGAGCTATTTGCAGCTATCGGTCCGGCAATAGTATTTGTATTGTTGTGGTTAAAGTCTCCATGAACAGTAATAGCAACATGGTCTTCAATCAGGTCTGCGTAAACAGCATTGTAATATGTATCAAACTCAACAGCTATGCTAGGTGCAATTCCAAGTGCTCCCAAACCACCACCTAAACCGCCTGCATTAACACTCTGTTGCTGAAGAACAAAGGCAATGCCATCGGCACCATTATCAAAACAACCAAAGTTTGCATTAAATGAAACTTCAAAAGGTTTTGTTAGTGATATCCTTTGCTGGTACCATGCAGTGCCAAAAATATTGTATAAATTGGGAGTGAGCTGAAAACAGTTTTCTGATAGTTTAACAGCTGCACCATTGAGCAAGAAATTATTTTGGGTATGGCCTCGGGTGCTAAAAAATAGCAAACAACAAAAAGATATTATAAGCCTGCATATAACTCTCACTATTAGTATCAGACGAGTAATTGCAATAAATAGTTACAACAGGTGAAGCTAATGACCTGTATACTGATGTGATATGTTAATAAGATTAGCATAACCGAAACATTTATTTAACATTATAGTAACAATGCTAAAATATTTTTGCTGCCGAAATGAAGAATGTACTACTTATTATTCTAACGGTGTTTGCAGTAAATGCAGCAGTTGCAGGTAATAATGACCCAAGTGCTACCCAAAAACTGAAAGGGCAGGTAGTTGACGAAAGCGGTAATACGCTTGCAGGGGTGGAAGTGAAAATTGAAGGTTTAGACAAATCAGCCTATACCGATTTTGACGGTAACTTTGAAATTGACGGTTTGAAGCGCGGAGCGTATACCATAGTAGTCAATTTAGTATCATACAAAGAGTCTAAAAATGTACTAAAAACAGTACAAAACGAGGGTGATGTAACCCTAATTAAACTTACATCAAAACAGCTTAAACTTAACTAATTTCATACAAACCAATAGTACTGCTACTGGCATGGTTTTTTCTGTATGTTAAATAATACTTAATCAAATGTTACGTAATTGTTAACTTAATTACGTATCTTTGTTTTGTTATTTTAACAATTCTATACTTTAAGCAATTTAAAGCCATGAAAAAATCAATGATAAAAACCGTATTTGTGATGTTGGCATTGGTTTTCTCTGGTACAGCTATAAACGCTAATCCCACAGAAAACAGTGTAAAAATCTTCTACGACCAAGATGGTAATCTGTATAACGGGATGTATTACACTTATTATGACAACGGACTAAAAGCAAGCGAGTTGTATATAGTTGAGGGTAAAATCCAAGGGAAAGCTTATTTCTATACCGAAAGCGGAGCACTCTTAGAAGTAGGTAAGTATGTAGCCGGCGAGAAACACGGTGAATGGACAAAATTTAATAAAGAAGGTGAAGTAGTAAGTGTCGCTAATTTTAAAAACGACATGAAGGACGGTACTTGGAAGATATTTACCAATGAAGGACAACTGATTTTTGAAATGCACTATGCCGAGAACCAAAAAGTAGGTACTTGGCGCCAGTGGAATGCAAACGGCGATTTAATTGCCGAGAAAACATATTAAGGATTCTTATTCTACCCTACCTTTAATCCACAAAGCCCTGCCGTATTTTATGGTGGGGCTTTTTTAGTTATCGTCATTGCGAGGAGGAACGGACGAAGTAATCTTTAGGCTCAGATACAGATTGCTTCATTAACCTAAGAAGGTTGCTTCGCAATGACGAAAATGCTAAATGTTTAATGTAAAATGTTACGCCCTTTTCCCATGCTTGCGGAAGGCTGAGATAAACTGATAAATACCATAGCCTATAAATAGCCGTGAGATAAAGTCAATTGTAACTGCTTTTGAGTTTGGGTCAAACCCTAAGAAATTGAATTTATGAGTAGGCAAAATAAACTTAGCTAAATCCCCCAAGTAATCTGTGTTGCCCCATTCAAAACTATAAACAGGGTTTATGAGTGAATTATTATAAAAGTAAAACCCGATATGGATGACTACTACAATAAATGTTAGAGCCACAAACCAAGACCTACCATGGTTATTTGATATGAGATTGAAGAAATACACTAAAAACTCAAAAGGTCTGAATTTGCGTATAGAAATGAGCATCTGCTTTTCAGCAGCTTTGGCTTGGTAATAATTGCTTCTTACAATATCTCCTTGGTTATCAAATACTTTTTTTATTTGATTAAAAAATGCCTTTTGTTAATAGTTTTTTTCAAGTCTTTTTTTCTTTGTTCCATTCTTAGACATATTTATCTTTTTTGGCAAGGTTCCACCAGTTATAAAGACATTTGTAATTTTTGAATTACTATATTCAAAATTAAATTTTCTTAAACTACACTCAATTAACTCAGCATTCCCCAAAGAGGAGTAATGTATTCTAAATGTCGGATTTTCTATGTTTGTTCTATTCATAAAGTCCCCAAGAGTTTCAGGAATACCAGCAGAATTTTTTATAGGGGCTAAATTTATTACTTTAAAGCTAGGGTGTAAATGATAAGGTACTAGGTCAACACCTCTTAGGAAGAGTGTTCCTAAAGCATTAAATTCATTCATAATACAAGAATGAATTTGGACATCTGTTAATGAGAAAACCTTACCGCTTTCCAAAGTGTAACGGTCAAATTCAATTACAAATACAATGCTGTTACTAATTGTAAGTTGTTCAAAACTGTCTGCATCAAACTTTAAGAGCGGTAAAGTTACTTTGACAAGCTTACTTAAAGGAAGCTTAGTTTTATTAAGAACAATAGAAACTTTGGTGCTTTTAAAGTCAATACGCAGACATGAGGATTTATTCAAAGAGAATACTCCCATTTCACTATTGAAAGTAGTTACATTCCCTATTTTACTTTCCTCTATATCAAAGAAGCCAGTAGAGCTATTATTAATACTAATATCTTTGCCTTGACTTTCTTTAGTTATGCTTACATCACCTACTGTTGATTCACCTTTTATGTCAATATCCTTTGCAGAGCTTCCATTAGAAATATTAATGGTTTTGAGTTTACTAGCTTGGCTAATTAGAATACTGCCTGCCTTTGTGTTAGTGAATGATAAACTTTTAGAGTTACATTTTTATAGACTAATGTCACCTGTGAAGCTAAGGTTAAGCTCTACCTCTTCTAAAATACTATCAGTTACTGAGATGTTATTAATCGTACTATCCAGTGAGTAAAAGTTTGTTATTTCACCCTTTTGTATATTTAAGTTATCAATTTTACATTCTTGATTAAGTGAAAAACGATTTATTTTGGTCTGAAAAAACACCTCGCAATGTTTGATATCGCTTTCCTCCAAATATAATGCCTCTAAACTACTAGTACTTCTTATAGATAAAAATTGTACTTTACTATTAAAAAAAGAAATTTCTCGAATTTTATTTTCGATAAGGTCTAAACTTCCAATGTTAGAGTCAAAGAAGCTGTAAAATATTGGTTTACTTGCTTTAGCGGTAGCTTCTTGTTTTGAGTTTTTTAATTGGCTAATTCTGAAGCCTGAAATACTACTTCTTATTATGACTAAACTTTTTGAGGAAATTTTATAGTCATCAATCTGAATTCCTCCAAAGTCTTTTACTTCAACATCATATAGTAGGATATAGTCTTTTTCTTCAAAAAGAAAGTCATGTCGCTCAGTTAAACGCGTTTCCTCAAAAACATTTCCTGTGCTCGCGTTTTCAAACCCCCTATAAATTCCCTTAGCATTAAATTTATTAGTTTGTTCAGGACTCCACTCTATAGTGGTAATGGCTTCTAAAACAAAATCAGCAGAAACTTGGTGTTTGTAAGTTCGTTCTTCTGGGGTATCCGGCATGGAGGTATGACAGCTTTGTTACTGCAATTTAAGCAATTCACCTAACACAAGAAATAGCTAGTCCTGTCCTTTAGGCATCCAGTCGGGAGGCTTTATAAAAGCCAACAGCTTGTTGCCAAAGCCTTTAATTCGGGTAGTCTTTTTGTAGAGTCGTTGTAACCCGTGAAAAAATACTTTTATAGGGTTGGTTGTGTTTATCGGTTCAGAAATTCCATACACTACCTTTTCTTTTTCAGGCTCAAAAGTACCCAGCATTCTATCCCAAATAATTAATATACCTGCGTAGTTTTTATCCCAATACTGATGGTTAGAACCATGGTGCACCCTATGGTGCGAAGGGGTATTAAAAATAAACTCAACGGGTTTGGTTAGTTTGCCAATAATCTCAGTATGCAATAGGGTTTGAAACACCTGTACAAATACTTCTGAAAGTAAAACTAGAATAGGGTCGAAGCCCAGCATTACTACGGGTAATGAAAACAACACAGGCATAATAGCATCCAAAGGTCCGAAGCGATACGCTACCGACATATTAAAATGTGGCGAACTATGGTGCACGGTATGGGTAGCCCAGCCAATGCCTATGCGGTGCATCATTCTATGTTCCCAGTAATAGGCAAAATCGGCAAGTAAAACACAACAGATTATGGTTACCCAATTCAGCTCTAAATGGGGCAGGCTAATATTCTGATACACCCAATAATACAGCTTTGTAACGGCTAATAAACCCAAGGTAATCTCTACCAGAAAAAACCCACCAAAGGTGATTACATTGGCAATGCTGTCTAAAATAAGGTCTTTGCCCAAGCGCTTCAAAAAAGCATAGCGTAACAGCTCCACCACAAAAAATGGCAGGATAACATATATAAGACTTAAATCATTAAATATGTAAAACCAATATTCTACATCTACCCAACTAAGTTCTTTTGCCAAAAATTCTATCATAGTCTATTGTTTTTTCCAGGTTTCACTTTCGCTATACCCATAATAATCATAGCTTAGTTTAAGTGTCTTTGCATCTACCTTTTCAATCTTACAAGCAATATCTAAGGTTTTGCCTTCGTATTCGGTAGTGTATGTTCCTTTGCCTTCTTTCCCATCAAAAGAATGGATGGTGAGCACTTTAGCTCCCTCGGCTTTTTCAGTATATCCGTTGGTATCTTTGTATTGGTAGGTATAGGCTACCAACTCTTTTTGCTCTTGCTTTATATCATATACCACAGTTCCTGTAAACTCTTTACTGCTATAATTCACTTCCCATTTGCCCAGTAGGTAAGGGGCTTGTTCGGCGCTAACTCCACTACTTTTATTACCTGTTATGGATGGGCTTGAAAATACATGAGCACTTCCGGCTAATATTGCTATTATGAGCAAACTTCTTATGAGTAAGGTTGAATTCTTCATTTTCACTGGCTTAACTAATTTCTGATACAAAGAAACTACAATGGAATAAACCAATTTTTGACCTATATCAAAAACTGCAAAATATAAATATTTTTGTTTCTATTTAGTCTTGCTTGGCTTTGCAGTTTTCTTACTAAAATAATACACTCTCTTATTGCTCAAAATGCATAAAAACCTATGTAAATCAGTTGTTTATAGTGTAGGAAAATTTTTCTATCTGATTATCAATGCAGTACAGATTTTATCCAAAACATTATCAAAAATGTTTCTATTAGTAAATAAAATTATTTACTTTTGACATGTCGATTGAAACAAAACTATTAATGGATAAAACTATAACCATGCAACTAAAAGTAATTACCGATGAACTGTACGAGATGATGTGGGAGCTTCAGCCCCAGCAAAAATCATTAGCTGTAATCAAAACTAAACTCAACACTTTAGTAGATAGAGCATGGGAAGAGTATTGCCAGCAATTGCAACCCAACATAAACACTAAAACAACGCCTTATGAACATGAAGCAACTATTTAAACCCCGCGGGGCATGGCAAGTTACCCCCATAGAAATAGCAGTACTTGCCTTTAGCTTTAGCCTAATACTGATTAATGTGTTAAGAGCAGCTTTTTAAATGGAGAGTGGAGAATTAAAATTGAAAACTATTAATGATGTGAGAAATAAGATGTGTGATGTGCGGAGGGAAAGTCATTCCGAATTTATTTCGGAATCTGTGGGAAAGGTTGCCATCTTGGGGCTCTCGAAAGATGAGAAGATAGGGAGATGTTGGATATCACATGCCTGATGTCGGGTTGTCATCCTGAGCGGAGTCGAAGGAGTGCGGTAGAAAAACCGTCGACAGTTGGCGGTCGACAGTCGACAGAAAACCAGACATCTCACATCCTACATCCCACATCCCAAAAAACAAGAAGGAAAACTTTAAACCAGAAACTAGAAACAAACAACCAACGGAGCAGGGGCTGCCGCAACTATCAAGCAAAGAACCCCAAACATATACCCATAACTGTACACCTAAAAAACGGTAGTGAAAACTACCGCACAGGGAATGGTATAGCCTAAACAGATTGAACGACGCCAAAACAGATTTTGACACCAAGGTTATGGAACTAAATAGAATTATAGAAGAAATATATAACGATGAGCAGCTACACTCATTAAGCCAAACAGTAGCCAAACAAAACTGGCAAGACCTTTTGCATGAAGTAATTTGCCAACTGTACGATAAGCCTGAAAAAGTAAAAGAAGTACACGCCAAAGGCTATTTAAAACTCTACGTAGCCCGTATGATTATTTGGCAAAACAACGACAAATACAGCAAGTACAATAAAAAATACAAACAACCTTTCTCGCCTTTTGATAATGAGATTTTCGACCTATTGGAAGAAGAGATAGACCACGAAGAAATAAATCGACTGGAAGTAAAAGCCCTTGAAAAAATCAAAAAAGACAGCTTAGAACCACCTCCAAATTTCTACCCTGCAAGGTTAGCTTTAGAAGTATCAGAGTGTAAGTCTTTCAGAGAATATAGCCGCAAAACAGGTATCCCGGTAAAATCAGTAATCTATACCTATCGTAAATACATAAAGGAGGTACGCGAGTATGCAGAGCAAAACTAAACTCCTTTTAGTGGTTAATTTCTTAGATGTAAAAGACCCTTTTAAAGTAGGCGGAGTAGAATATCACCGCCTGCTTATTCCCTACATCAATTTGGCTAAAACGTATAATATAGAAGTTCACCAAACCAATGAGATAACAGGAAATATTAACCTCAGCGATTTTGATTTGGTAGTATTTAGTCGCGTAGTAAGCAACTATAATAGAGATGAGGAAGTACTACAACGACTACAAAAAACGGGCATCCCCTTTATTATAGATATTGACGACTATTGGCGATTGCCCACCAACCACTTGCTATACAAACAATGGCAACAACACAATATGGTAAAACGTATTGAGTTAGCCCTGAAAAATGCTACTGCTGTTACCACCACCACACCGCATTTAGCCTCACAAATACGAAAGCTCAATAAAAATGTAGTCGTCGCTCCCAATGCTATAGACCCTGAGTAACCCCAGTTTAAAACCCGACCTACCCAAAGCGCTAAAACCAGAATTGGTTGGGTGGGTGGCCTTTGCCATACCGATGATATTCCACTCTTGGAGCGAGGCTTCAAAAAGCTATATGCTGAAAAAGACCTACAATGGAAATACTCCGTAAACCTATGCGGGTACACCCTAAAAAATTTTGATGTATGGGGCTTTTACGAGCATATTTTCACAGCAGGGCAAGCCCAACCTAACTACCACCGTGTTCCCGGGCGAGACATACGCAACTATGCCCATTTGTATAATGGTTTGGATGTGTGCCTGGTTCCTTTGGCAGATACCCCATTTAATCGATGCAAAAGCCCCCTAAAACTATTAGAGGCAGGATGGTTTAAAAAAGCCTGCATCACCTCTAAAGTATATCCTTACACCTTAATGGGTGAGCACTACAAAAATCTGCTGTTTGTAGAAAACAACAAGGTTGATTGGCATAAAAATATGAAAAAGCTGATACAAAACCCTAACCTACAACAAGACTTAGCCGAAAGCCTACACCAAACTGTAAAAGAGAATTATTTGATAGATAAGGTGAATAAGGTGAGGAGTGAGTTGATTAGAAGCATTACTGAGAGCATTTGATGTCGTGGTATTCACGACGTATCAGCCTGTTTATCGCTAAACTCGCGCCAAACTCGCGCCAAATAATAATTTCACAGATTTGTGTATTGCTTCACAAATCTGTGAAATAGTGAACAATACTGTTCATTTTTGAACAAATCTGTTCAAAAGAAACTTGCGCCAAACTTGCGCCAAAAATTCTTCTATACCAAGGCTAAAGAATATTCTGTTTTATTGGTTTCTCCTTCTCTAATAATTATATCCCATTCAACCAACTGTTCTAAATCTCGTTGTACAGTTCTTTCAGAAGTCTTTATTCCTTTTTCACGTGAAGCGATGAAGATGTTTCCTGCTGTAGAGTTTTCATTTGCAAAAAGATGCTCTAAAATAAATTCTTGCCTATCATTCAGATCGAACTGATTAACAAACCCTTTAGTAGTAAAAAAAGTAACCTTAAAAATTCCTTTATTATTTTCAAATATTGGGATTGGTTTTTTCGTTTCCTTACAATCCTTAATCATGGCAATAGTACCTCTACCCCAGTTTTCTATTAAGCCTGCGTAATAAAAAGTTTTAGCTATTACAGGGTTATAAGGTATAGAACTGTGTTCATACTTCAAAGCATCAACGCTTAGTTGTGGTGGAAGCTGACCGGGATTAGAAATAATCAGTTTATTAGGATAAACTTTAATAAATATATCAGAAGAAATACTATAATCTTTGTGGACAATAGCATTTAATAAAGATTCTCTTAGAGCTTTTTCAGGATAGTGTTTTCTCTCTTTTCTGTTAACTCCATCATAATAATATTCAGTACTTAAGTATTTATTACTTAATAAGTCAATAGTTTTATAAACTTGTTTTAATAAATTACCTTCAACTATATCATCACGTACTAAATCTTCATCGTCTCTAAACTCTCCAATTTTTATAGTAGCAGTTGGAAAGTACTTTTGAGGAGTATCACCAAACAATAATACTCCTGCATTAGTAATAGTACCATTATTTAGTAATCTTAGGTTTTCTAAAATCAACTCTAAGTCTTCTGTACCTACAATAGATGGCAGTCGCTGCTCAGCTAGAGCCTTAAAACGGTTAATAGTTTCAGGGTTAATATCATTTACATTAGTATCAGGAAAAGGAAGTGTATCCCAAGTTTGTCCGCTTTTAGCTAATAAAAATTGAGTTAACTCATTATTATTCAACTCAACTGTTGTGCTGCCTGTTCTTTTATAATATTTGCCATTATAAGAAATAGGAACATTGTATGGCTTTATAGTTACGGTAACTATTTCTTTACCATCAATAACATCAAGAATAACAGAAGAAACTATACCTAAATGATTTGAAGTTTTACTGGGTATGTCCTCAAGCAATTTTTTACTGTTTTTAACTCCAATGGTTTTTCCTTTGTCATTTATACCGATAATAAGCTCACCACCATTAGTATTTGCAAATGCACAAATAGTTTTAAGGTGCTCATCTCGCCATTGTTCTTTATATTCTCTTTCTTGGCTTTCCACTACCTACAATTTTAGAGATTTTTATTGATAAAGAAACAAAACCCCATTAAACCCAATTAATGGGTAATGGAAACTATTGCATTGTTTATAAAACTAATAATTATAGCCTTAGCGGCTCTTACCGTAGTACATTACAGTGGTATTATCGGTAAACTTAAAATATGGCTTCACCACCATTTAGAAATACCGTATGAGAAACTACGCCTTCGTCCTATTGATTGCCATATCTGTTTGGCCTTTTGGCTAGCTACCATTTATTTCTTTATAGAACATATGGAGAACTACAACCTCACCCCAACAAGCATTGGGCATATATTTCTGTTTGGTTTAGCCACATCAGCTATTAGCCATTTGCTGTATAAACTGTTTAAATAATTAATTCTTAGATGTGAGAGGAGCGATGTCTGATGTGAGACTATACTTTTATGTCTAGTATTTTTTCCACACATCCCACATCATTAATCTATCAATAAACAACCACTAACTATCAACCATGATGTTTACAAATCAACAATTAGAAGTATTACAAACGTTAGAAGAAAAATGGGCCATACTCAACAAGACCCAGGTAAGTTTATTTACCCATAGCGACAAACTGAAACTAGATGAAGTAAGAGCCACAATGGGTTTGCCACCCTGTGATATTGCTTGCCACAGTTGCTTTATGGAAGATATAGCTGCTGTAATGAATGTCTACGACCAACAAAAACAAAGCGACGAAACCCCACCTCAGCAAGAAGCAAAGGGTAGCACTACCAGAAGACGAAGAAAAAAGAAGGTAGAAAATTAAGAATGAAGCTATCCTCACAAAAACTAAAAACCGAGTTTGAGCAGTATTTAGAAAGCTGTAAAAATCACTCCATAGAAGCCAGTGATAAAAACGGAAATACCATCACCAAAAAGCAACTAAAAATACCCACTATAAAAGATTTTTGGTGTGTCCACATAGGTTTAGCTTGGGAGGATTGGCAACAGTATCTTAACCAGAAAACTACCTCCAAAACTTGCCAAATAATTAGAGATACTTTGGAGGGAATCGTATTAAATGCGCTAATAAATGGAGAGGGAAACAGTACGGGTTTAATATTCGATTTAAAGGCCAACTACGGTTATACTGATAAACAATTAAACGGCGAAGGCTTTGAGATTAAAAAAATAGAGATAAGTGTTAAGCGAAATTCTAAAACTTGAGGTTACGCCTGTTTTCGAGAAAAACTTTAACTCGCAAAAGCGCATAGTAATAAACAGAGGAGGTACAAGAAGTTCTAAAACCTACTCGTTAGCGCAGCTTTTTGTAGTAGAGTTATTTAGTGGCGAGGATAAAATATTATCCGTAGTGCGAAAATCCTTTCCTGCCTTGCGGGCAACTGCTATACGAGATGTGGTAGAGGTATTGCATAAAAACCATTTATACTCACTTGTAAAGCATAACAAAACTGAAAACATTATCAGCTACGGCTCTAATATATTGGAGTTTTTCTCGCTAGATAATGAGCAAAAAGTACGGGGACGTAAGCGTACCCATTTATGGCTAAATGAAGCTAACGAGTGTAATTTTGAGGAGTGGCAACAACTCATATTTCGTACTTCGCATAAAGCCTATTTAGATTTTAATCCTGATGATGTAAACTGTTGGATAAATACAGAACTGGAACAAAAGCGCGCGCATAGTAAGGCGGATGTTGAAGTAATTACCAGCAGCTATAAAGACAATACTTTTCTAGATACTCAAACCATAAAAGAGATTGAATTCTTACAACACAGCGACCCTGAATACTGGAAGATATTCGGGATGGGAGAATATGGTCGCATAAGTGGGTTAGTTTTCGAGGGGTTTACTGTAGTTTCTCAAATACCACAAGAAGCAAAGCGATTGGGCTACGGACTAGACTTTGGCTTTAGTAACGACCCTACGGCTTTGGTAGAGGTATATCAAAACGATGGAAAATTATACATCAATGAGCTGCTCTACCAAAATGGATTAACCAATAGTGATATTTCAAACAGACTACTGGAGTTGGGTTTGCAAAGACATGATACCGTAGTTGCTGATGCTGCTGAGCCTAAATCTATAGAAGAAATATACCGTGCAGGTTTCAATATAAAGCCAGCAAAAAAAGGGGCGGATAGTATAAATGCCTCTATTGATATTTTAAAGCGATACCCACTTTATGTCACCTCATCATCCACCAATCTTTTAAAAGAGTTACGCAGTTATAAATGGCAAAGCGATAAAAACGGAAATACCATTAACAAACCTGTAGATTATAACAACCACGCTATTGATGCTTTGCGCTATGTAGCCCTTAATTTGCTGCAAAAACCAAGGGTGGGCAAATATGCTATCAGATAGAAATTCTAAATACTAATTTCGAAATTCTTATTTAGTTTTTCGTATTTAACAGTGCAGTAGTACTTTTGAGCCATGCTAATGCCCGATAGCTATTTTGAGCCTCAAAAAGAGTTTGAACCCAAACGGGCAAGAGGTTTCCTCATTACCATAGCCATTCTTTATCCCTTATGGATTTTACTTACCTGGGTACTATGGTATAGCAAAACAGAACTTACCGATTTCCACTTTTTTAATGATTGGGGAGAATGGTTACAAATGGATAAGGTGGGGCATTTTGTGGTACATGCCCAGTGGGCAGTAATGCCTACTTTTATTTTCTGTTGGGCAGGGTACAGCCTAAAAAAATCAGCATTGTATTCTTTTTTATTTAGTGGTATAGTGTTAATCCCAATTGAGGTGATGGATGGCTTTGGGGCTGCCTGGGGCTTCTCTGTAGGAGATATACTTGCCAATGCTACCGGTTCTTTATTTATCTATTTGCAGTTAGTAGGGTTTAAGGGTATAGTTGCTATGCCTAAGTTTAGCTATCATCAAACGCTGTACGCCATTGCCCGTCCCGATATGTTTGGAACGGATTATATCCAAAACTCGCTTAAAGACTATAACGGGCAAACCTATTGGCTTACCTTAGATATTAATAAACTTTTAGGCAGAAAAATATTACCCAATTGGTTATTGTTAAGTATTGGCTATGGAGCTGAAGGCATGTATGGTGGCCATGATAATGTGTTTACCGATAAGAATGGGATTACTCAAGACTTTAGCCATATAGAGCGCTACCGCCAACTATTCATCTCGTTTGATATCAATTTCACTCCCTTTATTAAAAATAAAAAACTCAATCCTGTACTATATGGGTTAAACATTTTTAAAATACCTTTTCCAACACTTGAAATAAGCGAACGAGGAGCAGTTTTTCATTGGTTGTATTACTAAGGCAACATATAGATGCTTAATAACATCTTTCTTCTAATTGTATACTAATCTATTACATTATGAAAAAGCTTATTGTTATTGCCATTCTTTTTTTTGCATCGGTTTATGGTTTTTCACAAGCACAATTAATTAGAAAACTTTATCAATCAAATATTAGCGGATGGGTTGGAACTTTTGACCCAAATGCTTGGGTAGACAGTACGGATTGTAATTATACCTACAATGGGAATAACTTATTAGCTACTACAGACTTTAATTTTGTGTCGCCTGCGATAAGTTTAAAGATTGATATTGACTCTAATTTCTACAACTCTAACAAAGAGTTACTATCTACTAAAAAATATTTATGGGATGATTTAGGTAAAAAGTGGAAAACTATTCCCTACAGTGAAACTAAATATATTTACAGCGGAAGCCTCTTAGAAAAAATTGAGTATCATCGTCCATCACAAATTGATGTTGACTCCTTTGTATATTATTCCTCAAAAAAACTTAATACTCAATATCGCTTTAGTAGAAACAATGGAAGCATAAATTTTCATCGTAATGATAAATATACATACAATTCAAATGGACTGACTGAGACTATTGTAACCCAGAAAATATACAATGGTAACTGGGTAAACTCGAGAAAGGAAACTTATACCTACAATACTTCAGGCGATATAGCCGAGTTAGTTTACGAGCATTACAACTCTACAACTTCTGTATGGGATAAAGGTGGCAGTTATGATTATTCATACAATGGAAAAGGAGAAGTTTCTAAAAAGGTACATAGAAGTGGTAATGGGCAAACATATGATAGTGTTGTATATGTTTATAACCCTAATGGTACGCTTAAGTATGAGTATTTTGAGAAAGGATATAGGGCTGTTTATTTTTATAAAAACAGTACTACAAGCATAAATAATGTAGCACTTAGTAATAAAGGCTTAACTATTTACCCCAATCCTAGTAATGGTAAATTTACTGTACAGTTTGATGAAACTATACCTGCCACAATAACTATAGTAGATATTAGCGGTAAGCCGGTGTATGATATTAAAACCAACTCAAGTATTGATATTGACTTATCTCATCTGAAAAAAGGTATATATGTGGTAAATATAGCAAGTGATGTTGGAGTTAAGACACAGCGGTTGGTATTACAATAGTTTTTATAGGTTGTATAATTAGGTATGTACGTTAAAAATAAGTGGTGACCCAACGCATTTGTTTTGAGTAGCGTATTTTTAGGTGTATCAAACATTATAAAAACTATGAAAAAGCTTCTTTTTATTGCTGTACTATCATTTGTAGTAAATTCTCTGGCAGCACAACCTCAACTTATCCGCATATTGGGTCAGCAATACTCAGCCACAAGTACTTGGGTAGATAGTTCTGAGTTACTTTTCGAGTATAATACCAATAAACTGGTTTCAGAACTAACACAACGGAATTTGCAAGGCTCACAACCGCGACCTCAAAAGCTGGATAGCTTTACGTATAATACTAATGGGCAAATAAAAGTGCAGCGGAAATATCACTGGGATTTAAATATTTCTGCTTGGGTGCCTGATATTTTTAGTGAGCATAGCTATAATAGCAACAATTTGACTGAGTTGATTAAGTATGATGATTATTACTCATTGGGAATAAATAAGTATAACGACTCTTTTTGGTACAACAGTAATAATAAGTTGGAAAGAAAAGTATTGGGAGATAGAAAAAATATACGTTGGGTATATACATATAACTCCAATGGCTCGCTAAATGCTGAAATTGAACAAAGAGGAAGCAATAATACAGGATGGGCTGATTTTATAAGAGTGGAAAACACTAAATATGATGTAAACGGAAATTTAACGGAAAACGTACGAAGCTTTAAAAGCTCTAGCCAACCCGGTTGGAAATTTATTAATAGAGTAACTTATACTTATGATGTTACCGACCAAAAATTACTTGAGCGAGTTTCAGAATATTGGCAAAACAGTGCATGGCAATTGGGGGGTAAAAGCATTTACAGCTATAACCCAAATAAGACTGTAAAAGAGGTTTTAAACCAAGTGTATAACGGTTCAGGCTGGGATAATCACAGCCGTGATTTATATTTTTATAAAAATAGTACTACAGGTATAAGTGGTGTAGTATTTAGTGATGAAGGTTTGAGTATTTACCCTAACCCTACCACCGGTAAGTTTACTATTGAAACAAATAGTACTACACCTTTAGCAATAACAATACTGGATATTACAGGTAAACAGGTTTTTAACTCCAAAAGCATTGGAGACTTAGATATTGATTTATCTCACTTGCCAAAAGGAGTTTATATAGTAAATGCGAAAAGTGATAAAGACATTAAAACTCAGAAAATAATAATACAATAATTTTCATTTACGATTCCTATACAAAAAAGCCTCGCCATAGATGGCGAGGCTTTTTAATTTCCTTCACGATTAATTTAGTTAGCCTACCAAATAGAAAAGTGAACGTATTTTTTGGGGTTGGCTTTTAAGTCTTTAAGTAAAGCATCTAAAGACTTTGCACTTTCATCCAAATCATCATACAGTTTTTTGTCGTTAATTAATAAACCTAAGCTGCCTTCGCCTTTATTAATTTTTTCAGTAATTGCATTCACATTGGCAAGTGTGTTTTCTGCTTTGGCTACCAGTTGCTGTATTTTTACTGCAGATAATGTATCACTAAATTTTTTCAGGTTGGCTATGGTAGCGGTTATTGCTTCATTATTATTTTTTAGGTTGGTACTTATAGATTGTACATTGGCAAAAATAATATCCAATCGTTTTTCTTCTTTGCTCACAATATTATCAAGCTTTTCAGAAGTATTTTTAAAATTGGCTGTAATGGCATTGAGATTAGCTATAGTACCTTTGAGGTTTTTACCGCTTTCACCTCCAAAAACACTATCTAAAGAAACCATAAGGTTTTCTGCTTTTTCTTTTACAGGAGCTATAATACTACCCGCAGAACTCATTAAAGAGGGTTCCATAACACCTATTAAAGTATCATTATCTTTAAGTATATTTTTAGAGAGCGAATCACGCATTACCAATTCAATGGTTTTAGAACCAAAAAAATCAGCGCTTACAATTTTGGCTATTGTACTATCTCTTACAATAATATCGCTGTTAACTTCAAATGTAACCTTTACCAATAGGCTATCGCCTTTAATAAGGTTTACATTGGTTACCTGCCCTACACGGTAGCCGTTAACCTTAACGGGGTTTGATGCCGCCAATCCGTCAACCCGTGTATAAATAGCATGGTATGAAGTAGTACTTGTAAATAAATCTTTTCCTTTTAAAAAATTATAGCCCAGTACTAATATGGTAATGGCTACGGCGGTAAGCGCGCCTACTTTAGTTTCGTTTGATACTTTAAAACCTTTCACGTAGGGCAAATTTAGCTAAATACTGTAAGATGTTTAGTTTTTTAAGATGAAGTGCCGGTTTTTACTTGTAAAAAGTAGCCGAACAGCCTTTTCTCTAAGTTTTAATCATTCAGTATATGCCACTTTATGTAGCAGCAACAAAAAAGGGATTACAACTTTGTTGCATCCCCTTCCATATACTTAAAATTCTTAGAGTAAAATTTATTTTACTTCTTCTTCTGAAGAAGCATTACGCGCTTTAACGGCTTTCTTAACACCGTAAGCAGCACCAGCGGCTAACAATAAGGTTATACCTCCATCAACCGGTACCGGGTTAAAAACAGGTCCAGGACCCGGTTGTGCCATAACAGTACTAAGCCCTACAATTAGGAACATAAAGCTTACAGACGCGATTATTTTAAAAATCTTCATGGTGCAAATATAGTTTTATTTTTTTAAATACAATCTTTAAGTAATTGTAAATTTTAATGTTGGAGAGTTTTTTTACGTTTTTTATTCGTTCCCAACGCCACAAATATACTATTGCATAGTAATATTGCAAATATTAATGATGAGTGTTTTACTAACAGGAGCAACAGGTTTTTTAGGTGCTCACCTCGCTATAGACTTATTAGAGGGCGGATATAGCGTAAAAGCTACAAGAAGGGCTGGTTCTTCACTTCAGGAATTTGAACTAATTAGTAAATTTAGAGGGGTAAATGAGCAGTTACTAACAAACCTGCACTGGATAGAGTGCGATATACTAGACACCGTTGCACTCTCAAAAGCTATGCAAGGTGTAACGCAGGTATACCATACGGCAGCGATAGTTTCTTTTTGGAGTAAGCGGTTTGATACCATGATGCATACCAATGTAGAAGGTACAGCAAACGTTGTAAACTGTGCTTTAGATGCAGGTGTAAACAAACTATGCTATGCCAGTAGTATTGCTGCATTGGGACGTGAAAAAAGTGGTGATATAATTGATGAGAAAACGCCTTGGCGAGACGGGAAATTCAATACACATTACGCTATAAGCAAGTTTAGGGCTGAAATGGAAGTGTGGCGCGGGGTTGAAGAAGGTTTACCTGCAACGATTGTAAACCCGGGCATAATATTAGGCGAAGGGAAATGGGATAAAGGTTCTTGCAGGTTGGTTAATGCAGCTTATAAAGGTTTGAATTTTTACACCAAAGGAACAAACGGATATGTTGATGTGCGCGATGTGAGCCGGGCTATGCAGCAATTAATGGAGAATGATATTGTAAATGAGCGTTATGTGATGGTGGCTGAGAACCTGGAGTTTAAAGACCTTTTTACCCGAATGGCAGTAAAGTTTGACCAACCTACCCCCAAAATAGCAGTTGGTAGTGCTTTATCGCAGGCAGCCAGGTTGGTATACTGGGTAAAATCCTTAATAAGTGGTAAAGAGCCTTTAGTAACCAAAGAAACAGCAAGAAACAGCCTGCAAAGCTTTAATTATATAAGCGATAAGATTAAAAATGACTTGAATTTTGAGTTTACCTCGATAAACCAAACTATTGAAAGAGCTTGCATAGCCAGAAAAGCAAGCGAATAGTATTTAATATATTATACTTCAGGGGCTTATGGACTTGTTTGACAACCGCATTATAAAAAACATTTTACCTGATGATGGAAAGGGTATATACTACGGTTTGGTACTTAATACCCAAGAAGCCCAACATTATTACGATATTCTTTTTAACAGTATTGAGTGGCGTAATGATGAGGCTATTATTTTAGGGAAGCATATTGTTACCAAACGGAAAGTAGCTTGGTATGGTGATGATAATTATAGCTACACCTACTCAAACACTACTAAACAAGCACTGAGGTGGACTAAGGAACTTTTAGAGTTAAAAGCATTGGTAGAGAAAACTACAGGAGCTACTTATAATTCTTGCTTGCTAAACTTGTATCACAACGGCTCAGAGGGTATGGCATGGCATAGTGATGATGAGAAAGCACTAGGCAGGGAAACCACAATAGCTTCACTTACACTTGGGGCTACCCGTAAATTTGCATTTAAACATAAAAAAAGCGGGCAAACCGTATCGCTTTTACTTGAGGGTGGAAGCCTTTTAACCATGGAAGGTGAAACACAACAACATTGGTTGCACCGTTTACCACCCACCAAAAAAGTTAATAGCCCGAGAATTAATTTAACTTTCAGAACTATTACTCCCTAAAACGTTTGTGTTCTAAGTAATTTTAGATTATTAGGCTAATGTTTTATGGCAAGAGCAAAAAATTAATTTAAGCAGTAAAATAGGGAAAAAACCCTGTGTTTCTAACAATGTGATTTGTATTTTAGGAGCATGAAAACAGTAAAAATATTAGCGGCAATACTTAGTTTCTCGTTTTTTTCGTCGTGCGATGTAGTACAGAGTGTAATAGATGAAAATGGCGGTTTGCCCGGTACATTGGGTAATGCCCCTTTAACACAAGCCGAAGTAGTAAAAGGGTTGAAAAATGCCCTGACAGTGGGCACAGATACCGCAGTGAGAAGGCTAAATGCTACTGATGGTTTTTTAAGAGATGCTGCTATTAAAGTACTGTTACCACCCGAAGCAGATAATATAATGAAATATGTGGGCAAAGTACCCGGGGGACAGGCATTGGTAGATAAAACAGTTACCGCTTTGAACCGTGCTGCTGAAGATGCTGTAGGTACAGCCTCACCTATATTTGTAAATGCCATTACAAGTATGTCTATTTCCGATGCATTTGGTATACTGAAAGGTTCTGATACGGCTGCTACGCATTACTTACGTGGCAAAACATTTAGTCAGCTAAAATCGGCTTTTCAGCCTAAAATCAATAAATCGTTAGATAAGCCATTGGTATTTAATACTTCGGCTAGTAAGCTGTATAACGATTTGGTGAAAGCCTATAATACCGCATCATTAGGCGGGGCATTATTCCCGAAAATAAATAACAGTAACCTTAGCGATTATGTAACAGGCAAAGCACTAAGCGGTATGTTTTTAAAAATTTCTGATGAGGAAAAACTTATCCGCCAAGACCCTGTGCACCGTGTAACCAGTATATTAGAGCGTGTGTTTGGCAATAAAAGCTAAAACTTTTCTCAGGTTAATGGGTATATTAGTTGCATGAAGAGAGCGTTGATTATTGTTTTTTCTTTTAGCTTGTTAATAATTTTGGGTTGTGATGGTAGTGGCGATAAACCTTTTATTGCTTCGAGAAAGCATAGTATTATAATAAAAGGTCCATTAAAAGCCGATACTGCTTTAATACAGTATCAAGATTTAGATTATATCACATTCACTGATTTAAAAAAGATTACAGGGCTGCCTGACAGAGACTTTAGTCAGTTTCAACTTTCAGAAGTGAAAATTACAGATATTGAGGGAAATAAGCTTTCTCGCTTCGATTATTTTAATTTTTATATAGTGAATGAAAATATTGGAGAGGTAAAAGTAGCTTCTACAAGTACTATAAACGACAATTTTAGCGAAACTTTGGTAATGAAAATGATATAAATTATGCTGAATATTTTAACAAAGAAGGAACTAGATTTAAAATAGAGACGGTGTATAATGAAGATATTGAAGAAGGAAATATTCAAATTCAACTAGAATATAAAATGCGTGGTATTTTTAAACCTAAAAAATAAGATTTATGAAGAGAGCACTTATAATAGTATTTGCTGTTGCTTTTACAGCACTAAACAGTTCATTTACCTTTAGTGACGGGAATGCTAATAAAATATTAGGCACCTGGCTAAATGAGAATGGCAAAGCAAAAGTGAAGGTGGTAAAAAGAGGTAAGAAGTTTTACGGTAAAATTATCTGGCTTAAAGAGCCTAAAGATAAAAACGGAAAAGCGAAGTTGGATAAAGAGAACCCTAAGAAAGAATTGCGCTCTAAACCCATTGTAGGGTTGGAGATACTGAAAAACTTTAAATATGTAGGCAACAAAAAATGGGAAAACGGTACCATTTATGACCCTGAAAACGGCAAAACCTACAGTTGCTACATGGAAATGAAAAATAACAACCTTTTGAAGATACGCGGATATGTGGGCATATCACTACTGGGGCGTACAACTATGTGGACTAGGGTAGTGAAGAAAAAGAAATAAGATTTTTTGGATAATATTTTTGAAAGCGGGTTTGGATGCAATTCAAACCCGCTTTTTAGTTGGTTAAGATGTTCCCACTTTATTTATAATTGGTTTTGCCCGTTCGCAATGACGTTGGGTTTACTGTCATTCCGAGAGTAGCGAGGAATCTTTATATTAGGAAGATTAAAGATACTTGTTGTACAAAAAAGTATTATATCTCTCCAGTGTTTCGAATTTGCTCAACATGACAGTTGCACCTATCTGTCATTGCGAGGCTTTGCGAAGCAATCTTTGTAACTAATTCAAACAGATTGCTTTATTTGTCTGAGAATGCATCCTAGCAATGACGAAAAGGGATTAAGTAATAAAAAAGAGATTAATCCAAGCCTTCAATATATTCTTTTATTACCATGGGGAAATGCTTCTGCTCTAACTCATGGATTTTATTGGCAAGAGATTCGGCAGTATCGTCTTTGGTGATTTTTGTTTTGGCTTGAAAGAGTTTTTTGCCTTTATCGTATTCTTTAGTAACAAGGTGTATGGTTATGCCGCTAACCCGTTTGTTTGAACGGATAACTGCTTCGTGCACATACATGCCATACATGCCTTTTCCCCCAAAATCGGGCAACAAGGCGGGGTGTATATTGATTATTTTTTTTGGGTAAGCCTCAATTAAATTTTCAGGCACCAGCCAAAGAAAACCGGCCAATACTACAATGTCAGCTTCAAAAGCTTGGGTAAGCTCAATAATCCTTTCGCTGTTATAAAAATCGTCTTTATTAAATATTATGCAAGGTATGCCCAGCTTTTCGCAGCGTTGTATTACAAAAGCCTTGGGGTTGTTGCAAAAAACGGCAACTACTTTGCCTGAGTTATCTTTATTAAAAAACTCTGCTATGTTTTGAACGTTGGTTCCTGAGCCTGATGCAAAAAGTACGATGTTTTTCACCGCTGCTAAGATAATAGCTTAAAATTCAAGTTCGGTATTTACTGCTTCATTTAAGAAGGCGTTGAAATTATTTTGAGCGTTAAATTGGTGCATAGGCACAACGCTGATTATAAAATTAGTGTTGTTATCACTTTTTCGTACTCGTTTCGCCGCTAAGGTAGAAATACCTGTCCACCTGCTGATATTGCTATTCATTTCGCGGGTTATAGTACCGTTGTATAAAGGCTGGTAAGCAAAATCGTTATTATCAAGCGGTAGCTCAAACGGACGTATACCCGTTAAAAAATTAGGAGTGGTAAGTATAGGCCATGGGCCACTTACAGGTACCAGCGAATCGTTTTGTTGCATCAAAAATGCATCGTTATTGGTTACGGGTAAAAATTTGCTTATCGGGGTAAAGTCTAAGTACAACGGTGCTTCGGGAATGTTGTCATTGGCTGCTGAAACCATTAGCATACGCCCGCCATTACTAAAGAATAAGCCCGATGATTTTTGAAGCAAGCTCATACTAAAGTCGGTATTATCGCTAAACCAAAAAATACGGTCGAAAAACCCGAACACTTGTGTTTGTGTGAAGGGGTCGGGTGAAAGCTCACTATAATTATTCGCTACTAGTTCGGTAGCCAGCATTATATCGTAATCCTTATTATTTACAGCTTCAAAAGCCGTAGTATAAAAGTTTTGAATAGTTGCACGCTGAAATTGAGACTCAATGGCGTTTACAAGTAATATTTTGCCTTTGGGTTTACGCACCAGTATCTTGTTTGAAGCTGCGAAAGGTGATGCGGCCCCCACCTTATCAATAGCTCTTATAAATAAGGTATTGCTATCATCAAGTATAAGCCCGCTTAGGGTTATACCTGAAATGTTTTGATTGCTGCCCAAGTATATATCACAGTCGGTAGTAGTACCGCTAAAATCTTTGCCTAGTAGCAACAAATCTCTAAAAGCCGGCGGAATTTTAACTTTCGGTCCTGTAGTATCGTTCAGGCAAATCTCAAAAGAGTCTAGCGATGCAATACCGTCTAAATCATCAGCTCGCCAATAAAAACGCAATGCGGGAAAACTACGGGTGGGGTTGCGCGAGGGTATGGCTGTAGGCGTGTAGAAATTTACTGTGGGTGAAGTATTTTTTACAGGATAAAATATACGGGCAGGGGTTGGGTCTGCCAGTCCTTTTTCGTCAATAGCACGTACTTCAAACTTAAAATCGAAAGTATCAAGGTTACCGGGTATAATTAGTAAAAAGGTAGAATCTTGCCGGCGGGTAAATTTCCATGCACTGTCGTTTATACGGTACTCGTATCCATCGATATATCCGTCGCCATCAGTTCCCCACCATTTTATTTCAACTTGCGATGTGAAACGGTTGTCGCCTTGCCTCACAATAGTATCGGCTATCACATACGTTTCAGGGGCGGTATTGGCTTTTTCAGCACCCTCAAACCCTTTTTTGCAGGCTGCCAATGCTACTATTGCAGCTAAAAAATACAGGTATTTAATGCCCTTGTGCATGGTAGCTGCAAACTTACTTATTTTCTCGGTATACAAACGTTAATGCTACGTTAGGTTTTGCACAGTGCAGCAATGGGCTATTAATAAAAACCTTGTTAGTATATTGCTTGTATGAAGCCTACAAAGTGGATAGTTCTTAGCGGTACTACATCATCGGGTAAAACAACAATAAGCCAATTGTTTGATAGGTTGGGTTTCCCAACTGTTCCCGATTTGACTAGAGTATATATTGATACCCTTTTTAGCCAAGGCAACACCATTGAACAGATACGAAACGACAAAAGCAGCTTTTTTAATACGGTGCACGAGTTTGGTTTATGGTGCGAAGACAAGTTGAGCCGATACACACATGTGCCCATTGTTTTTGACCGTGCTGCATCTGAAACTATTGCTTATGCCAGAGTTGACGGTTTTGATGAGAACAATTTTTGGGATACGGTGAAGAAATACCGCTACCAAACCGTATTTATGCCCCAGCCACTGGCTTTTGTACCTGATGGTATGCGTACGAATAACCCACAACGCCGACTACAGGTTTTTGATGAGCTAAAAGATGTGTATACCCGATTGGGTTATGATATTATTGAAATACCTGTATTATCTATTGAGAAGCGAGAAGTTTTTGTGCAAAAGCATTTGGAAGTAATGGAAATTAAACCATCAAAAAATAGTGAGGAGGTGAAAGCTTATATTGAAGGGTTGGTGGAGGAGTATGTAAAGAAGGTGCGTGAGGCAACTGGTCAATGAGTTTTATATGGTGCATTTTTTGTATATTTGATAGTATTGTATGAGTGATGAACTAAATATGAAATTATCTTTCAATCAACTTTTGAAGCTGGTAATGAAGTTGCCTAAAAAAGAGAAGCTTAGGTTAACTGAAGAGCTAGAAAGGGAAGGCATAAACTCTAAGTTGCGTAGTATACTAAACGGTTTTCGAACTGATGAAAATTTAACACTTGACCTTATTGATGAAGAGAGTGAGTTGGTAAGGGAAGAAAGATATGGTAAAAAGGCTTAGTGCTAAAACTAAAGTTGTAATTGATACTAGTTCGTGGATTGGCTTTTTAATTGGCAAAAGATTAAATAATTTACAAGATATTCTTTTTAGCAGTTCTATTGAATTGGTAATTTCAGCAGAGTTAATTACAGAAATTGAACTTGTGTGTCAGCGACCAAAGTTATCTAAGTATTTTCCAAAAGAAAAGGTTGATGAGTTTATAAGGTTATTAAAGTTTAAAGGTGTTAGCTACGATACTTCTTCAGTGAAGAACCTGTTTGAACAAGACCCTAAAGACAGTTTTTTATTTGATTTAATTGAAGTATCAAAAGCAAAATATTTAGTTACAAGTGATAAGGCACTTATTGAAGAAAAAGAATTTAAGTCGGCAAAAATCCTTTCACCTACAGATTTTGAGAATCTCTTTAAATAGTAAACTAATCATCTAATAAAATAACGCCTAAAATTTCTTCATCCATAAAGCGACCGCCGGGGAAGTTTTCGGTATAGTCTAGGTTCAGCCAAATATTACCTTTTTCATCAATATGGTAGTGTAGCGATTGTCTTTTGGTTTCCTCTACAAACAATTTTTCACGTATCAGGTAGTTTATTTCTTCTAAGTCTTGTTTGTCTCCAATATATATTTCGGGGTATAAATGCCCTGTAGTATGTATCATTCGCGGGCGTGCACCAATGGCTTTCAGGCAGGCACTCATAAATACAGCATGGTCGTCACAATCTCCTGCAAAAAGGTCGGCAGTTTCACTGGCTTTGGCAAAGTACTCGCTACTTTCAGGGTCGCTCACATAGTTCCATCGGCTGTTTATTTCTTTAAAAATAGAAAAGCTTTGTATGGTAACTCTGTGTTTGTTGTATATGCCTTCTTTAAACTTTTCAAAGTTTTTCGAGGCTAATTTCACTGCTAAGTTTCGTACTTTTTCACTTTTGTAATCAATGGCTGCTTTTACCTGAGATTTCAGTGGAAAAGCCTTTAATTCATTTATGGCAATATGCTCAGGGTTGGGGCTGTTTGCCATGGAGTATAGCAATACTTTATAATCGTTGTAAAAGTTTATGAAACCATATTTTTTCCAAATACTGCCATAGGTAAGCCACACTATTGCCAAAACAAAACCAATTAGTATTATGGGTTTAAATACATTTAGCAATAAGCGGATAACGAAATAAATTGCTGTAGCTAGTAAAACACGGTCAAGGTGTAAGGGCCAGTTAGGGTCGGGCAGTACTTTGTGCAGGATGATAAAAACCGGCAAAACAAAAAAGTAGGAAAGAAAAGTAATAATGCCATCGGTTATGGGGCTTTTTTCTTTCTCTTTTTCAGATATTTCGGTTGCCTTTTCCATTTATATACTAAACGACTTTAATTGTGCGAAAGTACGATTGTTGTGTAGTTATATGGTATTATATTTTAGAAATACCATACATATCACGATATATAAATATACTATTTTTGCCTTTCATGACCACAGACCAATATAAAGATTTGAAGGGTAGAGTTGAAGCCCTGAGGAGGTATCTTTGACGTTGATGCCAAACTGAAAAAAATTGAGGAAGCCGAGGCGGTGAGCCTTAAACCTGATTTTTGGGACGACCCAAAGAGTGCTGAGAAACACCTGAAAAGTATTAAAAAAGAGAAGGTTTGGACGGAAGCTTACAATAAAGTACAAATCCAGTTTGACGACCTTACCGTTTTGCACGAGTTTGCTGAAATGGGTGAGGAGGTTGACGGCGAATTGGAAACCCAATACGATACTACTATTAAGGCGGTGGATGAGCTGGAGTTTAAAAACATGTTGAGTGGTGAGGAAGACCAGTTGGGTGCTATTATTAATATAAATGCAGGTGCCGGGGGCACGGAAAGCCAAGATTGGGCAGAAATGCTAATGCGAATGTATATAATGTGGGGGGAGAAAAGTGGGTTTAAGGTTACTGAATTGGAATATCAGGCGGGTGAGGGTGCAGGCATTAAATCGTGCAGTTTGCAGGTAGATGGTGAGTTTGCTTATGGCTACCTGAAAGGGGAGAACGGTGTACACCGTTTAGTACGGATTTCTCCTTTTGATAGTAATGCACGCAGGCATACTTCGTTTACATCGGTATATGTGTACCCTGTGGTAGATGAAGGTATTGATATTGAGATAAACCCTGCTGATTTAGAGGTAACCACTGCTCGCTCAGGCGGTGCGGGCGGACAAAACGTGAACAAGGTGGAAACCAAGGTGCAAATGAAACATATACCTACGGGTATTGTTGTGGTTTGCCAAATAGAACGTAGCCAATTGGGTAACCGTGAGCGAGCTTTGCAAATGCTGAAATCGCAATTGTATGAACTGGAAATGCGGAAACGTAATGAGGCTAAGGCTGAGGTTGAGGCAGGCAAGAAAAAGATAGAATGGGGCTCGCAAATACGCAGCTATGTGTTGCATCCATATAAATTGGTAAAAGATTTGCGGACTAATTATGAAACAAGTAATGCACAAGCTGTATTGGATGGTGAGTTGGATGATTTTATAAAAGCTTACTTAATGGAGTTTGGTAGCAAGAAATAAGTTCTTGATTATTTGCTATCTTTACTTGTTTTAAGTGTATTTAATATGCCAAGGGTTCTTTTTCAGATAAGGAAAAATGCTTTAGCAATAATGCTGGTTGGTGTTGCTTTGCTATTTGTTACCCAAAGTTATGGGCAACAAGGTAGGGCAGTAATAAGCGGTATGTACCATACACAGTTATTTAAAGGCGAAAAACGGTTTGAACAGGGTTATGGTATAAACTATCAGTTTTTTGTTAGTGATAGGGTAGCACTTGAATATAACTTATCGTATGTGGTTGCACCACATAACCCTAATTATTTTAAGTTGTACGGGGGAAGCTTCCTTTTGGCAAATACTGATAGAACTTTTATATCTTCTTATATAGCAGGTTCTTTGGGAGAGTGGTATGCGCTTGTTGCTGTTTTATTATTAGTTATACCTGATGGTGTTAGTTACCATATTCCCGCAGGAAAAAATATTACTATAAGTCCTTATGTAAGTGCGCTTTCTTTTGATATGTCTGAAGTGTACGACCATTATAATAACAACCTGGGCATACGTATGAATATGACGGCTTTTAAGCACCTGAATATTGCGCCTTTTGCATTTGTACAGCTACAACACCGCAGCCGTTTTTGGGGCGGTACACGAACGGGCTTTGGTATGGGTGCTATGGTGGGCTGGAGGTTTTAGATAGTGTTAGTTAAATTGGTATAAGGTAGAAAGTATAAAGATAAAAGACAGTCAACTGTTGATAGTCAATAATCCACAGAACTCAAAACTGGTAAAATGTATTTAGTATAAAGATTAAGAAAATGGCAAGTAATCAGAACCTGAAACTTATTCTTTTGGCCAGGTGAAATAGAAAGTAGAGCCTTTCCCTTTTTCTGATTCTACCCAAACTTCGCCGCCTTTTTCATCAATTATCTTTTTCACAATGGCAAGCCCTACACCTGTACTTTCTACTTTGTCTCTTGCTTCAAGTGTTTGGAAAATGACGAATATTTTCTCATGAAACTCGGGTTCAATGCCTTCTCCATTGTCAGCAACCCCAAATTTGTAAAAATTACCTATGTCTTTACAGGTAATTTTTATGGTAGGCTTTGGGTTTTTGTTATACTTAATGGCATTGCTAATAAAGTTTGAGAATATTTGTTCAAGTGCTATTCTTTCTGTTGTTAAGGTGGGTAGTTTGGCTGGTATGCTTATTTTAAACTCTTTTGGCGGAGATAGCATTTCTATTATTCCATGAAGTAAGGTACGCACTTTAACTGTACTTGGGTTTACACTTATGCGCCCTGCTCTAGAGTAGCTAAGTATACCGTTTATCAAATCTTCAAGCCTATTTACTCTACCACGCAGCAAATTAAACTGGTGTTGTGTATCTCCTTCCAATTTACCTTCCAAGTCTTCTTCAATCCACATACTCAGGTTGTTTATAGCGCGTAGTGGTGCTTTTAAATCGTGCGATACTATATAGGCAAATTGGTCTAGCTCTTTATTAATGCTTTCTAATTCAGCGGTATATTCTTTAAGCTGGCGTTGTGCTTCTTTTTGTTGGGTTATATCCTGAAATATGCCTCTTACATAAGGTACTCTGCCTTCTTCTACTACAGGTATTGCTTTGGTACGGGCATCTATTATTTTACCTGTTTTGGTAACAACCTGTGCTTCAATATCAAAAGGCTCTTTCTCATGTATTGCTTTTTTAAAGGCCTCTACTATGGGTTCTCTTGTTTCAGGTGTGTAAAAAAGATGGACATTATCAAGGGTTACTTTATAATCGTCATCAATTTCATGTATAATCCGCATTTCTTTACTCCAGGTAACGGTTTGTGAGCGCATGTCTATTTCCCAGCTACCTATACGGGCAATATGTTGTGCTTCTTCAAGTTCTGCCTGCGATTTTAGTATTTTTTGTTCGGCTAGTGTTCTTTCCGTTACATCAAAGTTCACCCCGATCATTCGGTAGGGTTTTTTTGTTTTTTCTTGCCTAAATAATTTTGATATGGCTGCTATGTAGCGTATTTGGTTGTTCTTGGTTATTATTCTAAAGGTATCTTTAAAATCACCTTGTTTGCCATCAATTGCGGCTTGTACACTATCGTAAACCCGTTGTTTGTCATCGGGGTGTAGGGTTTTTTCAAAAGCATCGTAATCTCCTTCAAAGTCATTTGAGTCTATATCATACAAGGGATACATTTCTTTATCCCAAAGTATGTTACCGCTTACCAAATCCCAGTCCCAAATACCTAGCTGTGCTGCTTCTGTTGCAAGGGTTAAACGTTCCTGGCTTTCTTTTAATTTTTTCTCTGCAGCCTTTCTTTCTGTAATATCAAGCCCAAAGCCAATTACATTTGTTAGTTCACCTTTGTCATTTAGTAAAGGGAACATGCGGCGCAACACCCAAACTATTCCGTTTGGTGTGTCTAAAGGCTCTTCAAATTCTATCTGCTCTTTTGAGTAGGCTACTTTGTTAAATATGGCTCTTCGGCTATGGGCTATTGCTTTATCGCGACCATATTTTTCACAATAGTCATAATCATCTTTACCGATTACAAATGCACGTTTTTCAGGATTTTTTATTGCCATTTCATTGGCAAACAGGTAACGGTGTTTGTTATCAAATACTACTACATCAGTTGGTATTTTGTTTAGTATTATCTCATAAAACTCACGTAAAGTTTTGCGTTGTTCTTCGGCTTCTTTCCGGTCTGTAATATCGCGGGAGTTAATTACTATTCCCTCAATTCCCGGTGTGTCTAATAGGTTGTTCCCTACACTTTCAACAAATAAATAGCTCCCGTTTTTGTGTTTAAACCTAAACTCTATGGGGTCTGAGATACCGCCACGGTCTAATCCTTTAAAAAATTCTTTGTGGGCTTTTTCTATATCATCAGGGTGAAAAAACTCGAAAATGTTTTTGCCTATTACATCTTTTTCTTCAAAGGCAAAGGTTCTGTAAAACGAGGGGCTTTTAAAAAGTATTTCTCCCTGCTCATTTAGTATGGTTGTAATATCGGTACTGTTTTGTACTAATGAGCGGAAACGGTTTTCACTTTCTTTTAGTTTTTCTTCAGCCTCAATTTGGTCTGTTATGTCTGTTAATACTCCCTGAAAGTATGCGGCACTATTTTCATCTCCATTCCATACTATTTTGTTGTCAGAATCAATCCAATGGAAACTTCCTTCACTATTTCTAAGCCTGAAACGTAATTGCACACGTTCTATTTTGTCTCTAAAACTTTGTAGTACTTTGCGGGTTACAGGTTTTACATCATCAGGGTGTACAAAATGTGTAAATGCTATGTTTTGGTTTATCCAATCTTGAGCTTTGTAGCCGTATGAATTTATGTTTTCTGATATAAACTCAACATTTAGTTTGAAATTGGGTGTCCACCGCACGAGTAAAGTAGGGCTGTTTTTTATAATCAGCTCAGACATTTGAGCTTTTTGCTCGGCTTCTTTAAGTGGGGTAATATCAGTATGTGTACCGATGAACCTTCGTTTTATTCTTCCATCTGCTTCATCGCTTTCTATTATTTTACCCCTGTCAAGTATATGCTTGTAAGTGCCGTTTTTACACTGTAGGCGATACTCGTTGTTATAGGTTTTTATTTTACCATTGAGGTAATCTTCAAACATTTTTTGGGCAGCTGCTTTATCATCGGGGTGTACTAATTCCCAGGCATCCGGAAATTGGGGGTCGGGGTCTTTTTCAGTAAACCCGAACATTTCTTTCCAACTGTCTGAAACAAACAACTCATTGGTTTCTATATCCCAATCCCATACACCATCTTGCCCGCCGCTTAGTGCATATTTCCAGCGTTCTTCACTAATGCGTAGTTCTTCTTCAAACTCTTTTTTCTCTGTTATATCGTTTTGTATGGCTATAAACCCCGTGAGGTTGTTGTTTTCATCTTTAAGCGGGGTAATATTTATGGATAACCAGTACCCTTTTCCGTTTTTGCCGTAGTTGTAAATTTCACCATCAAAAGGCTCTCCTTTTTTAATGGCAGTACGCATTGCCTTTATGGTTTTGGGGTCGGTATCTTTTCCTTGCAATAAATCGCCGGGTTTTTTACCAACAAGCTCATTTACTTTATATCCTGTGATGCGCTCAAAACCTTCGTTTGCCCAAGTGGCTACTCCGGCAGCATCGGTTGTTATAACTGCATTTAACGTTTTTTCGGCTACCAGTCCCAGCTTTTTTATTTCACCTTCGGCTAATTTTTTTTGGGTGATATCAGTTTTAATAGCCATATACTGATATACTTCGCCGTGCGAATTATGAAACGGGATAATATTGGTTGCCTCCCAATATTCTTCACCTTTTTTGTTTCGGTTCTTTATTTCTCCATACCATATTTCGCCTTTCCGTATAGTTTGCCAAAGGTTTTCCCAAAATTTTTCTGTGTGGTAGCCTGATGAGATTAGGGTGTGTTTTTTCCCTATCAGTTCTTTTTCGGTGTAGCCGCTGGTTTCACAAAAACGCTCGTTTACATCTGTTATAATCCCATTTGTATCGGTATAGCTTACTGAGAAGCTTGAGTCTACTGCTTTATCAAACTCACGGAGTTTTTTGTATGACTCTGCCAGCTCTTCTTTTATTTTATCTTTTTCGTTATTTAATAAGTTATTGGTTTTAAATAACTCTTGTGAGCTTAGTTCTAATATTCGCTCAAGCCGCTTATAGTCTTCGTCAAAATTTTGATATGAAGCATCTACATCTTCAAGCAGTTTTTTTATTTCAGCAGGTGTTTCTTCGCTTTGTAAATGTTTTTTTAGTTGCCTTTTTAATAGCCTGTGCATTAAGTACTTGTTTAGTTTTCACTAATTAATGTAATGGTCATGGTTTGGTTGTGCAGTTCGCATTGCAAAAATTTCATAAACGGTGAAATTTCGCCATAAGAATAAAAGCCTGTTATTGCTGTTGTATTGCCAAATTTTGCTTTGGCGGTTTCTACTTCTTCTTCAACCATTTGTTTCAGTACCAGTTTGCGCCCCACGCAACTGATTAGTATGGCAAGCTCAGGTTCGTCACCTTCCCAATGTTTCATGCTGTTTTCTGCTGCTTCTTCACTGCCGTCAATCAAACGGTCTACATTAGCTTTCATTAACCTTACATAGGAACCTTCGGGCACATCGCCTGCAAACGTCATTGAGTTTTCTTCTTCGTTTACTGCCAATATAGTTCGTACTATGGGCTTATCTTCTTCATTTAGGCGTATACTTAAGGGGAAAAGTAAGCCTGATGCTGGTAAACCGTCGGCTTGCTCACCTAAAAATGATTTGTATAAATCTAAAGCCGGTTCTCCGTCAATTTCATATAAAATATTGTTTTTAGATTTTGTAATAACCCGTTCTATACCGAAACTATCCCAGCCTCCCATACTGGCATATCCCAGTTTCAAGTTGTCTCCATAAAAGCCAACTGCGGCTATAATATTAGTATCGGGTGCTACTTCATGTGTAAACACTGATGTTTTTCCAAAATCAGCACCATCACCTGCTAAACCGCCGGTTACACTTACACCATCTGGCAGGCTTTCTTTCATACCGCGTACAAACTCGCTACCATTTACTACTAAACCATCAGTGAGTACGAAAAGGTGTTTTAAATTATTGTGATTGAATGCGGTTACTATTTTTTGACCCGCTTCATAACTATGTTCTGTAGAGTTAATGACTAAATGGTGCGATACTACACTGCTGTTGTTAAATTTTAATGCTGTGGCCGTAATGCTTTCATCGTATACGTTTATATCTAAAATTTCGCCTGATGTGCTACAGCCAATTATTTGTGCGCCTACGAATTGTTGTTTTAATAAGGAATACGCTTTTGTAGTTTCAATTTTTTGACGCTGCCCAAATACTATAAGTAAATCGGGTTTTGGAATTTCTTTTCCTGATGTGAGTTGCCAATTGTTTTGTTCAGAGAACTTGTATTGTGCTATTTTCATGGTAGGTTGTTGGCTTGCTGTTGCAATTTATTTATTTATGGTAAGAAAATACTAAATTTTTAAAATTGGGGTAGTTGTGTTATACAGTGAATAACTTTACTCTTATTTTGTTTCAATTTATAATTAAATAAATAATTTTGTTCTTCTTCTATGGAGAAGTTATATGATTTGTCTGAATTCGAAGCACTTGCCATGGGCGATGAAGGCTTTATAAAAGAGCTTTTGGCTGCCAATGTTGAGAGTATTGAAGAAGGGATTGGAGATATTTCTAAAGGCATGGGCTCAGGTGACTTGGATGCTGCCGGGAAAGCTGCTCATAAAATTAAACCTTTATTGGCTATGCTTAAGGCAGGTGATGTGCACCAGAGTGTTGTAGATTTAGAGTATTATACCCGTAAGGAGCTTAATCCTGAAAAAGCTCAAGCTGCTTATTCTGTTTTTGAGTCTAAAGCTCCTGTTCTTTTGGGGCAGTTAAAAGACCAGTTATAACTACAGTTTCAAGTTTCTTTTTTTATTAATAGAACAAGTAAATGTTATTTGTTTTTATTAGACGTGTAGTGTTACTATAAAAAAGAAAGGGGCTGAACTTTCGTTCAACCCCAATCCGGTAAATCCATTATAGTTAGTTAGCTTTACCGAGTATGTATACCATAGTATTAATTATGGTGCAGGTACATAAAGATTTACATCGTTACGATGCCCCGGTTTATCTTCATACCAATCGGCATTAAAGAAACCGTTGCTTTGCACCCAAGCTGCAAATTTTAAATGGGCGGTAACAATATCTTTTTTCTCAGCAGGGTAGTCAAACTTAATTGGGAAGTGTATTGCCCAAGGTAAGTTGCCTACAGTTTTGTAGTATCTGTTACTTGAAGGTATAGAGTTATCGTTTCCTGTACCAAACAAGCCTGTATTTGCTAACGCTGTATTGTTTTTATTAGGTAAATGTACTTCTACGCTTCTTGATGATGTGAACAAGAACGGGTTGAATGGGTACGTGCCTAAGCTGCTAAAGTTTAGCGGCGTGTGGAATGTCATTTTTGTTTTAATAGTATCAGGTGTTGCAACAGGTGCAAATCTTCGTGTGTTGAAGAATGAACCGCCCGGTTTGCTTAACTGGTCTACTACTTTATCAAAGAATATCATAACAGCTTTTGTTTGCCCGGCTTCTAGGCCGTTTGCTGCCAATGTAGCCCTATTACCTGTTATTTGTGAACCTGTTACTTGGTTTACTAATGATGCATTGAATGGGAATTCAACTCCGAAACCACCGGGTAAAGCAGCTCCTTTTGCTTCAGGATATACTATTGCATTAAGTTCAACAACTCTGTTTTGAGGGTCAACACATGCATGGAATCTCCAACGAATAACCAAGTCATTCATATCGTAGTCTCCGGTGCTTGGCCAAAGGTCTTCATAAGCCAGGGTACCAAACTCATTTTCTGATGGGAAGTAACGGTCGTATGCTTTTGTACTATCGCAAGGATAATCGTCATAAAAGTCAGGTACACCGTCTTTATCACAGTCAGTAGTATCAGGTGTTGGCGGTACGTTTGATGTAATATTTTTTGGTGGGTTTGCCGATGCAAAGAAAACGGCATCGTTAAAGTCCTGGTCACTTTGTCCGTTATCACGGCGCACATCTTCAATAGCTATAATATAGCGTTCTGTCGGTGCATCATAAAGCATTATAACGTGGTCTTGAAATGCACTTGCTTCTGCATTAAATGATTTGTGGCTGTACCATACGTTAAGTCCTTTTGTAACTTGAGACGAACCGTTGAAACCGTTGGCTGCCATTGCAAAACCAATGATGGTGTCTTTACCAAAACGACCAATTTTTACTTTATCGCCGGCAGCTAATCCACCACCGCTTCCACTAAAGCTGGAGTTAGGGAAGACGGTATATAGTGAGTCTATATCGTTTGCTGTAGCCGGAGGATTGTTTTTGTTATATATATAGTAAAACAATACATTTTTAAGTGATGCGCCCTCGTGTACAAAGGTTATCCAAACATCTGCCGTTTGGGTTACTTCAACTACGGGTAGTACATTGTTTATGTATTGCGGACGGAATACAGGGACTGCTTTATTTTCAGGTAAAGCATCTAATATTCTGTTTTTAAATGTTGTTGATAATACATCGGGTGTTGTTAGGTAGTTTGGTACTCCATCAACATCCCATCCGCCAAGCCTAAACGAAAACTTATCAGCTACACCTGTTTTGCGGCTAAAACCATTGGTTATGGCTTGCAAAGCTGTACTTGTTTGTACACTTGGAGGTGCCACCATTGTTTGCATTTTACCATTGGTGTAATGAAAGCTTACTTTATTACCGCTAACCGGTACTTCAACATTTTGAGGCACACCCATAGTGTATGGGAAAATGGTAACTTGTTTTTGGTACGTAGGTAAACTTAAGGGTACATTTAGCACTCCAAAATCATCAGTTACACCTGTTGCATATACTTTACGTTCAGCCACACCGTCGTTTGGTGCATCAAATACATCAACACGAACACCTTGTATAGGGTTGCCATTACGGTCTGTAAGTCTAACATCTAGAGTTAAATCTTGTGTGGTAGCATAATCGAATCCGTTTGGAACAACCATATCTTGCGAACGCTCTACATTATTATTAATGTCTGAGCCTGAAGAATTATCAGGTGTAAGTCTGTCTCTTTTGCAACTAGCAAAAATTACAGTAGCCAGTAATACCGGGGCTATATACTTAAGTTTCATAATATTAGCTTTGTGTTAGCTCTTTAACGAGCTATATTCTAAACAGCAATAGCAAATGTACTTATTAATTGGTGTATACAATGGATATGAGCACCTTTTGGGGTGAACTTTTATATGAATGGGGGTATATTTATGTGAGTGGCGGGAAAGGGGTTATAGTATCTTATAAAACACGAAAAAGCCCCGAAATTTCGGGGCTTTTTCAATCGTTACTTTAAAAAATGAGAAAACTTAAACTATGAGTAAATTCTCTTCAGCACATACTCCTAAATAGCAAAACAAAAGTAATACTGTGGTTAATTATAGTAAACCGTTTTTATTTAAAAGGGGATAAAAATTATATAAACAGTGGTTAATATTGTTATGGTTATTTTATATGGTTTTTTGTATAAAAAAAGCACGTCATCCCGACGTGCTTTTTAATAACTATCATCTTATGAAAAAACTACTATTAATTTTAAATTCTTCTGTAATATTCCTAAATATTTACAATACAAATGTACGTCGGTATACATTGCCGATAAAGTAGTTTTATAGTTTTGGGGGTATTATTATTTAAATGGGTGATAAACTGTTTTTATACAGTGTTTGGATTAAAATATTAAATGAAAATAGGCAATGAGATACAATATGTATAAAAAGAAAAAGCGCGTCATCCCGACGCGCTTTTTTAATAACTATCACTATGAAAAACTATTTACTATCTGTCAATTAATCTTCAATACAAATATAGGGTGTGGGGTAAGGCTTATGAAGTAGTTTTATAGCAGTGCAGGTATTATTATTTGAATGGTATTAAGGCTTGTTTAAACAGTTTCGAAGGCTTAGGAAAAGTGGAAAAGGGTATACTATAAGCTACCAGTACCCTGAAAATCGGATACTTAGGCTATAAATCATAAAAAGCACCCATAGGGTGCTTTTTATAACTTTTAACATGAAAACTGCTTTACTACTACTAAGCGTTTACAATTTAAACGCAGGAAGCCTGATTTTATTTTGCAGCAAACAATTAAGCTGCTTAAATGACATTTGTGAGACAATAATCTTTATGGTGTGTTATAAACAAAAAAAGCGCGTCTCCCGACGCGCCTTAGCTAAAAACTATATTCTATGAAAAACTATTACTATCTATCAATTTAATTACAACACAAATATAGATTGGGGTAGTGGAGTAGGGAAGTGGTTTTATAGCATTGCAGGTATAATTATTTAAGCGGTATTGGTTTTTATTTAACCGGCAGAAGCATAGCTAAACTGTATTTCTTAAAACGAAAAAAGCCCTCATTTGAGGGCTTTTAATATATGTGTTTAGTATTGGTTTTAACGTTTGTATATATTGGTTTCTGTACGATTGCCCACTACATTTAAATACCAACCCTCGTTTGATGCACCGGCACTTTGTGCCCAATCAGAAAACTTGTTGTAGGCATCAATTATTGGGGCTTTTTCTTTAGGATATTCAAACGTTGTAGGTATATGCATAGCCCAAGGTAAATTTGTAGCTGTTTTGTAATACCTGCCCTGGCTGGGTATACTATTGTCTTTACCGGTACCAAATAGGCTAACGTTTGCTTTTGCCGTATTAGCATGGTCGGGCAAATGTACCTCAGCACCTCTTCCATTAATAAAAATAAAAGGGTTGAAGGGGTAAATGCCTAAATCACCAAAACTAAGCGGGTTGTTAAATGTAATTTTGGTATTTATGGTATCGGGTATGGATACACCTGAACTAATTACCGTGTTAAAGAATGAACCCCCAGCATGAGTAAGCTGGTCTGCAGCTTCATCAAAAAATATCAAAACGGCTTTGGTATTGCCTTCTTCCAATCCATTACTTGCAAGTGTGGTTCTGTTTTGGGTAAGTTGTGTACCTGTAGCATTACTTACTGCCGATGCATTAAACGGAAATTCAACACCGAAACCTATGGGGAATGACCCTCCTTTGGCAGCAGCAAATGTTTTTGTATTAAGCTCAACCACTTTGTTTTGGGCATTGGCTACTGCATGGAATCTCCAACGCACAATTAAGTCGTTCATATCATAATCACCCTTGTGGGGCCATAAATCTTCAAAAGCAAGGGTACCGTAGTCGTTTTCAGAAGGAAAGTAACGGTCATAAGCTTTTGTAGCATCGTTAGGATAATCGTCATATACATCGTTTACCCCGTCGTTGTCGCTATCACCGGGTTTATCAAGCGGTGGAATGTTGGTTTTATCTATACCCTCTACAGGGTTTGAAGTAGCAAAGAAAAGCGCATCATTAAAATCTTCATCAGATTGTCCTGTTGTGCGTTTTAAATCTTCAAAACTTATAATAAAGCGGTCGTTATCGCCATCGTGCAACAATGCAGTATGTTGTTTATAAGCTTGAGATTCATCGTTAAGTTCTTTGTTGGTATACCAAAAGTTGAAGCCAGCAGTAACCTTGTCGGTATTTATATTGTAACCGTTAGCCGCTAAACCAAAAGCAATAACATAGTCTTTTTCAAAGCGCCCGATTTTTACTTTATCGCCTGAGCGCAACCCTCCACCGCTATATTTAAACGATGTGTTTGGGAAAATGATGTATAAACTATCTATATCGTTATCAGACTGTGGCACGGAATCTTTGTGGTATGTATAATAAAATAGTGCATTTCTGTAGCCGGCACCTTCGTGTACAAAAGTTATCCAAACATCAGACAACTGGGTAATTTCTAAATTACGTTTATTAGTTTCCAGTAAATACTCAGGGTGATAAGTAGGTACAGGTCTGTATTCAGGAAAAGAAGTATTAATGTTATTTAAGAATGTTGAAGAAAGTAAATCGCGTTGGCTTTCTAAATAGTTGGGTTTTCCATCCGTATCCCAAGTTCCCAATTTGCTTGAAAACTTATCTTCAACACCTGCCTTGCGTGTAAACCCACTTCCGGTTGTAGAGGTGTTTGATGATGTAGGAGGAGCAATACGCGATTGTATCTCGCCGTTGCTATAATGAAACTTTATGGTTTTTGATGAAACCGTTACGGGAATATTATTGGGTATACCAATGGTATATGGAAATACTACAATTTCTTTTAAATATGTGGGCAAACTTAACGATGTGTACAGCTTACCGCTAGCATCGGTAAAGCCCGTATATAGCTCTTTAGGGTCAGGCTGGTCAGGGTCGAAAATGCCATCGTATAAAGATACTTTGGTACCGGCAAAAGGGTTACCCAAAGCATCAACCAATGAAACATCAAGGGTTACTTCGTGTGTGGTAGAGTAGTCAAAATCATCGGGTACATTCATTTCGTCAATAACGGTTACATTGCCTGTGGGACCGCCATTATTATTACCTGAAGGACTGTTGGGAGATTCTCTTTTGCAGCTTTCAAACACTACAACCAGTAAAAACGCAACTGATAAAACAAGGATAAACTTTAGTTTCATAAAAAAACGATTAAAATAGGTGAAACAGGATTTCGCCTGTTAGTTCTGTGTCTTACTACAAATATAAAATACTCATTTGGTGCATAAAAAGTGATTTTATGAGGTTTGTGGAAAAACTATATAAACAGCTGTGATTGTGATGTGAATAGTATACTATTGCGGCACAGCGCAAGGGCTAATTTTTATTAAAGCCTAAACTTTGTTTAGTTTTGCCGCTAAATTAATGAGTATGAAAAACGCATATATTTTCCCGGGACAAGGGGCACAGTTTGTAGGGATGGGTAAGGACCTTTTTGATAATAATACAGAAGCCCATGCTATGTTTCATGAAGCCAATGGTATTTTGGGTTTCCGCATTACCGATGAGATGTTTGAGGGGACCGAAGATGCCCTAAAAGAAACCCGTGTAACCCAACCCGCTATATTTTTACACTCGGTAATTTTGGCGAAAACTTTGGGTGCAGGTTTTAAACCTGATATGGTTGCAGGGCACTCACTGGGAGAATTTAGCGCATTGGTAGCCAACGGAACACTAAGCTTTGAAGACGGACTAAATTTGGTAGCACAGCGTGCTTTTGCCATGCAAGAGGCTTGTGAGTTACAGCCCAGTACTATGGCAGCCGTTTTGGGTTTAGAAGATGCCAAGGTTGAAGAAATTTGCAATACTATTGACGGGATTGTAGTACCTGCCAATTATAACTGCCCCGGGCAATTGGTAATATCAGGTGAGGTTGAGGCTATAAACAAAGCTTGTGAAGCCATGAAAGAAGCAGGTGCAAAACGTGCTTTGGTTTTAAATGTGGGGGGAGCCTTCCACTCGCCATTAATGGAGCCTGCGCGCGAAAAACTGGCAGCAGCTATTGAGGCAACTACTTTTAATACACCTAACTGCCCCATATACCAAAATGTACCGGCAAGTGCAGTGAACAATGCTGATGATATTAAGAAAAACCTGGTTGCACAACTTACTGCCCCAGTACGCTGGACACAAAGCGTGCAAGCTATGGTTGCTGACGGGGCCACTCATTTTACAGAAGTAGGTCCGGGCAAAGTACTGCAAGGCTTGGTGAAGAAAATACACCGTGAGGCTGAGGTAGCAGGAGCTTAACTACATATATAATTTATAATTAGTTTTAGCGTTAAAAGGTATATTCGAAAAATGTCTTTTAGCGCTAAATTATTTATAGGGGTTTTGGTTTTAATGGGGTTTGCCTGCGGGCAGCAAACCCAACCCAAAGAGAAAAAAGTAGAAACAAAATTGGATACTGCTGCCAAGCAACCCAAAGTGGTGGAGCAAATAACCAGTACCGTAAACTTTCCCTGCTCGCCTGAAGTGGTTAAAACCAGAAATTATAAAAATGATACCAAAGGTTTTTTTGTGAAAATTACTTCTGTGTGCCTGGATGATAACGCCATTATAGACACTATGGAGAAAACACCTGAAAAAATAGTATTGGCACAAAACAGCAACTACAAGCATGTAGTTTTTTTACAAACGGGTAACGACTCTGCCACCTATACCATTACTAAAGATTTGATACAAGGGAAGAATATTGTTGGTAATGAGGTTTTAATTAACCCGCAAACCAAAGAACCTGCATTAGACCCTGAGAATAATGCAGTAACTATATTGTTTACTTTTAGTGCACCCAATGCTTCAAAAATTCGTACAGCAAAAATTAAAGTATTCTTAAAAACAGGACCTAAATTTTTAGGCTTTGTAAATGAAACTAAGTAATAAAATACTTTACCTACTATCAATTTTCATTGTAGGCTCTTGTAGTTCTTCACCTAAAGAAAACAAGACTATTCCATGCAAGGAAAAAGCCCCTATTATAGTAACACTTATTGCTTGGGATAGTGTTAAAGTTGTGTCTAAAATTATCCCTATTTGTAATGATGAGCATAGTTTAACCTATAAAAAAGGAGGGAAAGAAATTAAAAATACAACCAAACAAAAATTTAAGGTACGCATTGTGGTTGCTAGCGATTCCAATGAATTTTCTTTTTCCCAAAAAAGTAATGGTAAAGAAAATTTACTTGAAGGTAAAGTGCAAGAAGCTGTTGATATAGTTAAAAATAGTTTTGATGACAGTGATACATCAATAATTATAGAGCATTATTATTTCTCAAACGGGGTTTCAAGTTTAACTATGCGATGGAAGGTGAGGTACAATAGCGGTTTTGATTATTTGGGTTCAGTTTCTAGGAGTGATATAAAATAGTCCCTTTCCTGATATAAGTCATAGTCTGTCAATACAGTACAGTATAGTTTTGCTTGAAATTTTAGCACTATGACTGTAAAGAAAGAACGCACTTTGGCGGAGCCTTTTCGCATAAAAATGGTAGAACCTCTTACCATTACTACCGAAGCCTATAGAACCGAAGCCCTTAAAAAAGCGGGCTATAATCCTTTTCTGTTAAAATCTCACGATGTATTTATTGATTTACTTACCGATAGTGGTACTTCTGCCATGAGCGACCAACAATGGGCAGGTATGATGAAGGGCGATGAATCATACGCAGGGGCAAAAAGCTGGGAACATTTTGAAGGGGTGGTGAAAAGCCTTACAGGTATGCCGCATATATTGCCTACCCACCAAGGGCGTGCAGCCGAGCGTATTTTATACGGTAAAATAGGGGGTGAGGGCAAAACGTTTATTAGCAATACCCATTTTGATACTACCCGTGCCAATATAGAGTTTAGCGGAGCTACAGCTATTGACTTACCAAGTCCTGAAGCTACCGACCCGTTTACCGAAGCTCCTTTTAAAGGCAATATAAATATTGACAGATTAATTGAAGAGGTAGCCAACCGAGGGGCTGAGAATATAAGTGCCATTATAATGACACTTACCAACAACAGTGCAGGCGGGCAACCTGTGAGCATGGAAAATATGAAAGATGTGGCTGAAATTTGCCGCCACCAAAATATAATGCTGGTTATTGACGGATGCCGCATTGCTGAGAATGCATATTTCATTAAACACCGTGAAGAAGGTTACGAGAACCATACTTACTACCAAATAGCACAAGAAATATTTGCTTTGGCTGATGCCTTTGTAATGAGTGCTAAAAAAGATGCTTTGGTAAATATGGGTGGTATTTTAGCGCTACGGGATGAGCAATTGGCACAAGAATGTACTAACCTGCTTATTATTTCAGAGGGTTTTGCTACCTATGGCGGGCTAACAGGGCGCGATATGGAAGCTATAGCCGTAGGGCTTCAAGAAGTTTTTGATGCAGATTATCTAAACTACCGCATAAAAAGTACAGCTTATTTGGGAGACCGTTTGCATGAAAAAGGTATACCTGTAGTGCGCCCCAGTGGTGGGCACGCCATTTATATTGATGCGGAAAAACTATACCCGCATATTCCCCGCCATCAGTTCCCTGGGCAGGCATTGGTTTGTGAGTTATACAAAAAAGGGGGTATACGTTGTGTGGAAGTAGGTAGTATGATGTTTGGTAGTTATGATGAGCATGGCAACTTTAAACCTGCTGCACAAGAATTGGTACGTTTGGCAATCCCTCGAAGAGTATATACCCAAAGCCATATTGATTATGTGATTGATGTTTTTGACGATATTTTAGAAGACCGTGAGCATGCCAAAGGCTATGAGATTACTTATGAACCCCCTTTCTTGCGCCACTTTACAGCACAACTGAAAGAGGTGGAACCTGAATTAGTTTAATTGAGCGAATACTTTGTGGAACACCGTTTGCCGTTTTCGGTTTATGCGAAAATTGGTAGCGGTGTTCTTTTCTGTATTTATCGGGCAGATGGTTTTTGCTCAAAAAAGCATGACCGTCTTAATTCCATTAAGTGAAAATTATGGTGTGAGCATTGCAGGAGCTGATACAGTAAATAACCATGTCCGTATTAGGGTTTCGGAAAATACTGCCATAAAAATTGAGATGGATACGGTAGTTCAAAATATTACAATACCTGTTAAACTAACTCACAATTTGGATACCCCTTTAGTAATCATTCGTGCTGATTGGGGTGAACCTTATCCTCCACCATACTTTACGAAGCAACCTATTTTTAAAGGAGATACTTCAGTAGGGAAGTATACTTTACATTGTAGTTATCCCCGCCCTTCTCTTTTTACTAAAGTAGCTTACATTAGAACCAACCATCTCAATTTCAGGTTTGTTTTTAAGGGGGTAAGGGTTTGCAGAAAAAGGGAAGAATAGTCATCTCTCTTTTCATACTGAAAAGTGCACCATATTATAATATTAACAAAAGGCTATACTTGAATAAAATGGATTTTGAGAGGGTAAAAAAATATCATTTCAGAGCTAAAAATAAACGCTTCATGGTATTGGGTTGAAAACCAATACTACATTCTGCTATTTTTGAGTTATGCTCAGCATTGAAAATCTGTCGTATAGCTACCCCAACAGTACTGTAGATACGGTGAAGAATCTATCTTTCAGTATCAGTAGGGGAGAAGTATTCGGTTTCTTAGGTCCTAGTGGTAGCGGTAAAAGTACTACCCAAAAAATACTGTATAAACTGCTAAAGGGATACAGAGGCGAAGCCTCTTTCAACAATAAAAACCTTGAGCGTTGGGACGTTGATTTCTACGACCAAATCGGGGTGAGTTTCGAGCTTCCTAACCATTATACCAAGCTAACTGCTTTAGAAAATCTGCGTTTCTTCTCGGCATTCTATTCTAACCCCATTATAGATTTAATGGAATTGCTTGACCGAGTGGGTTTGGCTGATGATGCCAACAAATTGGTTTCAGACTTTTCTAAGGGGATGAAAATGCGCCTTAACTTTATCCGTGCTTTGGTACACAATCCTACCATGTTGTTTTTGGATGAACCTACCAGCGGACTTGACCCTATTAACGGCAATAAGATTAAGAACATCATTAAAGAGTTACAGCAAGAGGGGAAAACCATTTTTATTACCACCCATAATATGTTTGATGCCGACCAGCTTTGTGATAGGGTGGCATTATTGCATGAGGGTGAAATTGTAGCCATTGATACCCCTGAACACTTAAAGCTAAAGTATGGCAAGCATACTGTTAAGGTTACTACCAAAGCAGCTCAAAACTTCGAGTTTAAGATGGAAGGGTTAGGGCAAAATCAGGATTTTTTGAATGTGTTAAAACAGCACGATATAGAAACCATCCACTCACAGGAGGCAACTTTAGAACAGGTTTTTATTGAATTAACAGGCGAACAGCTAATAGTATGAGTAAGCTACTACAATTACTAAAATGGGATGCAGTTTTACTGCACCGCAACCGCTTGTTTATTATAGCAGGAGTCGTAGCTGCATTATATATTGGTGTTTTCTATTTGCTGAAACCCTTGGGCAGTCTCGACCGTATTTTGGCTGTTTTGGTATTTAACGACCCTGTGGTTACAGGGTATATTTTTGCAGGTGTATTGTGGATGTTTGATAAAAACCAAAACACGCTACAAGCCCTAAATGTAACCCCCATAAAACTTACTACTTACCTGCTTTCTAAAATTAGTATTCTGTCGCTATTAGGCACAGTAAGTGCCGTGCTTATGGCATTTGCCGCAATGGGTACGCAGGTAAATTATTTCCATTTGGTTTTGAGCACCTATTTCTCGTCGTTTATATTTTCATGTATTGGCTTCATGGTGGGGGCAACTTCTTCTAACTTTAATATTTTTCTAATGCGGAGCATTGGAGTTTTTGTAGTGATGGCTGTACCTATGCTTTGGATTTTTGATATCGGGAATTTTTGGTGGTACTTGTTAGTTCCTATTACAGGTGGAGTTGGCTCATTGTACGCTGCTGTTGCCTATGTTGAGCCTGTTATCATCTTTGCCTCCTACTTGCAACTGGGTGTAGTATCTTACTTAAGTTGGTTATTGGTTAAACGTATCACCGCAAAACAACTGCTATGAAACAATTACTCACCCTTAGTCAAAACGATTTTCGCAACACGTTTAGAGACCCTATGTTTCGGTTTCTGCTAGTGTTTCCAATAGTTTCTTTTGCCATAGTGTATTGGGCTGTTCCTGCTATTGAGGGTGTTTATTTGCCCATTACGCCTTATAAACCTGTGGTGCTTATGTGGGCAAGTTTGCAAAGTGCCACCATGTTTGGGTTTATATATGGGTTTCTGTTTTTAGAAGAGAAAGAAGAAAGTGTGTGGCAAGCTGTTCGTTTATTACCCATTAGCGGATTACGGTTGTTGTTTTCACGTTTGTTGGTGGGTTTGGTAGTCTCATTTATAGCCAACTTTACCATTATACATTTCGGGGGAATAGCTGCTCTGCCCGTTTATATTTCTATGTTGTTGGCAGCAGTGTTTAGCTTAACTACTCTTGTTATTGCACTTTGGCTGGGAGCCATGAGCCACAACAAAATAGAGGGTATGGCACAAATGAAAATACTAAATGTAATACTGATGCTACCGGGCATAACCTATTTTTTGCCTTATAAGTTTTTGCATATCACTGCTGTTATTCCTACCTATTGGTCTTTTAAAGGTATTGAAATGAGTATGGCAAACAGCACTGATTTTTGGAGGTATTTGGCGGGAGGTATTGTATTTCAACTTGCTATTATTTTCTTTTTAAACAGAAAGCTGCAACGAGCTATTAACTGATTTTTTAACGTGCTGGAATAGAAATTGCCTTATCACGGCCATGAAAAAGGCAATTCTTGTGTTTCTTTTTTGCTTTGCTGTAATCATGGGGAATTCACAATGCAACTGTACGGTGCTGTTTCCTCTAAGTAAGCAGTATGAAATTGCCCGCAGTGATACTGTTGGAAATTATGCAGTAGTAAGAATGAAAAATGAGGGAAGTACCCTCATTAACAGTATACTCGTAAAATTTACCGATACTTTGCCACAAGAATACGAGCCAATAAAAATACCTTTTAAAGTAGTTAACCATTCTGATACTCCTTTGGTATTTGTTCAGGTGTATTGGGGTGGTGAGGTTATTTCAGCCAAGTATAATATAAGAAAGGCAGCCCTTAAAGGGGATACATTAGATGCTGAATATAAAACAATGCCCAACCTAAACAGAAGCGGGTATAGTTCTTTTTCAAAAACTTCTACAGTTAAAACTAATCAATGCAAGTGGGTAGTTTATTTCAAAGGTATTGTTAACTCACGCGCTAAAAGAGAAGAAGACTAATTGCTAAAAATTATAACCTATGCCTAGTAAGGTGCGTAAGTTACCACTTGTAAATTCCTGATTAATATAAGGCGATAGTTCAAATAACAATTGCACATTTCTGTGTTTCTGTAAAGGTTTTATCCTTGCCCCAAAATCTAAAGTGTAACCATTAATAAATGGTAGGGCTTGAAATACATTAACGGGATTAAAATTTACCCCAACGCCGGTATAGTAATTTACCCAATCTGTCCGTTTAAAATTCCACATGGGCGACAACTCCATATTTATATTGCTAAAAAAAGTGTTGGTTTCTATTCTAAAATCGCCCCAAATTACCTTTTCAGTATTTGTGCTAACTGATAGGATTGACTGGAAAGGATAATACCCTAAAGAGACCTGTGCCTTTAGTTGAACTATTACAAATAAGGAGAATATGAGTATTACTGTTTTTTTCATAGGGCTTCTTTTAGCTTGCAGTACATGGGTTTAGGTTGGTAGTTATCGTCATACAAAAGAGGGTAATCATCACGACTAAAATAGCTGCGAATCCAGCTATCGCCATCACCAATTCCCCAAAAGGTTATACCGTATTGCAAGTGGGGAGGTAATTGCTTGTAGTGGCTCACAACTTCAGCTATTACATAAGCCTGCCGCTGAAACTGCTTTTCTTTGTCGGTAATAGTCACGCCCAAAGGGTTAATAGAAATATCAATCTCTGATATATGGACTTTATAACCGTGTTTGGCTACCTCTTGCATAGCGTCGGCTATTTGGCTGGCTTCAGGAAATTGAGTAAAAATATGGGCTTGTAAACCGATACCGTCTACCCGCACACCTCTTGCCCTAAGGTTATTTAGCAACTTTATGGCTGCTTTGCGTTTTGTGGGGTTATACTCCAGTCCATAATCATTATAAAAAAGCAATACATCAGGGTCGGCTTCGTGGGCGTAGCGAAAGGCTTTTTCAATATAACTTGCCCCTAAATTCTGAAACCAAACTGAGTTACGTAGTGTACCATCCTCGTTAAATGCTTCATTTACCACATCCCAACCTGTTACTTTCCCTTTAAAGTGGGTTACTACAGTTTGTACGTGGTTTTTCAGCATATTATCCCAGTCAGAATAACTGCCTTGAAAATCTCGCATCCACTGTGGCATTTGGTCGTGCCATAATAGGGTGTGCCCATGAAGCCTTTTGTTATTGGCTACACAAAAATTAGCCAGTGTATCGGCAAACTGCCAACTGAAAAAGTTTTGTTGGGGGTGTATAGCATCAGCTTTAAAGGCTTTATCAGGGGTAACACTGTTAAACTGTTTTTGTGCAATGGCTCTATACGTTGAGTTGTTGAGTAGCAGGTTTATATCTAATGCTGCCCCTATGGGAAATTTTGAATGGCTGTATAAGCCACTGTCATCACTACAGTTTTCTATAGTGGGTTTTGTGCAGGCAGCACAAAAAAACAGCAGGCTTATAGCTATATACCTTAACATTTTTTAAGCAAGATAAATATTACAACACTGTTTGGTGGTGCATATCTGATAAAATTTGGTGGTGCATATCTGATAAAAATTAACGGGGCAATCTTAACTAAAATTGCCCCGTATTTGCAAAAACTTGCTTATTTGATGGTGATTGTACGTTTGGTATTGTTGCCGCTGTGCATAGGGAAGTACATTTCTTCGGCACGGGCAGGCAATAGGGTTACTTTGCCCCTAAACTTAGGCAATAAGTCTATGGTGAAATAGTAATGCCCTTTGTTTATATGTGTGAAGAATATGGATACCTTGTCTTTAAAGTATTCGCGGTGTACCTCGCCAAAACGGCGCGTTTGTGCTTTGTTTCGATAGCTGAACCCTGCAGGTATGGGTATTTCTATCATTACATAATCGCGGGCTTTGCTTAGTGAAACATCTACATATAATGTTGTGGGTTTGCCTACTTGCAGTACATCGCTTTTTTTATTAGCTGTTTTAAAGTAGCTATTTATCTCAAAGGTTGATGTATTGGCAGCAGGGTTGGCTACAAATTGCTTCCACGAGTACAGGTAGTACAATTCGCTACCTACTTTGTTTATGTTTAGTGTATCATCGTTTGCCAAATCCAGCTTCACCGAGTAGCGTTTATCTTCTTTACCATTTAGTTTCAGTTGGGGTAAAAGCTCTTCGCGCTTGGCATCTTCATCCGCTATATCGCGCAAAAAGGTTTCTAAAAATGTTGCTGATTGTATGGTGTTTCTACTACTGGGTGCTTGTGATAAGAAGTAGTTACGTACTTTTTTAAGCAGCGCATCGTGCTTTTTACCTTCGGCACGTAATATTTCGTATGCTATTGCCGATGTATTTAGCTCGTTTACATAAATACTAAATAGTTTTTCGCCCCATGCTGCTTTATCATTACCAATGTAGCGCACCATTTTCAATACGGTATCGGTATTTATTTTTATACCCTGTGCTTGCTTGGCACGTAATAACATTAGTTGGTCTTGCAGGTTATGTTTGTAACGCTCCAGCATTTTAATTTCACGCTGCACAGGCTTGAAACGCATGGTTAAAAACAGGTTTAATGCCCTGAGCTTATTTGGTATGCTCATGCTATTGTATCTACTGTTTATGTAGCTCGCTCCTGAAATTGCCGCATTGGTTTTATACCCTGCTTTTTGTGCTTTGTATAGCGCATCGGTGGCATACATGGTCATCCAATAATCTATTTCAGATTTATTCCACCAGCCCCAACCGCCGTTTTTGTGCTGGTATTTTTGCAGGCGTTTAATGCAATCTTTTATATACTGCTCATCAGTAAACTCGCGGTTCAAGCTTTTCGACAGTTCTTTTTCAAGCAACAAGGCTTTTAGTTTTGATGCCGTTTGCTCTACACAGCCGTATTGGTAGTTTTTCAGTTGTTGTATTTCTGCCATTACCAACTCGGCTTTTTTGTTGCTTAGCAATACTTGGCGATGGGTATAGCCTTCTTTGGGATATAGGGTAAAGTTTACACTGCCTTTTAGGGTGCGGGTTTCGCCTTGGTTTATTAATAATCCGTTTTCTATAATGTTTAGCGGACGCAAATCGCCGTCTTTGTAGCCATTGGGCAATTGCACCTGATATAGGAGGTTTACTAAACCTGCTTTTTTAGGCTGATAGTTGTATATGGCAGTATCGAAATAACGCACTCCCATGGGGCGATTGAAAATGGTTTCATCGTTTATTTTGAGGGTAGTATTTAGTACTACTGAATCTGACGTGTAGTTTACCGATTTACCGAATATTTCAAGCCTGTCATCTGCTACCATAAAGCGCGGTAGCGATAAGTTAGCGGTTATGGGTTTGTATGCGCGCATATAGGCTACCCCTAAACCTGATTTTCGTTTGTAGTCCATAGCGGGTACATAAGTAATCCACTGGGTTTGGTTATCGGGTATGCGTACACTAAAGCCTGCTTTGCCTTTGCGGTTGGTTAGCAAATTGGGTATCCAGTAGGCATAGTCTCTAAAGTCTTTGCGTACACGCATGGCATCGGGTTTGCCCAGCATTTGTTGCAGGCGTTTATCTTCATCTTGGCGTTCAACAAACTTCACATCTTTCATCACTTCATTACCTACTACACGCACACCATCCACATAATAGGCTTTGCTTTTTCGTTTTGCACCACTTGCAGATGATACTGATTGCAATGAGTAGGTTGAACGTGCCGGAGCAGCATATACTTTATCTTCCTCTATCATTTCAGCATCGTCATTTGCAGTCCAATTATAGGCTTCTGCGGCAGGGGCATTGTCTTCATACCTTCTACTCCTTTTTCTGTAGCTTCCTGATGCTACTGTAACTTCGCTAATTTCAACTTGGTTTTCGCGTAGCTCAAAGTTTAGGTAGGTTATTTGGTTTGCTTTAACTTTTATGTTTGAAACGGATTGGTTTTCGTAGCCCACAAATTTTACTACTACTTTATAAACACCGGGGTTTAAGTTTTTTAGCCTATAGCTGCCTTCAATATCAGTAGTCATTCCCATATTAGTACCTTCTACAAATACATTTGCAAAGGCTATTTCTTCGCCTGTTCGGGCATCTTTTACCAAGCCGCGGATTTCGCCACAATTACTACGGCATTTGCCTTTTAGTGTATTTTTATAACCGGGCTGTCTGCCTCCACTACCGGGCTGTGCCGTACGCCTTTTTGATGATAAACGGTTATAGCTGTTGTTTGCTATGTTTGCCGAGTAGCCAACTATGTTTAAATGGGCAATGGTATTTAGGTTTTTACTAACGGTTACATTTTCGGTATAAAACATATCCCACTGCGGGGTATATACTTTTAATGTGTAAGTGCCCGGCAAAACGGGTATTTGGTAAAAGCCGAAACTGTTTGTGGTTCCTGCCGTAACAAAGTTACCTTTACCGTCTTCTAATACTACAAGTGCATTGTATATATGCTGACCGTTTATGGAAAATTCTCCTATTACTTTTTCAGTCAGGTTTTTAGAGGATTCAACGTCTAATTTTATGGTGAGTTTTACAGGTGTTTTGTAGAAGGAGTTTACAGGTCCCCGATTAAGGAATTTTACTTTTTCTATATAGGGTTTTAGCTCGTTTGAGTCGTAACCGATATAGCCCAATAGTGAAGGTTTGTAGAAATAACGAAAGCCTTTATCAATAGTAAAATCTCTGATTATTTTATAGCTATTGGTGTCGGTAGCCATTAGTATATCGTAGTTACCGGGTACTAAGTTGTAACTGGTTTTACCTTTTCTATTATAAAAATATATCATAGAAAGCTCCAAGCTGTCTTTATTAAAGAACCAAATTTTTGATAATACCCCTCTTTTTTGTGCTTCTACACGCATTCTACTTTTGAATTTGTTGTAATTGAAACGGGGGTGGCTGTATTGTTTCACCATGGGATGGTCGAACATGGTTCTGGGTTGGTATACCTTAATTTTGTTCACCTTAGGTCTTTTTCTTTCCTGCTCTTCTTTTACTTTTCTGGCATAAGGTGGTATTTCTACAACTGTGTCATTAAACCTAAATGAGCTGGATACATTTAATACTTTTACTTCACTATAGCTTTGCCTGTAAGGGCGTACACTTTTGCCATTGAATAAGTACATATAAGCAGGGTTGAAGTAGAATGTATACGATGTATCGTCATTAGGCATTACTACTTCAACATCACCTTCATCAAGCGGACCTACTACCCTAAATGTATATGGTTTTACATAGGAGGTTCTGTTGAAGAGATTTGTGCTATACACTTTGTTGCCTTGGCGTATATAGCTGTTTTGTACACGGTAGTTATTGTTTCGGGCTGACGTTTTATAGGTTTTATTATCACCACTTATAAAAAGTACTTTAGCGTTGTTAGGGTTATAAGCTTCTTTCTCTTCTTTGCTAAGTCCCGAATAAGTGAACTGTGTACTGTTTATTGATTGATTTAAATAAATACTATCGCTGTTAATGCCCACCAGGTTGCGGAACCCTTTTTTAACATCTATTTCAAAAGTATACATGTTGTATGGCGAGCGAAGTTTTATTTTGTGCTTACCGGGCGATACTGTGAAAGCATTTCTGATAGAGCCTGATATATTATAGTATACCATAGTATCATCAACCCAAGCGGCATACATGCCTTTTATTACTTGTTTGCCTTTTTTGGGCTCTCTATCCATTGCAAAAAGACTTAGTTGCGTTTTACCCTCGGTGAGGCTGTCGTGTACTACACCTATTGCCTTTGGTGCATACATGAGGCGGTAATAGGGGAAGCGGTACAGGCTTAACCTGTGGAACATACGGTTATCCATTTTTGCAACGGTGTATGATTCATTTCCAAACCATTTGCGGGGATAGTTTAGCAGTTTTGTTCTTAGCTTACCGCCATAGCTTTTACCGTAGTATGGCATTTGCGGCGGATATATTCCATCCAACTCCATATTCATACTATAAGCGGTAAGGTTGGTTTTCTTTACGGGACGATTTTTATAATCGGTTACGGTAATATCTACTGCAACTTCTTGTCCCGGATATACTGTTTTGGGTTGGTCTATTTTCACATTCAGTTGCTTTTCTTTTACCCAACCCACAGCTTCTTTGGTATAAATACCGCCTGCCCAACTATAGGTATAGTATACCCTTACAGGTTTTTTTCCACCTAGTTTTATAGCGTAGTTTATTTGAGGGGCAGCTCCCTTTGTTAGTAGTTTTTCATCGTTATAAATTCTGTAGGCTATTTCTAAACCTAATGGATTTTCGAAATTTACATATAATGAATCGTGTGTTTTTTTAATGTTGATGTAAGGCTGTTTGGGTGGATTTTTAGGTGCCCTGTATGTTTGTAAGCTTCTGTTATTAGTATCAGCCAAAATGTATTGCGTGGCACCATGTTCCCAATTTTGGTAGTAGGGTAGGGTTATATCTTTTACTTTGAATATGTTGCCGTAGTATACCCGCCATTTGGCTTTTTTGCCTACACTGTCGCTCCCTTGTACTAAATAGCCTGCACGAAGCCCGTTACTGTCTTCTTTCACATAATAGCGGCGCGAGTTGGCAAGTATTTTAAAATTATGATATGCCGAACCGGGTTTATTATCAGCATTGGTAAATTTCATGGTTCCCTGCACTTCCAAATCAGCATTGGGTATAAGGTGCCCGGGCAGCTTGATGGGTGTTAACCCGTCAGGGCTACAGTTTAGTGTGGTATCTAAGTATTTTCTAAAAACCGTATCGGCTAGTTTAATAAGGCTATCGTAGGTGTTGTTTACTCTTCGTATATATAGCGTTAACTGTACTTTTGCGTCGGGTACGGGTAGGTTGTTAGCATCTACCGCTTTGGCATAAAACCATATTTGTTTACCTCTGTAGTATTCAGATTTTCTGTCTTCCCAGGTATATTTTATTTTGTTTAGTTCGTATTCTTCAACTCTAAAATTTACTGATTTATATACTCTGCCTACCAATACTTTTTCTTTGGTTTTTTTCCATCTTCTGCCCCGCCTTACTTTTTTGCGTTTGTATTTATTTTGGCGCAAGCGCAGCATATAGTTTTCATCCAAATCAAAACTATCGGGTATCATAAATTCATGTACATAAGCCCCGCGGGTAAGTGGTTTTATTTTTTTGGTAAAGATGGTTTTTTGTACTCCCCTTTCTTGTTTTGTTAACTCTAGTATTAGGGTTTTACGTAGTGGTTTACCTTTTCGGTTCACTAAAAACGATTTCATTTTCAGCGTATCTTCAGGCTTAAACTTGGGTTGGTTTATTACTATGTATCCCGGGTTAAGGCTCATAAGGGTGGTTTTTCTTTTGAAAATACCTCCCATGCTACCTACCCAGTTTACTACACGCCTGCCAAAACCGGGGCGGTACCTGTATTGGGGTTGCCTGTTTTTATCTCTGATTTTTGATTTTTTCCAAAACTTCCACCATTTACGTTTAATTTTTTTGTAGGGGCTTTGCATATACATGTAGTAAAATGCGCCGTCAGCCTCAAACAAAAACCACTCATCATTTACCAGCTTGGGTACGGGATAACACAGGCACGATGAGTCGTAAGTGAATAGCGTGTCTTTATACTTTTTTTTGCTTTTTATAAGGGTTAGCTTTCCGTTTTTCACAATATTCTGCATAGTGTCACGCAGTATAAACCACCATTCGCCATTGGTTTCTTGTATGGTGGGAAAGAACTGTGGGTCTATAAGTAAGCGTGTGTTTATTGTTAGTTCTGAAAAGTTTACCCGCATGTAGTAACCCTTTTTCTTGTCGCCGGGGAATAAATTGTTGATGCTTCTGGGGTATTTGGCACTATCTACCAGGTTGGTTAATATCCAATTGTTGTGGCTAACCCAAGGGCTGTCTATCATCCAGCGTACTTGCTCCTTATTTAGTCGGTACAGGTAGTTATACTCACCCCCATTGTGCGTTGGTGCTTGTGCAAAAGCTGTGTGGGAAATAAAAAATAAACTGAGGCAAAGAAAGAAGGCGGCTTTTAACTTCATATTGTATTTTAAATAACTAAACGGGCTTACCAAGTTTTCAGTTGTAAAGTTTTGGATATTTAACTATAAGTTCACACAAACATAACAAACGTTCAGTTTTTCAAGCTTTTGAATAAGGGCAATAAAAAAGGGGACAAAAAATATTTTTTGCCCCCTTTGGTTGTTAGTTTCTCAATTTGAATTAGAAGCGTGCTGCCACTGCATCCCAGTTTACCACATTCCAAAATGCTGAAATATAGTCAGGACGGCGGTTTTGGTAGTTTAGGTAGTATGCATGCTCCCATACATCAAGCCCTAATAGTGGAGTACCTTGTACTTCTGCAATATCCATTAAAGGGTTGTCTTGGTTAGGTGTGCTGGTAACTTGCAGCTTACCGCTTGCATCTTTAATTAACCATGCCCAGCCGCTACCGAAACGTGTAGCTGCTGCATTTGCAAATTGCTCTTTAAATGCATCAAAAGAGCCAAATGCACTATTAATTGCATCAGCTAAAGCGCCGCTTGGGTTACCGCCTTTGTTAGGACCCATTGCCTGCCAAAAAAGGCTGTGGTTGTAGTGCCCGCCACCATTGTTGCGTACTGCGCCGCTATATTTACTAATGTTTTTGCAAATATCTTCAATGCTCATGTTGGCAGCGTCAGTACCTTCTACTGCGCCGTTTAGTTTAGTTACATAAGCATTGTGGTGCTTGCTATGGTGTATTTCCATAGTGCGTGCATCAATATGTGGTTCAAGTGCATCGTATGCGTAATCTAATTTTGGAAGTTCAAAAGCCATATCTTTTCTCTTTCTTTTTTAAAATGTTAAACACTAAATCAATCGTCTACAAAACTAACAAACCAAAGTTAATTTTGGTTTACTTAGACTTATTAAAAATAAAAGGGCTTACTATTCTCTACAAATTGTAGCACAATAGTAAGCCCCAATTGCTTTTGTGTTTCAACTTTAGAAACTTACTTCACATCAGGCAAGCTTAAAAACGGGGTTTTCCCGTCGGTAATAATCACTTTTGCGTTTTGTGATTTGGCCAACTCTTTAAATGCTTCTATAGACAGGAATTTTAGTAGCATCGGGCTAATGTTTTTGTTAGTAAGCTCATTGGCTTTGGCAGTACCTTCTGCTCTAAGTTCTGTAGCTGTTTTATCACCTTCGGCTGCAATTATTTTTGCTTGCTTTTCGCCTTCAGCTATAATTTTGGCTACTTTCTTTTTTCCTTCGGCTTCAATTACCAAACGTTCGGCATCGCGTTGTTCTCTTTGTTTTAAAAATTCCATTTGTTGTGCTTCTTGCTCGGCTTGTAGTTTCATTTCTATGGCTCTGCTTAAGCCTGACGGCAGGGTGATGGATTTCATTAAAACGGCTTCAATAATAAAACCTCTGTCTTCCAGTACTTCCATCATGCGGTCTCTAATTTCTTTTTCAATCACAGCACGTTTAGAACTGTGCATGTCTTTGGCATTGAAGCGGGCACAAACATCTGCCGATGCGCTTCTAAAAACGGGTAGTATCAAAACATTTTGATAATCGAGACCAATATTGGTAAGTATACCGGGTATTTCTTTGGTTTTTAATTTATATAATATTGAAATTTCGCTTTTTACGGTTAAACCTTCTTTGCTGGGCAAGCCAATATCTATTTTTAGATTAACAGTACGTATGGGGACACGGATAATGGTAGAGGAGAAGGGATTGAAGGTACGCAAGCCGGGTGCAAGGGTTTTTTTGCTCAGTTTTCCGAATGTGCGCTTCACGCCAACTTCATCTTGGATAATAACGGCGCATGAACTGCTGAGGAGTAAACATACTACTCCCAAAATTAGTAGAGTTTTCTTTTTCATAGAACGAGTAATTTAATGGTGATAAACTATAACACTGTTTTGCAACAATTGTTCCGAATGCAATGAACATAAGCTGAGCGGCATTATGATTTAATAGTAGAATAGGTTATTTTTATAGTGTAATATGTTTTTTTTGAGCGTTTTAAAATATATTACCTATGGCTGGATAGGAAAAACTGCCACTTATATAAAACTACATTAAGATTTTTTGAAAACCGCTTTATCTTTACCACCGAAAGTATTTGAAATAGTACATTTTGTTGTTTCAAAATACTTTTTTTGATTAGGAACTGAAGATAGTGTTAAGACCGATATATACATATTTTGTTTGTATGGTTTTTGCCTTTGCGCTTAGCCCGTTGCAAGCTCAATTTTTCAATTATCAGAAATATGATATTGAAAATAGTGCTGCTGAGGGAGATGTAGTACAAGTGCAGCAAGACCATTCCGGAGCTATGTGGTGGGTAAATGATGAGTATTTTACCCGCTATAACGGTATTAACTATAAAACAATAAACTATGGCGATTTAGCCATTAACTATCAAAGGGTATTGCCTTTTATTGATACGCATGGCGATTTATGGTTGTGTGCCATACAGAAAAGTAAAATAGAAATATTTAGTTACAACAAAAATAAGTGGCTTAGGCAAAGCACTTTTGTACTTGGCGATGGAGAGGCAATACAGCATTTTTATGCAACAAAACTTAGTGGCAATGCCTGGGTTGTGCTAACTACCGAAAAGCGTATGTTGGCTTGGAAGAATAAAAACTGGGAAGAGCTTCCGCTTGATGAAACACAAAAAATTTATGAGCAACAAGCTGCCGGTAATACTATATATACGTATACCGATGCAGGCTTGTTTGTTACCCGTTATGGCAAAGCACCGTATAAAATAGCTATACCCGATGAGTCTGTTGGGAATATTAAACTGCTTTCGCTACATGAAAATATTTGGCTAAACGGTAGCGAACCCCAATTGTGGTTATTAACAGATAATTACATAGGGTATATAAGCAATAATGTACTTAATGTGCAAAAACTGTTTGATAATGCTAAGTACAACTTTACAAAAATTGAAAGTACGGGTACGGGGCAGCTTTTTTTGTTAGATAAAACAAACAGGTTGTGGCTGCTAGATATAAATACCAAAAAATTTACCCAGCTGGATGGTGTTGGCGTTGGGGGTGTGATACAGGAAACTGTAAACCAACTTTTTGTTGATAGGGAAAGTAATTTGTGGCTGGCTGTTGATGACGGCTTAATAAAAGCAGCACGGCAAAATATTAGTTTTTTAACTAAGAAAAACGGTATGGGCAACCTGCCGGTGCAGGCGGTAACTAAAGTAGGACGCAAAATTATAGCGGCAGGGCCTAAGGGGCTAAATATAGTTTATAGCGAGGGCAGAGTAGAATACTTTCCTTTTACTAATAAAGCACTTAAAAACACACGCCAAAATATCCGCCAGATAAAAGGCGATACTATGGGGAATGTATGGATGCTTACTAACTCTGAGGGGTTGTGGCATACTACAGACTATATTAACTGGACAAAACTGGCAGATAAAAGCAGTATTAAAGCTTTTGAGATTACACCTGATAGAAAAATACTGGTTGTTGGACCTAACGGTTTGTGTGAAGTTTTACCTACCGGGCTAAAAAAAGTTGTTTCATTGCCCAATGGGGTAAAAGCAAACAACATAAAATGGCACAATAAAGCCTTGCTACTTTTATCAAACAAAGGGGTGCACAAACTAAGCGGAAAACGCTGGGCAAATTTGGTGCTTGAAGACGGACAGGGCTTCACTTCTCCTGCCTATGCGCTTGAGTCGGTTTATGAAAACTTAGCAATTATAGGTACCCAAAAAGGTATTTACTACCTTAAAGAGTTTGATTTGGTGAAATATGCTAATGATACTATTTGGGGAGAAAGACCTTACTACGGTGTAGCTATTGATGGTAACGGAGCGGTTTGGCTTGCATCTGACACGGGTATTGTGGTAATGGATAAAAGGGGTGCGCCAAAAGTACTGGCTTATAGGGGCATGCAGTTTAAACGGGTGTTTAACAGCTCGCTTATTACCAATAACACAGGCGATGTTTTTATAAGCATGCGTACAGGCTTAATGGTATTTCGTGCTAATGCTCAAAAACGAAATATTGCAAAACCTATGTTGCAGGTAAGTGCTATTGAAACAAGAGAGCATAACAAAACCAATTTCAATACCTCAACTATAATTAACTTAGATAGTTACGACGATGATATAACTTTTTATTTTGATGCCAACAGCTTTATTGATGAATCGAAAAATAAACTGTTGTATACCCTTGAAGGGTACATGAATGATTGGGAAGAGGTTACTAATGTAAACAGCAACTTCATCAGTTTTAAAAATTTACCTTCAGGCTCATACACGTTAAAACTGCAATTGGTAAATGCCAATGGTGTTGCCAGTGAAATTGTATCAAGCCCTGTAATAAATATTAGCAAACCGTTTTATAACCAATGGTGGTTTTATGCTGTTGCTATTGCTGCATTTTTTGCTATATCGTTTGCCATTTTCTATTTATACGGGCAAAAGAAGTTTGAGAAAGACCTTATTTCAGAGGTGGATAAACGCAGCAGAGAATTACGCTCTTCAGAAGAACGTTTCCGTACACTATGGGAAAACACATCAGATGCTATTGCACTTTATAACCTACAGGGCGATATAGTATTGCACAACCAAACCTTTTCAGAATTATTAGGTAAAAAAGATGGTGACAGGGATTTGATGGGGAGAAAGATTTATGATGTGTTGAAGATTGCCGACGATAAGATGACGAGCAAAGAGTTTAGGCAAAACCTTGAAATGCAACAGCTAAGCCCAAGATTTGAGTTGGAGGTTAACCGAGACGGAGAAGAAATTGTAGTAGAATTTTCAAACACCTATATCCAGCTGCCCAATGAGAAATCGTGGGTAATGCTATCATTATTGCGCAATATTACTCAACGCAGGCAAACTGAAGCAACCCTTATATCAGCTAAAAATGAGGCAGAACAAGCTTCACGGGTTAAAAGTGCTTTCTTAGCTACTATGAGCCACGAGATACGCACACCGCTTAATGCCATTATAGGTATGAGCTCTGTGATGCGTGATACGCAATTATCAGAAGAGCAAAAAAATTACGTTAGTGCTATAAAAACCAGTAGCGATTCATTATTATCGCTGGTGAATAACATTCTCGATTTTTCTAAAATTGAGGCTGGTATGATGATGATTGAAAAAGCTGAAGTTAAGCCTGAAGATTGCGCTGCTGAAACATTAGAAATATTGGGTAACCTTGCAAATGAGAAAGGTATTTACCTGTATTACCGCATACACCCTGATATTCCTATTAAAATACTTTCAGACAAAACAAGATTGCGCCAAGTACTGATAAACCTGGTAGGTAATGCTATTAAGTTTACAGAGAAGGGCTATATAGAAATAGCTATGAAACCTGCCGGTAACCACCAGATAAAAGTTAGTGTTACTGATACGGGTATAGGTATTGCCAAAGAAAAAATTAACGGTTTATTTAAAGTATTTACCCAAGTAGACGATAGTACTACCCGAAAATACGGTGGTACAGGGCTGGGACTTGCCATTACAGATAAGTTGGTGAGTCTTTTGGGCGGACGCATTAAGGTAGCTTCAAAAGAAGGTAAAGGCTCACAATTTACTTTTACCATTAAAGATTTTTCGCAAGGGAAATACCCTACACGCAGAGGCGATGTGCTACAAAAATATCCGGGTGTGAAAATAGCCGTTGTTACACCGCGCCAAGCTATTGGACATATATTTACATCGTTAAATGATGAACGCTCAATAAAAACCATTGTGGTAGACAAATTATCCGATGCTATACCCTTGGTAGGCAAAGTAAATTCTATTTTGGTTGATGCTGAGCAGTTGCGTGAAACTGAGATACCTAAAGAACTTCAAGGCAGAGAGTTATTTGTGATAAAGCGAAACCTGCAACAGTTGCATGAGGGAGTACGTAAGCTTTTGTCTATTGATGAAAAACGCACTATAAATATTCCTATCAGTTCTACCGCTTATCAGCGCATATTAGATAAGGTTATAGAATTAAAGGAAAATAAAACTGCACCACTTAAAACCGATAAAGTTACCCTGCTAAGTGAGGCTATACCTTTGAAAACGCTTGTAGTTGATGATAATAGGGTGAATTTGATGATGATGGAGGTGATAATGAAGAATTTGGGTTATGAGGTAGATTTTGCCAATAACGGGAAAGAGGCTGTGGCAAAATGTGAAGAGACCAACTATGATTTGGTTTTTATGGATATACAAATGCCTGAAATGGATGGTATTGAGGCTACAACGGTTATAAAAGAGCAAAAAAGCGAAGAAGATTTTCCTGCCATAGTTGCCCTCACTGCAAATGCATTTCCTGAAGATAAGCAAGCTTGCCTTGATGCAGGAATGGTAGATTTTTTAGCAAAACCGGTAACTATAGATGCCATTAAAAAGTTTATTACAAAAACTTTTGTTAAAGATAGCGTTGAAGAAGAAACAGCAGTTTAATTTTAAAGCTCCAGGTCTCCCTTGCCTTGGCGTATAATTTTCGGGTCGCCATCAGTACAGTCAACAACAGTTGATGGAGTATTATCTCCCGCACCCCCGTCAATCATAATATCTACCAATTTTTCGTAGCGTTCATAAATTTCATCAGGGTCGGTTATATAGTCCAAAATCTCGTCTTCACTATGCACTGACGCTGATACTAAGGGGTAGTTAAGTTCTGCAAGTAAAGCCTGGCAAATTGCATTATCAGGCACCCTAATACCCACAGTTTTTTTGTTGGTTTTAAATATTTTAGGCACTTTGTTATTTGCCTTTAAAATAAAAGTAAAAGGACCCGGTAAAGCCCTTCGCATAAGTTTAAAGGTTGAAGTGTTTATGGGTGTAGTAAATTCTGACAGGTTACTTAAATCTTTACAAATAAGTGAAAGGTTTGCCTTTTCAGGCTTTTTACCCAAAATACGACATACCTTTTCAATAGCCCTGTTATTAAAGGCACTGCAACCCAAAGCATACACGCTATCCGTAGGAAAAATTAAGAGCCCGTCATTGTTTACTACTTCAACGGCCTGCTCAATAAATCTTTTTTGTGGGGTTTGCGGGTGTACAGCCAACAACATAAGAAACAAATAACGGAAATTATCTATGTAAAAACATTATTTGATGTGGGCTGTTTTTTTGGTAAAAAAATTGCTATGCGTCAAATAACTATTTGATAATTAGATTTTTATGTTGTTTTTGTCAACTTGCTTGCCTACATAATAGTGCATACACGGTGGTATATATTGAAAAATATGAATGGGAATAACATATTTTTAGCCTTCAATTCTTTACTTTCGCTGTATAAATAACCCTCAATAGTGAAAAAGTTATTGGCTGTTGACGATGAAAAGTCTATTTTGATGATTTTGAATCATGTATTTGGAAAGAAATACGAAGTGATTCAGAAAACTAATGCAAAAGATGGCTTAGACTGGATGCAACAGGGAAACATACCTGATGTGATAATTGCAGACATGAATATGCCTGAATTGAGCGGGTATGAGTTTATCCATCAGATACGTTCGAGTGGTTTTTTTAGGGATGTACCTTTGGTAATGTTATCAGGCAATGAGAGTACTGCCGATAAAATTAAATGCCTAAAGGCAGGTGCTGATGATTATATGGTGAAACCGTTTAACCCTGAAGAGCTTGAAGCACGTATTGAAAATATTTTTCGCCGAGTAAAGAATGAGTAGTACGCAAGAAAAAACTACCCTTGCACGCATAGCACTTATACACCCTGATTTAGCGTATGCTGAAGATATAGTGTCTCGCTTTGAAGATAAGTATGAGATAGTTATCTTTAAAAACGGCTTTACTTTTTTTGAGTGGCTTAAACCCAAAGAACATTTTGATTTAATTCTTACCTACGGTAGTGTTAGTGGACCAAATACAGCAGGTTTGCAAATGCAACTGGCTGCTTCAAATTTGCTTATTGATACTCCTATGGCTGTGGTGGTAGAAAAAATTACCCCTGCAGTGAGAAAGGAAGGGCTTGAGGCAGGCATAGCAGAGATTTTTGATAAACGCACTTCCGATGAGGATTTTATTCACAGAGCTGATTATTTAATAGCCAACCCTCCTTCAAAAGCTGTTGAAGCCGGTATACATATAAAAAGTATACCCGAATATTCAATGCCTTGGAATAAAAGACTATTTGATATAGTGTTTTCATCATTGGCATTGCTATTTCTTTCACCCTTGTTTTTGCTTGTTGCATTGGCAATTCGCATAGAGTCTAAAGGTCCGGTATTTTACTATTCGCTAAGGGTGGGTACTGGTTTCAATATTTTTAGGTTCTATAAATTTCGCAGTATGTTTACTGATGCTGATGCCAGGCTTAAAGACTTGAAACACCTGAACCAATATCAAAAAGCTTCAAACGAAGAAGTAAAGGATGAAGAGGAGGCGAACAAAAAAGAGTTTGATACTACAAAACCTTTGTTATACGCTGATAATAAAGTAATGACTGAGGATGAATATAAACTATACCGCCAGCAACTGGAGGGAAGTACATTTATAAAAATTGCAAATGACCCGCGTGTAACCAAAGTGGGTAAGTTTATACGTAACACCAGTATTGACGAATTACCACAATTGTGGAATGTGTTGAAGGGTGATATGAGTATTGTGGGAAACCGACCTTTGCCTTTGTATGAGGCTGAAAAACTAACTACTGATAGGTTTGCCCTGCGTTTTATGGCGCCTGCAGGTATTACAGGTTTATGGCAGGTAATGAAGCGTGGAAAAAAAGGCGATATGAGTGAGGAAGAGCGTATAGGACTTGATAATGACTATGCACGCAACTATTCTTTATGGTTTGATATTAAGCTGATATTTAAAACCATACCGGCATTGTTTCAAAAAGAGAACGTTTAATAATACATTAGTTGTTTAGACTGATGGAGTTCAGTTATTTAAAACAGTGTACAGTATAAGCTTGTCTCTTAGCTTATCAATATCCAGTGGTTTAAGCAGGTAGTCGTTCATACCGCTGCTAAAAATACGGTCTCTGGTTTCAGGGAAAACATCAGCGGTAAGTGCCAGCACAGGTAAATCGTGCGATAATACTTTTGATTTCTTGTCTCTTATTATTTCTACCGCATCAAAACCATTCATTTCAGGCATCTGCAAGTCCATAAACATTAAATCGGGGGTTTCCTTTTCCAAATACTCTACTGCTTCTTTACCATTATTCAGCAAGGTTACATTTATCTTCCAACGCATAAGTACTTGGCGTATTACCAGTTGGTTGGCTTTGTTATCTTCGGCAATTGCAACATTAATACCTGCAAGAGCTTCTTCACCAATTTTAGTGTCTTGCATTTTTTCAAGCTTTTGGCTGTTACCCAATTTAAAAGGTATAGTAAAAGTAAATGTTGTCCCTTTGTTTAGTTGGCTGTCAACATTTATCATCCCGCCTTGTACTTCAACCAGTTGTTTGGTAATGGCAAGTCCCAAACCTGTGCCGCCAAACTTTCGGGTTGTATCAGTATAAGCCTGTGTAAAGCTGTCAAAAATACTATTTAGCTTATCTTTAGGTATTCCTATACCCGTATCACTTACCCTAAACTCTATTAATGCCTGTCCATCGCCCAAATTTTCTACAAACTCAGCACCAATAACAATTTTGCCTTCTTCAGTAAATTTTACGGCATTACTTACCAAGTTATTCAGCATTTGAGTTAGTCGGTAAGGGTCTCCTATAAGTTGTTCGGGGATGCTTTCCTCAACATCACCAATAATTTTTACGGGTTTGTTTTTGGCTTGGAAAGAGAATGTTTTAGCAACCTGCTCAATAATTCTTCCCGGATTAAAGTTTATGGTTTCAAAAGTAAGTTTACCCGACTCAATTTTAGAAAGGTCCAGAATATCATTAATAATAACCAGTAAATTATCGGCTGAAAACTTAAGTACGTTTAGGTTCTCTCTTTGCTCAGTGGTTAGCTCGGTATCAAGCAAAACATTGGTGAGCCCGATAATAGCATTCATGGGAGTGCGTATTTCGTGGCTCATATTTGAGAGGAATTGAGATTTTGCAGTAGCAAGCTCTTCGGCTTCTTTTTTAGCTTCAATCAATCCAAGCTCGTTATTTTTTTCTTGGGTTATATCTTGCGAGAAGATGGATACTCCCAGAATTTGTTTGCTATCATCAGTCTTAATAGGGTTAAAAGTGGTTTCGAAAAAAAGCTTATCAATGCGGTGTACAGTAGTTATCCGTTTACCGTTAAAAGCTTTTGCAAAATTTTCCTTCATCATGTATTTATTATCGTCGTCAAACGGTATTTTAAATACATCGTATCCTTCCCTTATATCAATGCGGTAAAAAGTTTTGAATATTTTTTTTGCAGCATTGTTATAACTGGTAATTTTATAATCAGAGTTTATAGAGAAAATAACGCTGCTTGTACTTTCAAGCAAAGCTTCCATGCGGGTATTTTGCCAAACAATCTGCCGCTCGTAACTAACCTTCGGGGTTATATCGTAAAAATTAATAATAATATGCTCCTCGTCATTAGCATCATTAAATGAGTTGCATGAGACAGAGAAGTATTTTATTTGCCCGTTAACCTCAGTGCTAAATTCAAAGTTATCTGCAACGCTTAAGAGGTCTGATATAACAAGTTCTTGGTAGAAAACCGTATCAAAAGGTACTCCAATAACATTCTCTTTTTCCTTGCCCGATAGTTCTTCAAAAGCTCTGTTTGCTCTCAGTACAACACCTTTTTCATCAATTAAAAGCATGCCTACACCACTTGAGTTAAAAATGTTTGAAAGCATTTGCTGGCTTTCTCTAAGTGATGCTTCAGCACGGGCTTGGTCAATTTCAGATTTACGTAACAGGCTGGCTGTACGCACAAGTGATGATATACGCTCTGTGGTAATTTCTTCTTTGGTAATATAGTCTAGCGCACCGTTTTTCATCATTTCAACGGCTATTTTCTCATTTCCTTGCGATGTAACCACAACCACAGGTACTTGTACCCCTTTTTTCCTTATTTTTTTTAATACTGATAAACCATCGCTACCCGGCAATAAATAGTCTAGAAAAACGCAAGTAAAATATTCCTTTTCAACCAACTCAAGTACTTCGCTGGTGTTTTGATTTATTGTTATTTCGTAATTCAGGTCTCCCTTTTTTACGGCCCGCTTAAAAGCTAATATGTCTATATCGTCGTCCTCTACTAAAAGAATTCTGGTGGTACTGTCCTGCATAAAAAATTGGATAGGGTGGTTTAAATAAAAAAAATTATGCTTTTTCTTATGAAGGAAATTCCATTAACTGCCAATAGTTGCTAAGGGCTGCAACAGCATTCATAAACTTATCCATTGATAAGGGTTTTAAAATGTATCCCGCTACATTTAAATTATAAGCGTCAATAATATCATTGTCTTTGTTTGAAGTGGTCATTACAAATACGCTTAGCCCATGCAGTTTTTCGTCTTTTCTCAACTCTTTTAAAAACTCTATGCCATTCATTTTGGGCATATTTAAGTCCAGTAAAATTATTTTAGGTAATGGCATATCCTCAGTGCCACATTTTCTTAAAAGGTCTAATGCTTCTAAGCCATTACCGGCAAGGTATAGGGGATTGGTAATATTATTTTTTTTAAATGCCCTTTTCAGGTTCATTACATCTACCTCATCATCTTCAACAAGCATTATGCTCACTACACTTCCGTTAACCTTTATCATAATTCACTAGTTAAGCTATATAAGTGTAAAGTTACTAAAAAAACTGCCAAACCCTGTGTTTTTACACCTAATTTGAAACTAATGCAACAAAATTGTAATTCGGCAATGTTAAATACTGACTCAAAGCAATTGCTTAAATAGTCTGCACTAATGCAAACATACCTATCTTTGCAGTATAGTGAAGAAAGCTAAAACGGATATACGGGCGTTGAATTTTGAGCAGTTACAAAACCAACTGGTTGAGGCAGGACAAAAACCTTTCAGAGCCAAGCAAGTGTATGAGTGGCTATGGCAAAAAGCTGCCCATAGCTTTGATGAGATGACCAACCTCTCTAAAGATTTGCGGGTGTGGCTAAACGAAAAATATACTATTAATGCTATTACTGTAGAGACAAGCCAACGTAGTGCAGACCGAACAATAAAAAATGCCTTTAAACTATACGATGATAATGTGGTTGAGGGAGTACTGATACCCACCAGTAGCCGTATGACAGCTTGTGTGAGTAGCCAGGTAGGGTGCAGCCTTAGCTGTAAATTTTGTGCTACAGGCTATATGGATAGAAAGCGCAACCTAAACGCTGATGAGATTTTTGACCAAGTGGTATTAATCAATCGCCAGGCGCAAGAGAATTATAATATACCCCTTAGCAATATAGTGTATATGGGCATGGGAGAACCTCTGCTTAATTATGCCAATATGATGAAATCTATTGAGAGGATTACTTCACCTGACGGATTGGGAATGTCGCCACAGCGTATTACAGTATCAACAGCAGGGGTAGCTAAAATGATAAGGAAAATGGCTGATGATGGCGCACGCTTTCAATTGGCTCTTTCACTGCACGCTGCTAATGATGAGAAGCGAAATAAAATAATGCCCATAAACGAAACCAATAACCTAGAAGTATTAGGGGAAGCCTTAGCCTATTGGTACGAGAAAACGGGTAGTCGTGTAACTTTTGAGTATATTGTTTTTGACGGGTTTAACGATGAGATTGATGACGCTATAGAATTGTGGGAATTTGGCAAAAAAGTACCTTGCAAAATAAACCTGATTGAATATAACCCCATTAGCAATGCCAGTTTCTTAAACGCTGAAGGGGATAAAATAGATGCCTTCCAAGCCTTTTTAGAACATAAAGGCATGATTGTAAATGTGCGCCGCAGCCGTGGCAAAGACATAGACGCCGCCTGCGGGCAGCTGGCAAATAAGCACTAAGCCCCTTCTTGTAAATTCATTATCAATACATTAACTTAGTGTGGTTAATGGTAGGTATTGTTTATAACAATGTGCTTAAAAAGCTCTTTTTTGGGTGTATAGTAGTACTTATTTGTAATACTCTGGTTGCTCAAAGGTGCGAGTGGTTAGGGGTGGGTGGGGCAGCTAATAATAATGAGATAAACTACGATGTTGCTATAGACCAGAATAATGATGTAATAACAGTAGGTTTATTTAGCGACAGCTTTTCTGTAGGAGTACAGCACTTTCCTAAGTCAACCAATGCCTTCCAATCTTCTTATATTGTAAAATATAATTCGGCAGGAGCTGTAAAATGGGTTAAAACCATTCAGCATAGCGGTATGCAAGGTTGTTTTGCCAGCGCAGTAAAAACAGATATAAACAACAATATATATGTAGCCGGTACTTTTGTTGGTAGTTTAGATTTTGGAAACAATATTACACTTAACCAAACGAATAATACACAAGCATATTTTTTAGTAAAGTACAATAGTACTGGGATAGCTCAGTGGGCGGTGAAAAGTGGTGGTACAGGCGTGAAAAATGCTTCAAAAATTGCAATTGATGCTGCCGGTAATGTATACCTCTCAGCAACATTTACAAATACTTTAAGCTTTGCCGGGACAACTAAAGTATTGACGGATAATGGGAATAGGGATGTAGCTATAGTAAAATATTCTTCAACAGGTGGTTTTATAAATGCAGTTGGGTTTGGAAGTAGTGCACAAGAAATAGCTATTGATGTTGGCATTGATGGCAGTAACAATATTATCTTACTAGGGGTTTCAAACGGTACACTTAATTTCGGAGCCCAACAACTTCCTAATAAGGGTGAAATGATTTTAAAGCTAGATTCGGCCTTAAACCCTATTAAAGGAAAAAAAACAGATTTAAAAACAGGAAATAATACTTCTACCAATGGTATTGCAGTACAACCTAACGGGAAGTTTGTTGTAACAAATAATTTTTTCGATTCAGTAAACTTTGGTAATAATATATGGCTTAAATCTCCTTGGAGTAGTCAAGGGTTAATTGCCAGCAAAACGCCCTCGTTAGGGATTATATATTATGATACGGCTTTAAACCCTATTTGGGCTCGTACTAATGATTCACTCTCATCAACTCAACCTTCAATTTCTCCCATTGGGGGAGTTTCAATGCAGAATGACAATATTTATTTCGGCGGAACTTTACTTTATACAAATACACGTTTTGGGGCTGCTACGCTAAACTTCGTTGGGGGGCAACAAAAGTTTTTTGTTACCAAAATGGATACCTTAGGCAATTTTCTTTGGTCGTTTATAAGTGAAGACACAAATTCAAAGTCTTTTTTGTTTGCTACTGAACCCGATATTAACGGTAATGTTTATATCTGTGGTTATTTCAATAATAAAGTTACCGTTTTTAATCAATCAAAAAATGCCATTGCACCCGGCAACACAGTTGATTTTTATATAGCCAAAATTTCTGATTATACTATAACACGTGGTCCGGTTAGTTCAGGCCCTTATTGTGCAGGAGACACACTCAAGATACCCTATACTAAACAAGGAGTATATAAAGTAGGCAATGAGTTTATAGCAGAGTTGAGTGATAGTGCGGGCAATTTTGATGGTGGACATAGAGAGCTTGGACGAGTTAAAGATACAGCCGATGGCATTATAAATGGAAAACTTCCGTTACTAAATGTACCGACTACCAATAAATATCGTATACGTATATTAAGTACAGACCCAGTAGTACAAAGTTATTATAGAATAGATACACTTAGATTACTAATCTATAGTAGGGACAGTGCTAATGCCGGTGAAGATTTTTATGTATGTAAGGGTGAGCCTGTAAGATTAGGAACTACAGGGGGTAGCAAATGGCTATGGACACCCACAAACTATTTTATTAATCCTGCGGATAGTACTAATAGGCAACCAGAAATAAAACTATACGATTCAGTAGAGTTTCGCATCATCATAAGCGACAGCAGCGGATGCGGTGATGTAGATACTGATTATGTAAAAGTATATGTTCGTCCCCATATAGAAACCCAAATACAAGGTGACAGCATAATATGCAGAGGCTTCAGACAAAACCTAAAAGCTCAAACCACAGGAGGAGACAGCAGCCAATACTGGTATCAATGGAAAGTAGTAGGCTTAAACCTGATACAAGGTACCGGTTCCACATTATTTGTCAGACCAGCGGCAACCACCCAATACCAAGTAGTAGTAGGCGATAGTTGCAGCGATAAGACAGACACCGCCTACTTCACCGTTAACGTATTCACCAACCTCCAAGCCCACCCAAGCCCCGATACCACCATATGCAAAGGCAAAACAGCACAACTAAGCGTACAAGGTACAGGCTGCAACCCCAACAAATACACCTATGAATGGACAGAAAAAGGCAGCAGTACAGTACTTAGTACCAACGACAGCCTAACCGTAACCCCAGGTACCACCACCCAATACCAAATAATATTAAAAGACACCTCAACCCTACTAATAGACACCGCCACCATCACCGTAAGCATAGACAGTATATTCAACATCACAACAATACCCGACAGCACCATCTGTATAGGACAAACGATAGACCTTACCACCAACATATTCAGTTGCGATACCAGCAACATGCAATACACCTGGACAGCCAACAACCAGCAACTAAGTACAAACAACCAAATAACAGTAAACCCCAGCCAAACCACCACCTATACCCTAATAGGAGAAAACACCTTCAACGGATTAAAAGACACCACCCAAGTAACCATCACCGTAAGACCAAAACTAGAACTCACCATAAACCCCGACACCACCATCTGCATAGGAGAACACGCAGAACTACGAGCTACCGCCACAGGAGGGAGAACCAGCACCCGCAGTATTATATGGTCAGAAGCCGGTAGTCAGTGGACAGTAGCAACTCCTAATACTAAAGTCTCACCAACAGTTACCACCACCTACAAAGCCATACTAAGTGACGGATGTACCGTTAACAACGACAGCGCAACAATAACAGTAAATGTACGCCCCAAACTAGAACTCACCGTAAACCCCGACACCACCATCTGTATCGGCGGGCAAGCCGAACTAAGAGCCACAGCCAATGGAGGACTTGCAACAGCACACAAAATACAATGGGAGAATAACGGACAAAGCCTGAGCAATAACCCCAAGCTAACCCTAAGTCCCACCCAAACCAGTACCTATACAGCCATACTAAGTGACAACTGCACCACCCCCAACGACAGTGCAGAAATTACTATTACAGTACGCCCCAAACTAGAACTCACCGTAAACCCCGACAGCACCATCTGTATCGGCGAACAAGCCGAACTAAGAGCCATACCACAAGGAGGTTATACCCCCCAACACCAAATACAATGGATAGCCAACAACCAACAACTAAGTACCAACAACATAATACAAGTAACCCCTACCCAAACCACCACCTACCAAGCCAGATTAACCGACAACTGCACCACGCCAAATGATAGTGCAGAACTAACCATAACCGTAAGACCACCATTACAACTCACCACAGCAGCCAAAGACAGCATATGCAGCAACGAAATATTACTACTCACCGCCACCCCAACAGGAGGTTACACCCCCAACCATCAAATACAATGGACAACCACCAACAGCACATGGACAAGCAACCAAAACCCAGCCACCGACACCCCACAACATACCACCACCTATATAGCTACACTAACCGACAACTGTAGTCCACCCGTGCAAGACACATTACAAGTGATAGTACTACCTATACCAATAGCCGACTTTACAGTAAACCCAACAGCAGGTTGTCCACCCCTAAAAATAACCCTACAAGACAACTCACAAAACAACGACAGCACCCAAAACACGTGGACTATAGGCAATACAGAATACCAAAGCACCCAAACCCAAACCCATGAACTACTAAAACAAGGAACATACAGCATCAAACTCAACGTAAAAAACCGGCTCGGTTGCAGCGATGAAAAGACCCAACAAAACATCATCACCGTATTTGAGAAACCCCAAGCAGACTTCATAATCAAACCCGATATAAAAGAAGTAGAAGAGCCCCTTGAACTATATAACCAAAGTCAAAATGAGGTAAGAGTTATCTGGGATATGGGTGATGGTAAAATACTATCTCCAGAGGGTAACGGAGACACTACCTACATTTATAATGAGAACGATACAGGCTTAATAAAAGCCAAAATAATAGCCATCAACAACCAAGGCTGTAGAGATACAGCCCAAAAACTAATCCGATTATTTGATAAAGTAAACTGTACTATACCTACAGCTTTTACTCCAAACGGGGACGGACTAAACAACACCTTCAAACCCGTATGTGTAGGAGCAGCAACCTACACCCTAACCATCTACAACAGATGGGGGCAAGTAATCTACCAACAGAAAAACGGAGCCTGGGACGGCAACTATATAGAGCAACCTGTACCCATGGGAGTATATATGTACAAAATCCAAATCAATGCTCAAAGCCAGAAGAAGAAACTTACTTATGGTACAGTGCAGCTGATTAGATAGCTGTATATTGCTTCAATGACCCAATACTTAAACCAAACATTTAATTGGCAAAGTGAAGAAATTGTCGCTGTGTTTGATGATATGCCTACATGGTCTGCCATGCCGGGCAATGCTTTACTAGAAGCTATAGAATATGCTCCTAACAAAACAGTGGTTGATATTGGTTATGGCACCGGCTACCCGCTACTACAGTTGGCTGAAAGATTTGGAAATACCTGTAAATTATACGGAATTGATATTTGGGAAGAAGCTATAGAACATGCCAGGCTTAAGGCCAAACGCAGGGATATAAGTAACATAACTTTTATAAAGGCAAATGCAGAGGATACTTCGCTAAATGAAAACTCTATTGATATAATTACTTCAAATCTGGGAATAAACAATTTCGATAACCCTGAAGCAGTAATACAAGAATGCTTTAGAATTTTAAAACCACAGGGAGAAATATATCTGTCTTCAAATTTGGTAGGAACCTTTGAAGAGTTTTATACAGCATTTCAAGAAACTTTAGCACAACTCAATTTTAGTGAAGAGTTGGAAAAACTTAATAATCATATTAATCATAGAGCTACTGTTGAAGGAGTGAAGCATCAATTTATAAAGCATGGTTTTTCATCTCAAAAAGTAATTGAACAAAGCTATACCATAAACTATGCTAACGGTTCAGCTTTTTTAAACGATTATTTTATTGTTATGGCGTTTCTTCCCTCGTGGAAAGTATTAATCCCTACTGAAAAGCAAGAACAGGTTTTTGGTTTGCTTGAAGAAAAACTAAATAACTTGGCACAACAGAAAGGAGGGCTTAAACTAACCATACCCTACGCTGTATTTGGATTTACTAAACAGTAATAATTGAAAATGGGGAAAGTAAAACTATTAAACACCATTTCAGTTGATGAATTATACCAAGCTTGGGAAAAAGCTTTTAGCGATTATATATTACAAATTAGTAAAGATGAGTTAGTAAAAATGCTACATCGCCGAGGTTACGAGGCAACACTATCATTCGGGTATTTTGAAGACGGGCAGTTGGTAAGCTTTATACTGAACGGAATAGGGAAGTGGCAGGGAATAAAAACCGCTTACGGTACAGGAACTGGTACCATTAAAAGCTTTAGGAAAAAAGGCTTGGCAACTAAGGTTTTTCAAGCTGCTGTGCCCCACTTGCAAAAAGCGGGGGTGCAGCAATACCTGCTTGAAGTTTTGCAAGATAATACAGCCGCAATATCTATTTATAAGCAACAAGGGTTTACCATAACAAGAGAGTTTAATTATTTTATAATTAATAATACATTATCTGTGCTTCGTAAACCATTAAATAATCACTTTCAGTTAAAAAAAGTTAGTTTAGAAGCAGTAAACAAGCTTAGTCATCTTCATGATTTTGAACCTTCATGGCAAAACAGCAATACCGCCTTACTTAATAAGCCCGAAGATTTTGAAATGCTTGCCATATACGAAGGAGGTGGCATTGTTGGGTATGGAGTAATTGAACCCTTACGGGGAGATATACCGCAATTAGCTGTGCACAAAAATTATAGAAGGCTAGGGCTAGGAACCCTTATTTTTAATGAACTGCTAAAACTATCAAAAACACCAAAAATAAGGGTAATAAATACGGATATTAATTGTGAAAGTATTACCCAATTTCTACAACAATACAGTATAGCCCAACAAGGTAAACAGAATGAGATGGTGAAGATGCTTAAGTAACTTAGTTAAGTATTTGCCCCCTTAACCAATCGTTTACCTCACAGTCTATTACCAAATGGGTGCGTGGCGTAGTGCCTCCGTTTTTGAGGCTGTGCATCAGGTTAAAATTAATATACCAGCACTCGCCTTCTTTTAGTGAAATGGGCTGTTTATCTACATAAAACTCCATTTGGGGGTTGGTGGTTACGGGTATGTGCAAGCGAAGTTCTTTATCGTCAATGGATAAGTTATAATCTGTATGTTCTTTAATTATAGCCCCGGGGCGCAAGCGCATTAAACGGACTGTGGTTTTTTCTACGGGTAGGCTATCCAACACCTCTTTTATATAAGGACATTTCTCTATGTTCTCTGTGTACTGAGTAGGCTCGTTTATTTCATAAGGGGAGAATATTTTGTATTTATTTCCCTCAACGGATTTCAAGGCAATAATATGCCAGTCTCCTTCATAATCGCGTTTGTTATAGTGCAAAATCCAGTCGTCTTCGCTAAAAGCATTTATTTCGGCTTGTAGTTTTTCTACATCAAACTGAAAAGGGAGTTGTTGTTTGGCAATAGTCATAGTATTTATGCTTCTGCCCACATACGTATCAGGTTGCTGTGGGTTTGTAGTAGTTGGTTAGCTTCGGGTGAGTTGGGGTTGTCTTTACTAATATTTTTGTGCAGGCTATACAATTCAAACAATATTTGGCGTTGGTCAGCACGGCGAATATGGCTTTGTATCCAAGTTATGGCAACTTGGCGTACTCCTTTGGTTACCTCTTTTACCTGATGCAATTGCGTACAAGGGTAAATAATAGCATCGCCTTTATTAAGTTTATATAAAAGTGTACCTACAGGGGAGGTAACTTCTAACTCACCGCCCTCATACTTTTCGGGTTCATTTAAAAACACAGTCATGGCAATATCAGCACGCATAGAAGGGTAAGCCCCTGTTAGCGGGCTGTCTACATGGTTGCCGTAACTCATCCCTTGCCTGTATTTGCTGATAAGCGGGGGGTAAATATGGCGGGGGTGCACCACGTTTCTAAACAATTCACTTTTGTTAAGTGCTTCCACTATATGTTGTTGTATGTAGGGTAGTGTCTTTTTGTCGTTTATATCAATCTGAGTATTTTGTTTCACTTGTTTGGCAGCAGCAGTAGCGGTTGTTTTGCCATCTACATAGTCAGACTGTGAAAGCAACTCATCAATAACAGTTAATTTTTCTGAGCCAAGCAGTTGGGGGATATGTACATATATGCCCGATTGTTTTGGAGTGATAGTTTCAGTCATTTAGCGTATTTAATCAATAGTCCATTTCAGCATTTTTGGGAAAAAGTTTTTGTTGGGTTCTACTCTGTTTTCTTCAATACATAACCCTTTATATACCAAAACGGGAACACCAAAGTATCGTTTTTGGCTAAAATTTTCAATTATAGTTTCCGAATCTTCTTTGTAACCTTTGGGATGAAAAACAATTTCGGGGGATATTTCAAGGTGTTTCAAAGCAGCCCAGCTCCATGCTATTGCTGCCATTTCTTCGCCGCCTTGGCTGTTTTCACTTACCACAACAGAATCCGTAAGTGTAGTTCGGGTTTCTTTGGGAAATATGGCTAAATGCCCTGCTTCATGCAAAATATCTCCCGGCGAAAGCATTTTGTTTTCATCAACATAAATTTTTCCTTCAACTATTCTGATGCCGGGTAAAAATGTTTCTGTTTCTATGGTTTGCGGATGTGTTTCTATGCCAATAGACCATAAAAAATCACTTATTTTTTGGGTGATAGGGTTATGAAATTTTTGCATTAGCTTTTGTTAGTATTCTGTTTTCCATTACCAGTGCATCTAAGGGCGACTGTTTAAAAAATTCTATAGCTTCTTGTGGCGTTTCAACAATAGGCATTCCCATTGAATTAAATGAGGTATTTAGCACTAATGAAAGCCCTGTTAACGCTTTAAATTTAGTAATTAGGCTATAAAAATGGGGGTTGTTTTTTTGTGATACGGTTTGCACTCTTGCAGTATCGTTAAGGTGTACCACGTTTTTTAACCTTTCTTTCCACTTGGGTTTCACAGGGTTTACTTGTATCATGTATGGCGTATCCCAATCGTATTGAAAATATTGGGTAACATCTTCACGCAAAATAGCAGGGGCAAAAGGACGAAAATCCTCGCGTAGTTTAATTTCTCTGTTAATATAATCGCGTATGCCTTCTGCTTTGGGATGAGCAAGTATGCTTCTATAGCCCAACGCTCTGGGACCAAACTCACTTCCTCCAACAAACCATGCTATTACTTTCTTTTTTGCCAGTAGTTCAGCAGCTTCATCAATCCAGTTTTTGGTTTCTTTTACTGTAATGTTTGCTTGTTCAATTGCTTTGTTCGATATAAAATATTTCTTCCCGAAGTTTGAAGCACCGTTATGCGACACTTTTTCCTTTTTTAACACTTCAAGCCAACCGTAAAAAGCACACCCCAAAGCAATACCGTTATCGGCGGCGGCAGGTTGTATATATAGTTGCGAAACATCTGTCTCTGCCAAAATACGGTGGTTTGCTACAGCATTTAATGCCACGCCACCCGCATAGCACATATTAGCTGAAGGTTGCATGTTTTGCCTGTGTTTAAACAGATACAATAAAGCTCTTTCCGTTTCATTTTGTACCCAACGGGCTATATTAGCATAGTATTGAAAGTTTTTTTGAAACTCTTGGTAGGTATCGGCAGGCTGCTGAAAGGCAGTCATCCAATCGGTATTTACAAACAAACGCCCGTCTTTTAACTCAAAAATTTCATCTTTAAAAACGCCTTCTTTGCCATAGGGTGATAAACCCATTAGCTTGCCCGTAGCATCGCCATTGCCAAAACAGTAACGGCTGGCTGCACTATATAAACCCCCAATAGAGTGCAGTGTAGTAGGAGGGGTAAACGGTTGCTTTTGGACAAAATGATTGAAGGGCGAAAAATCTTTATAAACGGGGTGGGGCTTTCCGTTTTTGTATTGGTAGAAACTGTCTTTTTCGCACCAAAAGTTTTGCGGAGTGTTTTCTATAAATTCTTTTTTGGGGATTTCACCCTGCAAGTCATCACATTGCCTGTATGGACTGCCGCAGCCGTCTACCACATATATTGTATAGTCATCTGTAAAAGGGCAAGTACCAATGGTGCTGTAGGTATGGGCTAGGTGGTGTGAAATACTTATTACGGGCACCTGATAATCTTTTGGAAATAACCGTTCACCCATATAGCTATGCACTTCTATCTCATCTTTTTCAAAGTTGGCATTTTGCACTACCAGTGCTAAATCGTTTATGGTAATTCCCTCGGCATCAAGGCAGTATTGCACAGCAAGGGAGTCGTTGCCATCATCATGTTTGGTGCGGGTAAGCCTTTCTTTTTCTATGGCTACACATATTTTACCGTCTTTAAGCAAGCACACGCTGGCATCGTGCGATAAATTAATTCCTAAAACATAAATAGCGTTGACAGACATTTAATTACTAAAAGCAAGTTTAAAAATTAAATCTTAAAAATTTGTTGGGCATTTTTTGTGGTTATTTCTGCAACTTCTTCAATACTTATATTTTTCACTTCTGCCAGTTTTTCGGCTATATGCAATACATACGCACTCTCATTCCGTTTGCCGCGATAGGGCATAGGGGCTAAATAGGGCGAGTCGGTCTCAAAAACTATATGTTTTAAATCTATAGGAGCTAATACTTCGCGCAAGGTGGTGTTTTTAAATGTAAGTACCCCGCCTATACCTAAATGGAAACCTAAATCTATAATTTTTCGGGCTTGTTCTGTAGTTCCGGTAAAGCAATGGAATACCCCGAAGGCATTTTTCAACTCGGGCGACGATAGTATTTCAATGGTCTCATCCGTAGCTTCTCTGGTATGTATGGATACGGGTAAACCCAATTCTATGGACCATTGTACTTGTTGTACAAAGGCTTGCTCTTGTTGGGGGTAAAATGTTTTATCCCAATATAAATCCAAACCAATTTCTCCTACCCCATAGTATTTGTATTCGCCAAACAATTCTTTTTTTACCAGAGCCAATTCCTCTTCAAAATTTTCGTTGATACTGCTTGGGTGTACCCCCAACATAGGGAAACAATTAGTGGGGTATGCTTCACACAAGTGTTGCATAGCTTTTAGCGATGTGCTATCAATATTGGGGAGTAATAGTTTGCTTACGCCATTATCAATAGCTCTTTGCAGCATAGCATCGCGGTCTGCATCAAATTCTTCGGCAAATAAGTGGGTGTGGGTGTCTACCAATTGCATTACCAAGAAATTTTTTCTTTGTTTAAAAATGAGCTGATGCCTTTTTTGCAATCATCTGTAGCGCGGGCTTTTGCATTCATTTCAGCGGCATATTTCAATCCGTCATCAACACTAAGGTGCTGTACCTCAGCTATCATTTCTTTTACAAATGATATGGATTGCCCTGATGCTTCGTTGCAAAGTTTGGTAGCAAAATCAAGTACTTCGTTATCTATAGTATCTGCATTGCTTACAAAGTTTATCAAACCGTAGTTTTTGGCTTCTTCGGCTTTAAATATTTTGCCTGTAAGCAATAATTCACGCGCTTTACCTTCGCCAATTTTACGGATTAGAAATACTTTTACTATAGCAGGTACAAAACCAATTTTCACTTCCGTATAGCCAAATTTGGCTTCTGGTACGCTAAAACTTATATCACAAACTGTAGCCAAGCCGCATCCCCCAGCCAAAGCATGCCCTTGTATTTTGCCTATAATCGCTTTTTTGTGGGTATATATGTGCTTAAACAGTTCCATTAGGTGACTACTGTCTTGCAGGTTTTCTTCATAGGTATTGTTTTGCAGTTGTTGCAAATAGCCCAAATCTGCACCGGCACAAAAAGCATCGCCATTGGCTTGTAGTACTATTACCTTGCAAGCATCATCGTTTTCGGCTTGGGTAAAGGCTTCTTTCAAAGCGGTTACCATTTCGGCATTAAGTGCATTGCGTTTTTCAGGTCGGTTAAGGGTTATATACCCTATTCTGTTTTCCGTGGAGTAGGTTACTAAACTCATCGGTACAAAACTATATACCTATACCGGTTTATGCTAAAAATGTTTTTTTGAATATGTAATTATATAAGAGGAGCTTCGATGCCAATTGTTCTTGTTATTTCTATGATTAAAAACCATCGGATGGGGCAGAAACATATTGAACTAATTGTGATAAACTATTATTTTTTACTTAATTTGATATAACAAATACTTTTGCCATGAAAAAAATCTTATTTATATCTTTTGCTTTTTTATTAGTTGCCTGCTCTTCTCCTATGGATAAAAAATATAGTGAAGAGACTTTGGAAAAAGATTTGAAAGCAATTAGAGATGCTGATAAACTTGATAGTACAGAAGCCGGCTTAATGGTTCTGTATATGATGAAAGCTAAATTTAACGGTGAAAGCCTTGAAGGAAAAACCTATAAAGAGATATTGGCAGCAGCTAAAGCTGATGATGAGAAACAAAATGCCGATACTGATAAAGCAGAGCCTAACGCTACTGGTGCCGACGGTGATGTGAATGAAACTTTAGCTGAAAATACCGGAGATGAACAACGGGCAAGAGTGGCCAAGTTGAGACAAGTTTTAGATGTAAGCTTTGTTGATAAAGGTTTTTTTAAAGGTGAACAAGATAATTTTATTAGTTATGAGTTTGCTTTAACTAACAAAACAGATAATCACATTAGTGCTTTTGCAGGAGATGTTGTTATTAAAGACCTTATTGGTGCAGAAATAAAAGTAATATCCCTTAAATATGATAATGTGATAAAAGCCAATTCAACAGTTAAATTTGGTTCTACCAGTGACTATGATGGTGAAGACCCTAATGATATCTTATTAAAATCTAAAACTATAGATGATGTACAATTGGAATGGAATCCTAAGCGTATCTCTTATAGTGATGGTACTAATGTTGAATAGGTTTATATAAATAAAAATATAAAAATTAAGGATGCCAAAAATGAAATTAGATAAGCAGCCTTTTTTATTTTAATAAACAGGAATAAAAATACTATAGCTATATATAAAGCAATTACCTCAACCCAACTGATATAGATATTTGAAGTATATGCATAGGGCAACCCTTCTATGGTTTTGGCTAAATAATTATTGGTGAATAAAATAAGGTGTAACGCCTTACCTATGTAAACTGCCAAAGGAGGTATGGCGGAGACAAGCAATAGTAGCAAACCTGTATATACTGCCAGCATTGCCAATGGAACTATAAGTATATTGGCTAGCAAAAAATAATTAGGAAACTGATGAAAATAATACAGGGCTAACGGAAATGTGACAATTTGTGCTGCCGTTGATACCGAAACCAATTGCCAAACTTTGGTGAGTAGCCATGTTTTTGGAGTAAGCAAATGAAATAAAGGGTGGTACAATAAACCTATACCAGCTACCGCTAAATATGACAGTTGGAAACCTACCTGAAATATAGCATTTGCATCTATAGCCAAAGTGAACAATGCTGCGGCTGCCAGTGAATTGAATACATTGGTTTTTCTGCCCAAAACTTCACCTATGGCAATGAAACTAAACATGGTGGTTGCTCTTACTACAGAAGGCGAAAGCCCTGTGAGCAAGGCATAAAACCACAAACCACACAGTAGCGAAATTGCTTTTACTAGTAATACCCATTTTCGTTTTTTCAATCGGCTTAGTAAAAGGGATAGTACTAGGTAAATTGCCCCAACGTGCAAGCCTGAAACTGCTAAAATATGTATGGTTCCGCTACGGGCATAAGCGTTGGTGTATTCCTCGTCAATATGGTTTCTTATGCCCAGTATTATGGCACTTGCAACGCTGTAGGTGTCTTTGTTAGGTAAATAAGTGTGTAGTATACTATCAAAATACGAGCGTGTGGCATAACTAAAGGTAAATAGTGGGTTAGCTTTATTATTTCCAGTTTTTATGTAATCATTACTCTTTAAAAATGCTGTGTAGTATATGTTTTTGTGTGAGAGCCATTTGGCATAATTAAAACTGTCTTTACCCAATGCTGTTGCAGGTGCTTGCAGTTTGTTTTTTATAAGCAGGTAGTCTCCATACTTAATGGTACTGTCAAAGGCAGTTTTGCCCAGGTATAATAATATTTTTCCAGTGGAGGTGATTAGTGTATCGTTTTTAATAACAAACTCTACATGGGCGGTTACTTTGTAGGTTTTTTCTTTTTCTTCGGGTAGTGTAATTACCCTTACTAATAATTTTTGGTAGTTGTTTTTATAGGTTACATGATTAGGGTTGTTTAATGCATTGCTATAGTTACCTGCAAAACTCCCTGCAAAAAATAAAGAGCTATAAACAACTATACCTACCCAGCCTGATAATGATAGTTGGGATTGTTTGTTTTTTGAAGTGGTGAAATAAAATAAAGCTGTGAGCGTGATACCTAACCCAATAAGAATAACGGAAAGAGGAAATGCAAAATAATAATTAACAAGTATCCCAATTATAAACGGGATAACCAGCCTAAGCAGCGGGGTGCGATGCAATTCCACAAGGGAAAGATAGAGTATTTTATTAAAAAGATTGCTTACAGTGTTCGCAATGGCGGGAAAGGTGCAATTACATAAATCGGCGGTTTACCAAATCAGCAAATTCTATAAAGCGTTTATTTTCCTCGTCCCAATTTCGTTCGCTCTTCAAACTATTAAAAAAGTTCATAGCTTCTTCTTTGTTTTTCAAGCCGTTTAGGTAATGTACAGATTTAGTATATCCTTCGTGGTCTCCTTCAAACAATTGGCTTATAAACTCAAACTTTTTGTTTATACTGATTGCCTTTTTCAAATCGTGTATTGGAGTTTTTCCCAATTTTGAAGCTAAATCGTTTGTTTCAGGTTGCTGTAGACTAGAGTTTAGCGAGTTGTCTTTTTCTTCTTCCTGTTCAGTTGTTTCAGCTCCGGCTGCTGGTTCTTCTATAGGTGCTTCTGGTTCCTCAACAGGTTTGGGTTCTTCGGCAACGGGTGTTTCTTCTTTTTTCTCTTCCGCTTTAGGTGCTGGGGGAGGAACTTCTTTTATTTCTTCAACAGGTTCAGGCTCAGGAGTATTGTTTACCACAGGCTCTTCTTTCACCTCAGGTTCAACTACTTTGGGTGTAGTTACAGGTGCATCAGGCTGTACCACAGCTTTTTCAGGCTCTAGCAATAAAACTTCATCATACAAATCCACAACATATTTCTTCAAAAGCCCTATATCAATAGCTGTAAGCTGTTGGGCATTAGTAAAATTGTTGTTCAATTCTATCAGCTTGGCTGTAATTTGTTGAATTTTATCGTGGCGTTCCGTCCTATTGCTCATTTTCAGTTATTTTGCAGTTCAAATATAGTTTAGCAAGGCGAAGGCTAATTATAATTGGGGTGTAAGTATTGCACCAAGCAATGTGTATAATTAATAACGAAAACAGCAACAAAAAGGTATGTTTATAGAGCCGGTAGGCAATAGAGGAAGACAAAAGGGGTGGATTGAGGTGATTTGCGGGTGTATGTTTAGCGGCAAAACCGAGGAGCTTATTCGCAGACTAAAACGTGCACAGTTTGCCAACCAAAAAATAGAGATTTTTAAACCTATTACCGATGTGCGATATCATGAAGAAAATATTGTATCGCATAATGATAATGAGATACGCTCTACTCCTGTTGATTCTTCACAAAACATACTATTAATGGCAAACGATGCTGAGGTAATAGGTGTTGACGAGGCTCAGTTTTTTGATAACGAGCTGGCAAATGTTTGTGCAGAACTGGCAAGGCGTGGGGTGCGGGTTATAGCGGCAGGACTGGATATGGATTACCGTGGCAGACCTTTTGGTCCTATGCCCAACCTTTTAGCCCAAGCCGAATATGTAACCAAAGTACATGCTGTTTGTATGAAATGCGGAGATTCTGCAACACATTCATTACGATTGTCTAAAGAGGAGGGGCAGGTTTTACTTGGAGAAAAGGAAAGCTATGAGCCGCGTTGCCGCAGTTGTTTTAATGAAGATTTTAAAGGATAGCTAATTTGTTTGATATGCGCCGTGTGCAGGTTTCTATAAAATAATACTATACTTGGTATAAATACTCTATTTACCGGTAAACTCTTTTACTTTTCTTTTGCTCTGTTTGCAAAAGAAACTCCCCCATTATGAATAAAATTATACTTATTACACTATTATTCTGTGCCTTTTCAGTTAAAGCACAATACAGTCTTACAGTATCAGAAAACCAAAGCTATACTGAAATTGCCAACCCTACTTTTGAAATTCCCGATGATTCTCAATTTTGGGGGAATGTTAGTACTAAGGGAAATATGAATTTTAAGGCTTTTAGCAGTACTTACGATTTGGTTAATAACAGCATATTTATTCCTTTGAAACAAGGCTATGCTTATTTTACCAATAACAATCGTTCAACTACATTGTATGCAGCCAGGGGCTTGTTCGACGGTAGAAAAGGGGCCAATGAAACTTCGGTGTTTTCATTTGCAAACGAAACGGTTGGAGGAGATAATATCTTTAAAATGCAGTGGAAGAATATGGGGTTTGAGGCAGGAGACTCTAATGACTGTATCAATTTTCAGATGTGGATATATGAAAATAGCGGGGTAATTGAAATGCGCTATGGTCCTATGAGTGTGAGTAATAACCTTTGGGAAAATAATGCCAACGGACCTATTGTGGGCTTGCTTGAAATGGATAATAACTTCACTAATATTTTTAACAGGGTTTGGCTAACAGGAAACTCGCAAAGCCCTGTTGAAACCAAAACGGGTACTTTTTTGGCTATGGACAATGTACCGCAAACAGGTACGGTATATAAGTTTACGCCTTCATCTTCTACGGGGTTGGTTTCTTATATTGCCAATAACATACAGGTATACCCAACTATTATTGGGGCAAATAATACTGTTACTATTGAGCAAACTACAGGAAATACAACTTTAAAAAAGGTAAAGTTTTATAATATGCTAGGTGAAACTATTTGGGAAGAAAACTTAAACAACTCGGTACAGCAAATACAGTTACCTCAAATACCAACCGGTGTTTTTTATGCTGTAATTGAACAAGAAGGTAAAGTTATTACTACAACTAAACTTTTGAAACTTTAAAAAAGCTATAAAGTTGGTTTTATATATGTATATTTTATAACTAACTGTTTTTAGGTTTCTCTTTAACCTTTTTTTCTATTCTTATAGCAAATTTATCAGGTGTAATTGTATCGCCTTTAAAGCGTGTATACACTTGGGTAAATTCTGCCCCAAAATAAAGTATCATTGCTGAGAAATATACCCAAGCCAATAATACAATTAATGAGCCTGCACCTCCATAGGCAGAAATTATAGTGCTGTTTTTTAAGTAAAAGCCTATCAGGTATTTACCAATCATAAATAGTAAACTGGTTAGCATGGCTCCTTTAAAAATATATTTCCATTTTACATTAGCACTTGGTAATACCTTGAATATAAATGCTATAAGGGTTGAAAAGGTTAAAAATACAACCAGGTAATCTATATAATATAGGGCGTCAACCAAATTATCATTAAAGTGAGCTTTTAACTGATTTAAGAATATTTCTACCAGTGAACTTAGCAGGAGTGAAACCATAAGAACAAAGCCTAGTACTAATATCATTGAGAATGATAGCAGCCTGTTAATAAACAACTTGATGATACCTTTTTTGGGTTTAGTTTTCAGTCCCCATATAAAGTTTATAGAGTCTTGTATTTCTATAAAAATACCTGTAGCACCAATTAGCAAGGCTCCGATACCTGCTACTGCAGCCCATGTTGAATCGTAATTTAACGAGGTTTCTTTTAATACATTTTGTATTTGTGCGGCAGCATCATTACCTACATACTCTTGAATCAGCGCAAACACTTCACCTTGTATGGCATCCCTGCCAAAGAATATGCTAAACATGCTAATAGCAACCAAAAGCATTGGGGGAAGCGAAAATATAGTATAATACGATAAGGCTGCACTAAGTTTAGTTACCTTATCATCCGAAAAGGATGAAAATACTTTTTTTAATACTTCCCAAAAATCGGTAACTATAACTTTAATTTTATCGCTAATCATTATTCTTAAAAAAACAAAAGCTATTCCACTGGCATAGTTTTTTTATGTATAGGTACATACATTAGAAAATTATGAGTATAGCAGATATATTTTCTTCTAAAAAAAAGAAGAAAAAAAAGAGAATAATAAAAATATTAATAATTATTATTTTATTATTAGTTGTTTTAAGAATATTACTTCCAACAATTGTTTTAAGGTATGTAAACAAATCTCTTTCAGAAATGAAAGAATATTATGGGCATGTTGAAGATATTGATATATATCTTTATAGAGGTGCTTATACTATAGAAAATATTAGGATTGTTAAGCTACAAAAACAATCAGACAGTAAAGACACTATTCCTTTTTTTAAATCTAAAAATATTGATTTATCTGTTGAATGGAAGTCTTTATTTAAAGGGAAGTTTGTTGGTGAGATAATTTTTGATGAGCCGGTAGTTAATTTTGTTAATGCCAAAGAGGATGATGAAAATGTAGCTAATGATACAGCAGATTTTGAAACACTGCTAAGCGATTTGATGCCTATAACCATAAATCATTTTGAAGTAAATAATGGTGAGGTTCATTATATAGACCCTAATTCTAGCCCTAACATTGATATAGTAATGAATAATATTAGGGTAGTTGCTAACAACCTTTCAAGTGTAAATAAAAATAAAAAATTGCTGCCTGCTAATATCTCTGCAGTGGGAGAAATATATGGAGGAAATTTTGACTTGAACGTGGATTTGGATGCATTGGCACAACAGCCAACTTTTGATTTAAATGCACAGCTTAAAAAGTTGAATATGGTAAAAATTAATGATATGCTGCAGGCATACGCCAATTTCGACGTTAAGAAAGGGAATTACGGGCTATACAGCGAGTTTGCTGCCAGAAATGGAAAATTTGATGGTTATGTGAAACCTATTATTAAAGATTTAGATGTTGTGCAGTGGAATAAGGAAGAAGGTGATATTGGGCAAATAGCTTGGGAAACACTTATAGGCACTACTGCGGAAATATTTCAAAACCAAAGCAAAGAACAGCTGGCTACAAAGCTGAATATAGAGGGTGAATTTAATGACCCTAATTTACATATTTGGGCGGCTGTAACTAACGTTTTAAGAAATGCATTTTGGCAAGCGTTAAAGCCGTCTTTAGAAAACTCTATAAATATTTCTTCAATAAGTAGTAATAAAGAAAAAGAGGATGAAGGTTTCATTGAAAAAGTGTTTTCAGGAGAAGATAAATAACGGGATTAAGTAAGCAGAAATGCCGAGTAGTAGCTGAAACCGTAAAACTGTTAAGTAAAAGACTTTAGTTAAATAACTAACTTCATCAAATATTGGTGATATTTTGTAATTTTACTTGAAATATTATCAATATGAAAAAGCTATTTTTTATCCTTTCAGTAGTAGTGCTTAGTAGCTGTTCAAAATTGCATTCAATTGAAAATAAGATTATTATTTCAGTAGATAAATCTGAACCTGGTTATCTGAATAGTAAAAACAACCATATATATACTTGGAAGGTAGATGTTAAGGATAAATATAAAAATGAAGTTGACCTAGAAAAATTAAAGATGCCTGTTGGTAACCCATCAACACATCCTTATCCTGAAGATGAGCCGGAGAAAGCAGTTAGAAAAGGTTGGAAAATTGATGATAAGTATAAAATATCGGGTGATACACTTCTGTTTAATATAAGGGATAAAGATGTAGTAAAACTGATATTAATTGATAAAAAAGATACGGTTATTAATCTGAGTTCCGGTGAATTATTTAATTTCAAATATAATATTGGTGAGGTTGAAGGGACTGTTAAACTCATCGCTTTGGATGATTAATTAAGAAGCTAAAAGATAATTTTTAAGTAAACAATTTTATTACCCCATTGCCAATAGCTTTATCGCCCAAACTAAAGCTAAAAGCAGTACCTACCGCAATAGTTTTTGTATCAAAACCATGTGATGTGATTGTAAGCTTAGCTTTAGCAGTATCGCCGGGGTAAACCGGTTCATCATCAAGAAATTCAAGCTCGGCAAACGGGCTTGTGTGGTTATACTCAAACTGTAGTTTTATTCTGTCTCCTGATAGTGCAGGCGTTTTAAGTCCGCCTTGTTCTGTAGCATAAAAGGATAGTAAAGCAATAAATTCTTGTGAGGTACTTTGTGGTTCCATTGAAAAATTTGGGCTAGTAGCGTCTTATAAGTGCTTCGTTTCCATATCGGTCAACATGGTAGTATTTTCCATGTATCCTCACTTTGCAATGCCCGTGTTGGTATAGGTCGTGAGCATCTTTTATATAGAAGTATTTTATAGGGAGTAATACATTTCCTTCAATATCTATAATCCCTTGTTTGTTGTTTTCCTCAACAAGAAAAAAGTCGCCCTCTTTTCTCATTTTTGAGTATTTGAAGGTTTTTAACACTTTTTCTTTGGTATTCATTATGCCGTATTTCCCATCGCGCTTATAAAAGTATCTGGTATTATCAAAAATGGCTAGTTCATCATATAGGAACTTTATTTTTGTATTGTTATCGAAATCTAAAATGCCCACTTTGCCTAGTGTATCTCCGGCCATTATAAACTTCTTCCTGGTATAGGTATATAAAAAGCGGTATTGAATGGGAATTATTTCTTCGGCTTTAGCATTTAACAACCCGTATTTGTTTCCTTTTCTTACTAAAAGGTTGTTATTACCTCGGTGTTCAATACTTGTATACTTTTGTGGTAAAAGAACCTCTCCATTGCGGCTCAATAAACCTACTAAGTTGCCATTTCTGTAGTGTATTCCGTATCGCTCTACACCTATATGCGTTTGCATTGTGTCTACAATAAAATTACCCAAACTGTCTATCAGCCCGAACCTTCTTACTTCATTGGGTCTCACTTGTATAACGTTTCTTGTTAAACGTCTTATTTCATTGTAGGTAGTGGGAAGTATTTGCTTATTATCAGATGTTATAAGCCCCCATTTGTTGTTTAGTTTAACTTTAATTAACCCATTTCCGCAGCCGACACATTTATGCAACTGGTCGTAAATAATAGGAACTATTATTTTTCCTTCCGCATCAATAACTCCGTATTTGTTATTTTCTTTTGCAGTAAGTAATAACCGACTATCATCCCTGCCATACAACGACCAAAGCGACTCATATTTTGGGGCTATCAAAACTTTACCTGCAGAGTAGGCTATACCCACCTTTTTTTCTTGGTGTATGGCTACTATTGTTGGGTTGATGTAAGAAATTCTATCGTATATATAGGGTAAGCCTTGTTTTTTAGTTTTGTAGTGTACTGTGCCCCATTTCTTTCCACCGGGTTTGGTTATTTCATATTCAGAGTATGGTTTGCTGTTTTCTATGCTTGGCATGGGGACTGCTTCATAAACCTCATCCATATCGCCAATTTCCTCTATAGAATAATCTCTTATAACATATTGCTCCTCTCTTTTTTGGTAGTCGAACAAAGTGGTTTTCAGGTCACCATACACATTAATGTATTTCCACTCTCCGTTAATGTAAACATTAGCGTATAGACTGTCGTTCCCACTCTCAACTTTCTGAAAATCCGTTACCAATTCGTAGCCTTTTTCTTTGATGAGTTTATGAAACTTGGGGTCTTTTACATATCCGTACTTATCTGGCGTAAAGGGCTGTGCAGCTAATTGTTTAACAATAAAAAGTAATGAAAGCAGTAATAGCTTTTTCATAGTGAAGTTTGAAATTATTAAATTATGTATACCTCTAAGCCCCTGCAAGGTAATAATTTATTTAGTGAGGGTAGGCTTACCGTTATGGGCATAGTAAAGGAGAGATAAAAAATTTAACAATTTGCTAATCAAATACTTTTTGAATTGAATTTTTACTAAATGAATTTTCACCATAGGTGTGAATTGCTTTATGTGTGGGGAGTTTGGAATGATATACCTGTTTATCAATACCGGTGAAAGTTTGGGGAGGGAAGTAGTTGTTTCTAAAACGTTATTTGTATTTAATCTAAATAAGAATAGTTTTGCAGCCGAAATAAACTAAACCATGAAAAAACTAAGCTCTGTTTTTACTTTATTGCTTGCGGGTATTGTGCTGTGCACTTCATGCAAGAAAGATGATGACAACAACAATACAAAACCTACACTAAATATTCCTGCCAATTATGAGTCGGCAAACTATACTGCGAATACAGCTGTAGAGACTTCGATAAAATCTCAATTTTCAGATTTCATAGATTATATGAAGTCTGCTCAAGATGGTACTACCAAGTTATCTCAAATGGGCTTGAACAATGTATTTGCATCAGGAAGCAATCCAAATATAAAAACTGTAACAGGTGCATACTATGTTTCTAAAATAGAATCGGTTTGGTTTAAGGAATTGATTGATGCCAGTGGTAATTCTTACGACCCTAAAAACGGTGCTCAGGCTACCAGCGGAGGTGTTTTTGGCGGAAGGCTTTTTGATAAGGGAGCAAAAGAAAACATTCAGGAAGTAGAAAAAGGATTATACGGTGCAGCCCTATACAACCACATACTTACTTTGATGGATGGTGAAATTACTACAGAAACTGTAGACAGAATGGTAAGTGCCTTTGGTGCCAGCCCTGAATTTCCAAATACTGATAACTCAACAAAAACCAATTCTCCTGATGCTTATTTGGCAAAGTATACTGCCCGCAGAGATAAGAACGATGGGAAAGGTTTTTATACCATTATTCAAACAAACTTTATTAAACTATTGGCAGCTGTAAAAGCAGGTGATGCTTATGAAAAAGAAAAAAATGAGGCAATAGCTGCTCTTAAAATTAATATTGAGAAAGCCATGATGGCAACCTCTATAAATTACGGGTATGGTGTAATTTCTAAATTATCAAAAACTAACCCATCAGATAGTGATATTGCAGGTGGGTTACACGACTTGGGTGAGGCGATAGGTTTTTTACACGGTTTTAAAGCTATACCCCAACAGCATCGCATTATTACCGATGCTCAGATTGATGAAATATTGGTATTGATGAATGCGCCCCACAACGGTAATTCAACAGCTTATAAGTTTGTTACAGATGGAGCTACTGAGCTTAAAAAAATAACCCAGTACCAAGCTATACTTAAAGATACCTACGGTTTTACCAATGAACAAATGGACGACTTTAAGCAAAATTGGGTGTCGGTACAAAACAGATAAAAACAGGTTTATAGTCGGCTAGCCTTTAGGTAGTAAACTATAAGTTTCACACAATTGGTATTATGAGTAAAAAGACCTTTTTATTAGTTCAGTTAGTAACTGTAAGTCTGTTTGTAACAAGCTGCAAAAAAAACACTGATGGCGATACTGATACGGCTTATGACAGGCAACTTTTATTAAGCAATTTTTCAGAAAACATAATACTACCTCGTTGGGTGAATATGCAAGCCAGTACCGATAGTTTGGTACAGGCTATTGAAGCATTTAAGCAAAACCCTTCACAAATAAACTTATCAGCTTGTCAAGCAAAATGGATTTCAAACTATGCCAATTGGCAATATTGCAATGTCTTTAATTTTGGCCCGGGCGAAAAACCTATACTGGGCACAGTGAGTGAGAATATTGGAACTTGGCCCGTGAAAACAAGTAGGGTTGAAGAACGGGTGCGAGCTTCAGACTTTAATTTCTCTGATTTTAGAAGAGATAGTAGAGGACTTTTAACGGTTGAATATTTACTGTTTGGCGAGGGAGCATTAGACTCTTTTACCAACTCAGCAAATGCTGCAAAACGCTTGTCTTACTTAGAAGAAGTAACAAAAGATGTTAAGAACTGGGTAGATGATAATGCTGCCGAATGGAAAACATATAAAACCACTTTTGTAAGCAGTACAGGTAAATCGGCGGGTAGTTCAACATCGGTATTGTATAATGAGTTTGTGAAAAGCTTTGAGGCGATGAAGAATTTTAAAATTGCCGTACCCGCTGGTAAACGTGCGGGGCAAACTCAACCTGAGCCTCAACTTACCGAAGCTTTTTATAGCGGGAAGTCTATAGTTTTTTTAAAGCATAACTTTAATTCTATTAAAAAGATATGGAGGGGTATAACTGAAGGTGGAGTTGACAAAGACGGGTTTGATGATTATTTGAAAAATGTGGTAGGTGGTGAAGCCTTAAAAACTGAAACAGAACAGCAAATAAATGCTGTGGAGAATATAAATAATACGCTTAACAACAATGACAAACTTTCTGAGGTAATTATAACCGATGCTGCAAAAGTAGATGCTGTATATACCGAATATCAAAAAATGGTGCGCTACTTTAAAAGCGATTTATCTTCATTGCTGGGCATAGCCATAACCTTTAGTAGCGGAGATGGAGACTAAGAGTGGTAACATAGTATTGCGGTTTAGCCAAGCATGGCAAAAGCCAATTCATATAGCACCACTGGCTGCTTTTAGAATTGTAATTGGTTTGTGCATGTTTGTGAGCACGCTACGGTTTATGTTATTGGGTTGGATAGAAGACCATTATATACACCCTAAATTTCATTTTAAGTATTTTGGTTTCAGTTGGATAGAGGCAGGAAATGTGTACTGGCAATATTTTGTTCATATACTGCTTTTGGCAGCCTCATTATTTGTGCTGCTGGGCTTGTTTTACAGGATTGCAGCTGTAATACAGTTTTTGGCATTTACTTATACCGAGTTAATAGATTTAACCTATTATTTAAACCACTACTACTATGTAAGCATTGTTTGCTTTCTATTAATTCTTGTGCCTGCACACCACAATTTTTCACTGGATAGTTTAAGAAACAAAAAAATATACGCTACCCATGTACCTGCCTGGTGCATTTATATTTTTATGTTGCAAATAGGCATTGTATACACCTATGCGGGTTTGGCAAAAATAAACCCGGTTTGGTTGCTTGATGCATTGCCCTTAAAAATATGGCTGCCCGCATCGTATGATGTGCCTGTTTTAGGCTCATTATTCGCGTGGAAATACGCCCCCTATGTATTTAGCTGGGCAGGTATGTTGTATGACAGTACCATTACCCTTTGGTTACTAAATGCCAGAACAAGACCTTTTGCCTATATAACGGTAATAGTATTCCATACCCTCACAAGTATTTTGTTTCAGATAGGGGTGTTCCCATTAGTAATGATAGCAGGTACACTTATTTTTTTTAGTGCTAAATGGCATTTGAAATGGTTAAATGAGATGCAGAGGGTTTTAAGCAGGCTATTCAGTTTTTCACACTCGAAGCTAAACGCAGTAACGGATAAAAGCCAATATGTATTGAAACCCACTTTAAAAAAAGTAATGGTTCCTTTTTTATTGGTGTTTTTCCTTTTTCAAATATTATTTCCGTGGAGATACCTAATGTATAACGGCAATTTATTTTGGACGGAAGAAGGATACAGGTTTGGCTGGCGAGTAATGCTTATGGAGAAAGCAGGGACAGCCACCTTCTACGTAAAGGATACCAAAACAGGAAAAGAAGGCGAGGTATTTAATAATGATTTTTTAAATAACCATCAGGAAAAACAAATGGCTATGCAGCCTGATATGATACTACAATATGCCAGTTTTTTGGCAGAGTATTATGAAGCCAGAGGAGTATACAAACCAAAGGTGCGAGCTGAGGTATACGTTACACTAAACGGAAAGCCCAGTAAGCAATTAATAGACCCTTATGTTGATTTGAGCAAACAGCAAGACGGATGGCAGCAAAAAAAATGGGTACTAAGCTATAATAACAACTAAATGAAGAAAGTTTATGCTACATATCTGCTTTTGGTTATGGTGCTTGCTCCGCTGGCAACTATGGCACAAAAAGCAACGTTGCGCGTAGAACTTTTTAGTGCCGATTCAGTAGCTGTTGAGCAGGGTGTGGTGTTGCTTGAAAATACCCAGTACAAGGCGCAACAATCTGTCAATGGGGTTTATAGTATTAGTAATATTAAATACGGAAACTATGTTTTAGTAGTTTATGCTTTTGGCAAGAAGCTTCAAAAACAAAATGTTGTTGTTAACTCCTCTCTTATTAAAAAAACAATCTATTTAGAGTCTCTTTCTTCTAAAGTTGATGAGGTAGAAATATATTCAAATCAGCAAGAAACATTTGGCATTGACAGGCTAAAAGGGGTTGAAGGAACTGCCATTTATGAGGGCAAAAAAACAGAAGTGGTAGTGCTGAAAGATATTACTGCCAACCTCTCTACCAATAACCCACGCCAAGTATATGCAAAAGTAACGGGACTAAATATTTGGGAAAGTGATGCTGTAGGGTTACAGCTAGGTATTGGGGGTAGAGGACTAAGCCCAAACAGAACAGCTAATTTCAATACCCGCCAAAACGGTTACGATATTAGTGCCGATGCTTTGGGATACCCTGAAAGTTATTATACCCCACCCGTTGAAGCATTGGAAAGGATAGAGATTGTAAGGGGAGCAGCCTCGCTACAATATGGGACGCAATTTGGCGGTATGCTGAATTTTGTATTTAAAAAACCACCCAAAAATAAACCTATTGAGTTTGTAAGCAGGCAAACCGTAGGTTCATTCGGCTATTTGGGTAGTTTCAATAGCTTAGCTGGTACTAAAGGCAAATGGAGTTATTATACATTCTACCAGTATAAAAGGGGAAACGGCTGGCGCGAGAACAGTAACTTTAAAGCACACACGGCTTTTGCAAGCATTACGTATAAACACAACAAAAGGTTAAGCCAAACTATTGATATTACTTATATGAATTACCTAGCCCAACAACCGGGAGGGCTAACCGATGCGAATTTTAGAGAAAACCCACGTCAATCATTCAGAAACAGAAATTGGTTTACTGTAAATTGGAATTTACTGGCTTGGCAGGTAAATTATAAACCTTCAGAAAATACAGTATTCAATTTCAGAACCTTCGGTTTGTTTTCTCAAAGAAAATCTCTGGGTAACCTTGAACGTATAAATGTTGCTGACTTGGGGCAGAACAGAACGCTAATTAAAGGAGATTTTAATAACATTGGCAATGAGGGTAGGTGGCTACAACACTATAAAATTGGCAGTATAAAAAATACAGGTGTTTTAGGTTATAGGTTGTATTACGGACAAACCAACAGTTTACAAGGTGATGCCAATGATGAGAGTGGAGCAAATTTCAGCTTTACTAATCCTAATAACTTAGAAGGTAGCAGTTACCTGTTCCCCAATTTTAATGCTGCTGTTTTTTACGAAAATATTATCCGTTTAACGGATAGGTTTACAGTTACACCCGGCATTCGCTTCGAGCATATCGACACAAAAGTCAGAGGTTATTATAAACAAAGAGTGCTGGATGCAGCAGGAAATGTAGTGGCAGAAAGCAGGGTGGATGAAGCTACCGAACGTGTTAGAAATTTTGTTATCGGTGGGGTAGGGTTAAAGTACTGGGTTAACTCATCTATACAGCTATATGCCAATTTATCACAAAACTACAGAGCCATTAATTTTAATGATTTAAGAGTTATAAACCCCAATTTTATTGTCGATTCAGCTATACGTGATGAAAGAGGCTACACTTTTGATATAGGTATGAGAGGCAAAAAAAGAAATGTATTCAGTTATGAGCTTACATTTTTTGTAGTTGCTTATAAAGACCGTATAGGGCAAGTGCTAAGGGCAGACCAAGCTCCTTTATTTATTGATTATAGATATAGAACTAACATTGCTGATGCCAGAAACGCAGGTGTTGAGCTAATGGGTGAAGTAGATGTTTGGCGCGTACTTAAACTTCCTAAAAAAGAGTGTAACAAGCTAAGTGTATTTGTAAATACATCGTATGTAAACGCCAGATACATAAACACTGATGATAAAACTATTAATGGAAATGAAGTAGAAATGGTGCCCCCCTTAATTTTTAGAACGGGTATTAATTACAAACACAAAAACTTGCGTTTCTCTACCCAATATTCTTATACCGGCGAGCATTTTTCTGATGCTACAAATGCCATTTTAACATCAACAGCTGTAGAGGGGTTAATAAACAGTTATTCGGTAATAGATGCATCGGTTGGTTATACCTTTAAAAGATATTCTTTTGAGCTTAGTGCAAACAACCTTTTAAATGAAATGTATTTTACCCGAAGAGCTGAAAGCTATCCCGGTCCGGGTATTATTCCTTCTGACGGTAGGGCTTTTTATTTTACTTTAGGTATAAGGCTTTAGTAACTAGAGTTAGTTAATCAAACTATGTGCGGTTGGGGGGATTTGAACCCCCACACCCGAAGGCACCACCCCCTCAAGATGGCGTGTCTACCGTTCCACCACAACCGCAAATGGGTTGCAAATATATTGTTTTTCATTCCTTAGTGCTATCAAATTTTAAGAGGCATGGCTTTACTATTTTAACAGATAGTGAAATGAAACTACCAAAATTTTAAAGCCAAATAAATTTTACAAAATGAAATAAGCATTTCACAAATTCAAAAACATAGTTGACAAAAGTAGTCGAAAACGAAGCCTGAAAATGGCGAAATTGATACTGAATAAAGGTAGAAAGCACATCAATTTTTTAATTAACTATGTATAAAAAACTCTTTTTTATGGTATTGCTAATAGGATTAGCGATATCAAATCTCAATGGACAATTTTGTCAAAATCCGCCCCCATGTCTTGTTAATGGTGAGTTAGAGTCTAATTCAGGGCAACAATTTGGTAACATGAATTCAACTGCTAATTCAACTGTAAACGGGTGGGGTATATCGCATGGTTCTCCCTCATTGGCTGCAGGCTTTAGTAATGGAGGAATTTATATGTGGTCAAGAACAGTACTAGGCGTTGCTAACGGTGAAGGAATATTCTCATGCCACGATTTTCAACAAGGCCGTACTTATTTTATTTGTTTTAGGGTAAGAAATACTAGTACGCTTAACCAGGGAAACTTATTTGTTAGGGCTGTAAGAGGTCTTAATACAAATGGTAATACGATAATCCCTGCTGTGCCTACAACTTCACAAATAATTCACGATACCCATATTCATGATACAAACTGGGTACAAATTAATGTTACGTATACTCCCAATGCCGATTATGATGGAATATGGATATACCCATTTTCACCGGTTGATTTTGTTAATGGTATACAGTATGAGTTGGCAGTGGATGATATAAGAATTAGCGAGTTTCAACCCAATACCGGGCCAATAACTGCAACTGTAGCAAACCCTTTAACAAAATGTGATGCAACTACATTAACACTAACAAATGTACCAACGGGAGCAACAGTAAACTGGACTCCTGCTGCAGGTTTAAGTTCAACAACAGGTACTTCTGTCACAGCCAGCCCTTGTGTTACTACTAGATATAGAACTAGTGTTAATACACAATGTATTGGATGTAATTCTGCCGAATACACTGTTGTTGTGAATCCTTTAAATTTAAGTATTGCTTCTACTCAAGACCCTGTTGATTGGTGTAGTTCAACTACACTTAGAGTTAATGGTGTACCCGCAGGGGCAACAGTTAATTGGTTTCCGTCTGCCGGTTTAAATTCAACCCACGGGGCAGTAGTTACCGCTAGTCCATGTTCCACCACAACTTATACAGCTGTAGTAACATGTGCAAATGATTGCCCTCCTGATTCGGTCTCCTACACAGTTAATGTTACTCCACCAACTGGAGGATTAGCAAATAGTGCACTTACTGTTCAGTGTGGGGACCCATTTAAGTTAGAGTATGTTCCCATACCAAGCTGTGCTATGTTTGATTGGTTTGACCCTAATGGAAATTTAATTTCAAATAATAATGATGTAAATGTTACTAGTGCAGGTCCTAACCATTCAGGTATTTACACTTTAACGGTTACATATGCTAACGGCTGTACTGAGAATTTAACTGCTACAGTTGATGTTGTAAACTGTTGTAGGGCAATTGCAAATTTTGATGAAGGTCCTGATTGTAATCCGGTAAGGTTTACAGATATGTCTACGGGTATTAGTACTCCGGTATCATGGTTTTGGGAGTTTGGCGATGGAGCAACGTCCACGCGGCAAAACCCCAACCATTTGTATGTAACCCAGTTGGGCCCTGTGGAGGTATGTTTGACTGTTACCTATAAAATTGGAACTGAAACATGTTGCGATAGAATTTGTAAGGATATAAATGTTTGTGATTTTGGTTGCGCTGCTGTTGCAGATTTTAAATACAGTTTTCCCTCGTTTGGGCAACGGACGGTTCAGTTTAATGATATATCGGTAGGTTCTATGGGGGCATGTACAGTATCACCCGCCCCATCACCCTATCACTGGGATTTTGGTGATGGAAACACATCAACGGCACAAAGCCCTAATCATACGTATGGCGGGCCGGGTACTTATAATGTTTGTTTCACTGTTACATATTGTACCTATACTCTTGGTGGCGGGGTAGTAAATACTTGTACCGATACTTATTGCGAAACAATAACCATTCAATAAATTAATAACCATTAATAATAAAAAATTATGAAAAAGTATTTTATAATGGTATTGTTCTTCGTTGGAGTAATACCGACACTATATTCTCAAACCTACCCACAGGTTTTTCCATGCTCAGCTCCATATCCTACTTGTATTAGCAATTCAGATTTTGATGCGGTTGCTACAAGCTATATTATGAACTTCAACGGTACCAATTCAGTAGTGAATGATTGGTGGGTTTCTCACGGTTTGCCAGAGATTTTCAACTTCAATGCCCCAAATAGCCCACATAGGTCTATAAATATGAAATCTCATCAGCCTCCGGGGCAATCTGTTCAAAGCCAGGGTATTTTTACTTGTTATGATTTTGAACAAGGCGAAACTTACCAAGTATGCTTTTGGGTGAAAAATACTACTTGGTTAAGTTACGGTGAGTTAAGGGTTTATGCAGCAAACGGAATGTCGCAACCGGCTTTTCCTCCTGCCACTACTATTCCCAATTACCCTTCATCACAAGTAATAGATAATAGTTATTCTTATAATCCTTTACCTAACTGGACTTATGTATCGGTATCTTTTACTCCTAATCAAGATTATAGTCAACTATGGTTCTATCCATACATGGCTCATGATAAAGAATTGGGCAGAGAGTATGCAGTAGTTATAGATAGGGTAAAAGTAAATAAGACTTCAAAAACAGCAGGATATAACCCCACACTTACAGGCACAACTAACCTTATTGACGGATGTGGGTCATCAAACTTAACCATAAACAACCTACCTCAATACGCACATACCTATTGGGTGCCTGCACCCGGGCTAAATGTTACAAGTGCAACAACAGCCATTGCTACTCCATGTGTTACTACTGAGTACATGGCTTTAGTTGAAGGCGATAGTACTTGTCCAGATTGTTTTAGAGATACGTTAAGGTATTTAGTGAATGTTAATTATGGTATTAGCCAGAGTGATTTAATAAATAATAACCCTACCGTAATTTGTGGAAACGATATTCGGCTAGATTTTATTGGAGCTCCGGCTTGTCCTACGGCTACGTATGAGTGGTACGACCCCCAAGGTACTCTTGTTGGCATAGGACCTAATTTTCTGATGACAGGTGCTACTTATGCACAAAGTGGACTGTGGGAGTTACATGTTATTTTTCCTAATGGTTGTGTTGAGATTTTAACCACCCAAGTTAATGTTGTTAATTGTTGCTCATTAACTGCTGATTTCACTTTTAATGCCTCTAATCCGGTTACCTTTACTGATGCTACAACAGGTTCAGGAACCATACAAAGTTGGCATTGGGATTTTGGTGATGGAAACACATCAACCTTGCCTAACCCTATGCATGTTTATGCTGCCCCGGGCACTTATTACGTGTGTTTATCTATAGTAATGAGTGATGGTACTGAAACGTGTTGCGATAGAGAGTGTAAGCAGGTTACTGTTGGTCCTAATACCGGCGGGTGTTTTGTAAATCCTGACTTTACCTTTTTTGCTCCGATTGGTACTGCACAAGACATACAGTTTAATAGTATATCAACAGGCAATGGCACTATATGCTGGTATGAATGGGATTTTGGAGATGGTACATCGACAACTGTTAATACCAATCCTAGCCCAAAACATTTTTACGCTAACGGTAATACAACCTATACGGTTTGCTTGCGTGTGTGGAACTGTGTTTATGATGCAAACGGAACTTTGATTGACATCTGTGATGATATTATATGCAAACAAGTATATGTGCCATATTTCTCTGAAAAAACTGGACCTATAACCTCTGTTGAAGATGTAGGTAAAAAAACCTATAAGGTAAATGTATACCCTAACCCTGCTACAAGTGAAGTATTTATAGATATTGAGGGGATAGATAACCCCAAAGTGAGTATAGTTACTATACAGAGCGTGAAAGTGGGTGATGCTAAAAAAGTAAGCGATTTGAAATACACACTGGATGTTTCTGGGCTTGCAGCAGGTATATACTTTGTAAATGTTGAAGGCGATAACAGAAAACAAGTAATAAAATTCTTTAAAGAATAATATATACCATCAATTAGCATAAATAAAGGCGGGCTGTGTTTTCATGGCTCGCCTTTTACTTTTTAGCTATTTGTTTATATTTGGTTAACTAACCACTAAAAATATAGCCAATTTATATGAGGCTGATAAACTTAATTAAAACCCATAGTAATTGGCACAGTTACTATAACTACAAGTATTTCGGGAAAAATAAAAAAGAACTCACTTTTAAGTGCCGCAACGGATTGCACATTACTGTACCGGCACGTATGATACAAACCTATAAAGAATGTTTTTTAGATGAGGTATACTATAAAGGATTACCGAACAATAAAATACCCAACAAACCTGTAATTGTGGATGTGGGGGCGAATGTGGGCTACTTCTCATTGTTTTCTTTAATGCGCTACCCAAAGGCTAAGGTTTTTTCTTTTGAGCCTATGCCTATGAATTTTGAGTTGCTGGAAAAGTATAGCAGTGAGAACAAAAATTTAGATTTTAACCCCATTAATAAAGCGGTGAGTGGAGAGCAAGGGCATATTACTTTACAATACGATGCCAATGACTCTTTTACTACCAGTGCCAGTATTTTTGATACCAGTATTGGGAGTGATACCTTAAAAGTTGAAACTACCACTTTAGAACATATAATTAATGGTTATAAGCTGGAAAAAATAGATTTACTTAAGCTGGATTGCGAAGGCTCTGAATACAGTATTTTATATGGTGCCGGTGATGCTGTTTTAGCCAAAGTAAATGCACTTTCTATTGAAACACATTTAGGAAAAGGCGAAAAAGAGAATAGGGATGATTTAGTAAGCTTTATTAAACAAAAAGGGTTTACAACCCAAGTAGAAGACGATATTGTTTGGGCTTACAGGTAAATAGTTCAGGCTAAATAAGCTACCCAATATATAAGCCTGTTTAACGTTATATAAAGTACCGTTATGGGTATAAAACAAACTATACAGCTTTTGTTGTGGATGTTGTTAGCATTTTCATCATTATACTTGGGGCTAATTACTTTTTCTTATTTAAGCTTTAGAACCGACATAGGTTTTTTACTGGCAAAACAAGACTTTATAACCGATAGTGTATGGATGAGCATGTTTTATATCCATATAAGTTCAAGTATTTTGGTAGTGCTTACAGGTCCTGTTCAATTTCTGAAAAAAATTCGTAACAAGTTTTTACTGCTTCATCGCACACTGGGCAAAATATATGTAGGAGCTATTTTGTTTTTGGCAGCCCCATCAGGGTTTTATATGGGCTTATTTGCTAATGGTGGTATTGGAGCCCAAATTGGCTTTGTATTACTTAGTATTTTGTGGTTTGGGTTTACCTTATCGGCATATAAAAGTGTTAAAAATAAAAAAATAGCAGAGCATAAAAAATGGATGATAAGAAGTTATGCCCTTAGTTTTTCTGCTGTAACATTGAGGCTTTATGTCCCTATACTGTCGTTAGGTTTCGGCTTTGAACATGACTTTGTTGTGGTAATTACTTCATGGATAAATTGGATTCCTAATTTGTTGGTTGCCGAATGGATTATTAAGCGTATGGCAAAATAATTGTACTACTCTTACCGTTTACTACTTAATATCTCGTAGTATTAATTTAAAACATAGCATTATGAGGACATTTTTTAAAATTACTGTTGCTATAGCTTTATTGGTTTCTTTAGGGTTTACTTATATAGCAGCCAAAGAAACTAAAGTAAAATCTGAAGTACTTAAAAAAAGTAAAACCCAAAAAGAGGCTATTGTTGGCGGAGATAATATTAAAAGGGAAACTTATAAGCTTGTCCATAAGAAGCTTGTGAAACCTTATAACGCAAAAACAACAAAAGAACCCCATGGCAAGATGTTTAGTCGTTGTCCTAGTGGTAATAGGGCAAGAGTTAAAAAAACTGCTGCAAAAGAGGATGGGTATTCGTATGGTGAGATGCGCTATTATAAAGGTTGTGAGAGCAATAAAATGGTATGTAAGTTTAGGGCACGTTTAAGCGATAATTCTGTAGATGTTTTACTAAGTGATAGTATAAACTATATAGCGGCTGACTTATGGATTGATAAAGCAACTGTATCGGAAATTGTGGGTTCAGATAAGGAATCGGCGCAGAATTAAGATTTTAAATTGTCGTTTAATTAAAAAGGCTGGTGCAAATTTTTGCATCAGCCTTTTATACTTATAATAAAGTGTTTTTATAATACACTTACTTTAGCCTCTTTTGCTTCGGCTGTTTCTTTCACAGTTAAATCAGCGGGGTTCTTAACCGATTCTTTGATTATAGATATATCTAACACTTGAAGCATATTGCTTACGTAGTGGAACTTTAGCCCTTTTAAATAATCGGCTTTTATATCTTCAATATCTTTACGGTTCTTTTCGCACAGTATAATTTCTTTTATTCCTGCACGTTTAGCTGCCAATATTTTTTCTTTAATACCTCCTACAGGAAGCACTTTACCCCTTAGGGTTATCTCTCCCGTCATAGCCAAGTATGGTTTTACTTTACGTTGGGTAAACAGTGAAGCTAAAGAAGTTAATATGGTAATACCTGCCGAAGGCCCGTCTTTAGGTATAGCCCCGGCGGGGAAATGCACATGTATATCGCGCTGGTTAAATAATTGTGTGTTTATATCTAAGTAATCGGCATGAGCTTTTAAGAAGGTTAATGCAGAAACTGCCGATTCTTTCATTACTTCACCTAATTTACCTGTTAAAGTAAGTTTTCCCGTTCCTTTTGTAAGTATCGATTCTACATTAAGTATAGTACCACCTATGGGTGTCCAGGCTAAGCCTGTTACAACACCGGCTACATCATTGCCTTGATATACGTCTTTTTCTACACGTTCTGAACCTAAAATTCGTATAGCATCGTCAACAGTAACAGTTGGACTAAAATCTTTACCGCTTACAAAGTCGCGTGCTTGATGACGGGCAATTGTAGCAATTTTCTTTTCCAGTCCCCGCACTCCCGATTCGCCTGTATAATCTTCAATAACTTTTTCAAGTACCTTTTCACTAAGCTTTATTTGCGATTTCTTTAATCCGTGTGCCTCAGCTTGCTTAGGAATAAGATATTTTTTGGCAATTTGTATTTTTTCTTCAACCGTGTAGCCGTTTATTTCTATAATCTCCATCCTGTCTAAAAGGGCGGGTTGTATAGTATCTAAACTATTGGCAGTGGCAATAAACATTACCTTGCTAAGGTCGTAGTCTATTTCAACATAGTTATCATAGAAAGTATTGTTTTGCTCAGGGTCTAATACTTCAAGCAGAGCCGATGATGGGTCTCCTCTGAAATCACTACCCAGTTTGTCTACCTCATCTAAAATAAATACAGGGTTTGACGATTGTGCTTTTTTAAGCGATTGTATAATACGCCCGGGCATAGCACCAATGTAAGTTTTACGGTGTCCGCGAATTTCAGCCTCATCACGCAAGCCGCCTAATGACATACGTACGTATTTGCGCCCAATTGCTTTTGCCACACTTTTACCCAATGAAGTTTTACCCACACCCGGAGGGCCATACAAGCAAATTATAGGGCTTTTCATATCGCCCTTAAGCTTCAATACGGCTAAATATTCTAAAATACGGTCTTTTACTTTGTCTAAGCCAAAATGGTCAGTATCTAATACTTTTTTGGCCCGTTTAATATCAAAATTATCTTTCGTAGTATCGTCCCAAGGTAAATCCAGTACCAATTGTGCCCAGTTAAGCCCTACAGAATAATCGGGAGCCATAGGGTTGGTACGTTGCAAACGGTCTAGCTCTTTGTTAAATAACTCGCCTACTTCTTTACTCCATTTTTTGGCACGTCCTTTTTCACGCATTGCCTCAATTTCACGGTCGGGGCTTTCTTGTCCTAATTCTTCTTGTATGGCTTTTATTTGCTGTTGTAAAAAGTAATCGCGCTGTTGCTTGTCAAGGTCGCCTTTTACTTTGTCTTGAATTTTATTTTTCAATTCAAGCATTTGCGACTCTTTGTGCAAGTTTTCTAATACTAAATTTGCCCTGCCTATTAATGAGTTCTCGTTTAAAATATTCTGCTTTTCGGCTGTGTCAACATTAAGGTTTGAAGCTATGAAGTTGATTAAAAAATTAGGGCTATCTATGTTTTTAATAGCAAACCCCGCTTCGGTAGGAATATTGGGAGAAAGCTCTATTATTTTTAATGCTAAATCTTTTACTGCATCAATAGTGGCAGAATCTTCTTTGTTTAACCTTTTTCGTTTAGTGTCTAGCGATGTAACACGTGCTTTAAAATAGGGTTCGGTTTTAGTAAACTCTTCAATTTTGAAGCGTTTTTTACCTTGAAGAATAACTGTTGTGTTACCATCAGGCATACGCAAGGTGCGTAATATTAGTGCTACTGTACCTGTTTCGTAAAGGTCTTCCGTAGTAGGGTCTTCAATAGAGCCGTCTTTCTGTGCTACAACCCCTATAATTTTATCACCTTTATTAGCATCTTTTATAAGCGATATTGATTTATCGCGACCTACAGTTATAGGAAATACTACACCGGGAAACATTACCGTATTGCGCAGCGGCAATATTGGCAGCTCATCGGGTGTGGCCTCTTTGTGTATTTCATCTTCTTCTTCCTGAGACAGTAGTGGTAAAAACTCAGTTCCTTCTTGCTCTTCTGATGAAAACCCTGCTATCACTATTTCCCCGTGTTCGTCTTTCTTAAACATGTAATGTTGTTTTATACTGTATTGAACGTGTTAACTTAATAAAGGTTTATACTATGCCAAGCCTCGTGCCAAAATAGGGCGAGGTCAAAATGGCAGGTACAAAGTTTATAGTTTTCAGTTGTCTGTTTTCAGCTTTTATCTATTGCTAAATGCTCACTGAAAAATGCCACCCTTTCGGCTTGCCCATAGTAATATTAGTAATGATATGGGAGCAGAAACAGCAAAAGGTAAAGCATCACTCCATTGGTGTAATACCAGTTTGCCTACCAGAAATAACACACTGTAAGTAAATATTACTCCCATTGCCCAGCATAACCACAAATAGGTGTGGTTTATTTTTTTGTATTGAGTTTCAGAAGTATTGCTAAAACCTTTCCACCAGCCGCCCGGTTGTGTACGGTTATAAAAGTTTTGTAGTGTTGCTTTGCTTTCAGGCTGGGTGATAAGGGTTACCAGTAGCCAAACTACGGTGGTAATCCCTACAGTAATGAAGAAACTATTGGGGAAATTTAAATAAGGAATGGTTTTTAAGTATATCTCAATTTCTTCAGGTGTTTCACACATGGTACATTCAATACCTTTTATATATCGCAAAAAAATTAATACACCATAAACTACAAATGGAGTTATTGTGGCAGCTATTTCGCTCCAAGCATTTATACGCCACCAATACCAACGGAGTATTAAAACCAAACCTAATCCTGCACCGGCTTCCATTACAAACTCCCAAACCGATTTTATAGAGGTGATATAGGTGGTTGCAATTAGCGAAACAATCATTAGCAAAACAGATGTAATGCGCGAAGCACTAACCAGTGTTTTATCAGTGGCTTCAGGTTTTATAAAGCGTTTATATAAATCGTTTACCAAATAGCTTGCCCCCCAGTTTAACTGTGTAGATATGGTGCTCATATAGGCCGCTAAAAAAGCTACCAGTAATAAACCTTGTAGCCCCACAGGTAAAAAATCCTTCATGGCATATACAAAGCCAAAACGTTTTTCATCAGCACCCAATTCAGGATAAAGTACAATAGCACAAAGTCCCACCAAAATCCAAGGCCATGGTCGCAAACAATAGTGCCCTATTTGGAAAAATAAAGTTGCTAAAAGCGAGTGTTTCTCATTTTTAGCACTCATCATACGTTGGGCTATATAACCACCCCCGCCCGGCTCTTGCCCGGGATACCAACTGCTCCACCACATTATACCCACATAGGCAAAGAAACTGCCTATAGTAACCGTAAGCGTACCAGCTATATTTTCACTGCCGAATGAAGGGAAAAAATCGAGGCTTTGGGCGGGCAGCTTTTCTACTAAACCGTCTACACCGCCAATTTTACTGCTGTTTACTACCAGTATTGCCAGTATTATACAACCTACAATAGCTATTATAAACTGTATAAAATCAGTCATAGCCACACCTAATAAGCCTGATAGTGATGAATATATGGCGGTGAGCAACATTATACCACCCATTATAGCAAATAGGGTAAGGGTATCATCTATCCCAAAAAACACTTTCAGTATGGTAATAAAGGCTACGTTTACCCAACCCATTACCAATACATTCATTACCAAACCCAAGTATACTGATTTAAACCCCCTAAGAAATTTAGCGAGTTTGCCTCCGTAACGCAATTCAATCAACTCAACTTCCGTAACAACTCCGCTTCTGCGCCAAAGGCGGGCAAAAAAGAAGGTAGTGAGCATACCGCCCATCAAAAAATTCCACCATAACCAATTGCCTGCAATACCTCTTTCGCCTACCAACTCGGTTACCGCTAAAGGCGTATCAGCGGCGAAAGTGGTGGCTACCATGCTCACTCCCGCTATATACCACGGCAGGTTACGTCCGCCCAAGAAAAAGCTTTCTAAGTTTTTTGATGCACTGCTTCTAAAACGTATGCCTATAAACAGTGCCAGTGCTAAATATGCTATTATAATAAGCCAGTCTGCTGTGGCTAAACCCATAATATAATGTTTGGGTGAAAATAGGTGAAGCAAGGTTTAGTTGCAAATGGAATAATTATAACCCCCGCTTAAATAATACTTGTAGGTACACTAAAAACTAGTAAATAAACTTGTATATGGGTTTGGTTTGATTGACGCCGGTGTAGTCGTGATGACTGCATTAAGGTTTAGTATTTTTTAATTATACAGATATTGCGTATGGATTTTTTATACAACAAGAAAAAAGCATTAGATAGTTCGTTACCAGTAAACGTTAGGAAGGCGTTTATAATTCTTTGCATACAAAGTAGCTGGTGCAATATATGTTTTGAAACCGCATTGTATTATTTTGACGGTAAATACAATTTATGGAGCAAGAAGCTAACTGATGCCCAAATACAACAAATTGTAGGTGAATTAAACGATAAGAGAGAAAAATCTAAGGTATTGGATTACCAGTATAAACTATTTGTAGACTGGAAAAATAAAAAAGGGCTTGCTTTATCCTCTATAAATGGGGTACCCATTAAAGATATTTTCAACCGAAGAATTGAGCATATTTGGGATGGAGTGTTAGCCTCATAATTCTTTTAAACTTTTAATTGCCATGTTTATAGCATTACTCTGTATTATTATAACATTACTTTTCTTTAGCTCGGTTATGGGCGTTGTAGCTGATAATGAGGGTGGAAAGCGTGCTTTAGCAACAATTTTTAGCGGGTTTGTAATTATTTCTATACTGGCAATAATTATAACTTTAGCTATGATAATGTAGCTACAAGTAATCAGTATTAGATTAACAGGTAAAAACTAGCTGCTTTAAATTTTCTACCTTTGGTAGCCTATGGCTAAACTGAAAAGGAGAAAGCAAAAACAACGTGTAAGGGTTAGAAAAGATGAGCTAAAAATGCTTCCCGGGGCTGAGCCTGGTTTTTATACTATTACCGGGGAAGAAGAATGCCCTTTATTAAATGTATATTCATATAGTCCTGAAACATGTACCGAGAACTCTTTTACCTCAACCGATTCTCTTTTTAAATATCTTGATGAAAACAAACATCTGAAACACTGGGTTAATATTGCAGGTATAAGCAATAAAAACTTTTACGACAAAATGGCTAAACATTTTGGCTTGCATGCTTTGCAAATGGAAGATGTTGTGAGCCGCTATCAACGTCCGAAGGTAGAAGAATACGATAACCACTTGTTTATTGTTTCAAGAATGAAATACACTAACAAAGAAGGTGTGTTTATTGATGAGCAAATTTCATTGTTTGTATTTGATGAAGTAGTACTTACGTTTCAGGATTATGAAGAAGATTGCTTAGACCCGGTTCGTAATCGATTGAAAAAAGCTAATACCCGAGTAAGAAATAATGCCACATTTTTTTTAGCCTACTCTATACAAGATGCGATTATTGATAACTACTTTCCTGTGATAAATGATTTGGCAACCCGATTGGAGGAACTGGAAGAAGAAGTAATTGTTAATCCTGACAAAGAAATTGTATTTGAGTTGCAGAATATTAAACGGCGATTAATTGATTTACGCAAAACCATTTGGCCTGAAAAAGATAAAATGAATGAGTTAATCAGGTCTAAATACAAAATGGTTTTACCCGAATATGAAATTTATTTGCACGATACCTACGACCACAGCGTACAAGTAATGGACTTGATTGAAAGCAATAGGGAGATAACCCACAGTATTATGGATTTGTATATGAATACTGTGAACAATAAGCTTAGCGAGGTAATGAAAGTACTTACTGTTATTAGCAGTGTATTTATACCACTAACCTTTATAGCAGGCGTATATGGGATGAACTTTGCCGCTACAGACAAAAACGGTAATGCCTTGCCGTGGAGTATGCCTGAGTTGTACCAGCCCAAAGCATATTTAATAGTGTTAGGAGTTATGCTATTAATTGCCATTGTGCAGATAGTATTTTTCAAACGAAAAAAGTGGCTGTGAAATCTAGAAACAAGTGCATTGAAAAACTGGTATATCTCTCGTATATTTGCGAAAAACGAAATAACTACTTTTATTATGAAAAAATTCGCATTTCTATTTGTATTTGCTCTTGCGGGGAGTTTATTCCTAGCATCGTGCAGCGGCGGTGATGATGATAACACTGCAAAACCAAGACCATCAATTAACTGGAAGGGTGGAGCTAATTTTACTTCAACTAATAGTGATGTACCTGCGGGTAACTCTATTAATTTTGGTATTAACGCTACAGCTACCGAAGGTAATATTACACGTGTTAGAGTTACAGCAAATGTAAATGGTACAGGTGCACTTATTCTTTCAGATTCAACTATGAAAGAAAAAACTGTAAGTATCGACTGGAATAATATAAACGTGGGTAACTTACCGGGTGCTAAAATAGTTTATGTAGCTACAGCTACTCAAACTAATGGTGAGTCTTCATCAGTTACATTTACAGTTACCGTTACTGCTACTCCTAAAAATGTACAAACTCGTCCAAACATTACAATGGGTGGTCAAACCAATAGTACAATAGGTTCATTCTTTAACTACTCAGCACAAACAGTATTGTTGCTAGGTGATGCTAATAATGCTCCTGCTGATGTTGATTTTGTTTATTTCAGCGGTGCAACTAATAAAGAGTCTTTTGCAGCTCCTGACGATTCACAGGTAACTCAAATATTCTCATCAATATCAAACTGGTCTACAAGAAACAATACACGTTTCCGTAAAACTACTTTAACTGCTGCTGATTTTGATGCTATAATGGATGGTACCCCATCAACTAAAATTGATGAAGAAGCTACTACAGGTTCATTCTTCTCAATTGTTAACCAACTACAAGTGGGTGATGTTATAGTATTTATTACTGCAGGTGGACAAGAGTTTGGTTTACTTAAAGTAACTGCAGTTACTGCCGGTGGAGCAGGAACTGTAACTTTCGACTTGAAATTCGGTGCATAATTAAACACACTAACAATATTTAAAGCCACTCCTTATGGGGTGGCTTTTTTGTTTAGTAGTATTTTTGATATTGTGGTTAATTTGTACAAGCATATAGTATGAAAAAAATTGCTGTTTTTACATCAGGTGGAGATTCTCCGGGTATGAATGCCTGCGTACGTTCTGTAGTACGAACGGGTATATATAACGGTTTAGAAGTGGTGGGTATACTAAGGGGCTATAATGGTATGGTTGAGGGTGATTTTAAAAGCCTGAAAGCTACCAGTGTGGCCAATATTGTGCAAAAGGGCGGAACCATGCTGAAAACTGCCAGAAGTGAATCTTTCAGAACTGTTGAAGGACGAAAAAAAGCTTATGAAAACCTGAAAGAAGAAGGTATTGAAGGGTTGGTTTGTATTGGTGGCGACGGTTCTTTTACGGGGGCTAAAATATTTTTTGAAGAATATGGAATACCTTGCGTTGGTGCTCCCGGTACTATTGATAATGACCTATACGGTACCGATTATACCATTGGCTTTGATACCGCTATAAATACGGCTGTTGAAGCAATTGATAAAATAAGGGATACGGCAGAAAGCCACGACCGTGTATTTTTTGTAGAGGTGATGGGAAGACATAGCGGGGCAATAGCTCTTGAGGTTGGTTTGGCAGGTGGGGCAGAGGCTATCTTGCTGCCCGAAGTGAGTGGTGAGATTGAACGATTGAAAACTATTTTCAGGAAAAGAAAACGCAAAAAAAGCTTTTCAATAATAGTGGTTGCCGAAGGCGACGAGCAGGGAGGAGCTTATCAAATTGCTGAAGCTTTGCAAAACGAGTTCCCGAAAATAAGCCCCCGAGTTACCATTTTGGGGCATATACAAAGAGGAGGAAACCCCACAGCTGCTGATAGGGTTTTGGCCACAAGATTGGGTGCTGCTTGTGTTGAGGCACTATTAAAAAACGAAACCAACAAAATGGCAGGGGTGGTAAATAATAAAGTAGTTTTAACACCTTTTGATGATGCTATTGGCAAAACAAAACCATTGCCTGATACTGTTAAATTGCTTGATGCATTGAATACTTAAACTATAAAGCCGCTATTTCTTTTATCAAGCTTGGACCACTATATATGAAACCTGTATATAGCTGCACAAGGCTGGCACCTGCATCTAATTTTTCTTGAGCATCTTTTGCTGTCATAATACCGCCTACGGCTATTATGGGTAGTTTGCCATTACTTTTTTTGTGTAGATAGCTTACTACTTCTGTACTGCGATTTTTTACGGGTGCCCCGCTTACCCCACCTGCCCCTAAACTTTCTACAGTGGTTTTAGAGGTTTTAAGGCCGTCTCTGCTAATAGTGGTGTTGGTGGCTACAATACCATCTATACCTGCTTCATTTACAACCTCTAAAATCTCATCCAGTTGTTCGTTACCCATATCGGGGGCAATTTTTAAAAATATGGGGCGGCGTGGTTTTCCATTCTTCACATTAAAATATCGTAGCGAGGCTAGTTTATTCAGTAAAGCCGTTAGTGGCTCCCTGTCTTGCAGTGCTCTTAGGTTGGGGGTATTTGGCGAGCTTACATTTACTGTGAAATAATCAACATGGTCATACAAACGCTTAAAGCACTTTTCATAATCATCAATAGCGTTTTCATTTGGGGTAATTTTGTTTTTGCCAATATTGCCTCCAATAACCACTTTGGCTTTGGTGTTTTGCAAACGGTCGCAAGCCACATCAACCCCTTGGTTGTTGAAGCCCAGTCGGTTTATTAACGCTTTATCCTGTGGCAAGCGAAACAAACGGGGCTTATCATTACCCGGTTGTGGTAGTGGGGTTACCGTACCAATTTCTATATGTCCAAAGCCTAATAATGCTAAGGCATCAACATACATAGCATTTTTATCGAAGCCTGCTGCTAACCCTACTTTGTTGGGGAAGGTTACCCCTGCAATGGTTACGGGATTACCTTTACTTTGAAACAGTTTTTTTATGATAAAAGCAGTAGGGGCAAAGCCTGCAAAACGGCTTAGCAAATTCATGGTAAAGTAATGGGCTCTTTCAGCAGGAAGCAGAAACAAAAGCGAACGGATGAGCGAGTACATATATTTTTTTAAAACGGGTAGCCTAAACCCAGGTTAAGTATTATTGATGGGAAAAGTTTTCGGTTCCCATCACGGTAATCATCAAACAACCAACGTTGTGATATGGGTAGTTCAGGGTCGCGCAAAGGAACACCAAAATCAAACCGCACCACAAAGAAAGAAAAATCGAAACGGATACCAATACCTGAACTTACAGCCATTTGGTTAATAAACTTGCTGGCTTCAAAGTTTACTCCTTCACGGTTTTCAAGCGGGTCAACATACCAAATATTACCTGCATCAACAAAAACAGCCCCTTCAAGAAAGTTGCGTATAAGGCTGTACCTGTATTCTGCTTGTGCTTCAATAATCATCTCGCCACTTCTATCGGCGCGCACCCCTGATGCGGTGTTAGAGAAACTACCGGGCCCTAAAGTCCTTGGTCTCCAACCCCGTAAACTGTTGGCACCTCCTATAAAGTAGCGGCGTACAAAAGGCATAATAGCAGAGTTGCCATAAGCCTTTCCTATACCGGTGTGCAACCGGTAGGCAAGCGCATTTAACTCATTTAATACTTTGGTATAGCGCAAGTCAACATCAAGCTTTACAAACTGCTCAAAATTTACATTGTCAATTTTATAAACTCCATCAGCAGGCAGTGGTTGGTTGGTAGCTTTCATAAACCGTGTAAGCCCCCATCCCGCAGACTCTAATGAAATACGTGAGAAAAAATGAGAGCCTGTGCGGCTTAGTACCTTATCATTATATACCCACGTTATACGTGTATTGGTAATAAGGTTAGTAGTAAACAAATTGGCAATAAAAATACTGTCGGCAGGGTTTACTAAAGCTAAAAAGTTCCGCTTCGCATCAGTTTTATTAAAAGAAACCTCTAGCAACGATATATTAAAGTTGTGTAACAGGTTTTTGCTGGCAAACAACTCATTATATCCCAGTGAAAGTACCCTGCGGTTAAAATCTATATTCGACTCATATATAAAGTTTCCTACCAGTGCTGAGCGCGGGTTTCTGAATGAAAATTTTCTTTTGAGGTTTTTTAATATGGATAATCGGGGTAGCCCAAGTGTGGCAGTAACATTGTGCTCTATGTTACTTAAAAAAGGAAGGCTATCGTTATTTCTTACTTGTCCCTCAAGCGAAATACGGTAGCGTAACTCAAACGTTTCGGCACGGCGAAACAAGTTTTTATTTCTATAAGTAAAAGAGTTTGCCAAACCGTAGTTACGCTGGTTATTTTGTTCTACAGCATTGTTTTGGTCTGAAGTAATAAGTTGTGGTTCTTCTACAAACTCCTGTCGTTTGGTTGGGATAAGGTTTATAAAACAATTCAGTAAGTTTTTACCTGTATCTTTTGCAAAGGTGATGCTTATTTGCGAGAACAGCTGAAGGTCTGTGAGCAAATTATAGGTTTCATCTACATCGTTTTGGTTAAAAAGTAACCCCGGGGTGGGTATTATACGGCGCAGGATAATTTCTTCACTTATATAGTAATTATTAAGGTTAAACCATATTGAATTAGTTTGGTGCCAGTTACTGCCCATTCCTGTAGTGTCTTTTAAAAACGGGTTTATAACGTTTACAAATACATTTTTTATCATGTATTGCTGGTGTGATACAAAATAATCGGGGTTACGTATTTGCAGGTCTATGTTTACTTTACTACCTATAATATTGGTATCAACAGCAAAAACCACATATTCTTTATTAAAATAATAATACCCTTCGTTTCGCAAGCGTCGGGCTATTCGTGCCCGTTCTTCACTCATTTTTTCTGCACTAAAAAAATTACCTGTTCTAAGCTCACTGTTAACAGTATCTTTTAATATTTTAAAATACAGGTCTCGGTCGTCTATACCATAGGTAATTTCATTAATGGTATATCTGCTATTGGGTTTAACCTTAAAGGTTATCTTAGCTTTTTTAGAGTTGGTTTTTTTGGGAGTTACTTCATACGTTACCTCTCTATCAAAAAAGCCGTTATTAAACATGTAAGCTTGTATTTGAGATTTAGATTGCTCTAGCTTTGATGAATCGAGAATAACAGGCGGCTCACCAATATTTTCTCTTATATATTGGCGGAAGCGTTTTGAGGTGTCGCCACGCATACCATAGTTGTATGCCCTAAGATAAAACCGCCAGAAGCCGAATAAGCGTTTATTGGGTTTTTGCTTTATAAGTTGGCGTGCGCCCTCTTCAAACTTATTTTCTTTAATACCTTCAACTTCTACTTTGTTTACAAGTAGTTCGTCCTTCTTTAATTCTTGTGTTATTTTGCAACTGGATAAAAATAGAAACAGGGTGAGTGCTAAAAGTATACTTTTTGCACCCATATATAGATGAAACTGCCCATGCTTACCAAATCTGAAATTCAACACGTAAAATCGCTGCGTACCAAAAAATTCAGGCAAAAATACAACCAATTTATTGTTGAGGGCGAAAAAGCTGTAGCAGAACTATTACAAACCGATTTTATTGTTGATGAAGTATACGGTTTAGAGGAATGGAAGCAAGCTTTTTTACCCTTGTTGAAACAGGTGAAGTATACTGCGGTGAGTGGGAAGGAATTGGAACGTATAAGTGGTTTTGAACAACCTAATAAAGTACTTGCTGTAGTGCGGTTACCACAAAATGTGTTTAATAACAGTGTGCTGAAAAAACCTTTAACTATTGCTTTAGATTTTATACAAGACCCCGGAAACTTGGGTACTATTATACGCACCGCAGATTGGTATGGGGTAGAGCATATACTATGCAGTACCAATTGTGTTGATGCTTACAGCCCCAAAGTAATAAACGCTACTATGGGAAGTTTTGCCAGAGTTAAAGTGCATTATGTGGATTTAGAGGAGGTTTTGCAGCCTTTTGCAAAAACGTATTTGCTTGTGTAATGGATGGCAACAGCATTTATGATACACAAGCTACAGAAAATACTATTGTGCTTATTGGTAATGAAGGTAAGGGAATTAGTGAACCCTTGATAAATTTAGCTGAAAATGAAGTGAGCATACCCAGAAAAGGCAGGGCAGAATCTTTAAATGCTGCTGTGGCTACCGCGGTGATTTTGGACCGGCTGGGTCAAAAGCATCCATAGGTATGTTTCTAACGTTTTCAAACAACAGCTCTTTTTTGTGCCATTTACCCCGCTTAAATTTAAAATAGTCGTAGCTGCCATCAGGTAAATACTGTGTATACATACCTTTGGCATTTGGGCTGGGGGGTATTAGGTTTTCAAAGGCTATCAGTTTTTTCTTTTTTATGTACCGCAAGGTCATTACGGCATCATTTCTAAATTCAAAAACTATCCTGTATTTAGGTTTCTTTTTATCTGCCATATCAAAAATAGGTGCGCCAAAGCGGGGCTTACCTATCTCATCAAACCAAAGCACATCTATTACTTTGCGGTTGCTACTCATATCGTGCCCGTCCCAACCTAATAGCGTATAGTACCTTTTTCGGCGGTATTTTGTTACTGCCATTTGGTAGTATAAGGCGCCGTACCAATTTCGGTTACCTAGCTCACTGTATTCGGCTTTTCCTGTTATAGCCGATTTATCATACAACCCATACAACTCCAGTTTTTCTTTATTATTCATTTGGATAGCTCCATAGAACTCAAAAGAATCAGCCGTAACCAAACTGTCTTTCCCATGTTTCAAACTCCAGGTAAATATGCGGAATTTCTTATCAGGCGGGGTTAGTATGGATATGTATTTCTTTACAGAATCAAAGGGGTAATCAAACGAATTAGGAATTTTTAATGCATTTATAAGCGTGCGGGCAAAGTTGTAGGTTGATGTATAACGTTGGGTTTGCTCACGGGCGGTAATAATACTCTCGCTAAGGCTAATTAGCCTGCGCTCATAAAATTTTAGCGAGTCTTCATTTGATAAAGGTTTGCCTGTAACGAAGTATTGCGATGAATCAAGCTGTGCAGGTTCTTCTTGTTGTGCAAAGGCCGTACAGGCTAATAGAAAGAAAACAGTTATTAAACAATATTTTACTACAGTACTACTCATGCCGCTTATACCTTCAACGTGTGGCACGAAAGTAAATTGTTTTTTGCTGATTTTAGAACTGTGCATGTTTAAATTATAATAATTCAAACACTGTTCCTTTTTCGGGTTTAAAACTGAATAGCTGCGTTAAAACCTGCCCAGCCTTGTAGTTGGGTTTGTTGTACGGTTTCATCAATTAGCAGGGGAAATTTATTTATTGTGATACGCTGCTCCAAGCTTTGGTGTACTACATGTAAGTTTATTGATGGACCAACTGTAATAGCCAAGCTTTTATAAAGCCTTATACCTACATTGGCATCTAAACGGTTTAGTATATTAATCTCATCAGACCATGTTTCTTGGTGCAGCCAGTGCGATGATAATTCTAAACCGAAAAATACAGGCTTTTGATGGCGGAATATGGTGCCGATACCATAATTTACATCCCACAACCAATTATCAGGGGCACCGTTATCTTTTATGCCAAAACCAATATAAGTATACAGTTTATGTGTGCCTGATTTGAATTTTAAATTAATAATACCCGTTTCATTTCCTTGAATCTCAAAACGACGGTAGCCATTACCAACATAATTAAAAAAACCAATGGGCAAACCACCTTCAAGACTATCAATAAAATTAAATACACCTATTTGCACACCTTTCATTTTGTGGGCGTAGTTTAAGAAACCTGCTATTTGTATCCCTTTTACCTCTTTTGCTAAATTTAAGAAACCCGCTATTTGGGGTCCGTATACTTTGCCTTTAGCAATGTTTAAAAAGCCTGCCGCTTGTCCGCCATCAACATTTCCCCAAGCAGTATTGGCAAAGCCACTAGCTTGTACGCCTTCTATATCACCCGTAGTCAAATTGTGTATTCCTGCGGCTTGTATCCCATACATATTACCACGTACAACATTGTTAATGCCTGCTGCTTGTACGCCTTCCATTTCTTGCCCTGAGAGGTTAGATATACCTGCAGCCTGTATACCATAAGTTTTCAGTTTAGAAATGTTTACTATACCTGCGGTTTGTATTCCGCTGGTTTGCCCGCCTACCAAGTTGGCAATACCGCTCATTTGTACCCCGTTTACGTTGAAGCGGGTTAGGTTTACTATAGTGCCTACTTCTACACCGTCAATACCAGCATTTAAACCGCCGAAGAGGTTAAAAGAAATACCTTCTACAATGTTTTTGCCACCATATTGGGCATTGTATCCTACCCCGGGAATAACGCTAAACTGATAGGGGACTACGTTTAGTGTACTGTCTTTTTTTAAGCTGTCTATTGTTTTTTGTGGAACAAATAAGCGAAGTGATTTTTTTTGTATTAAAGGCTGTGCTTGTTTTTTTATTTTGAGACTATCGTGCTTTACCTCCAGTATTTTTTTGGCTATAGCACTGGTAAATGATATAGAGGGTATGGGTGGTGCACTATCAGCAGCTGCGATAGCGTTTTTTGTATCATTTTTATTTTTAAGTGATACGTTGAAAGTTTTATTATCACTAACCTTTACCAAATACGATTTACGCTGGTATCCTTCAAGCGAATAAGTTAATTGCACTGTATAGTTAGGGTTGGGCACACTTATTTGGTAGCCTCCCTCATCATCAGTATTAGTATTTATTTGGAAATACTTTTCGGTAATAGTTACCCCTTGCAAAAGTTTTCCGGTTCTGTAGTCGGTTACTTTGCCTTTAATTAAGTGCTCAACACGGCGTACTTCTTCTTTTTGAGCACTGAAAAATATTATTTGTGTGCCTATTAGTTTGTATTGAATATTGCTTTGCGTACAAACCGAACCCAGTACTTTTTTTAAGGGTTGGTGGTTGGCATTTACCGTAACGGTTTGGTAGGGAGATATAATACGGGTATCGTAAGAGAAATCGAAATGTGCCTGCTCACTCAACTGAAACAAAACTTGTGATAAGGGTTTGTTGCTGGCTTTTATAGTTACTTCAGTATTCAGCAACTGCCCAAACCCTTTTTGGAAAAGAAGTATTAGAACAACAAGACATATATATGCCCATACCTTTTTTGTTGCTAGTAGCATCCTTTTCCTTTTATAGTTACTGTGTTTTTGTTTTGTTGTATTTCCCATGAGAAATATATTTTCAGTGTTTCAAGTATTTCGTTCAAAGTACTTTCTTCAAACTTGGCAGTTATGCGGCAACCTTCTATGGTAGAGGGGTCTACTTCAAACGTTACTTCATATTGTTTTTCTAAATCTTTTAAAACCAAGTTTAATGGAGTGTTCTCAAAACGAAGTGTTTTATTGTATTGTGATAAGTAGTTTATATCGGTAATATCCTGCTTTACAGCTTGCGTATTGGCTTTTGCCAAAAAGCCTTGTTCTCCTTTAGTTAGTAATACTGCCGCTTTTTTATAACTGGTTTTGTATAACTGTACTTTACCTGTTTTTACATATACGGCAACGCCACTATCTCTTTCATTTTTTACCAAAAATGATGTGCCTAGAACACGAATATTAGCATCTCCTGTTTTTATGATGAAAGGTTTGCGGGTATCTCTGCTCACATCAAAAAAAGCTTCTCCTTTCAGTTCAACGCTTCGTTTATCTTCTTCAAAATTTTCAAGGTAACTGAGTGATGAATACCGGTTTAATGTAACCCTACTGCCGTCGGGCAAATTCACCAGTAGGGTACTATCGGTTGTTTTCATAGTTATTATACTCGCCATTTGGCTTGGTGGTGCCACATTATCCTTAGCTACCCACCAAAAAATGCTAAAACCTATAACCAGCACGGCTGCAATACGTAGCAAAACATTCCAACTAACTTTAGGTTTCACTACCTGCAAGCCTTTTTGTGTGGTTTTGGCTGCTACTTTTTCCCATGCAGCATCTACATTAACATTGGCAGGGGTTGCATGTTGGGTGTCAGTAACCTTAGCATGTAGCTTTTTAAGCCCGTCAAAATAAGCTTGGTTTGCAGGTTGGCTAAGCCACTCTTTTACGGTTGCTATTTCACTTTCCGTTGCCTCATTATCAAGGTAGCGGATTAGTAGTTGTTGCATATGTTCATCAAGTCCCTGCATACGGTTGCTTATTTAGTTGACACTTAAAAATGATTATACCCTATGTGGTGTATTAAAAAAAATCGCCAAACAGTAAAAGAAGTAAGGGCAAATACTCCTTTAGCTCTTCTCTTAGAACCTTTAAAGCCTTTGATATATGTGCTTCTACAGCTTTTTTGCTTATACCCAGTTCATCAGCAATTTCCTGGTATTTTTTCCCTTCGAAACGGCTCATACCAAATACCAATTTGCATTGTGCGGGTAGTTGGTTTATTACTTGGGTAATTTTTTCTTCCAATTCAAAACCTTTCATTGCCTCGTAGGCAGTGAGGTTATCAATAGCATTATTTTCGGCTTGGGTTTCTTGCTGGTGGGCTTCACGTATTTTTAAATGCCTGAAATGGTTAAAGCATCTGTTTCGTGTTGCCCTAAAAAAATAGGCTCGTAAGGTTTCTTTTATTTCAATAGTCTCGCGTTTGTCCCAAATATGGCAAAACAACTCCTGCACAATTTCTTCGGCGGCATCGGTATTGTTCAGGTATTTATCGGCATAGCTGCATAGCTCGGCATAGTATTTCCTAAAAACCTGCTCAAAAGCATCCCCATCGTGTTGTTTTATTCGCTCTAAAAGTTCGGGTTCAGACAAAACGCCTCCTAGTTTGGTTTGCCAAAATTACTTTTTGAGAATTAATTGACTACTATTTTTTTAGATAGAAAAGAGATACTAAAATGTAGAAGCTACAATATAGCTGGTATAAAACCTTATATCTTTAATTTTTTGATAGTAAATTGGCAAGGTATGAAAACTGATGTAAACGAAATTAGAACTACCCTTATTGATATTTTAAAATCAAACACTCCTCCATTAAAAATACGTACGGATAAAGATACCAATTTTGAGGTAGCCGGAACCAAAGAAACCATGCAAGGCAAACAAAAGGTAGATGGTATGTACTTTGGCAGTATAGTGCCAAAACCAAAAGATGTACGTTTATACTACTTTCCTATTTACTTGTATCCTGATGAATTTTCGTTGTCTGATGATTTAAAGAAATGTTTAAAGGGTAAAAGCTGTTTTCATATTAAAAAGCTTGACGAAGGCTTGGAAACTGAAATAAAAGCTATGGTAGCTAAGGGTGTAGAACTTTTTAAGAAAAACGACTTGGCGTAACCTCACCAACTTTCTCAACTTTATTTACTAACTAGCAGTATGAAATGGGTAAATGCCATTGGATTACTGTTGCAATTTATTGCCTTTTGGTTGGCTGCTCCTGAATTATTGGGAGAGCTTACTTTGCGCCGTTTTGAAAAAGGGCTGAAAAAATTGGTGACCCTTTTACCTATGATAATTATTTGGGTAGTAATTTTAGGGTACGGTGTTACTTCTCTTATTTTAAGTTTGCTTAAAGGGTTTGACGCTGCCAAAAATGGAACTACTGCTGAAAGTTTAACCTTATTTTATATAAAACTGGGAGTTGCTACAATTGCATACTTTGTGTTTATGTTTTTTTATAAACGCATCAAAAAAGGTTTGGAAACCAAACTTGCCCAACCCTTGGTAGAAAAGCTGATAAACAATACTGAAACCAGAAAACAATCTTTAATACTTGGTGCTATACTCTTTAGTTTGGGATTTATGTTACAGTTTATAGTTGCTGTTGTTTAAAAGTTAAGTTTCAACTTTTACTTTATCAGAGCTCTCAACATATTCAGAATCATGTAGTATTTTTTTATCTCCAACAATATCTTTCAAAAAGTTAAGGCAAGGAACATCAGAGTCTTTATTTAATTGTGAAACATATTCATATGCCTTTATTGGTTTATCTTTCCCATCACTTGGGATACTGTGAGCATGCTCGAAGTTTACTTTATGAACATACCTTCTTGAAAGTCCTTCTTGCTTTTCATTTGAGATCTCAACTTTATCCCAAATACTAGAATTTAAACTCCATGCACTATTTGCAGTTCCTTTTGAGTTGAATCTACTATCTGTATCATGTATAATATAATGCTCAATACAAAATGCAGTGAAAATTTCTTGAAAAAAAGGGATATTATTTTTTGATCCTGAATTCAGTACGTAAATTTCAGAATCGCTAAAAAACCGACCAATCAAATCTCTAAAGACAATAGCTTCTGTATCGCCTTCAACTATTAGAACTTTTTTAGCATAAAATGATTCACATACATGAGGATTAAATCTATTAATCATCTGAATACGTTGCCTTTTTTCTTCAGTTTCTCTGAAAACATCATCTCCAACTTGATAAGTTTGTGAAGCTTCATTATCATCTTTTAATACTCTAACCAATGATGAGTGAGGTTTAGCAATATCTATCATAAGTGATGAATGAGTTGCACACAAAATTTGAAATGGGCTATTTTCTGCTAAATCATATAAATTTTTTCGCAATCGAAATGTAATTTCTGGGTGCAAGAATAGTTCAGGCTCTTCAAATAAAATTATGTACTCTTTCCTTGTACCCTCTCTACTATTTTTCAGGAATGAAATAAAGTTATAAAGAGCTTGTCTAATTACACCATGACCGTGTTGAGTAATAACTTCATTTCTTTCAACACCATCCTTTTTAACACTTATGGAGTGGTTTTTCTTAAAAGCATCTTCAAGTTTAATATTATCATCACTTTTAGGGTCGATCTTTAAAGTTAAATCAGTAAATACTTTCTTAAACTGTTCATTAATCTCCTCATTAAATTTTGAGACTATGTCAGTGCCTAATATTTTCTCTTGAAGTTGTTTTACTCCTACAACAAGCTTGCTAAAGTCTGCTGGAAAATCTTCTTTAATCTTTTTCAAGATATCAGCTTGAATCAACTTGTTTACTTTTTCTTCTAATGAGGCTTCAGTTTCCATAGCACTTATAGAGATAGGAGTAGGAGAATACTTTTGTAAAAGAGTAGGCATACCTCCAAAACCTCCTTCAACCCATTTATTTTCTTTAGGTGAAAAAGTGTACTTATCAGCTTTCACATCTTGTCTAACCCAATTTTTTTTATCCTAATTAAATTGTTTTCATCAACCCAATTGTTTACCCAATCTGGTTCAGCTTTCTTTCCACTACCAACAAAGTCTTCTTTATCATCATCATCTTCTTCTTTTAAGAAAACACCCTCTATTTCTATTGGTATATTTTCATCATGATTATTGAAATCAGTTATAGTAGCAGCTTGATTTGAATTTACATAGAATTCATAAGCCCTGAGAAATGATGATTTTCCAGCATTATTTTGACCAATTAAAAATATTATGTTAGACTTTGAAAAATCTAAGATATTATTATTCCCTTTCAGACCCCTAAAGTTTTTTATTACTAGTTGTTGTAGCTTCATTTGATAGAACTTTTCTACAAATTAAATAAAAGAATTACGATTAGGTTTTTTTAATGGCTGAATTAATGTTAAAACTCTCCTAACGCTCATTTTTCTTTTCAAAAAATTATGTGTTAATAATTTCATTTAATTGCTCTGCTCCCCATTTTTCCATAGACTCTAGAATAGGAATAAGTGATTCTCCTTTTTTGGTGAGTGAATACTCTACTTTAGGAGGAATTTCAGCATATACTTCTCTATGGATAATATTATTATTCTCAAGCTCTCGTAGGTTTTTTGTGAGCATTTGTTTGGTTATTTCAGGAATAGTTCGCTGTAGTTCGCCAAACCGTCTTGTTTTACCATTTACTTGCTGTAGTATAAGAGGCTTCCACTTTCCACCAATTATTCTTAGGGTAGACCGCATTGGGCAATTTTTTATTGAATCTTTTTCATTCATAACTTGCTGATAATTAACAATAGTACTTTTTTAGTGACTAAGAGATGTAAAACAATACTACTTGTTATTATAGTACCTAAGTTAAATATTTGTTCTTATATAATTACCAAAAAACGGTTAAACCTTCTGCATAAATGGCTACAAAAGATAGTTTACATATAAACAGTTGTAAAGCACTTTTATTACTGTGGCTAGTGATAGTAGGAATTGGGTGCCAGGGTCAAAAAACAAGTGATATGACGGATAATGCTAAAAACAAGCAGTTTTCTTGTGATGTGGAAACGGGAATATGTGATACTACTGAAGAAGGAAAGATTGAAGAGTTTTCTATAAAAAAGGAAGAGAAAGTAACCCTGTTATATTTTACAGACCCAATTTGTTCTGCCTGTTGGGCTATAGAGCCTGAGTTGAAGAAGTTTAAACTTGAATATGGAGACTACGTAGATATTAAATATAAAATGGGGGGCTTACTCCCAAAATGGGAAGGGTTTTCTGATGGCGGTAATGGAATCTCAAAACCATCAGATGTTGCAGGGCATTGGGATGAGGTTGGGGCATATACTAAAATGAGTATTGATGGTGATGTTTGGCTAGAAGACCCTTTGGCATCATCATATCCGCCTTCTATTGCCTTTAAAGCTGTTCAAAAGCAAGGCGAAGAACTGGCATTGGATTTTTTAAGACGAATAAGAGAGATGGTGTTTCTTGAGAAAAAGAATATTACCAAGCATGAGTATTTGGTTGAGGCTGTACAAAAAGTTAATGGCGATACCGCGCAATTTTTAGCCGATTATAAAAATGATAAAACGACACAAAGTTTTTATGCTGATTTGAAAGAATCCGGAGAAATGGGTGTGCGTGGCTTCCCTACTTTTATTCTTTTTGGAAAAGACGGTAAAGGGTATAAAATTTCAGGAACTTCAGGATATGCAAACTATGTTATTGCCTTAACTAAGGCTTATGGCAAAGAGTTACAGCCTAAAAAGGTTAGCTACACTGAAAAAGAATTGTTAGAAAAATATGGGTATTTGGCTACTAAAGAAATTGCTGTAATACTATCACAAAGTGAAACGGAAACTATTGCAGCACTTAAAAAATTAGTTGATAGGGGTGAAGCAACCGAAGAAATACAAAAATTCAGTTCGTTTTGGCGGACTAAAAAGTAAATATCAAATGGAAACAGAAAAGGCGGTTTTGAGTTTACTCAAAACCGCCTTTTTATATAGTAATATTTAGATTTTAATTAAATACGCTCTACTACCATAGCAGAAGCACCACCACCACCGTTACATATACCGGCAGCACCTAAACGTTTTCCGTTGTTGTTTAGCGCATGCACTAAAGTAACCAATATACGTGCACCTGAGCATCCCAATGGGTGTCCTAAGGCAACAGCGCCACCATTTACGTTAACTTTTTCGGCATCTAAGCCTAATATTTCCATATTGGCAAGCGCTACTACAGAAAATGCCTCGTTTAGCTCAAATAAATCAATATCGTCTTTGCTAACACCCGCTTTGTCTAAAGCTTTTGGAAGTGCTTTGGCAGGGGCAGTAGTAAACCATTCAGGCTCTTGGGCAGCATCAGCATAGCTGCGAATAACTGCTAAAGGTTTTAAGCCTAATTCTTTGGCCTTATCAGCACTCATCAATACCATTGCAGCAGCACCATCATTTATAGTTGATGCATTTGCTGCGGTTACTGTACCATCTTTTTGGAAAACTGTACGAAGCGTTGGTATTTTCTCAAATTTTACGTTTTTGTATTCCTCGTCTTCATCAACAACAGTAACAGCACCTTTGCGTCCTTTTACTTCAACAGGTATAACCTCATCTTTAAATTTACCTGCTTCCCACGCTGCTGCACTACGCTTGTATGAGCTAATAGCATATTCGTCTTGTGCTTCGCGGCTAAAGTTGTGTTTCTCTGCTGCCAATTCAGCTGCATTACCCATTAAGTTGTTGTGGTATACATCGGTTAAACCGTCTTTCACAATACCATCATAGGTTTGTCCGTGTCCATATTTTTGTCCGTAACGGTTATTATCTAAATAGTAAGGAGTTTGGCTCATGCTTTCCATACCACCTACTACTACAATATCATTATCGCCCAGCATAATGCTTTGTGCACCAAACATAGTAGCTTTCATTCCTGATGCACATACTTTGTTTACCGTAGTACAAGGAACGTCTTTAGGTAAACCTGCAAACATAGCTGCCTGCCTTGCAGGGGCTTGCCCTAAATTGGCTTGCAACACGCAGCCCATAAAAACTTCATTTACCTGGTTGGGTTGGATACCCGCTTTCTCAACAGCACCTTTTACGGCTGTAGCACCTAATTCTGTCGCTTTTACTGATGATAAAGCACCACCAAAACTACCAATAGGTGTACGAACTGCTGAAACTATATATACTTCTTTCATAATTTAATAATTTGATTACCTGTGTTTTACAATGAAACCCCGCCTCACGGCTACTTTTCCGCAAAAGTAAGACAATTTTTTTTTAACTAAATCGTATGTTTTTGTAACTAATAGTGTATTTAATTCGTTTATGTAATAAAGAATTTATATATATTAGTATTTTACAAAACATACCTACCTAAATATCTAAAAATTAATGCCTATGAGTAAAATTATTACAAAAATTTTTGCCTGTTTATACGGTAACGACAATGACGATGCCGTTTTAGAGGGTGCCATAAACTTTAGCCGCGCATTTAACGCCCAACTTGTAGTTGCAACTACCGAAGAAGGACGTAGAAACAGTGCAGAGTCAATCAATAACAGATTGAGTTCTGAAACTGTAAATGTTGAGAAGGCTACTTTAAACAATGATGCTTATAAAACTGCTGTCAAAATGGCAAAAGAAATAGAAGCAGATTTGGTTGTTGTTTCATTTAGTAAGCATACGCAAAACTTGGTTAATGTTCTTGATGTGCCTGTTCTATCTATTTTGAAAGGCTTTAAGAAAGGATTAATTAAAGAGATTGTGATGCCTATACATGATAATACCGGTACACGGCAAAAAATACCTATTGCAACATCTATTGCTAAGGTGTTTGATGCAAGCATTCATATTGCTGTGGTAACTACCAATAGCAAAGAGGAGCAAGCCCGCTTGAAAACTTATGCCTACCAGGCTGAGAAGTTTATTAAAGAAAAAGGTGCGGGTAAGAGTACCTATCAGATTGAAACAAACAAAAAGGTGGTGCCTGAGACCATTAGAATTGCTGAAGAAAAAGATGCCGACCTTATTATTATTATGAATGATAGAGGTGGGGGATGGTTCAGCAAATCGCAAAGTGAACAAATAATGGCAGAAAGCGGAGTGCCTGTATTGGTAGTAGAACCTAAAGATACTACTATTTCATACGCAGGGTACTAAGCTAGTAGCGCAGTAGCTTGGCTGCTTGCGCTTTGCCTGTACTTTTTTCACGTACTTTTAAAATGTAAATTCCGGGGGCAAAATTTTGCCCCTGTATTTTTTTATACGCTACTCCTTGTAATTTTTCGTTTACAATCTGTTTTCCTGTAGCATCAAAAATGGTGAGTTGGTAGGTTGACGGGTATGAGAAATAAACTTCAGCATCTTCGGCTTTTTGGGCAAAGCCCCAACTGTTATATACCTTAAAAATTTGCTGAGGTTTTTTAGTAACATTTTCAACTCCCAAAACTTGGCAATTACTTAAACTGTCTAAAATATCTACCGATGCAAACACACACTGTATAGGTTCAAAATTGTCTCCGTTGTTTTGCAAAGTATCTATTTGCTGTACTGCGTTTGCCAGTTGGCGCATGCTCATATTAGCATTTAAACGATATAATGCTTCAAGCTGCAAAGCATCGGTTTTGTCTCTGCCTATTATGCGTAATAACCTCATTAAAGCAGTACTCCATAATTGTCCATCCGTCCAAATATTATTGCTCAGTTGGTTGTAGCTGCCATTATAGTCTACAGAGCGTCCTTGCCATCCGCCATTATTCCCATCCCAAGAAAATACCTTGCGCCAATTATATGTGCTTATATTCCAAGAGTAAGAGGCAGCAAAATAATCGCCAAAAGCTTCATCTAATGCTCTACGTTCTAAACCAATAGAAGTATTGGGAGATGCTCCATGCGATAAGGCATGCCCAAACTCATGCACTACTACATCGGCATCCTCAGCATCGGGTATACCTCCGTCTCCAAATTGTAAAGTGGGCGGGTTATCACTGGCAGTGAAGCGTGATGCATCTTGCCCGCTAAGTGCGTGTGCATCCACCTTTATTCTAAAATCGGGCAGGTTATTAAACCCCAGCTTTCTCACATAGCTTAAATGTGCATTAAGGTGATAGTATGCATTTACATCAGCAAACTGGTACTGGCTGCGAACAAAATTAAATGTATCTCCTAAAGTAACACTTGTTACAGGCCATGAAGGTGCTGAAACTTCGCTTATAAAAAAATCATTGTTTGCCAATAGCACAGAGTCGCCTTGTAGTGTGCCTCTAAATTGTACTTTTCGGCGTTCGGCAATAAGTCGTTTTGAGTCTACAGTACTACTATCGGTTCCCTTGTATATACTATCACTATAAGCACCGCCATAAGCTACCTGTGCAGTAGTAAGCGGGTCGGGGTTAAAAACATAACCGTAGGTGGGGGTATCAGCAGCAGTGAAGTGTTTATCTAAAGGATTTACATACAGTAGTGTGCCGCCTGTACTATAAATGTACTGGTTTGTGAGGTGTTTATCTGTTTTTTTCAGTGTAATGGCAAAAGAAGGCAATAGGGTTTCGCCGTTGTTTACCCAAGTACTTTCACTTGCTAAAAGTTTAGCGTTGGGGAATTTAGTTTTTGCAAAACTTTCTACTTCTGAAGTATTTAAAAATGCAGTACTTACAGGTGCTGAAAACTCAGCAAAGTTGTGGTGTGCCCAACGGATGGTATTGCTTTTATCTAAAAATACTTTTAGTGAACTACTAAATATAGGTGTGTTGTTGTAACGTAGTATATAGGTGTAATAAGTACCACTAGGTGATGTTTTGGTATAACTTAGCTTCAAAGTGGTTGCAGTAGGATAAGTACTAAGTATTTTTTGAGCTAATACTTTTTGAATACTGTTTGAGAGGTTACTGCCGTCTACAGCTTGTTGCATAAATATTTCCTGCCCTATAAAACCTTCTATATGGCTTTGCAAAGTAGGGTTTGATAGGTTTTGTGCATGTATGGCAAAACTTATAATACTTACTAATATATATAGTGCAAACTTTCTCATGTATAGCCTTTGAAACTTAACTTAAAGCTGCGGAAATCGTGCCACAAGTTATGTACTTCTTCTACTTTTGTTTTTCGTATGGTAAAGGTAACTTTTCCCTTTGCTTGTTTATCTACAGACGCTATTTCGCCCCCTAAAGTTTTTACAAATCTAAAAACATCGCCTTCGGCGGCATAGTCATACTCCAGTTCAAACAAGCCGTTAATTATTTTTTCTTCTGCCCCGGCTTCTTCCAAGGCAAGTTTTGCGGCACCGCCATAAGCATTTATTAAACCGCTAACACCAAGCAATGTACCGCCAAAATAGCGCACTACTACCACCAATGTATTGGTTAGGTTTTGTGCGGTAATTTGTCGCAAAATAGGTTTGCCTGCGGTGTTATTCGGCTCTCCGTCGTCATTAGCTCGCTGTGCACTTTTATCAGGGTGCAATACCCATGCATAACAATGGTGGTTGGCATCAGGGTACTTGCTTTTCAGTTCTTCTAATCTGTTTTTTATATCCTCCTCACTAAATACAGGAAAAGCAAAGGCAAAAAACTTACTGCCTTTTTCTTTTAGTAATGCTTCGCCTTGTTGTGCAGGTATGGTATAGCTATCATCAAACAACATCTGCTTCAAGTTTACAATAATTGTTTTTATTCATCCTTTAGTGTTCTGAAATAAATAAAAATGAAAAAAATGATTTTTTCAGGTAGGGTGTTTTCAAACTGGTTTGTCGTATAGGTGAAATGGCACAAAAAGCCACTAAACTTTTTTAAGAAACGAACTAAAACAAACCATGACAACAAGAAAAATTATTCTTGCTATTTTAATTATCATCATTAGCCACTTGTGCGGTACTGCACAAAATTTAACCTCTACACTAAAGGGAAAAGTTATTGATGTTGCTTCAGAAGCACCTATACCTTTTGCTACGGTAACGTTGTTAAATACCAGCCCTATTATTGGTGCTTCAACTGATATTAACGGTGAATTTACCATTAAAAATATTCCTGTGGGCAGGTATGATATTAAGGTATCCTCTGTTGGGTATGAGCCAACTGTTTTAAGTGGAATTTTACTTATATCGGGCAAAACAAAGGCAGTTACTGCCCACTTGCAAGAGTCTGTTATTAGTGTGAAGGAAGTAACCGTTAAACCTAAAGAAGAAAAAAACAAGGCTATTAACCAAATGGCTACGGTAAGTGCCAAGCAGTTTACTGTAGAAGAAACCAATAAATATGCAGGAGGTGTGGATGACCCCGCACGTATGGTATCGGCATTTGCGGGTGTTGCAAGTACTATTAGCTCTAATGGTATTGTTATTCGTGGAAATGCGCCTAAGGGTTTACTTTGGCGTATGGAAGGTGTGCCTGTACCTGCTCCAAACCATTTTGGTGAAGTTAGTGGAGTAGGGGCAGGTGTTATCACTGCACTAAGTAGCCAAATGATGGCAAACTCTGATTTTTTCACAGGAGCTTTCCCTGCCGAGTACGGTAATGCTACATCAGGTGTGTTCGATTTATCAATGCGTACAGGTAATAATTTAGAGCGTGAACATACTTTTCAAATCGGTTCTTTGGGTATTGATGTTTCTTCTGAGGGACCTTTTAAGCAAGGAGGTAACTCATCGTACCTGTTTAATTACAGATATTCTACCTTGGCCTTGGTAGATCATGTGATGCCACAAGATGTGGGGGGCATCCGCTATCAGGATTTATCGTTTAAACTGCATTTTCCTACCAAAAAAGCAGGTACATTTTCGGTTTGGGGCTTGGGATTGATTGACGGCTTGGATGAAAAAGGGGAAACCGATTCTTCGGAATGGGAAAGTATTTACGATTCTTATAATGAGGAATCAAGAATTTATATGGGCATTGGAGGGGTAACACACAAATACTTCTTTAATAAAAATACCTATGTAAAAACCATACTGGCAGGTACAGGGCATGGTATAGGTTACAGCGATAACTATTTAGATTCTAACCTTAACAGGATTAATGACGATGAAATTTGGCTCGGTAACAACAATATTACCTTATCATCATTTATTAACCACAAGTTTAATTCAAGACATACCAACCGTACGGGTATTGTAGTTCAGAAACTGTTTTATAACTACAGGTTTAAGAGCCAGCCTGATTATGGCGAAGCCCAACAAACCTATGTAAATGACAAGGGAAACAGTGAGTTGATACAGGCTTTTTCGCAGTCATCATTCAACATTACTAAAGATTTGCAAATAAACCCGGGAGTGCATTTTCAAATGTTCACACTTTCTAAAAGGTGGATTATTGAACCCCGTTTATCTGCACAGTGGAATTTGGATAACAAGCAAAGCATTACTTTAGGTTACGGGCTGCATAGCAGTTTAGAAAAGCTAAATTATTACTTTACCCAAGTGCAAACCCCCAATGGGACTACCCGACCTAATACGCATTTAGATTTTAGTAAAGCGCACCATTTTGTTTTGGGGTATAACCGTATGGTAGGCAAAAATACCAATTTGCGTATTGAACCTTTTTTCCAGTATTTATATGATATTCCTGTTATTGCCGATAGTTCTTTTTCTTTCTTAAACCTGCGTGAAGAGTGGTTTTTAGAAGATAAGTTTGAGAATAGCGGCTTGGGAAGAAATATTGGTATTGATATTACGCTTGAACGTTTTTTAAATAACGGCTGGTACTATTTAACCACAGCATCAATTTTTGATTCAAAGTATAAAGCAGGGGACAATGTTTGGCGAAATACAGCCTTTAATAAAAAGTTTGTAGGTAATTTCTTAATCGGTAAAGAGTGGGCAATGGGTAGCACCAAACAAAACTTGTTAAATGTGAGTACTCGCTTTACCTATAATGGTGGCGATTGGTTTACGCCTGCCAACAGAGAAGCTTCGTTGGCGGCACAAGAAACTATTAGAGATTACGGTAGAACTTTTAAGCAACAAGGACCGGGTAACTACTTTTTGCATTTTACCATTTCATATAGAAGAAACAGGGCCAAATACTCATCCGTATGGTCTTTGCAAGTGCTAAATGTATTGGGTAGCAAAGAGTATTATGGAGAATACTACGATAGGAAAACCAATACTATTGTTGATGCACAAGAGGCAATAATCTTTCCTAATTTAAGTTATAAAATACAGTTCTAATCTTTAAATCTTATTGAATAACTATGAAAACAAGTATTTTAAATAAATACCATTTACGCTTTGTGAATATTGAGATATACGGTGAAAAATGGAAACATTGCTCTATAAGTAACAGTAATAGCCAAACTACATTGGGATGCTTTTTAAGCTGCTGGCAAAAAATAAACAAAATAGACCGACTGCTTCGGGATATTGACGATTTGTTGTTAGGAACCAGCACGGATATAGCTACAGGCTGCGATGCGGTTTTGATTGATATTTATAATGATGTAACTGAGTTTTACGATATATCTGCAAAACCAAATTTTGATATGGCTGATTTGGTGATGCCTACTACAGATTTTAAGGCTATACTGAAAGAGTGGAGAAGGTTTTTAGAAATGCCTGCTGTTTTTGATACTAAAAATCAATTAATAGAAGTTTCATAGATGATTTAGTTTAAGCAAAAAAGCCTTCTGAGTTTCAGAAGGCTTTTTTAATGTCGGAGTGGCGGGATTTGAACCCACGACCTCTCGCACCCCAAGCGAGTGCGCTACCGGACTGCGCCACACCCCGAACTTTAAGGGGTTGCAAAGCAACAAAAAAAACAATTGTCAATCAAGCGTTATTCGCTTTTCTGTATATGTACTGTGCGTGTAGGAAAAGCAAAGTCGGTACCGTTGTTCTCCACTATTTCCATAATCTTAAAATTTACCTCTTCTTTAACCTTCATCATCACATCCCACTCGTTTGTTTTTACAAAAAACAGTATCATAATGTTTAGCGAGCTGTCTCCATATTCATCAAACTTTACCTGTATGTCGTTATCAATTTCAGGGTGGGCAAGCAGGAAACCACGTATCTGGTCGCAAATAAGGGTTAATTGTTTGTGGCTTGTGCCATACAAAACACCTATGCTAAATTTCACCCTTCTATACGAGCTTAGGGTAATATTATTTAGCGGGTTGTTTATTAGTGTTTGATTAGGGAGGGTTACCAAGCTTTTATCTAATGTTCTGATACGTGTACTTCTAAAGCCAACCTTTTCTATTGTTCCTGTAATATCATTAACAGTAATTAATTCTCCGGCCTTAAAAGGTTTATCAAGAAATATAATAAATGAGGCTAAAAGGTTAGATAATGTATCTTGTGCGGCTAATGCTATTGCTAAACCACCCAAACCCAAACCGGTTACAATGGCAGCAATATTCATTTTAAATACTGCCCCCAGAGTAAAGAATATAGCAATTACAATAATTCCAAATTTTGCAAGTTCTTTAAAAAAGTCTACCAATTGGTCATCGGTAGTATCCTCGGTTTCCGAGGCTTTATCAGCCAGAACTAAATAAACATACTCAACAACCCTTAAAATTATCCATGTAACTACACCTACTAAAAATAAATCGTAAATAATGGTAATAAAGTCACTTACCATAATCTTTTTAAAGACCTTAATATTTAAATTAGGCGGTAAGTGAATGGGGTAGAATGCTATGTAAATAAAAACCAGTTCAAAAAGTGCTTTTAGTGGTTTTTTAAATAAATTATCAAACTCGTTTGCAAACTTATTTCTTGAGAATGCTTTGAACGGACGGAATAATAAATGGCTAATTGCCTTACTTATTACGTTGCGTAGTAAATAGCCAAAAAGCAAAATACCTGCACAAAGCAGGTATTCTCCAACAGTATTATCGAAATAAACTATTTTAATTATTTTCTCAAAACGATCAAAAATATCCATATTACTGGGTAAGTTTTATTAGCTCAATTTCAAGCCCTTTGCCCATTAGTCCTGTAGGCTTAGGGTTAAACTGATGAATTTTTGCCATTGCATCGTATATTACTTTAGATGCATCGTGGAAAATTGCCTCATCAGTTAATTGAGCATCTTCAGTCATTAAATATCCAAAGGTACGAGCCATACCGCAATTTGCAATAAAATCTGCAATAACTGCTGTATGTTCATCTGCATAACGTGCTATAGGGCCCATAAATATTTCTTCATCGGCAAACGGCACATTTGCACCGCAGCTCATTACTTCTAAACCGCCCTCAATAAGGTCGTCCATCTGCTCTTTGGTAATTAAACGCGAAGCTGCCCCGGGAACGTAAATTTCGGCTTTCATTTTCCAAATTTTCTCGTTCACTTCGTCAAAACTAAGCAAGTTGGGTGCGTTAAGCGCATTACCGTCGCGGTTGGCATATAATTCTTTAATTTCATCGAAACTAAAGCCTTCTTGTTTTATCAAACCACCTACACGGTCTATAATTCCTACTATTTTTACACCGTTTTTAGCCAGATAATAAGCTGCAGCCGCAGCAACATTACCAAAGCCTTGTATAATGGCAGTTTTATAGTTTAAGTTACCTCCATACAGATGGTAAAAGTGGCGGATACCTTCTGCAACTCCCCATCCTGTTATCATGTCAGATACAGTATATGGTTTAGATGTATCAGGGCTAAAACGCTCATCATCCAACACTTTTGTTACCCCGTTTACCAGGTTATCAATACGGCGTTGTTGTTCTTTCGGGTCATCAATTTTTAAGTGGCTTTTTACTACACACGCTTGCGGGTGAGGTACACCGTTGGCTTGAGTAATAGGGATTACTTCATGTATCTCATCAACATTCAAGTCTCCACCGGTACCGTAGTACTCTTTTAATAGTGGTGCTACAGCTTTATACCAACGCTCTAATACACCACGTTTGCGTGGGTCGCGAGGGTCGAAGTTAATGCCCGATTTGGCTCCCCCGATTGGAGGACCGGAAACTGAAAATTTAATTTCCATTGTTTTTGCCAACGACTCTACCTCATATCTGTCTAGTCCTTTACGCATGCGGGTACCTCCGCCTGAAGCATCTCCACGTAATGAGTTAATTACCACCCAGCCTTCGGCTTCGGTTTCACTATCTTTCCATTCAAAAACTATTTCAGGTTGTTTATTTTGAAATTTCTCTAAAAGGCTGTTTAATGATTCGTTATATACCATGCTTGTACAATTTTATTTTTTAGTTTATTGATGAGTAGTTGCCATATACAGCACCACCTATATTATTTTTTGATGCACCGGTAGCATCTGCCAATACATTTTCTTGGTTTCTTATACGCAATACACCTAAAAGTGCAAATATTAATGCTTCTTTATATTCTATTACATTTTTGTCTTCTGGAATAATAAACTCAGCATCAGTATGTGTGCGCAGCAGTTCCATTAATGTACCGTTATATGCACCTCCGCCGGTTACCAGTACTTTAAACCCATCGGGCTGGTTATTGGTAATTTTGTCAATAGTTTTTGCTATTTGCCCTGCAATATGGTCGGCAAGAGTTTTCATTAAATCTTCTTGCTTGTTTTGTTTTTCAACCTCACGTACTATTGGCCAGAATTTACTGTTAATCCACTCACGGGCTAGTGATTTTGGTCCTTCTTTGCTATAATAGTCAATATTATTAAGGTCTTTTAGTAAGTCGTAGTTAATGCCTCCGCTTAGTGCTATTTCACCGTTATCATCATAATCTTTACCCAAGTTACGAGCAATACGGTTTAGAATAATATTACCGGGACAAACATCAAAAGCTTCAAGCTTGCCGTTTTGCTTTGTAGATATGTTGCAAAAGCCACCAATATTCAGGTATGCATCGTACCCACTAAACAACATTTCATCACCTACAGGTACAAGGGGAGCACCTTGTCCGCCAAGTGCCACATCAACCGTACGGAAATCACAAGCTACAGGCAACCCTGTTACGGCATGTATGGCAGCACCTCTACCTACTTGTGCAGTTATGCTTCCGTCAGGCTGGTGGAAAACCGTATGTCCGTGAGAACTGATTAAGTCTACAGTTGCATTGTTTTTTGCTATAAATTCTTTAGCCAGTGTACCTAAGTAGTGTCCGTAAAAGGTATCCGTTTTTACATACACTAAAGGGGTTTGCTTACGCAGTTGTGATAGTCTTATGCGCCATTTCGATTCATACGGAACTGTTTCCGTAGCTAGTATGTTGTAGCTCCACTGCCCTTCTTCTTCTGTAATTTCACAAAGGGCTAAATCAATCCCGTCCATAGACGTACCCGACATTATTCCAAGAACATTATATTTCATAATCTATATATTTATTTCACACTAATTTTTTTGCGACAAGATGTGCTGACAGTACTACGCATCAGCCCGTTTCCAAAAACTTAGTACAGGGTAGGGTACCTTTCTTTGGGTGTGCGAATTTATGAAAGTTTGTTTAAAGATTTTAGCTATAAAAACAGTGTTTTATGGCTGTTGACTTTCTAGTAGTGATTGAAGATTTGCCTGGGTTAGCGGTTTATGAAAAAAACCGTGCAAATGCTTGTATTCATTGATTTTGTCAATGTCTGAAGGGTCTTTTGATGAAGAAAGGATGTATACTCTTGTTTCTAAGCCGTCAAAAGTTAATAGATTTTCACTTTCAACTATTTTCATAAAGTCCCAACCATTCATCATAGGCATATTAATGTCTAATAAAATAATATGGGGTTTTAGTTTCCCTATTCTAATATCATCAATTGCTGATTTCGCACTCAAGTATTTTGATACTTGTGAAGTAGTAACGGAACGTTGAATTAATTTTTCGTTGATGAAGTTCTGTATTTCATCATCATCGATTAAACATATGTGTATAGAGCTAAATTCCACAGTTGCTCTTAGTGTTGAAACAAAGTATTACCAAATTGCGAAGATTAAATGATTTTTTGTGTGTTAACCAAATTATATATCCGCTATAATTCAAATATAGTGCGTGAATTTTAAAAACATATAAGAACAGTTATTTTTTTTTGAAAACCGTGCTGCAAAGCGTAGGTTTGATATAACGCTATGGAGCATAACAGAAGAAAATTTTTAAAAGAAAGTGCCCTGTTGGCAGCAGGTGCAGCAATTTTACCGCAGTGGTTGCAAGCACAAAGCAAAGCCGGAGACTTAACTACCCTTAAAAATAAAACCGATGAAGAGTTTTGGACAGTAATACGTGAAAATTTTCCGTTGGATAAAAATTGGGCTTACTTAAATAATGGTACCATGGGACCATCTCCATATCAGGTAATACAAAGCCAATATGAAAGTATGTTAAATGTTGATACAACGGGACATTATGGTGGCTGGCAAGAAGCTGTTCCTGCATTGGCAAAGTTTGTTAAAGCTAATGAAGATGAGATTTGCCTAACGCATAATGTAACTGAGGGTATTAATATAGTTTGCTGGGGACTTGATTTAAAAAAAGGCGATGAAGTAATAATAACTAATCACGAGCATGTAGGCAATGCCTTACCGTGGTTAAACAGAGCTAAATTAGACGGCATTGAGCTAAAAGTTTTGCAATTGGCTAATACTGCAAATGAAACCCTTAACCGAGTTGAGCAACTAATAAACCCAAAAACCAAAGTTATTGCTGTGCCGCACATGCCATGTACACAAGGGCAGGTGTTGCCTGTAAAACAAATTTGCCAACTAGCAAAGGATAAAGGCATATACTCTTTTATTGATGGTGCTCATGGGCCGGGTATGCTACAACTTGATTTGCATGATATGGGTTGCGATTTTTATGCTTCGTGTTGCCACAAATGGATGCTGGCATCAAAAGGGACTGGTTTTTTATACGTTAAAAAAGAAAAGTTAAACCAGTTGCAGGCAAAATGGGTGGGAGGCTATTGCGATACGGGGTGGAGCCTTATTGAAAAGCCTACTTATATAAAAGGCTATGTTGATAGTGCCCATAGATTTTACTATGGCTCTATGAGTACCCCGGCCTTTAAAGGGGTGGCAGAGGCTATAAACTTCCATGAAACCATTGGTGTGGCAAAAATTGAAGCGCGTACCAAGCAACTGGCTGATTATTTTTATAAAAAACTACAAAATATTAGTGGCGGAGTTGAAATTATAACCCCTGAAGAAGAACAATCACGGGCAGCAATAGTGAGTTTTAAAGTAAAAAAAATAAACCATATAGATTTATATAATATGGCTTTGGCTAAGGGCATGCGTATAAGAGCAGTTAGTGAAAATGAGGTAAATTGTGTTAGAGCATCCTTCCATATTTATAATACCTTTGAAGAGGCAGACCAATTGGCTGATTTTGTAAAGAAATCCGTATAAAAACGCATCTTCAACTTGTGTCATATTTTATATTCAATCAACAGCAAATACCCTATTCATCACTAGAAAACGTATCAGGAAAAGTACTTGAAACGCTTAGTTATAATCAGCAACAAGCTATACAAATTGCAAAACAATGGTTGGGTGGTGAAGAGAGTTTTATAGTACATACATCAGGCTCAACAGGAACCCCAAAACCTATTGAGTGGAAAAGAAAGTTTATAGAGCTAAGTGCAAAACAAACCCTTGAAGTTTTTGATGTTACTGCCGATGATAAAATTTTTTTATGCCTCTCCGTACAAACAGCAGGGGGGGTAATGATGCTGATTAGGGGGCTGATAGCCAATATACCTGTTGCGGTTGTTGAACCCAGTGGTAATCCTATGGAAGTGCTTACCGCAAACCATAATTATGCTTTAGCATCTTTTGTCCCCCTACAAATGCACCATATACTATCAGGCTATGATTTTTCTTCGGTACAAAAGCTAAATAAGTTTAGAAAGGTGTTGGTGGGAGGTGCCGGTATGAATAATAACTGGAGTAAGCGTTTTGTAGACCTAGACCCTGAGTTTTACCATACCTATGGCATGACGGAAACATACACCCATATAGCCTTGAGAAAACTAAACGGCGTTGGGGCAACACCAAGATTCATTCCACTAAAAGGGGCACAGGTAAGTAAGGACAGGGATGAACGCTTGGTTATAAACGGAGAGATTACAGGCTATGCTGATGTTGTAACTAATGATAGGGTAGTGATACACCAAGACGGAAGTTTTGAAGTACTGGGGCGAATTGATAATGTGATTAACTCAGGAGGAATAAAAATTCAACTTGAAAAAATTGATAATGCTTTAGCCAGATTGAAACAGTTGATGGGGCGGGAATATTTTACTTGGCATGAACCTGATGCCGAGTTGGGGCAAAAGCTTATTGTTATTATTAAAGGCAAACCTATTGACCCTATGGAAGAATATGAAGCCAAAGTAGATTTGCGAAGTTTTTTAGAGAAATACGAGGTGCCCAAAGCTTTTTATTATGTGGATGAGTTTGTGTTGACTGACAGCGGTAAAGTGCAACGCCAAAAAAGTGCTGCAAAAGCATTGACGCAAAACCGGTAACTTTTAAAGTTTATTTGTGACACCAATAAATAACCTCTCCGTTTTGCAGGCGATATTTCTCAACCAATTCAGCGGGAAGTTCTTCACTTAAATTAATTGGGGTTACCTTAAACCCCGCAGTCTGTAATCTATCAGGATAATCTAAGCCAAAAAGGCGCACATGGTCTTTTTGCCAAAAATGCTTTTCACGGTCTTCATCACTGGTAATAGTTGGGTCTTCGTAAGTCTCTTTCCTTGTTGTATCTAAAGGTACTTGCATCACTGCCCAGCCGCCCGGTTTTAATACACGATGTATTTCAGTCATGGCTTTATGGCTATCCTCCACATGCTCTAATACGTGGTTACACAAAACTGCATCAAAGCGGTTGTCCTCAAACGGCATTTCGTGTATATCCATTTTCACGTCAGCTAATGGAGAGTATAAATCACCCGTTAGGTAGTTTATATTTTTTTGCTTGCGAAAACGCTTATAAAAACATTGCTCGGGAGCTATATGCAAAAGGTCTATTTTATCATCACTAAAAAAGTTGGTTTTTTGGTGTAGAAATAACCAAAGCAGTCTATGTCTCTCTAGCGATAAACACTTGGGGCATAATACATTGTCTCTGCGCTTTACAGTACCGTAAGGCAGCAGGTATTTAAAATTTCCTTCGCAAACAGGGCATTGTACCTTATCACCTCTTAGAAACAAAGGTGATATTTTATTAAAAATATAGCTGAAACGTATAAGTATCGGGCGCGGAATATTCCGCATCAACCAAGTGATAAAATCCTTCATCTTTTATAAAGATGCAAAGAAAGTGAAAATAGTTATAACACAGGGTTCTGTTAAAGAAATTGCTTGTAGCCAAAGTTTAAGTAAATGGGGAATCTGTTATAAATATTTCCAAGAGCCAGTGTAGCCCTTAAATCACTAAATACATATGCTGTTTTATGAATTTTTCTGGCAGCACCCCAGCCGTAACCAGCCATAAATATTAAATCAGAACCTACAGCATCATTTTCAGGAAAACTTATACCTGTACTAGTGGGCGGAGGTACCACTACATCTTCTTTTAATGTATAAAATGAAACCCCAACAGATACTATTGAGTAAATATTCCAAACATCGTCAAACTCTGTATTAAACTTTGTTTTTTTTCTTTCATACTCTATATCTGTTGAAGATAGTATGAAGTTGACTGTCCTATTTTGTGGGGTTGCTAAACTAGAGCGTACCTCAGACCTTTGCTCAATATCATCAGAGGTACTCCTTGCATACGACAACGAAATAGTTCTGCTTACTCTGTTGTTTACAAATTTACCAAACTGGAAGTTTAAACGGTTACCACCATTTAAGTTTACGCCTGATTCAAGGTCAAATTGAGCAGTTTCAAAAAACGAACGTCCGTAACTGGCTTCAAAAAATGTTTGCCCTTTAGCCTCATTAGTTAGAAATAAAGCTATAGTTACTATAGTGCTATATATAAACCTTTTCATGCTTATTGTCTCTTTAAAATTACTTTGATACTTCTAAAATCAACTGCCTCATCAACAAACTCAAGTAGTTCACTCCATTTTGCTTTGTCGTGGTATATACCTTTATAGCTTTTTTCTACTCTAACGGATAATATGCTGTTGTTTAGGTTGGCTGTGCTTCTAAAACTGCCTACCTCGTTACTTATATTTTTATTTAAAGCGTCAATACCTACTACTTTCATAAGGGCAGGTATAGTAATTTTTATTTCATATATATAAGTGCGTGCATAGGGGAAGAGTATAGCGTTTTGGCGTTCACGTTCCTCTTTATCTTTTATTTCTATTTGCCCGTCAATAAATTCACCTACTTTCAAAATATAAGCTCCATTACCTGCTTCATTCATTAAATCAAGCAGCCTGAACTCTTCGGTATAAACCATATCGGGGTTTTCTGTGTCCAAACCGTCTTGCTTAACCTCAAGCTTACTATAGTCAGCCAATTGATAGTCTCGTTTTATATCTCTTTTAATGCTGCGTTTGGTAAAATAAGCTCTTCTGTTTAATACACTTTGTGTAAGCCTTTCGTCCTCAGATTCTAAGAAATATTTATCACGCAACAGGCTTTTTTCATATAAAAACGGTCTTGCAAAATTATAGTCGTAGTTGAGTTCGTCTTTTAACTTTTGGTAATAGGTATGGTAGGGAAAGGTTTCTGATTTATACCTGTAACGCGCCATACCTGTTAGGTGTGTTTCACGTTTCACTTTCAACGTGTCTAAATCTTCTTGAAATTCAGCAGTTATCTTATAAATAAACTGGTTTTTCTTCGGGCTTGAAACAGGTATGTCTGTCTCGTATATTTTATAACCGCCCCGCCACCAAGAGGGTGTTACTTCATACAAAGTAATACCTTCAAAAATGGGGTTTACATCTCCGGGTTCAGCGTATAAATCACAGTCAGTATATATCACATCGTCATTGCCGTATTTAACCTTCACTCCCCATATCAAATCGTTTCTGCTGATTAAGCCTTCTAACCCGCCTTCTTCTCGTGGAACACCCATAATAAGTGTGTAGGGTATCATTCTTTTTCTAAGAATTTTTATCATATATCCCACAAAAGGTGCGTTACTTACTGAGGCATCGTAAACGGGTTTGTTTGAGCGGCGAGCTATCTCATACAGTTTGGTAGTTCTGTAGTGGTTATAAAAGGCATCAATAAACTCACGGTCTCCTTTTATTTTCTTCCCTTTTTTGTAAAAATGATAATATAGGTCTCCGTTTGCTTTCTTACTTTCTTTAATAAATGCGTGTGCTATCTTTTTTAAATCCTTATCATTTACCTCAGTATTTAGCCGTTCTTTTTTGTTAATTATCTTATCGGTTTTTCTACGTGTACGCTTGTTCATAAAGTGTAGCTCGTATTTTATTGCAGGAAGTGAAGCAAGTGGCTCGCTCCATGCTTCATCTTTTAGCTTTTCTCGCATCACATCATGAAACACCCAATGTTTTCTTTTTCTTTTTTTGCTTGCTGCTTCTTCAAGTTCGGGTGCACCATTTATTGAGCGGAAATTAAGATAAAAGTGTTTGCCTAAATCAAAATCTATTTTCTGTTCTACTATAGGGTAGTCGGTATTTAAGGGCACTGTACCTGCATAGCTAAACGGGTCTGAAATATTTATTAGAACAGATGCTCCCACTTTCATTGGGGTTATAAACCATATAAAAAATGTTAGGGGGTCTGTCCAATGCAAAGCATTTTTTATATGCTTTTCCTTGTCCATAATGGTTACATCTAAAATGTCTCCGGGTTCAAGGTTTTCAAAGGCAATTTTTTTGGTGTTGTTTACATTTATTTTACCAAAGTAGGGTACTGTTACTTCTTCGCTTACTTCTATAGCTTCATCTTCGTCAACTCTGGTTCTTGTACCATCAGGCTTCTCAATGGTTATTTCTATTATTTCGTCGTTTTCAAAATAATAGGTTGAGAAACCTTCTACTGCTGAAAGGTCTTGCAATTTAAACCGTACGCGGGCTTTGTAGGTATAATAAGCTACATTGTTCCAATTGTTTACGTAACCTGTATACCATTGCTTTTTTGCTAAGATAACTATGGATTCATCTTTCCATTTTGTAGGAACATTGGTTATTTCGAAAATATCATCGTTAAACTCACCTTTTTTAATAGCTTGTTTAAAAAATTCTTTCTTTTGCTCTGTGGTGTAGGGTTTCCACTTTTCTTTATTAAACTGCCCAAATGCGGTAGCATAAATAAGTAATGCCGTGCTAAGAAATAGAAGTTTTATTGTATTAAGTTTCATGGTAGCAGGCTTATTTGGTTAGTACTAAATATTTATCGTAGAAGTTTGAAACTTGGGTAATGGCAGCGTTCCATTCTTTAATGTTGCTACGATGCAAATACCCCTTGGGCATAATAATTTCTTTGGTATATACTACTTCATTACCTTGTTTTTTGTAATTGAGACGAAAAATATATTCGTCAGTTACAATTTCAACGGGTTGAGGCAGGCTCTCTACTTTATACCCTTGCGGTATAGCTATTGATACTTTACGTTCTGTATGTTTTTTATACCTAAATGAGTAGTGCGAGTATCGGTTTGTATCTATTCTATAGTTTGCCCAATCTCTTTCCCACTCAGGGTTTATATAAATTTTATCATCATCGGTAAGAATTCTATTTTTTACGTTTAGCGTATAGTTTATTTCAAAGGGTTTGTTACGCTCACTAAAATCAGAGTGTTGTATATCTGCAACAGATAGGTTGAAGTTGTTTTGGCTTAAGAATGTACGTAAAGCCCTTTCTCTACTATCTGTTTTTACACTGTTGTATGAACTAAGTATGGAGGTTTTACTTTCTCCGTTATACACCTTTTTCACTTTACCTTTCAGCAGCTTACCATCAACAGTATACTGTTCTGTTTTGGCAATTTTATTATGGTCGTAGTTATAAACGGGTACTGAATCTATAATAAAACTATCACCGTCTTCTATAATCACTTTTCTGCCTTGTATCCTGTCGGCATAATCTCCAAACGATACGTAACTTTCTGTAGCATCTAAAAAGTATGGTTTTGTTTTATCGGAGTCTAAATACACAGCACAAATCATGTGGTTGGCACTAGATAGGGAAGGAGTAGTCCCATCATACGCTATGCGGCTGGTTCCAATCCAGGTTAATCGGGCGTCATACCTCAGAGATTTTAGCATTTCTTTGGTAAGGTTTGCCATCCCCTTGCAGTCGCCATAGCGTTTGCTATATACATTTTGGCACTCGTCAGGCTTAAAAGCGGCTACGCCATCTTCAAATGCCAAATAGCGAATATTATCTTGCACCCAATAGAAAACTGCTGATATTTTTTCTTCATCAGTTACTTTACCTCTTACAATATCTTTAGCAATAGCAGCAATTTTATCCGGCTCGTTTTCCATTTTATTGGCAAGGGTACTATACCATTTGTATAATGCTGCGGTGCCACTTCCCATAAGGCTTACACTATCTTTTTTGCCGGTATAGCTTTTACACATTACCAACAAATGAGGCACACTATGCGAAGAGCCGTAGTTGGCATACTCACTTTTCATAGCCCTAAAGTTTTTTAGGGTATAGTGTATAGTTTTGATGTTTTTGCTTTTTGATGAGCTTCTCTTTTTTCTACTTTTTCTTCGGTTTCTTTTCTTTCTTTTTTTACGAGATTTTTTGCGACTGGTTTTTTCTTCTTTTACTTCGGGCAGTTTGCCCTCGGTACGAGTAATATCATACCCCTCAAAATTCATTTCTATCAGCTCTACATCTAACCCTTCAGGTATTTCTATAGTGATTGTTTTTTCTTTTATTCTATGATTATCAGGGAAATAAATTGACGATAAGTAGCGGTAATCATTATATTCTTTTGTGTATTCTAAGCTTAAAGTATTGCCAACTACATACATGGGTACTGATGTGTATGCCATTTTCGCATCATCATGAAAAATGCCATTGCTTTCGTAGTTTTTGGTATAGGTGGGTAGTATAAAGGAGGTATTATCATCATCGGCATATTTACCTGTTATTCCTGATACAGATTCAGCATCAGTATAAAATATGGCATGTTCGTAATTTAGCCTGTCATCTAAGGCTAGTACTTCAATCTCATTTTTTTCGGTAACGGTTACCCCACTTTTTTGCCAGTCGGATTTATCTAAATCTTCATTAAACTTATCTATAGTACGTTGTAAATTACTTTCAGTAACTGTTATTACTTGTGAAGAGCTTCTATATAATGTTTTGGTTCTCTTTTTCTTACGTTTGCTTCTTCTTGATTTTGTAGACTTTTTATCCTCTTTTAGCAAAAGTTTCTCATCAACATCAAACGTGTAGGTTATAGTTTGCTTGTTGTATAAAAAATCTTCATCAGGGTACTCACCTCTAAGCTTTTCCCCATCCCTAATCATATCCTCTGTTACGAAATTGTACCTGAAAGGCGAATAAGGGCTATAGAGAGTTACATCCTTAGGTCCCAGAAAGGCTGAACATGAATAAAGAGAGGGTATTAAAATGGCTAAAAAAGCAGCCAAAAAGACCTTTTTCATAGGTTATAGTTAAAAGTATATAGGTTATTTTGTACTGCGAACCTAGCGGTAGCAGTGCTATTTGTTTGCATTACCGTAAGTGCAATTATATTGTATTAATGTTGCCAAATTATGAGCAATCATGAACTTTTCGACGAACGAATGGAGCGTGATAGAAAAAGTGCAACAGATAGTTATAGCTTGTTTATAGCCCCTTTTTTCCTGATAATGAATGAAGTATGCGTTTTTTTAACCCCTTATGTTTTTTGTAGTTGTGGTGGGCATCGTACTCTAAAACCATTTTATCAAAATCGCCATCATCAGGGCATAATAACTGATATACTTTTCCCCAACCTAAAAAACCGCCAACATTGCGGTCGTCTATAAAACAATCTACATTTAGTTTGCGGGGAGTTTTTTCATCCATTTCTTCCCCTTCATAGTTTTGGTTTGCCGCTTCAAACTCAATACCGTGTTTTCGGCAAAATTCAACGGCTTCATCCAGTTCTCTACCCACTCTATACGTCCATAGTATTAGCTGGTGCCCCTTTTTTTGCAAAGCATCAAGCGTTGCAAAGGCAAACATCATTTCTTCACCAATTGAGGGGTATCTGTTTTCTACTATAGTTCCGTCAAAGTCTACCGCTATCTTCATGTTGGTTGGTTGTTATTTGTTATTGGGTTTCATAATGCTCAGAGTAAATTAGTCTTCAAGCCATGTTTTAAAATTGGCAACAGTTTCAAGTGTTTCATCCCATTTTCCTGAGAAGTTTATGGCACGGTCATCAATAAATAAATCTGCCATAGGTTTCCCAAACGTCCATATTTTATCGTAGGGAATATCGTATTTCTCCATCCATAGTTTTATTTGTTCTTGTTGGTATTTCTCGCCTTTTCCGTCGTCTTTTTTACGAAATATCTTATTGGTACGGGTAGTAAATATGTACAGGTAATGTCCTTGTTCTTTTAGCTTACGCATAGCTTCGGGTGCGCCGGGTACAGGTGGGTCGTATATTTCACCATCTCCGAAGCCTTTACTATATCCGTGTAATACGCCGTCAAAATCTATAGCTATCTTCATTTTGGTTATTCGTTATCAGTTGTTTTGTGCAAGTTTAATGTTTTTAGATGTTAGATGTCAGAAGTCAGAATTTTTAATTAGCACATTTGCACATCAGCATATTTACTAATTTAACCGGCCATTTCAATTAATTTGTCTACTGCCATTTTCACATTTTTTCTAATTTGTTTCACACTAGCTTCCATCATATAACAAGGCGCGGTAATTATTTTATTTTCCTCGTCCACCAAAATCTCATTTATACTTTTAGTAGCTGTTTGGGCACCTAAAGCTGCAATTCCTTCATGTGAGGCTGTAATATCGTATGGCGAAGGGTCTGCATCAGTACCTAGTGTTAGTTTAGGTGTTTTGCCACTGCCTTCTAAGGCTTTTGCCAAAACTACGGGCGATACACAAAGCGAAGCTATGGGCTTATCAGCATCCATAAATTTTAGTAAGAAACTTTTTATAGCGGGATTAATTTCTCCTTCAGCACCCTCAAAAGCCCATTTGCTAAAGTTTTTTGCCGCACCAAAACCACCGGGAAGGACTAAAGCATCTATTTCGCCAATATCAAAACCGTCAATATCTTTAATATTCCCTCTGGCAATGCGGGCAGCTTCAACCAATATATTACGGGTTTCAGGCATTTCTTCTCCCGTAGTGTGGTTGATAACGTGGTGTTGGTTATAATTTGGGGCAAGACAAATCCACTCTGCACCTGCTTCATCTATCGCTAAAAGTGTTAGTACTGCCTCGTGAATTTCTGAACCATCGTATACGCCATTGCCTGAAAGTAAAACGCCAATTTTCATAGTATTTTATTTTTTTATTGAGTAAACTCAAATATAAATGGTGTGGAAAGGAGTTGCAAGTACACAGAGAACTATATATGCGCTTAGTACTTGAAAAGTACTTGTAAATAGGCTATTTATTTGGATATGAGCATAAAAGTTAATTTAAAAGTCAGAAAATAGTCGGAAAAAAGTAGTATGATTGAATTGCTAAGCTGAAAAAATTAGCACTAAAAAACTAACGTAAACTACTACTAAACTAAACAACAAAAACGATGGACGCACAAAAAGTAGACATGTATTTATTGTCAAACTCTAAGTATTTTGAAAGCCACCTGATTCCTCAAATTAAAGAAAGACTATCAAACATTGATGACTCTAAATGGGCGGCGATTCAGAGCTTATCACTCAAAGATCCACAAACCAGCTTAATTGTTTCGATTTTGGCAGGCAGTTTGGGTATAGACCGCTTTATGATTGGTGATACCGGATTGGGAGTGGGCAAACTGCTTACTTGTGGCGGATTTGGTATATGGGCTATTGTTGATTGGTTTATGATACAAAAAGCCACCCGGGACAAGAATATGGAGCAACTGAATAAGTTTTTATACTAGTAATGCGCCTTACTAAAAGCAAATTATATCTGCTTTTAGCAATATTATGCTTGGCAGGGTATTCCTGGCTTTTTATTAACTACACCAACCCGACGATTCATAACCATGAATATACAGTGTGTATAGTGAAAAATGTTATGGGTATACCTTGTCCATCATGTGGGGCTACACGCTCTGTATTATCTATTGCAAGTGGGAATATTGCTGATGGAATTAGCCACAATCCGTTAGGCATTGTTTTACTGGTGGCTCTTTTAATAACTCCTTTTTGGCTGCTTTTGGATTGGATTACACAAAAAGAAACTTTGTTTTTAAGTTATAAAAAAGCGGAACAATTATTAAAGCGAAAGCAGTATGCAATACCCTTAATTGCATTGGTTTTAACCAATTGGGCTTGGAATATTTATAAGGGCTTATAACTCCTCTTTCAAAAACTTACCCGTATAGCTTTCTTTTACTTTCACTATTTGCTCGGGAGTTCCTGTGGCAACTATTTCACCACCGCGGTGTCCGCCTTCAGGACCTAAATCTATAATATGGTCGGCTACTTTTATTACATCAAGGTTATGTTCTATTACAAGCACTGTATTGCCTTTATCAACTAAACGGTTCAATACATCTAGCAATATGCGCACATCTTCAAAGTGTAGTCCTGTAGTAGGTTCGTCTAATATATAAAAGGTATTTCCCGTATCTTTTTTGCTTAGTTCGGTTGCAAGTTTCACACGCTGAGCCTCTCCACCACTTAGGGTGGTACTACTTTGCCCAAGGGTTACATAACCTAATCCTACATCTTTCATGGTTTGTATTTTACGGAGTATGTAGGGCACACCCTCAAAAAATTCACAGGCTTGCTCTATGCTCATATCCAACACATCACCAATAGATTTACCCTTATAGCGTACCTCTAAAGTTTCACGGTTATAACGCCTACCATTACATTCCTCACACTGCACATAAACATCAGGCAAAAAGTTCATTTCTATCAGGCGCATACCACCGCCCTTGCAGGTTTCGCAACGCCCGCCTTTTACATTAAAGCTAAATCTACCCGGTTTATAGCCGCGAATTTTAGCCTCAGGCAATTGGGTAAACAGGTTGCGTATATCTTGAAAAACCCCCACATAAGTAGCAGGGTTACTGCGCGGTGTCCGCCCAATGGGGCTTTGGTCTATTTCTATCACCTTATCCAAATGTTCTAAGCCTTTTATGCTCTTATAAGGCAATGGTTTTTGGTGTGAATTATATACGTGGTGCTTAAGGATAGGGTATAAAGTCTCAGTAATCAAACTCGATTTTCCTCCGCCTGAAACTCCTGTTACACAAATGAATTTTCCAAGTGGGAAATCTACATTTACACTCTTTAAGTTATTACCGCTTGCTCCTTTAAGGCTTAGCTTTTTGCCACTGCCTTTGCGGCGTTTTTTTGGTGTTTCTATTTCTTTTTCACCGCTTATGTATTGGGCAGTAAGGCTGTTTTGCTGTTTGAATTCTTCGTAAGTGCCATGTGCTACTACTTTTCCACCGTGCGAGCCTGCTCCGGGTCCTACATCTATAACATAATCGGCATTTACAATCATGTCCTTATCATGCTCTACCACTATCACACTGTTGCCAATATCGCGCAGGTTTTTTAGTGAATTAATAAGCTTCACGTTATCGCGTTGGTGTAGCCCTATACTCGGTTCATCCAGAATATACAATACCCCTGTAAGCTGCGAACCTATTTGTGTTGCTAATCGGATGCGCTGTGCCTCGCCACCACTAAGTATTTTACTAGGGCTATTTAGTGTGAGATAATCCAAACCTACATCTAAAAGGAAATCTATTCGGCTACGAATTTCTTTTAATATTTCTGTGGCTATAATGTTTTGGCGTTCGTTCAATCGGCTTTCTATATCGGTAAACCATTCTTTTAGTTCACCGATATTCATTCTGCCTAAATCAGAAATATTTTTCCCGTCGATAATAAAGTGTAGCGATTCTTTACGCAATCTTGCACCATCACAAGTAGGGCATACGCTTTCCGTCATGTATTCTTCTGCCCAGCGGTAAATAGCATCATAAGATTTTTCTTGATAATGACGACTTAGCATGGGGATAATCCCCTCAAACGTAGAACTATAGGTTTGCTTGCGCCCCGTGCTGTACTCATAAGGCACCTCAAAAGTCTCGTCGCTGCCGTTTAGTATCAGGTCTAAAGCCTTTTCAGGTATTTTTTTGATAGGGTCTGCCAAGCTGAATTTATATTTTTTGGCAATAGCTCGCAGTTGTTGGAAAGTCCAGTTTTCGCGTACATCCCCTAAAGGGGCTAAACCACCATGGTTGATGCTCACACTATCATCAGGAATAATAAAACTACTATCCACCTCGGTTATGGAGCCTAAACCTTCGCAAGTTGGGCAATACCCATAAGGACTATTGAATGAGAAGCTATTGGGTTGCGGCTCGTCATAAGAGATACCCGTGGCAGGGTCCATTAAAAACTTGCTAAAATGGTGGTAGCTTTCTCCCTCAACATCGAAAACGGTTACCAAACCTTTGCCAGCCTTCATACCCGTTTGCAAACTTTGCGATAAACGAAACGCCGTTTTCTCATCAGGTTTCATGCGGTCTATCACTACCTCAATATCGTGTATTTTGTAGCGGTCTAGCTGCATTTTTGGTTCAATTTCTACAATCTCACCATCAACACGTACTTTGCTGTAGCCTTGTTTGCGAAGCTGCTCAAACAGTTCACGGTAATGCCCTTTACGCCCCTTTACTATAGGAGCTAGCAACAATATTTTTTTGCCTTTAAATTGTTTTATAATACGCTCACGAATTTGGTCTTCGCTAAAGCGCATCATTTTTTCACCTGTTTCGTAGCTGTAGGCTTCTCCCACACGAGCATATAACAGACGAAGGAAATCGTATATTTCTGTAATAGTACCTACTGTACTGCGAGGATTACGGCTTACCGTTTTTTGCTCTATAGATATAACAGGACTTAAGCCGTTGATTTTGTCTACATCAGGGCGCTCCATATCGCCGATAAACTGACGGGCATAGGCACTGAAACTTTCCATATAGCGGCGTTGTCCTTCGGCATAAATAGTATCAAATGCCAACGATGATTTTCCACTACCACTTAAACCTGTTACTACAACCAATTGGTTGCGTGGAATGCTTACATCTATATTTTTAAGGTTATGCTCGCGAGCCCCGATGACTTCAAGCGTTCCCTCTTCAACTATGGGGTTCTCTACACTCATTTTTTAAAGAACCGCAAAGGTAATGAAAGTGTTTGAGGGATTTAAGATTGCGTCATAAACTAATTATATTTGGAAAGCTAATTGATTGTTATTTTGAATAAAAAAGAAATCCCTTTAAGTATACTTCAAGCACTAGACTCATCAATAAACAAAAATCTAGATTTAGTAATACCGAGTAGTGAAGATGGTTATCATTTTAAGTTAATTGATAAAGAGGTAGGTTCAGACTTTTATTTTAAAGTAAAAACATCTTCTAAACATAGGTCTTCTGATGGAAGACCAGTATTTGAAACAGAATTTAAGCCTAAAAATATGGAAAATTTAGGTGTTGGAACTTTATGGCCGAATAGTGATGGAGTTATAAAAGTTCTAAATAATTGGCTTGAAATGGTTAAAAATTATAACGATACAATTAGTATTTATGACGATCCATTATTAAAATCATATCAGGAAAGCTTTGAGGTTGAGTTTGAAATAGTTGATGAAAATGCAGATAAGGTTCCATTTAATTTGAGTCAGCAACTATTATTAGATCAATATTTGGAAAGTTTTAAATCAAAATTGGTTGAGCTGAGGGGAAACAAATTTTTAGATGAGGTAGATGCAGTAAAAGAAATTGAAGCCGATATTAGTGAAACTCAAAGAAATTTGACTAAAGAATCGAAGAGAAAAGTAATAAAAAGAATTAGTAGGTTCTGTGCTAAAGCTCAAAAAGTAGGATTAGAGTTGATAAAAGAGATGGCGATACAAGCTTTTATAGAATTTTTTAAACAAAAAATGATTGGCTGAGATTGCTTCGAAAGCTTACAATGATGTTGCGGGTTTCTGATAATTATGAGAAGGCACGACCAAGCTATCTTTTTGCTAACTGGTAACTAAGGGTGAGGTTTTTACGACGTAGCAAATTACGCCTACTTTCAGACTTTATCATTACTTAGCGCAGATTCTGAACTAAATTCGGAATGATTGCCTGCTGCACCTTTCAACAGGTTAAGGATGATAATTGCATACATCAGCATATTAGCACATATACTCATTTGCACATTGTTTACAGCAATAAATCAACCCTACCATCCTTCGACTCCGCTCAGGATGACATCCACCCACATAATTATTCCCCCACTCGTATAAAAGTAAATGGAAAAAGCGGCGTCTAACTATACTCTTGTATAAGAATTAGTTGCGATATGAGAAACAAAGTTTTTACCTTACTTATTGTATTTTCAGGGCTTTTGCTAAGTTCTTGCAGTAAAAATGATGAGTCTATTGAGCCTATCAGTTCAAAACAAAACAGCCAAAATATTTCTTGGGTAAATTATACTCATACCATTAATAAATATGATGCTGATATACCCTACACCATACAATATTTAAGTGCCAGTGGTATGCAAACCGTAACTAACCATACGGGTAATTTCTCTGTCCGTGTGCCTGTGATGCAAACTACCAAAAATGGAGAAAGTTATGCTAAAACTAGCATAAGCATTACCCCGGTTGTAAATGATGGGGGAGACGTTACCCCACTACACTCACAACTTACCATTAGTACCGATAATGGTTTAATATTAGCCCAAGCGGGACAGACTACCTACGATTGCGGGTATGATGAGCGTACACTCAGAGAAGAAACCCCACTAGCATGGTTTAACTACAAATAATCCTGTTTTTTATTCGTTAAATTTGAGGGTTGGGGCAGGTTTTTAACACTAGCCTTATTTTTTCACTCTACTTTTGTAGTAGTATATGAAACGTTACACCCTTTATCTGCTTTTTTTGGTGCTTTGTTTTTGTGGCATAGCTCAGAAACAACGGGCTAAAATAGGTTTAACGCTTAGTGGTGGCGGAGCCAAAGGTTTAGCCCATATAGGGTTATTGAAAGTGTTGGATAGTGCGGGTATCCATGTAGACTACATAACGGGTACAAGTATGGGGGCAGTGCTGGGCGGTTTATACTCCATAGGCTATACGGGTAACGATTTAGAAGCCATAGCACGAAATGCGGATTGGGAACTACTGATTAGCAATAACACCCCGCTTGATGAGGTGAATATTGAGGAAAAAGATGAGTTTGGGCGTTATTTGGCAGAACTGCCCATAATTAACTGGAAACCTTCTTTACCGCTTGGGGCTATTGAAGGGCAAGAGCTTACTAAGTTATTGGGAGATTTAACTTTTCCTGTACATGGTATTACCAGTTTTGATTCTTTACCTATTCCTTTCCATTGTATCGGTGCAGATATTATAACCGGTGAAGCTGTAACTATTAAACACGGTTATCTTCCTACAGCTATGCGTGCCAGTATGGCAATTCCATCTGTATTTACTCCCGTTAAGTTAGACGGACGATTGTTGGTAGATGGGGGATTGATAAACAATTTTCCGGTGAGACATGTGAAAGAAATGGGTGCCGATATTGTTATCGGTGGTTATACCGGAGGGCGTTTATATAATGAAGAGCAATTAAACTCAGCTGTAAAGCTTATTTATCAGTCGGCGAGTTTCGTTCGTATAGCCGATAGTAAAGAACAAATGCAGCTTACCCATTTATTGGCCGATTATGATTTGGAATTGCAAGAGTATTCATCAGCCTCGTTTAATGATGTCGATTCCATAATAAACATAGGTTACAGAATTGCTAAAAAACTATACCCTAAGTTGAAACACTTGGCTGATTCTTTAGAATTGAAACATGGGTTTTATTACCACCCATTGCAGCGTACACCTGAGTATAAAATATGTATTAGCGATGTGAAAATTGAAGGAGCATCAGCAAAAACGCTACCGCTTATCAAAGGGAAATTGAACTTAAGAGCAGGTGAAACCTACTCTGTAGCTGATATTAATGAAATTATTGATGCCATTTATGGAACACGCTTTTTTGATAAGGTTTACTATACACTGCAAATGACCCCTTACGGTAATGAAATTACTATACATGTAAAAGAAAGTTTAAAGGCTGTATTTAAGTTCGGGCTGCACTATGATAATGAGCAAGCCGCAGGTATATTGGTAAACATTACCCTACGCAATATTTTTGGGAGAGGAAGCAGGCTGGTAGGTACTTTTGATATAGCCGAATATCCTAAAATAAGAATTAATTATCAGCGGTTTATTAATAAAAAACAGAACTTATGGGTTCATGGTGGCTACCACTACCAGTTTGTACCCTACAGACTATATAATTTTGGTCGTCTTCGTGAAGAACTAACGAATGGTTTTAGCGATTTTCATTTAAGCTTAAATAAAACAATTAACAGAAGCAGTTATTTTGGAATTACACTTAATAGGGAACTAAACTTAACACGCACAAGAATAAACCCTGAGGATAAAGCAAATCCTGATACGTTTGAGTTTAGGCGTTTACAGTCAAGAGAAAACGGTATTGCTTTAAATTATGTAGCAAATACCTTGAATAGTTTTTTGTTCCCTACCAATGGAAGCAGAACATTTGCTACCGTTAAATACATTCCTAATCATTATTATAATATTAATTATTATACAGGCGGTTCAAGCTTAGGAGGCTTGTTTCTAACTACCGATACCTTTGTAACCCCTGCACTAAAAATATCTTTAGCACATACGGAAATAGTCCCTCTGCATAAAAATATATCATGGGTAAATAATTTTTTCGGGGGAATTATAATCGATGATTTTCTTACAGGCGATGAACCGTTTTCGCAAGGAGCAATTCCAAGTCATTTTTTTATAGGAGGAGTGGAACAAAGGCAGCGGTCAAATACAATTCCTTTTATCGGGTACAGGGAAACTGAATTAACTGCTGCACAAGCCGTGGTTTATACCACAAGCATGCAAATGGAGCTTTGGGATAAACTTTTCTTTACTCCCTCCATTTCAGTCCAAGCCAGTGGCATTGGGTATAGAGATTTTCTAAAAAACATTACCAACTTCAATTTCAATTATCAAGATTTTAGTACCGGTGCAAACCACTCTTTCGGGTATGGTATAACATTTGCGTATAATTGGTTTGGAGGCCCTATTAGCTTAACGCTCTATCGCTCATCACGGATAGAAGATATCAGAGGGTACTTTACTTACGGTTACAAATTCTAACTAAAAAGTTTAGCAAGTATGAAACAAATAAAATGGGTGGCGGTTATTCTGCTGGTAGCGGGTGTGGTAGCGTGCAACAACAAAGTAAATAATGAGAAAGGTAATAATATGAAACAAATGGAATCTAAACTGGCAAAAAACAACGAGACTGTAAATACTACAGACAGAGTTGTGAAGACAGACGAGGAATGGAAAAAAGAACTAACTCCCGAGCAGTTTTATATATTAAGGCAAAAAGGCACTGAACGTCCGTTTACAGGCAAGCTTTTAAACCACAAAGAAGAAGGTTTATATACTTGTGCTGCATGCGGAAATGAATTGTTTAAAAGTGACCAGAAGTTTGACAGCCATTGCGGTTGGCCCAGTTTCGATGACCAAATAGAAGGGGCTATTAATACCTACAGAGATACTTCGCACGGTATGATACGGACTGAAATTACCTGTGCACGTTGCGACGGACACTTGGGGCATATTTTTGATGACGGTCCTACAGAAACAGGTTTACGCTACTGCGTTAACTCTATTTCAATAGGGTTTAAAAAAGATACGACCGATAAATAAAAGTTAAAACTACTTTGATACTATAGGCGGCTGCTACAGCCGCCTATTTTTGTTTAAAACCGGTAGTTTGCAAGCATATAGCTAAATGCTCGGTTAATTAGTCTACCTTTGCGGCTTATTTTAGAAATAGCCTGATTTTGAGGCTGTTTTTATTCAGATTTACAATATATAAATGAGTACTACATTCGCGCAATTAGGTTTGCGCCCAGAAATTGTCCAAGCCATTACAGAAATGGGCTTTGAAACTCCTACAGAGATTCAGAGTAAGGTTATCCCGATTATGCTAACACAGCCTACAGATGTTGTAGGATTGGCACAAACCGGAACAGGAAAAACAGCAGCTTTCGGTTTACCTATGCTGCACAAAATAAATTTTTCAAAAAACCATATTCAGGGGCTTATACTTTGCCCCACTCGTGAACTTTGTCTGCAAATACAAAAAGACTATTTAAACTTTGCTAAACAAATAAAGAATGCAAAAATAACAGCCGTTTATGGCGGTAGCAGCATGGAACGTCAAATGCGTGAGATACGCCAAGGCGCACAAATTGTTGTGGCTACCCCCGGTCGTTTGGTTGATTTGATGAACCGAGGTGCAATAAAACTAAATGCAGTTGATTATTTGGTGCTTGATGAAGCCGATGAGATGCTAAATATGGGTTTTAAAGAAGATATTGATACCATATTAGAATCAACACCCAAGGAAAAAACCACGTGGCTGTTTAGTGCCACCATGCCCAAAGAGGTAAGGCGTATTGCTTCAGGGTATATGCATAATCCTGAGGAGGTAACGGTAGGTGCTCGCAACACTGGTAATGTGAATATAGAACACGTGTATTACCTTACTATGGCACGAAATAAATATGCTGCACTAAAACGTATTGTAGATTTTTCGCCTGAGATATATGGTATTATTTTTACCCGCACCAAGCTTGATGCACAAGATATTGCCGAAAAATTAATAAAAGACGGTTATAATGCCGATTCTCTTCACGGAGATTTATCACAAGCACAGCGTGAGAAAGTAATGGCACGTTACCGCTCTCGCAGCCTGCAAATTCTGGTTGCCACCGATGTAGCTGCCCGTGGTATTGATGTAAACGATATTACGCACGTTATAAACTACTCCTTGCCTGATGAGTTAGAAGTATACACCCACCGAAGCGGACGTACGGCACGTGCGGGCAAAAAAGGAATATCTATATCTATAATAAATAGCAAAGAAACGGGAAAAATCCGCCAGCTAGAAAAAAGCGTAAATGCTAAATTCACCAAAAAAGATATACCCAACGGCCCTGAAATTTGCGAGAAGCAATTATTTAAAATTATAAAAGAGGTGCACGATGTAGAGGTGAATGATAGTGAGATAGAACCGTTTTTACCGGGAATTAATGCGCAACTTGAAGATTTGAGTAAAGAAGAGCTAATTAAACGTTTTGCTTCGCTAGAGTTTAACCGATTTTTAGAATATTACCGCAACGCGCCTGATTTGAATATTGATGCAAATGCTAAAGGCGGTGGGGCAAGCTACAGGAGCGGTGGAGATTTTTCACGTTTCTTTATAAGCGTTGGAGAAAAAGACGGGTTAGATAAAGTGGGGTTATTAAAATTCTTAAACCGTCAAGGGTTAGGAAATTATAAAATAGGTCGTATTGATGTGAAACACACTTTTTCGTTTTTTGAGATTGACGAAAACGGTGCTGATGAGGTGAAACATAACCTAAACGGGATAGAGTTTGGCAATCGTCAAATACGTGTTGAGTTGGAAGAAGGCAGAAGTGGTGGCAAAGGTAAAAAAGGTGGTGGTAGGAATAGAGGAGGAGGGAAAAAACGTTACGGAAACGATGGTGGGAAACGCAAACCACGAGGGCGTGATAGTAAAAGGAAATATTAATGTATTACTGATAAAATAAAAAGGGTGGAAATTTTTCCACCCTTTTTTAGTTTTTATTTTACTATTAAGTTATTTAATAACAACAATTTTTTCTTTTAATACTGTTTCACCAATAGTTATATTACAGATATATACCCCAGCTTTAATATTATCTAAGAAAATATTTTGTTTATAAGTTCCTGTAATATAGGTTTTATTATCAATTATAGTTTCAATGGTTTTACCTGTTAAGTCATTTATTGATAGTGAAACCTGTTTAATGCCATTAACAGTGAACTTGCTTGCAAAAACGCCACTGTTGGGGTTAGGGTAAACTGTTAGCGACTCTTTGCTCAATTCTTCGGGGTTTGCAGGCGGGGTGTTTTCATCAATATCTCCCGCTTTTGCTTGCGAAAGCGTTGCATAATCGTTACCAGTGCAAAAACTGACTACCTCACTTTGTGTAGCTTGAAAATTTTGAACAGGATCTGAGCAAAACTTATAACCGTAAATATAAATAACTCCTGAACTATTATTATCTTCAAGTAAAACAGAACCATCATTACTAACGTTTGTTATGAAGTCTGTAATGAATGGTAAAGCTTCTCCAACATCAACAGTTATGTTAGGGTCATTAAGGTCTAAAAATGATAAATATTGGGCTATAACGGCAGGGTCTCCTGATGCTACTGTTTCAAAGGTACTTCCAAAAAAGCCGAATGGTGTCCCGGGCGATCCGATGTAAGCAACAAATAAGTTTTGTTGCCAATTTACATTACTAGTAATTGTACTCCAGTTTGATGCATGGTACACTTGATTACCTATATTAATAATATGATGGGTAGTAAAGCCTGTTACCGATGGATCTATATATAGATTATAGGCATAAATTTGTCTTCCTATATGGGGTGGAGTAAAAAAAGCGTTATTACTGTTATCAATAATAAGGGAACCCCATCGTTTGTTTATTGGATTATAACCCCATGGAGCTATTGACATTTCATGTTGTTTTTTTGTGCCCCACTGTGTGCCTGAATTCCATTGATAAGGACGGCTTGGTGATGCATGAGGCCAATGCGGAGAATCAAACAGTTTAAATGTTGATGAATTAGATTGAAAATCTCCATTCGGTAAAATTTCATAACCAAATCTATCTGTTGCTGGTTCACTAATGCTGTTTCTTAAAAACATATTGGCATTATATATTAAGCCCGAAGTATTATTTTTAATGATATTGGTTTTGTATTTCAATACCATCATTACATCTTGAGTTTCTGTAGGATTAGCAACTGCATAGTCATCAGTTCTTTCCAGTTGAATATCCAGTTTCAACCATACCTCAGGCTCATCAGTAAAATTTGCACCATCATAGTCCCATGTAAAGAATATAGCTTCGTTTTCTAAGCAAGCAAGGTTAACATAGTGAGTTCTAAAAGTTATGTCCTTCAGTTTGTCAGTTCCTTCTGGCCAGCTTTCTATTTCATAACCTAACATACGCATACGGTGTACAAAATTGTATGTAGTTCTATCGGCTTCTGTAATTCCAAATTCTACTGGACCTGATACATGCTTATAATAGTTTTCTGTAGTTATATAATCAGGTAGATTAGTGAATTTAAACAAAAGAGCTCCTTTAATTTGTTTAGCCACCAATTCTGACTGTGGATTAATAATATAATTAACCAACCTGTTGTAAGTGGGGCTAGGTGCTAGCCTATATTCTCTAATTTTAAAATTAGAGAAGAAATTATACATATTATTAGAGTTATTGGGGTCGGCAATAATATCTTTCACAAATCCAACACCCGCTACATATTTTTCTGTGGTGGTTACTGAATTAAATGATGCAGCGTATTCTGCATACTCGATAGGTGGAGTCTCTAATAAGTTGAAAGTTCCTAAAGTATTATTATATATCGGGGATGCGGTTGTTTGTGAAGAATTCGCACCAGGTGTTCTTATTGATAATGAGCTTAAATTTTCTTCAGTTTGAAGTACGCCTGTTAATTTCAGATTTAATTCAGTTTCATAGGCTACCGGTCTTGGTTCTTTAGATGTAGTGGTTTTTGATTTTCCACCAGTTACTAAAAAATCTATTATTCCAATCGCGGCTCCAAGTTTTGGTATTGCTTTGGCTGATGTTTTCCATATATCAAACAGAGTAATTTCACTTTTGGCTTTGGTTTTGTCGATTTCGCTTTTATCATCTTGATAATCTATCAACTTGTCTACATTACTCTTGAATGTAGAAAGAGATTTATAAAATGAATTTGCATCTTTAATAACATCAGTAACAGGGTGCTTTGTGGTTTTATTGAACATTAGATTAGATTTGTCAGGGGTATAGGTTCCGCTGTTATAAATTGTTGGAAAGCTAATCCCAAAAGCATTACCTTCTACAATAAGGTTTCCATTTTCAATAATCTTAAAATCAAATATTAGTCTTGAGTCATTGGGGTATCTACATACACAAGGATCAAATGCTACTGACAGTTCAGTAAATAACCAATATTGTGCAGATGCCTGAGCATAATTAAGAGCTTCTGAGAGGTGTCTTTCAAATGCATCCAAACTATTTAATTCAGTTTCTGTGAAAGTTAAATTTGCTGTATTTCTAGCCGCATCATTTTTAATGCCTATAGTAGCTGTACTTGAACCTATTTGAGTTTGCAAAGATTCTATGTAATAGAAAATTCTAATTACTCCCGTATATTTATTATATAAACTAAAACTTGGATTAAAATCATAAGCCTCTGTTGGGGATCCAAAATCCTTATATAAGAGTTCCCAGCCGTCTTCTGGCCATAGATCTACATTTTCAATGGCTTGCGTTGGGTTTGTAAAACCACCATTATTAAGAAAGTCTAGTCTAAAGTGGTCAACATTGGGTTGATTAAGTCCTCCTGTGGTATTAGGCCAAAAGGGAGATTGTAGTGATGTAGGTGTTACCGTACCATTAACATCTTTATAAGTAGTAAAAAAATTAGTGCTCCAATCAAAATCATTTATTTGCTGTTGGGGCGGTATGGGGGTAGTTGGAGGGGCTACGTAATTACGCCAATCGGTATTGTTGGTGAAACCTGTACAATAGGTTTGTGCTTGGGCGGTACTTGTAGACAGTAAGCATAGTACAGCCATTAAAAAAATGCATAGATTTTTTTTCATAAAGTTTAAGATTATTTAATTAATAGTTAAGATTTATTTTCGTTTTCCGGTAAAAGTATGGGGTGTTACTTTATAGTCTGGAGCTGGACCATATACATTATATTCTATAACAATACTGTCTTTATTTTCAACGAATGTATATGCTAAATATGTATATATATCTTTACATTGAGTATGAGCGGTTTCACCGGTCCAATGGAGATAATTGGGGAAATCTGAATCTGTAGAACTGCAACTGGAACGAGTTAAGTTATATAAGTAAAAATCCTTAAAGCCATCTTGCTGATTTGGACCTGAAGAATCTATTACATAAAATCTTACGGTATATACATTAGACCCGAATTGGGTGCTTTTCCCTTCCCAATAACCTAGTAATGCTGTTTCCCATGTATTAGAAATGGAACTTGAACCTTCTACAACATCAATACTTTTTTCAATCGTATCTATACCGTCATCATTGGGGAAACATTCTGTCATAGGTTTGCGTTTGGCTATCAGTCTCACTTTAAGCTTGCCTTCAACTTGGGAAAAAGTAGCCGTAGCATTTTTATCAGTACTCCAATTAGCATTGGTACCTAGTTGCCATAAATAGCTATCGTAGCCATCAGGTCCACGCATATATAATTTCCTGACATGATTAATTTTATCCGTTTCAAAATAACGTTCCTCCCCATCCAGTTTTTCAGCCAGCATAAAATCGGCAGTAGGTAACTTAGCCCCCTTGCAAGGGTCTGCAGGTTCAGGGTCGGGCTTGCAATTGCTTAGAAACACCAAACTGCCCGCAAAAAAAATCAACAGTATTTTATTGATAGTCATAATTCAAAAGTATAATACATTTTTAACATAAATTAACAATTTCGACGAAATAAAGGAAAAATATTTCCGTTTTGTTTGAACGTATTTCAATGTTAAGACGTAAAGAACTATTGTTTAGTTGATAACAATTTTTTTAGTGGTTATTAAATTGTTTTTTGAGCTAATCGAGAGTAAATACACACCACTCTCAAATCCATCAACAGGTAAATTAAGTTTATTGGTATAAAAAAAAGATTTTTGGGCAACGGTTTTACCTTGTAAGTCTTTTAGTTGCAAAGTGTAATTATTAAAAGTATTTAATTCTACAAATATACTTCCAGTGTTAATGGGGTTAGGGTAAACTGTAAAGCTCTCACTTCCCGATATTTCTTTAACTGTAGTTGTATTATTAGCTGCAAAACGATATGATGTATTATGGGGTACATGTCCACAAAGTGAAAACTGTAATGAATCAGGGGGAGAATTAAAATTAAAAGTAGGGTTTTCGGGTTTATCTGTTAAATAATATGAGGCTAAAGTTTCTTGAGTATTTACAGTATCCTGATTAAATAAGCCTACAACAGGTCCCTTGTTTAGCGAGTATAGTGATGTGTCAAAATTGGAGTGTAAACCATAGTTAATCTCAAACTCATTACTTCCTTCAAAAAGAGTAATCGAAAAATTAGTAAAATCTCCAGGTGCACCTCCCTCAATTCCAAACCAACGGTATTCAATAATAAAAGAACGATTACCTATAGTACCGGTTGTTTCGGTATAAACGCCTGTAGTTGAGTCTTTTGCTGTTAATATAGCCCCTAAGCCAAAAATTACATGTGTTGCTTTGAAACTTGGTGTTAAAAATAGTAAGCCGCCTTCTCTAAGTACAGTAGCTTCATTATAAAAGGAACCGTCAATTTTAAAAGCAAAAGGAAGTTGTATGCTAAAGCTGGGTAAGCCGTTAGCAAAATTATTGGGTGAGACCTTAACAAGTGATGCTGCGGGGGCATAAGTTTTAGTGTCAGTTTTAAGATGATATTTGGCCGATTGTCCAAATAAAACAGTAGAAAATAAAAATAGTAGTAGTAAATTAATTGTTTTCATAGTTTTTTGTTTTATGCACCTTCTACGGACAAAGCAGTACATTTGTTACAGAAAAGTTTAAAATATTTTTAGGAGAGGTATAATACTTAATGAAACATTATTACGATATAGTAGAACAAGCCTTACAGGTAATTGGCGTTGAACCCGAAAATGCAAGAAATGCGGGCGAGGGGCAATGGAGTGTATTTAGGGGCGAGGTAGAAGTTTTTTTAGATATATGGAGTAGCGGAAAGGAAGAACAGTGGAATTACTATTTTGAGGAGCCTGATATACCTGTATTACAAGTAATAGCACCCATTACCACATTGCCTGTTTTTGATTTGGATGCTTTTTATGAAGAACTGCTTGAATTGAACCGTCATTTATTCTTAGCATCGTTTGTGGTAAACAAAGAAGAGAATATGCTGGCAGTGAAATTTCGCCGTGCGGGTATTGATATGACTCTTGACGATGTGGTGCAGGCGGTAGAAAGTACAGGCTACTATGCTGAGTTTTTTCAACCCCGTATAATGCATAAGTATAATGTAAAGGCAGTTTAGTAAAAAATTACTTTACCGCTTTGCAACCCTTTTATTTTATTAATCATCTAACCCACATAGCCCTTTTGACTAACTGATGACAGAAAGAGAAGAGGAAATAGTAAATGGTTGTTTAAAAGGGGATGCCAAATACCAAGAAGTTCTTTATAATACTTACTCAAGCAAAATGTATGGTGTATGTATGCGCTATGCGCCTAATGAGGAAGCTGCCAGAGACCTTTTACAAGAAGGTTTTATAAAGGTGTTTCAAAACCTAAATAAATTTAAGGGCGAAGGCTCTTTTGAGGGTTGGGTGAGACGCATAATGGTGAACAATGCATTAGAAAGCTTGCGGAAACTTAGTGCAAAGGCAACCCATGTAGATGTGGAAGAGATGCACGAAGCTTTGCATACCCATGTAGATTTTAGCAAATACGATATGAACTATTTGTTGGGTAAGATACAAGAACTGGCGCCGGGATACCGGGCGGTATTTAATTTATATATAATTGAAGGGTATCAGCACAATGAGATTGCTGAGATGTTAGAAATAAGTGAAAATACATCAAAGTCTCAGTTATCCAGAGCCCGAAAATTATTACAAGACTCATTAGAAGATGTGAAGAAAGCATATAATGTCTAACAATAAAAACATAGAGAATTTTGATAGCTTCTTTAAAGATGCTTTCAATAGCTTTGAGCCTACACCACCCAAAGGTGTTTTTGAGGCAATACAAAGCCAAGTGGGTGCAGCAGGAGGCAGCGGAGCTGCTACCGGTGCAGGTACTGTGGCCAAGGCAGGTGCTTGGGGGGTAGGTAAAATTATAATAGGTGCCGTTGCTGCAGTTGCAGTAGCTACAACTATATATATAGCTGCTTCTGATAACGAGAATACAAATAAGAACGAAACTTCAAATACAATTGTTACCACACAACCGGAGAATAAAACTACACAAAATATAACCGATACTAAGCCAGCGGCTAACACCGAAGCCAATACAAACCAAACAACTGATGGTGAAAACTCGTCTCCGGTTAATGTAGGTGCACAAGATAACCAAAACGATAATGGTAATGCAAATCTTTCACAAGCTGGTATTCCATCGTCGTCTGGTACTCCAAATACTCAACCAAATGTAGCCGGAGAGAATGTGGATGGTAACACAAACCCACCATCTCCGAGAAACGATAATAGCGGGGTTGATGTTGATGCACCAAAAGGAAATAAAGCAATAGTGGGTATCTATTTATCAGATAAACAATTGTGTGTTAACGACAGGTTGACAGTAACCATTGCTGATGATTTAAGTAAATACCAATACCGTGTAAGTTTTGGCGATGGTACTACAGTTATTACCAAAATAGGCAAGCCTACAACACATATATACCAAAACAACGGAAGGTTTAAGGTAATAGCTAAAGAAATTAGCGGTGCAAAAGAAACTATTGAGCAATGGGTAGATGTGAAGAAAACCAAAGCTGCATTTGAAGTGCAAAATACGGAGAAAGCAACCTTTAGGTTTGTAAATAAAAGTGAGAATGCCGTTTACTACACTTGGTTTTTCGGCGATAATAGTGCAGTAACCCAAGAAACTTCTCCTACGCACACTTTTAAAAGCTTTTCTCCAAAAAGCTATAAGGTAAAACTTATTGCAATGGATAATGTGGGTTGTTTAGACTCATTTAGCACCTATGTGAAACAGAGTTATACGTATGAGGATATGAAGCCTAAAATGTATAATGTCTTCTCACCGGGTGTCGATAAGCGTAATGATTACTATGAAATTGAGATAAATAATGAAGAAAACTACCACCTGATAGTTTTAGATAAGAGCGGAAATAAAGTTTTTGAAAGTAAGGACAAAAATATAATGTGGGACGGACGAAATATGTATACTGGTGAGGATTGTCCTGCAGCAAATTATATAGTGGTGTTTTCGTATAAAATAAAAGGCTTTGAGGCTAAACAAGAGAAGAAATTTGTAGCCTTAATGAGATAAAATGTATAATAATGCAACCCTTTGTGTTGGAAAACCATCATTTTGGGTAGTAAAAGTTACAAAATATTATAGTTTTGTAGTTGGTGGGGTAACTCACGTTTTTAAAAAAGAAACTAACTGTTAAGTATGAATAAACTTAAATTTTTATTAAGATTTACGCTGAGTTGGGCAGCTTTTGCATTACTTTTTGCAAATACTGCCAATGCACAGTGTACTATTACTGCAAAGTCAGACGGTTGTGTTGGCGTGCCGGTAAGTTTTAGTGCCACAGGTCCTGCTCTTGCAGGGGCTGACTCAATTGTATGGACATTTGGAAATGGTAAATCTATTGGGCAAAGTGTAACTAACCTTTGGAACAACGCTGTAAGCGGGGCACCCGGTAATTATACTATGAAAGTATATAAAAACGGTGCTGAAGTTTGTAATGCCGCCGGAAATATTACCATACACGAAAACCCTGTTGCCGATTTTACATTGCAGTCTCCGACACCGCAATGTTTTAATGGTAACTCTTTTGTGTTTGCTAATAATTCATCAACTCCGGGCGGTAACCCTATTATAAAATATGAGTTTGTATATGGTGATGGAGGTAAAGTAGATGGTAACGGTAATCCGGGTACATTCGGACCTTACACCTATACACCACCAAATCCTGCGGGAGGTTTCTTTACACCCTCACTTAAAATTGAAGACGATAAAGGCTGTATAGCATTTGTTGATAAGAATGCATTAATACAAATTAGAGCAGATTTGGGTGCTGATTTCGTTACTCCAAATCCTACCAACTGCCTTTTCACTCCGGTTACATTGACCAATACTTCACTTATTCCTCAAATAAATGTGAAGAGTTTCAAATGGGAGTTTGGTGATGGTAGCCCTGATAATACTACAAGTTGGGGTTCTGCAAGTCATACTTATCTTAAAGACGGTTGTTTCAACGCTCGTTTAATTATAGAATCAAACGATAACTGTTTTGATACTGCTGAAAAACAAGCGGGTTGTAATATTAACCCTACACTTAATGTTACTGTAGCAAATGGTGATGTACAATGTTTCGGTGCTCAAAATTTTGAGTTCAGACATCCTGTAATCCAAAATGCATCAGGTTTCTTATGGACTTTTGATGACCCGCCATCAGGCCAGTTTAATACTGATAACCAAAACTGGACTGCTACTCACGATTTTACTTCGGCAGGGCCTTTTGATGTTACTTTCCAAGTAGCTATTTCAGGTTGTATATTTGATACTGTTTATCGTGTTCACGTTAAAGGACCCGGTGCTGGTATAGAAACTAAACCTTCACCACTTATTCCACCGGCACAACGTTATCAGTGTAATATTACGGATACTGTTTATTTCCCAAATATTTCATCATACTACTTTAATGATGACTCTGCTTACAACGATTTTTACTATACGCTGGATAATACGGGAGCTATATTCCAATTTATCACTCCTACTACAGCACATATAGATTTTGATACCATTCAGCTTAAGCCTACAACTGCAAAAAGCTTCCAAACCAAAACCGGAAGAAATGTTTATCAAAGTGCAGGTGGCGATACTTTAGCAGTAGGCTCTGATACTATTATATTGAATGGAGCTTTTGTAGTTAAAGGAATTAATAACTCATTCCTTGACGGGTTTCATAATAACGGGAAGCATGTTTCAAGGGTATGGGATTTTGCCGATAATGTAGCACCACAGTGTACTACAGATTCAAGACCTATATACCCTAAACTGGCTCAGTATAATAATTTACATTTCCCGGGTACCTTAGCACCTAGGAATACTTATGATGCCAATGGTAAATGGGTAAACTGTAATTTCTCATACGATTCATTACCTAAGCACTGGTATACTCCTGGTGAAGAACGTTGCTACCAAGTACGTTTAACACTTAGAGATACTAGTAGCCCTGACCCAAATATTCAAAACTCAACAGCTAGCGGAAATGACCCTTCACCACAAACTAATGATGCTTGTGAGTCTGTAGCTACTGCACCTTTAGCACTTCAAGGGCCTAATGCTAACGGATTACGTTGGGAAGGTATACCTTGTTTCGGACCTGCTAACGTATATGGTTTCTTCTACGATTTCAGTAGAACAGGACCTTCGTGTGATAGACAACAGTTCTGGATTCACCTGGACTCATTTGCTGATAGGTCTGATAATACTCCGAATGTATTTGATAAATGGATACCGCAAGCCGGTACCGTTGTAGATAGGATGTTTACTCCATGGCCTTTGGCAACTTTAGGTTTGCCGCCAAATGTGGGTAGAGTATTCTGGCAATATCAACCTAATGGTACTTATCCTTCGAAGATTGCAAGTCCTGACGGTTGGGTAACTATCGGTTTCAGAGTACAAAACGGTATAGACCCTAAAACAGGTCAACCTTGTATTGATGAGGTTTGGTATGATAGTGCATACCGTTATATAAATGCAAACGCAGCATTTAAATTTAACTCTGACCAAAATAAACCTGATAGCTTGTATACTTTTGAGAGAACGTGTTCTCCAAATGATGTGAGAGTAAAACGTGATTCTACTTTCTTACCTGCTACTAATGACTTTACTTATTCTAGTGATAGTATTGGTGTTGAGATTTGGAACTGGGGAGACGGTGAAATTGAGATTGACAGTTTTGTAAGGTATAACTGTGATGCTAACTTATGCTACAGTTACAGAATCCGCTACAGAATCTCAGGAAACTCTGCACCTGTTAAGATAGACTCTATATTAACACGTATTTATGACCCTGTTTTAGGTGTATCAACGTTTGTTGATGCAAGAGATTCAACGCCTGATATTATTAGGGAGCACCGTTACCTAAGACCTAATTGGAATAGGGTGGGGCATACTATTATACCGTGTCAGAAACTTCCTTTCGACTCATTAGGTATAACAGTATTCAGAAACTCATGTTGTGATAATCCTCCGTTTGAGAATGTAAGGATAGCCATTACAGGTTTCTTAAGTTTCTTAAACTCTGACGACTCGATTGTTTGTAGAAATACACCAATCCAGTTCTTTGACTCAGCAAGGTACTACTTAGAATTCCCTATACCTGTACCTCCATTTATTATTGATGACTATGATTATTGGGATAAAGCAAAACAAGTGTTCTTGAATGATGGTGTTACACCACGTCCACGTCCACGTCCTGCTCCAAAAGATTATGAGAAATTAAGTTGGAACTTTGATGATGGTTCGGGCTGGAACTCGTCAGTACCTGATAATCCTGTAAGTAGTTTCCCTGATCCGGGTATCTATGATGTTAAGATTGAATACATAGATAGTTTCTCATGTAAACAAATTGAAACCAAACGCATAACAGTTACCGGTGTATCATCAAACTTTACATTTAATAGAGCTTTGGCGAATTGCCGCCCTACAGTGGACTTTATTGATACCTCTTTAATGATTGACCCTTGTGTACTTGTTAATGGTACCAAGTGTGATGATATAGTGAAATGGGAATGGGATTTTGGTGATAACAAACCAAATAACCAAAGCCAGTCTATACTGCAAAACCCATCGAAAGTATATACCTCGTTTGGAGATTTTGATGTAGTACTTAAAGTAACCACGCAATTAGGCTGTGTAGACTCTATAGTACGAACCATATCTCTTGAAGGTCCAAGACCACAGTTTGAGTTTGCTGCTGACTCTGTAGGTTGTGTACCGTTTACACTTGAACTGAGAAATACAAGTATAAACCCAACTGCATCTGCTAACTGGACTTATTTCTGGGGTGACGGGCAGTTTTTAACAACTAATAGCGACTCTAATGTGTTGCATACATATACTACACCGGGTACTTATGAGTTGTTTGTATTGCAAGAAGATGTTACTCCACTTGGTGCAGGAAGCTGTACTGCTCTGTTCCCTGATTCTAACTTTACTAACCAACAGTATCGTAAGTATATAGTACGAGTATTACCATCACGTGCAACAGACTTTACTATTGGTGATAGTGTACTTTGTGTTGGAGACTCAACTCAGTTTACCAGCAACTCTGATGCTATATATGAAACTTTCAGATGGGTATGGGGAGATGGAGCTGAAACCAACTTAGATAGTGCGGGTGGTGGAACTCAGTTATACCACCAGTTTAATTCGGCAGGTACATATTATGTACAATTCCGTCCTGATTATACGCCTGCTCCCGGAGACCCTACTTGTAAGACTTCGAAAGTGAAGCGTGTATTTGTAAGAGATGTGAAAGCTGACTTTGAGTGTGATACTACTAATCTTCCTTTTGTGTTCTTCAAGAACCTTTCAACCAATGCGCAAGAGATTCTTTGGGACTTTGGTGTGAACGAAGGATGGGTTGATGGAAGCACATTATCAGGTTTCCCTGATGCTGCATACAACTATGGTGAAAACCAAAACGACTACACTGTGAGATTATTTGTTCGTAGCCCCGAAGGTTGTGAAGATTCTGCAGATTGTGGTTTCAGTTACCGTTTCCAAGTAAGAATAGACCCTCCTAACGCATTCTCTCCCGGTTCAGGAGATAACTTTAACGAGTTGTTTGATGTAATTGTTGAGAATGAAGAGAAATATGAAATAAGTATATTTAACCGTTGGGGTGAGCGTGTATTCTTTGCTGAAGATAAAAACAAGCAATGGGATGGTACCCACATGGATACCGGAAACGATTGTCCGGCGGGTGTATACTTTGTAGTAATTGATTATAGATTACGCGGACGTGAAGAGAAAAGATATAGAGGTTCAGTAACTCTATTCAGAGAGAAATAAACAATTTAAAACAGATAGTTTAAAAAGCCCCGCCTTTTAGGTGGGGCTTTTTTTATACATAATTGCATTTTTATACTTGATTATAATATTTATAATTTAAAAAAGGTTTTTTGTAGAAATAAATTTAGGTTTTGTATAAACTATAAATCTTTTGCAACCCTTAAAACCTTTGTGCCATCTTTCTTATAGACGATTTATTTATTACGCCTATGTGCTTACTATGAAATAAATGCTAAAATAATAAAATACCTATAAGTTATGATTAAGTTTAAAAATTTACTGCGCCATATAATGGCAGGGCTCCTTATTGCCTTTTTTGTAAACCAAGAAGCAAATGCCCAATGCACTGTTACTTCTAATGCAGACGGCTGTGTAGGGGTTTCAGAAACTTTCAAAGTTTCAGGTCCTGATGTGTTAAACAACGACTCTATTGTTTGGGTGTTTAACAATGGGACATCTAAGGGTGAAACTGTAACAAACATTTGGAATACCCCCACCGGAGGAAGCTCTCCGGCAACTTCCGTTCCGGTTGAGATGAGAATTTATGCAGGCGGTGTTGTTAAATGTTCAAAAACAGTAAACATTACTATCCACGAAAATCCGATAGCGGATTTTAAGTTGCTATCTCCAACACCACAATGTTTCAACGGCAATAGCTTTGAGTACGATTGTGATGTAAAAACACCAAGCGGAAATCCAATAGTTTGGAAAGAGTTTTTTTACGGAGATGGTGGAATTGATTCGGGAGCAACATGTGGTAAAATAGGACCATATACTATGACTGTTGTTGTTGCAGGTGGGCAGTTTACTCCTCAGTTAAAAGTTCGTGATTCAAAAGGGTGTATTGCCTTTGTGCAGAAACCTGCTTTAATTACAATCAGACCTGATATTGGGGCAAACTTCTCTACCCCTAATCCCACAAATTGTTTATCAACCAGTGTAGTACTTACAAACACTTCATTAATTCCACAAAACCAAACCAAAAGCTTTACTTGGGAGTTTGGAGATGGAAGTGCAAAAAATACTACAGATTGGGCTAGTGTGGCTCATACATATAACAAAAACGGTTGTTTTATAGGTAAACTTATTATAGAATCAAACAACGGTTGTTTTGACACTGCTGCAAAACAAGCTGCTTGTAATACTAATCCTGCATTGCGCGTATCAGCTAAAAATGGCGATGTGCAATGTGTAAATAACCAGAACTTTATTTTCGAGCATCCTGTAGTACCTAATGCTACTTTCTTATGGTCTTTTGATGATCCTCCATCAGGAAACTTAAATACGGATAATCAAAACTGGTCAGCTCCTCACGACTTCACAGGAGTTGGGCCATATAATGTAACTTTTAGGTTATTTACAAACGGTTGTGTATTTGATACTATTTATCCTGTTCATGTTAAAGGACCGGGTGCGTTGTTAGAAACTAGGGCCAATCAACCCGGAATTACATTTGTACGCAGAAACCAGCGTTACCAATGTAAAATTAAGGATACCGTACGCTTTGTAAATCAATCGGGGTATTACTTAAACGACGAAGAGCCTTTTAATGATTTTTACTATATATCAATGAACCAAGAGATATTTCAGTTTATTGATGAAACACATTTAAATGTTCAGTATGATACTATTGACCTTAAAACAGGGATAGCTCAAAATTTAGTTACACGTACAGGTAAAAATGTATATGTAAGTGCTGATGGTAGTACTATAGCCATTAATGGGGATACTTTAGAATTTGATGGAAACAAACTGGTAAGAGGTTTGGCCACAGTAATGAGGGATGCTCCAAATAGCAAAAACAGCCATACTATCCGTGTTTGGGATTTTGATGATAATGTAGCACCACAATGTACTACAGATTCACGCCCTATTTATCCAAAACTGGCAAAGTACAATAATCTGCATTTTCCGGGTACTTTGGCTCCAAGAAATACTTATGATGCCAACGGTAAATGGATAAACTGTAACTTCTCGCACGATTCATTGCCTAAACACTGGTATACTCCGGGAGAAGAGCGTTGCTATACAGTTCAGTTCACTTTAAGAGATACAAGTAAAAAAGACCCTCAGATACGAGCAATGACTTCAAGTCATAATGACCCGGCTATGCCTGATTCTGCTTGTGAGTCAACAGCTTCAATACGACTTGCGTTACAAGCTCCCAATGCTAATGGATTAAGATGGGAGGGAATTCCTTGCTATGGTCCTTCAAATGTATATGGGTTTGAGTTTAACTTTTCTCGTACAGGTCCAAGTTGCGACAGGCAACAGTACTGGTTCCATTTTGACTCTTTGGCCGATAGGGTCGACGGTACACCAAATGTCTTGAATAAATGGGTGCCTCAAAGTGGTACAGTGGTAGATAGAAACTTTACACCTTGGAGTTCAGCAACAAATAGTGGCACACCACCAAATGTGGGTGGTATATTTTGGCAGTACCAACCCAATGGTACTTATCCATCAAAAATTGCCAGCCCTGATGGTTGGGTAACTATAGGTTTAAGAATTCAAAATGGTGTAGACCCGGTAACAGGGCAACCCTGTATGGATGAGAAATGGTACCACAATGCATACCGTTATATACAATCTAACCCTGCATTTAAATTTTATGATGGGTTTAATACAAACAATACCTTCACTTTCTCTCGTACATGTTCTCCACAAGACATTTTTGTGAAGCGTGACTCTACCTTTTTACCGCACAAAAACTCATCTACATATTCTAGTGATAGTATTGGTGCAGAGATATGGAACTGGGGAGATGGTGTGGTAGAGATTGATAGTTTCTTCAGGTATATACCTGTTGGAGGAAGTAAATTCATTAATTACCGTATTCGCTATAAAATGGTAGACAATTCACCTCCTGTTGTTACAGACTCTCTAGTAACAAGAGTTTTTGATGCTGCTACGGGCAAAACAACTTATGTAAGTGTAAAAGATTCAACTCCTGATATACTTCGTTCACACAGATATACCAATCAGGCACGAAATGTTATTTCGCATACTATAGTGCCCTGCCAAAAATTACCTGTAGATTCTATGGGAGTAACAGTATACAGAAGATCATGTTGTGATAACCCGCCTTTCTTAAATGCTAGGGTTGCAATTACAGGTTTCTTGTCAGATTTAATGATAGATGATACCATAGTATGTAAAAATAGCCCGGTACAATTTTATGATACTGCTAGGTATTACTTATTTTCACCTATACTTACTTATCCGTTTATTTTGGATGATCATGATTATTGGGAAGACCCAACAGTAGATGCGAATGGTAACTTTAGGCCACAACCTAATCCGGGACAATACGAGTCAATCCGTTGGAATTTCGGAGACGGGATGGGCTGGCAAACAAATGTACCCAATGATCCAAGTATCAGCTACTCGGCACCCGGGCAGTATGATGTACAAGTTGAGTATACAGATAGTATAGGCTGTAAGCAACTTATTAAAAGAAAGATTAGAGTGTCGGGCGTATCAGGCAACTTCTCATTTAACAAGGCTTTAAGCAACTGTAGCCCTACTGTAAACTTTACAGATACCAGTTTAATGCTTGACCCATGCCGTTTAGTAAACAACACTAAATGTGATGAGATTGTGAAGTGGGAGTGGGATTTTGGTGATAATAAAGGTACACAGAGCATTTCGATACTACAAAACCCTTCAAAACTATATACTGCTTTTGGAGATTATGAGATAACGCTTAAAGTAACTACAAAATTGGGATGTACGGATTCTATTAAACGGACTATTTCACTTGAAGGTCCTAGACCTAAGTTTGAGTTTGCAGCTGATTCAGTAGGATGTGTTCCATTTACAGTTGAGTTAAGAAACATAAGTATAAACCCTACACAAGAGGCTGAGTGGACTTGGTTCTTTGGAGATGGAGACTTTTTAACTACTAAAGCTGATAGTAATGTAACACATACATACGATTCGGCCGGGGTATACGAAATATTCTTACTACAAAACGATTTAACATCACTAGGCTCAGGAAAATGTGATGGAATATATCCTGATACCGGACAAACCAATGGTAACTACCGTAAATTTATAGTAAGGGTATTACCATCGCGCAAAACAGCTTTCACAGTTGGCGATAGCATCTTATGTGTGGGAGATTCAACACAATTTACAAGTAACTCTGACACTATATATAATAACTTTAATTGGATTTGGGAAAACAATACCGATACCACTAAAGGTACTAAAGCAAATGGTGGAGACAAGCAATGGCACAAGTTTGATAAGCCGGGTACATGGTATGTACAGTTGAGGCCAACCTATGTGCCCCAACCCGGTGAGCCTGCTTGTCCAACCTCAGCAGTGAAGAAAATTGTTGTAAGAGAAGTTGATGCACGTTTAGTGTGTGACACCAATAGCAAACCGTTTATATATTTCAAAAACGAGTCGGTAAATGCACAAGATATATGGTGGGATTTTGGAGATGGCAACGGTTTTGTTGATGGTAATAATTTGCCCAATTATCCAAACGCATCATATAACTATGGTGAAAATAAAGGCAACTACTTTATACGTTTAGCAGTGAAAAGTCCTGAGGGATGTGTTGATACAGCATGGTGTAATTTTGATTATGACTTCCAAGTTAAAATTAACCCACCAAACGTATTTACACCGGGTGATGGAAACTCACTTAACGATTTATTTGATGTTGAAGTGTTGAATGAGGAGAAATATGACGTAAGCATATTTAACCGTTGGGGAGAGCAAATGTTTAGGGCTGAAAATAAAGACGCTAAGTGGGATGGAAAAAACATGAATACAGGTGCGGATTGCCCTGCCGGAGTATACTTTGTAGTAATAAACTACAGATTACGTGGGCAGGCAGATAAGGTGTACAGAGGTACACTTACATTAATTCGGAATAAATAACAATTTATTCATATTAACAGTTAGGAGACCTTGTCGGGAGACAAGGTCTTTTTTTATGCAAAAAAATGAATTGAAAAATAGACGTTAATTTTAGGGTGTTTTAACGGGGGTAATAATACCTATTTAACAACTAAAAGTTGTTAAATAATAAAATTACAACTAATTATTGTGAAATGTTAAATAAGTATTAATTATTCTATATATAACTAATAATCAACATTATATGTAATGTAAATACATTAAATGCTAAATTAATATTGAATGAGAAAAATATTTTTCTAAATTGCTTAAGTAAACTATTAATTAAACTATCACTTATGGAAGGAACAATTGGCGAAATCAGAATGTTTGCCGGAACTTTTGCGCCCAGAAACTGGGCATACTGTGCAGGACAGTTATTATCAATTGCACAACACGATGCTTTATTTTCAATTTTGGGTTGTACTTATGGTGGAGATTGCCGTACTTCATTCGCCTTGCCTGATTTACGAGGAAGGGCACCCATAGGACCGGGACATGGTCCGGGACTATTTTCGTACAGGCTCGGACAACGGGGGGGCTTTGACTTTGGGCAACTTAATATTTTGAGTCTAACATCACATTCACACTCACTTACAGGTTCAATTACCGCAACATTGTCTCATGAAGCAAATGGAGAGGCAGGGACTTTGGAAGAAGCAGAAAACAATGTGCCGGCAGGTTACGACGGAGCAAATGCATACTCAAAAACTACTGACAGTTTTATGGCTCCTGATGAAGTGGGAGCAGTAGCAAATTTGCAAACAAGCTTGACGGGGGGCTCGCAACAGTTTAATAAAATGCCGCCCTATTTAACTATGAGTTACGTTATTTGCTTGTTTGGTATTTATCCGTCAAGAAATTAAATCAATTGTTTAAGTATTAAAAAATTAAAATTATGTTAGGAACAATAGGAGAAGTAAGAATGTTTGGTGGCAATTTTGCCCCGAGAACTTGGGCGTTTTGCGATGGACAATTACTTGCAATCAGCTCAAATACAGCACTTTTTTCAATATTAGGTACAAAATATGGTGGCGACGGGCGTACAACCTTCAAATTGCCTGATTTGAGAGGACGTTCTTGTTTACAATTTGGCTCAGGACCTGGTTTGCCTCCCAAAGATTTTGCTGTACCCGGTGGGCAGGAAGAAATATCTTTAAACGTTACACATTTACCTTCGCACAACCATTTATTGGTAGGAGGAATTTCTGCAGCTGTAATCCAACCGGCTCAATCGGCTGAGGGCGATGAAGAATTCCCTACAGGTCATTATCCTGCCAAAATAGATGGTGTAGCTGCTTATAACGATTCGCAAGATGCAAGTATGCAACTAACTTCGGCACTAATTACAGCCAACACATTGGTTGCAGGCAATGCAGGTACAGGTACACCGTTTGATGTGCATTCGCCATATATGGCAGTAAACTATATTATTTGTATGCAAGGAACTTACCCAAGCCGTAATTAATTTTATCAATTCATTCAATTACTAAAAAAGAATTTAAAGAAATGGAAGGAACATTAGCAGAAATAAGATTATTCGGAGGAAATTTTCCTCCAAGAAACTGGTCTTTTTGTGAAGGACAGTTATTATCTATAAACTCTAACCAAGCACTATTTTCACTATTGGGTACAACCTATGGAGGAGATGGTAGAACTACATTCGGCCTACCTGATTTTAGAGGACGCAGAGGTGTACATGCAGGACATGGTCCCGGGCTAAACCCTATACAATTAGGAGCGAAAGCAGGAAAAGAAACACATGTCATGTCCATAACGGATATGCCGCGCCACTCACATGATATTATCGGTTCGGTTACCATACAAGCAAGACAAAGAGCATACAAAGATGTTGGTGGTGTTGAAGAACCCGGCGATGGATACTACGCTAAAAGTGATGGTGTCACTTTCTTTTCAGACTCGCCCGATACACATTTGGCACCGGCGCATGTAGAGGTAGATACTTCTTCATTAAGTGTGGGTCATACAGGTACTTCTCAAGATTTCGATTTACGAGCGCCTTGGGAAGCTATTTACTACATCATTTGTATTTCAGGTTTATTTCCGTCGCGCAATTAATCGTGAATTTTATTTTAAATCATCAATTAATAAGTTAGCCCTATCATCCCCGAAATAAAAGTTTCGGGGTTTTTTATAATTTTTTGCTAATTACAATAAACACACAGAAAATAATGGAGTTGAATATAGGCATATTAGTCCCCCATTCATCAACCTATACCATGTTATCCCAATATTTATTGCGAGGGATAAAACTTGCATTTCCAAGTAAAGCTATTTCAGTGAATTATAACATGGAAAATGTAGGAAAAGGTGAGAATATAAAAGAAATAGTAGGCAAGGCAAATACACTATTAATGCATGATATTAATGTTTGTTTTGCAATGGTAGGCAGTGAAAGCTGGCAAGAATTAAACAGTTTATTTACACAATCGGGCGTTCCTCTTTTTCTGTTAGATGCCGGAGCAAAAATTAATTTAGTAGATGATTTTAAGCCCTCAACTACCACTTTTATTCATAGCTTGGCAATGTGGCAAAGCATGTATGCTTTAGGGGGCTTTGCTGCTGAGAAATATAAAAAAGTGGTAAGTACTAGTAGTTTGTTTGATGGGGGTTATAATTTTTTAGCTGCTTTTTCAAGGGGAATTGAGGAACAAAAAGGAGAAATAACAGGATTTCACAGCACACAACAATTTAATGAAGAAGATTTTAAAGTAAGACTTAAAAATACAATTAATGAAGGGGCACCCAAAGCACTATTGTGTCTTTATAGTGGCAGTGATGCTGACGAGTTTTACCAAAAATGTATTGGTAAGGGATATGATGGTGGGTTGCCTTTACTTGCAACACCATTGGGTTTGGGTACCGGTAATATAGAAATTGATAATATAACTACGGTATCAACCTGGCTTCCTGAACTTGATAATGATGAAAACAAAGCTTTTGTAGCTGCCTACACAGCTAAGCATAAAAAAGCACCTGATATGTTTGCTGCCTTGGCTTACGAAGCAGCCCATACGCTATTTAAGACTTTAGAAAAATTTGATGAATGGGATACCCTTGAAGTGTGCGAAGCTTTGAAGAATAATAGGCATATAAGTGTGAGAGGAGAGTTTACCTATACAAAAAGTGGTGAACAAAGCGATTTCCCTACATATATTAAACATGGAGAAAAAACTATTAAAAAAGAGATGGTTAATTCTGATGAAATAAAAAACTGGAATAGGGGGCAATTTTCATCAGGCTGGTTTAACCCTTACCCATGTTCGTAAACTATGAAGGTTGTAGTATTTTGTAATAGTCCATTAAGTACACCTACTTTACAGTTGCTTTATAGCCAAAAGTTACTGGCCGGTATGGTAATACCTGTTGGCGACCACGATGCTGCAAAAGATTTAGTAGCCATTGCTACAAATTACAATATACCCCATAAAATAGTTTCAAAAAACGAGTTAAAGAAACTAAGTACGTGGCTACAGCTTATAAATGTTGATGTAGCTTGGGTGCTTACATTTCCATTTAAAATTCCAAATCAAATACTCAATACACCACCGCTTGGAGTTTTTAACTTCCATTTTGGTGCATTACCCACCTATAGAGGTTCTGACCCTGTGTTTTGGCAAATTAAAAACCAAGAAGCAAACGGAGCAGTAACTATACACAAAATGGATGCAGGTTGGGATACGGGGGCAATAGCTTTGCAGGCACCTGTACCTATACGCAAAGGAGATACTTATGGTATGCATACGCGTATTTTAAGTGAAGCCGGGGCACAAATGGCACATGAGTTTTTGCAAAGATTGCAAGTAATGGGCAATAAATTACCCCTTATTCCACAAAACCAAAATCTTGCCAAATATTATAAGCGACCCGGGCTAAAAGAGGTAAGTATTAATTGGGAAACTATGCCTGCCGATGAAATTATTGCTTTGGTTGATGCGTGTAACCCTTGGAATAAGGGAGCGTATACCAAATGGCAACAAACAGCTTTTAAAATTGTACAAATTTCATACAAAGAACAAAAAGCTGTTAATAACCAAAAATTAATTCCTGGGACAATTATTAATTGTTCTGAAAAAAAGACAATCGACGTTATAACCGTTGATAATAAAACCGTAAGCATCGAGATTATTTCTTTAGATGAAGGTATTTTTACCGCAGATTTTCTATTAAAGCTAGGCTTAAAGGAAAATCAGTTGCTTGTAAAAACTTTTTAAAATAGAAATAATTTAGTTGCTTTATGAAAAAACAGTTGCTTAAAAATGCAATGGTTATTGCCTTTGCTTTATCACTCTTTGTTATTCCACACTCTTTTTTAAATGCCCAACGAAGCTACACAGTAGGTGGTGTAAGTACTTTTGAAAGTAGTATTACATCTGCCAATGTTAGGGTAGTAGCTATTGATGAAGATTTTGTTTTGGCCATTTATAAGCAAACCACATCATCAGGTACAGATTTATACGGTAAAATAGGTGAAGTAAACTCTAGTACACGTACTATTACCTGGGGTTCACGAGTTACTATTGAAAGTAACGACCAACGTTTGGCCAGTGTAGCTGTATTGTCTAATACCATTGCAGTGGTGTTGTATGAAAGGGAAGTAGGTGCTCCCGATCCGGGTGCAGGTAGAGTACTTACTTTGAATACAGGTACCAAAGGGATTACGGCTTCTACCAATACATACGATTTTAGTACGGTTGATTTAAATTCAGCAGGTTCTTATGATCAGTTTCCTTGTATAGCACTTACCAGTACTACATTTGCTTTTTTATATGTTAAGGATGCAGGCGATGATTTGTACGCTCGCATAGGAACTGTTTCAGGTTCGGGTACAAGTGCTTCAATATCTTACGGTACCGAACAGTTGGTTGATAACGGAGATGTTAACTACCCTTCAATTGATACGCTTTCTCCTACTAAACTTGTTGTTTCATACGAGCAAGATGGTAGCACAAATGACCCCGGTGAAGTTCGTATACTAGAGGTTTCAGGTACCAGTATTAATACAGTGGGTAGTGCTACAACTTTTCACACAGCGGGAAGTAATGCAACATCATATACAAATGTAACTGCCCTTAGCGACGACCAGTTTGTAGTTGCTTTTACTGATGATGCAGGTAGTGACCATGGTGAAGCAAGGGTAGGAACTGTGAGTGGTACTACTATAACACTAAGTACTTCAACGTATGCTTTTGAAAGTGGACAAACCGGAAGAGACATAACAGGTCAGTGGTTGGCAGATAAAGAATTTATGGTATGCTATAACGGGGGAAGTAGTAATAATACCTCTGTAGTTATTGGCGAAGTATCAGGAACCAATGCCAGTGCTTCAATAACATTTGGAACTAAAACCAATTTATTATCCTCAGGTGAGGGCGATGATAGCTGGCTTACTGCATTAGACCACAATGTAGTAGTTGCGGGTTATGCAGATGAGTCAAATACAAGCGATGAAGGAGAGGCAAGGGTTATTACCTTGTTCTCTGCTGAAATAAATGTAACTGGGAACAGCCAAAATATTGTTGATGGTGATGTTACACCCACTACAGCAGACCATACCGATTTTGGTAGTACAGCTGTAAGTAGCGGAACTATATCAAGAACTTTTACTATAGAAAACACTGCGGGTGGCTCAGAGTTGGTTTTGGGTAACCCAAAAGTTGAAATATCAGGTACACATGCTTCAGATTTCTCTATTACTGCACAGCCCAGCAGTCCGATATCCGGTAGTAGCAGTACTACTTTTACTATTCAGTTTGACCCTTCAGCTTCTGGTACACGTAGTGCAACCATTACTATTAAAAATAGTGATGATGATGAAGCGGAATATGATTTTGCCATAGAAGGAGAAGGTACCTCAGGGAGTACCACCTGGAACGGATCGACGTGGAGTAGTGGAGCGCCCAACAGCACGACCGATGCCGTGATAGCCTCCTCAACCACCCCCGGCGCCTTCACCTGCAAAGACTTAACCATCAACTCAACCTTTGTCCTGACACTATCCAGCGGCGTAACCGCCACCATCCACGGCACACTAACCAACAACGGCAACGGCACAAGCGGAGCAGGCACCCTAAACTTCGCCAGTGGCGGCGCCCAAAGTTTATCAGGAAGCGCCTTCACCCATAGCGGCCCCCTAGAAATCACCACTGGTACCACCCTAACCACCGCCAGCCTACTCACCGTAGGTAATGGAGGAAGCCTAATTCACGGCACAGGAACCCCCGACGGAGGAGGGAGCATAAGCGGGAGCGTAACCTTCCAAAAAACCATAGGCTCCACCACCGACGGATGGAGAAGCTTCTCCCTACCCGTAGACGAACTCATAGACAACTTCGAAACAGGACTAAACACCCGAGCCAGCAACAGCACACCCGCAGGAAGAAGAAACGTATATTACTGGGACGGCACCGTAAGAGGCGGAAGTAGCAACAACGTAGCCGAAGGATGGACAGAAGCCAACAACACCACCGACGACGAAAACAAAGGCTACGCCATCTATTTATCCAACAACAGCGACAACTTCTTCGACTTCAGCAGCACCGTAAGCATAAGCGGAACCCCCAACGACGGCACCAAAACCTTCAACCTGGATTACACCTTCGATCCCGAAGGCGATAGCAGCACAGCCGCCCAAAGAGGATGGAACCTAATCCCCAACTACTTTCCCAGCAACCTAAGCGTCCACAACCTAATCAACGACGCAGACTTCGACCCCACCTACAAAGCCGTTCATATATGGGACCAAGGCGCAGGGCAACTAAAAGCCATGAACCAGAGCGGGATAACCAACTACAATACCAGTGGAGGGAGTATCTTCAGTACCCTGAGACAAATACCTCCTTTTATGGCCTTCTGGGTAAAAGCTGATGCTACCAGTCAAAGCGTCCAGTTGAAAAACCACATGCGAACCTCAAGAACAGACTCATTACCCGCCAACACCTATTTCAAAACCAACTATGACATTTTTAGAATAGAAGTAAAAGACCAAGAAAACCACATGGACCAATACAGCGTATGCTTCATAGACGGCTCAACAAAAGACTTCGACCCCCAATTAGACATCTACAAATTCAAATCTTTCACTACCGAAGTCCCCACACTATACAGCAGACATGGGAATGGAGATTTATTAAGCCTAAACGCAGTACCCGTATCAGAAACCTACACTACTGATATATTCTTCGAAAGCTACAAACCGGGGAGACAATACACTATAAGCCCCATCACCATAGACTACAACAATTACTACAACGTAGCACTGGTAGACAACAAAACAGGCACCACCACAGACCTACTCACAGAAGACTACAGCTTCACCCACGATGAAAACTACAACCAGAAAGTAAAAGCCAGATTCACCCTGAACTTTACTAGAAAAGCCACAACAAGTATAGCGGAACTACAAAACCAAGAAAGAAGCTATGCATATACTGACGGTGGTATACATATAGTTTACAAAAACAATAACCATGATGCGCAGGCTAAGGTAAGTATATACAATACCTTAGGGCAGCAGTTGTTTGCACAAAACAAAGTAGTTGCAGGTGAAACTGTGAATTATGTACCGGCAAAAGCAAATAATAATTCAACCATTTATATAATAAAAGTAGAGAGCAACGGTAAAGCAAAAACACTTAGAGTTGTTTATTAATCCCCTTCCATAAAAATTAATAAACATTTAAAAGCCCTGTCGAGAGACAGGGCTTTTTTTGTATATTTCACAAAAAAACTATTATGAGCAATTACTCTATCAATGGAATTGATGTATCTCGCTATCAATGGGATATAGACTGGAATGAAATTCAATCACCAATTACACCGCTTCCGGGCGAAGTGCTCTTCGCTTATGTAAAAGCTACCGAAGGGGTAGGCTATATTGACCCTTTTGCGCTTAAAAATGCACAGGGTGCCCAGGCTGCTAAATTAAAACTGGGGTACTACCATTTTGCAACCCTTAACAACAATAAGAACCCTGCTGCCGATGCAAAATTAGAAGCAGAAGCATTTTTGCAGTCTTTTGAAAAGCTACCCAAGGCAGATTTGCCCCCTACATTAGATATTGAAGCTAACCCCTCAAAACTTACCCCTGAGCAGGTACTAGAATATATAAATAGCTTTTTTGATACCCTTAAAGCAGGAGGTGTAAACACCTATATTATATACAGCTATGCCTATTTTCTCACTGCCAATTTACCTGCCAACCACAATTTAGGTTCAGTACCGCTTTGGATAGCCAATTACGGTAAAGTACAAACCCCTGAACTACCCAGAGGGTGGAACGATTACCTAATATGGCAATATAGTGCCTCAGGTTCTTTTAAAGGGAAAAACGGCAAACCTGTAGCCTGCGACCTTGATAAAGCTAAAGACGGCTTTCTGAGTATGTAGATTTTAACTCTAAATAATCTGTTTTCAGAAATAACACTTCGTATTTTATATTTTTGAGCTATGGATATTGAAGTGTATAGGGAGTACTGTATAGCCAAAGCCGGAGTAACCGAGGAGTTCCCGTTTGATGAGAATACATTGGTATTTAAAGTAATGGGAAAGATGTTTAGTGCCTGCGATGTGAATGATTTTGTGAGTATAAACCTTAAATGCGACCCTGAATTGGCTATATCACTTCGTGAGCAACATGAAGGAGTAACCGCAGGCTACCACATGAATAAGAAACACTGGAATACTATTGTTATGGATGGTAGTATTGACGACAGACTGATTAAAGAATTGATAGACCACTCTTATGATTTGGTTGTGAAAGGATTAACCAAAAAAATAAAGGAGGAACTAAATAATCTTTACAAATAAGAAACTGTAATTTTAAGGTTTCTTAATACGAATACTAATTCTTTGCCGCAATTATGACTGCTAAACCTACCGAAGTACACCTGCACCATGGAAATAACAAGCTAAGCAAGTACCAAGATTATTTGGGCGAGTTTGTATATGGGGGTATAGATGGGTGTGTTACTACTTTTGCTGTAGTTGCAGGTGCTGCAGGTGCAAGTTTGGGTAGCGATGTAATTTTAATTTTAGGTTTTGCAAACCTGTTTGCCGACGGTTTTGCTATGAGTGTAGGCAGTTATTTAAGTGCTAAGGCAGAACGGGAAAACTATGAAAAGCATAAGCGCAGAGAATACTGGGAAATAGAAAACTGGCGAGAAAAAGAAATAGAAGAAGTGAGAGAAATATATGCCACCAAGGGGTTTGAGGGTAAGCTTTTAAATGATGTAGTAGAGGTGATAATAGCTGATAAAGACCGATGGGTGGATGTGATGATGAAAGAAGAACTGGAAATGCACGATGGTGGTAACAAGGCTCCGCTACAATCAGGTGTAATGACTTTTGTATCCTTTGTTTTGGTGGGGTTTGTGCCTATAGTGGTGTACCTGATTGATTATATATTAGGTTTGCAGTCTAAAGATGCATTTATATGGTCGGCATCACTTACGGGGCTTAGTTTCATTGGCATAGGGTATTTAAAATCCATAGTAAACCATACCAGCAAAAGAAAAGGAATAATAGAGACCCTTACTTTAGGAACTATTGCTGCTTTGGTAGCTTACTTTTTAGGCGATTTTTTAGAAGGTTTCTTTTTAGGCTGATTTTTTGTTTTTCCATCATTAACACCCAACTCATCCATTAATGCTAGCCCGTAATTTCTAATGGTTTCAATAATGGGTATGGATTGTTTTCCCTTTTCGGTAATAGAATACTCTACTTTGGGTGGAACAACAGGATAAACTTCCCTATGTATAAAACCCTCTGCTTCCAGTTCCCTAAGCTGTGAAGTAAGCATTTTATGTGTAATATGCGGAATGTCTTTTTTCAACTCGCCATAGCGCATTATACTGTCTTTTAGCCGCCAAAGAATTGGCATTTTCCACGTGCCCCCAATTCTGTCCATAGCAAATTCAACAGGGTTATAGTATAGCTTGTTATTATATAAAAATTCTCCCATAACTGTTTCTTTATCAACATACTTTCTTTAAAGTAAGTATAGTACTTAAAAGTAAGTATATTGTCAAATGTACTATATGTGTTCAACTTTGTGCTATAAATAATTAAAAAATATTATGAAAAAGTTAGTTACACTTATAGTACTTACAGCAACACTAGGTATTGCTGCGAATGCACAACACACACAAACAAGCAAAGGAAAAATACTGATGATTGCTGCCAATCCCTCAGTATCAAAAACTACAGGCTGGCCCATAGGGTGTTGGGCAGCAGAGCTTACACACCCCTATTGGGAGTTTACCAATGCAGGCTATGAAGTTGAAATTGTGAGCCCGAATGGAGGAAAACTTGAGTTTGACAGCTACAGTAACCCCGAGGATAAAAGCGGCTACAGCGCAAACGATTTAATTTCACTGGGCTGGTTACACTCTAAAAAACACATGGCACTTATTGATAGTACAAGAAAACTGGCTGATGTAGATATGAGTGATTACAGTGCTATTTTTTTAGTTGGCGGGCAAAGCCCCATGTATACCTTTAAAGGCAATAAAAAACTGGCAGATTTTGTAGTGAAATACTACCAAACAGGTAACCCTACAGCTTTGGTATGCCACTCTACCTGTGTATTGTTAGATGCTAAATTACCCAACGGTAAATACTTGGTTGAAGGAAAAAAATGGACGGGTTTTGCCAACAGCGAAGAGAAATTTGCCGATAGCTATGTAGGCAAAAAAATCCAACCGTTTTGGATAGAAGACGAAGCCAATAAATTACCCAATACCAACTTTGTGGTGAAACCTGCATTTACGCCCTTTGCCATTGAAGACGGGAACCTTATTACCGGACAACAACAAAATAGCGGAGCCGAAGCTGCACGTTTGGTAATAGCTCAGCTAGAGAAAAAAACAACAAAATAATTTTTAGGTCTGTTGCGGTTTGCCGCAGGCAAACCGCAACTTAAATTCTTTTAATTATGAAAAGAATAGTACTGGTAGTATTGGTTTGGGTAATTGCGGGTAATGCAAAAGCACAAACTCCCTTTGAGGTTTTTGCAGGAAATAAAAAAGCCAGTGTTGATGTGCTTTTTTTTAAATGGTTTAAAAATCATAATGAAAAAAATACCCCGTGGCTATTGTTTAATCGTTCGCGCGGAGTAATGGATTACGAGCAAACCACTACCCAAAACCTACCGCAAATGGGCATAGTAAATGCCATATCGTACAATTTGCCTCAACTAAAGGGTGTGGCTCCTGTAATAAATGCCACCATACTAAACAGAGGTGTTTTAGGTAGGGTTGGAGTGCAATTTTATAAGCGAAAAAATGCCATTACCTTATTTACTTGGCTGGTATATGATATAGTAGATAATTCAGCAGTAGATTTTTATGTGTTAACCCGCTTTGAGCCTAAATTGGCGGATAAATGGAGCATATTTTCTCAAATGGAATTAATTAATGCATTTAGTACAGAAGCTAATGGGACAAATGCCCATATACAGAGAATTCGATTGGGATTAAAGAGAAATTTATGGCAATTTGGTTTGGGCGCTGATAATAGCCAAATAAATAATTCGGATTTTTTTATGAATAATAATGCCGGTATTTTTATACGGCACGAGTTTTAATTTTGTTTAATAAATATTAATAAAATGAATATAGCAATAATAGGGGCGGGAAATGTGGGGAGTGCTTTGGGAAGCCGATGGATAAAAGCAGGGCATATTGTTGTTTTCGGGGTTAGGGATCCACAATCTTCAAAAGCAGAAAAGGCAAATGCATTAATCTCAAACCCAAAGTTTGATACCATTGAAAATGCAACTAAACAAGCTGAAACTATAATACTTACTACCCCTGCACATATTGTATTAGGTTTAATCCCACAATTAGGCAATGTGAGCAATAAAACCATTATTGATGCCACAAATGCCGTGCGTATGAAGCCCGAAGGTTTTGATACGGCTTTTCATGCTTTAAGGGCAAATACAAATGCAAAACTGGCAAAGTGTTTTAATAGTACAGGTTTTGAGAATATGCTAAACCCTGTTTATGAAATAAATGGTGAGAAAATAGGGATAGATATGTTTGTGGCCGGCGATGATGCAGAGGCAAAACAAACAGCCCAAAAATTAGCTCTTGATACAGGTTTTGGGACATGCTACGACTTTGGTGGAGATGACAAAGTAGAATTGCTTGAAAAGTTTGCCCTAAGCTGGATAAACCTGGCAATAATGCAGGGACATGGAAGAAATAGAGCGTTTAAGCTACTGGAAAGATAGATTAAGGATTATTTCAAGAAAATCATTTTTTAATAAATAAAATTGCAATAATTAATAGCTGTTTTATTTAAGAATAGTATTATTTGCAAAAAGTGCAAATTAAGATTTTGCACAAGGCAGTTTTTACTTTTACCTGCTGTTTAAGCTAAAATAGGTTTGTAGCACAAAATTTAATGCTATGAAAAAACTTAAATTTAGCCACGATGAAGGTACGGCGTTTTATAAAACGCTAAACCAACGTATTCATACATATTTCCAAGAAAATAATCTTTCATATAGGGGCAGCCCTCTAATGAACTTTAAAATAGCCCTGTATTTCGGGCTTGTAGCGGTGTTTTATGTAGTTATGCTAACTGTAACAGCATTGCCGCTGTTCTATATCTTTTATTTGCTGATGTGCTTGTTTGTGTTGCTCACAGCCTTTAACGTCTCACACGATGCAGCACATGGAGTAGCAGTAAAAAATAAAAAGCTTAATGAATTTTTATTTCAATTGAGTTTTAACCTGCAAGGAAACAATGCGTACATCTGGAAAAAGTACCATAACGAGTCGCATCATTTATACACTAATATAGAAGGTAGTGATATTGATGTTTTGCATAATCCTTTAATCCGTATGACGGATACACAAACCCTGAAATGGTACCATAAATACCAATATATTTATGCGCCTTTTTTGTATTTGCTGTATTCGCTTAACTGGTTCTTTTTTAGAGAGACACTTTTAGTGTTGGGGTATAGCAGCAGAACTATAAAAATAAAAATACCAAGAAAAGAAATAATTAAATTATTCTTTTTCAAAATAGTATATCTGATATTTATGTTGGCAATACCAATTTGGGTATTACCATTTGCATGGCAACATACTGTAGTAGTTTTTTTGCTCAATCATGCCATGGTTTCTATTGTATTTACGGCTGTTTTGGGCGTTTCACATTTGTCTGACCGAGTACAGCACCCTTTGCCTGATGAGGACGGTAACCTAAATATGAGCTGGCCCAAACTACAAATGCTAACTAGTGCCGATTATAACTCTTCAAGTGTGTTTTTTAATTGGACTTTGGGCGGGTTTAATGCCCATGCCCTCCATCATTTGTTACCCAATATTTGCCATATACATTACTTGAAAGTAGTTCCCATTTTTAGGCAAACAGCAAAAGAGTTTGGCATTGAATACATAGAAATGCCCTACTACAAGGCACTTCAATCGCATTTTAGGTTTTTAAAAAAGATGGGCTATGACAATAGAAGTAAATAAACCCAAGTTTGCTAAAAATGCTTCTGAAGAAGCTGTTTTTAAGAGTATTCGCAATGAGGTGCACCAGTATTTATCTTCCGGTATAAGAACTAATGGTTATTTAATAATAAAGGCTGTGTTTTATGTTTTGTTATTTATTTGTGGCTATGTTGGTATACTTTTCTCCGATACATTTTTTATACTGGTTGTGTGGTATACCGTTTTAGGGTTTGCTTCGGTTTTTTTGGGATTAAACTTTGCACACGATTTTTCGCATAACGCCATATTTAAATCCCGTAAACTCAATGCCAACTTGTTTGAGGGACTGTTTATGCTAATGGGTATAAGCGGGTATTTATGGAAAAAGAGGCATGTACACTCACACCACAACTACCCCAATACAGAGGGCTATGATGTGGATATTGAATTGGGAAGTATTGTTCATTTATCAAAAGAAAAAATGCCCAAAAAATACCATAAATGGCAATATATTTATGCCCCTGTTTTATATGGTATTTATACCTTGTATTGGGTGTTTTATAAAGATTTTGTGTTGTTTCACCAAAAAAAGCATGCTAACCTTAATTTCAAACGACATGCTACCAAAGAGGTTGTGAAGTTTTGGGTGTTTAAATTAATTTATATTTTTTATGCGTTATTAATTCCCATATTTTTTTCTTCACTTCCGTTAATGCAAATACTATTAGCTTTTTTAATATTTCATTTAGTTATATCGTGGTTTTTATTGTTTACTTTTTTAATAACCCATCATGTAGAAAAAACAGAGTATTTTGAGGCTGATGAAGGGAATTTGAGCAGTTCATCATGGTTAATGCATCAGGTAAAAAGTTCAAACGATTTTCACCCGTTTAGCAAAACAGCAAACTTTATTTTCGGGGGATTTAATTGCCATATAGCGCACCATTTATTCCCAAATATTAGCCATGTGCATTATAATGCTATAAGTAAAATTATATATAAAAGTTTAATAAAAAACGAAATATTACCCAATAAAACCTCTTTTTTCGGAGGGATTATTTCGCATATAAAATTATTAAGAAAATTAGGAAGCTCTACAGCTATTGCTGCATAGCTTTGTAAATTTCGGTAACACTATTTTCCCAGGTGTGTGAGCGGGCAAAAGCAATGCGTTTTTGTTTTAAATCGGCATCGTTTTCGTTTAGTGCTTTTTCAATCATGGTTAAATAATCAGCTTCATCTTTGGCAAGGTGTACGTAACCGTCAAATATTTCCATGGCTTCGGTTTTGGTGGCTACCGTGGGTTTGCCCATAGCTAAATATTCGTCAATTTTTCTAGGGTAATTTCCAATAGTAACCTCGTTTAATATTTGCGGATTCAAGGCCACATCAAAACTTGATAAATATGCAGGCAGTTCTTCAGGTTTTTTAGAGCCTGTGAAAAATACATTTTTCAATTGGTGTAGCTCGCTGGCTTTAAAAGCATCATCTTCAGGGCCTACCAAAACCAAATTCCAATCAGGGCGTTTTTTAGCTATATTTTCAAGCAATTTATAATCGAGGCGCAAGCCATATAATGCACCAATATAACCAACTCTGGGGCGAGCTATATCTTTCACATCATCGGGTTCAGCATTTTGTATATCCGCACTAAACTGGTCGGTTTCACAGCCTTGCCCCACATAATAACTTTTGGGGTTGTGTTTTTCGGCTACACGGGCAAGATATACGGAGTTAGCAGTTACCAAATCGGCTTTTTTCATCAAAGCAGGTTCAAGGCGCAAACCGTGTTTTTTCCAATAGTCTACAGCCAGTAAATTATCACGAGTATAGTAAATGTATTGTGCGGGTTGTAGCAACTCTTTTAAATAAAAGCTGCGGAACATATCGCTATCGTTAAAAAGAATGAAGTTTTTCAAGCCCAGCTCGGCAATTCCTTTTTGTATTTCAGCAGCGTATTTTTTGTTGTTTCTTTTGTTAAAAAAATCAAACAAAAAGCCGTCGGGCAGCATGTTGATAGATTCCAGTTTGCAATTGGGGAAAAACTGCCAAAGGTTGTCTTGAACTTGCTGTAGTTGAGGCTCTTTTCCCTCACTAATTCTGATGCGTTTTTGTACCTGTGGATCATCCCTCTTTTTTAGTAGTGTATTGCGGTCTAACGGGGCGTTTACATACAATACACGGTTGTGTTTACTAAACTCTAAAGCTATGTTTTTGCAGTTACTCCCTATGGGTAAATCCCAAGGCTGCAGCCCAACCACTACAAAATCCCTGTCCTTTACAGTATACGCATCACTCATGGTATAAAATAATTGTTAATATGTTCAGGAGCTAAATTAGTTATTTCGGGCATTGTAACACACTTTAAACGGGTTATTTTTTTGATGTTTACCTGTTTGAGACCATAGAAAAAATTAGTGTTAATAGTGCGTAAAACCCTAATAATATTACTGCTTAGCCTGTTTTCGGCTATTACTCTTTGGGGGCAAGGAGACCCTACAGGTTTTGTTTTTGACGATACGGATACCACGCAGCGCGATACTATGGTTTTTGATGCAAGAAAAAACATAGCCCAGCAGTTATTGCCTTTGGATACCATAATTCAAATTGCTTACGATAATTCGCCTTCTTTGAAATATTACTCAACCCTTATCAAGGTGAGGAAATACAACAAAAAATATGTTTGGGCAATGTCGTTTAAAGACTTGAGTGTGTTTTACAATTACTCTATCGGAGACCAGCAAATTTTTGTGACGGGGACTACGCCCGTGGATAATACTCAGTTTGCTAACGGGTATAGGTTTGGAGTAAATCTTCAACTGCCTCTATCTACTTTGTTGGGGCACTTCCCCAGAATGAAACAAGCTAGGGCAGAAGTTGAAGCATCGCGATGGCGAAAGGAAGAAATACGGCTGGAAATAAAACGGGAGGTACAGCGTTTATACGTTAACATGATTGAGGGACAACGGAAGCTGAACATTAGAACCGCTGATGCTCAGGTTGCCCTTATGGCTTCGCAAGTGGCCGAAGAAGAACTTGCAGAAGGCAGAATACCCCCACACGAATATTCGAGAATACGAAACATATATGCCATAGCGGCAAGTAATGTTGAACTGGAAAGAGCGAATTTTTTGCGCGCTTTTTTTGATTTAGAGGCGTTGGTTGGTGTAAAAATGAACCAACTGATAAAGCCTGGTGAAAAGAAAAACGAATAATAAGAAAATAAGAACAAGAAAATATAGATGACGCTGCTCACATTTATAAGGCTTTTTTTAAAGCGTCTGCCATGGCTGATATTCTTTCCCGCAATACTAGCGGGCTTGGTGTTTTATCTAACCAAGGATATGCCCAAAGAGTATGTATCATCAACAATAGTATATACGGGTATAGCGTCAGGGTATAACATTACTGCAACAGGAGAGAGTAGAGTTGATTATTTTGCAGTGAACAATGCTTTTGATAACCTTATTGCCACCGTACGTTCGAGGGAGACTTTAGAGGAAGTTGGGCTTCGATTGCTTACCCAGCATTTGATGCAGCAAGGCAAGCCTACTTTAACTATTGTAAACGGCGAATCGTTAAAGCAATTAAGAGAGCTGGTCTCTGATGAGTTACGAGACGAGTTGGTTGTGCCCGGAAACTTCGATTCTACTTTTGCCAATGTAAACCGATACAGGCTTGCAAGTAGCGATAATGTTATTGCCGATATAATTAATAACAGCCACTCGCATTATTCTGTAGCTACTATAGTAAGCGGTGTTAAGGTTACACGTAAGGGAAGTAGTGATATGCTAGAGCTTTCGTACAAAGCTAACGACCAAGGAGTATGTTTGCATACGCTACGTTTTTTGCTTGAAGTGTTTAGGCGTAGGTATAAAGCCATGAAGGGTTCTGAAACCTTGAATGTGGTGAAATACTTTGAGGAGCAGTTGCGGAAGGCTTTACTAAGCTTAAGGGCTGCTGAAGAACGTTTGAAAAACTTTGGGGTAGATAACCGTATTATCAACTACGATGAGCAGTCTAAATTTATTGCTGAGAGTAAAGAGGATATGACTACCGACTACTACAAAGAGGTGATGCGGTTTGGCGGAGCAAAAGCTGCTGTTGAGCGGCTGGAGCGAAAAATGGATGACAGAGAAATTGTGGTGGGTAATTATAAAGACCTGATAAGGAAACGGAAAGAATTGTCTGACGCGCAAAAGAAGCTGGCAAATTATAAAATATACAATGCCCACAAGCAAGATAAGGCTACTGCCGAAACCTTGGCAGATTTAGAATACGAAGTTGAAATACTTACCGAAGAAATACGCCAATTGGCTAAGCAATACTATAAACTAAATAATACGCCTGAATCTGTACCACAAAAAGATTTATTAAGCGAATGGTTAGAAAAGGTAATTGAGTACGAGGAATCATCAGCCAGGTTAACGGTTTTTGAAAAAAGGCTGAAAGAGTACGACCAAATTTATGATGATTTTGCTCCTTTAGGCTCTGAAATTACCCGTTTAATTCGTGGTGTGGGTGTAGCTGAAAAAGAGTATTTATCTGTGTTGCATGGGCTAAATCAAGCAAAATTACGCCAGCAAAATCTAGAAATGGCTAATGCTTTAGCTATTATGGACGAGCCTTTCTTGCCGTTAATGCCGCAACCTTCGAAACGGTTAATTTTAGTTATAGCCTCGTTTATGGCAGGCTTTGTATTGCTACTGGCATTTTTTGTAGCACAAGAAATGCTTGATTATTCTATACGTACTCCCGAGCGTGCTGTAAATGCTTCGGGACTTACCTTAGCAGGTGCATTACCAGCCTATAGAAAAATCAGGTCCAATGTTAAGGTTGAAGAGTTAGAAAAATCGTTAACAGAGCAGTTGGTTACCAGTTTAACCATAGCCCTTAAAGGTGCAGAAAAAGTAAGCACATACTATCAGATAAATGTATTTAGTGCAAGGCAGGGCGAGGGAAAAACATGGTTTTGTGAACGTATTTGTAACCGTTTCGGGCAAATTGGCGGCAAAGTACTGTATTTATATCCTGAAACATCGCCACTGGGGAAACTTGAAAAGGATGATAACGTGGTAGCACTACCTTATGAGGTTGATGGGGCTTATGTGGGCATACCCAGTGTACAAGATATGCTTGAAGGCAGCGGGCATACCAGCTTTGAGTTTACCTATGTATTTTTAGAGCTTCCGTACCTTTCACACAATACCGTGCCTTACGATTTGGTTTCACAGGCACATGTTTCATTATTGGTAATGAATGCAGAAAAGGTTTGGGCAACAGCACACGACCGTACTTTGGGCTTGTATAAAAAAGCAGCCAAAAACGATGTGATGTTGATGCTGAACCGTGTTACCCCTGAAATGCTTGAAAGTGTATACGGCGAAATTCCAAAACGACGCTCAACCATGCGCCGACTGATAAAGAAAGTGGTTAGTATGGGTGCTATATAAAACCTAACAAATGTGGCAACGTATAAAAACACTCCTCTCCAGCAACGCATTTGCTTCACTTGCAGGCAATGGAATAGGAGCGGTGTTGGGTATCGGAACTATTGCATTACAAGCGCGTACACTTACTAAAACCGATTTTGGTACCTGGCTAATTTTTGTAACCACCTTTAGCCTTTTTGAGATTATCCGCTCAGGGTTAATACTTAACCCCGTTATCCGCAATATGGCGGCTGCCAAAACCGATGGTGAGAAAACCGCCATTGCAGGGGCAGCCTGGCAAATTTGTTCTGTTTTTACTGTGGTTACTGTAGCACTATTTACTTTGCCCGGGCTAGTTTTCTTTAAATGGTTCCAGAGTTACGATTTGGGCTTTTTTGTGCAATGGTTTTGGATGCTGGCTTTTATATCCATGCCGCATAATTTGGCTACATGGTTTTTAAATGCCTCTGAAAATTTTAAAAAAGTACAATGGATACGTATTACCAGCCAGTTATTATTTTTTGGGTTTAATGCAGTAAACTACTCATTAGATTTAGGTATAAACTATGTGTTTTGGGCATTTGTGTTTAGCCAATTGGCAACTACATTTTTGGCTGTTGCTTTGGGTTGGAGCAGAGTGCGAGATTTTGGAAAGGCTACAAAACAGGCAAAAAAACAACTTATTGATTTTGGAAAATACAGTATGTTTACCCTACTGTTTGCCAATTTATTGCGTAGTAGCGATACTTATATACTGGGTTTAATGTTAGGCCCTATAGCAGTAGGTATTTACAATATACCCCAACGTTTGCTACAGGTGTTTGAGATGCCTATAAGTGCCATAAGCATTACCAGACTGCCTGTTTTGGCTGGGTTGCATGGTAAAGAGAGGCATGAAGAACTTACCCAAGAGTTTCACAAAAGTGCGGGTATGCTGTGGCTGGCTATGATACCCGTTGCAGTTTTATGCTTCATTTTTGCCGAACCGTTAGTGGTATTATTGGGTGGTGAAGGTTTTAGAGAGTCTGCAGCAGTATTGCGCTTCTTTTCAATATACGCAGCTTTTCTTCCGCTTGAAAGATATAGCGGTATAGGTTTAGATGTGGTGAATAAACCCAGGTTAAACCTTATAAAAGTGATACTTATGGTATCGGTAAATATAATCGGCGATTTTGTGGTTATAGAGTTATTTCCTGATACACCTGTGGCAGCTGTAGCTGCGGTTTCTGTAGTAACTTTCGGTAGCGGAATTATTTTGGGTTATTGGTTCCTGCGCAAACACATGAAGTTTTCTTTTGGCGGAATAATTAAAAGCGGATGGGTTAATCTTATTGCTCTAGCAGGATTAGCAAAAGCAAAATGAGCGAAGCAACATCAAATAATACATCAGGAGCTTTGAAGCTGGCTATGATGGCTGGTATTACAGGGCTAATAGCTGTTGCTTTAGGTTATTTTATATCAGGTGGCGGGGTGCCTATTGTGGGAGCTGTTTTAGCCATACCCATAGCTATTGGTTTTGCAATATTTGTTCTTAAAAGTCCAAAAACAGGCATTTTCATATATCTGCACGTTAGTTTTTTTGTTATTGGGCTAAATAGGTTTTTACCGCCAACAGTACCCTATGGACTAATGGTTGATGCTATTTTGGGAGTTACCCTCATCAGTACACTTTTCAATGCCAAGCGCGAAGACCTGAAACGGCTGAATAACCCTATGTTTTGGCTGGTTTTTGTTTGGTTGATATATACCGTATTGCAACTCATTAATCCTGAAGCACGCAGTAAACAAGCCTGGTTTTTTGCAGTTAGGGGGGTATCATTATATTGGATACAGGTGGTGCCTTTAGCTTTTATTTGGCTAAAAGATCGTAAAGATTTAGACAGGTTTATCCGTATTTGGTTGGGATGGTCTTTAGTAGCTGCTTTTTGGGGCTTCAAACAACAATATATCGGTTTAACCTCAGGTGAAGTGAGGTGGCTGGATGAAGGGGGTAGGGTAACCCACGTTTTGATGGGTAAACTACGTAGTTTTTCTTTCTATTCTGATGCTGGGCAGTTTGGTGCAGCCATGGCACATACAACACTCTTTTCAGTTATTTTGGCTTTAGGCGAGAAGCGAATAATTAGGAAGGTAATATATATTGTTATTGCTATGATTTGCTTTTGGGGGTTTGCTGTGGCCGGGAGTAGGGGACCTATAATTGTGCTGGCGGGAGGGGCATTTATGTATTTGTTTATGGTGAAAAACTTCAAAATACTGGCACTGGGTATTATGGCAGGTGCGGCAGCATTTGTATTTTTGAAGTTTACCAATATTGGACAAGGAAACTATCAAATTCAGCGAATGAGGAGTGCTTTAGACCCAAATGATGCTTCATTGCAGGTACGGCTCGATAATCAGAAAAAACTAAAGGCATATTTAGCTACCCGACCGTTGGGTGGGGGTATAGGCTCAGGAGGAAACTGGGGGCAACGCTTTACACCCGGTACTTTTTTGGCAGAAACGGCGTTGGATAGCTGGTATGTGAAAATTTGGGTAGAAACAGGTGTAATAGGGCTTTGGTTCCATATAATACAACTGGTGTTAATAGTTTATTTCGGATTTAGAAAAGTATTTTTTATTGAAGACCCACAACTCCGATCCCAGACCATAGGATTGCTTTGTGGATTTTTTGGTATTGCCTTAGCCAGCTACGGAAACCAAATTTTCGGGCAAATGCCTACTGCTGCGGTGGTATACCTAAGTATGGTATTTTTTTACCGATGTGATGAATGGGATACACCGGCACTGGAAAAGGCAAAAAAAGAAGAAGAACAAAAAGAGAAAAAACCTAACCTACTATGGTAAACAATACTCCATTAGTAAGCATTGTTACCGTAAACTATAACGGTACTGAACATACTATTGACTTGTTGGATAGTTTGAAAAAAATAAGCTACCCAAGCATAGAAGTATTTGTTGTAGATAATGCCAGTACCCAACCGTATACAGAAATAGCAGAGAAACACCCTTGGGCAAAACTTATTCGGAGTGATGAAAACTTAGGGTTTGCAGGAGGGAATAATTTAGCATTAAAAGAAGCTAAGGGGAAATACTGCCTGCTGATAAACAATGATACTGTTGTACCCGAAGGTTTTTTAGAGCCTTTGGTAGAAAAACTTGAGATGGATGAAAACTGCGGCTGTGTAAGTCCTAAACTAATATACCATCATACATCTGATACAATGCAGTATGCAGGTAGTTTCGGGTTTAATATATATACGGGAAGGGCTTTTGCCAGAGGTAGCAAAGAGAAAGATACCGGGCAATATAACAGCGTAGAAAAAACAGAAATTGCACACGGTGCAGCTATGATGTTCAGAAGCAGTTTGCTAAAAGAAATAGGCTTAATGGCAGAGCTGTATTTTCTGTATTATGAAGAAATAGATTATTGCGAGAGAATAAAGCGGGCAGGGTATAATATTTGGTATGTGGGTACATCAACCGTATACCATAAAGAAAGTATGAGTACAGGTAAAAGCAGCCCCTTAAAAACCTATTATCTCACCCGAAACAGATTACTGTTTATTAGACGAAATTTTAAGGGAAGTGCAAAAGTAATCAGTACCCTCTTTTACTATTTTATAGCTATTCCTAAAAATTTGGTTACTTTGGTATTGAAAAGAGAATTTAAACTAATAATGCCCTTATTGCGCGGTGCCTTGTGGAATTTATGGCACTATAACATACATACAAACCGCATTCTTAAATGATAGTTGTAAAAGTTATAGTAATAATAGTACTGGTGTACTTTAGTCTAAATGTGGGCTACCTGTTGTTGTTTGCAATAGCCGGTTTGTTTTATAAGCAACCTAAGTTTGATTATAGGGAACCTACCGTTAGCTTTTGTGTAATGATACCTGCCTATAAGGGGGATGCAGTTATTATAAATACTGTTATAGAAAACCTTAAGCAGCAATATCCCAAAAACCTGTATGATATATATGTTATAGCCGATAGTTTTAAACAAGAAACATTGGTTGAGTTAAAAAACTTTGATGTGCAGGTTATTGAGGTAAAATTTGAAAACAGCACCAAATCAAAGTCAATAAACAAAGCTTTTGAAGTAATTGAAGATAAATACGACTATGTGGTACTGCTTGATGTAGATAATGTGATGGAGCAAAAGCTATTGCAAAAGCTAAACAACAGACTGGTTAAAAACGTACAGATAATACAGGCGCACAGAGTAGCCTTAAATACTGATACTCCTTTTGCTATACTTGATGCGATAAGTGAAGAAATAAACAATCATATCTTTAGAAAAGGACATGCTGCCTTACGTTTTTCCAGTGCGTTAATTGGCTCGGGAAAGGCGGCAGGTTTTCGCTTTTTTAAAGATATAATGAGTGAAATTGATGCTATTGGCGGGTTTGATAAAGAGTTGGAGTTACGTATTTTAAAACAACGTATCAAAATTCATTATTTAGAAGACGGTTATGTGTTTGATGAAAAAGTACAGCAAGCTGAGGTATTTCAAAACCAACGTCGCCGTTGGCTATCTGCACAATACCATTATTTTCGCAAATACTTTTTATCAGGTATAAATCAGTTCTTCCACGGCAATTTTGATTATGCCGATAAGCTGTTTCAGTTTTTCATGTTCCCAAGAGTATTGCTATTGGGTGTATTGTTTATTATTACTGCAATACTGATGGTTTTTGGTATAGAGCTTTATACTTCAACCTGGCTTATACTTTTTTTGCTTAATCTTACAGCATTAGTAATATCAGTACCCCGCAAATACATCAACGGGCAAACTGCATCAGCATTATTTACACTACCCAAAGCCTTTCTTTTATTTTTTCTTAACCTATTCAAACTTCGTGGGGCAAACAAAAAATTCATACATACACCTCACGGCAAAAAAGAAAAGTAAGTATGCGAATAGGTATAGAGGCACAACGGTTATTTAGACCCAAAAAACATGGTATGGATATAGTTGCGCTGGAGCTTGTAAAAGCTATACAGCGCATGGATACTGAGCATGAGTTTTTTGTGTTTATAAAGCCTGATGAAGATGACAAAATACTTCACGATACTGATAATGTAAAAATTATACAACTTAAAGGCTTTACCTACCCTATATGGGAACAAGTTGTACTTCCATTTGCTGTAAAAAAATACAACCTTGATGTATTGCATTGTACAGCCAATACAGCGCCTATAAATAGTCCTGTGCCGCTAATAGTTACTTTACATGATATTATATACTTAGAAAAATTACATTTTTTGCAAGGCTCAACGTACCAGAGATTAGGGAACCTTTACCGAAGATGGAATGTTCCCCGCTTGCTTGATTTATGTGAAACTATTGTTACCGTATCAGATTTTGAGCGCGCCAGAATACAGCATCATTTTCATTTAGCTAAAGAAAAAGTAGTGGCAGTGCATAATGCCGTGGGTGCACATTTCAGGCGTATATCTGATGTAGGTGAATTAGCCATCGCCAAAGAAAAATACGACTTGCCCGATAGATTTATATTTTTCTTAGGAAATACTGACCCTAAAAAGAATGTTAGAGGAGTTGTATCGGCATTGGGCGAACTAAAAAAGAATGGTAAGCTAAATATACCATTGGTAATGCCTGATTTGGATAAAGACTATTTACTGCGCATTATGCGCGAAGTAGGAGCAAGTGAGCTAAGGGAAGATATTATATTATGCGGTTATATTCCCAATGCAGAGTTACCGGCAATTCTTAACCAAGCTACATTATTCTTATACCCATCGCTAAGAGAAAGCTTTGGTATTCCGCTTTTAGAAGCTATGGCTTGCGGGGTTCCTGTAATTACCTCAAATACAGCAAGTATGCCTGAAGTGGCTGCCGATGCAGCGGCATTTGTAGATCCATTCAATCCGCATACAATAGCCCAAAAAATTGATGAGTTACTAAACGATGAAGAGCAGTGTAGAGAGTTAGCCCTTAAAGGTTTAGAGCGGGCAGAAGACTTTAGCTGGGATATTACCGCCCAAAAAATGATTAAAATTTACGAAAACACAAGAAAAAACTAACCTACCCAAATATATGAAGGAGTACTATAAACATACTACTTACGACCATACCGAAGAATTTAAGCGCTTAGATTTTATTGTAGACCAGGTAAAAAAACATGCCAAGCCCGGAGCAAAGCTGCTGGATATAGGTTGTGGAAACGGTAACTTACCCATGGCATTAGGAAGCCTGGGGTATAATGTGCGGGGTATTGATGTAGATGAAACCTCAATAAAAATAGCTAACGAACGAAATACTTTTGATAATGTGAGTTTTGATGTGGCTGATGCCAATAAATTTACAGAGAGTGATGAGTATGATTTAATTATTTGTACTGAAGTACTGGAGCACTTAGAAAAACCTGTAGAACTGGTACAATCATCATACAGAATATTGAAGCCCGGAGGAGTTATGATTGCTACTGTACCTAATGGATATGGTCCACGTGAATCACTAATGACCAAACCTATGCAATGGATGATGCGTAACGGGCATACCGATAAACTGGTAAAAATTAAAAGAGCATTTGGGTACAAACATGCTACTGCCCAAAGTAGTAATCCCGATTTAACACATATTCAGTTTTTTACGCGCAAATCGCTATATAAGCTAATGCAAGATGCAGGGTTTAAACATCTGGCTTTTGGAAAATCAGACTTTTTAGAGTTGGTATTTCCCTTTTCATTGGTAGCAAACAGGGTAAAAGCGATACAAAGGCTAGATTGTGCTGTTGCCGATTATTTGCCCGCAGGGTTAACCAACGGCTTTTATACATCGTGGAAAAAGTAAATTTGAAACAATGGGGATAGTAGAAATTTTATTCTGGATTTGTTTTGCCATAGTGCTGTATACTTTTTTTGGCTATGGGATATTGGTTTTTGTTTTAGTGAAAATTAAAAATGCGTTATTCCCAAACAAAAAGGAACTAAACAATGATTTTTTACCCCCTCTTACACTAATAGTACCCAGCTATAACGAAGCAGACTTTATTCTGCAGAAAGTAGAAAACAGTAAAAGCTTAGATTACCCTAAAGACAAATACCATATTATTTTTATTACTGATGGTAGCGACGACGGTACTTATGAAAAAATAAAAGATATAGAGGGCATAAAGGTAATGCATACCCCTGAACGAGGAGGAAAATCAGGGGCTATGAACCGTGCCATGCAAGAAGTAACTACAGACTATGTGGTTTTTTGCGATGCCAATACCATTCTTAATACAGAATCGCTACGCGAAATAGTGAAACACTATCAAGACCCGAAAATAGGGGCCATAGCTTGTGAGAAACGTATCATACAGAAAGATAAAGAAAATGCCAGTAGTGCAGGTGAAGGATTGTATTGGAAATATGAATCTTTCCTAAAAAAATACGATAGTGATTTATATACCACGGCAGGTGCAGCCGGCGAACTAATGAGTTGCCGTACCGATTTGTATGAACACCTTGCCCCCGATACTTTGCTTGACGATTTTATGCTTACCATGAAGATAGCCGAAAAAGGGTACCGTATAGTATACGAACCCAAAGCCTATGCTATGGAAACAGCATCATTATCGGTAAAAGAAGAATTGAAGCGAAAAGTGCGTATATGTGCAGGTGGTTGGCAAAGTATTATGCGTTTAGGTAAGTTGCTCAATCCGTTTTTCAATTTCCCCTTGTTTTTTATTTACGTATCACGCAAAGTGTTGCGTTGGTCGCTTACACCGTTGTGTATGCTGTTGTTATTGCCATTAAATATAGCTTTGGTGCTCGACGGTAATTTGTTTTTCAGCATTATACTATTGGGGCAAATTGCTTTTTATGCAGCCGCAGCACTGGGCTGGTATTTTGAAAATAGGCAACTAAAATTCAAAGCCTTTTTTGTGCCTTACTACTTCTTTATTATGAATTACTCGGTATTCGCAGGTTTTGTACGTTTCATTCGCAAACGCCAAAGTGTTCGTTGGGAAAGGGCTAAGCGGGCTTAGCATTTTTCATTGAGCATTAAACAGTTATCAACTTTGATTTGAGTATAAGGTAGAAAGAAATATTGGTTATTAAGACTCGAAGAACACTAAACGAGACCCATACCTAACATCTGGCATCAAACAAGCAACTATCAACCAAAAACCAACAACCCAAACATTTCAATAGAAATACTTTATTTTCGCAGCGCAATAAAAAAGCACTAACAAGAATTGAATTATGAGTTTTGATGTAATAGTAATAGGGAGTGGTCCCGGAGGTTATGTTGCAGCTATCCGCGCCTCACAATTAGGGCAAAAAGTAGCTATAGTAGAAAAAGCAGATTTAGGTGGTGTGTGCCTTAACTGGGGGTGTATCCCAACCAAAGCCTTATTAAAATCGGCACAAGTATATGATTATATAAAACACGCATCAGATTATGGTATTACTGTAAGCGACAGCAAGCCCGATTTTGAAAGTGTAATTAAGCGTAGCCGTGGCGTTGCTGAGGGAATGAGCAAGGGCATCGGTTTCTTAATGAAGAAAAATAAAATTACTGTTATAAACGGGTTTGGTAAGCTGGTAGCAAAGGGTAAAGTAGAGGTAGATAATGGAGGAAAAAAAGAAACACACGAAGCGAAAAATATAATTTTAGCAACGGGTGCTCGCAGTCGTGAGTTACCAAATATTAAAATTGATGGTAAAAAAATTGTAGGCTATCATGATGCTATGATACTACCTAAACTACCCAAGAGCATGGTAGTTGTTGGTAGTGGTGCCATAGGTTGTGAGTTTGCATATTTTTATAATGCTATGGGTACAAAAGTTACCATAGTAGAGTATATGCCAAATATACTGCCCATTGAAGATGAAGATGTATCAAAAGCTTTAGCAAAAAGCTATAAGAAAAGCGGTATTGATATAATGACCGATAGTAGCGTTGAGAAAGTGGATACAAGCGGCAGCGGATGCAAGGTAACTGTGAAAACCAAAAAAGGTACTGAGACCATTGATTGCGATATTGTACTTAGTGCTGTGGGTATACAAACCAACCTAGAAAATATTGGCTTAGAAACTTTAGGTATTAAAACCGAGAAGGGTAAGGTAGTGGTTGATGATTTCTACAAAACCAATGTTGATGGTATTTATGCCATTGGAGATATTGTACATGGACCTGCATTAGCACATGTAGCCAGTGCCGAAGGTATTATTTGCGTAGAGAACTTTACAGGTCATAATCCTGAGCCTTTAGACTACGGTAATATACCGGGTTGTACGTATTGCTGGCCTGAAGTTGCTTCTGTTGGTATGACTGAAAAAGCAGCTAAAGAAGCAGGTTATGAAGTAAAAGTTGGGAAATTCCCCTTTTCAGCTTCAGGTAAAGCAAGTGCAGCAGGTGCCAAAGAAGGTTTTGTGAAGGTAGTTTTTGATGCTAAATATGGTGAGTGGCTTGGTGCACACATGATTGGTGCCAATGTAACCGAATTAATAGCCGAGGTAGTTGCGGCACGTAAGCTTGAAACTACAGGGCATGAGATTATAAAAGCAGTTCACCCGCACCCAACCATGAGTGAAGCGGTTATGGAAGCTACTGCCGAAGCTTATGGCGAGTGTATTCATTTATAAAATAATTTTTAACTTAAGTATAAAGCCGTGCTGCATTACAGCACGGCTTTTTTTGGTTTAAAAAGTAAAAAGCACACCAACTTGGTGTGCTTTTTTAATATTAGGCAATGAATATTTGAGTTATTTAAAACTCACAATCATTCAATGCTTTAAAATCTTTCTCTTGTAATAACGACACATCTCTACCTGCTTTGGCTTTACCCTCAGCAAAGTTTAAAACTGTACCGTCGGCAGCATCAACAATAACTTTGTAGCAAATAATATATGATGTTTTTTCACGACCAAAGGGGTTAGTAAAAGTAGTAAAAGGTATTAGTACTAAATAGCTATTTTCTCCATCACGATTATTAATGGCATTTTCAAGTATATCTTTGTTTCTTCCTTTTACAATTTTGAATTTTTTGCGCTTGTAGTATTTTCTTATACCTTTACTATCAGCCCTTGAAGAAATAAGAGACTCATCAATAAGTAATAGTTTTTTCTCTTGCTTTTTGCAGTTTTTCATGGCTTCGCTTTCCATAAAGTCAAATACATCGCTAGTGGTTTTATTACTAATCATAAAATTGATGTTTCTTACTGCCATATTAATAACAAACATATAATCGGTAAGCGGATTATTATGGGTAGAACGAGAGAATGAATAAGGTAAAATTGCTTTATAATCAGCCTCGGCAGGTGATTTATCAATTTTTCTAAAGTTAAGTTGTATAGCGGTACCGTTTAGTCTGGTAATAAAATTATCAGCACCACCAATCTCTATTGCCGATAGTACTATTACCTTTCTCTCTCTGCTTTCACTCATACGCTTAATCTCTTTTGGAGTTAAATACATAATAGTGTCAGTAAGTTTCCAGTACTTTGTAAGCGCAGCTTTAATGTTAGTATTGTAGGATTTAACAAAGTCTAAATAATTTTTAAGTGCATTAGGCTCATCACTTTTCATTTTATTTAGTTTAGCTATAGCTTTTGCATCCTCATTAAGTACTTCAACAGCTAGTTTATATTTGCTGTAATTTTTAAAATCGCTGTAACGGGTTTCTATACCAACATCAAATTTTTGTGCTGAAAGTGTTAATGCACTAAGTGTTACACAAAAAAATACGAATAATAATCTCTTCATTATGTTTACTTTTTTATTTGTAAATACTTACACCAACATTGTAAGTAGTAATAGCTTTTGGGGCAAATTAAGTACTTTTACCTGAAAATAAAACAGACATAAACCATACCATGCTTAGTTTTATCTATTCTACATGATATTAACGGTAGGGTTAAAGGTAAATAGTATGTTGCAAGCTGTAGAGAATATATTTTCAAAAATTGATGAACCCGCTCGTAGTTGTTTATACGGTCTTCATTCGATAGCATTAAGGTATGATGAACAAATGGGTGAAGATTGCAAATATGGTATGCCTTTGATAACATATAAAGGTAAACCCTTCTGTTATTTGTGGGTGGATAAGAAAACTAACCATCCATACTTACTTATGGTGAGGGGTGATAAAATAAATCATCCTGCTTTAGAACAAGGAGATAGGAAAAAAATGAAAACTTTTACTGTTGACCCTAATGTGGATATACCTATTGAGGAAATAGATGAAATTTTCAGAATGGCTATGAAACTATATAAATAAAAAAGCAGCATGTAACATGCTGCTTTTTTAATATTTAAATGTAGTAGTTATACTGCTTCCTTAATTTTTTCAGCTTTCGCTTTTGCTTCGTTTGCAACGTCTTCAGCCTCATTTTTAGAAAAATTTAGCTTCTCTGAAATATTTGATACAACATCTTCATATTTGGCTTTCGCTCCATCAACAAGGTCTTCACCTTTTTTAACTATTTTTTTTCTTGTGTCTTTACCTTTTTCAGGTGCTAATAAAATTCCTGCTGTTGCTCCTACTACTGCTCCTGATAATACGCCTAATAATACTTTACTACTGTTATTCATTTTATATATATTTTATGGTTAAAAAATTTGTTTTAATTATTTATATAATTTCAAGGTTTATACCAAGCCAGGCAATTAACCCGGGTAATTAAACCAAAAATTTCTTTTGTCTACTGTTATTGCTGAGATAGTGCCTCATTTTAATGAATAGTTTAATAATTAAAATATGCTTAATAAATAAGATTTTATTTGTTTTGGCGTGTTATAATTCCGCGAACTGAGTATTAATTACACAGTAAAATCTAATGTTTACCAAAATAATAGTTTAGTAGCAGTTGGTTTTGATATGTAAAGGGCGTTTACTACTTTCCGCAAAAAAATAGTAGCATAGCTATGTTAGTTAAAGCTTTTGGAAGTGCGGTATACGGGGTAAATGCTCTTACAATTACTGTAGAGGTAAATATAGGCGAAGGTACAGGTTATTACCTAATTGGTTTGCCCGATAATGCTGTGAAAGAAAGCCAATGGCGTATTGAAACTGCTTTTAAAAACAGTGGGTTGAAGTTACCTAGAAAAAAAGTAGTTATTAATATGGCTCCTGCTGATATTAAAAAAGAAGGCTCTGCTTATGATTTAACCATAGCCGTAGGTATGTTGGCAGCTTCGCAACAAGCTGAAAATGCTGAAAAAGTAAGCAAATATATTATTATGGGTGAGTTATCGCTTGATGGAACGCTTAAGCCCATTAAAGGGGCGTTGCCTATAGCAATACAAGCCCGCAAAGAAGGTTTTGAAGGTTTTATACTTCCAAAGCAAAATGCACGCGAAGCGGCTATAGTTGCTGATATAAAAGTTTACGGTGCTGAGCATTTAGGCGAAGTACTAAACTTTTTTAATGGCGATGAGGGAGCATTAGAACAATTTGTGGTAGATACACGCAAAAAGTTTGCTGAACAACAAGCTAAAACAGGTTTTGATTTTGCCGACGTAAAGGGACAAGAAAACATTAAACGAGCGTTAGAAATAGCTGCTGCCGGTGGACACAATGTAATTATGATAGGTCCGCCGGGAGCAGGGAAAACAATGCTGGCAAAACGTTTACCATCCATATTACCTCCGTTAAGTCTACATGAAGCCCTTGAAACTACAAAAATACATTCAGTAGCAGGTAAATTAGCATCTGATGAAGGGTTAACAGCAATAAGACCTTTTCGGTCGCCACACCATACCATAAGCGATGTAGCTTTAGTCGGGGGAGGTGTGGTACCTCAGCCCGGAGAAATTTCACTAGCTCATAATGGAGTGTTGTTTTTAGATGAATTGCCTGAGTTTAAACGCAGTGTGTTAGAAGTTATGCGCCAACCGCTTGAAGAACGTAGAGTAACCGTGAGTAGAGCAAAATTTACAGTAGACTATCCAGCGGGGTTTATGTTGGTAACGGCTATGAATCCTTGCCCGTGCGGCTTTTACAATCATCCCGAAAAAGAATGTGTATGTGCACCCGGAGTAGTACACAAATACTTAAACAAAGTAAGCGGTCCCTTACTAGACCGCATAGATATACAAATAGAAGTTACCCCAGTAAGTTTTGACCAACTAAGTGAAGAAAGAGTTACCGAGAAAAGTGAAGACATACGCAAACGTGTAATAGCAGCTAGAGAAATACAAACCCATCGCTTCAAAGAAAGCAATACCCAATATTGCAATGCACAGCTTAACAATGAGCAAGTACAAGAACTTTGTAAACTAAACCCAATAGGACAAAAGTTATTAAAAACAGCCATGGAGCGTTTACAGCTATCCGCCAGGGCTTATGACAGGATATTAAAAGTGAGTCGTACTATAGCCGACTTAGCCAATAGTGATGCTATATTACCCGAACATGTGGCGGAAGCCATACAGTTTAGGAGTTTGGATAGAGAGAACTGGGCAGGATAAGGTAATAATAAAAAAGCCACATCAATATTGATGTGGCTTTTTCATTAAAGAATAGTTAAACCCATTAACTATTCTTTAACGAATTTATGGCTTTCAGTAACATTATTAATTGTAATAGTTACAATATATATACCTTTTGCCATTTCTGATGTATTTAATGTGTAAGCTCCCTTTTTAAGGTTTTCACGTTCCATAATAATTCTTCCTGTTATATCATACACAAATAGTTTTTGAATTTCCTCATTTGTTTTGATGTTAAGTTCAGAAGAAACCGGGTTAGGAAAAATTGAAAAAGTTTTATTTTTATAAACATTAGTAATTGTGGTAGGTAAAACACTACTGGTACTTGTTGATTGTGGTGAATACACTTCACCATAATAATCACTTTCTTCGTTTAGCTTTAAAAAACTTATCGAGTTACCAAACACTTTATCTTTGCTCTGACCAAAAGTTTCTAGCCATTGTATATCATTTGGGTCAAGGTTTGTAAAGTCTTTAGAAGCAGCTTTCCACTGATTAATAGTAGAATGAAAGTTTAAGAAATTAGTATTATTTGTTTGTTGCTCGGTATTAAGTTCAAAAACGCTTGGTATTAACGCTACTACAGCATCACCATTAGCCATCATACCTTTACTGTAATATATTTCTGCTAATAAATAGTAGTTATTGATATTATCCTCATCTTTAAGTAGGTTATCTAAGTCAGCCATGTGGTCTAACCCATCAGCAAAATATTCATGCAGTATATTATTGATGGCATCCTGATATTCTCGGCTTAAGTCAGCCCACTCTTCAATAAAGTTATCATAGTTAGTAAAAGTTGTAGCCATGTTATTAATGTCATCACGTTGTTGTTGTGTAAGAGGCACAATACGCTCATCCAAGATGTTCTGTATATCAACTGAACGTGCTGCTTGTGGACAAGCTACCAATATATCTCTTATCATGGTATTAGTAAAAGGTAGTCCTGCATTTGCAATTTCTTTCAGAACCTCATCACTAACCCAAGGGGCATCCGAAAGTATGTCGTTATAAATGGTGTTTACATTAGTTCCATCAGCAGTCTGCACTTGCAAAACCCTTCCAGGAGTATTACCATTATCAATAGTGTTTTCCCAAGTATTTCTTTTTGCTGTTATTAAAGGTTTTTTAGTATTTACTGTATTCCACTGTAAAGCTATATCAATATTATCAAATGAAACTATGCATTCTCTATTTCCTGATACTTGTGCCAAAGTAACATTTGGAGTAACACTTAGTGGCTTAGTTTGAGGAAGAAGAGTAGGATCTCTATGAATATAATTTATCCATGAGCCCTTATTATCAATATTATACAGCAAAATAGGGCTAGTATTTCCAAAAAAATTATCTGCACTGTTTAATCCCATTGATGAAGATACTTGATGTTGATGGATGCCTGCTAAATTATGGGGTCCTGGGTCAGTGGAGAATTTAGTGATAAACATGTCATCAAGATTATCGTTATAATCATTACACTTAAAAATAAGCCCTTTTGTTCCCAGTTTATCTCTGTTATAGCCGATTGATTGAGACCCTGTAATAAGTTGATTAAAGGTGTTATTTGTGAAATTATCATTATTGGCACCGCTACGCCTTATTACCAAACCAGCTGCAACCCCTAATTGTGAATTATTAGCATCAGCATCCCCTATAAAAGTATTTTCGTAAATCCGGAAACCTGTTGATTGGTCTAAATAAATACCTACCGGAAAGAAATTAGGTTTAGGTGCTAACGCCTTTACCGCAAGGTTGAACGAATTGTTATTAATATTTGCCTGATTGATGCATAAAAGCTCTGCACCCCTATAACTATCAAATTCGCTTCCTATTATGTGAATAGTTTTTTGAGGGTTACTTAAACCATTAGCTTCGATTGCTTGTTTTAGGTTTATGAATTTACTTTTCGGTCCGCTACAAGGTGTTGAAGGGCTAAGGCATACGCGGTCTACAGTGAAGCCCGAGTTTATTGCATAAATTCCTTTTACACCATCAGAGGCTGGTATAATTGATGTTCTTTGGTCTTCAAAAATGCAACCCCAAAAATGTACTCCATTTACATCCCACATGGTAACATGTGTTGTAGGCATAAAAGAGCCGGTTCCATCATCATCTGTAATAAAATTACACTCGCTAAAGTAGCTGGTATTGTTAAATTCCCTTCCGTTACCTGCATAACTATGATAGCTTAAGAACTCTATGTCTCGCTTATTATTTAAAAAGGTAGAATTTTCAGCTCTCACTATTCCACCTGTTGTATTCCAGTCGATATTGCCATTAGTCAATCTTCCTGCAAGTGAAATAGCGTTGACTGCATTTTCAATTGTTGCTCCGCTTTTTAATTCAATTACACCTTGTGAAGCATCGTTTTGAGGTGAACCAGTACTGCCTTCTACGATTATACCTTTCCAATCGGCTCCACAAATAGTAGTTAGAGTTCCGCCGTCAACTATTAATTTTCCTCCGGCTTTTATATATATCTGTGAATTATGAGCTAATGATACAAAACATTTTATGGTGAGGGAGGCATTATTTTCAATTACTAAATCTCCTTTAAGATATCGGGTGTTATCCCATGTAAAATTGTTTCCACTTTGAATAGTAATAAGTTCAGTAGACTGATGCTGGCAAAAATCTTCAATTAAAAATTTATTTATTGTGCTATTATTAATAAGGTTATAATGTAGTTTACCCAACTGACATCGACTCAATCCATTCTTATTAATATTGTAATCCATCACATTATTTGAACACGGTAGTCCATCTGGAGAATTTAGGTTCCAGCAAGGACAGGGGTTCAAAGTTTGACTTGAGGGGGTGTCATCACAACCATCATCTGCTAGAGAATCACAATTTCCATTACCGGTATTATTTGTATGTTTTAGACCTACACAGTGAAAAAGCTCGTGTAGAAGACTACCACCAACTTCCCACGACCTTCCATTATTAATATTGGTAGAGTCAGAAAAAATTTCAAAGGCACCATTATGTGCAACTATATTGTTACTTAGTGTTGCCCATGATGAGCCTGCACCAACAATATCAGGATAAAAAAATACATGTATTGCATCTTTTTTATGTGTCATTGAAGTGTTGTTAGTTACATATTGAGAATAATGACTAATCCAGCCATTAGGGTTGTTCATTTGATTAGTGTTGTTATGAAAAAAGACGTCAGACTGCTGCATGTCAAACTGTATTCTACTATCGGGTATGTGTGGTGTCGGGTTATTTGGGTCTGTACGATTCAATGATGATAGGCTCCTGAGAGTAGTATTAATCTGATTATGGAACCGTATTAAAAAAGCACTTTGATTGTTGTGTCCAGCATTTGTAATATCGACATCATTAAAGTTACCTTGCCCATTATCATCAAGCATAAAATGCCATACCATTCGTATGGTTTTTATAGGTGTTTGTTCAGGATTTACTGCTGTTGGGGCATAGTCAATAGAAACTCCACAGGAAGAAGGAGGGGTTGTCATTTCTTCACTTGCTGGAGATTCATAAACTATACATTGTGTAAATGATTTGTTCCCCCAAATAATGAGAGCAAGACAAAATAGTAATGATGTAAGTTTTGAGAAGTTTGTTTTTTCCATGATATAATGTTTTAGTTTACCTACTCTTTTAGCTTTTCGGTTTCCGCTTTTTTTGATAATAGAGGAAGTGTTTGTAAAGCTTTTTCCTCTTCTTGTTGTATTAGTGACCTTTTTTTCTCAAAACGGACAAATTGGGCAGTTTTTTTATACTTTAGTAGTCTAATTAATTAGTAATCAGCAACTAAAAAATTATGAAAGCAAAGCTGTCAGTATTTTTAACTCTATTTATTTTTTTTATTTCCTCGCTATCAGTTTTCGGTCAAACATATAAATGGGAGTCATTTAATGATGAGGCTCATAAACATTTGCAAATGGGGAAACTGCCTGAAGCTATAAGTTTTTTCGACAGTAGTATTAAATATTGCAAAATTGAGCAACCTGAACGTTATGACTTATGGGCTGACTTGGAGTTTGAAAGGGGTAACTCACTTCTATATACTTATAATTTAGAGGCAAGTGAAAAATATGTAAATACTATTTTAGAAGAATATAGGCAGGGAAAACGTGAAGGTACTGAGTGGGAGGCTCCTTTTTTACTATTGAAAGCAGATATATTGGTTATACAACGAAATTTTGAAGGGGCAATAGCAACTATTAAAAAGGCATTACCAAATCTTAAAAAAATTGGAGGAACTAAATTTTTACCAGTGGCTTATTCACAAATAGGTAATTGCTATAATGGTTTGAAGGAAATGGATAGTACTAGTGTTTACCTATCGAAAAGTATAGAACTGCAAGATACAAACTCAATATTATATATGATTAGCCTAGTTAATTTGGCTAGTGCGTATAAATCTTTAAAGCGATGCGATAGTTCTATTAAATATATTAAGAAGGCAGTAGAAAAATCTTATTTGCATCCGATGCCTCCTGCCAGCAAGGGTGATTTTTTTTCAGCATTGTCCGAAACCACATATCAATGTGGGTACTATAATATGACTCTTTCATATACAGATCAAGCGAAGGCTAATTATATAATACAAAATAGGGGAGCTAATTTATTTAATCGCTTTTTAGGGTATAGGGCTGTTGCCAGTTTAAAACTTGGGTATGTCGATTCTGCTTATATAGCTTGTAAAGAGTGGATTCCTATGAGACAGGCTGACATTATTTCTGAAAGTTCTTTTCTATCATCGGATGAAAAAGATATGTACATCAATAGGAAAGGAAGTAGTTTAAGTATAGCACTGTCTATTATTCAGCAGGCAAATAACTTATACGAAAGTTTTAATAATCAAGTATACGAGTATTCCGTGTTTCTAAAAAATTTCCCTTTACGTTCACTAGATAGGCTTCAAAAAACGATTAACTCTACCGATGATACTACTTTAGTTCAATCATTTAATAATTGGGTTACAATGCGAAGTAATTATTATGAGCGTTTAAGATTTTCTAATGAAGGTGATGCTTTTTCTTTAGACTCCCTCAAACAGCAGATTTGGCTATATGAAAAAAACTTGTACAAAAATGTTAATTTAAAACAAAAGCATGCAAATGTAGAATACGGGTATATTGATAAAATAGCCACAAAACTTAAGGCTGATGAATTGAGTATTGAGTTTGTGAGGTACTATGATATAAGTCAAGAAGGATTTGTTTATGGAGCATTTCTAACTCACCATCAGAGCAAATACTCTACGTTTATATATATATGCAATGAAGACACCATAATTTCTGCACTTCAGCGGCAACCATTCGAGTCTGAATTTAAATATATAAAGAGATTATATGGTAATAATGAACTATATAGTTTAATATGGTCTAAAATTTTAGCTCACTATCCTAATAAAAATAAATTCTACACTTCTTATTCAGGAGTCCTAAATAAAATTAGCCATGAGGCATTAAAGATAGATGATGATAGGTATCTTTTTAATAAGATAAGGCTCACGGTATTAAATTCAACAGCACAACTTTTAGATGAGGACTCTATTGGTTTTACATTAAATAATGTTAATGCTTCTTTGTTTGGTGGAATAAAATATGATTTGGATAGTACCGTAACTACAAAGTATAAGACTAATGAGAAAAATATACATCAGTTATATAGGAGTCAAATTGAGGGTAATTGGGAATTTTTAAAATATACTGAGGATGAGATTGAAGGGGTAAGTAGTATAATTACCAGCAATGGCGGAAAGGCAAGTTTGTATAGAGGTACCAATGCTTCGGAATCAAGTTTAAAAGTTGCTGTTGAAAATCAGAAGGTTGATATTTTACATATTGCCACACATGGTTTTTATTTAAAAGATACTACCAATGCATCAATAACCCTACAAACTTCAACCTATACTCGCTCAGGGCTAGTAATGGCAGGAGCAAACACTTGTCATTCACAACAATCATCCATTAATGGGTTTGGTGATGGAATAATTACCGCACCGGAAGTTTCTGCATTTAATTTACAAAATACCAAGTTGGTAGTACTTTCAGCATGTGAAAGTGGTTTGGGGAAAATTGATAGGATAGGAGATGTTTATGGTTTGCAAAGGGCTTTTAAAATAGCCGGTGTTGATTACGTGCTTTACTCTCTTTGGAAAGTTTCTGATGAGGCAACAAATGAGTTTATGAAGGTTTTTTACAAAAATTTAATGGCAGAAAATAATATTGAAACTGCATTTTATTTAACAAAGAAGGCTATGCAAAAGAAGTATAGTGCATTCTATTGGGCACCTTTTCAGTTGATTAGATAATGCTTATTAATGTATTTCAAACCTCCCCATTACCTCCATATCACCATTAATATGTAGTTCATAATAATAAGTACCGAGTGAAAATTTATTTAAGTGTAGCATATACCCATTCATTATTTTTTCCTTTTTAAGAACCGGCATGCCTTTGTTGTTGTAGATAATTAAATCAGGTGTTTGTGAGGTAATTTCCCACTTAAATGTAATTTCATTATTGTTTTTAAATATCTCCTTTACCGGAGATAGGATTTTAATTTTTCCTGACCTGAGAACCAATTTCATCTCTTCTTCAAGTGCCTCATTTTTTTGGTAAAGTGAGGTGTAAAGCTTTTTAGAGCCATCTTGCGCCTCGTTTTCTGCTGTATTTGGTTCTGTATTTTTTTGTACTAAGCTGTCAACTTTGGCAATATGTCCTTTCAAGCTATCAATTTCATTAATGAGGTCAGGATAATTGTTAAAGTCATTTTTTTCAGCATTTAAAGCCACAATAGTGTTTTTGTACTCCTTTTGTTTTAACCAAAAAATAATATTGGAGGCAATTAATAAAATTATTGTTGCTGCCACCAATGTGATTACCTGACGTTTCTTTTTGAGTGTTTTTTTCTTTGTGATTTGTAATGATTCCGTATTACCATCTTCACCGGTCTCCATTGCTTTCTGCATGTCAATTACTTCCATAACAGCTTCCCTGCAAGAATCACAATCTTCTAAATGCAAAGTTATGTGGCTATCCAAAATACTTTGTTTGCCATCCATAAATGCATCAGCTGCTAATGAAATCTGATATTCAGTTAAATGGTTATTTTGTTTTCTATCAAGTGTCTCCATTAGTTTCATTTGAAAAGGCCATCTCAAGCAATACCCCAAGCGTTTCCTTTGTGTGTTTGCTTAAGCCAATGTTAAGTAATTTTACTATTTCTTCTAGAGTTCTTGAAATCCATTTTCGTGTTGCTTCATCAGTATTTGTTTTATTTTCGGTATCATTAAAAAGTTGAGTAAGAATTGAAATTGTAGTCTTCTTATTTATTTCGATTCCTTTATTCAATTTAGGTAAAAATGTTTCAGTTAATGCATTGTCTTTACAATAAGCAAAAAGTACTGATTTATCAATAGTAAGTCCATAATATACCAATATTGCGAGTTTAATTTTATGTGATTTAGAACCAAAAATTGCAATGGCAATTTTCAATTGTTCAATTTCAGCTTTTATATAAATACTTTTCTCAATATTATTAAAATCATCAATGTAGAAGGCTTTTGATGAGGTGGTTTTGTCATTTGCCATTGTTATTGACTTTGTGCAGTTTTTCTTTTTAAACTCTCTTGAGAGGTTTAAGGTTACTGCTATCATATAAGTTTTTAACTTTGATTTGCCTTCATAGTTGACTTTTATTTTAGGTAAATCTTCAATAAGGCGGATATTGATAAACTGTTTTAAGTCTTTTTTCTCATACGGATAAATTGAATTAAAAGTACAATACCTATTAATGGTAAAATCAATCCATTCTTCAAATGACTTAATTATTTCTATATCTGAACCGATTGGAAATATATAATCAGTATTATCTTCTTTTCCCAAATTTATTGATACTCAATAGTGTATTTTAACGGTAAAGCAAATCTATTAGTATTTTTGGATTGGTTTAAAGTAGTTTCATATATAAATCTATAAAACTCATTAAATTATTTATTGAGTAATTCACCTATTTTCTTAGTTTTTGTCTCAGAGAGGATAAACTCATCTTTCTCAAAACATCTGGCAGTACTTCCATCTGCACCAAGAAGTTTACCCACTTCACGATAGGTTAATCCAAACACATGCCTATACAACTTAATTTTACCTGATAAAGAAGAAGTATCAACCTTAAGAGGTATATACCTAAAAAACTCAATAATCTTGGGAAAATACTTAATACGGAGATACACTGAATCATTTTCCCAAAACCTAAAGATACCTTCTGAGACTCCTAAGTGTACCACAACCTTCTTTTGTAATAATCCTTTTTCAAGTCGCTTGTCAAGCAACCTCTTTCCTACTGTTTTAGGATTCCCTACCCATTTCTTATGTATCTTTCTAGGAATATGAACCCATAAATCGGAAAAGATAACACAACCCTGCCCGTGTGGTTTTTATAATCATCCCGAAAAAGAATGTGTATGTGCTCCGGGCGTAGTGCACAAATACTTAAATAAAGTAAGCGGTCCTTTACTAGAGCGTATTGATATACATATAGAAGTTACCCCGGTAAGTTTTGACCAACTAAGTGAAGAAAGAGTTACCGAGAAAAGTGAAGACATACGCAAACGTGTAATAGCAGCTAGAGAAATACAAACCCATCGCTTCAAAGAAAGTAATACCCAATATTGCAATGCACAGCTTAACAATGAGCAAGTACAAGAACTTTGTAAATTAAACCCAATAGGACAAAAGTTATTAAAAACAGCAATGGAGCGCTTACAACTATCAGCCAGAGCCTATGACAGGATATTAAAAGTGAGTCGTACTATAGCCGACTTAGCCAATAGTGATGCTATATTACCTGAACATGTGGCGGAAGCCATACAGTTTAGAAGTTTGGACAGGGAGAACTGAGCAGGATAATTAGGCTTTATAATAAGCAGAAAAGCCCTTGCAAATTTTTGCAAGGGCTTTATCCTTAACTCCCTAACCAATTGGCTATGGAGATGATTTAAGTGAAAATTACTCTTTAACCAGTTTTATAGTTTTAGAACCCAACTCGCTTTTTACTTCAATTATGTAAATACCGCTGGCTAACCCTTCAAGATCTACAATATACTGGTTGGGATTAGCAATTTTGCCCTTAGCTACCTCCACACCAGCCATATTCCTCAAAACTACCTGCGGATTAGGTATATCATTAACTATAACATAAGCCTTATTAGTGCTTGGGTTAGGCATTACATGTACTTCTCCCTGCTTAATGTCATATGCAGTTGTACCAATGTTTACATTCTTGCAGTACTCTTTTTCACTTTGTTCAACCAAGTTACCGTTAGCATCATACACTTTATCATAAACCGTTAAGCACACCTTATAAACGCCTTCTTTGGCATACACATGTACCGGATGCTCTTTGCCTGATACCGAACCATCACCAAAACTCCAGCTATACTCAGCAAAAATATTTTCAGTTGTTGCATTAGAAAATTTAACAGCATTGGGCATTTCCATAGTGTTGTAATTAAAACCTGATGGTGTTATAATTAGTTCTTTCGGGTCTTCGCCACTTGGAGGCTCATTAGGGTTCTCGTCACTAGGTTCGCCAACTTCAATCTCTTGGCAAATACGTTTGCAGCAAGTTTGGTCGCCCACTTTTCGTATTACAGTTAAACAAACTTCATAAACACCAGCTTCTGCAAAGTTATGAGTAGGGTTGGGGTAGTTAGATGTATTGCCGTCACCAAAATCCCAAAACCAAGCTACAGAAGTCCCCGGCCCCGATGAGGTCTCTGTAAATTTAATAGGCTGTTCTGAGCCACTAACTTCAAAAGATGCTTCAAATTCATCACAATTACACTCACCCACTACAACCGGTGTAGGTATAGATACTTCACAATCACCAACACTCACTACCATAGTATACACACCCGCATTAGAAGGTCCCGCATTTTCTATCACCACTGTTCCAGTACCCAAAGGACTCCCATCAGGGGCAAACCAGTTTGTAGTTGCACAGCTTTGGGTTGAAGCCGGCAGAACAATGTCTTCTCCACAAGAAATAGAATAACCAACACCAAGAGGTCTTTCAATAATATTTACCCTAGAGACTTTTATCCTATAGTCAGCTGCAGGCACAGCATTATCAGGAAAAATCCAAAGCTGGTTAAAATTGGCTGTAGGGGTGTAATTAATAACAAGTTGGGTAAGATTAGCAGAATGAACATGATTATCATCGATTAATTCTGATGATGGAGGTGTTGGTCTAGTGGAAGAACTAAAATTTTGTATTAAGCCATTTGCTGCCATTATCTCTAAATTACCCCTATTCTCAGCGGTTGTGTTTTGTACCCAAAGGCAGATTTGGTAGGTACGGTTTTGTTGGAAATTGAAACAAGCATATATTCCTTCGCCTGAACCGTTAAACGACCACATACCTATACGATTAGTACCACCTGCACCTCCGTTCTGTACGTTAGGGGTACCTTGGGCAACGAACCAACCATTTACTGTTTGGGTACCTCCGCTATTTAGGTCTCCTAGAGAACCTACAAAATCAGGGTTGGTAATGCAATTGGGGGGACTGCTACAGTTTTGTGCACTAATGTAGGCTGTTGTAGCTACTAAAAGAGTGAATGCCAAGCATACACGCAAGGCAATAAAATAGATTTTTGCTTTCATAATGATAGAATTAAGTTTAATTAATGTAAAAAGAAATTACTTGACCAATTCTAGGTATTAACAAAAAGTTTAAAAAGAGATTTTTTATGAGCGTAATAGATTTTTTTAGGAACGTATGCTGTGATGTAAGCATTTTTTAAAAGAATATAGACAAAAGTACAAAGTGAGATTTTTTTGTTTACTTTGTACTCAACAAGAAGAGTAGTCTTACACCAATTGCTAAGTTTAGTAGCTGAAGCTTGCACAGCACGCATCGAAAAATTATACAATTTCAAGCTTCGTCTTTTTTAAAAAGGTCTAGTATACGGTGTAATTTATAGTATTGTGAAATACTTTGTTCTATCAATATTAACCACATTTTCAGGGAATGTCTTATCACAAAGCTATTCCTTTAAGCACTATTCTGTAATCAGCGGACTACCTACTAATGAAACATATGCCGTAACACAAAATAAGCAAGGATTTATTTTAGTAGGAACAGAGAATGGTGTAGTACAATTTGACGGTCAGTCTTTTGAGCAGGTAGAGTTTCATGATAAAGCATTGAAAAATATTTCAGTTTTTGATTTTATAAAAGATACAAAAGGAAGAATATGGGCTAAAAGCTACCATCACGGAATATTTTTATTAAGGAATAAGACATTCTTTCCGTTTAAGCATAACATAAAAGTTCAATACATTGTTGGGAGTTCTTTTATTGACCAGATACAAATAGATAGTGGTGATAATGTTTGGTTTACAGTAGGTGGAGTGGCGGATACACTTTATAGGATAAACAAAAAAGGATTTGTAAGAAAAGTAATAAGTGATTCTTTGCCTAACGGCTCATTGAGTTTAATGTATAGCTTGCCCGGGTCACGTTCGATTGTTTTAGCAACAAAGTCATACTCAAAAAAAACTGGAGGTAAACCAAAGAAGAAAGATTGGCAAGCTATCACCTTGGAGAGAGATAAAAAAGTTCTTCTACAAGCAGCATATTCAATATCAAATTTATCACGCAACAGGGCAGGACCTTACCTCAAAACTCACGATTATTATTATGTAAGTTTTAAAAATACGGTGTTAAAATTTAATTACAATGATAGTTTGATAGACAAAAAGATTTTCTCTTCAGAAATACTCTATCTTTATCTGGATAGCTCTTGTAACCTTCTTATAGCTACCCGCAAAGGGGCTTACATTTATAGTCCTTCACAACAGCAATACAATCGTGTACTGGATAATGAACAAGTGTGTAATATTTTTCAAGATGATAGAGGCGGGTATTGGTTTTCTACTACTACAAACGGGATTTTTTACCTCCCTTCTTTGCGTTTGTATTCACTATCCGTTACCCATACTTCTGAAAAAGAAATATTAGGTGTAAGTGGTAGTAAAAAATATCTTACACTAGTAGGTACTAAAAAAATAGTTATTTATAAAAAAACTAATAAGCAGTTTAAACTATATGCAGAAATTCCCAAAAGAGTGAAAGGTTACAACCCTAAAAATACTATCATAAAAAATGATACACTTTTTGCAGGAAATTTTTTTATAGCACTTAGTGATAATAAGGAGCATTATTTAAATGTGGGAAAGGAAAGCAGTATACGGCAGTTTTTTTTAGAGGAAAATACTCCCACACTCGCCGTAGTCATTAAAAGCGGTTTTTTGATAGTAAACTATTCAACAGGTAAAGTGAGACACATTATTTCAGATAATTCTAAATTATTTACTTGTGTTATACCCTATAAAGGAGATTACTATCTGGGAACAAACAATGGTTTGTATTTATATCGAAAAGGTGAAGGTCTTAAGCACCTGTTTCCAGAGAATATAACCCAAAAAGTTAGGGATATTAAAATAATAGATAATGGTCAAATAATTATTTCTACTAAAGGTCAGGGTATTTTTATAATAAAGAATAATAGAATTACACACTTAGATAAGCACTTAGGTCTTTCGAGTAGAAGCTGCGGAAGAATAGTAATACAAAACAACAAAGTGTTTTGGGTTGCTACTAATTTTGGGCTAAACAAAATAGAACTGAAAGATGAAAAGCATATAGTTATAAGTACTGTTTTTTCTTCAGATGGTCTTGCATCAAACTTCATACGTGATATAGCTATAGTGGATGATATACTTGTGATTTTAACGGAAGACAAAATCAACTATTTTGACATAAACAATTTTAAAATAGGGAAGGGAGAAATTAGATGGGTAGGATTAAAAATAAATAATATTTCTGTTAAAGAAAACAACTCCTTTACTATTGAACCGACATCGCGCAGTTTAAGTATTTCACCTGAAATAATTAATATACAAAAAATACCAGGATTAATATATTCTTTTATACTTAAAAATGAGGATTTTGAAATTCGGCAAGAGACTGAAAACAAACATATTATATTTGAGAGTTTACCTCCCGGGCAGTACACGTTATATGTAGATGTTATATTTTCAGGGCACACAATGTTAAACAGCCCCCTGACGTATTCAATAACCATCACTCCTCTTTTTTTCGAACAGGCATGGTTTAAGCCGGTATTTTTTGGCTTGATTACATTTATTATTCTAGTAGTAGTTATTTTTTACTTCTTAAAGAGGGAGCGGGTACAAAAAAGAAAAAATACTTATTATCGACTCCAGCTTGAGGCTTTAAGTCTTCAAATCTCACCACATTTCCTGTTCAATGCACTAAATGGTGTACTGTATCTATCAACAAAACATGAATATAGTACTCTCAATAAATTTATATCTCAACTATCTACTATGCTGAGAAGAACAATGAACAATTCCTTAGCTATTTTAATTCCACTCAAACAAGAACTTGATAATACTGTCAACTATATTGAGATGGAGCAATTTCGTTTCGGAACTGATACCTTTTTGTATGATTTTGAGGTAGATACTAATTTAAAGGTGAATGATTTAGAAGTTCCTCCAATGATATTGCAACCTATTGTAGAAAATGCCATTTGGCATGGATTATTGTCAAAAGAAGAGAATAGAAGACTTAAAATATCTGTCAAGGCAGAAACTAGTGGTTTTGTGATACAGATATATGATAATGGACTGGGTTTTTCACTAGACAGTGTGAAGAAAAATTCAAATACAACCAAAAAGTCTTTAGGCCTTAAAAATGTGAGAAGAAGATTAGAATTGTATAATAATATGGGCTTTGGTAATGCCACTTTTAAAATACAGAGCGGTTCTTATCAACAAGAAGGTACTCTTGTATTCATAACTATTATGCCTAAAAAGTGATACTACATGGGCTTAACAACTTTGATTATTGATGATGAACCCCAAAGTCGGGGTATTATAAAAGAACATCTTTTGGCATTTCCGGATATAAAATTACTGGGGATGGCAGAATCCGCTTCTAGAGCGTTGGAAATGATTAATACATACAATCCTGATTTATTATTTCTTGATGTATCAATGCCCGGACAAAATGGGTTTGATTTACTTAAAAAACTGCAACAAAAAGATTTTATGGTAGTTTTTATTACAGCGCATCAAGAATATGCTGTAGAGGCTTTTGATGCACGTGCTATTCACTATCTTCTTAAGCCTATTGACCAAGATAAGTTTCAAGAGGCTATAAACAGGTGTTTTAAGGAAGTTGAAAATAAAGGTCATTTTAAAGCAAAACAAGCGTATGCAGAAATAAAACTCTCTATTCCAACAGGAGACCATCATTTACTAATTAGCTCTAAAAAAATAATTAGAATAGAAGCAGATGGAAGCTATAGCAACATATATACTGTGGAAGGAAAAAAATATACAGTATCAAAGAACATTAAATTCTTTGATGAGTTACTTGTCCAATATGGTTTTTTTAGAATTCATAAAAGTCATTTAGTAAACCTTAACTATGTTGAGGAGTATACTTTACATAGCCGGAATTTTTTAATATTGACAGATAAAACAGAGATTAATATCTCTTTTAGGAAAAGAAAAGAGTTTATAAAACTTATAAGAACCCATGATACCGGCAAAGTAATTTAAAAGACTTTTGGGAACTAGTAATTTTGCATAGTAATTCCTTCTAAGTATCATTTATTGGTTTGTTCATAGTTAACTCCCAACATCTGACAGTACTCCTATCCACACCAGGCAATTTTCTCATAACACAATGGGTAAACCCTTTTAAAATACTGATATAAAAAATCTTTGTTGTCAATTTCGAGCTGTCTACTTTAAAAAAGAATACAACAGTGTTGGTATGGAGGAGCCATACAGTTTTATAGTTTGATAGGTGTAGCTGAGCAGGGTAATGTATGCCAGATAAAAATAAGTATGGAATATGAAAAATTATACCTCTAGCACTATAGTAACCCTAGTGCCTTGTCTATTTTCGGCACCTAAATCTTCTATTTGTATGGGGTGAGGTTGTTGAGATGATTGCATTCTCTCTTTTACCAGTTTTATACCCATTGAGCGGTGTGATACAGGTTTATTTTCAATATTTCTAGTATTTATTCCTATGCCATTATCTTGTATAGTAATTTTTATTAAGTCGTGAGACAATGGGCTTATTTTTATTAAAAGAGTTCCTTTATTTTTTGAAGGAAGTAAACCATGGTTAATAGCATTTTCAATAAAAGGCTGCACAATCATATTCGGAATTTCAATATTGGCTTTGTCTATTGTTGGGTCTAACTCAATAGCAAAATCAAACCTGTTTTTAAATCGAAATTGCTCTAATAATATATACAACTCAATTCTTCTCAACTCATCTTTTAAAGTTATATATGATTTGTCTGAATTGATGAGGTTTAGGCGAATTAATTCTGAAAAATAAGTGATGTATTTATCGTTTACTACTTCACCGGGTTTAAGGTTCTCTAAATAACTGATAATAGCATGCAAAACATTAGATATGAAGTGCGGATTCATTAGCGCATTCATAGCCTGCATTTTTAAGTATAGCAGTTGTTTTTCAAACTCACTTTTTTTCAAGTCTCTTTGCCGTAGGTTTTTTAGTCGTATTCTATGTATAAGCAATGCTGTTGCAATTATCAAAAGGGCGACTAGTGCCAAAAACCACCATTTTTGCCAAAAAGGAGTGTGCACAGAAAAATTAATAGATTGTATACGTGATACTTCTCCGTTTGCATGATTTTTTACTCTTACAGAGAATGTGTACTTACCCGGGGGCAAGTTTTTAAAGTTGGTGAAGTTATTTGTAGTTACGTTCCACCCTGTATCGGTAGGAGATAACTTGGTTTCATAACGAAGCTGTTGTGCATAAGCCACTGCAACTGATGAATAATAAATAGAAAGGCTATTGCTTTTATATGGTAATGTAAATGGTATTGGTGCATAATAGGTAGAGTCGCCAACAAGTAGCTTCGAAATTACCATACCTGGATTACAGGGAGGGATTTTAAGCTTTAGTTTATAAGCTTCATTTACAGTACCTACTAGTAATTCTTCATTTAAAATACTTAACGAAAGAATTTCGTTCATTTCTTCAAAAGGCTGAATATCATACGGGAAAAAAACATCAGAGTTTTCATTGTAGCATAGCCCTTTTAAAGTGCCTACCCAAATTTTACCTTCATTGTCTTGTACCAAGGCATTACAAATATTATGGCTAAGCCCTTGGCTAGTTGTGTAGTGCTTTTCTTGTGTATTTTTAAACTTAAATAATCCTTTGTTAGTAGCTGCCCAAACTGCTGAATCTTTAGCAAGGAGCAAGTGGAATATTTTGATGTTTTTTTTAACGGGTGTTGCTTTCCCTTTTTTGAATTTGTAAAGTCCATTTTCCCCGCCCAGCCACATAATTCCTTTATAATCAGTAAGAAGAGTGTTGAATCTGTTTTCTATAAATGTACCATTTGCATAAGGGATTAGTTGGTTTTTTTCAAGAGAGAAAAGACCTTTAAATGAAGAGACTAATAATTTATTTTCATGGGTATAAGAAAAGTCTATAGTACCATTCATAGGGTTTTTTATGACACTGGAAGTATTACTTTTTTCATCATAAATAAATAAACCTATAGGAGTAGATGCCAATACTCTTCCGCTCCTATCTTTAAATAAGGAGTAAATGGCCGGTATTTCTTCAAAAAACGAATGTTTTATTTCTTCAAGCTGCATGTTTTTAGCTTTGTAGAGCTTGTTTTGGCTGGCAATCCAATCGTAGTTTTCGGTACTTAGTACAGCTGAAACGAATTTGGTTTTTTTGTTGTTTTTAAGGCTGAATGTTTTAATATATTCGGAAATACTAATACAATACACTCCATTAGTACGTGTACCAATCCACAAGTTTCCTTCCCAGTCTTCTTCAATGCAGTTAATAATATCATTTTCAATACCCAATAACTTGCTCACATTAGTAATAGTACCCTCCCTTTTTAATAACAATCCTTGTTGGGGCGATGCACGCCATATATATCCTCTATAGTCAACATATAAAAGTGAATGCTGGCAGTTTTTACCTATATCCCAAACTGTACTAAGTGTATCATTTGTTATTTTAAAAACCTTATCGTTTGAAGCTATCCAAACCGAGCCATCATTATCAGCTTGTATAAAATCTATTCTACGCTCGAAATTAGAAGTACCGTATTTTTTTAAAATATTGTTTTTATAGTAATATAAACCGTTTGCAGTACCCAGTAATAACCCCAATTGTGATGAATATGCTATGCAGGTGGGGTATAAGTTTTTACCATTACTTTTTAGAAGTAGTTGCTGCAATACCTCATTTTTATACTGAAAAACATTACCACTTGTACCTACAGTGTAGACGCTGTTATTTCCCTTTGCAAACTGTACCAGGTTATCATGTTTTTCTATGTTTTTTTTTATTTTTATGGGAAATAGCTTGCCATTGCTAAAAATATAGGGACCTTCTCTATAATAACTAAGCAAAAGGGAGTCTTTATTTAGTGCTACAATACCCAATACAGCGTTTAAGGAAACGGGCGAGTTAAAGGTGAAATTAATAAATTCATAACCATCGTAACGGCTTAGCCCATAATCAGTTCCCAACCAAATTATCCCTGTGGTATCTTGTTGCAGAAACCTGAAAACTGTTGGGTGTAGTAAGCCTTCAGTTAATGAAAATTTTTTCCATTTTAGTAGTTGAGCATTTGCGGTATTAAACAGGAGTGCTAAACAAAAAAATAGGAAAACGTTTTTTTTTCTTATAAGTGACAAATTAGCGTTTTTCTAGGGTAAAGGTGAATGTTTTTATTTTTTCGAAAAGCTGTTCTTTTCTTCTTCTTGAAATTTCAAGCCTTTCACCGGTATTCATTACTGCATAGGTAACATCTTTGTTTATGCACTCTTTTAAATAATTTAGATTTATTATGATTGAACGGTGTATTCTGAAGAACTCTGTATCGTCTAAAATATCTTCAAAATCTTTTAGCACGCGTGAAGCTACAATGGTGGTTTTATCAGAAAGGTTTATGATAGTGTAGTAGCTACTTGCTTTAAGATATATTATATCTTCAACGGGTATTATTTTTAAACCTTCAACAGTTGATATGGTTATTTTGTTAGCTCTTTCATTGGTATAGTATTGTTGTACCATATGCTTGAAAGATTGTTGGTAGGTACTTAACTCGCTGCTGGCATTTAGTAATGCATATTTTTCAAGTAGTTTTGATTCTACAGCTATAATGTCTTCGGTTGTAACGGGCTTTAATAAATAGTCAACAGCATTAGCTTTAAGTGCTTTAAGTGCGTAGTTATTAAACGCTGTTACAAAAACAGTTAGGTAAGAGTAGTTAGGTATAGATTCTATAAGTTTAAAACCATCACCATCTTGCATTTTAATATCTAAGAATACGGCATCTACCGGCGTTTTGCTTAGAAACTCTTTTGCTTCTTGCACTGAGTTTGCTTCACCAATGCATTGAATGGATTTACAATGCTCACTAATAAGACGTTTCAGCCTTGAACGAGTATCTCTTTCATCATCAACAACAAGAACTTCCAACTTCATACAACTAATAAATTATTTCATAAAGATAAATAACATTATACTTTATTTCTGATAATGCATATACAGTAAACTTTTTACTTAGGACAACCGCTTTTTTCACAGTAGTATAAATGTTTAGTGATGTGAGTGGAAGATGACACTATTTTTACAAATAATAGCCCCCAATAAGTAAGCGGTAAATTATAACTAATAAGTGGTTATGGGTAGTCAATAAAGCTCAATTAGTTGCAATTATAATCTACTTTCCAACTATTGGTTTGAAACAACCGCTTATATGTTGGGCTTACACAAATTTAAAAACTTAATAATTGTAAATTACTATTAATCAGTTTTTTAAAAAATTTATATGCTCATTTTTTAAAATTTGTAATATTTGTTTTGAGCCTTAATAGCATAATAAATTTGATAGACAGTTTTATCAATTCTAAACTTAATATCTATCATTATGAAAAAACAAAAATTACTTTCAGTTATTATCTTGTTCTTTTTTGCGTGTGCGCTTTCAGCACAGGTAAGAATGAACCAAATTGAACCTTATAGTAAAAGCTATAAAAACACTAATCAATTTAAAAAATCTTCGGTTGCATTGCTTTCAGAAAATAAAATTGATTCACGGGTTATAGCAGCGGATAAGGGTTTATTTTTCAGGGAACATAAAGGCATTTCACCTTCTGAAGTTGCTGCCATAAAGGTAAAAGCAAACTACAATCTTAAAAACTCAGGAACATGGGAGCAGTTGAAAGAAGGTAGATTGTGGCGACTGAAAATTAGTGCATCTAATGCTTCAAGCTTAAACTTTGTTTTTAGTGAGTTTTATATCCCTAAGGGGGCTTCGCTAACTATTGCCAATGAAGATAAAACCCAGGTTATGGGACCTTTTACCAGTGCAAATAACCGTGAAAACAAAACCTTTGCTACACACCTGATATATACTAGTGATGTGGTTTTAGAATATTTTGAGCCTAAATCAGTAAAGCAAAAAGGAAAGCTTACCATAGGCAGTATTGGGTATGGTATTACTGAAGAAGCAAAACCCAAAGAAAACTTCGCGAAGAAAACAGGGGGGGCAAATTTTACAGTTCCTAATGACCCATGCTCTTATCCTTTAGAAAATGCAAATTGTGCTTCAGCAAATGATATTGCTGAATTTAGAAGGGCAGTTTGTGAAATATTAATAGACTTACCAGACCATTTTGGGCAAGGAACAGGTACATTGGTAAATAATGCTGAAGAAGATTGTCGCCCCCTTGTTTTAACCGCAGGACATAATTTTCCACCAAATGCCAGTACTAATCCCGATCATTTACAAAACATGGTATTCAGGTTTAATTATTTGCGCACAGGGTGTAGTGGAACAACCCCTGTTGATGTCTCAGAAGTTATTGATTATTGTGGTGCTAACTTTGTTGCTAACTGGCTTCCTAACAGTCATGATTTGGGTGTGCTGGAGATGCAAATTGTACCTACTTATAAAGAATACTATGCAGGATGGTATAATAACTGGGATTGGCTAAACAGCTTTTCAGCAACTGTTGATACAAAATTATTAGGACACCCTGAAAACCAAGCTATGAAGTACTATGAAGGTGACTTAAGGGCTGCGGGACAATTTGACCCAAGGATAATAATAGATCTTAATTATGATCATTTCATACAAACAGGTGCCTCAGGCTCTCCTTTCATCAACTCGAATAAAGAGATGCAAGCAGTACTATCAACTTCCAGCCACTTAGGGTGTGTAAGTTTTTCAAGGTTGACAGGTTTTGACTTATTTACTGTTTGGGAGTCTTCAAACTGGATACCTCCTGCAACCCCACCTACGACATGGCTAGAGGATATTTTAGATCCTAATAATGTGTTACCGGTAGTTAACGGAATGAAAAGGCTAGCGGGCAAAGAAAGGGGCGGGTTAGGCTGTACTAGTAACACCGGAAACTGTTGTATGGTTACTAATGTGAGTTTTACTGAAGAGGTTGTAACTGCACAACCTACAAGTGAAGGGTTTACCTGCTGTAATACTTTACGTATAGAAATGAAAGACGAGTATATATCTGCAGGATGCGGAAACTCATTCTTAGTAAAAGTGTTTGAAGCAGGGTCAGCAACACCACTTGTTAATTCTACCCTTACACTACCATCAGACCAAACCATTTGCAGAGACCTTGCAACAGGTAGCACTTTTCCTAACACTGAAGAGTATGAAATACAAATTATAGACCCGAATACCGGAACAGTTTTAGACCAGTGTAAAAGTACCTTATCATTTGAGTGTGAAGGGCCTGACCCATGCTGTGAAAATTTTACAGTACAAATAAACCCTCAAAATATACTGAATAGTTGCTGCTTTGATATTGTCGGAAGTGTGGGAACTTGTTTTGAAACCCAAACTATAGAGTTGTTTGAGTTAATTGGGGGTAATTGGCTACCGGTGGGAGCACCTGTTGCACCCAACCCGGGCGGTACTTTTAGTTTCAATAATATTTGTCGAGAAGAAGGGGAACCACTAACTTTTAGGATAGTTTTAAGAGATGCTGCAGGAGAAATAATTTGTGAAAGAGAAATCAATCATTCCTGCCCTGATTGTTGTGATGTTGTAACACCAGTGCTAACACCTGTAGCTAATGCAATTACTCACCATGACGGGTTTAGCTATTTAAGATGCTGCTGGGATGTTAATATTCCATGGCAACAAGGTGAAAATTGCGAAATTGGGGGATGGTTGTTGCTGGATGAAGGAACCCCGGTACCGCCTACAACATTTATATTTTTACCTCCGAACAGTAATTTAGGAACATTTTGCAGTAATGACAGCACTTTGGATTTAACACCCTTTTTAGGTCAGGGGCAAAGCCAAACAGTTACTCTTAATTTTAGAAGGGTTTTGGCTGTGTACGATGTGAACGGGGATTTGCTTTGCACAAAAATTATTGAAGACTCATGCCAAATAACCTTCTATGGTCCAACAAGTGGTGGGTTTGAGCTTGTTGCTTCTCCCAACCCTTTTGATAACGCACTGGATGTAAAACTTGAAGTGGCTAAAACAATGCCTTTGCTTATTGAGATATATGATAATATAGGCAGGAGGGTTTTTATAAAAGATTATGGTGTGCAAAAAGAGGGAACTTTTGAAACCTCAATAGACGTATCAGGCTTTGCAAAAGGCTTGTATAGGCTAAGGGTTAATAAAGGTGAACAAGTGTTACAGATATATAAAGAATAGGCTATAGGGTAGTATATAGCGTGTTGTAATATGGGTATGCACCTTTTGGAATTTTCCAAAAGGTGCTTTTTTTTTGGTAAAGGCTGTATAAGAAATTTGGGTATTACACTCAATAGTTGGTTTAGTTAACTAAGTAGTAGCAGTTGTTTACTCAACAGCCTGAATTTTTAAGTTTATGTAGGCATCATAAGTATGTATCAAATTAATACAGCTTATGAAACACTTATTTAAAAAGACACAAATTTACAGCTTGAGACTTTTCGTATTGATTTTGTCAATATGTTTCTCTTTCTCACTATTGGCACAAACTAATGACAAAAACATTGGTTTTGATTATGAAACCGAGAAAGAGGAGGCTAAAAAAGGAGGAGTGGAGAAGAATGAATTAGAAGGCTATTTGAGAGCAAGAAAGGCTTATCTTCAGAGTCAATATGACTATGAAAAAAATGGTATTGGTACAAAAAATACTATACCACCTAGACAGTTTGAGCGAAAAAGCAGTACACAAACCTGTATTGGAGAATTTGAAGATGGTACAATACCACCTTGGGTAAGTTATACTGCAACTAATACTGGCATTGACGAAATTTTGGCTAATAATGTAGTTTTTTTCCAAGAAGAAATTTTTGGGAGACATTCAGTAGTATTTTCTACTGTTGACCCTATTGTTAATTCTGTGAGTACCGTTCATAGTGGCTCTAGGGCATTAAGATTAGGTAATGACGATAACGATTCTGAGATTGATAGGGTTACAAAAAGTATTACTGTTGATGGAGGCTGCTTTTCTTTTTGGTATGCCCTCATTTTCGAAAACCCGCCCAATCATGACCCAAACGACAGACCGTTTTTTATGTTTAGAGTCTTTGATTCAAACGGCGATGAAATACACAGATATGTTCGGGAGGCTGCTTCCGCACAATCAAGTTCGTTTTTTACAGATCATACACAAGGTGTTGTCTATAGGGATTGGACAAAATATGAATTAGATTTATCAGCCTATGACGGAGAAGTAGTTACCTTAGAGTTTACAAATGGTGATTGTGCATTAAGTGCACATTATGGATATAGTTATATTGATGATATATGTTTTAAGAGGTGCTGCGAAAACTGCAATGAACTTTTTTTACCCTCCGCATATACTCATACCTTTCTAGAATATAAAAATAGTACTGAAACTGAGTGTTGTTTTGGGTTTTCGAGTCAATTAGATGGAAATTTATTCAGGTGTATCCCTTACGGTATTAAAGTTTTTGAAGATGGGGATGAACAAAATCCTTTTGTAAACTACTTTTCTAGTATGCCAATAGTAGAAGCTATCCCTTTTGAGGAGATAGGAATATTGAACTTTTGTATAAGCAAATCAGACTTTAATAATCAAAGCAAAACATTACGGTTTAAGTTTTATGATAGAGACAGTAATGTAATGTGTGATACTGTTCTTCAAACTATTGAGCCTTGCTTCTCATCCGATACGGAATGTGATTGTGATAATTTATTTAAAGACCCTCTGTTTAAAGATGTGCCAATAATTGACCACGACACTTTTATAGAACCTAATAAGTGTTGCTTTAAAATCAATCCGTTTACTTCACCTGAAGAATTAAACTGCCCCTATTTTGGGCTACGTGTTTACTTAGATAGCAATGCAGCGGGGCACACATTTTTAGATACGCTTAATAGTAATAATCCTATGGGTGGACCGGGAAGTGTTTACCCTGACTCATTGAATTTTACCTTTTGCATTACCTCGACCGCACCAGCTCCGGGTATACCTAATTATCCATTTAATGTTAGAATAGAATACCTGGATTCACTAGGAAAGGTTATATGTTCCAGATTAGAGGAAATTGATTGCAATGAGAGTTGCTGTGAAGAAATAAGTTTTGAAATTATTGAGGAGGAAGAGGATTGTTGTATATCAATTAGGGGGAATATAGGCGCGTGTCAAATTCGCAATAAAGCAGAATTACTGAGGTACAACGGTACAACTTGGGACCATATTGAAGAGCAAGACGGTAATTATAATTTTAGAAATGTGTGTACGGTACCAGGTCCGGATGTTAATAAGTATAAAATCCTTATCAAAACTAGTGAAGGTAAAATTATTTGCAGTCAAGAATTTGAATATACTTGTACTTGTTGTGATCAGGATTTTGATGTTATGGCTCAACCCGAGCCACCAATACTACCTTGGGAAGACAGATGTTGTTGGAGAGTGTATTTGAACAATGTAAACTTATTAGGCTGTAGCATAGGGAACTGGGGTATATACAATGACAGTACGTCTGTACCTCCAACAAGATCTCCATTAATTCCTCCTTTTGAAGGGAATTTACATTGCACCGATATAATTACACCAATTTATCCTGCACCTGGCGATACTGTTACAGTCAACTATACAAAAACAATTTATATAGCCATTTATGGTAGTAGTGGGTTTATAATTTGTATTAAGCCTTATGTGCTATCGTGTATGAGAACATATATTGGTGGCGAGGGAATAATACAAGGATTTGAGGTTAACCCTAATCCATTTTTAAATACTTTTACTATTAGTATGGAGTTACCGTCAACAACTGCAATAAATATAAGTGTTTTAAATAGTTCAGGAGTGGAGGTGTACAATAAAGCACATGGGGTGCAGCCATTAGGCTTGTTTAATACAAATATTGATTTAAGTGGTGTTCCCGCAGGTATTTATACTATATCTGTAAACGATGGTCAAGTGTCAGGACAGATAATAAAACAATAAAACAACTGAGGTTGATTTGAAAGCCCATATAATTTTATATGGGCTTTTCTCCATATACAACAGATTATTCAATTCCTGCATCTTAAATTTAACACCTCAATCATTTGCGTATGCCCTTATCAGCTTTAATATTAGATGATGAAGAGATGGCAAGGTATTTTTTAAATTCTTCCATTGTAGAGCATTGTCCTGAAATTAGTGAAACCCGTGAAGCTAATTCAGTAGCCGAAGCTTTGATAGTTTTAGAAGAGTTTAGTCCTGATATTTTTTTTGTTGACATAAAAATGCCTAACCAAAACGGGTTTGAATTATTGAAAAAAATACAAGGATTAAACAATATTTATTTTGTATTTGTAACTGCCCATGATGAATATGTGTTACCTGCATTGCGAGCGGGTGTTTTTGATTACTTGCTGAAGCCCGTAGAACCTGTAGAACTTAAAAGGGTTATTACTAAAGTATATCAAAGTAAATTAAAAAAAAGTACTAGCTCTCAAAGTATCGGTAAGGACAAAAAAATATCAATAAGAAACACAAGAGGTTTTTCATTAATTAGTTTAAATGAAATTACCCATTTAGAAGCTAATAATAATTATACCAATATATTTTTGCTCAATAATAAAAAGCTATGTATATCTAAAACGCTAAAGGAGTTTCATGAGAAACTGGGTAATGAACTATTTGTAAGAGTTCATAAATCTTATGTCATCAACTTATTATACCTTAAAGGCTGCTATCATAAAATGGGGGGGAATTATGCCAGAATAGGAGATAAAACCTCTGTTCCGGTAACAAAATACACTATGCATCAGTTAGAGCAGCTTATTAATTGACCAAGTAGAGTTAAGAGTGAAAAAAATAAGCTTATTAATATTTCTATTCTTAATACAATATATATCTGCTTGTGCCCAAACATTCCCAATTTTTAAGTTAACTCCTAAAGATGGCTTAGCAAATTCAATAGTTTACAGAATTACTCAGGATAAGAAAGGTTTTATTTGGTTCTCTACAAACAATGGTATTAGCAGGTACGATGGTACAAATTTTAAGAACTTTGGTGTAAGGGAGGGATTAAGTTACCCTGCTGTTTTGTCAGTATCAGAGTCTGAAAACGAAGAGAAATGGATAGCAAATTATAGGGGAGGTTTAAGTATTTTAAAGGGTGAGCAATTTTATAAGCTTTTTGGAAAAAACGAGTTACCCAACCCCATACTTTTCACACAGTTTAATAAAGATAGAGTATGGTGCATTTCTCAAAAGGGTGATTTGCATTTAATTACAAAAAATAATAATGATACTTTTATTAATAGAATTAATTACCCTGATGTTTTTTTCTTAAACTTTCTTAAAACAGATTCAGCACTACTTATAACAAGCGAAAAAGGGCTTTACATTGCCTCTTCAGGGGATGTGAAAGAATATTTGCGAAATATTATAAGTGAAAAAGTTTATGCGGCAGACTATAACACTAAAAGGGAAACCCTAATAGTTGCTTTAAAAGCACAAATACTTTTTATAAAAGAAAATGAGGTTTATAAATCGGTTAATCTCCCACCGGGGCAAGAAGTTTCAGATTTATTATTGGATAAAAAAGGACAGTTGTGGATAGCCGAAAAAGGAGTTGTCTTACTATACTCTAAGAATAAACTAGAAGATATTTCGTACAAGTTTAAACTTAACAATGTTTTAGTAAACGATTTGTTTGAGGACAGTAATGGTAATATATGGGGAGCAACTTATGGAGAAGGTGTTTTTTGTATTACAACCACACAAATTGTTAACTATTCTCACCTTGAAAACAAAGCAATTAATAATATAAACTTTGTTTCTACTGTTGGGGGAGAAGTTTTAGCAGGTGGGTTTGGTGATATGTATTCTTTTAAGAAAGATATTCCCAAAAAAGAGTTCCATCAATACATGTTACCTTCAGATTATATATATTTTTTTAAAGAATATGACAGCATATTATATATAGGTACAAACAGAAAAGTTTTTTTTAAGAATTTAAAGAATGGCAATGAAGGTGTTTTTGCAAATTCTGAGGGTACATCTATATGTATTGATAAAGAAAACAAAGTATTGGTGGGTGGTTTTAATGGTTTGTTTGTTTATGATAGAAAAGGGAAGGGAGGAAAGGAAAAGAACTTTGAAGAACTTAATCACAGAATAAATAGCATTGCATGTGATGATGAGGGGGCAGTATATTTAGGAACTGACTCAGGCTTGTTTATTAAAAATGAAGATAAACTAAAGCATGTATCAATTACAAAATATTTACCATCAAATACTGTTAATTATGTTTTATGTGGTTCACATAAACAAATATGGCTTGCAACTAACTCCGGTGTGTATACTTACAATAAACTAAATAATAAAGTAGAAGCAGTATTTGAGCCTATATTAAGAAATATAAAATGTACTTCAATTGATGAAGACAGCCAAGGAAATATTTGGATTGGTTCTTTTAAAGGAGTTTTTAAAATAAGCAATGGAGGTATATATAGCTATAATACATCTACAGGGCTAATTTCTAATGAAGTTTTGTCATTAGCACTACATAAAAAATCACTGTGGGTAGGTACAGTTAATGGGGTTTCAAAAGTTGTGATAGAAAAGAAGGTAAATGAAACTCAAGATATTCCTTTTTATATAACTCAAATACAAACAGGGTCGGCTAAAGTATATAACTTTCCTAAATCTATCAGTACCTCATATAAAGATGCTGATATTAAGATTTCATATATAGGTTTAGATTTTCCTAAAGCCAATAATTTACAGTATCAGTATAGGATTAGAAATAAATCGCAATTGTGGCGTTCAACCAATTTAACGGAAGTTGAATTACCCTCGTTGGCAGCGGGTGAGTATCTTTTTCAAGTTAGAGTTAAGAAAAATAATGGTGAGTGGTCTGCACCAAAATCGGTTCAAGTAATAATTACACCTCCTTTTTGGAAAGAAAGTTGGTTTTTGGTGCTGGCAACTGTTCTAGGGGTTTCAATGCTATTATTATTACTTTATGGGTATTTAAGGCTAGACCGGAAAAAGCATATTAAACAAGCTGTTATTAGAGAACAAACAACCATTTTGAAACAAAAGGCATTGCGAAGCATGATAAACCCCCACTTTGTGTTTAATTGCCTCAATAATGTTTTAGGCCATATTCAAAAAGATGAGAAAGATATTGCAAAAAATTACTTAACGCAGTTTTCTAAGTTTTTTAGAATGACCCTAGAGCAATCGAAGTATGAATATATTAGCTTGCTTGATGAGGTTAAACGTTTGGAGTTGTATTTGAAGATGGAACAACTTCGGTTTGGTAAAAGGCTGAATACTTGTATAAATGTAGAAGTTTCTGATGAGAATATTGTTCTTCCCAATATGGTTATACAACCATTTGTAGAGAACTCTATAATTCATGGAGTTATGCCTGAAAATGGCAAAGGAGAAATTTCTATTACGTTTGGGGAGCAAGGTGAAAGCCTTAAAGTATCAATTGAAGATAATGGGGGAGGTTTTGATGAAGATTTTTTAAAGGATAGCTTTGAAGGGGCAACGGATAAAACATCATTAGGAATTAAACTATCGTTTGACAGGTTAAACTTGCTTGAAGACGTATCAAAAAAGAAGAATTCAATTATTTTCAGCAAATCTGATAAACTTGGAGGGGCTAGGGTAGAGATACTGATTCCGTTAATGTACTCTTAAGTAGATGCTTTTTTTTAGTATAAAATTAAATTTCTATGACATTTAGTGCTTTGAAATATTTAAATACTTAATCATATTTGTTTATTGCTTAAAGCTCTGGCTAAAAAATAGGGCTGAATAATTAATTTATCAAAAGTTTTGCTGGTTTTGCTAAAACCTTCAATTGCACTATGAAAAAAGAATTAAAGCTCAACAAGGAGTCCCTTGTTGTACTCAACGAAAAAGAGATGTCTCAAATTAATGGTGGGTTAAACTTCCTATCATTATGGGGTTCAAATTGTTATCAAACAGACCCGCAAAGGCATCAATGTTGCGAGCCAACCACTGACACTGACCCTTGCCACCCTTGGAGTGCAAATCCACCTTGTGAAGATTTCCCTTTTGGTGATGTAAGAGTTGCCCAAGGTGGAGAGCTGGAGTATTTGGATGAGCATGGAAGTGTTATCACTGATCCTGACTTTGACGCTGTAACAGCACCTTATTTTGTGGTAGAGTAAACAATTTAATTTATAAGAGATTTACAAAATCGTAAATCTCCTGTTTCATTTTTTGGTCTTTATTAAGAATACTATACTGACATTTTTAATACACTTAATTTGGTTTTGTAAACCTATAGTTACACTATGAAAAAAGAATTAAAGCTCAACAAGGAATCCCTTGTTATACTCAACGAAAAACAAATGGCTCAAATTAATGGAGGATTAAATTTCCTGTCATTATGGGGTTCAAATTGCTATCAAACAGACCCATATAGACATCAATGTTGTAGTCCGACTACAGGAGGTACTGACCCATGCTTCCCTTGGAGCATAGAGCCACCATGTGAAGAACTGGCTTATGGAGATGTAAGAATTGCCCAGGGTGGAGAACTGGAGTATTTGGATGAGCATGGAGGTGTTATTACAGACCCCAATTTTGATGCAGTAACAGCACCTTATTTTGTGGTAGAGTGAAGATAATTAATTTCTAAAATTTCGTTTTCACTCATATTATATTTATTGCTTAAGGTTCTGGCAATTTAAAAAATAGAGCTGAGTAAAAAATTTATCAAATGTTTTGCTGGTTTTGTAAAAACTTTCAATTGCACTATGACAAAAAAACTAAAACTCAACAAAGAGTCTCTTGTAGTACTCAATGAAAAAGAAATGGCTCAAATTAATGGGGGCTTAGCTTTAACCTCACTATGGGGTTCTAACTGCTATGCCACAGACCCTGGTAGGCACAATTGCTGTGCACCTGCAACCGAAGATGACCCTAATAATACGTGTGATCCTCAGTGGAGTCAAGTGCCACCTTGTGATGACGTTCCTTATGGAGACGTTAGAATTGCACAAAACGGTACACTAGAGTACTTGGATGATGGTGGGACTGTTATAACAGACCCCAATTTTGATGCAGCTACAGCACCCTACTATGTTGTGGAGTAGGATAATTAATTTCTAACAAATTCGTTTTCACACATAACGTATTTATTGCTTAAGGCTCTGGCAGTTTAAAAAATAGGGCTGAATAATTTATCAAAAGTTTTGCTGGTTTTGTAAAAACCTTCAATTGCACTATGACAAAAAAACTAAAACTCAACAAGGAGTCCCTTGTTGTACTCAACGAAAAAGAAATGGCACACATTAACGGTGGAGTTGCTTTTCTATCACTATGGGGGTCAAACTGTTATGCTACAGATCCGGGTAGACATAAATGTTGTGCTCCAGGTACACCGGGGGATCCAATTTGTGATGAACCTCAATGGAGCTTAGAGCCACCATGCGACCCTATACCTTATGGACAGGTAAGAATTGCCCACGATGGCACATTGGAGTACTTAGATGATGGTGGAGCTGTTATAACCGACCCGGGTTTTGATGCTGCAACTGCACCTTACCATGTAGTGGAATAAGTAAAATCACTTTATGGGAGGTTAACAGTTATGGAGACCTCCCTTATATTTTATTGGTATCAAAAACTCAACTGTACTATCATGGAAAAACTTAAACTTAACAAGGAGTCTCTTGTTGTACTCAACGAAAAAGAAATGGCCCAAATTAATGGGGGCTTGGCTTTAACCTCACTATGGGGTTCTAACTGCTATGCCACAGACCCTGGTAGACATAGATGTTGCGCTGTTGTAACTGAACCAGACCCCAACAACTCGTGTGATCCTCAGTGGAGTCAAGTGCCACCTTGTGATGAAGTTCCTTATGGCGATGTAAGAATTGCACAAAACGGTACACTAGAGTACTTGGATGATGGCGGGACTGTTATAACAGACCCCAATTTTGATGCAGCTACAGCGCCTTATTATGTAGTGGAGTAGGATAAATTGACTCGCTGGTGGTTTTTAAGTCTCCCGCTTAATTATATATGGACAGATTTGTATTTGTTCCATCCTTATAATACTAATTGTTTTGATATAATTAATTTCTTTGTCATATTTGTTTGTTGCCTAAGGCTCTGGCAGTTAAAATAATAGGGCTGAATAATTATCAAAAGTTTTGCTGGTTTTACTAAAACCTTCAATTGCACTATGACAAAAAAACTTAAACTCAACAAGGAGTCTCTTGTTGTACTCAATGAAAAAGAAATGTCCCACATTAACGGTGGAGTTGCTTTTCTATCGCTATGGGGTTCAAATTGTTATCAAACAGACCCTTTAAGACACAAATGTTGTGCGCCAGATACTCCCGGCGACCCAACTTGCGACCCTCAATGGAGTGAGTCTCTGCCATGTGATGAACTGGCTTATGGCGACGTAAGAATTGCCCACGACGGTACTTTACAGTATTTAGATGATTTTGGAGGTGTAATAGAAGACCCCGACTTTGATGCTGTAACTGCACCTTACTACATAGTAGAGTAAGGTAAGTTAACTTTGCGGGAGGTCAAAAACCTCCCGTTTTTTCATGCATTGACAGATTTATATTTTGTTCCATTCTTATGACATTAATTGTTTTGATATAATTAATTTCTTTTTCATATTTGTTTGCTGTCTAAGACTCTGGCAGTTTAAAAAATAGGGCTGAATAATTTATCAAAAGTTTTGCTGGTTTTACTAAAACCTTCAATTGCACTATGACAAAAAAACTTAAACTCAACAAGGAGTCTCTTGTTGTACTCAATGAAAAAGAAATGGCACACATTAACGGTGGTGTTGCTTTCCTATCGCTATGGGGCTCTAACTGCTATGCCACAGACCCTTTAAGACACAATTGTTGTGCGCCTTCTACCGAAGATGACCCTAATAATACATGCGACCCGGGATGGAGTGCATCACTACCTTGTGAAGAAGTTCCTTATGGGGATGTAAGAATTGCTCACGATGGTACACTACAGTATTTAGATGATGGTGGAGGTGTTATTACCGAACCCGGTTTTGATGCTGTAACAGCACCTTATTATATAGTAGAATAAGGTAAATTATTATAAAAGGAGGTTTTCAAATTATGGTAGCCTCCTTTTTATAGTTATTGGGCTTCTTAACTTTTAAAATGGGTTATTGTGTTATTAAATAAGCCTATGAGTATAAATTTCTCGTGAGCTAAAATTTCATTTCTTTTAATATGAAGTTGTATTTGATTTAGATTTAGTGGTGAGAAGAAGTGTATTAACAGTATTAGTAGTAATTTTTCATTTTACAACATTGTTGGGGCAATCAAAAGCAAGTAATAATAGCATACCTGATATTGAATATGAAACTTCTGTTTCTATTGATGCGTTTGATTATAGTGTACTAACAAAATCAATTTCTAATGCCAGGGCATCCATTGTTGGCCTGGGTGAGGCAACTCACGGTACAAGTGAGTTTTTCGACGTTAAAAAAAATATTATTAAAAACCTGGTTGAAGAACTGGGTTTTAAAAACTTTCTGCTTGAAGCAGGGTATGTGGCATGCAAACAGTTTAACTTATATATACATAATAATGATGTAAATATTGATTCTGCTCTTTCACGTTCAGTGCCTTGGCCATGGTCTTGTAATGAGTTTAAAGAACTACTTACCTGGATGCGTGAATATAACCGCTCTAAAACGGAAAGCGATAAAATACATTTTTATGGTATAGATATTTGCCCTCGTAGAAGTTTAACAAATACATCAAAAAGCTATTATGGCAATATATACTCACAGCCAATTGTTGTTAAAGCTTTAGAAATTTATAACAATACCACACTACAGGCTAAGAAAAAACGGAAACGACTTTCTCAACTTCAAAAAGAGTGTGATGAATTGTATACCACTGTTAATGATGAGTATTTGGCAGCTACACATATTATTCAATCGGCAAAAGTTTGGTCGCGCAAAGGAGGTAGAATGCGAAAAGCTAGAGAAGATGAGCTTTTTGAGATGTTTAAGAGAATAAAAAAATCAAAATCCACTGCTGAAAAATATATTATATGGGGGCATAGTGAACACATTGCACAACACAGTAATAATAGAAAAAGTTTAGGTTTTTTTATAAACAAAGAGTTTGGAAACAAGTATCAAACCGTTGGTTTTGATTTTAATAGAGGCAGCTTTCAGGCAGTTGATATTGACTCTTTAAACTTCGGAAAAAAAGAATACGGTGTTGTTTTTTATAGGGAAGCTCCTGAAAAGACATTGGCGTACCAATTAGAAAAAATTAATAAAGGATTATTATTTATCAACCTTACATTAAAAACAAATAAGAAAGAACTATGTGCCGGAAAAAAGTATATACAATCAATAGGGGCTTCGTATGGTAACCAATTGGCTCAAAATAAGCCAGGCTTATTTTTGCAAAAATTAAAGCTTTGCAAAACCTTTAATTATTTATTTATAGTAAAAACTACAACTGCATCTCACCCACTAGTTAAACAAAAAAAATGATAACATTTCCTGATGATTTAAAGGTAAAATTAGAAGATACCTTATTAGAAATTGCAGAAACCGATTTAAATGGTTTTATACATAATAGAGATTCAGTAAATCTATTTTGGGGCAATTCCGGTTTAGCGTTGTTTTATCACCATTTGTACCAAGAAACAAAACAAAAAAAATATCTGGATAAGGCAGTTGCATCTATTGAAAAAGCAATAGAAAGCAGCAATGAATTATCTGAAAAAGAAACGGCTTTTTGCGCCGGAATAGCAGGCTTTGCATGGACTATTAATTACTTATCGAAATTTGATGAGTATGATATTGACGGTAGTGAATATTTGGCTGAGTTGGATAAAGTATTGTACTCAAGAACACAAAAAGCAAAGCTAGAGCCAGTATACGACCCCATGTATGGAACACTTGGCTATGCCAGTTACTTTTTAGCGCGTGAGGGCGAAATAGCTGATAAAGCATTGGCTGAAATTGTTGATTTTGTTGATTTTTTTAAGATTGAAATTGATGGTGGCTACGCGTGGGAATCAGAAAAAAGTTTTGTAACCAAACGCTCATTAGAGAAAGCCATACGTTTTAATATGGGCTTGGCACACGGCGTCCCTGCCGTATTACTTCTTTTAAGCCGAATTTATGAACGGGGGATTGAGCAAGAGAAATGCAAAGAGATTATTTATGGCGGGTATAGGTGGATGAAAGCCCAAAACAAAAGGTACCTTGAAGAGTACCCCCAATTTGAAGCTAATTTTCCGCACCATGTTAAAACAACGGGAGAAATGAGGCAGGCTAAAATATCGTGGTGCTATGGAGACCTTAGTATAGCTATAGCTCTTGCACAAATTGCTAAACGGCTTGATGATGATGAAATGTTTGAATTTAGCCGCAAAGTAGGGCTTGAAGCAGCAAAGCAAGTACCCCAAAAAGTTGGTTATACTGACGATGTGGGCTTTTGCCACGGTTCGGCAGGAAACGGATTTATGTTTTACAAGCTTGACAAAATTTTTGATGAGCGGATGTTTAAGGGAGCAAGCATCTTATACTATAAGTTTTTAACCTATCAGAAAAGAAAAGAAGTTGGGGTGGCAGGTTTCCAATCAGTGCAATATGACCCTAAAACAGAAGAAAAATATATGCATAATGATGCCAGCATATTAACCGGTAGTGCAGGTATTGGCTTATGTTTATTGGCTGTATTATATGACAGTGTTGATACCTACTGGGACAATTGCTTTTTGCTATCATAGTTTGCTCTTTTACACCATTTACCTGATTTTGCTATGTTTGAAGATTATATAAACGAAGCGTTTGTTATTCGCACTCCGCTGGTATCTATTGAGAATCTGATACAGTTACTTTCAAATTTTTCTGATGAAAAACTAATTGAGGCATTTGAAGAGTCTTCACTTAAAGAAGGACTTTTTATTGCATCGCCTGTACTTTATACTGAGGTTTTTAGTACAGTAGAAAAAGGAGAGAAAGTAAGTGAAAAGGCTATACAAAGTCTTTTAAAATATTATATAAGGGCAAGCGCACGCTGCACACCCTACGGCTTATTTGGTTTAGTAGGCACAGGTACTATAACTGATGATGAAACCAAAATAAGCATTGAAAAGCAACCCCAACCCAGGGTGCGGCTGGATATGGATTATCTGGGGAATATTTATAATGAAGCACAAGCTAACCCTGAAGTATATAAAAAGCTTACCTATTACATAAATACAAGCCTTTTTAAACTGGGTGAGCGGTGGAAGTATGTAGAGTATAAATCTTTAGGTGCAAGAAGAAAATACACTCTTTCGTTTATAGAGAGTAACGAAATAATAAATACTATTTTAAAAAAAGCGGAAGGTGGTGTTAAATACAAAGAAATTATAGAATACATAGTTGGTAATGGCTACAGTAAGGAAGAAGCTGAAGAGTACACCAAAGAGCTTATTGAAGAACAGTTGATAATAAGTGAAATAAGCCCAACTGCATCAGGTGCAGAGTATCAAGATGTTTTGTTTAAAGCACTATCAAACTATAAAGAATATGAAGGGCTATCTATGGTAGAGGAGGTTTTAGGAGACCCTAATAAAACTACCATTGAAAAATTTGACGGAGCCAAACATATTTTACAAAGCATTTTTGAAACACCAATTACAGATAAGGCATTTTTTCAGGTAGATACGTACAGGGCAAACTCGCATGCCAATTTGGGTACAAAACTGATTGATGAAATAAAAGAATGTGCGGATGTTTTAGACAGGGTAACCCGATACGATAATAGCCAAACTAATATTGAGAAATTTAAAAGGGAATTTAGCGAACGGTATGAGGAAGCAGAAGTACCCTTGCTTGAAGTTTTAGATAGTGAGGTAGGAATTGACTACAAGAACCCCGGAGGTATAGCAGACAGGAGTGGTAGTTTACATAATATGACATGGGACAGACTATCTAAATTTTATTTGGATATATACCTAAAGGCGCAAAAACAAGGAGGTAAAACGGTAGAGATTACCAAAGAAGATTTTGGTGATATCCCTCAAATTAAAGCACCTATGCCAACGACATTATCGCTAAACGGAAGACTGTTGGTAGAAAATGAAACTACTAAGTTTTATTGGAAGACACTAACAGGTCCCGGACCGCTTTATTTTTTAGGAAGATTTGGTTTTTTAGATAAGAAAATTGAAGAAATATGTATTACTAGCGCACAAGAAGAGGAAAAAAACGACCCTGATAAAATTTTTGCCGAAATAGTGCACTTGCCTGAGGATAGAGTGGGTAATGTTATTTTAAGACCTAAATACAGGGCGTATGAAATACCCTATCTTACCTTATCTCAATTGCCTTTAGAAAACCAAATACCTGTTAATGATTTGTTGGTTAGTGTAAGGGGGAATAAAGTTGTTTTACGCTCAAAAAAACTAAACAAGTATGTGGAGCCGAAGATGGCAAATGCACATAATTTTAAAGCATTAGGCTTGCCCGCATATCATTTTTTGTGTGATTTTCAGTTTCAGGGAGTGAAACCAGTTTTTGGTTGGAGCTGGAAATTCTTAGCAAATGAGTCTTTTTTACCTCGTGTAACATATAAGAATGTTATTTTAAGCTTAGCTACCTGGAATGTACAAACCAAACTATTCTCTCATTTATTGAAGAAAAAAGGGAGGGAGAGATATGAGGGGTTTACAGCTATAAAAAAACAACTGGGTTTACCGCAGTTTGTAGTGTATATATCAGGAGATAGAGAATTATTATTAAACCTAGACCTACCTGTATGTATAGATATTTTGTTTTCATACAGTAATGGGATTGAGATTGTTGAGTTGCAAGAGTATTTAAATACACATGAAAACAAGTTGGTAAAGGATGAAGGGGGTAAAGTGTATGCGAATGAGGTAATGATTCCTTTGATTAAAAATGCCGATTTGGTTGAGCATAATGAGCAAAGGAGAGCAATACCAATTACAGTTGAGCGTAAAGCACAACGAAGTTTTGCCCCATATACCGAATGGGTTTTTATGAAACTTTTTTGCGGGTATAAAATAGGCGATAAAATTGTTGCTGACATTTTAGAACCCTTGTGCAAAAAGCTTGAGAAAGAAAATATTATTGATAAATGGTTTTTCCTTCGCTATGCCGACCCCAAACACCATATACGTGTCAGGTTTCACCTAAGTGAAGAAAAAAACTACACTTTACTGAATAAATATATTGATGAAGCCTTAAAAGACTTTGTGAATAATAAACTGATTTGGAAAGTACAGCTTGATACGTATAACAGAGAACTGGAACGATACGGTGCAGATACTATTGATATTGCCGAAGATTTCTTTCACCACAACAGCAAATGTGTGGCGGAGCTAACCAAACTATTTAGTTCTGACCGGAATGATGAGATAAGGTTTATTGTTGGTATGTATGGCGTACACCGCTTATATGAAGCTTTTGGAATTGATATGCAAAGGCGCATGTATTTGGTAGAAGCATCAAAAAGAATGTTTGCTTTTGAATTTGGTGTGCATAACAGTAAAGAGCTTCGCGAGCAAATAAAGCGGGAGTATAGGGAGGTAAACCCCAAAATAGACCAGCTTATTAATAATTTTCCAAGCGGGGTGCCTGTTTTTGATTTTGTGAAAAATGCCTACGATAAGCAGCATGTAGAATTGGAAAAGCTAGCAACAATACTTAAAGAGAATAAATTTTCTAAGAACGTTTATAATTTAATGCCCAGCTATATTCACATGTTTGTGAACAGATTTTTCAATACAGGGCAACGCATGAACGAGATGTTTATTTATCAATTCCTGTCCAAGTACTATACCTCTGCACTAGCCAGGCAAAAGCAAGCGGTTTCTTAGTTTTTAAATACTGAGTATACTTTATCAAGCACGAGCTTTTCAAGCAGTGATTTATCTTCAAGAATAATATTTACTGAGCCTGATAGTCCGTATCTTCCTGCAATGGTTTTGTTATAGCTTGATGTTAAACCGTTGTTTAGTTTAACCTTCAATAAATAATCATGCTGTATGCCGTTAGGCGTTTTTGTTTCCTGGGGTAAGTCTGAAAATGAAACAACAGTGCCGTCAAACGTTCCAAACTCTTCGTAATTGTAACTGTCAAATTTCAAAACACAATGTGCACCTACTTCAAGTTTACCAATATTGGGTTGGGGTATCAAAACTTCACAAATCCAATCACTACCTTCAGGCAGCAAATAAATAAGCGGCTCTCCAGCTTGTACATGGAGACCTTTATAAATATTTTTATTAAAAGAGGTTACGCCTTTAAACGGTGCCGATATATAAAACTTACTTTTCCACTCTTGTAAATTGGTTTTAAGGTTATAAAAACTTTGTATAAAGTTACTTTTATATAGCTGTAGTTGTTTATCAAGGTTTAGTAGTTGCTGATATATATCGTTTTTGCTATTGATATTATTAATTATTTTCTGCTCCATATTTAGCAAAACCACTTTTTGCGAAAGCAATGCTGATTGCGTTCTGCGAAATACCGACTCGGTAAGCCCCCGTTGTTTAAATAAAGTTGAATCGTCTTTATAATCAGCCAAGGTTAAAGCATATTCTTGCTCATACAGCTTCTTTTGTTTTATCAGGCTTTCATACATCAAATCGAGACTTTGCAACCTGTTTAAAATAATTTCTTTTTCTTGTGCATAGCGGAGGTTTGAAACCATTTCAGCCAACTCGTTATTAGCTTTCTTAAAAACCTCGTAGTAGCTCTGCACTTCGTCAAGGTTTTTCAAAACATTTATTTCAATGGGTTCAATGTTTTCAAAACGCTTCTCATTAATAAGTTTTTCAATAACTATTAATTGAGAGTCGAGCATCTGAATTTGAGAAAAATCAGCTTGGTTTTCAATTTCAAGCATTAGCTGGTTTTTTGAAACATTAACCCTATTATCCACAAATAATTTGGTAATAATACCGTGGGTTTTTGCTACCAACGTTTTTGGAGGGTCAGTACTTGTGAGGACAAAAGTGGCATCAATACTATCAGGAGCTTTAACAAAGTGCAAGCTTAAAACAACCATAAAACCCAGTATAAAAAGCCCGCTCATTCCATACCTGAGAAAAAAGCCCAGCTTACTTCTAAGCAAGTAATTTATTGATTCTGAATGGATATTTAGTTTTTCTTCCTCTTCCATTATAAGCGCGTATTAATCTCCAAGTTCCAATTGATTTTTTACTAATTCGAAATAGTGTCCTTTTTGAGTAGTTAACTCTTTATGCGTGCCTATTTCAACCACTTCACCATTTTCCATTACTACAATTTGGTCGGCATTTTTCACAGTACTTAGCCTGTGTGCAATTATTACAACAGTTCTTCCTTTAAAAAACCGATTAAGATTTTCTATAACAGTTTTTTCGTTTTTGGCATCTAAAGAGCTTGTAGCTTCATCCAAAAGAAGATAAGCAGGGTCTTTATATAATGCACGAGCCAATAAAATTCGCTGTTTTTGCCCCATACTCACTTTGGTACCGTCATTCCCAAGTTCAGTCATATAACCGTTGGGTAGTGTGCCAATAAAATCATTAATATTAGCCATTTTGCACACCTCAATAATTTCAGACATTTTTTGTGCTCTTCCCGAAGTAATATTATTAGTTACTGTACCGTTAAACAAACTCCCGTCCTGCATTACCACCCCGCATATATCTCTCCACGAGTCGTGGTGTAGGTTTTTAAAGTTTATGTTTCCTAAATTAATATTCCCTTTTTGGGGTTCATAAAATCGCAGCAAAAGTTTCAATAATGTGGTTTTGCCGCTACCGCTTGAGCCGACAATAGCAGTTACTTTGCCTTTGGGTATGGTTATATTAATGTCCTTTAGTGTAGGTTCAAGCCTGTCGCTGCCGTAGGTAAATGATAAATCATCAATAATTATATCTTCAGATTTCGGGATGTCATGTAACAAATCCAGTTCAGAGTCGGATTCGTCTTTTTGAGCAACTACGTCTGACACCCTTTCCATACCAATTTGGGCTTGTTGCAAAGTGTTTACCAGCCCGAAGAGTTGTTTCATAGGGCCATTAAGCTGCCCTATAACCATGTTTATGGCAAACATTCCCCCTAAACTAAGTGAGCCGTTAATTACGCTTGTTGCCGCAACAAAGCTTATAAATATACTTGTGGCTTGAGATATAAAGCCGCTACCGATACCTTGAAATTGCCCTACATTTAAATTGGTAATTTTTTGTTTGTAGAGGTTGGTTTGAATTTCTTCCCAGTCCCAACGATGTTGTTTAGAGCTATTACTAATTTTTATTTCTTGTACATTGCTCAGCATTTCTATCACCTTATTATTTTCAGTACTGGCAAGGTGAAACATTTTATAATCAATCTTTTTTCGCCAACCTAAAAACAAGTAAGTCCATATAAAACCTAAAACACTACCTGCTAAATAAATAGATAAAATAGTAGGGTTATATCCACCTAAAACAATAACAAGAATTATTACATTAAGTATTGAAAATACTGTGCTTAGTGATGTAACAGTTAGCAGGCTTTCAATCCTTTTATGGTCGCCTATGCGCTGCAATAAATCGCCCATCACATGCACATCGAAGAATTTTATAGGAAGTTTAAACAGTTTGTAAAAGAAATCTGATACCATGCTGATGTTTATTCTGGTACCCAAATGCAGCATAATTTTGGTTTGAATAAGTTGTATCATCATAGACCCTAAGAAAATGGCCAGCTGCCCCATTAGTACCAAATAAACAATATCAAGGTTTCTAAGGGTTACCCCTTTATCAATCATAGTTTGGGTTAAAAACGGACCTATTAGAGCTATAATGCTTGATAGAAGCATGCCCATAGCCAACTGCACAAAATAGCTTTTATAAGGGGTGAAATAGTGTAATAAAAACTTATATCCCAGTTTTTTAGTTTCACTATCTTTAATTTCTATGTTATAAAACTGTGGGGTAGGTTCTAATAAAAGGGCAAAGCCTTCAATTTTGTCTTCGCCGTTTGATGATTCAATTTTCCAATGCCTCAGCAATTCCTTTTCAGGCATTTTAACTATTCCCTTTGCAGGGTCGGCAATAATAAAAATCGGTTCACCGAAACGTCTTTTTTTGTACTGGTACAGCACTACAAAATGGTCTTTATCCCAATGTAGGATTGATGGGGTTTTGTTTTCGGCAATTTCTTTAAGTTTCCCTATTTCTATTCTTACACCGGTAGTTCTAAAGCCTATTTCTTCGGCAGCCTCACTTATACCCAGCATACTTACACCGGTTTTTATAATGTGGCTCTTTTCTCTAAGAAACTCAATCCTATAATTACGCCCATAAAAAGCGGCAACCATTTTCAGGCTTGACGGTCCGCAATCTTTAAGTCCTAACTGTTGATAGAAGGGAAATGACATTTTTGCAATTTAAACCGCTATAATAGTGATTATTCAGAATTTAAACTAAGGGTAGTCTGGCTGAACTGTAGTTTTTATGCTGATTTACCAAAATATGACTATTTGATAGAGTAGTATTATTAGTTTAACTTAAAAAGGCTTTTTAAATGCAAAATGTTATAAAATATACTCATATTTTATAAATAGCTGTATATTAAGCAAATTGGTAATGGGTAGAAGTGCCTGGCAACTATGAGAGTTTACCTGTTAAAGAATAGAAAAGCTAAGCTATTGTGTATTTATCTTAAGGTCAACCTTTTACTAAGGAAGCTATTGGTAGGTGCTACTTTTTTTGGGGGAGCATCTCTTTGCGGGCAAACCAAAGAATTTATTTTTACTAAATACGGACCGAGTGAAGGTTTGCCAAGTGCAGAGGTATATGCTGTCCATCAGGATAGCGATGGTTTTATTTGGATTTGTACTGATAGGGGAATAAGCAGATATGATGGTTATTCTTTCAAAAATTATAATACGGCAACCAAAGGAATAAGTAACAACACTGTTTTTGCAGCCTATGAAATTGGTAATGAGATTTGGTTTATTTGTTATGACGGCTCAATATTTACTTACGATAAACTTAAAAAGGAGTTTCAAAGATTAGAACTATCAAATAATACAAATAAATATGGGTGGGTAAGTAATATTTACTTCAAAAAAAAAGATATATACATATACTATACCAGCTATGTAAATAAAGTAGCTAAAATTGACAGAGCAACAGGAAAACTTACAAACATGGATGTAGACTCTTTGGAACCTGTTTTCAGAGTAAAAGAAGGTGTAATTGAGTATACCATGTATAAAGAATTGCCCATGAAAATGCTTGTTGTTAACCGTAGCAATCAGGCATATCGAATAAAAAAAGTTATATATAGAGGCGGACAAATAATAACATTTTACAAGAATAAATTATTAGTTTTTGATAATGAAAAAAAAATAAAGGAGATTAGTTTTAAGCAAGAAATTTTAGGAATTAAATTAATCAATAATCAGCTTTTTGTATATGGTAAAAATGGATTTTTTTTAATAGGAAAGGATTATAGTTACAAGGCTATTATGTCTAACTATTCGGTTACAAATTTTATTAAAGACTACGAAGGAAATTTTTGGATATGCACCCTGCATAATGGCCTATTTAAACTAACATCTATAAATAAATCCACCCTTAATATTGGTTTAAAGAAAAACGAAAGAGTGTTGTGTTTTAAGAATTTTGGGAAACACTTAATTATGGGTTCTTCAGCCGGTAGGTACTTCGTTTATAATAAAAACAGTTCAGACATAATAAAAAGTTATACGATACCGAAACAATACAGAATTTCAAACTTGTATATAAATGGCAATAAGGTTAGCATAAATAATCAAGTAGTATTATATGAAAAAGGGGGCAAAATTGTCTCTCAGCCAACAAATTCTTCTTATCATGTAAATACTTTTTTTATTAGAGGTAAGCGTATTGAGACAAGTTATAGCGAAGGGTATACAGTAAGCTTAGCAGATACTAATGTCAGTTCAGAGATTCAGAATGCTGCACTTAAGGAAAGAGTTTTAAGCGTTGAGTTTAAGGATAGCACAGAGGTTTATTTAGCTACATTTAGAGGTTTGTTTCAGACTTCATATAACAACTTATTACACCCAAAGCAAGTGCACCCAAACAAAATACCTAAGATTAGGATAAACAAAGTTTATATTAAAAATAATTATGTTTTTGTCGCTACATCAGGAGAAGGAGCTTATTGTATTTATAACAATACTGTTTTCCCTGTAAAGGGCTTATCCAGCACTATAATAAACTCGTTTGCTTTGGCCGGAGATAGTTTGTTATATGTGGCTTCAAATAGGGGGGTTGATAAGCTTAAAATTATAAATAAAGATACTTTACAATTTAAATTTTTAGAATCTTATAACTCTAAAAATCATTTAGTATCTGATTATGTTTATGATTTAACAGTATTTGATAACAATATCTACTATTCATCAGATGTTGGTTTGGCCAAGCTACCTATCAGGTTGCGAAAAAAGAGTGATAAAGCACCTAAATTAATTGTTTACGGTGTTTTTGCATCAGGGCAAAGCGAGAGTAAATACCCTTATAAATTCAAATCATCACAAAACGATATTACCATAAAATATATCGGTATTTCTAATTTAAAACCTGATAAAAACTTCTATCGGTATAAACTACTTAAGAAAGGGCATCAGGCAGAGTGGAAGTATACCGATTCCCGAGAAATTGTATTTAGCAATTTAGAACCGGGAACATACAATGTTCTTTTATCGGCAAGAAACTATAAAAACACATGGTCTCAACCAAAAACTATCTCTTTTTACATAAAAGCCGGTTTAATTCAAATGGTATGGTTTCAGGTGTTATTAGTAGTAATAGCAATAATTTTGATAGTTGTCGCTATACACTTTCGTATAAAGTTTTTGAAAAGAGCAGAAAACGAAAAGTTGCAGTTGAAGCAAATGGAAAATATGTATACAGAGGCGGCATTATCTTCTTTAAAAAGCCAAATTAATCCTCACTTTATTTTTAATGCGTTACAATCGGTGCAAGGGTATATTTTGCGTAATGAAACCTCTTTGGCAAATGAATACCTAAATAAGTTTTCAAAACTTATACGTAGTGGTCTTTTATACTCTACGCTTGAGTTTATTGCTGTTGAAGAAGAAAAAGAATTCCTAATCCATTATTTAGATATAGAGAAACTGAGGTTTCCCAACCGATTTATATACTCCTTGCAAGTAGATGAAAGGCTTATTATAGAGAATGTAAAAATGCCTCCTTTGATGCTACAGCCATTTTGTGAAAATGCAGTGAAACATGCTTTTGAAGAAGACAGTCTCAATAATAAAATAGAAGTTGAATTGTGTTTAGATGATTCGGAATCTTTTATCCATTGTACAATAAAAGATAATGGCATAGGGTTTAAGAATTCAAAGAAAAAGAGTACGCATGCATCAAAAGGAATAAGTTTGGTGGAGCATAGAATTAACCTATTGGTACAAAAATATGGTATAGGGAGTCTTACAATTGATAATGAACATGGAACTGAAGTAAAAATTACATTGCCTATTGAATAAGCATAATAAAATAACAGCCATAATAGTTGATGATGAAATAAACAGTATATCATCACTAAAAACACTGCTTTTTGAACTGAATGCAGGTATTGAAGTTGTAGGAGAAGCTACAAGGGTAGAGCAAGGTGTGGAGCTGATTAAGGCAACAAAGCCCGATTTGGTTTTTTTAGATATTGAGATGCCAAAAAAAGATGGTTTTGAGTTATTAAGGGCTTTTGACAGACCTAATTTTAAAGTAATATTTATTACGGGGTATAGCCATTATGCTATAAAGGCTATAAAATTTTCGGCATTGGATTATATTCTTAAACCTATTGATAAAAACGAACTTTTAGCAGCCATTGAAAAAAGCAGAGATGAGCTAAGCGACCAAAAAAGCAGGTTAGATAGTTTTTCAGAGCTTTTAGAAAGTTCGACACCTGATTTTATTGTTATACCATCTGTTAACGGTTTTAGTAAGCTATTGCTACACTCTATACAATATATCGAAGCAAAATCGGGCAATTACTCTATTTTTTATACGGATAAAGGAAGAACCTTAGTAGCCACCAAACCACTTAATTACTATGAGAATCTATTACTGCAAAATTCTTTTTTCCGTTGTCATAGATCGTATATAGTAAACATCAATAAAGTTAAAGGTTGGGAAAGTGCAAAAAACGAACTGGTGTTGCAAGATGAAACAAGGCTGGCAGTATCTGCCAGAAAGAAAAAAGGGCTAAAAGCACATCTGCAGAATAACGCTTAGCGAGTAGACTTTGTCGCTTAGAGAACCAAGTACACTCAACTTCATTTCATTTAATAGTTTAGAGAGACAGCAACTTGAATTGCTTAATTAATTATTCACTTTAAACTATTAAAAATTATGAGAAAAAATCTAATCAAGATAGTGCTTTCAATCGCATTATTTGCCTTTTTTTATCAAGGAAGCCTAAAAGCACAGGCTCTCGGAAACTGGAATTATGGACTTTATGATAATAATGGAGTTATAAATAGTAACGGTTTTTTGAGAACAGGTTTAGGAGTGTTTCCAAGTTCAACCACTAATGCAGCCAGTTTAGAACTAGGTTATAACTATGCCCCGGTGAGGCATAGGTCTATAATTTATGGTGGTAATTTGGGCGTTAGCCAACAAAGTAACAGTTTTAACCAATTTGGAGGTCAATGGTCTAATGTTGGAGTGTGGGATAGATTGGCAACATTTAATCCTTTTTATTTTATACAGCCGGGAACTTATACCCCGGGAATAGAGTATTTAGCTTCAAAACACCACTGGGATGACTATTCGGTATCAATAGGGTTAAGACCAATAAACACTACTGTTTCTCATGTTGTTCAGGGCGAAACTATTAGTACAGTTGTAGACCATAGTGATGTTAAAGAGGCGGTTATCTCATTTAACAGTAAAACTGATAACGACGGTAAACTAATTTTTGAGCATATAAAAGATGAGCAAGGTTCAGCAACATCTACCCATAAAGACCTTATGGCATTAACTTCAAGAGGTAGGTTAGGGTTAGGTACTGTTAGTCCTACTGCCTTTTTTCAAATTGATGCTCCTAGTGATGTACAGCCATTGGCTGAGATACAAACAGCAAGTGGTGTAAACGCCTTAACAATTGGGCATAACGGAGATGTTGGGATAAATGGATGGAGTATTGGAGGAGATAATTTATATGTGGAAGGCAGACAAAGAATTAAGGCTAACAGCGGCACGGGAAGTATATTTAGAATTGAAGACAACAATGGAGATGACGTGGTACACATTACAGCAGACGGAACTAGCAATATATATAATACATTATACCTCAATAATGAGAACAATTCAGGTGCAGACCAAACCTTATTTATAAAACCCAACGGTGAGGTTTATGCTGATGATTTACCTACAAGCCTTAATAACTGGACTACTAATGGTAATGATGGTAATAGTCAAGTATTGGTTTTTGGAACTAATTTTAACAATACTACCAGCGATATTATGTATCAAATAAGTGGGTTTGAAATTGGTAATATTTACCGCCAAAACAGAAACTTCGAGTATTTGTATCCCGTTACCTTTGGAAGAAAAGTTCCCTTTAGCTCTTCACACTCAACTAGAATACACTCTACGGTTGCATCTTCTAGTCAAGGATATTTAAACCACTCTATTTTTTCAGTATTTGATGCTAATTATACTACCGGTATGCCTGATGGAGATGAGATTTTTACTGTAACTCCTGCTGCTACTATTATTAAAGGCAGTACTATTATTGGTGAATTTGCTGACTTTGTTAAGTTTGGTGGAGGTATGGGGCAATTGGATATTGACGGAAGCATTATTCCTGCTGCTACAGCAACTCATAATCTAGGAAGCTTAGCAAAAGAGTGGAATCAAGGCTTCTTTGTCAATCAAACTGTTGGAACATCAGATTTAAGAAAGAAAACTAATATTGAAAACAATACCTACGGTATGGATGCTATAATGAAAATGCGTCCCGTTACTTTTGAGTGGAAAGAAAATAAAAATGGAACACGCATTGGTTTTATAGCACAAGAAATGGAAGAGGTAGTACCAGAAGTTGTGGTTAAAGATGATAAAGATAATTATGGAATGCGTTACACTGAGTTAATCCCTGTTTTAACAAAAGGTATGCAAGAACAACAGGCAATAATTGAAGAGCTAGAACAAAAGATAGACTTGTTGACTGAAAATAATAAAATCGGTTTAGAAGAGCAGTCTTCAATTCAAAAAGAAAAAATAAACCAACAGGCTGTTCTGTTTCAAAATACACCTAATCCTTTTTATGGGGTTACACGGATAGATTATTTTGTGCCTGCAAATAATCAAAGTGCATTTATAAAAGTTACAGATAACCAAGGTAAATTAGTTAAAGCTTTCGCACTAAAGGAGTTGGGTTATGGTCAGGTTGAGTTAGACTGTAGTGAGCTTGCCTCAGGGGTATATTATTACTCACTAATAATTAACCAAAATGTTTTTGATACTAAGAAAATGCAAGTAACCAATTCAAACTAATAGATTAATCGTTCATTAATAAAAAAAGCCTTTTAACAATTGTTAAAAGGCTTTTTTACTTTTAAGATATGGCTGATAATGCTAGTGTAAATGGTATTTGCAAAATGGGCACATAACTATCGGCAGTTGAGTATGCTGTAAATACAAAACTAAATGCCCCCTTATTGGTTTCGGGGTTGTTTTTCTGCCAGTCGGTTATACCCTGTGTCAACATATCAGCAATAGATTTTCCATTGTCTGATATATTTATATCCGTTGGTGTTATCATTACTACGGGAACTTCAACAGGTAAATCCGTTCCGGGTATGGTATAGCTATACTCACATTGCATTTTTATAGTGTACTCACTAATGCCGCTATCAATATTCTCTGTAAGTGCATCAAACAATGCCAGTAGTTGTGTGCTAAGCGGACGCTGCGGAGCCACCGGATAGGTTTTTGTGCCTATAGTAGCAATATCAATGGCGTTAGTACTGCTAAGTAGAGGTATTAACTTATTGTAGAATTTAACCTGAGGGGTTTGGTAAATGAAGTACGGTGTGGTGGTTTTCCAAGTACCGTTCTCATTTTGTAATAATTCCTCGTTTCTGATAACTGCAACACTACTCCAAGCATTTTGCGTATTCAGTATATCTAAATTGTTTATTGACACGGTACGAGATGGAATTTCATTGCGGTCTTCATACAATAGGTATTCTTTGGTACCTGTACCTGTTTCTTTGTAATACGTATAGGTATTTTCCTGCCCGCTAACCGCTTCGGCAGTATAGCCGTCAATTTCAACAGCCATAGGTACTTTTCCTGAGTCTGTATCATTTGGGGTAATGGTTACCAGTAAATACTCAGTAGTTTCCTGCGAACTTTCGGTAATTGTATAGCCTATAGTATATGGTGTTACCACATTTTCTGTTAGGGCATCAGCTTTTAAAGTAGGCGGTGTGCGTGGATTTACTTGGTTGGTTGTACTCCATGCGGTTGCTACTGCATTTACCGCATCAATAAACGCCAACATAGCGTAGCGCGCATTTATGGCTGATGTATTGGTATCAACAAGTGTTGCAGGTGTTAGCTGTGATAAGTATTTATCAAAATCACTGCTAATTACAGGGTAAATACTTATAAACTGAGCCATTGCCTGATAAAAGCCTAAGTTTTTGGTATTGGCTTTTAAATTGTTGTTTTGATGCTCTTGGGTAATATTAAACTCAACTTCTGTAACAACTGTATCTTGTGCTGCCGATGGGTTTTGGTAGGTATAAGTATAATCCCATGTACGGGCATCTTGCACAGTTATCGAACCTGATTCATTATTTACAGGGTAATCTGTGTTTTGAGCCGATATTGACGGAGGCGTTGGATAAGCCCTTAGCGGTACAGGTATTTCTGTTTTACCTACATCGCCCATTGAAGCTAAAGGACTGGCAGCACCTGCAATTTCTCCTTCAAGCGGAACTATAAAAGCTAACCACGATGAAGCCAGATAATTGTCCATATCAGGCACTTGCTCAATATCAAATTCAATATGGCTTACGCTGTACTTCATGTCTCCGAAGGTGAAGCTGCGGCTTTCTGCCGTATCTTTTGCTTCAAACATATAAGTGAGCCACGATTTACCGTTTGCTGTCGGAACTTTAGCGGTTGATAACGAATACTCGGTAGATTTGGGTACTATATCCGTTCCCGATACACTTGGGTCATTCCCTTGCATGTTCCCGTATAAAGCAGGCACATAAGGTGCTTCAGGCGGGTCGTTATTTACACCTGTGTATTCAGAATCTATTGTTGCTGTGGTTTGCACCGATGCTACATAGCGGTATGCGTTTGAAAGTTCTTTCAACATTTGTTGTTTCCACTTTTCTTGTGCATTACCAATGTTGGCAGGGTCTTTAGCGGTACAAGGCGGTGAAGTTTGCCCATCGCAAGGGTCTATTATATAATCAATAGTACCTTCAATAGCTTCGGCTAGTTTTTGTTTAGCATCAAGTATAGATTGCAGGTAATCAGGGTCGCCTGAGAATACATTGTTTGTAGCCAACAAATAAGCAGGTACGGCATAGGCAGGACTTAAGAACTTGTCTACGGCCTCTAAAAACTGTAAACCCCAGCTATCCATATCAATATCAGAGAAATTTTTGGATACTGCTGTACCTACAGGGTATTGCGAGCCTGATTGGTAGTTGTTGATTTTAGCAGAAAACGACTGCAAACTGGTAGCTAAAGGAATGGGAGAGAAGTAATACAACTCTTCTACATTAAAGCCGAATTTAATACCGTTTGCACCCGTGGTATCAAAACGAACCAGCCACAATGGTGGTGTTTTGGTAGTATCGCTATTGCTTTTCGATTCGTTAGTACCTGTAGCTACTTTTAATACTACACCGCTTGACGGTTGGTTGATAAATGCCGTTTCAAATTTTTGAGCAAAAGCAGTAAGTGATAATCTTCCACTACTGCCACCACTATCTGTAGAGTAGGGTTGTATATCTGTAGTTGCAGAAGCTACACCTGCTACATCTTTAAAGTTAGGGTCTAAATTGGCTGTACGGGCCATAGTTAGGCTTACAGTAAGTGATGAAATCTCTGGCAGTGTAGTAATATTGCTTGTAGTAACATTGGTACTTATAGTGTAAGTTGATATGGCACTTGATGAACCGCCACCTGCTACTGTTTTAAGCATTGTAATTATCGGGCTAATGAAGCTTGACAATAACTTGCTAACATCAGCAGTGTGGTTTTTCGGGGTAGTGGTAGTGCCTGATACCGTATTTTCTATAGATGTGGTATAGGTTATATCCATATCGCCACCATTCAACTGATAGTACAAATTCATATAGGTAAGCAAGTCAATTTGTGCATTGCTTTGTGCATTATCACCCGTATAGCGGCTGGTATTAAATATAAAACTTATTTCTAGTGTAGGCTTACTGCTTTGTAACTCAAACAAGTAATATACTGATACCGATGGCCATTGGCTTAGGGCAACTATGGCATCAGAATACAACAGTTTCATGGATGTATTTAAAGCTGCCGTTCCTGCGGGAGGAATATTACCAAACATATCCTGCCAGTTAAGGGCAATGCCTACATCAGTACCTATACCCGCATAGGGGTTAGGATAATTAGGGTCAGTACCGTTAGGCTGCACATACTTGTAGTAGGGCAGTACCGCACTATAGTTCCAGTCATCGGTGGTTGATGCTGTAGATTGTGCACCTTGCTTAGCAGCAGCTATCTGGTCGTCAGTCATTGCATCCACAGGCCCTGCGGGTAAGTAACTCTTATAGTCTGTAATAGAGGATAAAGTAGCCCCAATAAGGTTAAACTGAGTTTGCAGATATACCTGGTCTTCTGCCGTTGTGGGTACGGGTTGTGTTGGTGTATAATCACCGGGATTGTTTCTTGATACTTCATATCCCACACAACCCGGTAGTATAGTAGCCACGCGTGTAGTAATATCGGCTGATTGGGTGTAAACCGAGGTTTTTGATGTATCAATGTCATCGCCAATAACCACACTGTTTATAAACGGGGCAACAATAAGGTTATCATAAGTAATTACAATGCTCAGTTGTGCTACGCCTTTATCAGCAAAAAGTGTATCGGGTAGCCCTTTGTTATCGTTGGTGTTGTAGTAGAAGTAATAACCACCGCTTCGCACTATACTGCACTCCCACAATAGTTTCACAAAATCTCCGGGGTTACCGTATATGTTGTAATTTCTTGTTGGGGTAGATTCAGCCAAATCAGCTTTAAACATGGCAAAGCCGTCGGTAGGGTTTGTTTCCGTAGATAAATTAGCTTGTACTATGGCTGTTTTAAAATCGGTATTTGCTGCTGAAACATAACCACCGTTTGAGTTTGAAGTAGGGTCGGGTTGGTACAATACCTGTATCTGCTCAATGGTTTTAGTACCGTCGCTATCATTGTTTGTGTTTAGGTACGATATAAGTTCTTCTAAAAGAATAATACTAGCATCGTCAGCACCTACAAGGTTATACATATTGCCTGATAATGGCGTGGTTAGCCCACTCTCGGCAGTTATTTCTTGTAACGAGAAGTTTATGGTGGTAGACCATGTTGAGTTCTGTACTTCACCTTTTTGTGCTCCCGAACTGGTGTTGGTGAGTGTATTAATGGTAAAAGTTTCCGTACCGCCATTTGCAAAAACAGATGCTAAGTTAGAAGGCAGTTTCCAAATAAACGGTTGGTTTGTAACTCCCGGATAATAATCGCCCGGATATTGCCACAATGATGGATTACCTAATGAGAACGACTGAGGGGTATCATTATAATTAACAATAGGCGATGGACCTGAAACTAGGGTTGGGTCTAAAGTTATTTTTCCAACATCTATAATATGTTGTATTTCATTATCATCAATAGTAATGGTAAGGGTATCATTGGTACCGTTTATCATGTCTATCCAAGAATTTCCAGAGTCTATTAATTCAACGGAATAGGTATCGCCTTTTTTAAGCGCTGAAGGTATAGTAATCTGTTGCCCGGTGAGCATATACAACGGGGTAATGGTACCGCTTACAGCTACGGGAGGTGCAGGTAAACGCAAGCCGTGCAGCATAAACCTTGATGACATTCCGCCAATAGTTTGTGCTGTACTGGTTACCGTATTGGTAACCACATCGCTTACTTTGGCTTTTTGCCCGTCTTGCTGGTTTACATAATCAAGCGCACCTTGCAGCATTTGTTTTGCAGCTAATGCTACAAAATCGGTAAATATAAATGTAGGGAAAGAAAGGTTGGGCTGGTCTTCATAGTCAGGGTCGGTAATATTATCACAGTCAGTTGGTGCGTAGGTGTCTTTGGTTATTTGCGATTCATAATCTACGCCCATCGCTGCCAATAATGCCGACATATCACTGATATAATTTTGAGTTCCCGTCATGCTTTCTTTGTCAAACTCAATCTCAGTACCTTTGGTGCCGTTATAATCGGTATTCAATGCCAACTCAGGAACCATAGGGAATACCGAGGCATCCATAGAACTGTCTGATGTGGCATTAACAGCAGAAATATTTAGTTTGAAATACTTGCTAAAGAAGGTTTTAATGTCATTATTAGAGCTATTTTCATAGTTAAACGGTGCTACATTATCAGGGCGGGTATTAAAGTAGCACAACAGTTGATTAATTTGGTCGGCAGTTATTTCCTGGTCTTTCAGCCAGTCTAAACCGGTATTGTCAGTAGTATTACCAATTAGTGCATTAATAGTCCAGTACAATACGCCTTCGGTTAGGCTTGCCAAGCTGTTATCCGAAGAGCCTGAGTTAATGTACAACATGGCCACATATTGCGGACCTGATGCTCCGCTTTCTCCTGAAACTGTAAGTTGTGGAACAAAAACCAAATCAAGGTCTACCACTTTATCAGGAGTTATGGGTTGCCATTTTAATTCAACAGGTGCAGCAGAACCTAATGCACTGAAACCAATCATCATATTGGCAGCAGTTGGGTTTTTAGGCGGGCAAAGGTTCCACGGTGCATTAGCCGAGGTATCGCTACCAATGGTAAACGATGCGCTAACAGTGGCACTAAAGTGTAACGATACTTTTATAGAGAATAAACCTAAGTTTACTTTTACTTGTAATGATACGGATACACCCGCTTCAAAACTGATTGGAATGGGCTTGTAACTCTCAATAGTAATGGTAACATAAGCATACGCCATTATATCTAACTTGGCAGATATGATGGCAAAATTTACCTCACCGTAAATATGTCCCGTAAGCCCAAAAGTACCTTCTATTTTATAGTAAGTGGCATCGCTGGTTTGCAAATCTGAGTTCGCTCTGAAAAAGCCTAGTACTCCTTGGAAAATACCTACTGCTGTAAGCGAAAGCCCTGCTTTTAGTATTCCTTCGTCAATAGTTTTTCCTACCCCTAATGATAAACCTAAGCCCAGTTCTATCACTGGGTTAAACACTCCACAAGTGGTAGTAGGTACACTGGTGGATGTTGCTCCGCTAAGGTAACCGAAGTAAAACCCTCCGAACCCTAAAAACGGAAATACCTGTACCGAAAACGAGCGTGAAAAGTCTGTAATGCTGGCTGGGAAACCAAAATCGAGATAGAAATTACCGTTGGTATATATCTTAATGCTTACATTGGGTAGGGTAATGGAAACCTCTCCAAACTCTAAATGGCGAAATTCATCAGGCAACTGTAAGTCAATTTGGTAAACCCCTACCGATTCGCTTATTTTCTTATATAAAATCTCAAACTGCAGGTTTTTAAAGTACTCAGCATCTTTGCTTATACCTATTAATAACCCGTACATGTTTGGGTCGTTAAATACGGCGGCTAAACGGTAAAATTTAGCAACGGTAAAATCTGCCCCTATAAGCCATTTACTGTTTTGGTCAAAAACCAACGCACCTGTTGTGGTGGTAGAACCCGGAACGGGTACTTTTGTTGAGTTAGGGTCTGATGTGGTGGTGAAGGCATTTCCCAGTGCTGTTATAGCAGCATCTACCGACTCAATATCACCCACATTATACATGGATACATGCTGACCCATGGCAAGCAGTTGCAAATCGAAGAACTGGCTTCCCATGCCCGGTACGGCTGGCATATTGGTTACATCGCTTCCTTTACCGTCTTTTTGCAGTGGAGAGTCGTTTTCAATAGGTAAGCCTAAGAAAGTACCCTCTATATACATGTATACTCCGCTACCTCCACTTGACGAACCGTCTTTAGTTATTTTTATTGATTCAATGTCTATAAACCCTAAATTAAGTTTTATAGGTATGGTAGCTTCAATTTTGCTTTTTGATGAATCTTTGTATCGGGTGTAAGTAAATTCTAAGCCTGATAAATCTATACTGTTTAGTACATTCCATGGCGATGATAGTGAAAAACCCGGGCTAAAGATGCCTACAAATGTGCTTATGAGTTCACCAAGAGATATTTTGGTAAATTTTATATCTATTTTATCATAGTCAGTATTACTGGTATATGTTATTGTGCTGGAGAACTGAGGAATGGTTAGATATACCTCAGTATCAGCATCACCAAATTTGTAACCTACAATAAAAGTAAGCCCTAGCATCTCACTTGCATCCGCGGTACCTGTTATTGTTCCTGAGGCTGTTTTATCATAAGTAATATCTACACTAGCATCTAACTGTAAATCAAAACTACCATACTGTAAATGCCAGTCTACATCTCCTTTAATATTGTAAGATGAAGACTTTTCTTTATCATCAGGTACGGTAGCCAAAAAGCTTACATTGCTTATATCAGGCAAATTATCGGTTACCCATGAGGGTATATTATCTAACCCAAAAGCTCCTAAAAAGGTAGTGGCAATGTCTCCCAGTGAAATTGTTTGGTCTTTTCCTGTACTGGCTCCAAAACTCCAAGCTTTACCGTCATAGCCGGCAAAAATGGTTAAATCAACGCCACTATCAGGGGTTGTTGGACCTATATGGAATGTTCCTGAAATTTTACCTGTTACGCTCCCTTGTTGGCTACTTATGTCTAATGACATTCCTGTCATTTTAAAGCTTAAATCAGGAGTAGTAATAGTAAAGAAAGTCCAGTCTGTAGTTATAGCACAGTTTAGTGTATAGTCTTTTGAGGTAGGGTTAATTACTAAGTATAGCCTTGTTATTTCTGATTTGAGGTCTATGGAAGCCTCAGACCAGAACATAGTGAGCAAATCTCCCAATTGAATAGTACCGTCGGTTAAATCTACCGTTGCACTAAAATTGGGTACGGTAGCCGTAACTACCAAGGTGTTTGAGTCCGGTGCTCCAATGGTGAAACTACCTGTAATGGTAAAGGCTACCTCACGGGTTTGTGAATTGGCAGGGTTGGTAATTAATGATTTAATGCCAATACCTGTAACTGCCAAACCCGGTAATATTTGCCATTGGTAACTGGCATCTGTGCTGATTGTTGTACTGATATAGCCTACACTTGATGCAGACGAATCGTACATAATATCAATTTCTTTCAGCCCTAAATCGGTTAGTGTGCTAAAGGGTTGCGGAAGCTGGTTGCTGAGGTTTACCCCGCCCAGTAATTGTGAAAAATTGGATATGCTGGGGTAGGGTGAGTTGAAACTGCCCTGAAACAGCCAGGTATTTTGGGCTATAGGGTAGCTCATTTGTAAGGTGAGACTTATTGCCGAACTTATATTAACCGTTCCGCCGATATTGCCCACCACAGGCATAGTACTATCATACACCTTTACACCTATAAACGGGTCTGCAAGCGAAAACCAATCTATACCACTTATTGCCCAAGTACCTTTGTTTAATATTGCCTCTAGATTTGACGATAGCCCAACATCATCAGTACTAAAAGTAAAAGTTACCTGCATATTGCCTATACCAAACGATGTACTGTTTCCGGTTAAAGTAAACTCTGTTAAGTCATCACTCCAAGTATCGGGGTTTAGCTTGGCATCAGTTATTTCAAGTGTTCCCGAACTAATAATGCCCGAGTAGAACTTACCGATATTATCTGTACTTAATACATCGGGGACAAGGTCAAACGTTCCCGACCCATTTTGTATTTGGGTTTGTATAGTTTGATAAAGGCTTTTAAGTGTTATGGCTTGCGTCATTGTAGTTTGTGGTTTGGGCGGGTAAAAAAATTATGCTCGCGTGGCAATAAATGTCATCAGGCTTAAAAACAGTTTGTCATTCATTTCATTATGGTAAAACTCTTGTACTTCATTAAAGTATGCGGGGTAGTTTACATCTGTAGGTGTTTTATTTTGTATGATAAAATCGCCCAATAGTTTTGCAGGGTATTCTGCGGGGCTGGCAGGCCAAAATCTGGGCATGGTTTGCATAGTATTGGTAACTGTTTGTGAGGCTGCTGCTACAGGGTTTGTCCCCTCAGAACCTAAAGGCAGTGTAGGGTACAACACTCCTGCCGATGCCTTAGCCAAATAGAAATACGGGTTTTTGAAGTTTATAGCTAGGTTGGCCGTGTTTTTCCCCTCAAACACAAAAGGAATTTGTGATATATACATCATTTGGTTGAAAATAGGGGGCGGTAAGTTGGGTAGGCTTACTATTAGTACCTGCCCGTCTTCTAAAGCATCAATAGCATCCTCTAAAGCTTTATTTCCCAAAGAGGTGAGTATTTTAACTCTGCTTGCTACATCGTTTGTAGTGAGGTATTCAACCACATCGGCATTTTCTATATCCTCGCCATTAAAATAATCTTGTAGCTCTGCGTAACTATCGTCAGAAACATCAGCCATTACCAATAAAAGGGTACGGGTACCAAAAGACTCTGCATCGGTAGTTTGGGCATATAATATTGAAGTAGTAAGGTTAAATAATAATGATGCGGGTGTAGTTACCAGTGTTTTAAGTCCGCCATACACATCAGTCATTCCATAAGCACCGCATAAATTCATTTTTTTCTCTTCAGGGTCATCACCCTCGGCAAAAGCGTGTATATAGTTAGCATATTCGCACCGTAAGCCTATCGCAGGGTCATCCATATATAAATCCCATTCTGCATCGCTTAAGGTAGGGTCGTTCATATAAAACCCGCGATTCATAAATTGAACTCCACCTATAGCCTCAATACTTAATAAGTTAATTCTATCTGTGCCTTTATAAATTGAATTGCCCTGTGCTGCCTTGCTCCATTGAAACGGTTGCAACACAATAAAATAGTTTGTTTTGTATGTGGTAGATAGGTTGGTGCCATCGTCATACCCTCCCGTAATACCAAAGTCTACTGTAGCGGTAGTGCCAGGGTCGAATGTTGAAACGGGTTGAAAAGATATAGTTGCTCCGTTAATGGTAATAGGGTCTGGCGGTGCACCTGTTTTCAATACTATCTGAGGTAGCAGTATTGCCAGTTTTGATATGGTAGGTATATCACCGCCCCTGTCATCATATATACAGGTTATATCTTTATCGTAACCGTAACCTATAAGGCGTAGCATAATGTTTACCGTTGAAACCTGATGCCCGAAACCATTAGTATTGGTAACATAAACCCTTATCTCATCTTGTGTGTCAAAATAATCTGACAAAACTCCGGTAAATACCTGATATTGGGTTCGTTGGGTTTCATCAACAACGTCGAGTAATTTTGCGGCTAAAGTCTCAAACATAATTTGCGATTAACTATTTTTTACATAAGCTCCGTACCATCCTAAACTTTCCGGTTTTGCATCGGTGGCAGGATTTCCGAATAACATGAAACTGATAGTCCCTCCTGAAGGGAATGATAAACTAAATAGCTTAAGGGCTATGTTGTTTATCTTCATTAAATAAGCTGTATTGGTAGTGTCAGTGGCTTTTTCAAGCATTATGGTTCCAATATCAAGTTTTAAAACACCTTGTAAACTAAACGATGGTGCTTGTGGGTTTACCCCGGGGAGTTGTACTCCTGCCCATGCTCCGGTAGCTCCTACACCCCAAGCCATAAGAAAGGTTGAGGTGAAACCTGCGGTACTAGCTAAGGCTCCCAGTGTACCCATATTCAGGTTAAATTCCAGCCCATACCATTCGCCGCTTATACCTTGTTGCTGTTGTAGCGATGGGATGGCAACATTTAAATACCCCTGAGATTTTGGGGTATTGTCTGAGTTTCCTGTGGTAATGCTTTTGAGCTGTAACGGGAAATGCGAGTATAAACTGTCTTCGCGGGGGGTACTTTGCCCAATATCAAAAGCCATGTGGCTTATATCGAAAGTAAATGTTTTGGTGGTTGGTGTATCTAACGAGAATGAAAGGTCTATGTACAGGTTTGAATAAGATAGCCCGCTGTAGTTAACGGGTGCACTTTCTTCTGCCCCGAAAGAGAATAAATCAAAACCTTTGAGGCTGTTGTAGTTGATGAAGCCCCAGAATGCAAATTGTGCTTGTACATTATTGCTTGAAGTACCATCTTGCTGAACTATAGTTACAAATGTTGCTTTTACAATTTCTACGTCGGTTATAATGTTATTGTTTACCAGTTTCAGGACACTATCACCGGTATTTACAAACGTGTATGAGGGTACACCGTTGTGATTTTCGTAAGTGCCCGTAAGTATCAGTAAGTTTTCTCTGTTAGTAGCATCTACTTGCTCGCCAAACAGTTTGTTTACGGTAAGTGCCAAGTAGCTGTTGTAGTTATATATTTTGCTGTTTACAAAAACTACTTTTAGCTTCAGTACAGTAAAATCATAGTCTACAGAAGTGTTAATGGGAGCTTGTTGCTGGTAGGTTGTGGGGTTGCTTCCTAAGCTTTCAAAAGTTTGGTCTTCGTAGTCTATTAACCCAAAAAGCGAACTGGTGGGTTTCATTGCCACAGTGCCGCTTTCATTATTAACTATACTTATATCTACCCCGAAATGGTGGGCATAAAACCTGCTTAAATCAATACCTGCTAATAGGCCTTGTAACTCAGGCGGGAAATCCTGCACACTAATATCTACCCCCAGTGCTATAATTCCCTGCCAATTGCTGTTTGTAGCTATATCATAAAATTTAAGGTAATCTTTATCTCCCTGCACCGTATACTTGTCCATTCCTTTTTGTATGTAGTCTTGCAGCCACATACTAAGGTTAGGTAAGCCGTTTTCTGTTGTGTCGTTAAAATCATCGGGAGAGTTCCAGTTTTGTATGTTTTGTACACGGTCTATAAGTGCACCGTGGCAAAATTTAAAAATAATAACATTATTGTATTTACCATTTACAGGGTCTTTAGGTACATCAAGGTTAAAAGGCCATTCTTCAATTTCCATTTCATTACTGAAATTGGATAGCACATACGAACCATCATCAAGCTTTTTGTTGTATGAAATAACCAAGAAAAGTTGGTTGGATTGAAGTGCTGACTGTAGGGTAGAGCTGGCAGGCGTAAACTCTAAATTAAATACTTTTGATAATGTTCCCTCTGAAGTTAAAAACTGGTTGCTGGCAAGCTTTAGTGTATCCCAAACACCGTTCTGGTTGTTCACATCAATATAAAAACCTTGTGGGCTGGTAGATGGGGTACTGGTACTTGCAGCACCTTCAATGCCTTCAACAGTGGGTGATGCGGGTATATTTTCGTCACTGACAATTTTTGCTATAGTAGCTTTTCGGGTGGGGTTTAGTATTTGTTTTTCAAACAACGAAATGTCTACTCCCGTTGCAGGGTTTGCAGTAGCTAAACCATAGGGCACTAATGGGAAAATAATGGTTTGTTTTGCCATTGAAAGTACTCCCGAACCTGTGGTGAAATGGTTAAAAAGTGGTGAACTTGCATCTGATGATTGTGAAAACAACGACGAACCCTGTGGTTGTGCATGGTATACTACTGCTGTTTTTGCAGTATTTGCTTCAACTATGCCTACCCATGCAGTTACATAGGTATTTTGAAGCCATTGTTGTTTGGTATTGCTACCCACTACATTTTTGGTGGCTGTTACAGGAAACTGCGGTGCAAATGCGTTTTGGTTGGGAACAAAATAAAGCCAGTCTCCCGTGCCCGTGATAGAGTTGCTATTGTTTACAAACTGTGGTGTAAAACTTATGCTTTCTGTTGAGGCTAAACCGCACATTAATTGCATTTGCCCATTGCCATCTACATTTTGCTTATAAGTATCATCAAGGGTAAGTGCAAAGCCACCTTGAGGCACCATATACCATGAGTCATCATCGCTTTCCAGGGTACGCTCACTCAATACAAATAATGCACTGTTTTCTGTGGGGTAATTGCTTGATGTACCTGACTGTGTAAAATTAGTATAGGGTACAATATTTACCTGGTATCCAAAATTAGTAAGGTAATAAGTACACAATACTGTGGGTGTACTTTGTTTGGTGTTGGTATTGTACGTTTCACCCAATAGGGCAAAATAAGTATTGGTTCCGGTGGTATTAAGTAAGTCGCAAGGGTATATGCTTCCTTGCGCTTTTATTAATTCGTTTAAGCTGCCCGGTACAGCCAGCGAATAACTCATTTCAGTTAAATCACCACTGGTTTCATTGTTAAAAAAGTATTTGTTGGTAATATCAAATGCTTCAAAATCTGTAGAGTGGTCAAAACCGAAAGTAAAACGTATTCTTCCCCTACCTGTACCTGTAAGTGGTATTTCAAGACCTGATAGAATTTGTGCTGACGACTGAATGGCATTGGGTAGGTATGAAAAATTTGTAACACCTTGCGGTGAGCTAAGGTTTATAATATTGTTAGCAGTATCTATGGCTACTGAAGTATTGTTATTGCTTATAAAAAGTGTAGAAAAGTTATTCCCGAAATTGAAATTCATGGGTTGCAAAACTGAATATCCGCCTGTTTGTTTTGAGAGTATTAGTTGCAACACATTGGAGTCGCTGGGAGTATCATCGGGGGCTATTAACCAAACAAATGCGGCTGACTGATAGGTTTGTAGCTTTCCTAAATAAGTGTACAGATTAGTTACAAAAGTATTAATGTCTATAGTTGGGGCAGCAGTTGCAAAAAGCAAATACCCGTTATAGTCAGGCATATTACTAAGTGTTATATTCCCATCCGTAGGTCCGGTTACCCCTTTTGCTAATAAATAAGCACACCAGCCGTTATCGTCAGCCGTTGTATACAAGGCACTATTGCCTGATGAACTATTTGAGAATGTTAGGTCAGCCATAATTTTTTAAATGCAACTAATGCTAAATGATAAAGAACAAGAGAATAAAAAGGGAGGGAAATCAATGTTAGTATTAAGCTGAACCTGATAGGTGAAAAGCTAAATAGGCTAACTGTTTATTTTGAAGAGTACCAGCCCACTAAATCGCCTTTAAAAGTGAAGCTGTCGTTGTTTGCACTGACACTATATATGAAATCTCCTGATATTTTTGAGATTAACGGTGAATCGACCAAGTTTAATTTCAAAGTGCCGTAAGCACTTCCTAAACCTACTTCAACATCAAAATCATAAGTTGGGTTGCTTGAATTTAGGGCTTCAATACCCGCTAATACAGATGATACATACAATGTGCACTGTACATTTTTTCCTGTTGGGCCTATTGAGTAATGGGTAGTAAGGTCACCAAAATGGCGTTTACCGCTATATCCTTTTTCTACAATAGGAGGGTCTCCTTCTGTACCTAATTTATTTTCATGGAGAGATATAAATGGCGCAGCAATAAATAGACAAACCAAAAAAGATTTTGCTATCAACATTTTGCCATAAATATAAGCAATAATGTTATTTTATCTTTGACAATATACCCCTCCAAAAAAATAAAATTTGGCAATTAATTAAGACCAAGAACAAATTTGGGCATTAAATGCCGTAGAGTTTTTGCCATTTTGGTCTGTTGCTGAACCTGCACAAGTTACTTGTCCGGGGTCAAAACCAAAGGCGGCTCTAAAAGTAATGTTCGTAATCTGTAAAACCTGCTCGCCACGAGTGTATTGAACATTTGAGGCTGTTGGTTGTACCGGTGATAATGTAATCTCGCCAAGAGTTCCTGCTGCATTAGCAAAAGTTACTGTTGCTACTTGCATTCCGCCTTGAATTGAAATAACAGTTGTTGATGTAACACTGTTAACTAACATGGCTTCTTGTGTGTAAGGATAAGTAGTTGACATAATGATAGTTTATTTATATGAATTGATAATTTAATTGAGACAAATATTTATAAAAGATTCCATCAAAGCAAGAGTTATTTTTAATGATTAACTAACTAACGATTATGGAATTTAATTTAAAAAAAGGAGGCTTAATTTAAGCCTCCCTTGCACCCTTTTTTGATTTACGAGTTGAGATTAGCAACAAATATGTTGTTTTTGTTTTGCCCTCTAAAAGCCATAAGTAAACCACCACCGGCCGGTGTTAAAGCCGGGCCGTTTTGCGATTGCATACCCGTGTCTACTTGTGGTGAGTAGTCTATACCGTTTTCAGACCATGCAACAAATATGTTAGGATTGTTTGGTGCATTAAGCCCATGCCACCCGGCATAGAATACGCCCAATTGGTCAGAATGGGTTAAACCCGGACTGTCTACAGTAGCACTTGTAGTAATTTCTTGTTGTGGGCTCCAGTTTGTGCCGTTTTCAGAGTTTGACGTCCACAGATTATCCTGGTCTAAACCTCTCCAAAGCATAGCATACAAACCACCTTGGGTAGCTGTACCTGTAACCGCAGGGCCACTTTGTGTAGCTCTATCTCTTAATTCTTCTTGTGGGCTCCAGTTAATACCATCATCTGAGCGTGAAATCCAGATGTTAGCTTGTCCCGAACCTCTCCAAGCCATTACAGCTCCGTGTCCGTCAACACCAGCTAAAGATGGATTTTGAGTTGTTGAGCGGTCTTTTAGCTCAACTTGAGGGCTCCAGTTTAATCCGTCTTCAGAGTATGAAGTCCAGATATTATCTTGTCCTGTACCTCTCCAAGCCATAATAAATCTGCCATTTACAACACACAAAGCCGGAGCATTGCGTGTAGAGCGGTCTCTAAGTTCTTGTTGAGAAGACCAGGTATGGCCGTTGTCGTCAGAGACAGATACCCAAATATTGTCTTGTCCTAAGCCTCTCCAAGCCATACAAATTGTTCCTCCGTTAGTTGCCAAAGCAGGCATGTTACGGGTAGCGCGGTCTGTTAACTCCCTAGGAGCAGACCAGCCTGATAATGTTGCAGTTGATGCAGTCATAATTTTAGTTTTTTTTGATAGTTAAAATTTAAAAAGTAATGCAATTGATCCGTATTGCAGATACAAACTAAGTTGAATAGTTTCAGTTTATTATCGGTTTTAATGCCCTATTTAAAATATAGGTAGAAATACCTGTTTTTTAAATGGTTAGCAAATTTTTAGTTTAACGAAAAAGTGTATTCAAAATTGTCAAATGATTATAGAAGGGCTATATTTCGAGCGGTAAATAAACTATCACATAAACTATTTCAATTATGCCTAAAACAACACCAGTAAACACAGTAGATTTATCCGATGCTATTGATTGGGTAAACCGTTGGAGAACTTCAAACTGTCAAGAAAGAGATCCATTTCAGCTTAAGGGCTTTTTAGTGCCCATGGTTGATGTAATTCAAATTATTCAAGAGCAGGGGAGCGAAAATATAAGAACCTACATGGCCATTAATCCTAGTGGTGAGTATAAAATGCTTTTAGTAGGGGTTGATGCTGCAGGAAATGATATGATTAACCCTTCGGCCGGATGGTATATTTATGATTTAACCCAGCCTTGTCCGCCGGTTTGCGGCACTGGTCCGTTATCAAGCGGCAGAAAGCCCAAACCTCCCGGTAGAGGGTAATACTTTGTAAATGATTGAGATAATATCAGAGGTTTTTCAGGTATTAACCTATGTAGATATTATAGCTTTTTTTGTGCTAACGGTATTCTTATTAATTCATATTAAAAGGCTACCGTTAGTATTAAAGGTTTTCAGCCTTTTTGAGGCTGTGGCTTTTATCATTGTATTGGTGTCATTAATCTTAGCAAAGCTTTCAATGCCCAATACGCCGTATTTTCATTTATTATATTTTATACAAATACTTTGGTTTAGCGTGTTTTATTACCTGACATTAAAAGAGTGGAGGTTTAATAAAGTTATTTTTTTCGCCTCAGGGGTTTTCCTTCTGTTTTCTTTTTGGAAATACCTTACTGAGTGGACTGGAATAACCAGTAAGGTAGGAGGTATTTATTACTTTATTTCTACTTTACTTTTTGTTGCTTTTGCTGTTCTTTTTTACATAGTAATGCTCACAGGTAAAGTAAAGCCTAAGTATCAACTTATAAATGCTGCAGTTCTTGTATATTACTCGTGTTCATCAGTAATATTTCTATTCTCAAAGTATTATTACCTTGAAGGTTTTGAAGGGCAAATGATTCTTTGGGTTATTAATGTTGTGTTACATATTGTATTTGTATTTCTGATATTTGTTGACGCATGGAAAACGCTGTATCGACACCCGAAAACATAATAAGCCTCATTGTATTTTTTATACTAATGGCTTTGCTTTTGGCATTGACTATAGTGTTTATATATACCTACTCTAAAAAGCGGATACTGAATGAGGTAATTAAAAGAAATGCATTAGAACTGAAGCACAAAACAGAAATGTTGCATGCTACCTTGCTGGCACAAGAAGAAGAGCGAAGAACCATTGCCAGAGACTTGCATGATGATATAGGTTCTACCTTAAATATTATTTATATGAATATTAATAAGGTGCTTGAAGTAAATGATAATAAGGCAAAGGAAACAGCAAGTGCTTCTGCTGCAAAGCTTACTACAGAAACCATACAAAGCGTAAGACAACTGGCACATAAACTACTTCCGCCCGTACTAGAGAAGTTTGGTTTAGAAGCAGCACTTAAAGAACTGTTTGATGAACTTGGGGCTGCCAGTGATATAAGTGTTAGCTATGAGATAGGGTTGAGTAATGCTAAATTAGATGATGACCAGCAACTGAACATTTTTAGAGTAACGCAAGAGTTAATAAACAATACCATTAAACACAGCAAAGCCAAACAAATAAAGTTTGAGATAACCGCATCAAACAAAGGTTTATATTACTCTTATCAAGACGATGGGGTAGGGTATAATAGTAATAATGCAAAGAAAGGTTTGGGTATGCAAAATATAGAAAACAGGGTTGAGATGCTGAAAGGTGTTTTGAAAATAAGGACAGAAGAAGGAAAAGGTTTTGGAGTCTTAATATTAACTAAGCACAACGATGATGAGTGAGGAGCAAATAAAAATAGCAATAGCTGATGATGAAAACCTTTTTAGAGAAGGGGTTACGGGATTGCTTGAAACGGAAAGTGATATTACTTTTTTATTTGAAGCTGAAAACGGGAAAACATTGCTGTATAAGCTGCAAATGTTTAAAAACAATTTACCCCATATAATTCTAATGGATTTGAAAATGCCAGAAATGAATGGGGTAGAGTGTACACGGATAGTTAAGAAAAAATATCCTGAGATTAAAATTATAGCATTGAGTAGCTACTTTAGCAAATCGTTTATTTTAAATATGATTGATGCAGGTGTAGTAGCATACCTTGCAAAAGATTGCCAACGCAAGGAACTTTTAGAAGCCATACATCAAGTATACCACCAAGGATACTATTATGATAAGGTTGTAATGGAGTTGATAAATGAAAACCTTTTGCACGGCACAAAAACACAAGTAAAGAGTACGTTTGATAAGCTATACCTTACCAAAAAAGAAAAAGAGGTACTAGTTTTAATTTGCGCCCAGTATACTACACAAGAAATTGCTGAAAAGTTATTTATTAGCCCAAGAACTGTAGATGGGCACCGCAACAACCTACTCCAGAAAACAGGGTGTAAAAACACAGCGGGTTTAGTAGTGTTTGCCATTCAAAACGGTGTAATTGATATTGACGACTTAAAGCCTTTGTAAGCAATATTACTAAATGGAATAGTTGTTGATAATCAATAGGTTGTAAAAATAAGATTTTACAACTTAGCCTATGAAAAAATATATACTCACCTTATGGGTAGTGGGGGTGTGGTATACACCTGTGTTATCTCAAAATTCCAAAACAGAAATTGCGACAAAAAACTTTTTAAGCAAAGTAATTTCTAACCTTAATCCAAAGCAGACAACTTTTTTCAGTTTTACCCAAACTGATTCCCTTTTTGGTCACTCACGTAAGCCTTGGAAGACCTATTCATATAATGCTAAGGGACAGTTTGATATTACTGCTAACTCCGAAAAGTTTTTTTTATTAGATAGTTTAGATTACAATGGGAAGATGCTTACCGGCATGAAATACTTTTGTGATACGACACTAATAGAATATTCCTATGGGCGAAACAAGCCTAGAGTAAAAACTGCGGATGAAAGAGTGGGTTACCCTTTAAGTTATTTAAGTATTTATACTCCGGTTTTTGTTCTTCAAGATTTTCTCAGAAATTCATACAACAAAACGCTGATTTATTTTAATAATACAAGCGGGGTAGTAGTATATAGTTTTGATGAAAAGATTATTACTATAAAATGCGACCCTAAAACAGAAACTGTTGATGAAATAAGTATTCTCTACCATCATGAAATGTATGGTGATGTAAAAAAGAAGATAAAATACAGCGAGTATAAAACTTCAACACAGGGTATTAAATATCCCTCAAAAGTGGTGGTGAGTGAACTGGGGGTAAATCAGCATACCCTTTCAGTTATTGAAACCGTGTCCAACTCAATCCAAGATAGTGTTTTATCAAAAATCCCCGGTGATTATAGGTTGAGTGAGAAGAATGAGGCTGCAATAGATATCGAGCATATTACATATAAACCACGGATTCATTTCTTAAATTTTAAGCATACTGATGACAGAGTATTTGTAGTTGAACTGGATAGTTTTTTTGTAGTTGCTGAAGCCCCTTTGGAAAGTAGAAATGGAGAGTTAATAATTGAACAAGCTAAAAAAATTGCTCCCAATAAACCCATAAAGTATTTTGTTTTTGGGCATCATCATCCTCACTACCTGGGTGGTGTTAGGCCATTTATTAATAATGGAACCACAATACTTACACACTCTTCAAATATTGACTACTTAAAGCAAGTGGCATCCTTTAAACATACCCTTCAACCTGATGCTTTGCAGAAAAGCAATAAACCGCTTATTTATGAAACTGTTGGTGAAAAGAGAGTAATAGCAGACTTAGGGTTTGAAATACACATTATTCATATCGGTTGGATGTCTAAACATACCGATGATTACTTGGTGTATTATTTTCCAAAGTATAAGTTACTTATTGAAGATGATTTGGTTTGGATTAAAAAGAAAGGGAGTACCAAAGCCGCCGGAGATAGACAAAAGGGTTTGTATGATGCTATAAAGAAATATGGACTTGATGTGGAGACTATAATTCAAAGTTGGCCAATTAACTACATGGAAGTTAAAACAGAAATAAGCTTCAAAGAATTAGAGGAAACTGTGCTACTACTAAATAATGAGTAAGCCTATTTAAATTTTTGTTTTTGTATAAAATTACAAGCAATTTACTTTATTCTTAAAGTGTAATGCTATAATTGAGCATTAAATAAATTAAAAATACTATCATGATTATGAAAGCATTAAAACTTTTCATCTTATTGGGTGCTTTTGCATTCGCCAACCAAGCTTCGGCTCAGTTTATTACTGTAGACAACACTACTTCACTTAGTGGAGAGGTACTTTTTGAGTATAGCCATAGTAGTTGCGGTACTAAAGTAATTAACTTTACACCTAGTTCTAACACCACAATAGTTGGTTGCCCACCTAATACTTTGGTGCAGGTAACTATTACATTTGAAGATGCTAGTTGTTCACCACCGGTTACCCAAACAATCACATTAACCCTGGCATCCGCATTTCAAACTTATGTTGCTTGTGATGGTACACATTATCAACTTGCTTTGTTTGATATTGGAGGGGGAGAATATCAAGTAGCTATAAACTAGGATAAGTACAAAATTTCACGGAGACCTGAGAATAATATATTCTCAGGTCTTTTTTATTTATATGCTATACTTTTTCTTGACTTTATTAAAAATGGTATTATATTTGTAAGTGAGTAATCACTCACTTTTATGACAGAGAAACAAGAAAATATTTTAAAAGTAGCTTTAGAACTTTTTGCTAAAGAAGGGTATAATGCTGTATCAACAGGGATGATTGCCAAACAGGCAGGTGTATCTGAGGGACTTATTTTTCGCCATTTTACCAATAAAGAAGGTTTATTGAAAGCAATTTTAGATTTAGGGGCACAGCAAGCACAAAAGCATTTTGCTACAATTATTTTTGAAAATAATCCCAAAGAAGTAATTCGTAAAGCAATAGAAATACCAGCGATTATAAAGGAAGAAGAGCAAAATTACTGGAGACTTTTATATGCGCTTAAGTGGCAGCAGGGTAGCTATGATGATGCAGTGTCAGAGCCATTAAAAACCGCCTTAGTCAGTGCCTTTCAAAAGCTTGGGTACGATTTCCCTGAGCAGGAAGCTGAGTTGTTAATGTTATTTTTCAATGGGGCAGCTACACAGATACTTTTACATAAAGGGCAAGATATAAAACCGACCATTCATTTGCTAAAATCAAAATACAAAGTATAAAAATTTTATCAAAAAAGTGAGTGAGTAATCACTCATTAATTTCAAAAAATTATGACACAAATAGACAAAACAAAACCCGTATTGGTAACCGGAGCTACAGGATACGTAGCAGGCTGGTTAGTAAAAAAATTATTAGAAGATGGCATCACAGTTCATGCAGCAGTTCGTAACCCTGATAATAAAAGCAAAGTAGCACACTTAAACGAGGTTGCTGCAAGTACTAAAGGGACTATTAAATACTTTAAATCAGACTTATTGCAAGAGGGTTCTTATACTGAGGCTATGCAGGGCTGTGAGTTAGTTTATCATACTGCCTCACCATTTACTTCTGATTATAAAGACCCACAAAAAGAACTTATTGACCCCGCAGTAAGTGGAACAGCCAATGTATTAGAAACGGCAAGTAAAACCCCATCGGTAAAAAGGGTGGTACTTACCAGCAGTTGTGCAGCTATTTATACGGATGCAAGTGATATAAAAAACACACCCGAGAAAATGTTAACCGAAGAAGTTTGGAATACCACAGCATCACTTGACTATCAGCCCTACTCATACTCAAAAACATTGGCTGAGAAAAAGGCTTGGGAGATAAATAAAGGACAATCGCAATGGGATTTGTTAACCATAAATCCAAGTTTTGTAATGGGCCCTGCCCTTAATGCACAAACAAATACATCAGAAAGTATAAGTGTGCTAAAACAATTGGGAGATGGAACTATGAAAATGGGTGTACCCAAAATGGGAGTGGGTGTGGTAGATGTACGTGATGTAGCAGAAGCACATTATAAAGCAGGATTTACACCAAATGCACAAGGGCGTTATATTACATCAGCCCACAATATCAACTTTTTAGAAATGGCTGAAACTTTACTACCCAAGTTTGGAGATAAGTTTCCAATACCCAAAAAAGCATTACCTAAGTGGTTATTAATGCTAATAGGGCCTTTGGCCAATAAACTATTTACCAGAAAATTTATTAAAAACAATGTAAATGTAGAGTGGAAGGCAGATAACTCAAAAATTAAAAATGAGTTGGGAATGACTTTCAAACCTTTGCAAGAAACCATGGAAGATGCCTTCCAAGTTTTGGTGGAAGAGAAAATAGTAACAGCTAAGTAAAATGAAGCCTTTATTAAGGTATCTGCCAATACTATTCTTTATTGGACTATTGGCAGGTATTGTTATCTACTTAGCTAAAAGTATAGCATGGTCTTTTAGCATAGAACCGGGTTTTCTCTATTTTGAAGTTGCCATGTTCACCTTATTTAGCTTGGTTGGGGTAATAGCCTTTGTGAATGCTACAAGTAAAACGGGCAGTTTTTTATTTCGTTTTGCAGCAATATCTATGGGGTTTTTGCTATACCTAATACTGGCATTTATTGCACTGGATATTGTAGGAATATTTGTAACACTTAGCCCTACAATATTTGGTAGTATAGCATTTGCACTAGCAGTAGCAGTTTCACTATATGGAATTATAAATGCAAGACTATTAAAAGTAACCCAAGTACCAATTGCTATTAAAGGGCTTACAAAACCTGTTAAAGCAGCACACCTTACAGATACCCATTTAGGGCATTTTCGTGGAGCAAAAAACCTTCAAAAAATTGTTGATGAGATTAATAGGCAAAATGTTGATGTAGTATTCTTTACGGGAGATTTGTTGGATAGCACCATTCAGCTAAAGGCTGAAAGTATGGAACCGCTTAAAAACCTTAATGCCCCCGTATTTTTTATAGAAGGTAACCACGACCAGTATACAGGTGTTGAAGCAATAAAAGATTATTTAAAAAGCATAGGCGTAAATGTATTGAGTAATGAGATTACGCAGTGGAATGAACTCCAAATTATAGGTTTAAACCACATGGCTGCTGATAGCAATACAAATGATATGCATGCTTCATCAGCCAGGGAAACTGTACAAAGTGCATTAAATAAGCTTCCCATCAATTCAAATGCCCCCACTGTTATGCTACATCATGGTCCCAGTGGGATAAAATATGCTAACCAAGCAGGAGTAGATTTGTATTTAGCAGGGCATACCCATGCAGGGCAAATGTGGCCAGCTACTTTTTTTGCTAAACTAATGTTTGAATATAACAGAGGGTTGCACAACTATAACGGAACCCAAATATACGTTTGCCAGGGCACAGGTACATTTGGACCACCAATGCGTGTGGGCACCAATAGTGAGTTGGCTATACTAACGCTTAACCCCAAAGATTAAACCTACAAAATCTTCAGTAGTTTTATAAAGCGTATTAACTTTGCTTATGAGCATTATAGCTACTAAGTATTGAAAGAGATTACTGTAAAAAAAGGAGAAACTCTACAAAGAAGCGGGGAGCTTAGTACCAAGGGTTATATGGTTAAATCTGGTTTATTACGCAGTTACTCTATAGATAATAAGGGTAAGGAGCATATTTATATGTTTGCCCCTGAAGATTGGACAATAGGTGATAATCACTTTCCTAATGAGCCTACAAGCTTGTTTATTGATGCCTTGGAAGATTCAGAACTTCTGGTTTTTGAGAGAGACCACAAGTTTGATATTGATTCCGATTTAGCCTTTCAGAAACTAACTAGAAGACTGGCTGTACTTCAGAAAAGAATTATAATGCTAATGAGTGCCACAGCTATAGAGCGCTATGAGCATTTTGAAGAAACCTACCCACAAATAGTACAGCGAGTGTCCCAAAAAATGATAGCCTCTTATTTGGGTATAACACCCGAAGCCCTTAGCAAAGTAAAAAGTGATAGGATAAAAAATACCTAGTGCACTTATTTCTTAATCTATATTAATGTAATGCCATGCTTTGCATAGCAATTTTGCGGCAATAAATAGAACGCAAGACATGAAAAAATTTAAATTAATTTATTGGATAAGTACGGGGTTAATGTCTTTATCAGCAACAATGGCAGCCGGGATGTACATTTTTACTAATGAAGAAACAAGCAAACTATTTGAAGAGTTAGGATATCCTGCATATCTAACTTACATTTTAGCAATAGCTAAAACATTAGGAATGGTTGTTATTTGGACGAATAAAAGCAGACCACTTAAAGAGTGGGCTTATGCCGGTTTTTTCTTTGATTTTTTACTAGCTATTGCTGCCCATATAATGGCGAAAGATGGTGAGTTTATAGGAGCGTTGCTAGTTATGGTATTGCTATTCGTTTCTTATTTTTCTTGGAAAAAATTAGAGAACTAGTAACAAATACAGCTCGGAGATTTTAATTCCGAGCTGTATCATACGTGCTAAAAGCCAAATTTGATGCAGTAGTTTTCTAGTCTGACTTTTAGGTTTTTCTTATATTCTTCTTTTTGCTTTATTAAACAAAGCTGTATTTAAATTCTTATTAAGGTTAAAACGTTTTTGCAAAAGAGTATGTCTTTGAAAATATCAGGTAATTAGCTAATAACCAATATTATATGGTAATGGGAAACCCTTGCCTATTTCTAATCTGTAACCTTGCAAAAAAAATGAAAACTATAATAGCTAAATTACTATTCTATGCCTTTTTCACAAGCATATTACTCTCACAAAGCAGCATTAAAACCAATGCCCAATGGACTGAATATAATACAGGAATAAACCAAAATATATTCACACTAAGTTTCGCAAATAAAAATACGGGTTTGGCCTCAAGCACTGGTGGCTTGGTTGTAAAAACCAGTGATGGCGGTGCCACGTGGACTAGATTAAATTTGGGAACAACAAACGTAACCATAGCCTCACAAATAGTAAGTGAGAATGTGGCTTATGTAGGCAGTTATGAGGACGGTATTATATATAAAACAACCGACGGGGGCAACAATTGGCAAGCACAAAATACGGGTGCATCGGGTTTTTTAACATTAAACTTTGTAGCTGAACCCGATGCAAATATTGGCTTTGCTGCCGGAGACGGGGGAACTTTGGTAAAAACTACCGATGGAGGAGATGCATGGACAGTGCTAAATAATACTCAAGTAGCCACTTGCGAAAAACTATACTTTTTAAATAAAGACGTTGGCTTTGCGGCAGGCAGTGGTTTCTCCAAAACTACTGATGGCGGTATAACTTGGACTAAAACACTAAATACTGGTTTTTACTGGAGTATGTTTTTTGTTGATGCTAATACAGGCTTTTTAGGCGGACAAAATAATAGCTTTTTAAAAACAACTGATGGGGGAGATACCTGGCAACCATTAAATATAGGAGTTAACTCAACCATTTATGGCATCCACTTTTTTGATGTAAATACAGGGTATATTACAGGAACTAACCCTCCCGGTGGTGGGAACGGTTTGGTACTGAAAACAACCGACGGAGGTACTACTTGGGAGCGTGAAAACTTGCCCCCTTCAAATGTTACTTCGAAACATTTAAATGCAATAACATTTATTGATACAGAAACAGGCTACGTGGCAGGTGCAGGAGGGAGAATTATCAAATATCAAGCAGGAACCAATACGGTAACAGCAGCTAATAAAACCAATGCCAAAATTTACCCCAATCCTGCTACAAGCAACTTAGTACTTAGCAATGTACTCCCAAATACAAAAGTGTCTGTTACAAATATTTTTGGGAATACATTATTAGAAACTACTACAAAAAATAGTAGTGAAGTAAATATTAATGTTTCAGCATTGCCCAAAGGAGTATATATTATTCGTATTACTAGCGGGAACAAAACGGTAAATAAAAAGCTGGTTATTGAGAAATAGACCTAAGCTTTTCAGATTTTTAATCTCAAAAATTTTTTATCCTCACAAATCTTAAACTGATAACGTTAGTGAAATTGTAAGCATAGGCAAACTATGAAAACAAACACAACTATAATTTAGACATTTGCAATAACATATATATGTTATTGCAAATGTCTTTAAAACTAAAAACAAGTATACAAAGCATATAGTATTACCGATATTAGCAGTAAGCTTATTGGAAAAGTAAAACCATACAACAGCCTAAAAAGCAGTTGTAAACTTAAACACCCGGGTAAAAAAAGACATGTGACTGGTTTGGAGTTGGGTGGAACGGTGTTAACCGCTTCATCTGACTTTTTTAGATATGCAGGAGAAAAAACAGGAAATACAACATAAAGAGGTTTTGCAGGCTATAGAGGGCTGCATTAATAATGAGCGGACAGCCCAAAAGAAGTTGTATGACTATGCTTCGCCTAGTATTTATCCAATAGCCAAGCGCTACAGCAAAAACGAAGACGATACCCAACATATATTTAACCAGGCATTTGTAAAAATTTTTGCAAACATAGAGCAGATAAAAGATGCAGAAGTAGTATTGCCTTGGATGAAACGTATAACCGTAAACTGTGCTATAGACTTTATACGCCTGAACAAGAGGTTTACTGATAAGCATGTATCGTATGATACGGCTGATAATATAAGGGAATCAATGGGTATTGTATATGAGAACATTACCAACAAAATGGAAATGGATGAGTTTTTAGAGGCTTTGAAGAAAGAAAAGCCCCAACACCATACGGTATTTAGTTTATACCATATATATGGTTTTAGCCACAAAGAAATCGGCGAAAAATTAAAAATAACCCAAGAACTCTCTAGGTACTACTTGCGCGAGGCCAGAAAGTTTTTGCAAAATCTGTTTATAACCCTATAGTATGAAGTAGTTATGGAAGAGAATAAAGATTTTGATTTTGAAAAACATTACGGCGACGAGAAAGAAACTCCGCCAAAACATTTTTGGGACGATTTAGAAAAACAACTTCCCAAGAAACGAAAAAAGAGGGGAATTCTTTTTTGGATAAGTAGTTCAACAGCCATGGCAGCATCACTTTTGTTGCTTGGCTGGGGAACTATGTATTTTTTAAATGAAGATAAGGTAGAAACAAAAACAACGTACCGTAATACTACTAATTCAAAAAAAGAAAAAGAATTGGCAATAGAAGAACCCTCAAAATCATCAACTTCAAAAGCTACCGAAACAGTAAACAGTATTGATAAACAAAAAAATAATAACAACACTATAAAAACTACAATACAAAATAGTTCACCATTTATTAAAAAAGAAGAAAAGGAAACTGAGCCAATAGTAAAGGATGTAAAAATTGAAGAGGTACAAGAAGCACAACAGGAAGAAAATACTAACGAGACTACTAATGACCAAGAACCAACAAACATAGAGCTGGCAACTGTTGAAATAAGCGGAGAAAAACCACTGACTGCACTTGAGGAAAAAAAGGATACTACAGGCAAAAAGGATAATAGTAGCGAAGAACAAAAGACAAAAAAAGAACCTGTTTTTTTTGTATCAATAGCGGGGTTGGCACATACACATACATTTAGCAAGGTTAACCAAGGTATGAGCATCGGTTTGGGTGCTACCAGAAAGATTAATCAAAACTGGGAGGCAAGAGTTGGGATTAGCTATATGCAAATAAATAATCCGGGTTTGCAACGCGCATCATTCAGAGAACACTTTTTTGTAACAAAAACAACCACAACCCAACAACTTGAAATTGTTAGCTTAGACTATCTTTCAGGCAGTATTAAGTTTGATTACGCGTATAAGAAATTTCACTTTTTTGGAGGAGTTGAGACTATGGTGTTATTAAATTCAAAAGCAAACCTACGGACAACCGAAGTGAGGTTTAGCGAAGAACGTGTTACTGAACAAAAAGACCTTGATGGGTTTGATAAAGGGGTAAATGAGGTTGTACCGCAGCTGATTTTTGGTGCGGCTGCAAACCTGAACGAAAACCTAAGGCTTGAGCTGCAGTTTTCACACTCTATGCTCCCTTTTGGTAGAAAATCACTTTTTACTACCGGCAATAATTTAAGGTTGAGTTATTTAGGTATTGGCATTAATTGGAGATTAAAAAATTTGTAAGATGAAAAGAATAATAACATGCTTATTAATACTAACAGTAGTACTGCAAGCTTGTAAGAAAGATGATTTTTTAGACCCTTCACAAAGAGGTATCGGGGCAGCTATATATTTTAGTGGAGAGGTTGATGGTGAAACCGTTGTGTTTGAAGCAGGAAAAAACGGCTATTTCCAAGGGCACACATGGGCAACAGTAGGCACACCCCCTTTGCCGGTGTGGGGTAGCCATTTTGCATCGTCAAACAGTGTTGACGACGGGGTTTCATTTTTTATGATTAACCAAAGTACAACCGTTGACGTTAACAGACAAAGAGATTTAGAAAAAACACTGGTAGTAGGGAATAAGAACTTCACAAAACCTAATGATATAAAAGAGAACGAGGTGTTTATTACCTACAGGCAAAACGCATTTACCTACGAATCGGCATTAATAGACCAAAACAATTTTAATTTTACCATTGATGCAGTTAAAGATACCATATATGAAAACCGGGAATTTATAATAGCCACTATGAGTTTTGATGCCTTGCTATATTCATCATTCAGTCAGGATACAATAGAGATACGTAACGGGAAGACCCGCATAGCTTATTTAGCTGCCAAATAGCTGTAGATTTTTGTATCTTCGGGGGTATGCTTATGAACAAAAATATCCTGATAGTACTATCATTTCTTTTTTATGTGCAAGCAAGTGCACAATCTGTTTTTACCTTACCTATTGAGGGCAAATATAATAAAGACTGGTTTATAGTAAACCATGTGGATGAAGACACCACTAACGGGTTTATTGATGCATTTTGCGGAACCAAAAGCTATAACGGACACTATGGGACGGATTTTGTAATCCGTAACTTCAACCACATGGATATAGGCGTAAATGTATTAGCTCCCGCCGACGGACAAGTATTTGTTACCAAAGACGGCTTGTTTGATAGGAATAAAAAATCTGTAATAGCCAATGGTTTTGGTAACTATATAGGTATTAAGCATACTATAAACGGGCAAAACTACTATACCTATTATGCCCACCTTAAAAAAGGGTCGCTTAAGGTAGATAGTGGCGATATGGTAACACAAGGGCAGGTTTTGGCACAAGTAGGAAGCTCTGGCAACTCAGAAGACCCGCACCTCCATTTTGAAGTATATAACGACACAATAGTTTTAGACCCTTGGGATGCCCCTTGCCAGTTTACCCCTAATACCACTTTGTGGCTTAATCCGCCTGCTTATGATACTACTTTCGAGATTATTAATTACGGTGCATTTCAAGAAAACTTTATTCCTTTTTTAGATACGATTCGAGAGCCTGATTCTATTGCTGCACCTGAAACATATCCTGATTTTTTTCAAACCAACTTTAATAATAAATACAGAACCGTATGGTTTTTAGCAAAGGGAGTGAGAAAGGATGACATTATAGAAGCTAAATGGCAACTGCAACAAAATCAAAAAACATTTACCTATAAAGCCGACAGAGATTATTGGTACTTTTATTTTTGGGATGTGGTGAACCAAGATACATTGGCAACTAACCTTTTTTGGAATGATAATGTTGAGTTTTTCCTGAACGGAAAATCTGTTTTAAGGGTTGAGGCAGACCCATTTTATGTTGGTGTTCCCGAAATATCTAAATACTTTAGCATAGCGCAAACGCCAAACGGCTTAGAGTTAAAGGCTGTTGGTACACAAGAAATACAAGCTGTTGAAGGATATACCATCTTGGGGCAAAAACTTAAAACAAAACTTGAGCAAACAGCACCTGACACATGGAATATTAAGCGGGCTGATACTAAACAAGTAGTAATTTTACAGCTCAAAACCAATAATGGGGTGTTCCGATATAAGTGGATGCCCGTATTCTGATTCCCTCTCAAAATCAATTATTTGCAATAAAAAGTAAAAAGTTTTTACTTTTTACATTTGTTTTTTGATTTTACTACTTCTACATTTGGAGTATTAAAAATTCAAAAAACTATCTACGTTATGAAAACTATCAATTCTAAAATGCTGCTGCTTAGTGCAGTAGTTCTTCTTTTACCCGTTTTTCTACAAGCACAATATGCCACCTATTACGGTAGAAGTTTAGACCATACTTATTTAACTGTTGAAAATGTTACTGCAGCAGATAACCCGCAGTACGATGATGGCTACATTATTTCAACTACTGTTTTTAGTAACGGCAATTCTTCGGTACCGGTTCGGGGAGAAATTACAAGAACAGACCCGCTAGGAGGTCTGCATTGGGTTAATGAGTATACTGTAACCCCCAGTAGTTTAGAAAACCGCTTCAACCATATAACCAAATATAGTTTTAATGGTAGTGTTGAGTACTTAGTTGTTGGAAGTATAATAGACGGAACAGGCAGTACTACACTATTGATAGCTACTATAGACGATAATGGGGCGGTGCTGGCAAGTCAGGAGCTTTCATCAGGAACCTATGCTCATTTAGTAGGAATAAAAGGTATAGTTACCAGTGATGATGGATTTGCTATTGTTGCTATGGAAACAACAGGTTTTGGAAATCTTGACGATAAAAATATTGTAATTCTTAAGCTGGATAACAGTTTAACTTTACAAAGTTCAATGACTGTTACCAGTACTACCATACTAAGAGATTATGATACCCCAACGGATATAATCGAAGGCGATAGTCCCGAAGAATTTTTTATTGTAGGAACTTCAAACAAAGATGTAAACTCTTTGTCATGTGGGTTTGCTGCGTTAGTAGAGCCTCAAGCAAATACAGTACATTGGAGTTACAATTTTTCAACTGCATTAGGGTTTCATTGGGATGTAGGTGCTGACGCTTTTTACAATGGAAACCAACTTTGGGTGTTAGCCAATAGTTCTATTATTCATTATTTCAATTTAATTGAGTTAGAGCCTTCAACGGGGGCTGTGTTAAATGTAATTCAGTTTTCTGATGTTACGTATGGTAATGATTTTGACCATTACGGGTTTGAGTTAAAAGAATCGCTTAATAATCCTGATGAGCATTTGGTAATTAGTGGTTGGAAATCATTATACGCTACAAATGCAGTACAGCCATTTTTATTAGAAGTGAATCCGTTTGATGGTTCTATTGCCTGGCAATGGAAATATGACGGCTACATAAACGACCAAATGGCTCTGAATGAAAACAGTTGGTTAAGAGTGGGTGCAGCAGGGCAATTCTCATTTTATTTTAATGATATGATGACATATCGTCCGAATAGAGAGGGGTATGCTATGCTCACAGCAAATGCATCAGACCCTGACCAGATATGGCTTTGGTATGGCACGGATTTAACAGGCAATGTTTTGCCCGATTGTGGTTACGACCCGCCTATAGGAGATAGTATTCCCCCTTATTTTCCTACCAATAACCCGCTAACAACAACAACTGATAATACACAAATAGGCATGGACGGGTTTCTTAATGAAACTAATGTAACATATTATGCAAATAGGTGTGGTGAGGATGCGAAGTTTAAAAACGGAGGCACAAACTCTTTAGAAGAAAATGCAATAAATGCTTACAAAGTATATCCAAACCCTGCTACACATACTTTATTTGTTAGCGGTGAAAATATTAAAGAAGTTACACTTACTGATATGTTTGGTCGCAAAATCATAACCCAAAAAGTTAATGCTCAAACACAAACCAGCTTAAATACAAGCAACATAAAATCAGGTATATATATAATTAATATAACTACTACCAATGGTGATATAAAAACCCAAAGAGTAGAGATTGTTCAATAGGCAGACCTTTCAACTGCATTGCTTAAAACCGTGTTGTATGTGTCAGCACGGTTTTTTAATTAAGCCAAAATAACTCTCCGGCAATATAATCTGCCAGTAGTTTACCTTTTTGGGTAAGGGTATACGTATTGTTTACAAACTTTACTTTATTATTTGCTATAAAAGGTTGCACTTCATTTTTTAAATGTTCCGCAAAAACATCGCCCCAACTTTGCACAACATCCTCCAAACTAATTCCCCACTTAGTCCTTAGCCTAGTCATTACATATTCATTGTAAGTGTCTGTTTTAGTAAGCTTTTCAGTTTCGGCAGGTAGTATTCCTTCTTCAATTTTTTTAATGTATTGGGCGTTGTTGGCTATATTCCATTGGCGGGCTACGCCATTATACGAATGTGCAGAGGGTCCTAAACCCAAGTATGGCTTGTTTTTCCAATAATTCGTGTTGTGTAAGGCATAATTATCAGTTTTGCAATAGTTAGAAATTTCGTAATGTGTCCATCCCTTTAGCGCAATAGCATCCATTAGCATTTCAAAATGGTGTGCAGCACTTTCAGCAAGAGGGACAGGAGAAGTTCCTTTTTTTATCTGGTGAGCCAAAGCCGTTTTGGGCTCAACCGTTAAGCTATATGCTGATAGGTGGTTTACACCACTACTTAGCATTTTCTCAATATTACTTGCCCACTTTTCATCACTAAGCAAAGGGTAGCCATAAATTAAATCTGCGGTCATGTTTTCAATACCACTTTGCAAAGCAATATCAATACAAGTTTCAGCCTCAGAAGCACTATGTGCCCTATTCATCCATACAAGGTCTTCCTCAAAAAAACTTTGTATGCCTATACTCAGTCTGTTTATTCCGGCTTGTTTAAATTCATTAACCTTTTGGGTAGAAATATCATCAGGGTTAGCTTCCAGTGTAATTTCGGCACTGCCATCAAAAGAAAAATTCTTGGCAATAGTATTAAGCAAGCCCTCAATCTCAGCAATGCTTAATAGCGATGGTGTTCCTCCGCCAAAATAAATACTGTTTATAGCGCTATTATCAAGGTAGTTTTTGCGTAATTCAATCTCCTTGTGCAAAGCATCAATTAAGGCGGTCTTGTGTTTCAGTGATGTGGAGAAATGAAAATCGCAGTAGTGGCAGGCTTGTTTGCAAAAAGGAATATGTAAATAAATACCTTGCATTTGTGCGAAGGTACATATTAGCTATTTTTGTATTGTTGCAGTACTTGTACAAACTCAGAATATTTTTATTGGTTTTGCTAACCTTGCCCCTTTTTGCCAAAGGGCAAGACAGTATAGTATTGCCTGCTGATTACAAGCCTTATTTTAATTGGGATGAGCTAAACGATAGTTTGATGCTTGAATATCAAACGCTTTACCCTAAAGCATGGGTAAAAGATTCCATATACAGAGCGAAGCAAAACTTAGCCTTTTTTGATTCGGTTTTTGATACTACAACTTTAAAAAAACGGTTATTTGGTTTCACCATTGATAGTTTAGAAAAAGGAGCACCCTCACTAAGTGAAACGCCTCCCTCAAACATAAATAACATTTATAAAAAGCCTTTTCCTGCATGGATTTACTGGGTAGTGCTGCTGGTATTAGTAGGGATAATTTTTCTTAAATATGTTAATCTGCGGCTATTCAACCTTATGTTTCTATCAGTACTTTATCCTAAGTTTTGCGATGAGGCTTTGAAAGAGCATGATACCCCGATAAACATATATAACCTAATGGCAACGGTTGTTTGTGCGGTTATTTATGCATTGTTTATTTGGTTTTTGGCAAAGGCAGAATTAACAGCACAAATACATGATAACCCCAATGTAGTATTTGTACTCACATTTGTTGTGCTGGCAATATTTTATTTAATACGCTACCTATCCATTATGATAGCTGCTGCATTGCTTGATGCTGAATATACTTACGGGGTACTGCTGCAAGTAACAGTTTCAGGCAATATGTGGATGGCAATAGTTGTACTTCCGGTACTGGCATTACTAAATGCCGTTTTTGTTGATGATTTTTCATCATCACTGCTGTTATATGGCTGGATAATTTTGCTGGTATACCTTGTGGCTAAGCAGGTTAGGGTTTTTATACAGGTAGCTTCAAGTTTTCCTCATTCTATTATTTATTTAATTTTATATCTTTGCGCCCTCGAAATAGCACCTTATTTGGCTATTTTTAAATTGTTGGAAAATAAATTAGGGTAGGATTTAGACTTTGAAAGTAAAAAGTATACTGGTATCACAGCCAAGTCCTGAAGGCAATCGTTCACCGTTTTTCGATTTAGCCGATAAGTATAATTTAAAGGTAGATTTCAGACCTTTTATTCAAGTAGAATCAATACCTGCTAAGGAATTGCGGAAAGAGAAGATTAATGAACTTAACTTTACCGCAGTAATTTTCAATTCGCGCAATGCTGTAGACAATTTTTTCAGAGTGGCTACTGAAATGAAAACGGAAATGCCTGCCGACATGAAATATTTTTGTGTAAACGAGGGCATGGCATACTACCTTCAAAAATACATAGTACTTCGCAAGCGTAAAGTATTTTATGGCAAAGGCACAACCAAAGAGCTACTTGATTTATTGAAAGCCCACCCGAAGGAAGATTATATATTCCCTTGCTCTGATGTACGCAGCCCGTTAGTGCCCGATTTTTTGAAGAAACACAAAATTAAATTCAGAGAATCTATACTATATAGAACTGTTGCCAGTGATTTAAGTGATTTGACACATGTAAATTACGATGTAATTGTGTTCTTTAGCCCGTCAGACATACGCTCACTGTTTGAGAATTTTCCAAACTTTAAACAAAACAATACCCGTATTGCAGGCTTTGGAAATGCTACAAAAAAGGCCATCACCGATGCCGAATTGGTGGTAAATATTCCGGCTCCGACTCCTGAGACCCCATCAATGGTTATGGCGATTGAAAAATACATACTTGAGGAAGGCAAGTAAAAATTTTCAATTTCAAGTAAAATATTTTATACCAGTTCGTCGTTTTATTAAGCATAATGCTTGTTTTATTAGTTGCAATGGCTAATATTTGCATATTAGGCTTCATAACACATTAACCTATTACCGAATGATAAGAAGATTTACCATTGTTCTAAGTCTTATTATAATCTTTTATGCTGCTAAGGCCCAACAAGATCCTTACTATACGCATTTTATGCTTAACAAGGTAGCCTATAACCCCGGTGCAGCAGGATTTAAAAATGCAATTTGTGCTAACGTACTTGCCCACAGACAGTGGACAGGATTATCTAACGAAGATGAGATTGAATTTAACCCCATCACCGTAGGCAGACAGCCAATAGGTCCAACTACTTATTTTGCATCAATAACAGCACCTGTTAAACTTTTACATGGTGGTGCAGGATTGGTGATTATGAGTGATGCAGTTGGTTATGAGCGTACAATTAATGTGAAAGCCAGTTATGCATTCCACCACGAATTTAAAAACGCCAGTAGAGTACAGGTAGGTTTTGATGTGGGAATGATGCAGAAAGAATTTGACGGAAGTTTTTATAACCCTCGCCAACCCGGCGACCCTTTAATACCTACAGGGGTAACATCAGGCAGAATGTTTGATTTGGGTTTTGGTGCATACTATAATAACCCGGCCATTGAAAATCTTGAGGTTGGAGTTTCTGCTACCCATATCATGGGAGGCTCAATAGATTATGAAGCTATAAACGGAGCCGTACAAAATGTAGATATTGTAAGAAATGTATATGTTGTTGCCAGCACTGCACACCCAATTGCAGGTGGCGGTATTATATTACAACCCAATGTTTGGGTAAAAACTATTTTTACTACTACACAGGTAGATTTGAATTGTAGAGCTTTAATAAATCAGATTTATGTTGCCGGATTATCATACAGAGATGGTGGACGTAACACATTTTTAGATGCATTTGCACTACAGTTAGGGTATTATGTTAAACCTAATTTTTACTTGGGCTATTCATACGATTTGCCCATTACACGCGGTTTAGCAGGTGGTGGAACACATGAAATATTTGCTTCATACTGTTTCAATATTGAGATACCGCCACCAATTAAAAGATGGAGAATTGACCCTCGCTTTTTGGGTGGGTACGAATAAGGTAATCCACATTTTATTAACATATGTACAATAAAATATATTACCTTGCGTTATAAGAGGACAGGAGATAGAAAAGAAATATGTTGAAACGTATTGTGGAAATTAATATAATTGCCAAATTGAAAAATAATTTTGTGATGAGAAAAATCACTTTTCTGCTGATTATATTCACTCTTTTAGCATCAAGTTGTGCTAACAATATGGAGGGTGAATTGGTTGGTGTACAAGGGCGTAGGCCGTGGTTTCACCCACAGCCTTATGGTACTATATATGTACCTACGGGAACATTCCACGCAGGACAGTCTGATGCGGATGTTTTCTTCACCCACACAGCACCCAACAAACAAATCACAGTTACAGCATTTTACATGGATGATACCGAGATTACTAATAACGAGTATCGCCAATATGTAGAATACGTAATTGATTCTATGGCGCGTGAAGTACTAGGCGAGCCATACATGATTGAAAATGATTTAGGAACAATTCAAATCAATAGAGATGAATATGTTGATTGGGAAGACCCTGATATATTAGACCAATTAGAGTTTGATTTATTTGTTCCTGAAGATGAGCGATACTATGGTGTTAGAGGAGTTGACTCTCGTAAACTTTGGTATGAATACCAATGGATTGACTTGAGAGCTGCTGCACATGCAGACCCTGATGCTAATAGAGCAGACTTTATCAGAAAAGAAAGATTAAGAATTTATCCTGATACTTTAGTATGGGTAAGAGATTTTACATACTCTTTCAATGAACCAATGACCCAAACGTACTACTGGCATCCGAAATATGATGATTACCCGGTAGTAGGTATAAACTGGCACCAAGCCAGGGCATTTAGCCACTGGCGTACAGGTTTACTTAATGATTATTACTCAAGTATTGGCGAACCTATAGTTACCCCCTTCCGTTTACCAACTGAATATGAGTGGGAATATGCTGCTCGTGGAGGTCGTGATGGAAGTATGTACCCATGGGGAGGTCCATATACAAGAAACTCAAAAGGATGTTTCTTAGCTAACTTCAAGCCGGGTAGAGGAGACTATCAGGCTGATGGAGGAGTTTATCCTGTAAGAGGTTACTCATATTTCCCTAACGATTACGGTTTATATGGAATGTCTGGTAATGTTGCTGAGTGGACTGTTAGTGCCTATGCTGATGAATCACATATTGTAACTCACGATTTAAACTCAGACTTGCAATACAATGCAAAAGAATCAGACCCGCCTTCATTAAAGCGTAAAGTAATACGTGGTGGTGGTTGGAACAGTGTGTCGTTCTATATCCAAACGGGTAGTCGTATGTACGAATTTCAGGATACGGCAAAATCATACATTGGTTTCCGTTGTGTAATGAGCTATATAGGACGTTCTAACAGAGACCGTGAGTAATTTTCAAACTAAAATTTTTAATATTTTTTAAATCAGCGCAATAAACAGTTTTAAGTAGCGTTGTAATAGTTAATTTAACAAGTAAAAACACCTTTAAACACCAAAAAAATGAGCAAAAACTTTTTCGAAAGCAAAACCGGTAAAAATGTAATGGCCAAAATGTATGGTATTGGAGCGGCGGTAGTAATTGTGGGGGCACTTTTCAAAATCATGCACTGGCCGGGAGCAAATGAAATGCTTATCGTGGGTTTGGGTACTGAGGCATTAATATTTTTTATATCAGCTTTTGAACCACCACACCAAGAACCAGATTGGACTTTAGTATATCCTGAATTAGCAGGAATGGAGCCTAGCGAATCTAAAAAAGGAAAAGATCAAGGTTCAATATCACAACAATTAGATCAAATGTTAGAAGAAGCTAAAGTTTCTCCTGAATTAATCGGAAGTTTAGGTAACGGCTTAAAATCATTAAGCGATAACGTATCTAACATGAGTAACTTAACCAATGCTTCTGTAGCAACATCAGAATATACTGAAAACGTACAAAAAGCATCAAAATCTTTAGAAGAAGTTAATTCATCATTCCATAAAGCAGGTGATGCTATGAATACATTAGCGTCAGTTTCTCAAGGAACTAAAGAATACCAAAGCCAAGTAGAGCATATTTCTTCTGAAATGAACAGATTATCTCAAAATATTTCAAGTTTGAATACTGTTTACGGTAGTATGCTAACTGCTATGGGCAAACAAAGTGCTTAAGCCATAATTTTTAATACTTAAATAAAAAAGAAAGGAAAATTAAATGGCAGGAGGTAAAGTTACCGTAAGGCAGAAGATGATTAACATGATGTATTTAGTACTAACAGCACTGTTAGCACTAAACGTATCAAAAGACATCTTACATGCCTTCCACCTGGTTGAAGTTTCAATGAACGAATCGGGTGTAAACATCGACCAAAAAAACGCATATATACTGAGTGCGTTTAAAGCTGATTACGCTAAACGTCCTGAAAAGGTGAAGCCTTTTTACGATAAAGCTAAGAAGGCTGATAAAATTACTAAAGAATTTATCGCCTATGTAGATGATTTGAAAACACAAATTGAAAAAGGTGCAGGCGGTAGAAAAGAAGACGGTAATCCAAAAGCTGAACTTCAAAAGAATGATGATATAGAAAATCATGCAAACTTGTTAATAGTTCAGAAAAAAGGTGCTGAGCTTAAAGCTAAAATCAATAAAACGCGTAAAGATTTATTAGCACTTTTAGATAAGCAAGACCAAAAGAAAATCAAGTCTGACCTTATAGCAGAGGATGACCCTAAAAAGGCACCTCAAACTTGGGAGTCTGAGTTGTTTGAGCATTCACCTGCGGCAGCAGTTGTAACATTGTTTGCAAAAATTAAAAACGATGCTAAAAACACAGAGGCACAGGTATTAGAAACATTATCTAAAGCAATTGATAAGTCTAGCCAAACTTTTGATAAAGTAGTAGCTAAAATTATCCCTAAATCGGGTTTCGTAATGTCAGGAGGTAAGTTTGAAGCAGATGTAATGCTTGTAGCTTATGACTCAAAACAACAAAACGACGTTATTATCAACGGGAATACCATAACTCCTGAAGGTGGTGTTGCTAAATATGAAGCAACTGCATCAGGACAAGGAACACAAAAAGTTTCAGGGTATATAGATTTCCAAGGTAAAGATGGTAATAAAAAGCTTCCATTTGAAACTGAGTATACAGTATTTAAAGGTGCAGCAACTATTTCTGCAACTAAAATGAATGTAATGTATATAGGTTTAGATAACCCTGTATCTATTTCAGTACCCGGTTTCCCCCCAAGTAGTGTAATAGCTACTATATCAGCAGGTGGGCGACTAGTGAAGAAAAGTAGCACAGACTATATTGTAAAAGTTACCCGTAGAGGTAAAGTTACAATTAGTGTGTCTGTTAAAGACGAAAAAGGAACTAAGTCAATGGGTAAAGCTGAGTTTAGAGTAAGAAATATACCTAAGCCGGTAGCTCAACTAGGTACATTACAAAACGGACAAGTATCATCAGTAGGTACAATCCGTGCTAATGCAAACCGTATTTACGGTTCATTAGGTGAGGGTTTTGCTTATGAAGGTATTAAATATACAGTTATAGATTATGTATTTTTATTCGTACCGCGTAGAGGTGAGCCTAAAACTATTAGAGGAAGAGGACAGAACCTAAACGCTGCTATGAAGAGATTGGTTAGTAGAATGAGATCAGGAGATAGAATTTTGCTTGACCAAATCAGAGCAAAAGGTCCCGGTGGAACACGTAATCTTGCTCCTGTGATTATCACAGCCAGATAAAATTTGATTATGAACAGTATTAAGAAATATATAGGTATTACATTAGTTTTCGTACTTTCTGCTACAGCAGTAAATGCACAACAAAACTTTGAAGACTTTACGTTCTCGCATGATGCGGTGAAAGAGCGTCAAGCTATACCATATCCGGGTTTGCGTGAAGCAGATGTAGCATACTCTAAAAGAGTAGTACGCATATTAGATTCACGCGAAAAGCAAAACCTAGCCCTAACATGGCCTAGAAACCATATGGGTAAGATTATCTTCAATAAGGTTATTGATGGTACTTTAACAGCTTACCAAAACGACTCACTTTCTTCGCAGTATACTGCCGAAGAAGTAATTGAGCGTGGTGCGATTAAAGAAAACCAGCAAATACCAAATCCAGATAATCCGGATGATATATACGACTTAATTGATACTGTTATTACTACTGAATTCGACCCTGAAAAAATTCTTAAATGGAGAATTATGGAGGATTGGATATTCGACCGTAAGCATAGCGTTATGATAGTGCGTATTATAGCAATAGCACCATTATTTAAACCTATAGCTGCCGGTTTAGAATTACCTGAAACTCCTTTATTTTGGGTACGCTGGGATGAAACTCGCGAAAAGGTATTAACCAACCAAGAAATGTTTAACCCGTTTAATGATGCAGCACGTATCTCAATGGCACATTTCTTTGAAAAACGTATGTTTAGCAGTTATATCATCAAGTGGTCAAACGCTTACGATATGAAGATTGCAGACTATGAAGAGTTTAGAGATAACAATATGGCTGCCTTGCTTGAAGGTGAGCGTATGAAACATAAACTTTTTGAAATGGAACACGACCTTTGGGAGTATTAATTCCTAACTATAATATTATAAAGCCCTCACCATTGGTGAGGGCTTTTTTGTTCATTATAAACTATAATTAGAATGAAAAGGCTTCTAACATATTTGCTTGTTACGTTTACTCCTTTTGGTTTCGCTGTGGCACAGGTAACTGATTCTACAAAAACAGTTATTTCATTAGAAGCCATAAAGGTATTATATCAAGGGCTTGAAAATCCTGTTAGAGTTGCTGTGCCTGGTGTAGACTCCGGTGTGATTTATATATCAGCGAAAAACTGTAGAGTAACAAAAAAAGAAGGGAATCTATTTTCTATAAAACCCATTAGAAGGGGTAAAACAACTATTTACGTAAGTGTTAAAAATAGTGATACAACAAAACTTATTGATTCGGTTGAATATGAGGTTAAAAAGGTACCACTACCAAGAGCAAGATTAGGCAAATTAGAAAGTGGTAGTATACTCTATTTACCCTACAGAAAAGGAGATTTAGATAGTGTAAATATAGTAACAGCTGATGGATTTGTTTTTGAAGGCTTCGAATATGAAGTTTTGGAATATTTTTTAGTTATTTCACCTCCTGAAAATAGTGAAGACTCAGCTTTTGTTGTATCCATTAAAGGTAAAACACTGCCTCCTCACGTTGAAGAAAGGTTTAATCATATAAAACAAGGATATATAATTATTATTGATAATATTAAAGCTAGAGGACCAGGTGGTGTCAGAGTATTTCCTCCAATAGTTATAGAAGTTCGCAAGAGAACCTATTAAGATTATTTAAAACAATAAAATTACATCAATACTTTTTTGTAGTAAGCTTTTTGCAATAAATTACCCGATAGAAGATTTAAGAGCAATGAATAGGAAAATATTTGTATTGATAATAGCATGCTTAGGCGGGTTTACATCTACAATAGCCCAAACCGATAGCATAGCTGAGGTTTTTAAAAATACCGAGGTGAAGGTAATACTACCGCAAGATTATTATTTAAGTGGAGCTAAAGTAGAAGCTGAAATTCTTTTGGTAGAAAAAGACAGTACAAAAAAAGCTACTGCATTTGTAGAGGGTTGGCACAAAATGGAAATGAAAGAAGGAAGAGCTAAATATACTACCGTAGCTATGGGAGAAGGCACAAAAACTATAGAAGGATATGTGGATTATTTTATAGGTGACAGGTATAGACGTTATGGATTTAGAAAAAACTATACAGTGCATAAAGGCGGAGCTATAATTACCATAAATAACTTTAATGTGTTATACAAGGGAATAGATAACCCAATGACCATATCAGTACCCGGCACACCACAAGAAAATATTATAGTGTCAATGTCAAATGGGGCACTTACAAAAAAGGCAGCTGACTTTTATATTGCCAGAGTGAATAAAAATGGAAGAGCAAAGTTTATTGTATCAGTAAAAACTGATGTTGGGGATAGAAAAAACATTGGTGCGGCAGAATACCGAATTTTAGACTTGCCTAAACTTAACGTTTTTTTAAATGAAATAAACAATGGAGATGTGGTTGATTTAAAGGAACTCAAAGCAGCCGTTAGCAAGAACCCGCGTATACATTTAAGCGCAGATAAGAGTTTCCCTTATCAGGATTTTAAACTTTCAACGTCATCATTTACAATATCAATTCTTAAAGCAAAGGGAGAAAACCCTAGCCCAATTACAATTGAGGGGCAAGTACTATCACCCGAAAGTATTGCACTAATTAATAAACTTCAAACAGGCGATAAACTTATTATTGATGCCATACAAGTAGCTGCCCCCAATGAAATATGGCAAGTAGCACCGTATGTAATTACTGTGCAATAAAAAATATTGCAATGAAAATTAAAACACTGTTTTTTATTTGTGTTCTTTTCACAGCTTGTAGCCCAACTTTAGTGAACATTTACAGTACAGAGTTTACAGGAGAATATTTATATATAAAAAACACCTTTCATTCAATTGAAATAAGTATGCAAAAGGCAGGTAATAGTATAAACCACCTGTCAGACAGTGTTATAAACCATATAACTTCAAACAAACAAAAAAATAAAGAAACCTATCAATCTGCCCTTAAGGCTGATAGTATCACATCAGCATTTACAAGCTATGTAGACAGTTTGCAAAAATCACTTGAAGAAATTATTTCATCAAAGGGAAATGATAATATTGAAGCACACAATAAATTGTTAACTGAAGGGAAGAAGGGGAAAGCATTAAAAGAAAAAATTAACAGGACAAGAGTTCAATTGTTATCTCTGTTAACTAAAGAAGAGCAACAACTAGTAAAATCAGATTTGGTAGCCAAAGACCCAAGTGAGAAACTTACTTGGGAAGATGAGCTTTTCAAACATTCACCCGCTGCGGCAGTGGTAACTTTGTTTGAAAAATTTAAAAATGATGCACTTAATACTAAAGCACAAGTATTAGTTGAACTATCAAAACGGATATAAAAGTACGGTTCAATTTCCGTTCGTCGAAAACAGCATCCAAAAAACAATATATAAGCAATAAGCGAAGGTATAGAGGCGTTATATAATTATATGTCTCCAATGTAGAAAAATACTCTAGCCACTTATTGTTATGCCAAAAATAAAACTAAAAAACCTATGGGGTTTACTGGTAGCGGTATGCACTTTTGCCTCTGCACAACCCTTTAATAATCCGCCACAAGATTTAACTGCACAAGCAGTAAGTTACGAACCGTTGCGTGAAGCTGACATAGCTTTTCAATGGACTATTGAAAGAATTATAGATACCCGCGAAAAGCAAAATCTAGCCCTTAACTGGCCAAAAAACAGTTTAAAACAAGTGCTAATCAATGCTATACTAAATCATGAGGTAAGGGCATATTTTACGGATAGTTTTTCAACCCCAATACCTGATACCACTTTTGTAAATATTGGACAAAGTTGTAGAATAGAAGAAATAATTTGTCCGGGCTCTGATGACCCTGCTGATATTTGTGATACTCTTATTTGCGACCCATTAGATTACGATAAACTACTAAAATGGAAAGTAATAGAGCAATGGTACTTTGATAAAGAGCAGGGACGTATGATTCCACGAATTATAGGTATGGCACTTATGTACAGACCTGTAGTGGCAGGACTGGAGTTGCCAGAAACGCCTATGTTTTGGGTAAAGTATAATGAAGTGCGCCCGATATTAGCAAAAAATAAAATCTTCAATCCTAAAAATGAGCATGCAAGCATATCGTACGACCATTTTTTTAATGCTCGAAAATTTAGCAGCTATATAACCAAATACCCTAACGCACACGATTTACAAATTGGCGAGATGGAAGAGTATGCTGATAACAATACCGCAGCATTGCTAAAAGCCGAAGAAACCAAACGAAGATTATTTGAAATGGGGCACGACCAGTGGGAATATTAGCTCCCTATACTAAATCATACCACATATAAAATACTTTTTAGCAGGTATTATAAATTACCTAAACAGGAAAGCCATGTTTTGATACTACTACAGCCTTTAAAACCAAAGTAAAACCTATAACAAAAAAATTATGGCAACAGGAAAACTTAGCATTCGCCAGAAAATGATTAACATGATGTATCTGGTGTTACTAGCAATTTTAGCATTAAACGTATCGGCAGAAGTATTAAAAGCCTTCTATACCATGGAGGTTAGTTTAGAAAAAACAGGCAAAAACATTGATGCAAAAAACAACGAGGTATTAAAAGGTTTTGCCGTACTGATGAAAAACCAACCCGGTAAAACTGAAGAGTGGAATAAAAGGGCCTTAAAAGGTGAAAAAATTGAAAAAGAGTTTGCACAGTATATAGAAAGCTTAAAAAAAGAGATAGAAAAAGTAAATGGGGGAAGAGAGTTGGATGATGATGGTAAACCAACCGAATTGAAATTTGGAGATAACACGGAAAAACATGCTAACCTTTTGCTAAACAACGGCAAAGCCAAAGAGTTAAAAGACAAAATAAACGCTACCCGTGATAAGTTATTGGCACTGGTACCTTTTGAAGACAGAAAGCATATAAAAACCGATATGTTTACATTGGATGATGAAGAAGGCAGGGTATGGGAAAATCATACATTTGAGGGGGTACCCGCAGCGGCAGTAATGGCATCGTTAACCAAAATCCAGAACGATTGTAAAAACACCTATGCCGATGTATTAAACGCATTATACAGTAAAGTAGGTACTGTAGCACCTGTAGACAGATTATTTGCCAATATAGTACCCAAAGCAAAAAATGTAATGGTGGGTGAAGAGTTTGAAGCCGATATAATGCTTAGTGCTTATGATAGTCGTCAGGCTACAGAAATTGTAATAGATGGGAAAACCTATACTAATGAGGGTGGAAAATTTAACTACAAATTACCCGCCAACGCACAAGGCGAACATACAGTAAAAGGTAAAATTAAAGTACGCGAGCGAGACGGGGTAAGAGAATATCCCTTTAGCACCACCTACAATGTATTTAACGGTTCAGCAGCCGTATCGGCTGATAAAATGAATATTATGTATGTAGGGCTAAGAAACCCCATTTCCATCTCGATACCCGGAGTGCCTACCGATAAGTTGGTGGCAACAATTTCGAGCGGTAGGCTAAATAAAATTAGAGATAACCAATACGAGGCGGTAGTCCCTGCAGATGGTGATGTGTATATAAATATAGCAGAACGCAGAGATGACGGAACACTAAAAAGTCATGGTAAACGATTATTTAGAGCCAAAAAAATACCCGGAGCAGAACCAACACTAGGGGCGTTAAAAAAACAACTAAATAGCAAAGGCTCATATTTAGCACAAAGCAAATTATATGCTTCGCCAAAATACGATATTGGGTTTGCAGGGGTTAAATACCAAGTACTTTCATACCAATACATAGTAAGTGTTAGGGGGCAGGTATACGGTCCATTCACAGTACAAGGCAATACAATACCTCAAAGGTTTAAGCAACTAATACAACAAGCCAGGAAAGGAGACATGATAGCCTTTACAAATATTAAAGTAAGAGGCCCGTTGGGTGTAGTTGATAAACCTTATGAAATGGGGTATATGGTAAAATAATATTTAGCCTAAATCCTTTCTTTCCCCTTGCTAAATGGTAATAGGTAGCAAGGGGTTTTTATTTAATATCCAATTCAGTTAAACAAACTTTCATATTGCTGTATAACCTGCTATTTTTGCCGCAAAATCTTAAAAAAGCGATGCAAGAACTTATAGAATGTGTGCCCAATTTTAGCGAAGGGCGCGACATGAATATCATAAAACAAATTACTGATGTTGTTGAAGCTGTAGAAGGCGTTAAACTATTAGACGTAGACCCCGGTAAAGCTACTAACCGCACTGTGGTAACCTTTGTAGGTACACCTGATGCTGTGGTTGAGGCAGCTTTTCAAGCTATAAAAAAATCGGGCGAGGTAATTGATATGAGCAAGCATACTGGTGAGCATCCTAGAATGGGAGCAACAGATGTTTGTCCTATGATACCTATAGCTAATATAAGCATGGAAGAAACTGCTGAATATGCACAGAAATTGGCAAAAAGAGTAGGAGAGGAGCAGAATCTACCCATTTTCTTATACGAAGCAGCACAACCCAATAAAAAACGCAGCAATCTTTCAGTAATACGTGGAGGAGAGTATGAAGGGATGTTTGATAAACTTCAAAACCCTGAATGGAAACCTGATTTTGGTCCCGCAAAAATGGATGCTAAAAGAGGCTGTACAGCTATTGGCGCACGTGATTTCTTAATTGCTTACAATGTTAACCTTAATACAAAAAGCACACGTTTGGCTAACTCAGTAGCTTTTGACGTTCGTGAAGCAGGGCGTGTGAAGCGTGAGGGACACCCTGTAATTGGTAAAAAAGTACTAGATGAAAACGGAGAAACGGTACGTATTCCCGGTTCTTTAAAATCAGTAAAAGCCATTGGTTGGTATATTGAGGAGTACGGTGTAGCACAGATAAGTATGAATCTTACCAATGTTAGTATTACACCTGTGCATATTGCTTTTGATGAGGTGAGCAAGAAAGCTACAGAAAGAGGGTTGCGAGTAACCGGTTCAGAACTAGTAGGACTTATCCCTTTAAACGCTATGCTTGAGGCAGGACGTTATTTCCTTAAAAAACAAGGTAGAAGCTTAGGGGTAAGTGAAGAAGAGTTGATTTTTATAGCTGTGAAATCTATGGGCTTAGATGAGTTAAGTCCGTTTAACCCACAAGAAAAAATAATTGAGTACCAGCTTAAAAACCTTGAGGATGAAAAGTTGGTAAACATGACTTTGAAGGACTTTGCAAACGAAACGGCAAGCGAAAGCCCTGCACCCGGTGGTGGGTCAATCTCAGCTTATGTCGGTGCACTAGGTATGGCTTTAGGAGCTATGGATGCTAACCTAAGTGCAGCTAAACGTGGTTGGGAAGATAAAAAAGAGTTTTTCTCAGACCTTTCTGTAAAGGGGCAACAACTAAAGCAACAATTAGTAGCAGCGGTTGATGAAGACACTAGAGCCTTTAACTGTATAATGGAAGCCTTTGGCTTACCTAAAGGAACGGAAGAAGAGCAGCAAGAGCGTGCCAACGCCATTGAAGAAGCTACTAAATATGCGTGTGAAGTACCCTACAAAGTAATGGAGCTTTCTTATAACGGTTTAGAGCTTTTAAGCACTATGGTAGAAAAAGGTAACCCCAATAGTATTACTGATGCAGGAGTAGGGGTATTGTGCGTGAAAACAGCAGTACGCGGAGCATACTTTAATGTATTAATTAATGCTAAAGACTTAAAAGACCGCAATTATGCTGATGAAATAATAACTAAAGCTAAAGACCTATTGGCTAAAAACCACAGGGAAGCCGACGAGCTTATTGCTAAAGTTGAAGGGGCTATTGGTTAAAGTTATTTTGGGGAAATAAAGATAGGGTGATACCGATACTTAACTTATCCCTTAGAAAAGTTAAGGGATCGTACTTATGATATTAAACTCATTATAAAAAGTATTGCTGTTGCTTGGCAAATTTTTTTATCAAAATTATGTTTACCCAGTGTTGTGGTTACTTCATCTACAATAAGCTGAGGGTTTACATTTTTTGAGCGCATTATATTTCGGGTACTTTTTGCAATCTTGGTTTTTATGGCAAGATTACTTTCAGCATTAATAATATTAGTAAAAGCACTAATCAGTTCCATAAAACCGTTAAGGCTTTCATCTTCCATCATCTGGTGACAGCTGACAAGCAGCATCAAATCATTTTCTTTTATCAGTTTATCAAAAAGCAATAAATACCCTTCTCTTGAAATTGTATCAAGTAAATTGCAAGAGTCTATGGCTTCCTCATAAGGTAAAAAGGCATTATAAATATTTCGTCCAAACTCTTGGTTTAAAACATTTTCAAAACTAGCCCAATCTTCACTCGTAAAGGTGGCACTGTCTTTATTTTCTGTTTTGATGTTAGGTGTTTGGTTGCCATCCTCTTCATATAATTCACTTATACTGTCAAGTTCACTAGTTTTTCCTTTGGTTTTGTTTTCTTTACAAGCTGAAACAAGAACTAAAATAACCGTCAAATAAAGACTTATTAATTTCATTATCTTTCAATAATTAGTTTGCTATATGCTCTATTGCCATCAGCAATTATTTCTATTAAGTAAATTCCTGTTGCAACTTCAGTAGTGGGTAGTTCTATCTTATTTTTATTGGCAACAGTAGTACTGTGTAGCGTTTCTCCTTTCAATGAGAGAATAGTTACTTTAGCCTCACTATAAGTTTTACTTAATTCAATATTTACTTGGTTTCTAGCCGGGTTTGGATATACCTTAAGGTTTTGTTTCAGAGTTAAATTTCTATTCGTACTCAAGCCAATTACAGCCACACAATTTGAAGTTATCGTGCAACCGTTTTTAGTAATTCTAACAGCATAATCTCCATTAGTGGTAGCTACAAATAGTTGGCTCGTTTCACCAGCAATGGGTGTGTTGTTATTGTTACAATCTAACCACTGGTAAGTGGCATTACCTTCTTGGGCTACCAGTACATTGGCATTTTGAATAACAGCATTGCTATTGGTAGTTACTATTAAATTTGTTAATGTAATACTATCGCAACCTTGTGCAGAGGTAGTACTGTCGTAATAAATGCCACTTGTTTTTCTGTAAATGCCATTTATCAATGCACTATCTCCACCACAAATAAAAATTGGTGGCGTTGCTCGAAAATATGATGGGTTTACAATGAGCGTAGTGGCAATAATACTATCGCAGCCTTTGCTTGTAGTTAAGTTATTATAATATGTACTACCGGTATATCTATAACTACCTGCAATAAAAACACTATCGCCTTGGCAAATAGTTTTGGTGTCTTGAATCATATACGATGGATTAACCATAAGCTGTGTAACAATAATACTATCACAACCATTTGAAGTAAATAATACATCGGTGTAAGTACCACTAGTAGTTTGGTAACTACCCCCAAGTCTTATACTATCACCTTGACAAATGATTTTACTTTGGTTTTGTGTATACTTTGGGTTAACCGCAAGGGTAGTTATAATAATACTGTCGCAGCCTTTTGAGGTTTTAAGGCTATCGTAATAAGTGCCTGCTGTGGTTTGTTGTGAACCACCTAGTAAAATACTTTCGCCATTACATATTTCTTTAGTCTGTTGTATTGTATATTTAGTATTTACAATTAATGTTGTTTCTATAATAGAATCACAACCGTTCACAGAAATTAGAGAGTCATAATACGTACCTGATATTGCCCTTGTTGTTCCACCTATTACTATACTTTGTCCTTGACAAATTTGTATGGTTTGGCTTAGGTAATATGATGTATTAACCAGCAAATTAACTTCTATAATACTATCACACCCTTTTGAGGTTTTAAGACTGTCGTAATAGATACCCGCTTGTGTTCTGAACTTACCTCCAATTAACACCTTGTTTCCTTGACAAATGGTAATTGTGATAGGAAAATAGTATGATGGGTTTATGACAAGGTTAGTTATATAAACACTATCGCATTTCCCCCCTAAATTGGTAGTATCATAATACACCCCTGATTTATTTCTGTACTCCCCTTGAGCAAAAACACTATCGGGTTGGCACAATGTTATGTTGCTGGTTTTGTAAAAATAGACGCGTTCATTATAAAGAGCCTCAACTTCTTGTTTATTTAGTTCCTTGTCATAAACTCTAAAATCATCTAAAATGCCTTTAAAGTATGATTGTGAAAAATTAAACTTGTTACCTCTTCCAATCATTACAGGGTCGGTGGATGTATTTGGGGCAAATGATGGAGCAAAAGTAGAGTCCGAAATATTACCATTAAAATAAATCTTCAAATAACCACTAGAATAAGAATATGTTACAATTATATTTATCCATTGATTTAAATAATTTCTATAATCTTCTTTAGTAAAAACTTGTTTGTTAGAAGAGTTTTTACCGTTGAAATAAACAATTTTATATCTGTTTGAACCATATCCGGCATCCTGTGCTAATTGAAGACCAAAACTTGGATAAGCACCTGTTGACTGGTCACCTTGCTTAAAAAATAATGTTGCAAAAGCATTTTGATTACTACTTTCAATTTTAGTCCAAATTGAGAAAGATTTATCGCTAGTAAGATTAAATTTACTATTATGTGCAACTTCAACATAATCGTTTATACCGTCAAATCGTAAAGCAGTATTGGTTTTGCCTATATGCCCTGAGTCATTTGTTGCTCCACTAATAGTTCCGTTTAATCCGTTTGTGCTTGAATCTGCTGCGTGCCCATCCAATTGGTAATGAGCAACTAAACCTTGATTGAGATTTACTTGGGCAATTGATGTAGTATAAAACAAAATAAATAGTATAAAAGTAGAGACTATTCGCATGAACCAAAGTTTTTAATAAAAGGGCAAATATACCTGTTGATGGAGTGTGAGTGGGATTTATTCGACAAACGAAATTATGACTTTTGTTATATGCGTTTACTTTTTTGATTGTTAAAAGTATAAATTGCTTTCAACTAACTATTTAAAAATAAAATGAGAAGAGTATTTATTATCATGGCTGTTATAGCTGTGTTTTTTGTGGCCTGTACCAATTATGGTACAAAGAAAACCTACGGCAAGGGAGAATTGTATTATACTGAAAATATTACTGAAGCTGAGGCAGATTCAGTAGGTGCTTTTTTATCTGAGATAGGTTATTTGAATGATGAAACTGGTGTTACGGTGCAGGTTGATAAGGTAGATACGGTTTATAAATTACGGTTTGTTGTAAAAGAAGAATACCATACTAATGACTCATTAGACTTCTTTTTCGAGATATATGGTAATATGGCATCAGAAAGAGTATTTGGTGGCAAAACAGTTGAGGTTGATTTATGCGACAACTTATTAAAGCCTCAAAGAACCATTAAATGATTCTGTACTGTATTAATAAAAAAGCCTTAGCAAATATTTGCTAAGGCTTTTTTATTTAAGTAATATTTTAAATATCAAGGGCCTACATCGTGCAATACACTTTCGTGTAAGTATGGATGGTTTTTAGGGAATAGGTTGGCTTTACCCAAAGCATTTAATACTACAAACAAATAAATACCTGTAAATAGTATCGGTAACCCTATTTCTAACAGTCCAAATGATGCATTTTCTTGCATAACACCCGGTGTAACTAGTATATACACATCACTCCAGTGTCCTAAAAGAATAACACTCGCACCAATTACCAACGGTATAGTTTTTCTCTTGTTATTTCTTGTCATAAACCACAAGAATGGGAAGAAGAAACATAAACCTACATTTAACCAAAAATGCGTGTTGTAAGGGCCATTAAAACGTGCCGTATAATATGTTACCTCTTCGGGTATATTAGCATACCATATCAATAAGTATTGTGCTAACCAGATATAAGTCCAGAAAATTGAGAAGGCAAACATGTATTTACCTAAATCGTGGCGTACATCATCATTAACAAATGATAAGTAACCTTGCGATTGTAAGAATAACAATATCAGAGTAATTACAGCCATACCCGATACAAAACCGGTTGCAAAGTTGTATACTGAATAAATGGTAGAGAACCAGTGTACATCAACAGACATCATTACCAACCAACTCAAAATAGAGAAGGCAAAAGCAAAAATGAATGTAAAGGCTGCCGATTGCTTAAACGATTTATTGTGATAATCTAAACCACCAAACTCGTCTTCTTTTATAGAGTTCTTACGTATCAGGTAAGTAAACAGTATAAAAATTGCCAATATGACAAATGTACCAAAGTATAAAAATCCTGAGTTAAGGAATGCAGATTTGCCTGCAATTATAGAGTCATAATTAGGGCTTTCTGGGTTAGTAACACCATCATGCATCCAGTGGTATAATTCTTTAGCACCAAATACTAAAGGAATAAATAGTAGTAATAACGCCACAGGCATAAAACTACCCATTGCTTCAGGAATACGTTTTACTGTGGTATGCCACCCTGCATTGGCCAGGTAACTCACAGCAATAAAAAATGTACCCATTACAGATATAAGCATAAAAAACCAACCGTTTATAAGTAAATTACTCCATAAACGTGCAGTCCAGCTTTTTCCATGGTGTCCGCCATGAGATTCTGTATGCTCAACTTCATGGGCATCTGCATCGGTTTTACCTTCAATGGCATTGTGAGCAGCAGCTTCTGGCTTAGAGTGGTGTGCATCTGCCTTTTCTGCATGGCTATCTCCGTGGGCATCATGCCCATCAGTAGCAGTTGTATGTGTTTCGTGATGACTATCTCCAGACGATGCTGAAATAATACCAATAGTAGTAAATATAGCACCCACCACAATAAGGGCTAAAAGCCACATTTTTGTGCGTGAGGTCATCACATATCGTTCATCAGCTAATTGTTGTAGTTCGGTATGTGCCATTGCAGATTAGTTATTTTTTAAATAGTTCACGTAATGTATTACTTCCCAACGCTCTTGTGGTGTTAACACCGAAGCGTAAGAACCCATAAGGTTTAATCCGTAGGTTATAGAATGATAAATTCCTCCATCAGGCAAACCTTGTATTCTTGCAGATTTGTATGATGGTATATTGTTAGGCGGGAATTTAACTGAAACAGGTCCCTTTCCTAAACCATCCGCTCCGTGGCAAGGTGAGCAGTTACGGTTATATAGTTTTTTACCGTGTGCTAAAGTTACCTCATTTAAGGGAACAGGATTTTTAAGCGTTTTCATTGCAGAGTCTTTACCTGCAATAGAATTAGTATAAGGATATTGCATAGCTAAGTAATTGTTAATATAGCTACGCCCTGCTTCATAATTTAAGTCAGTAGGTATAGTACCTTTTACAGGTTCACGCATTGCCTTACCGTCTTTAGTAAGCGGAACCATTGTTCTTTTACTCACAGTACTATCAAGATGAAAAAACTTATCAGCCACTTGGCTCATAGGCTCATATCCTTTTGATACATACATATCGGGAGCATATTCAACCCCGGGGTCATTGCCTCCTGCAGTACCACAACTTTGTAACAAAGCAGCAACAGCAACTACAGGCAATACATATTTTATTATACGGTTTCTCATTTGCTTACCCCTTTCTCTCTAATATCAATTGCACCACCTTCTCTCATAGCATTACTCAATTCATCTTTGCTCATGCTTTGGTTGTCAAGGTTTAATGAAATAATGTATAAATCATCAGTTTGGCGCAAATCAACCAACTTTTCACGTTGTCCGTGAATCATTCTGTTGCGGTAGAAGAATAAAATCATCATACCGAAAGCAGTAAATAGAACTGTTAGCTCAAATGTAACGGGAATAAAAGAAGGCATATAACCGTCATTAGGTTTGCCCCCTATATTCATAGGCCAGTCAAAAATGTTAGTGTACATTTCTAACAAAATGGCTGATAACGTACCTAACGAACCACAAATAAATGCCCCTATGGTTAAACGCGTACGTTTAATACCCACAGCTTTTTCAATACCGTGTACAGGGTGCGGTGTGTAGCAATCGTCTATAGGTGCTCCCAAATCTTTCATCTTGTAAGCAGATGCAAGAAATTGGTCAGCATCATCATAAACGCCGTACAACATATTATTTTTCTTTTTACTCATTGTTGTCTATTTACTGATTAATGAGAGTTGTTGTCTTTGTTTTTAGGAGGTAATATAGATTTCACTTCCGACATATTTATTACAGGTAAGAACCTGCAGAATAAGAAGAAGCAAGTGAAAAACAATCCGAATGAACCTATGAATATACCTACCTCAGTTGGTGTAGGATAATACATAACCCAGCTTGATGGTAAGTAATCACGATGCAATGAGGTTACGATAATTACAAAACGCTCGAACCACATACCTATATTTACTATGATAGACATAATAAATATGAACCAAGGGGTTGTTCTTGCCCATTTAAACCAAAATACCTGTGGGGCCAGTAAGTTACAAGTCATCATAGTCCAGTATGCCCACCAGTAATCACCCGTCATACGGTTTAAGAAAGCATATTGCTCGTATTGTACACCAGAGTACCATGCAATAACAAACTCAGTTATATAAGCTATACCTACCAAAGAACCGGTAAGCATTACAATTCTACACATAGCATCTAAGTGCCCAACTGTAATGTAGTTTTCATAGTTCATTACTTTTCTTGCGATAAGTAACAGGGTTAATACCATACCAAATCCAGAGAAAATTGCACCCGCAACGAAGTAAGGAGGGAATATGGTGGTGTGCCATCCCGGTACTACCGATGTTGCAAAGTCCATAGATACAATGGTGTGTACAGAAAGTACCAGTGGAGTTGATATACCTGCTAATATTAACGATACTACTTCGTAACGTGCCCAAGTTCTTACCGAACCATCCCAGCCCATAGCAAAGAAATGGTACATAAACTTACGAACTTTAGTTGTAGCACGGTCGCGAACCGAAGCAATATCAGGTATCATACCTAAGTACCAGAATAATAATGATACCGAGAAGTATGTTGAGATTGCGAATACGTCCCAAAGTAGGGGAGAGTTAAAGTTTACCCAAAGTGAACCAAATGCGTTTGGTAATGGTAAAGCCCAGTAAGGACCTATCCAAACCCTACCCATGTGGAATAATGGGAAGATAGCCGCACACATTACCGCGAAAATAGTCATCGCCTCTGCCGAACGGTTGATAGACATTCTCCATTTTTGGCGGAATAGTAAAAGGATAGCGGAAATAAGCGTTCCTGCGTGACCAATACCCACCCAAAATACGAAGTTGGTAATATCCCAAGCCCAACCTACTGTTTTATTAATACCCCACAAACCTAGCCCTACTGTTGATGATGTCCATAGGTTCCAAAGTAGTATACCTAAGCAAATTACCGAAATAATAAAACCTATCATCCAGGCCTTTGTGGGCTTGTTTTCCATAGGGCGACAAATATCTGCCGTTATATCCTTGGCAGTTTTGCCTCCTGTTACAAGCGGTTCTCTTATGGGAGATTCGTACATGGCTTATCTATTCTTGGTTAATGTGTAAATCCTTTATTAATTAAAATTTAGTGTGCTGCTTTTTCGTGTTTCTTTTCGCCCTTTTTTGCGTGGCTATCTTTCTTAGCAGTACCCTTTACTTCATCTTTGTTGCGTATCTTAGTCATATATGCAACAGAAGGCTGAACGTTTAACTCATCTAACATGTGGTATGAACGCTCATTTTGGAATAAACGAGAAACCTCACTATTAGGGTCTTTCAAGTCTCCAAATACAATAGCTCCCGTTGGGCAACTTTGCTGGCAAGCTGTTTTAATATCGCCGTCTTTAACAGGGCGGTTTTGAAGCTTAGCTTCCAGCTTACCGTATTGTATACGTTGCACACAGAATGAGCATTTTTCCATAACACCTCGAGTACGTACGGTAACATCAGGGTTGATAACCATTTTACCCAAGTCGTTATTCATATAATAGTCAAACTTATCGTTGTCGTTATAGCGGAACCAGTTAAACCTACGTACTTTGTATGGGCAGTTGTTTGCACAATACTTAGTACCAATACAACGGTTATACGTCATTTGGTTTAAACCTTCACTACTGTGCGTAGTGGCCAATACGGGACAAACCGTTTCACAAGGTGCATGCCCGCAGTGTTGGCACATCATAGGTGCGTGTGTAACACTAACATGGTCATACAAATGTGCTTTGTCATCATCCGTATATCCTTCAGTTTCACCTAAGCCTAAATCGCCTGCTTTAGTAAAACCTGCGCCCAATTGCTCATCCTCAGGGTTAGGAGTATCGGGAGCAAAACGGTAATAACGGTCTATACGTATCCAGTGCATTTCACGGCGGCGACGCACTTCTGTACGACCCACTACTGGTACGTTATTCTCAGCACTGCAGCTAACTATACAAGCACCGCAACCGGTACATGCATTTAAGTCAATAGCCATAGCCCATTTATGTCCTTTAGTATCGTGTTCTTCCCAAAGGGTATAATATTGGTCGTTTTTCTTCGGATCTTTAATTAAACCGTGGTGGTCGTGGTTTCTGGTTGAAGGGTCGTTTTGGTATTCGCTAAATGTAGACTCTTTAACTAAATCACGCCCTTCAATAGAGTGGTGTGTTTGTGTTCTTGCCAACTCATAGCGTTTAGAACCTTTTTCTACATTTACTTTACCTGTAGTTACATTGGTATATGAACCGTTGCTGTAACTACGGGTTGGATATACGTCAAAACCACCTGTTTCTTTTATTACTTTACCTACTTGTGGGTTTCTGCCGTAACCTAAAGCTATACCTACAGTATCTCTTGCTTGTCCGGGTTGAATTACCACAGGTACATTTTCATAAGTTTGGCTGCCAACAGTAACATTAACCGTATCACCTTCACTTACACCAATAACATCGGCATTAAACTTAGAAAGTGATGCGTAGTTATCCCAAGTTACTTTGGTAATAGGGTCCGGCAATTCTTGTAACCAAGGGTTGTTTGCCTCGGCACCATCGCGTAAACCAACTTTTTGGTAGGCTACAAACTCTAAACCTTTATCACTTGGTTTAGCAATTTTCGAAGCCATTTCAGCATAGTTAGTTGCTGATGTATATGCTTGTGGTGTTTGTGCAGGAAGTGCAAATACTCCGTTTTGGATGCTCTCATTCCACATAGCTGTGAAAGAACTGTATTTGCTCTGTGCACTAAACATGTTAGTTTTCCAGTTACTCTTAATATAGTCGTATGCCTCAGTTGTATTTCCTGCCCAAGTTAAAATGCTTTCTAACACTTGGCGTGTTTCAAACACTTTTTCCATAGTAGGCTGGGTAAAGGCATACGAACCTGTTTTAACCTCGCTATCTCCCCAGCTTTCTAAATAGTGATTATCAGGGCATATATAACTACATAGGCGGGCTGTTTCGTCTAGGTAGTATGCTGTAGAAACCGAAAGTTCAGCTTTCTTTAAGCCTGCTACAATATTTTTGCTGTTGTGGTATGTATAAGCAGGGTTAATGCCGTGCATTATTACAGCTTTTACACTACCGCTTGAAAGTTCTTTTACAAAGTTTTCAAAAGCAGTATCAGTACCTTTGTATTGGTGGCTGGCATTATCTAAATCTATAGTAGTGCCGTAGTTACCCAACATTTCGTTAATACCGTTTACTACACATTGGGTATAGTGGTCATTACTTCCGCATACTACTAAACCTTTGCCTTTATTAGCCCAAAGGTCTTTAGCAGCATTGCTTATTGAGTTACCTGCCAACTCTAATTTACCACTGGCTAAAGCATCTTTACCTGCCAGTCTGGCTATTTCATTATAAAGAGCTACTACTGCTGCACCTAGTTTAGAAGGTTTTAACGGCATGCGTATATCAGCATTTGAACCTGTTAATGATAACAATGATTCAAACTGATAATGGCGCGATAATTCTTTTTGTCCGTCTCTTAGGTTACGGTTTTTAGCCCACTGGCGTGAGTATTCCGTAGGAGAAATCCAAGTACCTAAAAAGTCGGCATCAAAACCAACAATTACCTGTGCTTTATCAAAGTTATACGATGGTACAACTGCTTTATCAAAGCACATTTTATTTGCTTCTATAATACCACTATACGAAATGGCATCGTAAGTAATGTGCTCAGCAGTTGGGTATTTAGCTTTAAACTCTTCAATTGCACTTAGCATTGAAGGGCTGTTAATAGTGCTTGATACTATACGGATAGCACCACCAGCAGCAGCTATTTTAGCTAGTTTGTTTGAAATACCTTTGTCAGCCTCGGCCCAGGTAGTTAGCTTACCACTTTTTAGCGGAGCATCCAAACGCTCACTATCGTATAAGCTTAATACTGATGCTTGTCCTAAGGCATCAACACCACCACCTGTATATGCTTTTGTATTACCTTCTACCTTTATAGGGCGACCTTCGCGGGTTTTAACCAATACAGGAAGGTTATTATATGTAGTAGCATACCAGTTTGGGTTACCGGGAGTAACTTCTTCAGGTTTTACTACATAAGGAATTACATGCTTTACAGGAGCTTTGTTACATGCTGCTAATGCAACAGCAGAAACACTAAACCCGAAAAATTTAAGGAAATCTCTACGATTTGAAGATAACTCCATGTTATCCTCACTGAAAGTTTCTTCTAATGGTAAGCCTTCGGCAAACTCATTTTTAGATGCCTGTACAAATTCAGGCTCTCTGTTCAGTTCCTCAAGTCCCTTCCAGTATTTGTTTTTATTTTCCATCTATCGATTTTGGTGATGAAGGTTCGTAATAAGATTAAAGATTAATAATGGCATTTAGCACACTCAAGTCCACCGTTCATTTCTACAGTGTACTCTTTACGTCCCATACCTTTTAACTCTTCGTGAATTTTCTCGTAGTAGTCGTTATTCTCTACGTCAACTTTAGCCTCACGGTGGCAGTTGATACACCAACCCATTTGCAAGCTGGTGTGTTGCTCAACCTTTTTCATGGTTTCAATAGGGCCATGGCAAGTTTGGCACTCTACTTTACCCGCACCAACGTGTTGTGCGTGGTTAAAGTAAGCGTGGTCTGGTAAGTTGTGTATACGCACCCATCTTATTGGGGTATTGTTTTTATACGCATCACGTATTTTTTGAATTTCAGGCGATACATCAGCATCAGGGTAGTTATCTCCTGCTGAAATATAGCTGTGGCAATTCATACATGTATTAACCGCAGGTACACTTGCTTGCTTGCTGTATGATGCCGTAGAATGGCAATATTGGCAGTCTATTTTGTATAAACCTGCGTGTTTACTATGGTCGAAAGCTATAGGTTGGGTAGGCGCATATCCTTTTTGTACACCTATTTCTGTATTGGCATATTTAAAGTAGAAACCACCTCCAAGTACTGCAACAGCTCCAAAAATTACCAATGTGGCAATAGTAGGGTTAAGGTCTTTAAGCCAGGGCAAAAATTTAGCTTGGTACCAACTTGGTTTTTGTGCTAGGGCTTCATCTTCAGGAAACTTATTACTTAGCAATGAACCTAACATTACTTTCACACGTGAAAGCAATAAGGCAATAGCAAGTAATACTATTATAAGTACTGATAATACAAATAATGTACTTGTAGAGTAAAAATTATCTCCACCACCCGAGGCAGGTGTAGTTGTTGCGGTTGAAGTACCACCATCACCACCGTCTGAGTCAGTTCCGGCGGTAGCTGCAGGTGCTTCTTTTATATAAGCTAATATAGATTTTATTTGTCCGTCATCTAAAAACTCAAAAGAGTTCATATTAGACTTATTGTTCTCTTCGTAAAGTTTAACTGCTAAGGCATCTCCCTCAGCAATCATCTTAGGCGAGTTCTTTATCCAATTTACAAGCCATTCTTCAGTACGGCCGGGACGTTCATGTACCCCTCTAAGTGCAGGCCCAACAACTTTTGAATCTATTGCGTGGCACGCTGTACAATGTTCATTAAAAAGTTTATCTCCCTCAGCAACATCTTGAGCGGTTGCTGTTTGCGAAATAGTAAACAGACCTATTACTGCGGGTAGAATAAGAAGACGTTTAAGCGTTGAAGTATGCACCATATACTTTTAAGATTTTCATAAAAACCACGTGTTAAAACATTACTCATACTTTTAGCGTGATTTTGGCGCAAATATAGTGTTCAATTATATTGACAGACTAAAAAAAGTACAGTATTTTGATAATTTAAAATCTATCTAAATAAGATTGTAACTCTTTTATTTACAGGGGTTATAGGTGATTTAGTAATCGGAGTGCCTGTAAAAAATTAAGAAGGGAGTTTCACCATGTCTAATGATGAGTACACAGAATTATTGCTAATATATTCAGGTACTATTTGCTTCATTTTCTTTACTAAAAGCTCAGTATCATGTACTTTTATTAGTGCAATAAGTGCACTTACTTCCTCTGAGATAACCTCATAATCATAAGGTTTTATTTTGGCTATAGTAATTTTCGGGTGGTGGGTAGGGATAGTATTTTCTGAATCGTTTAGTAATTCTTCCATTAGCTTTTCACCCGGGCGTAGACCTGTAAACTCTATACTAATATCTTTACCTAAGGTTAACCCCGATAGTTTTATCATTTTCTTAGCCAAATCAACAATTTTAACTGATTTACCCATATCGAAAATAAATATCTCTCCACCATTACCCATATTACCGGCTTCAATTACCAGTTGGCAAGCTTCGGGTATTGTCATAAAGAAACGGGTAATTTCAGGGTGAGTAACTGTTATTGGGCCACCCTCAGCAATTTGTTTTTTGAATAACGGAATTACCGAACCGTTTGAACCGAGTACATTACCGAAACGGGTAGTAATAAACTTGGTTGTAGTATTGGTAGGGGAATTGTTTAAACCTTGCACATAAATTTCTGCAATTCGCTTACTGGCACCCATAACATTGGTGGGGTTAACTGCCTTATCGGTAGACACCATTACAAACTTGCTAATCTCATATTTCACAGCCAAATCTGCCAATGTTTTGGTACCGTGTACATTTGTGCAAATGGCCTCCTCAGGGTTGGCTTCCATTAAAGGCACGTGCTTGTAGGCAGCAGCGTGGTATATTACATCGGGCTTATGGTTAGCAATAATGTTTTCCATTTTTTGCAAACTGCGTATGTCTGCCATTATAATTTCAACAGTTTTGCTATACCCGTGATTTTTAAATTTCTCTTTAAGCTGGCTTTCTAACTCATATAATGGAGTTTCAGCTTGGTCTACCAATATTAATTTTAAGGGGTAAAAAGGAATAAGCTGGCGAACAATTTCACTACCTATAGAGCCTGCCGCACCTGTAATTAATATGGTTTTCCCTTTTATGTTTTCGCTAATTTTTTCAGCATCCAGTTGTATCTCATCACGTTCAAGTAAATCTTCAATATTTACTTTCTTAAACTGGCTAACACTCAATTCACCATTAATCCATTTTTCAACGGGTGGAATTACTTTAATTTTTACATTAAGTGCTAAGCATGCTTCAATAAGTTCTTTTTTACGCTGGCGGCTTATGTTTTGTATAGAGATAATTACCTCATTTACGCGGTTTTCTTTTACCAGTTTTTCTAAATGTGTTTCAGTATGGTAAATAGGTACACCGTCAATACGTTTTTTAGCTTTTGAAGGATTATCATCAACAAAAGCAACTAGTTTTATGCGGTTTTTTGCCTCTTCTTCTAAAGTTCTTTTAGTTAATAACCCTGAGTCTCCTGCTCCGTATATAACCACATTTGTTTTATCACCTGTATTTTGTGTCTTGTCAGTTGCATATATACGTCTGTATAGATATTTGTAGGTATAGCGCGACGAGGTCATTAAAACCAAGGCTATAAAGAAATCTATAATAATTATTGAGTGGGGAATCAGGAAGGTACCATCTCTTGAAGTTTGGGACGAACTATAATTAGCTATAAAAAGTATTACCGTACCCGCTACCAAAGTGGTAAATATGCGAATTATATCTTGTGTGCCCGAGTAGCGGACAATGCCATGGTAAGTTTTAGCAAAATAGAAAGTTATGAAGCGAATACCTAACAGTAAGAGTACAGCATTATAAAACTTACTGTATACACTATTATCCACCTCAAAGTTATAGCGTAGTAGAAATGCAAACCCAAAAGAGAAAAAACAAATACTAAGATCGATTAATAAAATAATCCATCTCGGGATGTGTTTTTTAGTGGGTTTTAATAACATTTCTTCCAGCTTCATATTGTCAAAATTATAGCTATAATATTTAAAAATGTATCTATGATTATATAGGTGGCGTTATCTTTCTATAAGTTGTGGTTTTTGCCCTTCAAGTGGGGAAATGAAACTTGATGGTATACTGATTAATATGGATTGATTTATATACTCTACCCGTATTGATGCTCTTTTCTCTCCTCTGTAATCAACTAAACTACCTTGCACACCCATCATAGGGCCGGCAATTATTTCTATAGGAGTACCTGCTTCAAGGTTTTCAACAGCTTCTAAATCATCAGGATATTCAACAAGTAGTTTTTTAATTATTTCTATATCATTTTCAGGAACCGGTACAGCCTTGCCTGTAAAGGTTATATACCTTACTATACCTATGGTATTTAATACTTTATAATATTCTGCTTCTGATATTTTTACAAATAGATAAGATTTAAAAAGAGGTTCTTCAACCCATTTTTTTCTGTCGCTCCACTTTTTTAATGTTTTCAGTAGAGGTAAATAGTGTTCAATCCCAACCTTTGAAAGCCTTTCAGATACTTTCTTTTCGGCACGTGGCAAAGTATACACTGCAAACCATCTTTTATCAGATAGAGTAGTCATAATACATTTATTCAGAAAAGCTTGTGGTCAACTAAGCTATGCCCAACTACCAATTAGGCTTTCTAAACTAAGTTTTGCAAAGGTAAAACAATTATTCTGCAACTAGTTGATTATAATATTATTAAAAAATGCAAAAAAATGCCCTTTAGCAAAAATAAATTAAGCATAATTTAAATATTTATATAAACATTAGCAACTTTAAGGATAGGTATTGTTGCAAGCAAATAAAAAAACCACTTCAATTGAAGTGGTTTTAATAAGTTTTATAACTAAAAATCGTTACGATATATTTTTCTCTCGCATTACAGATTTTAGCCATTTCAGCAATAGTACCAGCAATATAAAGGCTGCCATTACCAAAGCAAAATTAACTAAGAAGAAGTTTGATTTATCATCAAAACCTTCCCACAAGCCTGATAGCATACCTGAAAGTTTATTACCCACTGCTGTAGAAAGGAAGAAACCACCCATCATAAGTGCGGTAATACGCGGAGGGCTTAGTTTTGACACCAGTGATAATCCCATAGGCGATAAACATAACTCACCAATAGTAATTACGCCATAAGTCATAATTAGCCACCAGCTACTGGCTTTTTCACTATCAAGGTTGGTAGCTTTTACAGCACCCACCATTACTAAGGCTGATAATGCAGTTATTAATAAACCTAAAGCAATTTTACCCGGGGTGCTAGGCTCTCTCTTGCGCCTGCGTAGCCAACCGAAGAAACCTACTACAATAGGGGTTAAAATAATAATCCAAAATGGGTTTACCGATTGGTATATTTCTGTAGAAACCAGTTTTAAGTCTTTTCCTTGCTCCGGCCATTTATCTTTTGTGAGGTTAGAGAAATAGCTTCGCGAATCCTCTCGCAGTTTTATCAGCTTGGTCATACTATCAGCACCGGCTTTGTTGTTAGCCGCTTTGAAAGCATCTTTTTCTTTACCCAACTCCTCAATATACTTTTCAAACTCTTCTTTTGAATATGTAACACTTTCGTGATTGGTAATGGTTTGATCCATACCGATTACAGATGCCGGAGCTTCAATAGCAGCAGGCATAGAACGGTCTGTATATTCTTCAGCCCAAACTGTTAATGCATCACCGTTTTGATGGAATACTGCCCAAAACACTATAATACAAGCATATACCGATAATAGTGCAGCAATAGGGCCTTTATCTTCTTTATTGGCATTTACCATTAAATACACAAAGAATAATATTACGGGAATACAACCTATAATAAAGGCATCGTTTGTATCAGTACCCAATAAGTTACCCGGGATTAAATATCCTAGCACACCAAAAGCAAACATAGGTATCAGTACAAAACCGAAAATTTTGCCCAAAGACATATCGCCTTGTTGGGTAGGTTTAATAACATCAGCTTCTTTAACATGCCTTGTTCCTGCTAAAAATACCACAACACCTATAAGCATACCTACACCGGCGGCAATAAATGCATGCCCCCAGCCCCAGCTGTTACGCATATAAGCGGCCACAAAGTTGCAAAAGAATGCACCGATGTTTATACCCATGTAAAAGATGTTATAGCCCGCGTCTTTGTTAGCACGATAGCGGTCGTCATTATAAAGGTTACCAACTAGAGTAGAAATATTGGGCTTAAAAAACCCGTTTCCTAAAATGATGAGTAATAATGAAATATAAAAGGCTGATTCTCCGTGGATAGACAAACCGAAATACCCGGCAGCCATTAATAAACCTCCTGCTACAATAGATTTTCTATAACCGAAAAGCCTATCTGCCAATAAACCACCGATAAAGGGCGTAAGGTATACCAACCCCAAGTAGGTACCGTAAATATCAGACTTTTTTTCGGGTGAAAATCCCATACCGCCGGCATCCCAACTATCTAGCATATATAGCGAGAAAATACCCAGCATAAGATAGTAGCCAAATCGTTCCCACATTTCTGTGAAGAATAGAATAATAAGGCCTCTAGGGTGTTTTTGTTCTTTATTACTCATTATTTATTTTTTAAATTAATTTTCTGTAAAAATAACAAAGCATAGTAAAAATCAAGGCTTTGCTTATATAATTTTAGTTTCTGCTTAAACAACACCGTGCATCATTTTCAGTAGCCACTTATTAATGGCAAACAACAGAATAGCTGCCGCACCTGCCATGTACACAAAAATCATAAAGAAATCGAACAGATTGTTTATTTGCATGCCCAAGAAAGAAGGTTTTTTGGGTTTCAAATTCCATACTTCAAGTTCTTTGTCAAGCACTTCACCCTCTTTGGTTATACGGGTTACTTCTTTATAACTTATTAAGTAGTTACTATCGGCTGTTATAACGGCTCCGCTAAACTCAACAGGTGTTTTTTCTCTTTCTTCAATAGATATTTTAACCAGCTTCATGTGGTATACAGAAGCATCTGCTTTGGCTTGAGTTAAGTTTAATGAAGCAATAGAGTCTATTGATTTATCTTCTCCTTCAAACCTCACATCAACAACAGGTAGTTGATACATTTCTTTGGCAGATTGTTTCCAAACCATAGTATCAATAGCTTGCTGCGAAACCGTATTGAAAATAGTTTCATCGGCAGAAACGCTGTTTTCCATTTTAATTTCTTCAGGATATAAAGCACTTAATTCTCCTGCCAGCTTACTGGATACGGAATAGCTTAAAAACCAAACCCCCATAAGTAATGAAACAAAACGGGCGGGAGCTAATTTTACTACCATCGACAGACCGATTGGAGACAAACATAACTCGCCAATAGTATGGATAAGATATAAGCCCATTAGCCATATAATGCTCACTTTATCCCAAGGGTTAATACCATTTACTCCCCAAGCAATAAATAAATAGCCCAAGGCTAAGAAGCCTAAACCAAAAGCTTGTTTCACAGGCGATGAAGGTTCTTTGCCCCGTTTTCCCAGTGTGCTCCAAATGCTCACAAATAATGGAGCTAAAAGCACGATAAAGGCAGCGTTGAACGACTGGAACATACTGGCCGGCATAGTCCACTCGTACCCGAAAATATTAAAGTCTCTATTGGTTTGTTCCTGTGCAAAGAAAGTGAGGGAGACCCCTGCCTGTTCAAAAGCCATCCAAAAGAAAATCACAAAAAAGGCAATAATGTAAATTACCCATATTCGGTTCTTCTCAATTTTTGTTAGTGAAGAATCACTTAGTATAACAGCAGGAAGTACTACAGAAATAGAGAATATAAAAGCACCAATAAGGTCAAAGTCAAGAGGAATATAAAACAGCATAAACAGCCCGATTAATGCTACACCGGCTACTGCTAATTTTGCTGGGCTTAGCTTGGCAGACTGTTTTTCTTCTTGGGCTTCAATTTCTTTTACCTCAGCTTTTTTGGGAGGCATACCCACAGCTTCTCCTGTAGGACTAACCACATATTTATTTTTTAGCCAAATAAAAGTGATTAATGAGATAATCATTCCTACACCGGCAGCAAAATACCCCCATTTAAAAGCTTCGGGTATTATTATTCCGCTATCGGTATAGCGTTCACCTAAATTTCCTGTAATAAGTGGGGCTAATAACGCACCTACGTTAATACCTTGATAAAATATAGTAAAAGCAGAGTCTACTCTTCTATCACCTTCAGTATACAATTGCCCTACCATAGTAGAGATGTTGGGCTTAAAGAAACCGTTACCGAAAATTATCAGCCCTAACCCTCCATACATTATATAGGTAGCTGTTTCAGTGGCTTCGTAAGCTGCGCCACTGGCAAACATAAAAAACTGGCCTAATGCCATTAGTGCACCACCAAAAATTATAGTGCGGCGGTTGCCCCAATACTTGTCGGCAATGTAACCACCCAATAGCGGAGTAAGCCATACCAAGCCTGTATAACTACCATATATTTTTGATGCAGAGGCTTTATCAAAAAACAAAGCATTAATCATGTATAGCGAAAGCAGGGCACGCATGCCATAATAGCTGAAACGTTCCCACATTTCAGTAGCATACAAAAGATATAACCCTTTGGGATGCTTTGTTGAGGAAGTAGTACTCATAAATAATGTTTAAGGTTTTGCTATTTGTAAAACTAAACGATAAAAAGCAAAAAGCAATTTCTGTTACAGCTTTTCAATAAAAAATGAACTGATACGATTGTATAAGTGATATTGAGTTCTTCTGCCCCCTATACCGTGTGCTTTGTTGGGGTAATATTCACTATCAAACTTCACTCCTTTATTAATCATAGCCTCAACCATTTCTACCGAGTTTTGAAAGTGTACATTATCATCGGCTGTACCATGAATAATTAAGTAATCGCCTTTAATTTTTTCTACATGGTTAATGGGTGAGTTATCATCATACCCGTCTGCATTTTCCTGTGGACGTTGCATATACCTCTCAGTATAAATATTATCATAATAGCGCCAATTGGTTACGGGAGCTACAGCAACTGCACTCTTAAATACATCTGCACCTTTACTTATACATAGCGATGACATATAACCACCATAACTCCAGCCCCAAATACCAATGCGGCTAGCATCAATATAGTTTTGATTGCCGAAATATTTAGCTGCTTCAATTTGGTCTATAGTTTCGTATTTACCCAGCTGCTTGTAGGTTAGTTTTTTAAATTCCTCACCACGTCCACCTGTGCCTCTGTTATCTACACAAGCAACAATAAACCCTTGCTGTGTCATATATTGGTTCCATATAGCTCGGCTGCCACCCCAACGGTTCATTACCTGTTGATTTCCGGGACCTCCATAAACAAACATTAATAAGGGGTATTTTTTATTCGGGTCAAAATCTTTGGGTTTCACCATCCAGTAATTTAGTTCAACACCTTCTGACGTTTTTAGGGTAGAGAATTCAACATTGGCAAAACCATGCTCTTTCATGGTTGTTTCAAGTTCTTTGTTATTAGCCAGTTCACGCACCAGCTTTCCTTTATTATCATAAATAGATTGTACGTATGGTGTATTCGCTGTAGAATGTATATCCATGTAATACGTCATGGGCGGGTTGAAGGTGATATAGTGGTAGCCGCCACCTTTAGTAAGCTGGGTTTTCTTTTTGCCCTTTAAATCTATTTTATACAACTCACGGTTTATGGGCGAAACTTCTGTTGAAGTAAAGTATAAGTACTTGTTTTTTTCATCGGTACCGTAAAAGGCATCAACCTCCCAGTTGCCGGTTGTAATCTGACGAACTTCTTTGCCATCCATTGTAAATAAATACAGGTGGTTGTAACCGCTTTTTTCACTGGAGAAAATAAAGTGCTTACCATCATTTAAAAAGGTAAGGTTATCAGTAACATCAATATAGTATTTGTTGGTTTCTGTATAAATGGTTTTCAGGCTACCGGTGGTAGCATTAGCCAAAATAAGTTCAAGCTTGTTTTGCTTGCGGTTCATGCGATGGAATGATAGCAGGTTAGGGTCTTGTGTCCATTTAATACGGGGTATGTATTGGTCGTTTTCACTTCCCTCATCCAATTCAATAATTTTTTTAGTTTCTAAGTTGTATATTTTAACATCAACAACAGAATTATCTTCACCTGCCTTTGGATATTTAAATACATCTTGTTCAGGATATAAAGAACCATAAATATCCATACTAAATTTTTTCACGCCGCTTTCATCAAAACGGTAAAAGGCAATCTTTTTACCATCAGGGCTCCATTCAAAGCCTTGGCTCATAGTAAACTCTTCTTCATATACCCAATCTACTGCACCGTTTATTATGGCATCGTCTTTACCATCAGTGGTAACTTGGGTGGTAGCCCCGCTTTGGTAGTCAGTATAGTATAAGTTGTTTCCGCTTACATAGGCTACTTTACTGCCATCAGGAGAAAAGGTAGCATAACGTACTTTTTCATCGGCAACATTGTATGCTTTGCGTTCTTTTAAATCAAATACATAGTACTTACTACGCGTACTGTGGCGGTATATACGTTCTGTTTTAACACCAATAAGCAGTTTGGTTTCATCAGCACTAAAGGTATAGTAATAATATTGGTACTCCCCAATGTTTATATCCATATCGTAAATGCTAAAAACTTTCTCAATAGCTCTTCCGGTTTTATATGAATACTTAACAATAAAAGCAGTGTCATTGCCTTCAAAATTATAATAGCTTTTACCGTCAATAGAAGGTACAAAGCCTGATACAGTAGAGGGTCTGAAAGTGTTATATAAAAGAATATCTTCTAGTGCTATTTTCTTTTGGGCGAACAATGAAACCGAAACGGTTACTAATAAAAGTGTAGTATATAATTTTTTCATAAGTGGGTTTTAGCCAAGTTTTCAAACCTAAAGTTTTTTAAGCATAAATGCTGTGATTTAGATGAATTGTTATAAGAATGAGACAGGTTTTTATAACAAAAGTAATAGCGAAAATAAGCGTGTTAAGTTTTCGGTAGCTAGGTAGTTGGGAGTGATTTTATATTTGTTTTATAATGAAGGCAACACTAAGTTTTAAAGAGAAGTACGAGATAATAGGGCGAAGAGAATCACTGTACGAAGGTGTTTTTATAACAGCAGTAATATCAACGGGTATATTTTGCCGTCCTTCTTGCAGTGCTCGGAAGCCATTAGCTAAAAATGTAGTGTTTTACGATACTCCCCAAGAAGCTATACAAAACGGATTTAGACCTTGCAAGATTTGTAAACCCATGGAAAAAGAAGGGGAAACACCAGCTTATATACAAGAGATAATTGCCGAATTGCAAAATGACCCTTTTTTGAAAATTAAAGACTATGATTTGAGACAACGTGGAATTGAGCCTAGTTTGATACGCAGATGGTTTAAGAAACACCATAAAATTACTTTCCATGCCTACCAAAGAATGTTGAGAATAAACAATGCCTACAATCAAATTAAAGGTGGAAACTCTATAACCAATACTGCTTTTGGGGTGGGCTATAACTCACTTAGTGGGTTTAATACGGAGTTTCAGAATATTTTTGAGCAAACCGCAAGTGCTTCTTCTTCCAAAACAGTAATTAATATTACCCGCTTCACTACCAAGCTGGGGGCAATGTTTGCTTGTGCCACTGATAAAGGGGTGTGCTTACTTGAGTTTACTGACCGACGTATGCTGGAGACGGAATTTCAAGATTTACAGAAAAGGCTTGATGCTGTAATACTTCCTGGGCAAAATAAATATTTAAACCAAGTACAAAAAGAAGTGAACGAGTATTTAAATGGAGAAAGAAAAACATTTAGTGTACCCTTACATACCCCGGGTACAGAGTTTCAGCAACAGGTTTGGGAGATGCTAAAGCAAATACCTTATGGTGAAACGTGGTCTTATCAGCAACAAGCAAATGAGCTAAACAAACCTAAAGCAGTTAGGGCAGTTGCCTCCGCTAACGGATACAATAGAGTTGCCTTTATTATTCCCTGCCACAGAGTAATTGGGAGCAATGGAGATTTAACCGGCTATGGAGGCGGACTAGCCAGAAAAAAGTGGGTATTGGACTTGGAAAAGGAAAATATTGATTTACCCCCTCAAAAAGAGCAATAGTTTAAGCTTATTTCGTAGGCAAATAAAGAGATGTATATCTTTGCTTTATGCCGAATTATAATCCTATTACATCTGAAATAATTGAAAAACTGAAAGCCATTGTGGGGAATGATTTTGTGTTTACCGATGATGAGAACCTCAACAAATACGGGCAGGATTATACAAGCGGTTTTAACTATCCGCCTGAAGTGGTAGTTAAGCCGGCTACTGTAAGCGAAGTTTCTCAAATACTAAAGCTGTGTAATGACAATATCATACCTGTTACCCCACGAGGGGCAGGGACTGGTCTTAGCGGAGGGTCGCTACCCGTTAGAGCAGGGGTGAGCCTTGCCATGGAACGTTTTAATAAAATTTTAGAGATTGATGAACGTAATTTTCAAGCAACGGTTGAACCGGGGGTAATAAATGAAGAGTTTCAGCAAACTTTGATTGAAAAAGGGTACTTCTACCCGCCAGACCCTGCAAGTAAAGGCAGTTGCTTTTTGGGAGGGAATATTGCACACAATTCAGGAGGCCCAAGGGCACTAAAATATGGTGTAACTCGTGATTATGTATTGAACTTGGAAGTAGTGCTACCCAATGGCGAAGTAATTTGGACTGGAGCCAATGTACTAAAAAATAGTACGGGTTATAACCTAACCCAACTAATGCTAGGCAGTGAAGGTACTTTGGGCATAGTAACCAAAATAGTATTTAAAATAATAAGTTACCCCAAGCACAATGTACTTATGTTAGCACCCTTTACTGATGCTGCAAAAGCCTGTGAAGCTGTAGCAGAAGTATTTAGGGCAGGGCATTTGCCCAGTGCCTTAGAATTTATGGAGCGGAACGGGGTAGAAGCTTCTGTAAATGCTTTGGGAAAAACCTTTGACTTTAAAGAAGGAATAGAAGCATACTTGTTGGTGGAGGTAGACGGAAATGATTTGGAAGCCCTTTACCCACAATGTGAAGCAATAGCAGGTTTTTTAGAAAAGTTTGGTGCACAAGATATTTTGTTTGCTGATACGGCAGACCAAAAAGAATACCTTTGGAAGATACGCCGTAGTATTGGCGAGGTGATTAAAAAAGACAATATTTATGTAGAAGAAGATACGGTAGTGCCCCGTGCTGAGTTGCCCCAATTACTAAAAGGGGTAAAGGAAATAGGTGCAAACTACGGATTTACCAGTGTATGCTTTGGGCATGTAGGTGATGGCAACTTACATGTAAATATTTTAAAGAAAGACATGAGTAATGAGGCTTGGGAAAATGAACTACCCAAAGCTATACGTGAGATATTTACTCTTTGCAAAGACTTAGGCGGAACCATAAGTGGTGAGCACGGCATAGGAATATTACAAAAACCCTATATGGATATACCTTTTAGTGATTTACAACTAGATTTAATGCGAGGCATTAAAAAAGTTTTTGACCCTAAACATATTCTTAACCCTGATAAGATTTTTTAGTAATAAAGTCTTACTCCATATACTTATCTATTTCATTTAAATATATTTTACCGTCAGTAACAAAATTACCATCAGGGTCTATTAAGTAATAGGTAGGGAAAGATTTTACATTAAAAGTTTTTAAAACTTCGCCTCTCATACCTCCAAATAAAAATATCCAATTATAAGAGTGTTTATCTATAAACTCGCTCATGCTTTTTATCTGAAAGTCTCCCGATATACTTATTATCTCTAGCTTACCTTTATATTTATCTTTTAACTTGTTAAAACCTTTCATAGATTTTATGCAGGGCTTACACCAGGTAGTCCAAAAATCTAATAGTACATATTTGCCTCTAAATTGGGTAAGTTGTATTTGTTGTAAAGAGGTATCGGGCAATGTAAAGTTAGGGGCTTTATTTCCTTTAGTTAAGCGTTTATTAATATTATGCTGTTTAATATAGTTTTTAATAAGTTGTTGGGTGGTTGGGTGGTGACTTTCTTGCAATAATTTATTAGCTATTGATAAAATTTTTTCCCAACTATAATTATCATCTACTCTTTTTAGTTTAAAAAGCCTGGCAAAATCTTCTAAAGTATCATTTTTATAAGTACACTTAAAAATTCTACGCTCTAGTTTTCTTTCATTAATCCATAAATCAGGGTCATTAAACAAATTGTAGCTACCCATTACTTTTATGCTGGTGTAGGTCTCCAATAAACTCATATAGTTTGTAGACTGGGTAAGGTCAATTCCATTTACTAACTCTTTTTCTAATAAACTCTTAAACTGTTTCTTTTCTTTTTTACTCCCTGCTTGCTTTGTAGCGTACCATTGTGTTCTTAATAAACTGTAATATAAATCTCTCTCGAAGAAGTTATTTTTAATAAGGCTAAGAGCTTCTTTTTTAAATGGTGTAAAAAGGGCTAAGTCTTTTTGTGTGCCGAATTTTTTTTGGAAGTTGTTTTGTAAAACTGAAAACTTCCAATATATACTGAATAGAGTTTCTGTATTAGCTTTAATACGTTTTGTTCTTAGTGTATCATTAACAAGTTCTATATCAATCTTATTCTCAGTACCACTTTTAATAAAAACTTTTAAGGTATGATTATTACTGTCGCTTATTTCTACCTTTTGTATAGGAGAAGAGGTTGAAGGGATTTTTAAATACCCTTTATTTTTATTTAAAGTGATATAAAACGGAGGCAGTAAATTTTTGTTAAATAAATCGTCATAAGTGGCTAGCATTAATTGTTGTGGTTTATTGGTAGCGACACCTTTGATATTTATTTGTATTGAGGTAGAGGTTTGAGCTTTTACAACTAATGCTATTAAAAGTAGGTATAGTAAACTTAAAAGTCTCATAAAACGGCTTATTAGTTTTGTTTACACGGATTTATATAGGGTAGTTGTATAATAGAACTCTAAAAACAGTAGTTTATTATACCTTGTGGCAATAGTTTAAATCAGTGCTTAACACCCACAATACTTAACCCAATATACTACACCATCCTTTTCGTAAACGTTTATAGAACATCCTGCCTCATAAACAGCCCCCATCATGTAGGTATTACTTTGTTTGTTGTATATAAACTTGTTGGTAGTATACTCCTCATCATAAGTATCTACTATTGCTTTTGCCAGCAGTAATACCTCATCTAAGCTGTGGTTTTTAAATGTTATTTTATTGGTTTCTCCAATTTCTAAGTGTACGTTTCTGGTATAAGTTATACTGTCGCTAAATTTTAGTGAGAAGTCTTTATACTTATTGTACGGGCTAGAAGTATTGTTAGGAAAATAGTTGTCGCCATATTCTTTAGGTATTAAAGTAGTATCAAAGGCGTTACTTATTTTTTTAAAATGTGCGAATAAGTATGCTGATTCTATACTGTAATTATTTTTTTGGTAGAACTCCTGTTTAAAAATAACAGGATATGGAAGTGAGGATAAATAACCATCAAATACATAACCTGTTTGCCCTTTATAGTTTACCTTAACCCAATACCCCTTTATAGTTCGTATTGAAGCAAAGTTGACATGAAGATTCAATTTTCTAAGCAGTTGTTTTTTTATTAATACTTTCTCTCCAATAGGAATGATTACCAATGAAGGTGATTTGCTTGAAGGTTTTTCTCTTAGGTTTAGCCCACCCTTTATATACACAGTGAGGGAATCACCAACCTTATAATTTTCGATGGCAAAGCATTGTACAGAAATGAAAAGCAATAAAAAAGAGCAGAACCATTTTTTCATAGCCCTAAAAATACAAAAACCCCGCCTAAATTTAAGGCGGGGTTTGCTTAGTTTGGTTATTTCGTCATTGCGAAGAAACCTTCTTAGGTTTTTGAAACAATCTGTTTGTTTTGGAAAAAGATTGCTTCACTTCGTTCGCAATGACGGAGAATATTATTTGTTCACTATCATTTTACCGCTTACTGCATAAGTATCAGTAGAGATAGTGTACATATAAACACCACTTGCAAAGTTTTCAGTGTTTACTTTTATAGTTGTATTACCCGGAGCAGTTTTACCTAAGTTTTGGTTCAACATAGTTTGTCCAAGTAGGTTGCTCACGGTAAGTTTCACATTACTGGTTTCAGTTAAGAATATATCAACCTCACCACTGTTACGGGTTGGGTTAGGGTAGAAACCTGTAGTAATGTATACGTTTTGTTTGTTTACCTCACGAATACCAACACCGGGACCTAAACCAATTTGGTTGTTTAAAACAGCCTGTACAGGTATAGTAGCATGAAGCAATACGTTATTTACCGTTGGGTGCGAACCGTCGTTTGAGTTATTTTGAAGGTTAGTACCCGGTATCTCATCACGTTGCCAAATAACATGTAGGTTACCATTTTCTATTTGTTGGCCTATGCAGCCAAATACATCCTCAAATCCGTGTCCTTGTACAATGTTTTGAGGGTCTGCCCAAGTAACACCGTTATCAGTTGAATATGTGATAAATACATCGCGGTAGTTTGATGATGAACGCACATCACCTAAATACACATCACCTTCTAGCGGTGCAGAGTATACACAGAAAATACGTCCTTGTGCATCAACCATTGCGCTAGGCATAGTAGCCAGTGATGTATTACCGTAACGCGCTACCGAAGTAAGGTCTATAATATTGCCGTCAGCACCTAATAAACGAGGTAAGTTACCGTTGTTTAGCGAGCGTGTAGTACCTGTAGCTATAGTTAGTGAGTCATCACCATCCATATCTAGCATACCACCAACAATACGTTTGATGTTGTTTTGCTCATTCCAGTACATTAAGCGGTTTGATGCCGGAGTAAAGAATGATGAGTCAGGACTTGGGTCGTTTTTAGTTACTTCTGAGTATCCCCAGAAAACATGTGCAAATCCATTAGCATCAACTACAACATCAACAGAACCATCGTTTGTAGGTACTCCTGAACCAATAACTTTATCGTTGGTATAAGGTGCAAAAGCAAATGTATCTACTATTGTTTTGGTAAATGTTTCACCATTGTCGGTAGATTTCCATAATGCTACATCACCGCCCAGGTTATCACCAATTACTATAGCAACGTTATTACCATTAACATCAATAGCATACTGGTCGCCACCACCACGTACATAACGAGTGGTATCATAACCCGGTAATATGGTTAGTGATTTATCCCAAGTTTTGCCACCGTCAGTACTACGAGAGTAGGTAGCAGGCAGTAATAAGCCGTTTACACGGATGTTTGGTGGGTGAGTAGCTGCAGTAGAATCAGAGTAGTTACTGATTAAGTGAATGGTATTACCATTGTTATCACTTCTGTTCCAAATGGGGCGTGCTCCTGTAGCAGATAAAATTCTTGCACTGGTAGTCCAGTTACTGCTTCCTACAGCATCGTTAGTCATAAGGTTAAAACCTCCGTCGGTAGCATGGTGAGCAATAACATACTCGATACCACCGGGTAGTAAACCTATACTTGGCCAACCCAAACGTACATTGTTTTCAATACGTGAAGTTGGGACAGAGCCCCAGCTTGAACCATCAAAGTGGTTGTATGCACTTCCGCGTAGTGGAAACTCAGCCGTGTTATCAGGAGAGTAAGTCCAAGCTACCGATACTTTACCATCGCTGTGTACATATACACGTTTACCGATAGAAGCATTGGTTTGTAAATCATAGTAAGAATACCCTAAAGTATCGAATTTGTAGGGTAAGTTTCCTGTTTTTCTTTGGAACACATCGGGATTAACTTTATAGCTCTTAAACGGAACTATATGTGCCGGTGTGGTAATGTTGTTTAGTTGTTGCTCTACATTGGCATCATTGCTTCTTTGAGCAAATGCCATAGCAGGAAGAACAGCTAAAGCTATTAGTAGAATTCTTTTCATAATGTGGAGTTAGTTTTAGGCAAATAAACGTTAAAAATCGATAAATTGTTTAACAATTTCTTAATGAAATATTTTCACTAACATTTCTTTCATTAATTGTCCGTCGGGAGTGCCTGAATTATTAAGGCCTTTTGATTTCAAATCAAATTCAGAAAGGATAGAAAAAACACCTTCAACTTTATCAGACGAGAAATTCTTGAAATAGTTGATATAATCGTTGAAAAAGAATGGGTTAATACCCAATTGGCGGCTTACATTCTCTTTACTTCTGTCTCTTAAATAATGAATTTTATACAGTTTGCTGAAAAAGCTGTATAGCTGGGGTAGTACAACAACTAAATTTCCGTTTGCATTTTTCGATTGTGAGAAATAATCCACTATGGTAACGGCTTTTACAAAATTTCGCTTGCCAATAGCATCTTGAAGCTCAAAAATATTATAGTCTTTGCTAATGCCTATATTATCTTCAATCTCCTTTCCTGTAATATTAGTAATGTCCCCACCTTCAAGGTTTAGCAACATTTTATCCAGTTCATTGGCAATTTTGCTTAAATCATTCCCCAATGATTCGGCTACCAAAGCCAATGCCTTTTGGTTAATAGTATATCCCTTTTCGCGTAAATAGCTCTCCGTCCAGGCAGGTATTTGGTTATCGTATAGTTTGTTGGCAGTAAATAAGCTGAATTTTTCGAGCATTTTACCCGCCTTAGTGCGTTTATCCAGCTTTTTGCCTTTGTATGAGAAAGCAAGTATAGTACTGGCAACAGGGTTTTCAAGGTAGGGGAGCAGCTTGTCCATATCGCGCATGTTTTGTGCTTCCTTTACCACAATTACCTGATAGTCGCTCATCATAGGGAAACGACGGGCTGCCATAACCACAGTCATTATATCAGTTTCTTTGCCGTAAAAAACAGTTTGGTTAAACCCTTTTTCAGCCTCATTTAATACAGTGTTCTCTATAGCATCAACAATCTTATCAATAAAAAAAGATTCTTCACCCTGTAAAAAATATACAGGCGAAAACTGACGGGCTTGGATGCCTTTTATTATTTTATCGAAAGATGCAGTTACCGATGCTGCCATGAATTGAATATTTTTGAACTTTTTATATGTACCAACTCAATTTACCGCCATTTAACCATAGGGTAAAAACAGAAGCACAAAGAAAACTAATTTTTGATGTAGTGCGGAAGAAATATGTGAACCTTACTCCCGAAGAGTGGGTACGCCAACATATAGTCCATTTTTTACTGAATGAAAAAAAAGTTCCTGCAACACTTATAGGGATAGAAAAAGGAATAAAAATTTTAGGGAGGAACCGCAGGGTAGATGTTGTTGTATATAATAACTTGGGTGTACCTGCTTTATTAGTAGAGTGCAAAGCACCCTCAGTAACGCTTAACCCTGAAACACTTTCACAAGCGGCAGTTTATAATTATGGGTTTGGCACCAACTGCATTATGATAAGCAATGGTATGCGGCATCTATACCTTAAAATAGATAAGGAAAACCAACAATTTGCCTGGCTTAAAAATTTACCAGATTACCCGTTTTCTTAATGTTGCCAAATGCTGATTAAATTGTATTTTGCGCCGCAAATACAAAAAAATGGAATTAACTCTCATAATAATTTTTGTACTGGGCTATTTGGCAATAGCTTTTGAGCATCCCTTAAAAATAAATAAAGCAGCTCCGGCACTTCTTATCGGGGTACTTACCTGGACTGCATGGATTGCCTTTGGAGGTGAAACACATTTGGTTACAGAACAACTGTCGCATCATCTTTCTGCTACGGCTGAAATTTTATTTTTCTTAATGGGTGCAATGACTATTGTTGAGCTGGTAGACATCCATCAGGGATTTAAAGTAATTACCAACCGTATTAAAACCAAAGATTCACGCAAACTACTTTGGATAATATCAATACTGGCGTTTTTCATGTCGGCGGCATTGGATAACCTTACCACTACCATAGTAATGGTATCGTTACTTCGCCGTTTAATACACGATAAAGAGCAACGTATATTCTTTGTGAGTATGGTAGTTGTTGCCGCTAATGCAGGGGGTGCTTGGTCTCCTATTGGAGACGTAACTACTACCATGCTTTGGATTAAGGGGCAAATATCAGCCGGAAACATTATCGTAACACTTATAGTTCCCAGCTTAATATGTATGGCTGCTCCATTGGTGTATATGGGCTTTAAAATGAAGGGGGAGATTAAGCGTGAAGAATATGACTATGAAAAAGCAGAGAAAGAAGAAGATGTAAAAGGAAGTAAGCTAATGTTTTTCTTAGGGGTGGGAGCCTTATTATTCGTACCTATATTTAAAACTATTACACACTTACCACCCTATATGGGTATGATGCTTGGGCTGGCTATAGTTTGGATAGCTTCAGAGTTGATACATATTGATAAAAGCGAAGAAGAGAAAAAGCCGTATACAGCTATTTATGCACTCTCTAAAATTGATACTGCCAGTGTGTTATTCTTTTTAGGAATATTATTAGCCATTACATCATTAGAATCTACACATATATTAGAAGGGTTGGCGCAGTGGATGAACGATACCATTAAAAACAACGATGCAATTGTGATAACCATGGGACTATTATCAGCCATAGTTGATAACGTTCCTTTGGTAGCAGCTTCACAAGGTATGTATGCAATGGCATCAGAAACGGTAAATCCTGAAGTATATAAATATGCCATGGAGCACAAAGATTTAATAGTACAAGGTATGATAGAGTATCAAGGAGTGAAATACTACTTGCAAGATGCCCGTTTGTGGGAGTTTATAGCATATTGTGCAGGTACGGGTGGTAGTGCTTTAATTATAGGTTCAGCAGCCGGCGTTGCCGCAATGGGTATGGAGAAAATAGATTTCATGTGGTATGCTAGGCGTATCAGTATATTGGCACTTATTGGTTATGTAGCGGGTATATTGGCATTTTTTGTAATACAACCAATGTTTGCTCACTATTAATGGTAAATAGAATAAAGATTTTTGCAGAACCCCAACTATTTAGTTGGGGTTCTGTATTTTTGCGCCTTTGTAATGATAAACGGAAAGAAATTAGTAGTAGTGCTGCCCGCCTACAATGCAGCTTTAACATTAGAGAAAACCTATAACGAAATACCTTTTGATATAGTGGATGATGTGGTTTTGGTGGACGATGCCAGCAAAGATGAAACATCAGAAAAAGGGAGAGAGTTGGGTATAAAGCATGTGATAAAACACCCCAAAAACCGTGGTTATGGGGGTAACCAAAAAACCTGCTATACTACTGCTTTAGGCTTGGATGCTGATATTATAGTAATGCTTCACCCCGATTATCAATACACACCCATGCTTATTACTGCTATGGCAAGCATAATTGCTAATGAGGTTTACCCTGTGGTATACGGTAGCCGCATATTGGGTAAAGGAGCATTAAAAGGGGGGATGCCTATATACAAATACATTTTTAACCGTTGCCTTACCTTATTTCAGAATATACTTATCAATCAGAAACTAAGTGAGTACCACACGGGTTATAGAGCGTTTAGCAAAGAAGTTTTTGATAAGATAGACATTGAAGCTAACAGCGATGATTTTGTGTTCGATAATCAAATGACGGCACAAATATTTATGGCAGGTTTTGATATTGCTGAAGTTACTTGCCCCACAAAGTATTTTGATGAAGCCTCATCTATCAATTTCAAGCGTAGTTCTATCTATGGTTTGGGTGTTTTGCTTACCAGTATGCAATACCGTTTGCAAAAATGGGGGCTGGCTAAGTTTAAGTATTTAGCGGTGAAGAAGTAGTTAGCAACCCATAAGCTGTTCTAATATTATTAGTTTAACTATTTTTTTTCTAGTTATTGGTTCAACCCCACTTATCCTTATAAAGTATTTACTAATGCCTACAGCACAGGGGTAATCGTTTACTGATTTTATATCACCAATTAGTTTGAACCATTTACTCTCACAATAATTTTTTACAGTTTTTTTTAATTCATCTAAAGATACTTCGGGGAATAACTGCCTTTCAGTTTCAGTGTATTTTTTTGCTATGTATATATTTTTACTTTTGGTCTGTAGTGGTATCCAAGGGGAAGTATAATGATTCCAATCTAATAAATCGCAATGGGGTCCCTCATTCATTACTGTTACACTTGTTTCATAAGCTTGTTCAACCACTATGTTTTCAATATTAATTTGAGAAAGGTTTATTTGCTGCCCCTCAATGGTTTCCGCAAGTTCTATAGTTAGAAATAGAGTGTCTTTTTTTACATCATAAATACTGTCAGAGTGTTCATACACAACCAAACGATTTATTTTAACAGAAAATTCATCAAAACATATATTAACAATAGTATCAGTAGTATACTCCTTATATTCTGCACCACCGTTAATCTCACTTTCATCAATATAAAAACTATCTACTGTTATTTGTTCTTTAGTATTTCTCATTGAATCTATTGGAGTTTCTCCTTTAGAAGTATCGGGAGTATTTTGGCAGCCAAAAAGAAAACATAAAGTGGCTACAGATAATAATTGTTTCACAGGCTTAAATCTATAGTAATTGTGTATAATACACAACTGCGAAATATTATTCTGCTTATACTTCTTTTTATAGGATTACCTGATGATTTCAACAACCAATAATACTCATAATCGTAGCGTTCATCTTGTAATGCTAAGTCTCCATGATGTATTTGCCTTTCAGTTCTTTCTTGGTAAGTAGCTAATACTTGCCCCTCGGTAAAAGGACCTGTTATAAAAGCGTAGGTAGAATCTTTACCACTTGCAGACCTTTCAATATTGTAGTACAACGTATCGGTATTGGTATAGGGTGTATTGGTTTTTACCACATAATTATAAATTACTGAAGGCTTTAGGTAAACATTCCCCAAATGGGTATTTTCATACTCTTTTATGTCGGTAACTAAAGCAAAATTATCAGTAGGGTGCCCATTAGGGTCTTCTATAGAGACTTTTAAAGGTATCAAGCAATTTTGTTGCTCATATCTAAGCTCAAAATAACCGTCAGCATTAGTATATGCCCGTGAAACTACCTTATACCCTGTTTTGCAAAAGAGGTCGAAAAAAGGAGGGTTTTCTAACAGTACCAATTTATCAGAAATCGGGGTGGGGTCATTACAACTTTTCACCAACCTGCCTATTACCTTATATTCTTTGCGGAAAGGTATATCCTCACGTTGTATACAACTACTACTCCCTAGTAAAAGAAATAGAGAAACAAATGCTAAAAAAACACTTTTTAAAATTCGGTAAATGCGCAAACTGTGGCGAAAGTTTTTATTACATTTATTAACGAACGAGGAAACCGATTTGTGAGGCTGATAGTAACCAATCAGTTATCAGTATTTTAGCTTTGAAAAAACTTAGTATACACAAGTAATCTAAGCCAAAACTATACCTATTACTCTACTTCATTATCAATAGCGGGTATAGTTTTCAGGTAAGCATAAATGGCTTTCAGTTCGTTATCAGTTAATTTTGTATATGGCATCATAGGGTAACGGAATTGCTTCCCGTTTTTGCGTTTACCCATCAACATGGCTATTATAAAATCTTCCTCGGTCCAGTTACCAATGCCTGTTTCGTGTGGTGTAATATTTAGCGATTTAACAATATTTCCTTGCATATCTAGCAAAGGATTACCACCACCATAAAAACCTGCTGATTTTTCAGGTTCTAACTCATTATTAGTTTTAAAATCGGCACTGTGGCAACTAAAACAACCATATTGCCCGTTGGCAAGGTATTTACCCCAAGCCAATACATCAGTAGTATCGGGGTTTTCTATTTCTTTTTCGGGGTAGGGTAGTGGTTTAAAAGCAACACGACTTAAAAACTTTACCAAAAATGAAGGCTCACTAATCGGCGGCTCTTCTGTAGCAGCTTGTACCGCGTGGACATCACTGCGAAGCCAAGCCACAATACTCTTCAGATCTTCATCACTAACCAGTGGAAATTTAGGCATATAAGGTGGAGCATAGCTACCGTCTTTTCTCAATCCGGTGCGGAGAAAGTAGATAATTTCACCATCAGTCCAGTTGCCAATACCCTTTTCAGTATCTTTTGTAATGTTAGATGAGTATATGGTTCCAAAAGCTTCGGGAACATCGTTAACTTTTTTGCCTACTAAACGGTTATTGTCATCACTATGGCAATGGATACATAGCATGGAAGCTATTTTTTCACCCTTGGCAACCCGTTCTTGGGTTACCTCAACTTTTATATCAGGAATTTGGGGTTCAGCATACGTGGGGATACCGCTAAAGTGGATATAACTAGCCCCGATAGCAATGATAAGAATAACAATACCGAGTATTATACCCAGTATTTTGAGTACTTTTTTCATAGGTTTGGTAAGTTAGCTTACCATAAATATATACCTATTTTTTTAATTATCAATATTAAGGGGTTGATAATCAGCTCTTTTTGTTAGAGTAACTTTCGTCGTACTTATAGCCGCTAAAAGAATATAATGCAATAACCCTTGAGTAACGGAAAATTAAAGTTGAGCCTAGCAAAACAATACCTACTATGCTAAATATGTATGTATTAATGCTGGCATCTTCATAAAATAAACCCAGCAAAATACCTACAATAATGGCTATGGCTACGTTTATTCCGTAGCTTATATACATGGCTGCCCAAAAGAACCCGGTTTCTTTTTCAAACTTTAAATTACATACCGGGCAATGTTCATGATTTTTCAAAAAATTGCTCAAACTGTAAAACGGGTGTGTAAATAATTTTCCGCTTCTACAACGGGGACATTTACTTTTTGCAAAAGCCATAAAGGCTGAACTCTCATGTTTGCTACACATAAGCGGATACAGTTTTAGAAAAGTATTAAAGAATTATTTTGCTGCTCTACGAGCACGGAAACTTTTGTACCAGAAAACAGCTACACCACCTACTAAAATGTAAGGCATGGCCAGTAGGTACAATATACCGTCGTTTAATCCTAAGCCTGTAGAACTCCCCTCTTTTAACCCACTTTCTACAGAGGTTTTACACATAGGGCATTGTGCCACAGCTTCATTTGCAAAGGCAAGCATACAAACAAACGCTACTAATACTACTATTTTTAACAGGTTTTTCATGCTTAAACGGGATAATACGGTGCGATGAGCAAATATACAACAACTCCCGTTACCGACACATATAACCACAAAGGAAATGTCCAACGGGCAAGTTTTTTGTGCTTTTCAAGCTGCCCTGAAAACGAGCGGTAAATGGTAATCAATACCATAGGTACTATAGCGGTTGATAGAAGTATATGCGTCAACAGAATAAAGTAATATACATACCGTAATGAACCTGCTGCAGCAAGCTCAGCTTCTGTAACGCTGCCATCGTGATTTACATCACCAAATTTACTTTCTACCGCTAAATAGTGGTAGGTAACATACGAAATGAGAAACAAACCCGAAAGGAAAAATGCTGTGAGCATTAGACTTTTGTGCGTGCTTTGCTTTTTGTTTCTAATGGCTACATAGCCAGCAACCAGTAAAACTGAAACTGTAGAGTTGATTATGGCATTGAGCTTTGGCAAAAGGGTTACATCAAAACTACCTGCAAGGTTTTCTTTGCCGGGTATCATTAATAGTATACCTACCACTACAGGTATAGCAATAGAAATTGCCAATATAATGCGGAAATACAGCTTATCGTTGCTAACTATTGCATTCATTATTTTTGCTTGTACTCAGCCAGTAAAATTTTAATATCCTCTTCCAGCTTTTTCATTTCGGCATAATCCAGCCCGTCATACGCCCCTCTAATCCTATCTTCTTTATCAACCAATATAATGTGTTGCGAGTGAGCTATTTGGTCTACACTGCTACCGTCTGCTTTAGGAAGAAGGTATTGGTTTTGTACCTCGGCAATGTCTTTATACTTTCCTGTAACAAAATACCAATGTTTATAGTTTGTTGCCATGTTTTTTTCATAGGCATTTAAAACCTCGGCAGTATCATGGGTAGGGTCAACCGTATGCGATACAAAAACAATATTGGGGCTGTATTTATACTTTTCGTAAACGGCAGTATGCAGGTTACCGTTCATTTTTGGGCAAACCCCTTTGCAACGTGCAAAAAAGAAGTTGGTTACACGTATTTTATCTTTTACAGTATCATGGGTAAATATATTACCCTTTTGGTCTGTAAAACTAAACTCACCAACAGTATGGTATACCGTATCGGTAGCTCCTTTGGGGAGATAGCGTTCGCCATAAATAGGAAGAGCGGTATTTACCCTAAATGCCCCGAATTTTAGAATGGCTACAAAAAGTATCGGGATTAGAAGTAATAATAGTAATGAAGCGCGCTTATTGAATAAACTTGCCATTAATTATTGAAAGAACTCCAAAAGTTACCTTCATATAGCATCCAAACGATAAAGAAGATAACGAATACCATAGGTACAACAATGGTTAGAATTAAGTTTATACGCTCATGTTTCAAGTGCATAAAATGTCCTACTATATAAATAGCCTTAACTAATCCTAAGCCGATAAACAAAATATTTCTAGCCATTGAAGGAGGCATCCAGAAATAAAGAGCTATATCTATAAATGTGATAAAGGTTAACAAATAAAAAACACGAAGTATGCCTTTAGTACCATGACTGACACCCGGGTATAACTGCTCTTGTGCATTTTCGTATTGGTAATCTTCTTCGGTTTTATAATCTACGTGCGACATTGTTTTTAAAATTTAAGTGTGATTAATAGTTATAGCTTATATTAAATAGAAGAAGGTAAAAACAAATACCCAAACTAAGTCTACAAAGTGCCAGTATAAACCTACTTTTTCAATCATTTCGTAGTGACCGCGTTTTTCGTAGGTACCTTTAAGCACATTGATATAAATAATAACATTTAGAACAACACCACTAAATACGTGGAAACCATGGAACCCAGTTACTATAAAAAACAAGGCAGAGAATCCTTTAGCTCCTGCTATCCTATCACTGGCTTCCCAATGTATGTGGTCTCCCAATCCTAATCCCTCGGCTTTGGCTAAACCTGCCTCACTCAAAGCAAAGTTATTACCGAATAAGGTAGCACCGTCGCCAATAAACTGTGTCCATTCCCAAGCTTGGCAGCTTAAGAAAGCCAAACCACCCAAAATGGTATATAGCATATATTTGGCAACTTCTTTTTGCGATTTTCTTTGTCCTGCTTCAACAGCCAGTACCATTGTAACTGAACTGAAAATCAGGATAAAAGTCATTAAGCTCACAAAGAATAATGGCAAGTGTATACCGTGTGCAAACGGAAAGTGGTTAAATACCATATCAGGCAAAGGCCACGGAAATGAAGTATCTCCTACGGCACTAAAGCGGGTTACACCGTAAACAAGCAGTAAGCCTGAAAAGGTAAACGCATCTGATAGCAGAAAAATCCACATCATTAGCTTACCATAGCTTACTTTGAAAGGTGATTTACCGCCCGACCAAACGTTTGCGGTATCTACTGTTGCTGAGTGACTTGACATTATTGTTGTTTTCTTAGCGGTTCAAAAATAAAAACAAATACAAATAAATCCATAGTATGCCTACAAAATGCCAGTAGGTTGTACACATACTGATTTTAAGAAGGTTTTTCTTATGAATATTTAATTTAAAACTGTTATACACCATTACCATCAAAAAGATGATACCTCCCAATACATGCAGCACGTGAAGCCCTGATATAGCATACACAAATGTACTGGCAGGGTTTTGGGCTCCTACATAGGTTATTCCATTTTCGGCTACATATTCAGGGGTAGGGTTGTTCATCCCTGTCCAGCGGAAACCGTTGTTAGTAAGTTCCACCGCTCCCCAAGCTTGTATACCACAAAAAGCTAAACCTAAAGCCAGCGTCAATAGTAAGGCTGTTTTCACCTGTCCTAACTCATCGCGCTTGGCAGCCGAGTATGCCCATTGCATAGTAATACTACTAAGTATGGCTACAAATACACTATATAAAAATTGCATAGGTAGTGGAAATACATCCCAGTTACCTTCTGCACGGCGCACTATATAGCCACTGGTAAATGCTGCAAACAGCATTATCATACTTAAAATCATTACCCAAAGGGCAAATTTTTTAGGCTGTACTATATAGTTACTTTCTCTATTCAATTTTCTTGTTGCGTCCATGTTTTTTCTAAGGTTTAAATTTTATCAAAAACATAGGCTAATAATACTAACGGTAAATATATAAATGCTGCAAACATTAGTGTTTTGGCATTTTTAATACTACAGTCTCTATACAATCTTGCCGCCAACCAAACCATTGCGGCTGATGCTACTAAAGCAATAATGGTTGAGGTTATTCCTACTATACCTACTTGTAAAGGTAATAATACAGCGGGTATTAATACCGAAGTCCAAATAAGTACTTGGAAGGCACTTTTCTTTCCGCGTCCCTCAAAAGAAGGGAGTAAGAAAAAGCCTGCACGGCGGTAATCGTCATCCAATATCCAGGCAACAGCCCAAAAATGAGGAAATTGCCAAAAGAATTGTATGGTAAACAAGGCTAATGCACCCTCATCAATACTTCCTGTTACAGCTACCCAACCCAACATGGGGGCAACAGCTCCGGGAAACGCGCCTACAAAAACCGCTATAGGCGATACACGTTTAAGCGGCGTATAAATGAAAGCGTAAGATATTAGCGAAAACAAGGCTATATAGCCCGTCATTTGGTTAAAGTAGTAGCCAAATATGAAAACCCCGCCTAAACCCAATATCAAACAAAATATTGATGCCTCGGTAACGCTCATGCGGTTGGTAGCAACAGGGCGGTTTGCCGTGCGCTCCATCATTTTATCGTAGTTGCGCTCTATGGCTTGGTTAATACCGTTTGCAGCACCTACAACCATGGTTCCTGCTAAAACCAACAACCAAAATAAGCCCCATTGCATGGTGGGTGCAGGGGCTAATATAAAACCCATAGCTGCTGAAAAAACTACCGTTAGGGTAAGCCTTAACTTCAACAACTGGGTGTAGTCTTGCAGTTTCGCTTTCAGTGAAAACGAGCCTACTCTTACACTATCTATGGTTTTATCTGTCATTTAATTCTATTCTACTATTGTTTCCCTGTTATAATTATATACAAGGATGGCCACGTAAAACTGGCTGGCTATTAATAAACCTGCCAAGGTTACATGCAATACCTGACTTACTGCAGGCATATTAAAAAATACATTTACACTGCCCAATGCTATTTGTATTGCTGCAAGAGCTAACCCCACTCCGGTCCATCGGGTTACTTTGTTACCCTTCTCTAATCTATTGCTTACCATAAAGTATAACACCAACATGGCTGCCATTACAAATGCCGATAAACTCTTATGTGATGCTAATACATCATCAACCATACTCACCCATGAAAATCCGTTAGCATCAGCTTTGGGTTTCCACTCATCAACAGCCTCACGTAGTTGTGTGCCGTAAAATATTTGCACTAATGTTAAAACTATAACACCGTATGCCAATACTTTAAACCACCTTAAACTACTTAGTCTATCTAAGCCTTGAGCTGCATGGTTTTTAAACACTGCTATCATTACAAAACCCACCACAACCAAAGCAAAAAGCATATGTATGCTTATTTTTAGCCCGTCGAGGTTGCTTTCAACAACTTTAGCACCCAACCATGCCTGAAACAATGTAATTAAGAACGATGCGATACATAAAAACACTATCGACTTTTGTTTTTTCCAGTATTGAAACGACGATAGTACCGTTAGTACCATAAACAAACCCACCAATACGCTTACCATACGGTTTACCCATTCTATATAGGTATGTGTAGGATTAAAAAGAGCGTAGTCGTGTTTTGTATATTCTACCCAATTGCTTGGGTTATATTGTTGTGCAGTAGTTAGGTCTTCCTTCGCACTCCACAACTTTTTTTCTTTTATTATCATTTGCCCCTTTTTAAATTCTTTTTGGGGCATCCATGTTAGCTCACTTATATCGGTAGGGGGTATATAGTATCCAAAACACTTAGGCCAATCGGGGCAGCCCATTCCTGAGCCTGTTATACGTACTAAACCGCCTACAAAAATGAGAAACAATATAGAGGCAACTGTGAGGAGACCGATTTTTTTGAAAAACTTTTCTGAAAAAATCTTCTTCACAACTGCTTCTTTTTATCTGAAACTAAACCATCTTCTCAATACAGAGAATAATATTTTAGAATCAGAAGCGGTATCACTTTCAGTACTTGCAGGTGCTTCCTCCTCATGCGGTGTTGCAGTTTCTTTTATAGGGCCTTGAGGCTCCTCTTGTCCTTCATCAGGCACATTTTGCGGTATAAAGTCTTGCTCAGCATCAGGGCGGCTGTAATCGTATGGCCAACGGTATACGCTAGGAATTTCACCCGGCCAGTTACCATGCAAATGCTCTACAGGAGCAGTCCACTCAAGTGTATTAGACTGCCATGGGTTTTGCTCTGATTTTCTACCAAAGAATATTGAACGAACAAAATTGTAAAGGAATATTAGCTGTGCTATAGAAGCAATAAGAGCAGCTATAGTAATAAACACATTCACATCATTCCAAACGGCAAATTCAGGCATTAAACTAAACTCTGCATAACGGCGGGGTACACCTGCCAAGCCCATAAAGTGCATTGGGAAGAATACCATATATGCAGCAGCGAAGGTTAACCAAAAGTGCACATAACCCAGTGTAGCATTTAATCTTCTGCCATACATGCGTGGGAACCAATGGTATATACCTGCCAACATACCGAATATTGCCGCACTACCCATTACCAAGTGGAAGTGAGCCACAACAAAATATGTATCGTGAAGGTTAATATCTAGCGTTGCATTACCCAACCATATACCTGTTAAACCTCCGGTGATAAACAGCGATACTAAACCGATAGCAAACAACATACCCGGTGTGAAGCGTATGTTACCGCGCCACATAGTAGCCAAGTAGTTAAATGTTTTCACTGCCGATGGTACTGCAATAATTAGGGTAAGTATCATAAATACCTCACCTAAGAATGGGTTCATACCTGTAATAAACATGTGGTGCCCCCATACTAAGAACGATAGGAACGCAATACCCACAAGTGATATTACCATGGCTGTATAACCAAATATAGGTTTACGTGCATTTGTAGCAATTACTTCAGAAGTAATACCCAATGCAGGCATTAAAATAATATATACTTCAGGGTGTCCTAAGAACCAGAACAAGTGCTGGAATAGGATAGGGCTACCTCCCACATTATCCAAAGCACCTACACCGTTCGCCCATATATCTGACAAATAGAAACTGGTTCCGAAACTACGGTCGAAAATAAGTAGTAAACCTGCACTTAATAATACAGGGAATGATAACACACCCAATATAGCAGTTAAGAAAAACGCCCATATAGAAAGAGGTAAGCGGTTCATGCTCATCCCTTTAGTACGCATGTTTAATACGGTTGTAATGTAGTTAATACCACCCAGTAATGAGGATACAATGAACAGAACAATTGCTACCAGCCAGAGCGTCATACCCAAGCCCGAACCGGACATAAAGACCTCGTTGGCACTAAGTGGGGGATAAATGGTCCAACCACCTGAAGCAGGTCCTGACTCAACAAACACTGATGACATTAACACCACGCTTGATAAGAAGAAGAACCAGTATGAAAGCATATTCATGAACGGCGATGCCATATCACGTGCTCCTACTTGTAAAGGAATAAGCAGGTTACTAAATGTTCCACTTAAACCGGCAGTTAACACATAAAATACCATTATAGTACCGTGTATGGTTACAAGACCCATATAGAATCCTGCATCCATTTTACCGCCCGGAGCCCATTTGCTACCTAAAATGGTTTCTAAAAAGCCGAAACTTTGTTCAGGCCATGCTAATTGCATTCTGAACAAAACCGACATAAACATACCGATGAAACCCATTATAATTCCCGTAATAAGGAATTGCTTAGATATCATCTTGTGATCCATACTAAAGATGTACTTCGAAATGAAGGTCTCTTTGTGGTGGTGGTCATCGTGCGATGCCGTTGCTGTATGTGTTTGGGTGTTAGCCATTCTTAATTATTTAAACTTATCTGCTGGGTTAAACAATATTTTTAATTCTTAGTTTGCCAAAGCTGTAACTGCTGTACTATCTGTTGTTTCAGTAGGGGTTTCTTCTATTACAGGAGTTACCTCATCAGCTTTTTTCTTGAAAGCAGGTCTTTGCTCAGCCAACCATTTAGTATACTCGGCTTCGGTTTCTACTACACGAATTTTAATCTTCATATTGTAGTGAGCATTACCGCATATTTTAGCGCAATACAAGTAATAATCGAAACTGTTATCCTCTAAAATAGTACGCATTTCGTTAGTTGTTTTAACCGGTTTAAACCAAAATGTAGTAGGCATACCGGGTACACAGTTCATTTGCATACGGAAGTGTGGCGAGTATGCACTGTGAATTACATCACGGGCACGGAATACAAAATGTATAGGTTTGTTTTTAACCAATACAATTTCTTTTAGTATTAAATCATCCTCCGAAGAATTATCAAATACACGGTCATCACCTTCCATGGCGGTTAAACGCGATATATGAGCTTTTTGTAAACGTATACGTTTTTCCAAATCAGCCATAGTTTCCTTCTCTTTTGAGGTAGGGTCGGGTATGGTTTGCATACGGTTAAATAAATCTTCGTTTTTATCCAGGCTTTCTTTTACTTCTTTAACTAGTTTTTCGTACTCAGAAGGTACACCTAAACCTAACGGGTTAGAACCTGATATCAGGTTAAAGCTGTGCTCTCCCAACTTCTTGTCTTCACCTGCATAGCGAACATTCCAACCAAATTGGTAAGCAAATACCTCAACAGTTTCAGCATTTTCAGGTGCTTTTGATGTAATTGCCGACCATTTTTTAAAGCCGTTTATTACCAATACAGTTAAAGCAATTGCAGGAATTAAAGTCCATATATACTCCAACATATTGTTGTGTGGGTAGTATAAAGCTTTGCGTTTAGGGTCGTAGCGGTAAAGGAAACCGAATAAAAACAATGCTATTTGAGTAATGAAAAATACAGCACCTGTAATGTATAATGTAGTCATTAACATACTGTCTACAGATACACCGTGTTCTGATGCTGAATTATCAATTAAGGCATATTTTCCATGTACTTTAAACTCCCAAATTACTGCTCCTAAAAAGCCAAACATAAACAGTATCATTAACCAACCGTTTATTTTGTGTGGGTTTGATAATGGAATACCTGTGTATTTGCTGATTTTTTCTAAAACATCAAATACAGCACCCATTATAAGTATAACGGCTATAACTATACCTACTAAAAGAAAGTTGATTAAACCTTTTACCGAATCGTTTGCTTCTTCTGTTTTAGCTGAAACAGGCGTAACAGGTGCAGTCTCTTCTCCGCCACCCGTTGCCGTAACAGGAGGGGTTTTAATGTAAGCTAGAATGTTTTTTATCTCATCATCTTGAAGATTTTCAAACACTGTCATGTTTTGCTGATTATTATCCTCATATAGCTTCACAGCCAGTGGATCACCGTCAGCAATCATTTTAGGTGCGTTTTTAATCCATTTAATCAACCACTCTTCAGAACGTCCGGGTCTTTCATGAACACCTGCAAGGGCTGGCCCAACAACTTTCTTGTCTAAGGCATGGCACGACAAACAATTTTCAGTAAACAATTTCTCTCCTGCAGCTATATCTTGAGCTTTTGCAGGTGTAGTAAAGGCAACAACTATAAGTAATGTTGCGAGTGTTGAGGTTAGTTTTGTGATGAATCTTTTAAGGTTCATTGCTGATATTTAAGCGGTTAGCAAAACTGTTTAAAAAACTATTACTATACCAACAAATTAGGCACATCAAGGGTTTTTTAAACTTGCGCAAATTTATATCAAAAACAATATTTAACTAACTTTTGAGTGAAATTAATGTTACAGGCTATCCACAATAGCTGTAAAGTCTTAATTATAAAGGGTTTTGAAGAAATTTAGAACGGTTTTAAATTGTAAGTAAGCTTATTCTTCGGTTTCATCTTCCTCACCAATAGTGGCTAACTTAGCCTTAGCATCGGTAATAATACCGTCTTCTTTGTTTTCGTAGGCATTTATAATGCTTTTTAAAATAGCACGTGCTTGGAAAAGGTCTTTTTTAGTTACTAAAATGTCTGATTGTAGCAGCAATGCCTTAGCTTTCCAATAGTCGTAGCTTGAGAATTTTTTCACTACTTCAAGTATGGTTTTCTCAGCCCCATCGGTTTGGTTTTTCTTGTATTGTATATAGGCTATATAGTACTTAGCTTCTGCACCATATTGGTTTTTAGTGTATTTAAGCACACCTTCACAAGCTGTTTTAGCCTCTGCCCAATTTTCTCTTTTTATATTAATTCTTGCCAGGTATATGTTAGCTTCAATTATTCCCTCACGGGTTACTTTGTCATACGCCAATAGTTTCTTGCTGTTGGCTATGCTTTTATCCTCATCATTTATATAATAACTGCAACGCATTTGCCCCAATAAACTCACCAGTTTATTGTCGTGGTTTTGGGCTATGCCTTCCAATTTTTCATATAAAGGGAGTGCTTGGTTATAGTCTTTCTTTAAATAATAAATAGTGGCTGCTGCACGGGTTGAAGGCTCTATAAACTCAGGTCTTCTGCTGTTTATTGCTACTAAGTAACCCTCAAGCGCTGCATCAAAGTTTTTCGCTTGATACTCACAGTTGGCTTTATAAAAATTAGCTTCTACAGCAAACAAACCTTCAGGGAAGCTTTTTAAATAACGGGCAAACTCACCTGTTGCTCTGTTGCAATTTTCATCCTGATAAAAACGTAAGGCTGCATCATAGCTGGCACTGTCTCTATAGCTATTTTTGTAGTTACGTCCTTTGTTTTTCATATAAGCAAAAAACTCATCCAGTCTTCCTTCGGCAGAGTAAATCTCTTCAAGTGCTTTTGCTGCCTCGTTAGATTCAGGGTAAGCACCAAATTGTTCTATTACTTTTTTGAAAGATATGATGGCTTTTTGGTTATTGTTTTGCTGGTAGTGTATAGTACCTATGCGTAAATGGCATTTCGGGGCATATATACCGTTGGGGCTTTCGCCCAATAAGTAGCCAAACCCTTTTAATGCTTCGCTTAAATTGTTTAGTTTTTGGTGTACATCGGCAATTTCAAACAAGGCATCATCAACATATTGCGAGCGGGGATAGTTTGCCGCTACTTTTTTAAGGGTACTTATTTTTAATTCATCCTTGCCTTGCAGCCCAAAAATTATCCCTTTTTGGTAGTATCCGTAATCGGCATTTGCAGCCCGCTTAGTAATAATATAGTTGTATGCTTCAATAGCAGGGTCGTACCTTTTCAAAACAAAATAGCAGTCTGCCAGTCGGGTCATTCCGTCAATAAAACGGCTTTTGTTTTGATTTAAATACTTTACATTTTTGGTATAGCTTCTGAAATTGTCGGCAGCCTTTTCGTAGTGTAAAATTACATCCTTATAATTTTTATCGGTGTTGGCAATTTTCAGGTACGAGTAGCCTATGTTATAGTAAGCCACAGGGTATGTATCAGTGTTTTTAGCTTTTGAGTTATTTAAAAAAGTACGGGTATGTTTGATGCAGTCCCAGTATTTTCCTTTGTGAAAAGCTATTTCACCTCGCCAAAAATCTGCAAGTATATCCAGCTTCTTATCCCAAGGGTATTTTTTCGATTTTAGTAAATAACCATTCGCAACATCCATATTAGTCCAACCTTCCTCAAGTAATTGTATGGCTCGGTAATAGGTTATTTGCTGATATACCTTTTGGGTTTGGTTATTCATGTTACCAATACTTTCAAGCACTTCTATAGCTTCTTTATAGTTTTTACTGGCTAATAAAAGTTCTCCTTGAAGAGTTTTGGCTTCTGTTGCCAAACTTGATTTTGGAAATTGCTTTATAAACTTTCTTAGTGTTCTTAGGGCTTCAGTGTTAAAACCTAAATCATAGCTTAGCTTGGCATAGTTAAAGGTAGAACGCTCTTTAAGTTTAGCGTTAAAACTCAATAAAGATGCCTGTAGAAAAGCGTCACGGGCATTATTTTTTCGGTTTAAACGCAAAAAACATTCTGCCGCGTTATAGTAAGCATATTGTGTTACTGTATCGCGTGTATTATTTATAAAGGTAAACTCATTAAACGCCTTTTCATACATGCCGTTGGCATAAAATGTATAGCCCAGTACATACTTATCGGTACTGTTCATTTTACGGTAAGGTGGGCGGTTTTTATCCAATAGAGGTAAAGCCTTCTCATATTCTTCAAGGTAGTAGAAGCTTTGCCCGCGAAGCCAGTTAATTTCACGCTGGCTTTTATCGCTTTTCAAAGTATCGGTTACTGCTAATACTTCTTTATACTTCTTTTGTCCAAAATATACCTGAGCAAAAAATACGGGTAGCTCAGCTTTATAAACTTTCGATTTTTTTAAACGCTCAAAATGAGATAATGCTTTTTGGTATTGCGCTTGTTTTAGTGCTCCATAACCTAAATAATAATGGCTGGGGTAATAGTATTTTGTTTTGTCGTTGGCTGTAATATTAAACTGTACTTCGGCATCCTGCCATTTTGCACGTTTGAAGTAGCTGTAGCCCAGCATAAAGTGGTACTCTAGGCTTTCATCAATAGTTAGGGCTTCGTCATTTGTTTTTAGCAGTTGTTTGGGTACACGTGTAAATTTACCTTGATTGTAGTAATACCTACCCAAATGGAAATGTGCTAAGTTGGTTTTTATGTGCCCGGGGTTGTTCTTAATGAAAGTTTTTATTCTTTCCTCGGCACCTTGATGTTCTAATTGCAGTGATGAAACTGCTATATAAAATTGTGCATTGGTTTGCAGCTCTAGATTGTTGCTACGGGAAATAAATTCTTCAAACTCATCAATTGCACTACCGTATTTTTCTTTGTCATACAGTTCTAATCCCCGATTGTAAAATGAAACAGGGTCGGTATATATAGCAGTTTTTTGGGCAAAGCCCGCACCGGCTATACAAACAGTGAAAAGGGTAGCGAGAATGAGTTTCTTAAACATACTTAGCCTAAAATAATGGCTCAAATCTATAAGTAAAACGATGGGGAAGTGCGCTTTAGCATGTTTTTTTGTGCACACGTAAAACTTTAGTGTTGTGTTTTTGAAACAGATTGTAGTTATCAGCTATCTGTTTGTAGTTTTCAGGCTGATTAGTGAGTTAGTAATTAGTATTTAGTTGCGATTTTAAGTTGTTATATAGTCTTTCTTTCTACCTTATACTTTTTACTGATGTATTGTTTAGTGTTTTGAGTTCAATGCTAGTCTTTCTACTTTATACCTTCTACTAATCAAATCTACACAGCTTCGGCAACAATAAATGTACTGCCGCCAATAAAAATAAAGTCGTTAGGGTTAGCTGCTTGTTGTGCAGCTTGAATTGCACTTTGAACGGTAGGGTATGCCTCACCTTTTAAGTTAAATTCTTTTGCTTGTTTCTGTAACTCTTCAACAGCAAGTGCTCTAGGAATTTGAGCTTGACAAAAATAGTAAGTGGCCTTTTGGGGAAGAAGTTTCAGTATGTTGCTAATATCCTTGTCTTTTACCATACCCCACACTATATGCAGGTTTTGAAATTGCTGTTGTTGTATTTGGGCTAATACTTGCTTTACCCCATCAATATTATGTCCCGTATCAGCATAAGTGGGTGGAGATGATGAAAGCTTTTGCCATCTGCCCAATAGGCCCGTATTGGTTTTAACCATAGAAAGACCTTTGGCAATTGCTTCACTGCTTATATTCCAGCCTTGTTGCCGTAAGTTTTCAATGGCAGCTATGGCAGTGATAATATTTTTTTTCTGATAAGTGCCTGTTAAATCACATTGTAAATTTTCAATATGAATTTTTCCTCTTTTACCTATTGAAAACTCAACTGTGTCCTCATTGCTTTTAAAATGTATTATTTGGTAATCCACATCGGCAAACTGGATGGTTGATTGGGTTTCTTTTGCTTTTTGAATAAAAACAGGTGCTGTTTCTGCATGTGTTTCGCCGATTATAACAGGTAAGGACGGTTTTATAATCCCTGCCTTTTCAAAAGCAATTTGGGGAAGTGTATCGCCCAACATATCCATGTGGTCGAAACCGATATTGGTAATGACTGATAATTGTGGAGTAATTACATTGGTAGAATCTAACCTGCCTCCCAAGCCTGTTTCAATTATGGCAACATCTACTTTCTGTTTTGCAAAATAATCAAAACACATAGCCACCGTCATTTCAAAGAAAGAGGGCTTTATGTTCTCAAAGTCAGTTTTATGTTGGGCTACAAAATCTATTACTTCCTTTTCAGATATAGGTTTCCCATTTATTTTAATACGCTCGCGAAAATCTTTTAAGTGGGGCGAAGTATATAAGCCTGTTTTGAAACCTGCGCTTTGCAGTATGGAAGCTATTATATGGGCTACTGAACCTTTGCCGTTAGTTCCTGCAATATGTATGCTTTTAAATTTTTTGTGTGGGTTATCCAATGCCTTGCATAAAGCAAGTGTATTGGTAAGGTCTTTTTTTATGGCTACAGCTCCCACGCGGGTAAACATAGGTAGCTGCGAGTACAAATAGTCAAGCGTTTGCTTGTAATTCATAATGAGGAAAAAAGGATTGGCGCGAAGATGTGAAATTTTGAGAAGTAAAATGATACTACTTCACTTTGAAGACAAATTTTACTGCACCCGTTTGGGTTGCAGGAGCATCAGACTTTGGAGTAAAACGAACTGTTTTAGCTGCATTTTTAGCACAATCGCAATATTTTTTTTCAATGGTTGTGGCATTAAATTTTTGAAACTTCATTCTACACTCCGTAGAAACCACATTACCACTTCTATTTACTTTTAATACAACCACAACAGTAGCGTTGCGAGTAAACTTGCATGAAGCTGATATTCTGGTTTCAGGTTTTCTGCCTTTCATAAACCAGCCTGTGCCGTCTTTGCCTAAACCATAACCACCCAAGGGGTCTTTACCTTTTCCATCATCTTTTCCCTTGTTTCCATCAGTATTGTCATCACCATTATTGGTATTGTCTTTCCCAGACTCAAATTGCCAGTCAGAGTTTACTTTCTTCTTGGTTTTATCTTTCTTTTTACTGTCGTTCGGGGGAGAAGTATTGGGATTAGTAGGTGTTGGGTTGCTGGTTTCTTGTGGTGCCTCCTCGTAGTCTTGGGTTTCAAAACTTTCTTCTGTTTCGGGGCTGCTGGCAGCTTCTTCTGCCTTGGTTTGCTGGGGAGTTTCTTGGGTAAAACCACCTTCTTCTTGTCCCACGCTCACCATTACCACACCTTCTTCGGGTGGGGGTGGGTCAAGATACTTAAACCCGAAAAATATTAAAAGCACAGCAACTACGGCAAGAATAAGCAAGGTACCCAACGCACTTATAAGTTTGCGTTGCTTCTCTTCTTTTTCTTCTTCCTGTAGTCTTATGTGGCTAAGGTTCATTCTCGTTCTGTTTTAAGCAGTATGCCGTACTTTAATTGTGTGGCTACTTTTATTACCTTCATCACCTCTTCATAGGGCACTGTTTTATCTGCTGCTATAGATACGGTAGGGTTTTCTACATTGCCCAACTTCTCTTGTAGCTGAGTAGACAGCATTTCTATGGATGTCTCGTCTTGATTTAAAAAGAAGCGAGAATCAGGTGTTATTGATACTGTAACGCTTTCTTTTTGAGGTTTCTTATTATTTAGCTTAGGTAAAAGTACTTTTACCCCGTTTGGGCTAACCAAAGTTGAGGTAATCAAAAAGAAAATAAGCAACAGAAAAATCATGTCGCTCATTGAAGCGAGACTAAACTCTGAACGTACTTTACTTTTTGAGCGAAAATTCATTAGGCAGGTTCTTGAAGTAAATCTAAAAATTCAACCGCTGCACCTTCCATTTTGTGTATCACGCGCTCTATGGATGCTGTGAGCAGGTTGTAGGCTATATAAGCTATAATACCTACAATAAGCCCGGCTACTGTGGTTACCAAAGCTTCGTATATACCTCCTGCAAGGGTGTCAATCTCAACATTGTTGCCTGATTTTGCCATATCGAAAAAGGCTGTAATCATACCGGTTACTGTTCCTAAGAAACCAATCATAGGGGCGGCACCCGCAATGGTAGCCAGTGTAGGTAATCCTTTTTCAAGTTTGTAAATCTCCAACTTACCTACATTCTCTATAGCTACTTCAATATTTTTCATGGGTTTTCCTATTCGGGAAATACCTTTCTCTAACATTCGGGCTATAGGAGTAGAGGTTCGCTGGCAAAGGTTTTTGGCACCTGCAATGTTGCCGCTTGATACCAGGTCTTTTACATTGGCTATAAAGTTAGCATCCAGTTTACGGGCTTTGCGGATAGTGAGCCAACGCTCAATAGTAAGGTATAGCCCAATAATTAGCAAAATGCCAATAGGTATCATTATAATACCACCTTTAAGGGCTAATTCAATATAATCCAGTTGTTCTTCAGTTGAGGTTGGGAGTGCAGACGCAGTGTCTGTTGCTGCCACTCCGCCGTCTTGTAATAATTGTAACAGCATATTTTAAGGTTTAACTGCTAATACCCAAGCCGCAAAATTGTGTGTTTTATTGCGAACTGAGTTTAGGTCGCCCTCGGCTTTTTTACGTGAAGGGTATCGCTGATATCCTACTCTATATAACGCTGAACCTTCTACATTTATGATTTCGGGGCTAAACCCTTTTCGGTTCAGGTCTTCCAGTAAGTCGTTAGCGTTGCTTTCACTACTAAAGGCTCCGGCAATTATATAGAAAACCGAATCGGTTTTTGCCGTTTTGGTTGGTGAAGTTTCTACACTGCCTTGTGCAACTGTACTGTTTTCTAAACTATTAGCCTCGTCATCTTCTTTGCTTTCCTCAGTGTACACTGTCTCGTCAGTATTATCTGTATTTGATTCTTCTTGCCCTAAATTGGCATTGGTATTTTCTTTTGGGGTTTCATTTGAAGGTGTGTCAAAACCTAACATACTGCCTTTATCCATTTTAGCATGGTAGGCATAGTCTTGTAATATGAAGAGTGAAAAAAATAATATTAGTGTGAATACTACTGCAAAAATGCGGCGGAAAATTTTCCTCCCTTTTTTGGGTTTTCTTTTAGGCGGAATAGTAGGCTTAGGTTCTTGTGTAGTAGTTTTTTCTTCTTCTTCTTTAGCTTCTGTTACAACTTCTTGCTCTTTTTCAATTATCGGTGCTTTAGGTTCTTGTGGTGGTGGAACAATAGCCTTATTAGGGGCTTCAGTTTTTACAATGCTCTCAACTTTTTTACCTAATTGTATACTACCTAAACCATAGGTAGCTATTGAAAAATTAACATCAGCAAAGGGAACAAAAACAACTTTTTTATCATTGTTGAGGCTGAAACTACCCAGCCCCTGAATATTAACGGTTTGCCCCTGCTGTAACTGATGATGTAAGTTACTTACCCAGGCATTTATATTTTCTAATGCTTGTGAGTGGCCTACTTTATTTTTATTTACTATATAGTTTGCCAATAGCCCATCATTATTATTAAGGTTTTGATTGAAGGCTACTGTTTTGCGGGGAGGATGTATGAGCCCTGCATGAAAATTAAACTCTAATTTTTTGTGAGCACAAACAAAGCCACCCAAATTAGGTACAATAACACAATCGTGTTCATATAACAAGTATTTTAAGGCTTTGCTAACATCCATACAGATACAAATTTAGGTATTAAAACAATAAAGTCATTTTAGAAATTCTAAAATGACTTTACGAATTTAACTTTTTTTTAATATTGGCTATTCAAGGTGTGAACGAAGCATCCAGGCTGTTTTCTCGTGTTGTTCTAACATACCAATTAGTAAATCTTCTGTGGCAACGTCTTTGCTTTCACCTGCCAGTGCTGCCATTGGTTTTATACTTCTTGCAATAGCTTCATGGTCTTTTAGTAAGCCATCCACCATTTCCATGGCTTTTAATTTTCCGTCAGACTCTTCTAATTGACTAATGGATAAAAACTCTTTCATTGAGCCTACAGCATGGTGACCTAATGAGCGGATACGTTCGGCAATTAAGTCAATATTTGTAGCCCCCTCTGTATATTGTTGCTCAAACATGGTGTGTAAGCTGTTAAAGCTTGGACCTGTAACATTCCAGTGGAAATTTCTTGTTTTAATATACAGCACATGCTCATCAGCCAATAAATTGGTTAAATGGTCTGCTATTTCTTTCGTTTTATTTTCGGCTACGCCTATATTAGTATTCATATATTGTTAATTATTAAGTGTTTATATATAAAACAACTAGAAATAGGTATTGTTTAAAAGAATTTAAAATACTTCTTTACCCTTTTCTACAGCCATACCCACACTTAGTACTTCTTTAAGGGTATTGGTTCGCATATTTTGCTCAATTTCAAAATGATAAACCCCTGTAGGTTTGGGTACAAAGTTTTGAAAAATAGGGATGCGGTATGATATGACACTTCCTGAGCCTTTGCCCAACCATTTACCATCGCTGGCAGCTAAGGGGTTTAAATCTATTCGACGGGCAGAACTATCGCCTGTTGGAGTTGTAAGGTATAGTAGCACATACATATTGCTATACTCGTAATCAGGAGTTATTCTAAGGTTGACAAAAAAGTTGTGATTATAAGTGCTGTCGTTTAATTCAATATCAAAAGTAGCTCTGTTTTTATAATACCAGCCTTCTTTGGGCAGTGAAATATTTTGGTCGTACACGTTGTTCTCGTCAGTACAACTGTTTAGCAAAAGGGTAGTGCAAATAAGTAATGTGGCAATAAAAGTTCTCACAAACTCAAAATTATTAGTTATTCCTTTTCTTTTTCTTGTAGTTTTTGTGCTTACCGCCTTTTTTGTGATTACGGTTACCACCTTTCTTTTTCGGCTCGCGATTATCCAGGCGGGTAAGGTCGTTCTCACTAATTATATCCTCGTCCATAGAGCGTTCAAGCGCAGTAGTACCTTTTGGAGTATCTACATATAAATCACCTTTTTTACCCTCTTTGTTCAGTGCAATAATCTCATTTACTTTTTTAACGTCGACAGGGAACCAATTGGTATCGTGCTCATACACAAACCACATTTGGCGTTTCAGTATGTCTGTTTTTAGCGAACGAGCAACTCCTGCATGAGTTTCAATAGTAAGATTATCACCTTTTGGAAACTCGTTTAAAGCCTCTAAATAAGTATCCAATTCATAATTTAAGCAGCACTTAAGCCTACCGCATTGCCCTGAAAGTTTTAGCATATTGATAGACAGGTTCTGATAACGTGCTGTGGCAGTATTTACCAATTTAAAATCTGTGAGCCAGGTTGAGCAGCACAATTCTCTACCGCACGAGCCAATACCCCCTAGGCGGGCAGCCTCCTGGCGGTAGCCAATTTGCTTCATTTCTATACGCACCTTAAACTCTTCAGCAAAGCGTTTAATCAGTTCTCTAAAATCTACGCGTTCTTCAGCTGTATAAAAGAAAACTACTTTTCGTCCATCGCCCTGAAACTCAATATCGCTTAGTTTCATAGCCAGTTTTAGTTCAAGTGCAATTGTTCTTGCACGCTCTAGTGTAGCAGCTTCTTTGGCTTTTAGCTCGTCGTATTTGGTAGTATCTTTTTCGCTGGCTTTGCGGTATATTTTGTTTATAGCGGGATTATCAGAATCAATACCATACTTTTTTAGTTGCAAGCGCACCAATTCTCCACTAAGTGATACGTGCCCATAATCAAAACCACTATCAGCTTGTGTAATTATAGGGTCGCCAATAAATAACTCTAAATTGTCTTCGTTGCGGTAAAATTCTTTTCGGCTGCCTTTAAAACGTACCTCAACAATGTTAAAAGGCTTATAACCTGAGGGTGTTTCCATATCACCCAACCAGTCGTATACATTTAGTTTGTTGCAGCCACCTGTATTGCAGTTGCCATTACTTTTGCATCCTGCCGGTGTACAGCCTCCGCCCGATGTTCCACATGAACCACATCCCATATCGCTCTATATCTTGCTTACTTAATAATCTGTTAATTAATCGGAAGCTAAAAGGGGTGAAGCACAAATGAGATTGAAAAAGATATAGCATTTTAGTCATTCAGGCTGATAGAAAGAGCTTGAATCTTTTGTTTTAATATGTAGATACCGAATTCCGATAGTTATCGGGACGGCATGACTATGGCTTATCTAAGCAAATTTCAAATGTTTGGTGCTTCTTTCTACTTCACTATGCTTTCATCATCACAAAAACTTACCCTGCTTTTGCTACCAAATTGTTCTTAATTAGCAAAGATAAATTAATTAATGAAATCTTAGCATTGGCATTTCGTTCCGTATGATAAATAGTATCATTAAAGGCGTTGGTAATATTTTCAATGGTGTTGGTAGTAAGGAAATTAGAGAATTTACCAACAAACTCATTTTCTTTTTCGGTTAGCCTGAGCATGTGCCCGTTTGTGTTTTTAGCAATTAAGCACTCGCGAAAAATATGCAGCCCGTAGCCTAAAAAACTTTTCAACATTTCACGCCCCAGTCTGCTGGCTTCATCTACCCAGTTTACCACACTTGGCATATCGTTTTTGTAGCACATCAGCATCCAGTTGCGGAAACTATCGAAGAAATCGTTTTCAGCTTGGCTTAACAGTTTTACACCCAAATTATAATTACCCTCAGCCAAAAAAGCTGCTGCACGGGCAGTTTCTATATCCACATGGTGCTTCTCTATTAAAACATCCTGAATTTCCTGCTGTTGCAAAGCGGGTACTTTTACTAATTGGGTGCGCGATTTTATAGTACCCAAAATATGCTCATCGTTGTGGGCAACTAAAAGAAATAATGTTTTTTGGGGAGGTTCTTCAATAAGCTTCAATAAAGTATTTCCCTCCTTGCCCAAATATTCAGGCATCCACATTATCAGCACCTTAAAATCACCCTCAAAACTTTTTAGCGAAAGCTTTTTTATAATATTTCTGCACTCGTCTACCGTAATATTTCCCTGTTTGTTTTCGGCACCAAGGCTCATTAACCACTCAAAAGCATTTAAGTATGGGTTGGCTAAAAAAGTCTCTCGCCATTGTTCCATAAAATGGTCTGAGATTTCTTTGCTGCCTACAGTGGGTACCGTAAAGTGTAAGTCAGGGTGTATAAGCTTGCTATATTTGATGCAATTAGGACAAGAGCCGCAACTATCTGTTTCGGTTTTATTGGGGCACGCTACATACTGGGCATAAGCGAGAGCTAAAGCAAGGTTACCACTGCCTTCAGCACCTAAAAATAATTGTGCATGGGGTATACGCCCTTCTTGCACACCTTGTATAAGCTTATTTTTTAAGGCTTGCTGCCCAATAATATCTTTAAATTGCACGTTACGAAGGTACGTTTTTTGTGTGCTCTCTTTTTAACCAAGGGCGGTAAAATTATCTCAAATAATAGAAATAAAGCTATAGCGATACTAAATAAATAATGCATAGGATATTACTTGGCATACTGGCTTTTATCGTTCTTTCGCCTTTTAGTGTTATAGCTCAGGATTTTGAAGTTGAAGAACCCATACGCAAGAAAAAAAGGGTTTTTTCTATCGGGCTAATGCCTACCATTGTTTTTAACAGTTTTGAGAGCTTTAATACGCAGGGTAATGCTACTCTGTTGCGAAAAAGAAATTTTGCCAGTACAAAAAGTGTTGATAGGGAGGGGAATAGGAATAAAGGTATCCGTAATTTTTTCTATGGCGTATCTTTTATGTACAGGATAACCGACCAGTACAATGATTTTTGGGGCTATGAACTGGGCTTCGAGCATGGCAATACAGCATTTACTTATACCAATTTAAATGAGTTTAGGTTCTCCTCTGTATCATCAGGGGCAGAAATAACTTCCTGGATAAACTGGAACCTGGCAAACCGGTTTTCTTTTTCTGTTCATAAAGCATGGGGGCAACGAGATGATTTAAAATGGTATGCAAAGCTTAAAACTTCATATATACAACTGCTTTCTGTTGATGATAAGAGTGAAAACTTTACTGAGGAATGGCGGAATGACAACGGAGAAGGAGGTATTTGGGTGGGTAGGTTTTTGCGAAGAAACAATATTGCATTTACTCCTGAGTTTGGCAGGCAACTGGTTTTTGAAGCAAAAAAACAGAACTGGTTGTTTTATATAGGGCTTTCATACCAAATAGGTTTGTTCAACATGTATGAGCTAAAGTATTATTCTATTACATCAAACAACATTAGTGCACCCAATTCAATAAAAGTTAAGGGCAATAATCTGGCGGCAAGATTTTCATTGCATATTCCGATAGCAACCGTAGATATTCCCCAAAAAACTGAGAAAATAAAACCACAACCCAAAAAAGTAATAGCCAAACAATACAGCCAAAATAACTTGGTGTTTTTGCTAGATATATCCATATCTATGAATGCAAATAACAAACTGGCATTGCTAAAACAATACATGGTAAATATGCTGGATAGCTTACCTCCTGATGATTATGTAACCATTATAACCTTTTCAGGTGCAACAAAGGTTATTGTTAAGCCTACACAAATTAGCGATAAAGAAGAAATTAAAACCAAACTGCTAAACATTACCCCGCACGGAAGTACAAATGTTAATAGAGGACTTGATGTGGCTTATAATATCCTTAAGAGAAACTATATTGAGCACGGGAATAACCGTATTATTATAGCAACTGACGGGGAGTTTAAAGCAAACAAAAAAACCAAAGAAAAAGTGAGAAACAACTTAACTACTAAAAATATAAAGGTCTCTATCTTTCATTTTGTAGGAGACGGCGGCGCAAAATCTATTAGTTTAGAGGCTCTTTCTACAATGGGTGGGGGCAACTATGCTATGGTAAATAAAGATAATATTAATGATAAGCTTGAAGTAGAGTACAAGCAAAAGGTAGATTGATAGCTTATTTTTCACCCATCTGAATTTACTTTAAAACTGTATTTTCCATTAAACTCGTAAATCAAAAGATATATTTGCCCCTGTGCAGCCAAAACTTTCCATAATTACTGTTACCTACAATGCCGAAAGGTTTTTAGAGCCTACTATTAAAAGCATTGCCGCACAAGCCTATGCAAATATTGAATATATAATTGTTGATGGAGGTAGTAAAGACAGTACTGTTGATATTATAAAGAAATACCCCAATGTGGTTACCCAATGGGTTAGCGAACCCGATAACGGTTTGTATGACGCTATGAATAAGGGGCTACAAATGGCAACAGGTGATTATGTGATGGTTTTAAATGCAGGTGATTTGCTGGATGAACCCGATACACTGGAAAAAACCTTTGCCCAATGCAATAATGAGGATGTTTTGTATGGCGATACCAAAATTATTGATACCAACTACCAATTTGTGGGGATGCGCCACTTTATACCGCCTGAAAATTTAACGTGGAAAAGCTTTCAGCAGGGGATGGTAGTGTGCCATCAATCCATTATCAGTAAAAAGGAAATAACTCCACAATACGACCTAAATTACAAAATAGCAGCCGATATTGAGTGGGCAATACGCTTATTGAAGAATGCTAAGAGTAGCAAAAATGTACACGAAATAATAACCCAATTTATGCAAGACGGGGTAAGTACACAACACCGCTGGGCAGGAGTACAAGAACGTTTCGGGGTGATGGTGAAATACTTTGGTTTGCTAACTACTTTATGGAATAATATCTCACGTGGCTTACATTATTTCTTTACCCTTCGGTTTTTGAAGAACGTTCGCAAATAGCAATTACTTAGTTTTTAGAAACTCTTCTTTTACTCTTTCACCTAAATCACTGAATATGGTTTTTGAATAGTCAGAACTTATCCTAATAAGTCCATTGCCAGTTATTATTTCTATCAAATCAGTACTCTTGACTTCATTAATATTTACATAGCCTCTCTTGTTATAATATGTAATAAATGCATGAAATTCTGTTGAGAACCCTTTGTCATTAATTTCTTTAACTATTTTTTCTTCAAGTGATAAGCTTCTTTTATTCTTGATTTCATTAGGTGGATTTTGAAACTGGAAGATTTTTTTCTCTAATTCATCAACTTCTATTTCAGCTTTTATACGTCTCTCTTTCTCATTTATTAGCTTTTTTTTTAACTCGTCTTTTTCTTTTTCAAGGTTTTGAAAAGTTGATTTGAGGACTATTGAACTACTATCAGTAAGATTTTTTAATTGTGGTACAGCAATATCGTCATAATAGTTTACTAATAACCGTGCAAACGAAAGAAGTAAGTATGAAACTATTAAAGAGATAAATGCAAATCCAATACACGCTAATAAGTTCCAATAAAAATTGACTCCACTATAATAGTTTTTAATGTAGTTGATACGTCCATCAAGGTCAAGACTATTATCAAAATAAAATAGGGCATAAACGAGTTCCCAATTTTTTACTATCCATATTAATATTAGTGTTCCAAAAAAGGGGTTACGTGTTTTTTGTTTGAAATTGTCGCTGAATGATGCTATTAGCTGAGTTAACATTTGACAGATTTTATAGCAATTTAACTTTTTAAAACAATTCTGGCAATTGCACCGTCAACAATAAAAGCCGAAATATTTAGTTGATAAAGCATATTTTCGCCACAAATTGAAGTTAATACATAAACATAGTGCTTGGGTATTGGTAGTGCTGTTTTTCGGGGTGGGTATTTTTACACCCTCTTGCAAACGTGAACAGTTTGATAACAGCCCTTCGGCACAGTTGGCTTTTGATACCGATACCGTATTGTTTGACACTGTTTTCACCGTTTTAGGCGGAGGACCTTTTCCCCGTTCGGTAAACAAAAGACTAAAAGTTTATAACCGTAATAAAAATACTGTTAAAACAAGCATCCGTTTGGCGGGGGGTAATGCATCACCGTATCGCATAAATGTGGATGGACAAAGTACCACACAGGTTACCGATTATGAGATACTGGGTGGTGATAGCATTTATATTTTTGTTGAGGTAAGTATAGACCCAAATAACAACAATAACCCCTTAATAGTAAAAGACTCCATTGAGTTTAATACCAACGGAAACTTTCAGGATGTGAAGCTGGTAGCTTGGGGGCAGGATGCACATTATTTTCAAGATTCTGTTTTAGGTTGCAATACAGTATGGAATGACAATACCAAACCCTACGTTATATATCAATCTGTCTTAGTGCCTGAAAATTGTAAACTTACCATAGGGGAGGGGGTGCAGGTATACTCTGATGTAAACTCAACCATTTTTGTACAAGGTACATTAGAAGTAAACGGAACCGAAACCAATCGGGTAAAGTTTCAAGGGGCACGTTTGGGGGTAGATTTTGAAGATATTCCCGGGCAGTGGAACGGCATACATCTTTTAACCACCAGTGTAAACAGCACCATCAGATATGCTGATATTGTTAACGGGTTTGTAGGGGTTCGGTGTGATTCGCTTCCCAATAATGGTAATCCCAAAGCGGTTATTGAAAATACACTGATACAAAATATGAGTGCCGTGGGTATATTGGGTTTTACATCGCGAATACGGATGATAAATACCTGTGTGGCAAACTGCGGTCAGTTTACTTTTGCAGGAGATTTGGGTGGAAACTATGAAATGGTACATTGCACATTTGCCAATTATTCAGGTACATTTTCACGTCGAGAACCTGCCTTTTTATTAAGCAATGCCGATTTAGAAAACGAAAGTGGTGCAGTACTAGCCATTAATCCGCTTACCTATAATATTATCAATAGTATTATTTATGGAAGCCTCAGGGAAGAGGTGGCCATATTTAACGACGGGCAGGGGACTATAACGGGTAATTTTGCAAACAATATCATAAGGTCTCAGTTACAAGGCTATCCACAAACCAACCAAATAAATATAGACCCTAAGTTTAAAGATATTAATGAGCTTGATTTTAGCTTGGATACACTGTCACCTGCAAAAGATAAAGCGCCCTTGCTTAGTCCCTTAGTAAGTGAAGACTTAGAAGGTACAAATCGCGATGCCCAGCCCGATATTGGTGCTTATGAACGGGTGGAATAATATTTCTGTTTGTATATTGCGGTATGAGAAAAATAACAGCCTTATCTATACTATTTTGTTTGGTTACCATTTTAGGTTGCCAAGGGTTTGATGACAAAACCGATAAAGTAATTATTGGTAAATGGAAGGTTACCAACGTAGCCGTAAACATAGAAATGCCTGAAGAAAATAAAGAAGCTTTTAGAAAAGTGGCAATAAATAACAGGTACGATTTTAAAGAAGATAATAGCTATACGCTTACCAACGAGAGTTATAAGCAAGCAGGTGCTTGGGAGTATAAAGAAGACCTTAATGCTATTTTACTTAAACCTGAAACAAGCGAAACATATTTAGACACTTTGAAAATTGAGGCAGAGGATAAAGACCATATTACTATAGTAAATAACTCAGGAAATGAGGGAAATGTGCGTCTCAAAGTAGAGCGAATAAAAGAATAACAATACTTTCTTACCATACTAAAAAAGCCAAACCTATATCAACTTTGGGTTTGGCTTTTTTAGTTCTGAATTTCACTATTTTTCTTGGTTTGTTGGTGGGTGATTACTATGGTATAGCACTGTGTAAATGCTTATTATCTAGTTAAATAATTTCGATAAATAACTCGGGTTTTATCTTCGAATTTTTAGTTTTCTCATATATTGCGGTATGAAAAATTGGGCACTAGTTATTTTATTGGTATTAGGCGTAGCCTACACAGGTTGCAAGAAAGATGGAAAAGAAGCAGTTGCAGGAAAATGGAAAGTTGTTGATGCTAAAATTGAACTTAAAGATACGGCAAGTGAACTGGCAGTTATAATAGAACAAATGGAAAAAGCCATAGTAGGTGCAGAGTATGAATTTAAAAATGATGGCTCTTACTCTTTAACGGGCTTTGGAAAAAATGTAACAGGTGAGTGGGAGTATGATGCCGGTAATAAGGCAATAGTACTAAAAAGCGATAACCAAGAAGTACCTGAAAATAAATTCATGATTCAGTCTAATGACGGAGACCGCATGACTATTTTAAACAGTAAAGAAGATGAAGGGTCAGCAACTATTGTATTTGAACGGATAAAAGAGGAGAAAACAACACAAGAGCCCGAAAAAGAAGACAATACCCATGAAAACAAATAAGTATACATACATATTTTTTGCGGCTTTACTTTTATTTACTTCTTGTAGAAGTTGTTCTAAAAAGCTGGGCGATAAAGTAGGGGAATCTGTTGGTGAGTTTAGTGAAGGAGTAGCAAAAGGAGCTGAAAAAGCTTTTGATATTGAAGTAAATGCTTCCGAAGATTTAAAAACCAAGGGGGTAAATGTAGGTAAAGTATTGCTGGGTAGTGATACGGCTAAAGCCAACAGAGGGCATGACAATAAACTATCTGTATACCTTATTTTTGATAAAGACTACAAAGATGTTGTTCGTGTGCGTGTAACTGATGCTAAGGGTTTAGAAATAGGTAGAAGCAAAGACTCTGTTGATGCTAAACAAGGCGATGCAGGCTATTACGACTTTTATTTTGACAGGCGTACTAATATTGATAGCGATAGTAAAATTATAATAGAGTAAACCTTAATCAATAGAATTTCGTTAGGAAATAATATTATGAAGAGATTAATACTGGGTATTGCCATTGTGTGCAGTACCTTTTTTTATGGGTGCAAAGAAAAAACACCAAAAAAGGCAGAAGAGGAAAAAGTAGTTACGGTTGACCCAGCTTTTGTGGGTATTTGGAAAGGACAGGACTATACTACCGATGTAGAATCTGCCACTGAGCAAACTGTTAATGCAGGTAAGGCAGTTACCAAAGCAACATCGTATAAGTTGAATAATGATGGTTCTTTTGTTGAAAAAGTACTGGAGTTTGAGAGTAAAGGTACTTGGGAGTACAATGCTGACAGCAGCACTTTCTTTCTTAAATACGCTGAAAAAAAAGGACCTAACGACCGCAGTGAAACGCTGTATAAAGTAGAAAGTATTAACGACTCTTTACTAGTACTGAAGTTTAAGCTTCAAAACTACGGGTATGAGGTTTATACCTTCAAAAAAAGCAATAACTAAGAATGAGTTTGCAAATACATGTGCCTCAAAATTCTGATAAGCAACAGTGGTTGGCTTTGTGGCAAGGCTATCTTGAGTTTTACAAAGAGAAGTTGCCGCAAGAGATAACTAATGCAACATGGGAGCGTATGCTTGCTATCGATGAAAAAATGTATGGTTTTGTGGTGTATGATGGTGATACGATGGTAGGTTTTGTAAACTATATATTCCATCGGTCCACATGGGCAAGGAGTTACTATTGCTATCTTGAAGACCTGTATGTAACTGGTGAAGCAAGAGGAAAAGGTGTAGCCAAAGCATTGATACAAGCCGTGAGGAAAGCGGCAAATGAAAATAATTGTGAGCGTCTGTATTGGGTTACAGGAGAAAGTAATACTGTTGCCAAAGCATTGTATGATAAAATAGCTGAAAAAACGGAGTACTTTCAGTACCGGTTAAGTTTAGACTAGACAATAATCTTTGGGTTAAACGTACTATACTTAGTGCGGTTTCGTTATTGTGCTAAAACATTCTAATGAACGCCACAATAGAAACCAAAAAGTTTAAAGAATATGTGGGTTTGCATGCTTTAATAGCATCTATACTTACCATTATTTTGTTTTGCTTGGATGAGAATGCATTTAGTTTCGAGTGGATGAGTAGCTGGGGAAACTGGGTTGTTTACATTATTTATGTATTTGGAATTTTCGCAGGGCAAATTCTTATACAACATTTCATGCTTAGAAGTTTAGATAATACAGTTCACAGAATATTTTTAAGTGGTATAGCTGGTGGTACTTTGGGCTTTTTCGCTGTTGCCTCTTTCTTTATTCTGCTGCATATTCTTTCTCAAACAACATAAAAAAAGCAGCCTGCAAGGCTGCCTTAAAACTATAATTAAAGTTAAAATCTCTTTAGTCTTTCAATATCGAACGTGATATTACAATGCGGTTCACTTCACTGGTACCCTCATAAATTTGGGTAATCTTTGCATCACGCATCAAACGTTCAACATGGTATTCTTTCACATAACCATAACCACCATGTACTTGTACCGCTTCTGTAGATATTCTCATAGCTGCCTCGCTAGAGAAAACTTTGGCAATACTACTGGCTAAACCATAATCTTTTCCCTGGTCTTTAAGCCATGCAGCCTTAAGGCATAGTAAGCGTGCCGCTTCAATTTCGGTAGCCATATCAGCCAGTTTAAATTGTATAGCTTGGTGTTTTGAAATTTCTTTACCAAAAGCCTTACGTTCTTTGCTATAGTTCAAAGCCAACTCATAAGCACCGCTGGCAATTCCCAGTGCTTGCGAAGCTATACCTATACGTCCTCCCGCAAGAGTTTTCATAGCAAACTTAAAACCGAAGCCGTCTTCACCAATTCTGTTCTCTTTGGGTACTTTCACATCTTGGAACATAATAGAGTGGGTATCACTACCTCTAATTCCCATTTTATCTTCCTTTTTCCCTACTTGTACGCCATCCCACTCTTTCTCAACTATAAAGGCATTAATACCTCTATGTCCTTTCTCCACATCGGTTTGCGCCATTACTAAATATACTGAACCGCTGTTACCGTTGGTAATCCAGTTCTTAGTACCGTTTAGTAGGTAATGGTCTCCTTTATCTTCGGCAGTAGTGCGTTGCGATGTGGCATCGCTACCTGCCTCAGGCTCACTTAAGCAAAAAGCACCGTGAATTTTACCTTGTGCTAGGGGTACTAAATATTTTTGTTTTTGTTCTTCACTACCAAAAGTTTCTAAACCCCAGCAAACAAGTGAGTTGTTTACAGACATTACTACCGAAGCCGATGCATCAATTTTAGAAATTTCTTCCATAGCCAATACGTACGATATGGTATCCATACCGCCGCCGCCATAGGTAGGGCTTACCATCATCCCTAAAAAACCAAGTTCGCCCATAGCTTTCACTTGGGCAGTAGGAAACTCTTGGTTGGTATCTCTTTCTATAACACCCGGCAATAATTCAGCTTTAGCAAAATCACGTGCAGCCTTTTGTATCATTAAGTGTTCTTCGGTAAGCTCGAAATTCATTCTATTTAGGTTTAAAGTGGTGCAAATATACTCTAATCGTTCAAACATCAAAAGGGCTATAAAGGTTTGTGGTTCAGGGTTCAAACAGTAGAATAATCTAGTAATCAGCGTAATAAACTAACAGTCGTTAATATTTATTATAAATTAAGTTTAAAAAATTATTTGATTTATAATATGAACTAATTTATAATTGCATCAGATTTTAATAAACTATGAAAACAATTAATTACTCAGCAATAGCCATTTTACTATGGCTTACAACATTATCAGCCAGTGGGCAACTAACATTAAGTACTATAGAGAAATACAGTGTGGGCAGTTCATACAGTTATTGGGCAGCAGATACCACAAACTTTAATACAGGTACAGCAGGTGCTAATGTTACTTGGGACTTTGATTATTTATCAAAAACACAAAACGACCAAAACGGACAGGTATTATTACCCTCGCAAACTCAGTATGAGAATAATTTTCCAAATGCCAATGAGATTAGGCAAGATTCATACGGCAATTATTTTTTCTTAGATAGAAAAAGCGATACTGTGAAGCTTGTGGGTTTTCGCCAGAACTTTACTAATATAAATATCACATACACACAACCACCTGTTTTTTCAATTAACCCTTTCGGTTTCGGGGATAGCCATACTGGGCAAACACGATATGAATATACATTTAATAACAATCAATTTGAGGGTGGCGGTACCTCAGTAATGAAAGCCGATGGTTACGGGAAGTTGATTTTAGATGGGAAAACCTACGAAAACGTATTGCGTGTGAAAATTGAGCAAAACTATTCAGATACCATAAAACCCTTTAACACCTTAGTATCAGAATCACAAACCGTAAGCTACAGGTGGTACAACCAATACAATGGTGTAGCACTGTTAATAATGGACTCTGTAATAGTAAAAACTCAGGCAAATACACAAAAAAGACTTGAAATACTAGCACTTAAAAACTCTGTAGGTGCTGTCGGTTTGGCTGATATAGCTGAGAAAAATATTAAAGCAGCTGTACAATATAATGAAATACTACTTACCGGAATTGAAGATGAAGAAGTAACAGGTATAAAGGTATACAATATGGTGGGCAAACTAATTACCAAAGCTTATACTAATAAACAGAACGGTGTTGCTTGCCAATTGCCTGCTGTTGCCAAGCAAGGTCAGCTATATGTGGTACATATTGAGACAAAAGAAAAAGTACATACCCTAAAACTAGGGGTACGATAAAAAATTACTAACCAAAAAAACTATTATGGAAAAGATAGACGAAAAACAAAGTTTGCAAATCATTTCAGAAATGATTCAAACGGCAAAACATAACCTAAGCAGTAACAGCTTTTACTTTTTACTATGGGGTTGGGCTGTTTTTGCAGCCTCAATACTACACTATGTATTGGGTATGGTTAATTTTGAGTTGGCTTATTTGCCTTGGCCTGTACTTATGTTTGGCTCAACAATAGCATCAGGTATATACGGTTATAGAGATAGTAGGCGTACAAAAACAAAAAGCTATTTCGATAATTTTTTTGCTACTATGTGGATTTCTATAACCGCAGCAATTTTTTTAAGCTTATTACTTATTACCCAAATTGCCGATTTTAGGGCAAGCTATATGAGCGTGATGATTTTGTATGGCTTAGGCACTATGGTTACGGGTGTCCTTATAAGATATATCCCACTAATAGTAGGAAGCATAATTGTGTGGCTTTGTGCCATGGCATTTTTGTGGGTAGATTTTCCCAATGCGCTTTTGCTAATGGCATTTGCTATATTGTGTAGTTATATAATACCGGGCTATATGCTTAAAAGCAGAAAAACCGGTAACGCATAATTAGCTTTGCAATAGCATATTAAGTTTTATTAAAACAATGAGTTTAAACAAGCACCAAAGTTTTGAGATAATTAATGAGATGATAAACTCATCTCGCCAAAAAATGAACGAAAACGGATTTTTCTTTCTATTGTGGGGGTGGACGGTTTTAGTTGCCTCATTACTACACTATGGGCTATATAAACTAGGCATTGAAGAACATTATTTACCCTGGCCTGTACTTACAACAGCAGCATCAGTAGTACATATAGTTTATGGTATTAGACTTGATAAATCTGCAACAACAAAAACATATTTAGATGAATTTTTAAAAATAATGTGGATGAGTATTTGGGGAGCTATTGCTATTGGCTTCCCACTTGCAGTTTATATGGCAAATTTTAATACAGCCTATATGCTAATTATACTACTATACAGTTTGGGAAGTTTGATTACAGGTATACTACTAAAGTTTAAACCACTCATATTAGGAGCGGTGATTTCATCAATATGCTGTATAAACTTAGCCTTTGTTGATTTTCCTGAAGTACTTTTATTACTGGCTGTATCTATATTATTTACGTATATCATTCCGGGACATATTTTAAAAAGGAGACAAAATGCCATTTAAAGAGTTAGATCCGCTTTTGCACTCGCCTTTGCGCTTAGCAGTTGTATCGCTGCTCATTGGGGTTAAAGAAGCCGATTTTAAATACATAAAAGAAACCACTGAAGCTACGGCAGGAAATTTGAGTGTACAAATAACCAAACTTAAAGAAGCGGGTTATATTGACGTAGAGAAAAAATTTCAAAATAATTATCCGCTTACCATTTGCAAAATTACCGGGCAAGGAGTTAATGCATTTGAAGTATATGTAAAAGCCATACAAGAATATATTAGCCCTGTTGAAGATGTAAAAAAGCAAGCTAGTGAAGACGATGAAATATCGTTTTCACCTATACAATAAGAAGATTAAAATTAAAAGGAATCATTTTTTTAAAAAACATAACAAACAAGAACTTTGAATAAAAAAACAGCTATGAAAAAAGCACTTATCTTACTTTCATTATCATTATGTGTATTTGCTGCCGATGCACAATCAAACGGAGGGTTAGGGTATTTTGTTGCAGGAGTTGCAGGTAATACCAACACTAAGGTACAAAGCCGCTTACAAGGGGCAACACTATTGGGCAATGGTTTTACATTTAACAACCCGGGATTGCACTTAGGCGGTAGAGGATTAGCCGTATTTGGTAATTTTTTAATGGGTGGCGGTGGCTACGGTAGTTCATTTACAGGGAGTACCAATGCAGGGGAGGCACGCCTTAGTATTGGTGGCGGTTTTTTTGATGTGGGATACTTTTTAATGAAAAAACCTCAAACACAACTGTATACATTTGTAGGTTTTGGTGGAGGTGGAGGAAGCCTTAAAGTAACTAACACCAGTGCATTATCTATGAGCTTTGCTCCGAACCAGATTATTTCAGCAAACGAAAACCGTCAGGTAAACCAGGGAGGTTTCGGTTTTGAGTTTGGAATAGGTATAAACCAATTTGTAATTGGGCAAACCGATGAAAGCGGAAGCGGTGGCTTTATGGTAGGGCTTTTAGCCGGGGCAAATTTTTTCCCATCAAGCGAGTGGGAGTTTGAAGCAAACGGAACCAATGTAACCAATATGGGTAATATGAGTAGCTTTTATATTGGACTTACCATTGGTGGTGGTGGATTTAAATAGAAAAAGAAAGATTAGTTTAATAAGAAAGCCTCGGCATTAGTCGGGGCTTTTTTGTTTAGTGAAATCAAAAAAAGTCATTGTACTTTTGGAAAAACTGTAATGAAAAAATTAATAACCCTAGGTATATTCCTGCTTTGTTCAGTAATAACTAAAGCACAGAAAATAGGTGGGTTTGGTTTTGTTACAGTTGGTTTATCATCCTTTTCAAATGCAAAACTAGAGAATCGTTTACAAGAAGATGCTCTATTGGGAAATGAGTTTACTTTTAACTCCCAAGGTACAAATGCAGGAATAAGAGTTTTTGGGCTATATAAAAAAATTTTAATTGGGGCGGGAGGCTATACCGCTACATTTACAGGAGGCACAGAGGTTGGCGGAGTTACTTTAAAAGTAAGCGGAAGGTTTATTAACGTAGGTTATTTAGTATTAGAGAAGCCGAGAACAAAGGTATATGCTTTTACTGGAGTTGGCGGGCGAGGAGGAAGTTTAACAATTACAAGAAATGAGTGGATAGTTGCCAGAACAATAAGTTTCGGACCTTCGCAAACAGTAAGAATAAGTGAAGAAGTAAACCAAAGGGGTACAGGTTTTGAGTTAGGAGCAGGAGTGCACAGGCTTTTTACCGGTAAAAATGATAATGAAGTTGTAAAAAGTGGTTTTTTGTTAGGGTTAGTTGTTAAAGCAAACTTTTTCCCCTCAACAAAATGGGAATTTAAAACTAATGGAAGTAGTGTAGCCAATATGGGAAGTATAAATAGTTTTCATATAGGCATTACTATTGGAGGCGGTGGATTTAGCAATTAAGTACTTTGGTAATACTTAGTTTTCAAAAGGGGGCATATTTTATAACGTTCATCATGCGTATCTTGGTAAACAGCTTCTAAAACTTCATACACATCTTTCAAACCTACTTTCTCGCTCCACTCAAAAGGACCATTGGGGTAGTTAGTGCCCAGTTTCATACCTGTATCAATATCGGCTTTGTTGGCAGTACCCTCTTGCACCGTAAAATATGCCTCGTTCATTATCATAAAAATAATACGGGGAGTAGCCATACCCACTCTATCGTCTACCCACTTACATTCCCAGTTTAGCGTTTGTGCAAGAACTTCAAGTTTGGGTTTATTCGCTTCATTATAAAAAGAAGCTTCCAGCAAGCTGCGGTTTATAAACGTAGGTAGTGCATTAATACCAAAAATAGGGGTAGAGGTATTTTTGCCTGCCAATTCTTTTACTAGTTGAGTTTTAACAGCACTTAACAAAACAGGAATTTGTAGTTGTAAATAGTGGTTTAAATTCTCAGTAGCATCGTCAAAATTCAAATCAATAAAGGCATCAAAGCCCATTGAGCTGATTTGGCTCAAATCCGTATTTTTGATTTCAACTAACTCTGCTGCCGATGAAATTTTCTCTTTTAACTCGTCTATTCTATTTTGCGACCCTGTTATTCCTATTTTCATGTACTAAAAATTCAAACGAGCACAAAACTAATATCCCAACCATGGAAAAGAAAATAATTGTTATACCTAATGCTCCTAAACCTATAGGACCATACAGCCAAGCAGTTTTAGTGGGTAATACATTGTACTGTAGCGGACAAATAGCCATAGTACCCCAAACAGGCGAAATGGTTTTGGATAGCATTGAGGCTGAAACCCGACAAGTGATGCAAAATATAGGAGAACTGCTAAAAGCAGCAGATATGGATTACAGCAACGTAGTTAAAACCACTATTTTTTTGGCAGACATGAACCAGTACAGCCAAATAAACGAGGTATATGCAGAGTTTTTTGAAAAAGATTTCCCTGCCCGTGAAGCCGTGCAAGTATCTCGCTTACCTAAAGATGTAAATGTGGAGATTAGTGTGATAGCTGTAAAGTAACTCCAAATTTCAATTACTAACTACCAAAACATTACCGCTGCGTCCTACTCGGTAATTGGTTAGGGGGAATTGTGAAGGTCCACTAAGCAAAAAACCTGCTTCTAAAGAGTATTGCGAGTTGCAGCAAGGTATCCACGTGGTATCGTTATCGCTTTTATACTTTCCGCAACGCAAAAAAACATTGTTATTTTCTACGGTAACTGTAGCACAACTATCAAAAGGTTGGTAAGGGCAATTGCGTTCTAGAGCATAAAAATTATCGTCGTAGTGGTGGTATAGTACTATACCTTTTACACCTCCATTGAGGTATGCCCAACCTCCCTGCGATTGAAGTATCAGGTATTGAGGTAAATTCATATTCACAGTAATGTTTACGGGTACTTGGGGTACATCGTTTTGGTTGGGGTTGTCACCTCTACCGCACTGTGCCAATACAAATACTAATGTACTTGCTATAACTACCGATACTATAAATTTTTTAAACTTTACCATGCTTATGTATAAAACGATTATTTATTGATTAATGTTGTTTTCATCTCCGTCATTGCGAGCAAAGCGAAGCAATCTTTTTCCTTTTTTCAAAGATTACTTCGTAGTTCCTCCTCTTAATGACGAAGAATTATTCATACGAGTAGAAACCACGCTTTGTTTTTCGGCCGTAGTGCCCCGCATCAATTTTTTGTTGCTGTATGCGGCTAGGGCGAAACTTAGCATCTTGGTAAAACAACTCGAACATACTTTTAGTTACCGAAAAATTGGTTTCCACACCAATTAAATCCATCAACCTAAAAGGTCCCATTTTAAAGCCACTACTTTCTACCAAAGCATCTATAGTTTCAAAATCAGCCACATTATCTTCGGCTACTTTTAGTCCTTCTACATAAAAATGGCGGGCAACTCGGTTTACAATAAAGCCGGGAGCATCTTTAGCCATAATTGGTGTTTTCTTTACACTTTGCACAAAAGTTTTAGCAGTTTGTGCTATTTCACGGCTGGTTTGTGCCCCTGCAATTACCTCAACCAACTTCATTATATGGGCAGGGTTAAAAAAGTGTATACCTACTATACGCTCAGGGTGTTCTATTTTAGCCGCAATTTGTGTAATAGGTATGGTAGAAGTATTGGTAGCCAGTATGGTTTCAGCCAAGTTTTGGGCAGCCAGTTTTTCAAATAAGCTTACTTTTACATCCAAACGCTCTACAATAGCTTCAAGAATTAAATCGGCTTTTAAATCTTCAAAATTTTCAGTGAAAATAAGATTTCTTAGTGCTTCGGTTTTTTGCTCTTCGCTCATTTTACCGCGAGCAATAGCACCATCTAAATTTTTATTAACTCCTTCTTTTGCTTTGGTAAGCATTTCAGGGTTTATATCATACAAATAGGTAGGGTAACCGTTTTGGGCACAAACTTGTGCTATACCTGCCCCCATTACGCCTGCCCCTATAATTGCTACTTTTTTTATCTCCATTTAATTTAGTTTACAGTCTTTAGTTTTATCCTTCGATTTTGTACAGGATGACGGTTCTTCGTCATTGCGAGTGTAGCGAAGCAATCTGTTTATTTTCTCAAAGATTACTTCGTCGTTCCTCCTCGTAATGACGATAATTTAGCATTGTGAAATTTTATCAACCCTGCGTTGGTGACGGCCGCCTTCAAAATCTGTAGTTAAAAATGCATCAATAATTTCAAAAGCAACATCTTCAGTAACAAATCGTGCAGGTATGCATACCACATTGGCGTTATTATGTTGGCGGGCTAGTTCTCCCAGTTCTTTAGTCCAGCAAAGGGCTGCACGTATTTCGCTGTACTTATTGGCAGTCATGCAAACACCATTGCCGCTACCGCAAATTAAAATACCCAGTTCGTTTTCTTTAGCTACTACAGACTTGGCTAAAGGGTGCACAAAATCAGGGTAGTCTACAGAGTTGGTAACATCTGCACCAAAGTTTTGTATATCATGTCCTGCTGCTTTAAGGCGTTCTATTACCTTAAATTTAAGTTCTGTTCCTGCGTGGTCGTTGCCTATAGCTATTTTCATGTTTTAATATTTTTTAAAGTTAAACAGCCTCTCTTGCCTTACGTTTCTCTACCCTTCGGGCAATAACAATTCCTGCTTCGTATAATATAGCTAAGGGAATAGTCATTAGTACTTGGCTTACTACATCGGGAGGTGTAATAATAGCAGAAAGTAGTAATATTATTACAATGGCATAGCGGCGGTATTTTTTCAAAAAATCAACAGATACAATGCCAATGCGGGTTAAAAAGTAAATAATTATAGGCAGCTCGAAAATAATACCTGATGCTAAAGTTAGCATACTAATAAAACCTATAATTGATTCTGTGGTAAATTTATTATCCAAGGTATCTATAAGCTTGAAGCTTCCTAAAAAATTTAACGATACGGGAGTAAGAATAAAATAACCAAACAATACCCCCAAGAAAAACAAGAAGCTGCAATAAAATATCATGCCCCTTGAGTACCTGATTTCTTGTTTGCTCAACGCAGGCTTAATAAATAACCAAAGCTGGTACAATATCCAGGGAAAAGCCAATACAACACCCGCAACAGCAGATATCATAAAATATTGGGTAAGTTGCCCTGTAACTTTGGGGTTAAACTGTTCGTAATCTATTGATTTAATGCAAAAGTCATCTGTACCGTTAAAGCGATAGGATAACTTGCAAAGCATTTTATAAGTCCAAAAATCCAGTCGGGTAGGAGCGAAGATAATATGCCAAAACAGTATTTTTTTATTCGCTAAGGCTAATACCATAAAAACACCAACTCCTGCTAATGCCCTGATAATGTATTTACGCAACTCGTCCAAGTGCTCAAAAAAGCTCATCTCTTTCGGGCTTTCAACTACTTCATCAAAATCTTGGTCTAAGGGCATATTTTAGATTTGAAGCTGCGAAATTAAAGAAATAATTGCAGCCATAAACTGCAATGTGTAATATTGAATTATGCCCATTATACTACAAGTGCTTATCGGGGGTGCATTGGGTGCACTTTCACGCTATGGAATAAGTCAAATTTTGCCAGCAAGTAGCGGTATCCGTTTTCCGTGGAATACTTTTGCAGCTAATCTAATAGGTTGTTTGCTTATTGGTGTGGTTATGGGCTTTGTACTTAATAACTCTATAGGTAAACAATACTTACCCTTAATAGTTATCGGTTTTTTAGGCGGTTTCACCACATTTTCAAGCTTTGGGTGGGAAACAATACAGCTTTTTCAAAATAAGCACACTATGCTTGCCGTTTATTATGTATTGGGTACAAATATTGCAGGTTTACTTTTAGTATTAGCAGGGTATAAACTTTCACAACTATGAGATTTATTGTAACGGCACTTATATTATTTTCACCTATTATTTCAGCATGGGGCACCCAAATACTGGTGCCTATGGATAAAACTCAAAAAGACCATTTAAAAGCTTATGGTATTACTTATTGGGTGCTAAAACATGATATTGAAGCAGCCTGGTTGCTAAACTATCGCGATGGTTCTTTTGCATTTCCTTATCAAGAAAAATTTGAAAAGGAACTGCGTATTCGTGGGGTTAGCTACGAGGTAATAACCAATGCCAAATACACAAGTATTCTTGAAGAAATAAAAGACCCTGAGGCGAATATGGATATGGTGCAGCTACTTAAAGCACCTAAGATTGCAGTGTACTCACCCAAGAGCAAACAGCCTTGGGATGATGCGGTAACCATGGTGCTTACCTATGCAGAGATACCTTATGATGTGGTTTTTGATGATGAAGTGCTTGAAGGAAAACTACCTACTTATGATTGGTTACACCTCCACCACGAAGACTTTACAGGGCAATACGGTAAGTTTTATGCCAGCTTTCGCTTTGCCCCTTGGTATCAGCAAATGGTGAAGGAAGCCGAAGCTATGGCGGCAAAACATGGCTACAAAACGGTTAGTGAATTGAAACTGGCTGTAGCTAAAAAAATTCGTGATTTTACCTTAGGCGGAGGATTTTTATTTGCAATGTGCAGTGCAGCCGATACCTATGATATTGCTTTGGCTGCCGATGGGGTGGATATATGCGAAAGTATGTTTGACGGCGACCCGGCAGATAGAAATGCAAACAAAAAACTAAACTACAACAACACCTTTGCTTTTACAGATTTTCAGTTGAAGATGAACCCTTATGAGTACGAACACTCTACTATTGATGTTAACCCAAGAACAAGGGGTGTGGGTGAAGAGGACGATTTGTTTTTATTGTTTGAGTTTTCAGCAAAAAGCGACCAAGTACCTACCATGTTGTGCCAAAACCATACAAAAATTGTAAAAGGTTTTATGGGGCAGGCTACAGCCTTTAACAAACAATATGTAAAAACAAGTGTAACCATTATGGGCGAAAATAAATCGCTTAATGAAGCACGGTATATACACGGAGAGGCTGGTAAAGGCACATGGACTTTCTACGGCGGGCACGACCCTGAAGATTATCAGCATATTGTAGGCGAACCCCCTACCGATTTAGCACTTCACCCCAATTCACCGGGCTATCGTTTAATATTGAATAACGTGCTATTTCCTTCTGCTAAAAAGAAAAAGAAAGAAACCTAATACTGTTATGAAAAGTAAAGTTCTATTTCTGTTGGTAATTGTTGTTGCATCAATATCTGTGTATGCTTTCTCTATAAAATCAGAAACAAAAAGTAATTTTTTACCTGAGGAAGGAGTGGTGCCTGATGAAAAAACAGCTATCAAAATAGCTGAAGCAGTTTGGTTGCCCATATATGGCAAAGATGTCTTAAATAAGAAGCCCTACCATGCAAAACTTAAGAACGATAGTATTTGGATAGTGGAAGGAACTTTGCCTGAAGGTATGAAGGGTGGTGTACCACATATCGAAATCAGCAAACGCGATTGTAAGGTTTATCACATTATACACACGCAATAGGCATCATCTTTTATTTTCTTTTATTTTGCGACTCAATAAAAAAAACTCCATACTCCATAACCCATGGGAAGAGCATTTGAATTTAGAAAAGGCAGAAAAATGAAGCGCTGGGACCAAATGTCTAAAGCGTTTACCAAATTTGGTAAAGAAATTTCTATAGCGGTAAAAGAAGGCGGTCCTGACCCTGATACGAACTCAAGACTTAGAGTAGTAATACAAAATGCCAAAGGGGTAAATATGCCCAAAGACCGCATTGAAGCTGCCATAAAACGTGCCAGTGATAAAAGTGAAAAGGCTTACGAAGAGGTAGTTTACGAAGGTTATGGCCCAAAGGGAGTAGGCATATTGTTAGAGTGTGCTACGGATAACCCTACACGTACGGTTGCCAATATACGTTCATACTTTAATAGAGGAGGAGGGGAATTAGGGAAAACGGGTTCATTAGATTTTATGTTCGACCGTGTGGGGATTTTTACTATTGACACTGGAGATTTGGATATTGAAGAACTGGAACTTGAATTAATTGATTTTGGCTTAGAGGAAATTGAAGCCGACGAAAACGAGTTTATAATTACTACTTCGTTTACCGATTTTGGTAAAATGCAGGCTGAACTGGAGAATAGAGGTATAACAGTGGTTAATTCTGAACTGCAACGCTTACCCACTAGTTATGCTGAAGTGAGTGGTGAGGAACGAGAGCAAATTGAAACCATGCTTGAAAAAATGGAAGACGACGACGACGTGCAAAACGTTTTTCATAATATGAGTAATGCTTAAGTCAAGCATTTTGTAATTATTTCAAAACAAAAGGCACATTATATCCTTTTAAAATTTCTTTACAACTTACAGGCTCATCCAGTACAATGTAACCTGCATGGCTATACGCAAACAACTTGCAGTCTTTGCAGTCGAATTTGTCATTATCAACAAACTCGCTGTAGTTATATTTAGCAAATAAAAGGTCGGGGAAACCGTCCACATTTTCATCAACTAAAAAACAATGCTCTTCTTGCACAAAAGACTCCACATACTCAGTAGAATAAACCTGTAGTTGAGGTAGAAATACTTTTCCGTTTTTTAATACGGTTAAGAAGATGGATTTACTGTCAAATGACTGATTACCGTCGGGCAAATGAATGTTTATCGTTTTAAAATCAAACCTAAAAACAGTATTCTTTACCGTATATTCAGCGAAGTAAAAATTACTATCTATATGCTCTGTAGTATCAAAAAGGTCATAGCTTATAAATGCGGTTTTTAATCTTGCAATAAGCGAGTCGGTGATATTTATATACTTCTGAGAATGATGTATAAATAAGTTTTGTAATTCCTTTTCCAACTTGGGCAAAGGTTTGGGTTGTATTACTTCTTGCGAAAAAGTAAAACAAGGGAATAATAAAAAGAGGATAATTAAAAACCGCATAACTATATTAAGTAACGTAAAAATACACAATCCATTTTAGCCGGATTTATTTACCGCCTATTTCTTCTATTTTTGCCCCATGCCAATGCAATGGGATACTCTTTTATCGGCAAGGCGGCTTCATGTAGACAATATTTCGGCCACTGAAGACCAAAGCTATGCCCGCAGTGAATTTCAAAGAGATTACGACCGTATTATATTTTCATCGCCTTTTAGGCGGCTACAAAACAAAACACAGGTGTTTCCTTTGCCGGGTAGTGTGTTTGTACATAACAGACTTACACATAGTTTAGAAGTAGCAAGCGTGGGGCGGTCTTTGGGTAATATAATTTCAAATGCACTCATTAAAAAAGGCGAAGCTGCCGGAGAAAAAGTAGAGGGGATTGGCAGCATAGTTTCAGCAGCATGTTTGGCGCATGATATGGGTAATCCATCGTTTGGGCATTCGGGCGAAAAAGCCATATCAAGGTATTTTAAAGAGGGTGAAGGAAAACAGTACGAAAATGCTATGACTGTTACCCAATGGGGAGACTTAATAAACTTTGAAGGGAATGCAAATGCTTTTCGTATCCTAACACATCGTTTCAAAGGTAAGGGGGCTAGTGGTTTTGCGCTTACTTATGCAACATTGGCATCCATAGTAAAATACCCTTGTGAAAGCATTGCAGGGGGCGATAAATCAAAAGTACATACCAAAAAGTATGGCTATTTCGATAGTGAGAAGGGTACTTTTAAAGCCATAGCAGCACAATTGGGTATTTTGAAAGAAAAAGAGAACCCTATGGTGTATGTGCGTTATCCCTTAGTGTATTTAGTAGAGGCAGCCGACGATATTTGCTATAATATTATTGATTTAGAGGATGCACACCGTTTAGGCATATTATCTCATGAAAAGGTTAAAGAACTGCTCATAGCTTTTTTTGTAGATGAGGAAAAAGACAAGATTGAAAAAAATCTTGCTGAGATTGAGGATGAGAACGACCAAATAGCCTACTTGCGTGCCAAAAGTATACACCAACTGGTTATGGCTTGCTCAAAAGTTTTTTGGAAGAATAGAGCAGCTATTTTAGCAGGTACTTATAATAAAAGTTTAACGGATGATATCCCTGAGCCTTATTTATCAGCATTACAAGCCATACAAACCATTTCATGGAAAAAGATATACAACTATCCCACTGTAGTTGAAATTGAAGTGGCAGGATACCAAATAATAGGGGGATTATTGGAAGAATTTGTACCCGCAGCCGTACATAACAATAAATCGCATTACCATGAAAAGCTATTAGCCTTAATGCCCCGCCAGTTCTACAACGAAGAAGAAACGACATACGCCAAAATACAATCGGTAGTAGATTTTATTTCGGGTATGACAGATTTATATGCTATTGAAATGTACCGTAAAATTAAAGGTATAGCTATCCCAACAATTAAATAAAGCAGTGTTAAATTTTATTTTTTAATACCAAATAAATTTACTTTCCGTTAACTTAGTAGTATTCATAAGCGTCAACAGGGTTTCGTGATAATTAAACAAGCAATTAAATACACTATTTTTTTATTGGTTTTTAGCTTTGCTACTCAGGCAAGTGGGCAAGAACTTAAGTTTGATTATAACCTTTTAGATAATCCCACAACAGATAAAAGACGGTTTGAGAGTTATTTCAGGACCGTGCAAACAAAGCGGGTAAGACCAAGAGGACAAAAGGCTGCCGCATTGCAAAACGGTTACGCGAAATACAAAATTGTAAACCCCGAAGCATGGACTAAATTAAAAGATACCCGCAAAGCCACCCAAATAGAGGTGGTATATACCAAATATCCCAAAGACTTACAGTTTTGGCTTACTCCTTACCATGAGCTGCTGGCAAATCGCCTAAAAGCATTGTTTGAAATTGACCCTAATTTAAATGATGCGAGTATAAAATACATAATGGTATTGCAAACGGCTTGTGAAAGCGATGATGAAGCACGGAAAATGTGGCATGGCATATTAATCCGCCACAGACCTATGACCAAGAAAGAACTGGCAGAAAAAGAGGCTGAAAATGCTGAAGGCGAGCAAGAACTTGTACCCGGTATGCCAAGCGGTTACTCTACTGTAAAAAGGTTTTTGAAGAGTGTAGGGGGAATGTACGATTCGGTAATTTATAAGGTATTGGATAGAAACAGGCAGTGGAAAAATGTGATAATGGTTAGCGATTGGACGGGGAGTAACTACCAATATGCAGCGCAAAGCATAGTGTGGCACATGGAGAATTTTAGCGAGAGTAATATTAAATACTTCTCTTTTTTTAATGATGGCAACGCCCTTCCCGAATATGAAAAGAAAGTAGGTGAAGCAGGCGGGTTATATTTTGCTCCTGCATATAAAACAAGTAAAGTAGTAAGAGCATTTAAAACCAGTATGCGTAAAGGTTTGGGTGGCGAAATACCTGAAAATGATGTGGAGGCAGTTTTAAAATCGCTGGAAAAATATCCCGATGCAGAACATGCAGTTTTAGTAGCCGACAATAGTCCTTTTAGAGATTTTGAACTGGTTGATAAAATAAAAGCCCCCATACATGTGATTTTACAAGGGGCAGAATGGGGAATAAACCCACAATACATAAACTTAGCCTATTTAACAGGCGGTTCATTGCACACTTTAAAAAACGATTACGATGCTGAGTTTTTTGCTAAAGGAGACACCCTTATAAATATTGACGGGTATGAGTTTTCATTAAATAAAACACATAATTTATACCAGTGCAATAACCGAAGCATTTGCGAAGATTTAGAAGCTATTATTAATAAAAAGGAAGCTGAGATACTGGCTGAGCTGAAAACAAAACCCGGTTATAGGGGTATGCATAAGGACAAAAAAACCAAAGGCTTTGGGAAGTTTATCCACTGGCTTTTTGGAGGTTAGCTATATTATGAATTTGTTTTTTTAGCCTGTTAATTTTTTTCTTCAAGGTATTTTTACCAATTTTGAAATCAACTAACTAATTCTCACGATTACTATTCGTATGAAAAAAACATTACTTTATTTATCGGCCATTCTTGTAACATTAGTGTTGGTATTTATGGCTTCATGCACAAAAGTGGCTGATGAGATTGATAACACTACAACAACAGCTGAAGATATTACACGTACCGAAGCATATCTAGCTTCAATTTTTAATATTACCGAAGATGTAGCCTCGTCAGATGGTCGTTTAAACAAAACAGGAAGTACTTTATTGCCTTCGGGTGCAAAAATGGAGTTTAAAGACTCTTTATTTACTGACGGTGATGGTGTAGAATACTCTCTTGACTTTGGTCCATTGCCGGGCTTATTATGCCTTGACGGTGTAACCCGAGCCGGTAAAATAGATGTATCACAAACAAAACGTTACAGTGAAACGGGTGCTGTAGTAGTAGTAAATGTACCAGAAAGCAATCAGTTTCATGTAAATACTGCCGGAGGTATGACCTTAGTAGCAGGTAAAGCTACTGTTACCAGAGTATCAAAAGAAGAGTTAACATTTAAAATAGAAAACGGTAAAGCAGAAAATGCTTCAAACGGAACTATGACGTTTAACTCAAACAAAACTGTTATACACAAAGAATTAGGGGCTGACGGTATTGCAGATGATACCTTTACAGCAACAGGTAGTGGTGATGGTGTAAATACCAAAGGAAAAAGCTACTCTTGGGTAGTTACAGAACCTGTGGTAAAAGAAGAAAAACCAAACTGCTCATTCCCTATACAAGGTATTATTGAGTTAACTACTGAAAACAGCACATATAAAATAGATTTTGCTCCTGATGCAAATGCATGTGATAAAAAAGTAGTAATTACTTTACCTAACGGAACTAAAATCCCTAAAACATTTAATTAATCAATATAATTTACGATTAAAAATGCGGCGATAGCTTTAGCTATCGCCGCATTTTTATTTTGAGCCTTTTAATGCAACTTTGCACTCGGCTTGAAAACAACATCACAACTAAGAAAACTTTTATATCCTTTCTCATCGCTATACGCAGGGTTTATGCGCTTGCGCAATTGGGGATTTGATAAAAAGCTAACTCGCTCTTTTAAGTTTGACTTTCCTGTAATATGCGTGGGTAACCTTAGCACAGGAGGTACAGGGAAAACGCCACATATAGAATTTATTATATCATTATTAAAAGATACTTATAAAGTGGGTGTGGTAAGCCGTGGCTATGGACGAAATACCAAAGGTTTTTTTGTGGTAAATGAAGATAGCGAAGCAAAAGCTGTAGGAGATGAGCCTTTACAAATAAAACTTAACCATCCGTATGCAAATGTAGCCGTAGGCGAACAGCGCATTGTAGCTATACCATCACTATTGCAAGAAGCACCTGAAACACAAGTAGTTTTGCTTGACGATGCTTACCAACACAGGTATGTTGAAGCAGGTTTGTATGTTTTGCTTACCGATTACAACGCCATGTTTTATAACGATATGGTATTACCGGCAGGTAACTTACGCGAAGGAAAAAGGGGGTATAGACGAGCCGAAATTATTGTGGTAACCAAATGCCCCCGAAATATATCTACACAAGAAAAAGAAACCATTACAAAAAAAATCAAACCGTTACCCAATCAGGTAGTAGTATTTAGCTACTTACAATACGGTAAACCTTATAAATTTGGTGAGAGAAAAGAAACACTAAATCAATTAAAGGATAAAGACGTTTTATTTTTTGCAGGTATTGCCAATGCAGCCTCAGTTGAAACATATTTAAAAGAAAATACAGCATCTTATGAGGTAATAAAGTTGACAGACCATTATAAATACAACAAATACAACCTTAAAGACCTGGATAAACGTTTTAAAGAGTGGAGTGGAGATGATAAAGTAATATTAACCACCCAAAAAGATGCAGTGAAACTAAATAGTGAAACTTTAAAAGAGATTATTGAATCGTGGAACCTATATGTATTACCTATGGAAATTGGGATGAATGAAGAGGACAAACTGAAATTTGTGCAGCATATTGAAACTTATATAGTAAAAGAACTGTCTAATACTAACGAAGAAGAGAATTAATGAAGCTAATACGTGCCATACTTTTAGTTCTGATAAGCTTCATTAGCTTATCTACCCAAGCGCAAGAACCCCTCAAACATAAAGAATTTAATATGTTCCATCTATCCCGCTGGGATGATGATAGTTTAGCCAGTAACGGAATACAAACTTTTAATGCATGCTGGGGCTGGTATGATAGTATTAAAAAACGCGAGTATGCCATTATGGGCTCTGTAGACAGTACCTATTTTATAGATGTTACAGATCCTTATAACCCCAAAAAGTGCGATGTAGAAGCAGGTAGGGGTAGATTCTCAACCTGGCGTGATTATGATACATACGACCACTATTGCTATGCGGTGCAAGATGCAGGCATTGGCTCACTACAAATTTTCGACTTAAGTTATTTACCTGATTCAGTGCATAAGGTGTATGATAGTGATTCACTGTTGTATCGTACCCATACCATATTTATAGAGGGAGATAGGTTGTATTGCAATACGGTTACCACAAATTTCGGTACACGTAGGGCAATGCAAATACTATCCTTAGAAAATCCTGAGCGTCCTAAATTAATAGGAGTACTTACACCTCCCATATTTGGCGGTGCACCTGCGTTTAATTTTTGCCACGATACCCATGTGAGAAACGATACAGCTTATTGTTCAGGTGAAACGGGCGGAGTTTTTATTTACGATGTAAGCAACCCTTCAAACGCCAGACTAATGGGTACAATTCCCGATTATCCTGAAAAAGGATACAATCATAGCTCATGGTTAAGTGAAGATGGTAATACTTTAATTTTTGTTGACGAGAATTTGGGCTTGGGCATAAAAGCGTATGATGTGAGCAACTATGCTAATATTGAGTTACAATCGGTTTTCCGTTCAAATGTGGGGGCGGTTCCTCATAATCCATACATAAAAGGCGATTATTTATATGTTTCATATTATGAAGATGGAGCCTATATTTTCGATATTTCAAATCCCAAAGAACCTAAACTAACCGCATTTTTCGATACCTATCCGCAGAACAATGAGGGAGTGTACAGCGGCTTTTACGGGTGTTGGTCAGTGTATCCGTTTTTACCGTCAGGTATTATTCTGGCATCAGACCAAACCAATGGTCTTTTCGTATTAAAGTCTGATGTATTAACATCTACCAAAGAAGTAGGCATACAAGACTTTAAAGTATATCCTAATCCACTAAGTAGCGACAAACTTCACATCAATATCTTCAACCAAAACGAGAAAAATATAACTGTTTCTATTACAAATGCTGTCGGTCAAAAAGTATATGCAAGCCAACATAATATAGAAAGTGGAATAAATAATATAGAAGTAAATATACCCTCGCATTTAAAGCAGGGCATATATTTTGTAACAATTACGGGCAGAATTAGCAATATTTGCAAAAAAATTCTGAAACCGTAAGCGTTATTAATGTCCCAATTTTTGCCAGTTATTTCTAAACGTCTGCTAATACCCTTTTTTATTATTTGGGGCATGGGTGTTAAGGCACAATTGACAGAACGCTACCAAAAAATAAACTTCCTGCCCAAGGGTAACCTGGTTATGGCTGTTGACAGTCTTTCGCATCCTGATACAGTTCCCTATAGGTTTCAGCAATTCCACCCTTTATACAGAAACGAAATAGCCTTTTTAGACCAAGGCAATATAGTATCAGCCTACAAACCGTTACTATTTGATGCAGAACGTAGAAGCGGTTTTGATGTAGGTATTCGGCAATCATTCAGGCACTATTTATTTACCCCTGATAAAATGAGAATGTATAAAGTACGCCGTGCCTATACCGATTTATTTTATACGCAAGGCGGGCAAGAGTTTATCACACTAAAAGCACTACATACACAAAACATAAAACCCAATTGGAATATTGGGATAGATTACCGCCGTATCAAAAGCGACGGCTTCCAGCTAAGACAGCGAACAGGGGTATACAATACAAGGTTATTTAGCTGGTACCATAGCCCTGATGAGAAATATCATTTGATAATCAGTGCCACTTGGAACAGAATACGGAATGAGGAAAACGGAGGAATAGTTAGTGATTCTGCTTTTGAAGCCAATTCAGGTATCAGCCAGGTAGATGTACGTTTGGGTGATGATGTAGACAAAGCAAAAAACACCATTAAAACCAACGACTATCGTATTACCAATATGTGGCGTTTAGGCAAAAAAAGGCAATTGAAATATTATATGCCTGAGGCAGGCACATGGGCTTTAGATTCGGCAAAAACACTTATCCCAAACTATGTTATAACCCATGAGTTTGCTTATACGGGCAGCCGTTACTTATATACCGATTTAAGCTTTGATACGGGCACCTTTTATAATTTTACTTTGTTTGATGAAACTCAAACCTTTGATTCTATACAGCATAATGTATTAAGCAACTCAGTTACAATTGCTACGGCCCCTTTTATGGGCTATTTGCGTGATAGCTTACCTGTGAAAAAGGCTTTGTTGTTCAGTGCCACAGCAGGTTATGATTTTCATACTATTTCTTGGCAAACACAAGCACAAGGGCAGTATAACAATACTTATGTAGGAGGAAGCATAAGTACAAACCCTTATTTGAAGTTCCCTATAACCTTTAATGCTGAGGGCAAATTTTGGGTAACGGGTTATAATCAGGCAGACTATAAGGTTAAAGGACGGTTGAGTATTGATTTAGGTAAAATTGCCATTGATGGGGGAGCATTGTTTCAAGCTTATGAACCTCAAGTAACCCAGTTTTTCTTTTTGGGTAATCATAATTTTTGGGATAATACTTTTAATAAAACCTTTGTCAATACTATTTCGGCAGGTATACGTACCAAGAAATTTAAGAACAACTACCACCTTGTTGTAAAGCAGCAATTGATAAATAACTATATTTATTTTGATTCGACACTAACTGCAAGGCAAGAGGCTAAAGCCATTAGCGTTACCAGTATAAATTTCAGAAAGAAATTTACAGTAGGTAAATTTTGTTTAGATAATAATATTACAGCCCAGTTTAATAGTAATAGTAATGTATTGCGAATCCCTCAACTAGCTACGTGGAATTCTCTCTACTTTCAAGGACACATGTTTAAAAAAGCCCTGTATGCACAAATAGGGGTAGAGCTTTTCTACTATTCTGACATTGCTGCCGATACTTACGACCCTGAAACAAAACAATGGTACTTGCAAAACCGTGTAAATATTGGGAATTACCCTATGTTTAATGCCTTTATTAACGGACATATACGTACCTTTTCGCTATTCTTAAAAATGCAGCATGTAAGCGATGGTTTTTTCGGTAATCGTTATTATGCCTCTCCCCATAACCCGCTTGACAGCAGAGTATTTCGCTTAGGTATTGCCTGGAAGTTTTTTGATTAAGGTAAAAAGAAGTTAGTCTTGCTTATTTGACGTCATTGCGAGGTCTTCCGAAGCAATCTCAATCTATTTTATAGAAGGCATTAAGCAGCCACGTATTAGATTGCTTTGCTTAACCTAAGAAGGTAAGCTCGCAATGACGAGGAATTAAAACTGCAAATAAATAAAAGGCTGTGTTTCTGCTGAGAAAAACTGATAAATAAAAACTATAACAGCTAAACCCGTTACTGCTTTTAAACTCCAATGGAAGTTAGTAAACTGCTCAATTGAAAACTCTTTTAATCTCAACGGTAAAAAATGTACTAATGCAGCTATAGCAAAAATTACAAACTCTTTCCAGTAAATAGGGAACCACTCCACAGCAATACTCCAATCCATTTGCACAAAAATCATATCATACATATCCCAAGCCATAGGCAAAGTTTTCACATTAAATATAACCATGGTAAGGCTTATAAATGCAAAAGTGAGTATGATACTTACTATCTTATAAAAGGTGGCGTTAATTTTCTTTTTTACTGCGAAACGCCAGTTTTGGCTGGCAACATCCCAGGCAATGGCTACTCCATGCAAAGTACCCCAAAGTATGTAGGTAAACTTAGGACCGTGCCATATACCTGAAATTACAAAGGTGAATAAGCTGGCAAGTACCACCCCTGTTTTCTTCAGATTTCGCCAAGCAAAAGAGGTGGGCATAAATATATACTCGTTTAACCAAGTAGAAAGGGTTATATGCCAACGTCGCCAAAAATCGCTGATGTTTTGGGCTAAGAACGGGCGGTTGAAGTTTCCTTGAATTTCTAAACCTAAAAGCAGTGAAATTCCCAGCATCATATCAGTATAGCCTGCAAAATCGTAGTAGAACTGTATAGTGCCCATCAGCATTGCCATAAGGTTATCGAATCCTGAAAACAATGTGGGCTGATTGAATACGCGTTCTATAAAATTCGTCCAAAGGAAATCGGCAACCAAATATTTCTTTACAGCACCCAGTAGGATTAAATAAAAGCCTTTACCAATATATTCTTTGGTTACAGCAAGCTTTTGATGAAGTTGTGGCAATACATCTCGGGCTTTTGCAATGGGGCCTGCCAGTATTGTTGTAAATAGCGATAAGTAAAGTAAATAATTAAGGTAGTTTTCTTCAGGTTCCTCAATCATCTCATTATAGCAGTCTACAACATAGCTGATGGTTTTAAATATATAGAATGATATACCTATGGGCATTAAAAGCCCGATGCAGGTTTAAAATTAGAGCCGAAAACGGCATTTACATTTTCAAGTATAAATGGCGTGTACTTAAAGTAAATTAAAGAGCCTACACTAATAAGTAATGATAGAAACAGCCAGTTTTTCTTTTTTCTCTCGCTTTCTGTCTTAAGTATTTGTTTCCCTATTAAAAAATCGGAGAGCGTAACTACAGCCATTAGTATTACATACAACCCACTTAGCTTATAGTAAATAAATAAGCTAAATACTAATAGCAAAAGATTTCTAAGTTTTATGTTATTAAATACTGTAGCATACAATACATAAAAAATAGAAAAGATAGCAAAAAAGAATACTGAATTGAATTGTAATGGAGCTAAAACATCATAGGCAAATTGAGGGAAATAAGCAGCTATGTCCATTTACTGTTCTACTATCTGATAATTAGTTTTTGCCCGGGCCATATTTTAGAATTACGCATATTGTTGAGCCTTTTGATGCGTGATACAGTTACACCATTTGCTTGTGCTATAGCCCACAAGGTATCGCCCGAACGGACTTTATACGTTTTTCCCCCTTTTGTAGATACTGACTTTCGTTTAGATTTTTTAGCAGCTCTTTTATACACAGGAGCTTTCCAGTCTTTATCTACATATATAACAAGCTTTTGCCCCCAGTATAAATAGTAACGCTCCAAACCGTTCCAATCCATAATATCATCTTGGTTTACATTATGGCGGCGGGCTATGGTGCGTAAATGTTCACCTTTACGAACTTTGTAAATTATTTTGCGCTTGGTGCTATCGTTTTCAATGTTGGTTAAGGCATCTTTTGCTATAAACAAGCTATCGCTAACGTTTATTTTCAATCCGCCATTAGCAACCAATAAATTATCAGGACGTTCTTTAAGATAATGTACGTATGAGTTTAATAACGCATTTAAGTATAAATCTCCTTTTACATGGTACCCTGCTGTAGTTAAATGCACTTTATCACGTTTTGCCAAACGGTAGCGCCTCCATTTTAGCATAGAGTACCTACCCCCTGAAATTGAATAATAGTCATACCATGCTGCACCTTCTTCTTTTGCCGTACCTTGAATAAGTTTAGAAAAAGGGTAAGTAGCATAAATATTTCTGCGTCGTCGGTAGTAAATATCTTGTGAGCACGATATTAGTACTGATGTTTGTGGGGAAGCCTTTTTTACTTTATGTATTATTTCTTTCAAATTAGCTTCCATCATAGTCCTATTATAGCGATAACCGTAAAAGTCGTTAGCCCCTAAATCAATCACTACCAAATCAGGCTTTAGCTCTTCAATTTGTTTATCAAACAAGGTTTGGGTAAGTAGGTGGCTGTAGCCCGCACCGTTAATACCTACACTGTTGTATACAACACCTTTATTTTTGCAACTTTCTATCATCATGCCATAGCACTCAAAAAAGTTTTGTAGGCTGTCGGTTTTATCTACAAATACCTCAAATGTATCAGCCACAACAGGTAAATCAATCCTTACAAAAGATTGATTGGGGCGTACATTGGTTTTAAGGTATATGGTATCGTCGTAGTTATTCAGTTTCAGCTTTAGGTTAAAGCTTTGTTCACTCTTTTTACAGTAAATTTTCATTACTGTAAACTCAGGCTTTAAAATGCCTTCTTTAAACCCGAATTTAAATCCTGCGCTACTATCATAGGTTCTTGCCACAGCTCCTGTAATACCTATATCCATCAAGTATGGGTTTTTCACATTTCGTGCACCTTCCCATTTGCCGTATTTCCAGGTTCTGTAGTCGTAGGTAGAGTGTGTGCTTGCACATGCGTATGGGAAAATAAACCCTCTACCCCCATAACCAAATACCTCCTGTATATGCTCTCTAACATAGCCTGTATAAAAATCAGCTTGCAGGTGCGAGTCGCCAATATGTAAAATATTTACTTTTTTGCTGTTAGCATTTGCCAGTTTCACAAAAAAGTTTTCAATGGCTTTTACAGTGTTCCACTCAACGTAGTTTTCATCGTATTTAATAAATGGCAGGTAACGTTGGTAGCGAACAAACTTTGAAACATACTCTTCCTCAGCCAAAGTATCACCTAACCTAATGCTTTTCATACCCGTTTTTTGGGCATAGCTTATTTGCATCAGGCTTGCTGAAAGTACTAGAAACAATATGTATTTTAATCTATTCACTTACTATTTTTAGAACGCTTAACTAACTGTTTTGTTGCTTTATTACGTAATTGTTATACTCTCTCATAATAGCCCTAAAAATTAGGTTTGCCATTATGCGTTGTCCTTTTGGGGTTAAATGCCCGTCTAGCATGCACAAGCCTTTTCGCTTCCAGCTTAGTATGGCATTATCTCCTCCCATGGCATCCAACAAACTCCAAAAAGCACACCCTGCTTTTTTAGCGGCACTTTTCTGTATATCACTTAAACAGCGAACATAAGGATAAGATTTTTCTTCTCCATTTTTTTTATATCCCATATCGCCGTTTCCTATAACTAAAATACTGGCATTGGGTGCTGCTTTTTTAAATTTCATAAACAAACGATAGAAAGAGTTTTCATACCGTTTGCATTCTTTTTCATCATCTAAATAGGGGAGCATATTAGCTCCATACTGAAAAATAATAAGTCTTGTATTAGTATTAACTATCTGTTTACTCAGGTATTCGTCATTGATTCTAAAAAGCCCGTCGCCACTGTGCCCGCGTATAGCATAATTGTCTACTATAATACCTGACGTATCGTCAATTTGCAGTCCGTATAAATCAGGGCTATGATTGCCTAAGAACTCTATTTTAAACCCTTTTAAATTGGCAGGAATATTTAGTTTTTTATTAGCGTATCCCAACTCGGTTTTTATAGTATCGGTAGAAAGTAATTTATCATCAAGGGTATAACATTTTATACCAAAACCTTCTGTAGTTCTGCCATACATTAATGATACCGTGTTGTACTTAATTTTTTTGCGTTTATAAAAACGGTAGGTTACGGATGCATTTTTGGTGTAATCTATTTTTTAGGTTTTTCTACTATGGTTTTGTTTATAGTACTGTCAGTTTCAGTTACCACTATAACACTATCCTTAGTTTTTAGGGTAGTGTCTTTTTTAACCATTGTAGCAGTACTGTCAGGTATTACCTCGCCTTTAGCAAAGCGAAATACATATCCGCTAAGCCCGTAATAACTGTTCTTTTTTAGTCGCTTATTAAAAACATTATACTTTGTCCAGGTTCCTTTATTTATTCTGGAGTAACTGCCATTACTCGCTATATCGTCTAACGGAACAAAGCCTAAGCCACCGCCGCCAAATTTGGCTTGCAGGTTTTTGCGTATATGAACAGTGACCCTATCACCCTCAAGTTGTGAATCGCCATAGTGTGCTACACGTACTAAAGCATTATCTTTTTCTTGGATAAGGGCTTCAAAAAAACCATCCAATGCTTCAGGATTATTAATTTTATTATTAAAAGTGCTGTCTCCAGGTTTATCTAAAAAGGCAGAATCTATTTTACCACGCTTTTTAAGCTTAACAATTTTTAGTGTATCGCTTTTGAGTAGTTTTTCTGCTATTTGTTCGGCTGTATCATTTACAATAGTAGTGTTGGGTGTTACAATTTCAGACAGCGTAATAAAACGGAAGCTGTTATCATCGTTTTTAATTTGGTTTTCGGATGGTGCAAAAGCAGTTTCATACACAAATGCAAAACCTAAAATGGCTGCATTGAGCAGAAACAAAATACCTACCGATTGCCAAATTTTATTCATGGTAAATTATGCGTTGGTTTTTGCTTCAATAAGGTGCAACATATCGCCAACGTTTTTCATACCTACTAACTCTTTTAGTTTAAATTTTATACCAAATTCTTTCTCTACGCTAGAAATCATGCTTAGATGGTTTAAAGAATCCCAACGTTCAACATCTTTAGCGCTCATTTCATGGGTTATTACTATGCTATCATCAGCAAAAACACTATGAAAAATAGGAGTTACTTTATCTTTTATTTCGTCTATTGTCATGTATAGTAGGTGAGTATATTATTTTAAAGTAACAAAAGTACTAAAACACAGGCTATGTTTATAAACGTAAAGTATTGGGGTGTATAGTATTGTGGGCTAGTAACGTTTGTCGAAAATAGGGGTGAATTTTTAGAAATTAACAGATTTCTACTTTGAACCTGTAGCCATTTTATAAGCTTTTAGTGTTTCAGGTATAGGATTTAAACTTTCAGAAAGGGTATTGTATGTTCCACTTTCTATAAGTTCTTCGCCTATTTTCTTAATGCTTGCCAATGTAGATTTCATTAATGATGAACCTAAGCTAACCCTGGCAACCCCTAGTTCTTCCAGTTTTTTAATTGATGGGGGGAAGCCTGTTCCGTTAGTAGGGTTTGCTAAAATATTTACAGGTGCATTTATTTCATTAACCAATGTGGTTATTTTGTCTTCCTCCCATACATCAGGTACAAAAACGCAATCCGCACCTGCTTCACGGTATTTATTCCCTCTGCGGATGAGATTCTTTTAGCCTGCTTTGTTCAGAACCTGATGCAGTTAAAAACACATCAGTTCTGGCATTTATAACCAAATGAATGTTTAATGTATTTGATAATTCTCTTATCGCTGTAATCCTTTCACAAAACTCTACTTCATCTACCAATTTCGGGCTTAAGTTATAGCTGTCTTCAATGTTTATTCCTACAACACCACTTTCAATTATCTTTTTAGTACATGCTATTATTTCTGCTAGGTTTTTCCCATACCCGCCTTCAATATCAGCAGTTACGGGTAAACTTACCTTTTCTACAATACGTTTAATAGCAGCAACCATTTCATCAAAAGGAATGGTTTGGCAATCGGGGTATCCCAGCGAAGCAGCAATACCCATACTGGTAGTGCCAATAGCTTTAAAACCACCGGCTTCTATAAGTTTTGAACTACCCGGGTCCCAAGAATTTAAAAGCACAAGTATGTCTTCATTGGTATGAAGTTTTGAAAACTCAGTCGCCTTTTCTTGTTGTGATGCAGGTAGCATAGTTTATTTATCGGCTATTGTATTAATAGATTTTTTAGCCCATTCTATAAGCTTTTCTTGGTTGTTCATTACCTCATCAGGTATTGAATAATAGGGCATTTTGCTATGTTTGTCGGCGTTTTTGGCTTCAAACATAGCTTTGTTACTATCATCTGTTTTTAAAAAGTATTTTCCTTTAGAATCTACTATGCCAAACATTTTATCATTATGAAAAATACCATGCCCGCCAAACATTTTTTTGCTGCTAATACCATCAATGCTATTTAACTTCTCAACAAACAACTCTGCTGAGAGTGTACCCTCTTTTGTTAATTTATCTCCTTTTTGTCCCATCGTGTTTTAACTTTTAGCTAAAGTTAACCAATAATTACTTTACCACCCATTTTTTATGCTGAAACGGTAAAACATGGTTTTGCAAAAAGTTATTCAGTGTTTTTGCTTCTTGTTCAAGCTCATTATCAATAAAGGTGTGTTTAAAATTGTTTTCAGCTAAGGTATTAAGGTTCAACAAGCAGATATCAAGGTTTTTCCCAACTTTTTTTCCGGCAATATATGCGGGTAATATTTGTATACCCGATACAAAAGTATGCTCAAAGGTTTTGCAAATTTCAAGCTTCAAAAGCAGGGGCATACGGCAAAAAATATTCAAATCATAAGCCACAAAATCTCCCAAAGAGTATGCTGCAAAACCTATTTTCTGTTCTCCAGTATTAGGGTCAGTAAACGGATACTGCTCTATAGGTTGCGGGTTGTGAGGGTGGTGTCCTAAAATAACATCTACACCGGCTTCATCAAATAATCTATGGTATAAATCAACCGTATGGTTGGCGGGGAAAGCTTGGTAAGCACAACCACAATGCAGTGAGCAAATAACCATATCAGCACCGCGTTCTTTGGCTAGTTTGGCTTGTTGCTTAATAAGGGTAATATCACACCCTTCTTGGTTTAAGGGAAGGTAGTTGGTTAGGTATTCTTTACCTGCAACAGGTTTCAGTTTGTTTAGGCTATAGGTATATGCTAAGAACGCTACCTTAATACCATCACGCTCAATAATAGGGAAGTTATTTTGTGCCTCTTTATCTCTAGCTGAGCCAACTGCTTTAACTTTCTTATTTTCTAAAAAAGTAAGGGTGTCTTTAAGCCCTTGCTCACCCATATCCAACATGTGATTATTGGCAGTACTTAATACATCATACCCTTTATACTTGCCATTACCACTAAAAATATCAAATAACTGTGCCGAGCCGTTAAAGTACATGTCATTTAACATTACTTCGGGGGTGGCGCAATCTTTTTCAGAGACACAAATAGGCGTTTCAAGATTGGCAAAAACAATATCACTGTTAAAAAAGAAATCGCCCACCTCATCCCATAAGTGTTGGGTAGATTCGGGTGAAATCCATTCATAAGGCATTAAATCTCCGCCTGCGCTTAAGGTAATGGTTTTGGCAGCTAAAGGTTTTTCAGGAAAAACAAAGTTTTGGGTATTAAAGTAATCTTTTAATCCTGAGTTTTTCTCAGCTTGTTCTAAAGTTTTGAAATAGTACTTATACCCGAAAAAAAGAATGTCTTTTAACTTAAAATGCAAAGGGTCATCATGAAAACCTTTAGGCGGATATTGCCATTGTTTACGCTTAAAAATGTGGAACACTCCATAAACTATCCACAACAGGCGAGCCAATACCTTACCTTTAAAGGTAATAGCACGGGTAGGTTTTGTGGGTGTTTTGAGGTTAAAAAGTCCCAATTTAATACGATTATTGTTCTATGGTTTTCTTCGGTTAATTTATCGGAAAAAATCGGGCAAAAATATGGAAATAGTAGTTTTAATAATAGGTATTGCGGCAGGCATTTTTATAGGTTGGCTTTTGGGTAAGAATAAATTAGCTAAAATGGTTAGCCGAGAGGAGTATGAAACTAAAGCTAACGAAGCAACAAAGCTAACTGCGGAAAAAATAGCAGCAGATGAAAAAGCACAAAACCTGCAAACTACTGTTACCGAAGCCAAAGCACAAATTGATGAAGCCCAAAAACAAAGCTTAGAGCTAACTGCGGAAAACAGCAAACTGGCAAACCAACTGCAAAACCTTGAAGAAAAATTAGCCAACCAAAAGCAAGAAATAGAAGTGTTGCAACAACGTTTGGCAAAAGAATTTGAAAACCTTGCCAACAAAATATTTGAAGAGAAAAGCGAAAAATTTGTTCGCCAAAACCGCGATAGCTTAGATGTGGTGTTAAACCCTTTGAAAGAAAAAATGGAGGAGTTTAAGAAAAAGGTAGAAGCAACACATTTAGAAAACAGTAAGGAGCAAAGCCGCCTGCAAGAACAAATACGAAACCTTACCGAGTTGAACCAAGGCATGCGTGAAGATGCCAACCGACTTACGCAAGCACTAAAAGGTGAAAGCAAAACACAAGGTAACTGGGGTGAGATGGTTTTGGAACGTGTTTTAGAAAAAAGCGGATTAACCAAAGGGCAGGAATATACCGTGCAAGAAAGCTTTGTGAATGATGAGGGTCGCCGACAGCAACCCGATGTTATTGTAAAACTACCTGATAATAAGAATATAATAGTAGACTCTAAAGTATCGCTTACAGCTTATGAGCGTATAACTGCAACCACAGACCCAAATGAGCAAGAGGGTTGGCTTAAAGCACATATAAAATCTATACGAGAGCATGTGAAACAATTAAGTGAGAAACGTTACCACCAGTTGTATGAGGTAGACTCGCCTGATTTTGTATTACTATTTATTCCTATTGAATCAGCCTTTTCTATGGCGGTGCAAAACGACCAAGAGATTTTTAATGATGCCTTTGATAGAAATATTGTAATTGTAACTACAAGTACACTATTGGCTACACTACGAACCATTGCAAATATTTGGAAACAAGAGTATCAAAACAGAAATGTACTAGAGATTGCTCGCCAAGGGGGAGATTTGTATGATAAATTTGTAGGCTTTACTGAAAATCTTTTAGACTTAGGTAAGAAAATGAAAACCGCCCAAATGGCTTATGAAGATAGTATGAAAAAATTGGTAGATGGGCGCGGAAACCTTATAAAACGTGCAGAAAGCCTTAGAGAACTGGGAGCAAAAGTGTCTAAGCAACTGGATACAAAGCTTGTAGATAGAGCACAAGATTGATTCTAAATAACAACAATTTTTATTTTTTGGAAAGAAAATTGCTTGCCATTTGTTGCCTATGAAACAAAACCGTTTGCTTATCCTGTAAATTTTGCATTCATCTATTTTTAGTAATAGGCATATTAACGATACTTTATTTTCGTTGACATTTATGATTGTTTAAAGGTAGCCTATGAATAAAAAAGTCATACTTAGTTTAATAGCAATAGTTGTTGTTGCTTTATTGTCTTGGAAATTTCTTTTCAAAAGTGATGAATTATCGGGAGCGGATGTAACCGCCAAAGTTAAAAAAGGGCGTTTCGATGTTGTAATTACTGTTACGGGAGAATTACGGGCAAAAACCCAGACCGATATTATGGCACCCATGGGCTTACGCTCGGCACGTATCTATCAAATTAAAATAAACGATTTGGTACCTGAGGGTTCTATTGTAAAAGAAGGAGACTATGTAGCTACTTTAGATAAAACTGAAGTAATGAATAAGCTAAATGAAGAGCTACTTGAGGTACAAAAAAAACAATCGGAATATAACCAAACCCAATTGGATACAGCTATACAATTGCGCGAAGCCAGAGATGAAGTTGAGAACTTTAAGTTTGAGTTGAAACAGAAAAAACTGGAGTTGGAACAATCTGCATTTGAAGCCCCTGCTATAAAACAACAAGTACAAAATGCTTACGATAAAGCAGAGCGTACGCTAAAGCAAAAACAAGAAACATTGCTAAATAAAGTTGCACAGGCAAAAGCAAAAATGAACATAGTAGCTTCAGACCTTGCCAAAGCAAAAAACCGATTATCAAAATACGAAAACCTTCTTTCAAAATTGACTATTACAGCCCCAAAAGAGGGAATGATTATTTATGCTAAAGAATGGAACGGACGAAAAAGAGTTGTGGGGAGCACTATAAACGTTTGGGACCCTGATGTGGCTAACCTTCCCGATTTAAGGGATATGGAAGTGATTTCTTATGTAAATGAGGTGGACATACAAAAAGTTAAAGTTGGGCAAAAAGTTGATATAGGTTTAGATGCTGACCCAAACAAAGAACTTAAAGGTAAAGTGAAAACGGTAGCCAGTATAGGTGAACAACGCCCCAACCAAAATAGCAAAGTGTTTGAAGTTGTAATTACCGTGTTATCAAAAGACAGTACGCTTCGTCCTTCAATGACAACCAGTTGTAATATTTTATATGGGGGGGAAGATGATGCACTTACCGTGCCTGTTGAAGCTATAAATGTAGCGGGAACAAAATCATACGTTTATAAAAAAGCAGGTGGAAGTGTAGTGCGCCAGCAAGTTTATGTTGCTGCAACTAACAATAAAGATGCTCACATAAAATACGGTTTAAAAGAAAATGAGGTAGTGGTATTGAAAGACATGAATGATACCGCCACCCTAAAATGGAATTTACTGCCCGATAGTTTGCTTAAACCTCCGGTTGATACAGCAATCAAAAAAGAGGAGAAAAAAGTCCCCCGTAGTGGAGGCGGAGGTAGTGATGTTATAATTATTGAAGGCTAAGGCAAACTATTTCTATGAATTTTAATCGCCTGATTTTTAATTTTTTCATTGGGCTTGAGGCAATTATGTATAATCGTTTCAGGGCCTTCCTTACCTCGCTGGGTATTATATTCGGTGTAGCAGCAGTAATAGCAATGCTTGCTATAGGAAAAGGTACTGAGAATGAAATTGCCGAACAACTAAAACAAGTAGGCTCCAACAATATTACCATAACGGCAGTTTGGGAAGAAAATCAAAATAAAGATGGAGAAGAAATAACCGAGGAAAAAGAAGAAGAAAAGGTTAAACGCTATACTTCGGGGTTAACGCTTGCCGACGGTGAAAATATAGTAACCACACTAAAAAACTATGTTGATTATGTCAGTCCCGAAATAGAGTTGGAGCAACCTATAATTTATAAAAGCAAACGCCTGTCAGGTAAAATAATAGGGGTAAATAATAACTTTTTTGATGTAGCAGTTTTATCAATTGGAGAAGGTGCAGCATTTACCAAAGTTCATTTTAATTTGGCAGAGCCTGTTTGCATAATAGGTAAATCACTCAAAGCAAAATTGTTTACCGATGTAGAACCCATAGGGCAAAAAATTAAATGTGGCGATGTTTGGCTTACCGTAGTGGGTGTATTAACCGCTAAAAATGTATCCAGTCAAACCATATCAACGTATTCAGTCCGTAATGCAAACCAAGAAGTGTATGTGCCCGTAAGTACCATGCTCACAAGGTTTAAAGACCGTTCTCGTATTACACCAAGCGATATGCGCCGCGGAGGTTGGAACGATGATGATGAAGATGCACAGAAACCCAAAAACTACCATCAAATTGATAAACTGGTGGTGAAAGTGAAAAACACCGAAATGATGCGTGAAGTGTCAGAAGTAGTGAAAAAAATGCTCATCCGTCGCCACAACGATGTTGAAGACTTTGATATACAAATACCGGAGTTGCTTTTAAAACAGCAACAAAAAAACAAACGCCAGTTTAATATACTGTTAGCATTCATAGCTTCAATATCATTAATAGTTGGGGGTATAGGTATTATGAATATTATGCTTGCCAGCGTTATGGAACGTATTAAAGAAATAGGTTTGCGCCAGTCCTTAGGAGCAACACAAAAAGATATTTCACAACAATTTATAAGTGAAGCAGTAACAATAAGTTTTTCGGGAGGAATTATAGGAGTTCTATTTGGGGTAGGATTATGTTATTCAATAGAACTATTTTTGGGCATCAAGACCATAATTACTCCTATATCAGTTGTTATATCATTTACCATATCAATAATAGTAGGGCTGTTATCAGGCATTACACCTGCTAGAAGAGCTTCAAAACAAGACCCTGTAGAATCATTAAGGCATGAATAGAATAAAAGTTAGTAGCAAGTACATTTGTATAAAGTATTTTAGTATTTCGGTATTAGTATTTTGTTCTTTAAGTATAGTAGCGCAAACAAAGTTAACCCTTAAAGAAGCTATTGCCTACGGGCACGAACATAGCCCATCGGCACGAAGCATAAAAGCTGCATACAGTAGTGCCAAGTGGAATTATATATCTGCACGTTCGTCATTACTTCCAAGTTTGGCTTTAAGAGGAAACCTGCCGGGTTTATCACGTCAGGTTACAGGGATTACTCAACCCAATGGAGATGTTTCCTTTCAAGAACAAAATATTGCAAACTCATTCGGGTCATTGTCATTATCACAAAATATTACCCCAACAGGTGGAAGTATATTTATGTCATCAGGATTGGGTAGGATAGACCAATTGGGTGGAAACCCAACTGCAACGTGGCGTGCTTCACCGTTAGAAATAGGTATTACTCAGCCTTTGTTTAGGGTAAATACTTTACGATGGGATTGGAAACAGGCAAAACTGCAATATGAGTTTGCACAAAGACAAGCCACTGAGTCTTTAGAAGACTTATCTATCTCTATAACCAATGCATTTTTCGATTTTTATATTTTACAAAAACAGCTTAAAAATGCAGAATATAATGCTGCTATAAACGATACCTTATATACTGTAGCACAGGGCAGGTTTAATGTAGGTAAAATAGCAGAGAACGATAAACTGCAAGCAGAATTAAACCTAATGAATGCCCGTAACTCAGTAGACCAGATTAGGGTTAATATTCTAACTGCTGAAGTGAGACTAAAAAATCTTTTGGGTATTGATGGCGACCAAAAACTGGAAGTAGTTTATAATCGAAGTCTTCCCTTATATACCGTGAATTTAGAAAAAGCACTAGCTGAGGCAAGAGATAACAGAAGTAATTATATAAACTTTAAAATTCAGGAAACGGATGCAGAACTAAATATTCGGAGAGCAAAAGCAGACCGTCGTTTTACAGGTGATTTAACGGCTAGTTTCGGTTTAAATAATAGTGCAGGGCAACTGAATGAAGCCTATGATAATTTGCTAAACTCTCAGCAACTTACTATTGGTTTTACCATGCCTATTTTAAATTTTGGGCGAAACAAAGCAGCTTATATGGTGGCTAAAAACAATAAAGAAAGCCGCTTAGCACAAATAGAAAATAACCGTAACAATTTAGAGTTGGAGATAATGAATAATGTGCTACAGTTTAATCAACTGAAACAAATATTGGCTATTTCTGCAAAATCAGACACTATTGCACGCCAGCGATACGATATAAGCACCAAACGCTTTGTATTGGGTAAAATAGACCTTACCAACCTTACCATAGCCCAAAACGAGAAAGACCAGGCACTGATAACTAATATTAGAAACTTGCAAAACTTTTGGGTATCGTACTACCAGTTACGCCGCCTAACATTGTTTGATTTTGAAACAGGCAATAAGATAGTTTTTAAGTAGTTTTGAGTGGTGAACCCATTCTATAACCTTATTTTAAGATTTTCAAATACTACCCTGCTGCTAATGTTGGGTGTTTCTATACTAGTTGTTCTGGTAGGTTTTATTATTCCCGTAGATAGCCGGTACCCCGTTATAGCTGATGCAGCCTTTTGGTTTGCAGGAGTTTCGTTACTGCTCAAAAACGGAAAGTTTATTTACTCTAAATATGCAAGGTATGTAAGCTTTTCAATCGGGTTATTTATAATAGCCATATTATTTAAAATACTGCACCTTGTAGGTGCTGATATTTTATTAGTAGCATTTCCCGTAGCTGTAACTTTAATATATGTACTATGGTTTATAACAAAACCTGTGAAACAAATACTTGATGTATTAAAACTACTTTGGGTTCCTGTTTTCATGGCATCCGTAATTGTTAAAATGCTGCACTATCCCTATGCCATAGAGCTATATATAGCTCACATGGCACTATTTGTAGCTATGCTAAGTATTTTTATTTCAAAAAACTTTAAACAACTAATTAATTCTTAGTTTGCAAGAGTGGAAGTAAAATTACATGACAAAACTTTTGAACCCTTTATTACTGAAGCCAAAATACAGGCAGCAACACAATCCATTGCACAAAAAATAGATAATGACTATCGTTTAAACCCACCATTAATTCTACCCGTATTGGATGGTGCTTTTGTATTTGCAGCAGCATTAACCAACAAACTGGAATGCAATGCAGAGTTTTCTTTTATTAAATACAAATCATACCAAAACACACAAAGTACAGGGAAAGTCAACCAGCTTTTGGGCTTAGATATAGAGGTAAAGGACAAAGACATTTTATTAGTTGAAGACATTATTGATACAGGATTAACCATAAGTCATTTGTTGGATAAGTTAAAAAAATACCACCCCAGAAGCATTAAAATAGCTACTTTATTATCTAAGCCTGATGCTATAAAAACCCCATTACAAATTGACTATAGCGGTATAGAAATTCCCAACCGTTTTGTTGTGGGTTACGGAATGGATTATAATGGATTGGGCAGAAACCTAAATGAGATTTATGTTTTGAAGGAGTAGGTAGAAGAGAATGTGCTAATTAAGAAAATCTATAGGGAAGAAGCCTGTCATCCTGAGTTCGCCCTAGTAGCGAATTAGTCATTACTTCCTCGTAATGACGTGAAATTTCACATCCCAATTTTCTGTTTACACTCCCCGCACAATTCAAAACCTTCATTATCAATAGTGCTGATGCGTTCCACGGCATCAGTCATAACACAGCTTTTATTAGTACATTGCGGCAGCCCCATATTATGTCCCAACTCGTGTATGGCTACCTTTTGCAGTCGGCTTATAAATACTTTCTTGTTCGGGTGTTTTAGTCGGTATGAAGAAACCATACAAGAAACCCCGGGCATGTAGCCCAAGCCAAAAATACCCCAATCGCTATACTTATACTCAGGTTTCAAAATATTACCTTCCTTATCTCTTTTAGTAGTAGAAATATCAAAAGCGGTTAGCCCTATTATATAACCTATACTATCTGGTTTGTTTCTCTTCAAGTATCGAATAATAGAATCAGCCCTATATCGGGGAGATTTAATTGTGATAAAAAATCGATTGGGAATAGTTTGTTCACCCAAAAAAACAATTGGCTTACTGTAAGCTTTAGCCAAAGCCGCTTTAACAGAGTCTTTATGCTCAGCAGGTATATCACAAAAAGCAATAATACCAATGGGTTTTTGGGAAGCATCGGCTTTGTTTTTGCATGAACTAAAAACCAAAGCAGTACATATAAAAAATGCTGTAAGCCAATGCCTTATAATCATATACAAGTGTTTAATACTTCAATGTGCTGAAAGGTAAACCAACAAAGGCAAAATACTTATCTTCGCGCGTCTAACTAATAAAAATTCAAAGTTCATGTTAAATATAGTTCTTTTTGGCCCTCCGGGCTCAGGTAAAGGTACCCAATCGGGAAAACTGGTAGAAAAATACGGTTTAATTCAGCTTTCAACAGGCGATTTATTGCGTGGCGAAATAGCAGAAAGCACAGAATTAGGCTTAAAAGCTAAAAGTTTAATGGATGCGGGACAACTGGTGCCTGATGAAGTGGTAATTGGTATGATTCGCAGTAAACTAGATTCCAACCCACAAGCCAAAGGATTTATATTCGACGGTTTTCCGCGTACAGTGGCACAAGCAGAGGCATTAGACAATCTGCTTGAAGAACGAAACGAGCGCATAGCTAAAATGTTGGCCCTTGAAGTACCTAATGCAGAACTAATAACACGTTTATTATTGAGGGGGAAAGATAGCGGACGTGCAGACGACCAAAACGAGGAAGTGATTAAAGACCGCATAAATGTATACAATAGCAAAACCCTTCCTGTAGCTAACTACTATAAGGGACAAGGGAAATATGTTTCAATAGAAGGGGTAGGTGAAATTGATGAGATTTTCACACTACTATGCGCCCAGATTGATGTGGCATTGATGAGCTAATGGCTGAAAGTAACTTTATAGATTACGTTAAAATTAATTGCCGCAGCGGAAAAGGTGGGGCGGGTAGCAGGCATTTACACCGTGATAAAATTACCTCGAAAGGCGGCCCTGATGGGGGTGATGGCGGACGTGGCGGGCATATAATTGTAGTTGGTAACGACCAGCTTTGGACTTTACTCCACTTGAAATACCGCAAACATATTATAGCCCCTGACGGAGAAAGTGGGGGAAGCGGAAGGAAAACAGGAGCCAACGGAAAAGACGAAATACTTGAAGTACCGTTGGGAACTGTTGCCAAAGATGCTGAAACGGGTGAAGTATTGTTTGAAATTACCAAACACGGACAACGCGAAGCATTACTCTTAGGCGGACGCGGAGGTTTAGGAAATCACAACTTTAAATCGCCTACCAACCAAACACCACGCTATGCACAACCCGGCGAACCCGGAGAAGACAGGTGGCGTATACTAGAGCTTAAAGTTTTGGCAGATGTTGGGCTAGTAGGTTTCCCAAATGCAGGAAAATCAACACTACTATCTGTAGTAACGGCAGCTAAGCCAGAGATTGCGGATTATCCCTTTACTACACTGGTACCCAACTTAGGTATTGTAAAATATAGAGATTATAAGAGCTTTATAATTGCAGATATACCCGGTATAATAGAAGGGGCACACGAGGGTAGAGGGCTTGGGCACCGTTTTTTAAAGCATATTGAGCGGAATGCTATATTGCTTTTAATGGTTCCTGCCGATAGCGATGACATAAAAAAAGAATATGAAGTGTTGATGAATGAGCTGAAAGAGTTTAATGAAGAGCTATTGCATAAAAAACACCTTTTGGCCATAACCAAAAGCGATATGTTGGATGATGAGCTGATGGAGGAGATAAAACAAGAACTTCCCAAAAATGTACCTTCCATATTCATATCATCAGTAACGGGTTATCACATGCAAGAGCTAAAAGATTTACTTTGGAAAGAACTAAATGCTGAGTAATGAAACTACCATTTGGAATATGCAGAATTATTAAAAAAATCCAGATTTTTTTGCTTACTAAAAATAGGGTATTGGTTTTTTTGATAGTTATATTACCCCTATCACTGCTTAATACAGTTTTAGGTTGGTTGTCTATTAACGAGGAGCAAAACACCAATATTTCTTTAAATCCTTTTGCTGTTATTATTGGTTGGGGAGTTGTGGCATTTTGGATGTGGACATTGGCAACACAAATAAATAAGGTATTGCCAAAACCGCACCGGTTTAATATGACTAATACCTTTAAACTACTGTTTTTCTTAGGTACTATAAGCTCCATACTAATGGTCCTGCACTATGGGGTATCCATTTTTTTTACAGAGATTGTAAATACTTATATAGACCTTTTTCTATACCTGGTTTTTGGCTTTACTATACTCTATATAGCTTGGTTATCACTAAATGTAGTAGAAACATACTTTACAAGGCTTAAATACGAAAGGGGAGATTTTTTCACAGAATTTCTACGCCTAAGCTTCGGCTTTATTTTCATTTTCGGCTTATACCCCCAAATAAATAAACTGTTTAGAGTAAGGTGTAGCAGCTTAATGAGGTAATACCAGTTGTGTGGCTGGCAGTCATCCCAAATTTATTTCGGAATCTGTGGGAGGAAGCAGAAGTCACAAAATCAGCTAATCTTTGTCTAGCATATATTTTTTCACAACGAAATACAATGTTGCTGCTAAAAAAGATTTTACTATAGCACCCGGCAATAGCGCATAAAAACCTTTGTCTATAGTTTTAAATAAGTCTAAGCCTTTATAAAAAGAGCCCCAAGCCACACCGCAAATTAGTATAAGGGCATGTGCCATTAATAACCAAGAAAAAATAGTAAACCAGTCTTTATATTTTGCTTTGGTGCTGGTAATTAATATTGCAGCTAGTGGAAACCCCAACACATAACCCGTATTGTAACCTTGGTAAAATTCTTTACCAAAAACATCACCGCTAAAAACGGGCAGGTACAAGCCCAGTACCATGTAGATTAAAGTACCCAAAAGAGCAGCCTGCCTGCTAAAAAACAAAGCACCCAAACACAAAGCAAAAGTTTGTAAAGTAAAAGGGATAATATTTGCCTCTAGTTTTAGCTTAGCACCTGCTACCATGGCAGCTACTACAATAGCCCCTTGCCACCATGCATGTTTATCTAACTTGAGGTTGAATTTCATTAGCAGTGTGCGAAAATACACCTTAAAAGCTAAATACAATTGTCAAAAAAATCTTCAAATTATCAAATCAGCAAATTAGCACATCATAGCATTGAAACCTATCTTTGCCCTCGCATGAAAATTTCGTACAACTGGCTAAAAACCATTATAGATATAGAACAAACACCTGCTGAACTGGAACCTTTACTAACCAATTGCGGCTTAGAGGTAGAAAGTATGGAGCAGGTGAGTAGTATAGCGGGTGGACTTAAGGGACTTGTAGTTGGTGAGGTAAAAGAAAAATGGCAACACCCCAATGCCGACCGTTTGAGCCTTGCCAAAGTAGATATAGGCGCTGATAAGTTATTACAAATAGTTTGTGGAGCTAGTAACCTAGAGCAAGGGCAAAAAGTGTTGGTGGCAACTATTGGTACAACACTTTACCCAACAGGTGGCGAAGCTTTTACTATAAAAAAATCAAAACTGCGTGGCGAATTATCTGAGGGGATGATATGTGCCGGAGATGAAGTAGGCTTAGGTACTAGCCATGAAGGGATTATGGTTTTAGACCCTGCTGCCAAAGTAGGCACACCTGCTGCCAATTATTTCAATATTGAAAACGATACTGTTTTCGAGATTGGCTTAACCGCCAACCGTGGTGATGCTGCCTCACATCTGGGAACTGCGAGAGATTTAGCCGCTCTTACAGGCAAACAACCTCATATAGCATATAAAGAAATTCCTACTCCGCAAGGCGATAATACAGTTGTAGTCTCTATTGAAGATACAGAAGGCTGTCCCCGATATAGCGGTATTAGCATTAGTGGGGTAGAAGTAAAAGATAGTCCTGATTGGTTACAAACCCGTTTAAAATCAATAGGTTTAAGCCCTATAAACAACATAGTAGATATTACCAACTATGTATTGCATACTTTAGGGCAACCTATCCATGCTTTTGATGCGGATAAAATAGCTCAGAACAAAATTGTTGTTCGCAAAGCAAAAGAAGGGGAAAAATTTACCACTTTAGATGAGGTAGAGCGTAAACTTACAGGTGTTGAGTTATTAATCTGCGATGCTGGGAAACCCATTGCTCTTGCAGGTGTTTTCGGTGGGTTGCACAGTGGGGTAACCTCTGCAACTAAAAATATATTTATAGAAAGTGCTTTTTTCGATTCGGTAACCATACGTAAATCAGCAAAAGCGCACGGACTAAATACTGATGCTTCTTTTAGATACGAGCGAGGTACAGACCCTGAAATAACAACCAAAGCCTTGCAAATGGTTGTTGCTTTGATTTTAGAAATCGCAGGGGGTACAGTAAGCAGTGCAGTTGTTGATGAATATGTGAGAAAAATACCCGCTTCAAACATTACACTTCGCTATAAAAAAGTAGAGCAGGTATTGGGGCAAAGTGCTTCACCCGAGCATATAAAAGCTGTGATGAAAGGTTTAGACATCACCATAAAAAAAGAAAGCGATGAAGGCTTGGAGTTAGAAGTGCCCGCCTACCGCTCTGATGTAACCCGCGAAATAGATGTTATTGAAGAGTTTATCCGTATTTATGGGTTTAACAATATTGCCTTGCCCGAAAAGGTTACACTATCACTCAACACCAATAAAGGTGTAAATACAGAGAAACTATATAATAGAGCAGCAGATATGCTGGCAGTGCAAGGTTATTATGAGTTAGTTACCAACTCGCTAACCAAAATAAGCTATTATACCGATGAGGAGTTAGAGCAAAGCGTAAAAATGCTTAATCCCTTAAGTGCTGATTTGGGTGTTATGCGAATGAATACCCTATACTCAGGCTTAGAAGCTATTGCTTATAATAAGAACCGCAAGGCTCAAAACCTTAAGTTTTTCGAGTTAAGCAAAACCTACCGAAAAATAGGCGATAAGTATGTGGAGAAATGGTGGTTAAGCCTGTGGCTTTGCGGTGATGAGCAAAATGCCAATTGGAGGCAAAAGGCTAAAGCGGTTGACTTTTACACCCTAAAACAAAGTTGCGATAACTTGTTTACACACTTAGGGGCTGATATAGCTTTTAAAGAAAGAAATACCATTAGCTCTCCCCAAGAAATAGAAGAGGGCAAGTTGATTAATTACGGGCAGGTAGATAAAAGCATTTTGAAACGTTTTGATATAGAAGGCGATGTTTTTTATGCAGTGATGGATTGGGATAAACTGGTAAAACGAGCCACTAAAGAGAAGTTTACTTTGCAAGAAATTTCTAAGTTTCCCGAGGTACGCAGAGATTTATCATTAGTAGTAGATAAAAAAGTTACCTTTGAGCAACTGCATACTATTGCCCGACAAGCAGAGCGCAAACTGTTGAAAGATATAGATGTGTTTGATGTATATGAAGGAGATAAAATTGATGCTGACAAAAAAGCCTATGCGTTAAGCTTTATTTTGCAAGATGAGAATGCTACACTTAAAGATAAAGAGATTGACAAAATTATGAGCCGATTGATGCAAGGTTTTGAGAAACAAGCAGGAGCGATAATTAGAAAGTAATTTTGTGCAGAGGTCATTCCGAACTTGTTTCGGAATCTAAAACTGAGATGCTGAAATAAATTCAGCATGACTGGAACCTAAAACAGTAAACTAGCATGGACGCGTTGGTTGAACAACTGAAAGCCATACAACAAAAAGTAGAAAAACTGGCGAAAGTAAACGACGGTTTAAGAGAGGAGAATGCCCGATTGGCAAAGGAAAACGGACAGATAAAAGAGACGTTAGATATTCAAAAAAATACAATTAAAGACCTAGAAGAGTATAATAAAATTATTAAAATTGCAGGAGGGATACACCTCTCGAAAACTGATGCTCGTGAAGTGAAATTAAAAATAAACGAGTATATTAGAGAAATAGATAGGTGTATAGCAAGATTAAGTGAGTAAAGAAAGATAGTTTGTGGAAGAGATTTCGATTAAAGTAAATATTTGCGATAGGGTTTACCCATTGCGTATAAATGCCGGATTTGAAGAAAATGTACGGGCGGCAGCTAAATTAGCCAATGACAAAGCCAAAAATTATACTGAGAAATACTCGGTAAAAGACCAGCAAGATGCTCTTGCAATGGCTTCTTTAGACTTAGCTACCGACTATATCGCTGCTGATAAACGTAGCGGTACCACTTCTACCCAAGCCAACGAGATTCTAGCCCAAATACATCAAACTTTAGATAGTAGGTTAAATCCGTAAACCTTTCTTCCTTCAACCACATCTTGCACTACCTGTATAAGCCAAAACGCCAAAGAAATTAAACATGGACAGTATTATCCTTATCGTATCCATATTGGGTTCCCTTGCACTGGGAGCAGTAATTGCATGGGTACTTATTAATAACAAAAACAAGAGTGCAGCCGCTGATGTAATTAAGGAGGCTAAAAAAGAAGCCGAGGTAATTAAAAAAGATAAACAGCTTGAAGCCAAAGAGCATTTTATGAAGCTGAAAAGCGAACATGAAAAGGCTGTGAATGAAAAAGACCGCCACATTCAGCAGGCAGAAAACCGTATTAAACAAAAAGAACAAAGCCTTAATCAAAAGCTTGAAAACTTCAATAAAAAAGAAAAAGAAGTTGAGCGTATAAAAGAAGATTTAGGCAACCAGCTTGAAATAGTTTCAAAGAAGAAAGAAGAGCTGGATAAATTCCACCAACAACAAGTAAAACAACTTGAAAAAGTAGCAGAAATGTCTGCCGAAGATGCTAAGGCGCAACTAATGGAAACGCTTACCAAAGAAGCAGCTACTATGGCATCGGCTAAAGTGAAAGACATTGTTGATGAGGCTAAACTAAGTGCTACTAAAGAAGCACGCCGCATAGTAATACAAACCATACAGCGTACAGCAGCAGAACAAGCTATCGAAAACTCGGTATCTGTGTTCAATATAGAAAGCGACGAAGTAAAAGGACGTATTATTGGTCGTGAAGGACGTAATATCCGTGCATTGGAAGCGGCTACAGGTATAGAGATTATAGTAGACGATACCCCTGAGGCAATTATACTATCAGGCTTTGACCCGATTCGCCGTGAGATAGCACGTCTATCGCTACACCGTTTGGTTACTGATGGTCGTATTCACCCTGCCCGTATTGAGGAAGTGGTTGCTAAAACCAGAAAGCAACTGGAAGAAGAAATTATAGAAACAGGAGAGCGTACTTGTATAGATTTAAACATTCACGGTTTACATCCTGAGCTAATAAGAATGGTGGGGCGTATGCGTTACCGTTCATCATACGGACAAAACCTGCTACAACACAGTAGAGAAGTAGCCAACCTTTGTGCTACCATGGCAGCCGAAATGGGCTTAAATGTCAAACTGGCTAAACGTGCAGGGCTGTTGCACGATATTGGTAAAGTGCCCGATGATGATGCGGAAACTCCACACGCATTATTGGGTATGAAGCTGGCAGAGAAATACAAAGAACACCCACAAGTAGTAAATGCTATAGGTGCTCACCACGATGAGATAGAGATGACCTCATTAATATCACCTATTGTGCAAGCTTGTGATGCCATATCAGGTTCTCGCCCCGGTGCACGGCGCGAGGATGTAGAGAACTACATGAAGCGTTTGAAAGACTTGGAAAATCTTGCACTTTCTTATGATGGTGTACATAAGGCTTTTGCAATTCAAGCAGGTAGAGAACTACGTGTAATGGTAGAAAGTGAAAAGGTATCAGATGATAAGGCAGAGAAACTATCGTTTGATATCAGCCAACAAATTATGACCGAAATGATATACCCCGGGCAAATAAAAGTAACCGTTATACGCGAGCGTAGGGCGGTGAATTTTGCCAAGTAGTTACATCGAAAACTTTATAGTAAGCCCAAGTTATAATTATAACTTGGGTTTTTTCGTTATAAGTCAGAACCTGAACCAATATCAATTATGAAAGTTAAAAGCAATATCGTGTTACTCTTTTTCATGGCAGTAATAAGCTATTCAGCATCGGCGCAACAAGCTAGGTTAGAGGTAAGTAATCTGGCACCCAGAGTAGGCGATGAAATAACGGTAAGTGTTGTATATTATGATGCAAACCAGCCTGAAAAAGAAAGAGACCCCCACTTTAACAATTTAGCAAGAGTAGATTTTAAAACTAGTAAACTCATCACAAAAACAGGAAGTTTATGGATAGGTCCTTTTACTTTTAATATAGGTGAGCAAACTTTAACTACCGATTCTGTTGAACTACAAGTTACCGATGCATTACCCCTTAAAGATTCAATTGTAGTAAGGCAGGTAGAAATTAGCGATGGCAAATACAAAGAAGAATTTTTAATTGTAGAGCAAATAAAAAAGAATAAGAAACAAAAATATGTAAACCTAAAAGAGGATGATATAGGTAAAACAATGATTCTTATTGAAGAAAAAAATAAGTTTGAAAGTTCTTTTAACGAAAAAAATACAAGTTATTATTTTACAAGACAAACGTATAGCTTGGCGAAAAGGAAAACTTATGATGGTGGTATTTTTATAACTGCCAACAACTTTAAAAACTTTCCCGCAAATAGCTATTTCAAAAGTTACGAAATACAATAAACTGTTTAGTATTATCCACTATATAAGCTGCCTGTGTATAAACGCTGGCAGCTTTTTTGTTTTTGTAATAATACCTTTGAAAAAATGAAGTTGATAAAAAGCCTGTTTGCAATAGCCTTTGTTGCCTGTTTCAGTGTTCTTGCAGCACAAACCGAAGATTATTATTTAGCTCCCATGCCCGATGCTGGGGGAAGCAATTATTTGTTTTACAAACCCGATAGTAATTTTAAAGCAGCAACAACATACAACAACCAACTATCAGCTTCGCAGTTTAAACCTGTTATATCAAATTATGGTGAGCGTGTAGCTATTTATGAAACGGAGGACTACCAAATAGAAACTGACCGTAGTAATGCCGTTTATTTCAAAGCCAAAAAAAACTCGGTAAGAGTAATATTCTTAAAAAAGTATACTAGTGATGCGGCGTGCTGGGGAAAAGGCGCAGTAGTATTTGCAAAACCTGCTGAAAAAGATAAAAACATACTTGAAGTATATGTAGCCCAAACAGGTGGTAAAGTTTGCAAAGAGAAATTAGTAGAGGCGAATATAGAAACTACTTATGCAGACGCTACGGGTACACAGCCTCCATCATTTATAGAGAAAGTTGCGGAGAAAATAAGCTTGGTAGATGAAAAACGTGCGCTGCTAATTAAACTACCCAGAGAACATCTGAAAAAGCTGGTATCCGTTAATTTTCGGTTATATGATAAAAGAAAAAAGCTGGTAAAAGAGTTTATAAATATGAAGGCGGCTGAAAATGTATTGTACATAAACGATTTACGCAAAGGCAAGTACACCTATAAAGTAGAAGTGTATGACGGTACCCTTATAAAAGAAGGGGAGATTATATTAAAAAAATAAAAGTATTTGAGGGCTAAAAAACTATATATAATACATAAGCTGCTTTTAGTAGCTATTGTGTTATTTTGTTTTGAAAGCAAAGCCCAAAAAACTATAGCATTTGACATTGCAACAAGTACAGACAGTAAACAGATATTACTATTTAACACTTCTCTACACTTAGATAGTGCTCCCATTTACACTACTAAAAAAAGAAAGCTTTCTGTAGACGAGGCTTATGCCTCAGAATATTATCATAACGAGATTCAGTTTTTTCAGTTATTTGAAGCAGATGGTAGTGCATTGTTAATAGATACAGGTGGTTATTTATACCTTCAGGATAATGAGAATATAGAAGCCAAACCTAAACCACTATACATAAACATTGATACGTTAGGCTTAGGGCGTAAAAATTTAATAATTGAAACCAGTAGCAAAGATTTAGAAAACCTGAAATTGTTTGTAATTCCTTATGCCAAATATACCTTTAAGGGTGGTGAACCGAATGTAAAAAGCCAGCTTTCGCTTAGGTTAGAAGAGATTATTTACGGGGCAAAAAATAAAGTGCCTCCACGATTGTTAGATTTATGGAATGAACAAGTAAAGTTTATTCCCGAAAACAGAAAAATACTGTACAACTTTAGTATAATACTACCACCCAGTATGGTATATCGTAAAGGTGAAAAAACGCTTATGGTGTACGATTTGGCTAATCAGGTAGTAGCTATTTTCCCAAATTTAGATAAAGATGTAAACGTATTACGTCGGGAGAATATAATGACCAAAACCTACATTTATAAGCTCTATTTTAATGAGGAGGAGGTGAAAAAAGGATTCCTACACTTTCTTTCTCCCGAAGATGAACAAAAGAAAAAAGAAGCTGAAAACGCACCACCTGCAAAAGAAGGTGATACTCCGGAAGAAGATGGGGACTAAACCTCTAATGCTTTACGCACACTACCACTTTTCAAAAGCAGTGTTTTAGCTGTTTCATAGTCTAAATTTTTGCTTTCCATCAGCATTCTGGCACCTCGCTCAACCAGTTTGTCATTGCTAATATGCATATCAACCATTCTATTTCCTTTCACCCTGCCCAATTTAATCATAGTGGCAGTAGTAATCATGTTCAGTATCATTTTTTGGGCAGTACCTGCCTTCATGCGTGTGCTACCTGTTACAAACTCAGCACCCGTATCCACTTCAATAGGAAATTTAACAGTTTCAGCTAAAGGACTGTTGGGGTTACAGGTTATACCTCCTGTAATAATAGTATGGGCATTACAATCTTCCATAGCCCCTAAAACATAAGGCGTAGTGCCGCTTGCAGTTATACCAATAACAACATCGCTTGCATTAATATCATAAGCTTGCAAATCTTTCCAGCCTTGTACTTTATCATCTTCCGCAAACTCAACCGCTTTTCTAATTGCACCATCTCCCCCGGCAATAATACCTACAACCAAACCATGTTCAACACCAAAAGTTGGGGGGCATTCACTGGCATCCAAAATTCCTAAACGGCCACTAGTGCCTGCACCCATATAAAACAAACGCCCTCCCAGTTGCATATTGGCAACTATTTCATTTACCAGCTTTTCTATTTGGGGTAAAGCCTTTTCAACAGCTTTAGCAACAGTTTTATCTTCATTATTAATACCCTCCAAAAGCGCAGCAGTACTTTTCTTTTCTAAGTTGGTATAATTTGATGGTTTTTCGGTGTTTCTTAGTTTCATTTGCAAAAGCAAAGATGGCACTTTTTAGGGAACGATAATTGCTCGGTTTTTATCGTTTTCATACAAGTTTTAAACGCCTGTAATGTAATATTGAATCAGCACTTTTTTACAGAGTAGTCGGTTAAAAAAGAGAAACCCTAGAGATAAGAATTTTGAGTACAAAGAAACAAAACGTTTGGCAACCCTTAATATATGCACTGTTATTGGCTATAGGCATAGCAGGCGGATATTTTTTACAAAGTGATAAAGGCAGTTTAAGCATTACAAGCAATAAAAAATTAGACCAAGTAATTGGTTTGATAAACTCTGCCTATGTAGACACTGTAGATGGTAATGAACTTACCGAAGATGCTATAGTTGAACTATTGCATAATTTAGACCCTCACTCAAGCTATATACCCGCAGAGAACTTAAAAGCAGTAAACGAGCAATTAGAAGGAAATTTTGAAGGAATAGGTGTAGAATTTAACTTAATGGATGATACCATTTTTGTAGCCACCGTAATACATAATGGTCCTGCTGAAAAAGCAGGTATAGAGGCAGGAGATAGAATAGTAGAAGTTGAAGGCGAAACTGTGGCAGGTATAAATATTGATAATGCAGGAGTTGCTAAAAGACTTAAAGGAGAAAGCGGTACTAAAGTAAATGTTAAAGTTAAACGCTTCGGTGAGAAAGGCTTACTTGATTTTACCATTACCAGAGGAAAAATACCACTATATAGTGTTGAGGCAACCTATATGATGAATGCTACTACAGGTTATATAAAGCTGGTTAGTTTTTCGCGGGATACCTATAAAGAATTAAGCAATGCCATTAATGAACTAAAAGGCAAAGGGATGGAAGAGTTAATCCTAGATTTACGAGGTAATCCGGGGGGGTACTTACATGCTGCAACAGGAGTGGCTTCGGAGTTTTTAGGGGAAAATAAGTTAATGGTATATACCGAAGGTAGGAAGCAAGGAAAAACTGAGTATAAAACAGATAGTAAAGGAAGTTTTACCAAAGGAAAATTGATTATACTTATTGATGAAGGTTCAGCATCAGCAAGTGAAATAGTTTCTGGTGCTGTACAAGATTGGGACAGGGGCGTAATAGTGGGCAGACGCTCGTATGGAAAAGGTTTGGTACAAGAGTCTTTTGCTTTGGCAGATGGGGCGGCTTTAAGGCTAACCATAGCCCGTTATTATACACCCACAGGGCGCAGTATACAAAAACCTTACGACAATGGATATGATAATTATGAAGCCGAAATTACTGAGCGTTATAAAGCAGGAGAATTTGACCACCCTGATAGTGTGAAGAAAAATAAGGATTTGGAATATACTACACCTTCAGGCAGAAAAGTGTATGGTGGAGGAGGGGTATACCCGGACATTTTTGTGCCGCTCGATAGTATTTCACACTCTAAACTATTAAATATTATATATCGTAACGGTTTAATAAGCAGGCTGGCATACAAGTATGCAGCACTGAATAAGAACCAACTTTCTAAGCAATATAAAACCGGGAAAGAACTGGTTGATAGGTTCAATTTTAACAATACGTTGAAACAACAAATGGCTGCAATGCTCACAAAAAATAATATAGTGTTTAACGAGGATGAACTAAGTAAGCTGATGCCTAAAATAAACAGACAAGCTAAGGCATTTGTGGCGCGCCAATTATTTGGAAGAGAAGCTTTTTATATGGCTTTAAACGATGGTGATAATACTATTAAAGTAGCAATAAATGCTTTAAACCAATATGAAGCTATTTTGCAAGGCGAATCAAAATTGGTAACTAAATAATTTTTTATTGAGCAGGCATATCAGGAATTGCATCTCCCGCCGAATCAATTTTCTTTTTATAATATTCTAAAACAGAATCAGCTTTTTCCTTATCACTTTTGATGGTGGTATTTACAGTACTATCTACTTTCTCGGCTTCTTTTTTTTCTTCTGCTGTTTGTTTGCAAGCTGCAAGTGCACCAATTAAAAAAGTTATTGCTAATATTTTTTTCATGCCGATAAATTTAGGCAAAAAAAAAGAGTGCCATGCACTCTTAATTTTTTCTAGGTTGTTAACTAATTACTTAGTTTCAACACTTACTTCACCGTCTTTAACTTCAACTTTAGCGTCTTCAGTTTCTACAGAAGCAGAATCTTCAGTTACAGTTGCGTCAACACCAGAATTTTCTTCAGCGTTAGTTTCAGCTTCGTTTTCTTGAGCTTCAGCCTCAGCTTGGTCGTCAGCTTGTTGCTCAGTTTGAGCAGCTGAATCTTCGTGACCTTCATTTTTAGTATTGTTTTTGCATGCTACGAAAGACAAAACAGAAACAATAGTTAATAGAGCAAATACTTTTTTCATTTTTTGTGATACTTTTAAAATTCCGTGCAAAGGTATAAAATTTACAATACCATGCAAGTTTACTAATTATTTTTTTCTAAAGAATAATTTTAGCGGAACCCCTTTAAAGTCAAACTTTTGGCGCAATTTATTTTCCAAAAATCTTCTGTAAGGTTCCCTAATGTATTGCGGTAGGTTGCAAAAAAATATTATGGTAGCACTCTTACCCTTTAGTTGAGTAACGTATTTTACTTTGATATACTTACCCTTATAAGCAGGGGGGGGAGTATGTTGTATAACAGGTAACATATACTCATTTAGCACAGAAGTGCTTATTTTGTTTGATAGGTTTTTGTACACCTCATTAATAGTTTCCATGGCTTTGTATATGCGCTGCTTGTGCAAAGCCGAAACAAAAAGTACAGGATAATCAGTAAAAGGTGCGGTACGGTTTTTTATTTCCTCCTCAAAATCTCGGGCACTATTAGTCTCTTTTTCAATCAAGTCCCATTTATTTACCAAAATAATAATCCCTTTTCCATTTTTTTCAGCCAAATGCAAAAGGTTCAAATCCTGAGCCTCGATACCCAATTGGGCGTCAATCATCAATACGCATATATCACACTCTTCAATTGCTTTTATAGCTCTTAATACGGAGTAAAACTCAATATTTTCACTCACTTTCCCTTTTTTGCGTATACCTGCTGTATCTACCAGTAAATACTCATGTCCGTAAGCTTTGTAGTGCGTGTGTATACTATCTCGGGTAGTACCTGCTATGGGGGTAACTATATTTCTGTCTTCACCCAATAATGCATTTACAATGGATGACTTGCCCACATTAGGTCTGCCCACAATGGCTACTTTAGGTATACCTGATAAATCTTCATTCGCAGCATTGGGTGGTAAGCTGTCTAGTGCTTTAATTACCTCGTCCAACATTTCACCCGTACCTGAACCTGAAACGGATGAAATAGAGTAAATCTCTCCCAAACCTAAGCTGTAAAACTCAGCCACATAACTCAAGCGTTCGTTATTATCAACCTTGTTAGCTACAACCAATACGGGCTTCTTACTTTTTCGCAAAATGGCAGCAAAATCATTGTCAAGGTCAGTAACTCCCGTGGTTACATCCACCATAAACAGCAGCATATCAGCTTCGTCCATGGCTATTCTCACCTGGTCTCTTATGGCGGCTTCAAAAACATCTTCGCTATGTTCTACATATCCACCGGTATCAATTACGGTAAACTCTTGGTCAAGCCACTCAGCAGTGCCGTAGTGGCGGTCTCGGGTAACACCGCTAACATCATCAACAATAGCTTTTCTTTCGCCAATTAAGCGATTAAATAAGGTGGATTTGCCTACATTCGGGCGGCCTACTATTGCTACTACTCTTCCCATGGGTATTTTTAAAGCCTACAAAAGTACGCACTTTATATGGATTGCCATTGAGCAATTAGTATAAGCTTAATAGTTAGGTGTTACTTTTGCTATCTGTTTAATAACCAATGGTTCAGCGTTTGCCTAAAAAAACAAAAAAGAAAAAGTTTAAAGTCAAATCAGTTTGGCGGTTAACTAGGCGTATTTTATTTAACCCAAACGAATCACCTAAAAAACGGGCACAAAGTGTTGCACTTGCTTCTTTTATGGCATTTACACCGTTGTATGGGGTACAAACCTATATTGGTATTGCTATGGCATTTTTATTTCGGTTAAATAAAGTGCTTGTGGGGGTACTCATAAATATAATTACCCCTTATCCATTAGTTCCGTTTATTATTTATTTAAGTTTTAAGATAGGAGGTGTTTTTGTTGATACTCCAACTATTATTGGCAAAAACCAAGCATTTAGCTGGCAACTTTTAGGCGATAATTTAGTGCAATACCTTTCAGGCGGGTTTTTGTTGGCAATAGCAATGGGAGTGCTATTAGGCTTATTGTCATATCCGTTGTTTGTGTATTTAGGAAAAAGGAGGGCAAACAAAATAGCAGCAACAAAGCTTTAGTAGTAATGCAAAAACAGCATTTACCGCAGAAAGTATGCGTTGTGTGCCAAAGACCATTTTCTTGGCGAAAGAAATGGGAGAAAAGCTGGAACGAGGTAAAATATTGCAGTAAAAAATGTAAGCTAAGCTCTAAGAAATAAAGTTAAATATAGACCGATGCATAGGGCACTTTATCATATTGCTTTATATTTGTTTTAACCTACAACCCAATTTCAAGCGAAAATGAATGTGAAAAAAATACTTTTAGGCGGTGTGATAATTATTGCATTAGTCGCTGCCTATGTATGGTTTTTTGTTTACAATAAACCTCATGAGAATATTGAAGAAGCAAAGACTGATTACAGTGTAACCTTACCGGAAATAGTATCAGAATATGTTGGAGCTTTTGATTCTTCAAACTCAAAATACAACGGAAAAGTAATAGAAATTTCAGGTGCTGTGGATAGAGTTGAACCTAATGATTCAATAAGCTCTATTGTATTTAAGGCAGGTGGAGACTATGAGATTTTTTGCGAAGTATATCCGCGGTATAATAAAGAGGCAAAAGGAATAAAAGCTAATGAAAAAATTATAGTTAAAGGCTTTGTTTCAGGTGCTGAACAGCCTGATGAAATGCTTGAGATTTCAGGCATTATTAGACTTAAAAAATGTTCAATCCTAAATAAATAGGTAACAACAGTTGCCTATAATGGGTCGTCTATAACTAAAATTACTAACCGAATATACCAAGCAGTAATTTTTTGGCACGAAATTGTATTAATGTTTAAACACACAAAAACAATAAACTTTTTAAAGCTTTATGAAAAAAATAACCCTACTTTTTGCTTTTGCCTTTATAGCACTAAGCACATTTGCCCAAACAAAATACTTAACACGCACAGGTAATGTCTCTTTTTTCTCTGATGCACCCCTTGAAGATATTACCGCAAATAGTCATCAGGCAACTGCGCTTTTAAACTCGAGTACAGGGGCAATTGCATTTAAAATACCCATTAAAAGTTTTGAATTTGAAAAAGCACTAATGCAAGAGCACTTTAATGAAAACTACATGCAGTCTGATAAGTTTCCGCAGGCTACTTTTAATGGCACGGTAACCGATAACAAAAAAGTGAACTACAAAAAAAGTGGTACGTATAAAGTAAATGTTTCAGGTAAACTCACTATTCATGGGGTAACTAAAGACATTAAAGTGCCTGGTGAAATTATTGTTGATACAAAAAACAATAAAGTAACAGCCAAAACAAATTACACCGTAGCCCTTGCCGATTACGGAATAAAGAACGATAAGGTGAATAAAATTTCTGACAATATAGAGATTCGGGTAAATACCGAAATGCCTAAAAAGAAATAATAATTATTGAGTGAAAACTCACTCAGTAAGAATTTCGTATCTAATACTAACCTATGCGAATAATAATTGTAATAGTAAGTTTACTTGTAATTAGTTTACAGGCTTGCAGATTTGATAGTGCCGAGGAACTTTTTCCGGCTCCAACAGGGGGCTGTGATACTACAAAAGCAAAATATAGCCTAGCAGTATCTAAAATTATGAATACCAATTGTGCTTTGGCAGGTTGCCACAGAGGGGCAGGAGCAAGGCAAACTATTGGTGATTTTGATAACCACGAAGGGTTGAAAATTTATTTAGACAACAGTTCTCAACGTTTTTTAGATGCTATAAACCACAATGCAGGCACTTCGCCCATGCCTAAAAACGGAGCAAAACTTCCGCAGTGTGATATACTGCAAATTACCACATGGGTTAATGCGGGTTACCTAAACAACTAATGCTATGAAGAAAAAATTACTTCTTATTGTTTTTGCCTTTTCTGTTTGTACAATAAGTTGGGCACAACCCGGCAGTGCTTTAGATGAGTTGGATGAATTAACCAAAGATGATAAACCGCAAGCCGATTATACTACAGCAACCTTTAAAGGAACCCGATTAATAAACGGGCAAAGCATAGAGATGCCTGCTAAGGGTGAAATGGTATTAATTTTTGCCCATAGGTTCGGCTCCATGGAAAACGGCTTGTACGACCTTTTTGGGCTAGACAGAGCTACCATGCGTATGGGAGTTGAGTATACACCTATTGATAACGTTTGCATTGGTATTGGTAGAAACACATACCGCAAAACTTACGATGGGTTTATAAAAGCAAAACTTATACGCCAGCAAAAAGGATTGAGAAATATACCTGTAACCGTAGGTATCCTTTCAGGAATGACACAAGTTACCGATAGAAATTTTGTGCCTAATGAAGAAGTTTCTACAGCATCAAGGTTATCATTCGTTAACCAATTGCTTATAGCCAGTAAAATTAATAGTAAGTTCTCTATTCAAGTTACCCCTACAATAGTTCATAAGAATCTTGTGAGAAGGGCAGATGAACAGAATACTTTTTTAAGTATGGGTGTGGGCGGTAGAGTAAAACTAAGTAGAAGAGTGTCTTTAAATCTTGAGTATTTTGGGTTGTTGCCCAATCAAAATGTACCCGAGGCAAGAGGGCATAGTGTTAGAAATACTTTTGCCATTGGGTTTGATATTGAAACAGGGGGGCATGTTTTTCAGCTACAGTTTACCAACGCTGCTGCCATGTATGATGGAGGATATATAAGTGAGACCACAACTGATTTTTTAGCTGAAAATGGAGCAGGAGCTCATTTTGGTTTTAATTTTACCCGTACCTTTACATTCGGGAAAAAGAGAAAACAGATAAATGAATAGAAAATTACTATCCTTACTAATTATAATATCATCCATATCAGTCGCTGCTTGTCAACAAAAAACAGATAAATCAGACAAAGTTGTTTTAACTCCCAGTGAGTTTGAAACAAAGGTTTCTGAAACCAAAGAATCTATTGTGCTTGATGTTTGCACACCCGGTGAGTTTGAGAGACAACATATAGCTAATGCACTTAACATAAACTATAATGGCAGGGATTTTGAAACACATCTTTCACAGTTAGATAAAGATAAGCCATATTTTGTTTATTGTTGGGCAGGTACCCGTAGTGCCAATGCTGCAAAGTTGATGCGAGAGATGGGCTTTGAACAAGTATACGAACTAAAAGGTGGGATAGCCAATTGGATGAAGCAGAACAAACCTGTTGAAAGTGATAGGGCAAAAGAAGAGACACACAACCTCTATTTCTTAGACAAGCAATTGGTGGGTTTATAATTTAATTAAAATGCGTTTCAAAAATTTAGCAGTATTTTTACTTTTTGTTGCAATATGCGGGGTTGCTAAGTCTCAGGATAGCACTAGCATACCTATTGTTGGGTTTGACCACGTAGAGCAGCTTTTGCAACCAAAAAATAACGATACCACTTACGTAGTTAATTTTTGGGCTACTTGGTGCAGACCTTGTGTAAAAGAACTGCCCTACATAACCAATTTAGAAACTAAATATGCAGATAAAAAAATAAAAGTGTTTTTGGTGAGCTTGGATTTTAAAAAGAACTATAATAAAATGCTTGAGTTTCTAAAGAAACGAAATATAAGCACTTCGGCAGTTTTGCTAAGTGCCCCTGATGCAAATGCTTGGATTGATAAAGTAGATAAAAGTTGGAGCGGGGCAATACCTGCAACTGTGATTTTTAATAACAGTAAACGCGCTTTTTATGAGAAAGAGTTTCATGAAGAAGACTTATACAAAACAATAGAAACATTTTTTTAACCGATATACAAAACACAAAACCATGAAAAGAATACTTTTTTATACATTAACCCTATTAACTGTAAGTGCAACAGTACTTGCATTTAGTTATAAGCCTGATTCTACAGAAAGAAGAGGCTACGATATTGGCGATGAAGCCACAGACTTTAAACTAAAAAATGTTGACGGAAAAATGGTTTCGTTGGCAGATTTTAAAGAGGCTAAAGGTTTTACAGTAGTATTTACATGCAACCACTGCCCTTATGCAAAAGCTTACGAAAGCCGTATTATAGCTTTAGACAAAAAATATAAAGCAAAAGGCTACCCGGTTATAGCTATTAACCCCAACGACCCTGAGGTTAATGAAGACGATAGCTATGAAAAAATGATTGTAAGAGCCAAAGAAAAAGGCTTCACTTTTCCATATCTATTTGATGACGGGCAAGAAATTTATCCTCAATATGGTGCAAAGCGCACTCCTCATGTTTTTATATTGAACAAGGAAAAAGGCAAAAACATAGTATCTTATATTGGTGCTATTGATGATAATTTTGAAGACCCAAGTGCTGTAGAAAAGAAATATGTAGAGAATGCGATTGATGCTTTATTAAAAGGCGAAAAACCAAACCCTGCTACAACTAAAGCCATTGGTTGTACCATAAAAAGTAAGTAATACCAATTGAAATTATATTGAAAAGGCTGCCCAATAGGCAGCCTTTTTTATTGTTGATTAGCTACAAAGTGTAGCATAGCTTTACTTAAAAACTCACTAAACCCTGTTGGTGCATCTTTGTAAAACCGCTTATCTTCAATATACAAAGTAGCTAAACCTTCATAGGCATTTAGTTGCTGTTCTTTAGGTACGGCACCGCCCCACATAGTAACAATGTGGTTGTAGTGTTTCTTCACAAATTGCTGCACTTCATCACTTATCGGGTCTAAGTGCATCACGTCAATAAGTGATTGAGTAATAGCATCGCCTTCTTTTTTTAGACTGTCTATTTCACTCTTGCTCAACTTTCTCAAGCTGTTTTCAGAGTGTTCAACAGTTTCTTTTCCGTATGTTTCAATGGCTTCCTCTCTATATTCTTTTGCTTTAGGGAAACCATTGTATAATTCTTCGTTTGTAATCATTTTTTGTTCTCCTTTTAATTTTAAAATGGTTTTGTCAATTGTTTTTAGCAGTTCGGTTAGTCGGGTTTTACGTTTCGAAAGGGCTTTTTTGTGTTCCGTTAAAGCATAGATATAATTAAAATCAGGATTATCAAGTATTTCAATTATCTCCTTTAAGGGGAAATCCAACTCTTTGTAAAACAAAACTTGTTGCAAACGCAATAACTCTTTCTCACCATACAGTCTGTACCCGGCCTCAGTACGTACAGATGGTTTTAGCAACCCAATAGCATCATAGTGATGAAGCGCGCGCACACTTATGCCTGCTATTTCGGCCAATTGCTTTACGGTATAACCTTTCATAACCTTTGTACTAAAATACTGTTACAAACTTAGGCTATGACGTAAGGTAAGAGTCAAGAAGAATTTTTAATTTTTTTAAATAAACTAAAGATTTTGTAGGAAGTTGATGGTATTTACGCCATCTGCATAATCCCACAATTCGGGGTTTTGTGTTTCACCTGCTAGTATAGCTTCGGGCAAACTGTCAGCTTCACTCACCACACATTGTATATGCTCAGCATTTTGCGCTAAAAACTCTTTCACTTCACCCATGTCGTTATAATAAGTGTAGTTTATCATCCCTATGGGCGAGTATATTTTTTTGTCTTCACGCAGAAGCATAAAACCTGAGTCTAAGTGCTTATCCTTATTCATCAGTAAAATAGCTTTATGGTAGTGGTAGTTATTTGCATATTTGTTATGGTCAACTATACTGATAAACCCTTGAAGGTTATCCAGAAACGGTACTAAATCATATCCTTTAGGTAACCATAGCTGGGTTATGTTTCTACATCCCTTACCAAAATAACTAAGTATATCACTACCGATTTTTTGTATGGTTTCTGCACTTTCATTGCCTGTTAATACTGCAATACTGTTTCTGTTTTTACGGATAATGTGCGGATATTTATTAAAATAATATTCAAAATAGCGGGTTGTATTGTTACTGCCTGTAGCTATAACCGCATCAATATTTTCAATTTTTTCAGCAACCTCAATCAACTGTCCTAATGATGGTTCTGCAAGAATTAATTGGGTAATAAAAAACTTCATCAATACTTCATCGTCGCTTGATAGTTTTACCTTTACTTTATTACCTGTAAGCAATACACTTATCACATCATGCAAACCCACCAAAGGAATATTACCTGCTGCAATAACTCCAATTGTTTTAGGTTCTGAGTTATTGGCAATACTTTCTTTACTAACCCATTGGTTTAAGTTTTCAGCAGTAAGTTGTTTGCTCCAGTAGCTTAACGCCATTTTGGTACTGTCTTCATCAAACCATTTATTTTTAGCATAAGCTTGTGTAATGGTTTGTTGTAATTCTATACTGTTCTCATTACCAAATACTTGCCCTACACGGTGCAGTGCGCTAATTGTTTTTTCTAAATTCATTAAGTAAAATCAAGGATGGTAGGCTATGTAATAAGCCCTCACTATTGTATTTTTGCAAAAATACAATTTTGTTATGGCTATAATAATTACCGACGAGTGTATTAATTGTGGAGCTTGCGAACCCGAGTGTCCCAATAACGCTATATATGAAGCCGGTGTTGAGTGGGCCTATAAAGACGGTACATCAGTAACGGGTATGTTTGATTTTGACGGGAAGAAACTGGATGCAGATGAAAATCATGCTCCCGTATCAGAAGAAGTATATTATATTGTTCCTGATAAATGCACTGAGTGTACAGGATTTCATGAGGAACCTCAATGCGCTGCAGTTTGTCCTGTAGATTGTTGTGTGCCCGACCCTGATAATGTTGAGACAGAAGAGCATCTTTTAGCTAAAAAAGATTGGTTGCATTTAGAATAAACCGTTAACAAAACATAAATTTACCTTTCTTTACTACCAAACTAAGCATGGAAAATACCCAAGGTGTATGCCATATATCGTGTATAGCTCTTAGAGCTGAACCTACCAGCAAAAGCGAAATGGTGAGCCAATTGCTTTTTGGTGAGACTTACAGAATTATTGAAGAAGAGGGGGAGTGGCTACAAGTAGTTGCTGACTTTGATAACTACCAGGGCTGGATAAGTGCAACACAGTTTAATGATGCCAGCCAAAGTGCTGAGGGTGAGCAAGTATATCTGCAAAGTGTAAGGGGTGAAATTATTGACAAAAGCGAAAAAATATATCTGCCATTAGGTGCGCTGCTTCAACAAAATGATGAAGGACATGTGTTGCATGATGGGAGAGGGTGGAAGCTGGAAGGTTCTGTGAGGAATGTAACTAATACCGAACCCAACAGAGATTTATTGGTAGGCGATTGCCTGCAATGGGTAAACGCTCCATATTTATGGGGAGGACGTACTGTTTGGGGGGTAGACTGCTCAGGCTTTACCCAAGTAATATATAAACTAAACGGTATACAACTACCCAGAGATGCATACCAACAAGCTACCAAAGGCGAAACATTATCGTTTTTAGATGAAACGCAATCGGGCGATTTAGCATTTTTTGATAATGATGAAGGGCAAATTGTTCATGTGGGGATTCTGCTAGATTCACGCAGGATTATTCATGCGCACGGTAAGGTGCGCGTGGATAAAATAGACCAGCAAGGTATTTTTAATGGCGATACGGGCAAGTATACCCACAAGTTACGCCTGATAAAAAGAGTTATCTGATAATACTAACTTGCTAGGGGTATAGCTTGTTTCACCAAGTCTTTTAAAGCTTCTGTATCAAAATCAGCAGATGAAAATTTGCCTGTTCTGGTTTTTTTGCCATCACCTTCAAGCAACTTTTTAGGGTCGTTTAATTGTGCCCCCTCAAAAAATATTAGCGATACTTTTTCTTTGCCTACAACAGTTTGTATCATATTTTTCTTTACTGCATAGGTTAGGCAGTTCTTCCACTTTATATCCTCATCCAAATCCGGGTTTACAGATAATATAGTTTCGCGAAGTTTGATAAAAAGCTCTTTCAGATTATCAGGTACTTCGTTATTGATGTATTGGTTTACAGTTTCGTTTTTTGAAGGTGTATATTTCATTATTGTGTTGCTAAAATATCGTATGTATTTAGTGAAAATTTAATTTCACCGCTCGCCATGTGCTTACTCCATTCTTCATTAAAGGCATCAAAATCGGGAGATTGCATGCAAGCTTCATGATGAGCTTTGCTTTCCCATTCTATTACAGAACGGGTATGAGTACCATCGTGCGATGAGATAAAAGTAATACTTCTGAAACCGGGTTGCTTGGCACAAATAGGTGCAAATTGCTTTCCTAAATTTTCCATGGTTTCTTTCAACCGTTCTGAAAATGTTACTTCTGTTATTACTATAAAACTGTTTTGATTCATGGTTTAGGTATTAGTTAGATTTAAGATACTGATATACCGCCAAAGCTATAAAAAGTATGGATGAGAAACCAAAAGCCATCATACCATTAATAAATACTATTATAGTTGCAATGGTAAAGGTTATAGCCATAATACCTGCACTAAGTTTTCTGGTTTTAGGTACAATAAGCATAATACCGCCAATGGTTTGTACTACCCCAAACAGTATAGTAAGTGTATCACCAATGCCGGCATCGCGAAACAACTTCATTTCTTCTTCCATTTGAAAAAGCTTAACTACGCCCGTGCTTATACTAAGCAAAATAAGAAGTACTAAAAGAATTGTGTTTACAATTTTCATAACAAACAATTTGTTACAAAAATGCTTATTGCCTCAGGTTTATTTGCACGGAGAAACTGCCAAAAAACTAAGGTGTTTTTGCAGTTTGCTAATTATAGCAACTGATTTGCCAAATTAGCCAGCTCGCTACGCTCCCCCTTTTCAAGGGTTACATGGCTATAAATATTTTGGTTGTGCAGGCGGTCTATTAAATAGCTTAGCCCGTTACTTTGAGTATCTAAATACGGGGTGTCTATTTGGTGTATGTCTCCTGTGAAAATAATTTTAGTATTCTCACCCGCACGGGTAATAATGGTTTTTATTTCAAGGGGAGTAAGGTTTTGTGCCTCATCAACAATAAAAATAATATTACTAAGGCTACGCCCGCGTATATAGGCTAAGGGGGTAATCATTAGTTTTTCTTTCTCTACCAACTCACTCAACTTGCCGTGCTCTTTTTCATTCTCTTTAAACTGGTTTTGTATAAACTTCAAGTTATCCCACAAAGGTTCCATATATGGGTTTAGTTTCGATTTTATGTCGCCTGGTAAGTAACCAATATCTTTATTATTAAGTGGTACAACAGGGCGGGCCAAATAAATTTGACGAAACTGTGCGCGTTGTTCTAGTGCACAGGCTAATGCAATAAGTGTTTTGCCTGTACCTGCAACCCCTTGTATAGTAACCAGCTGAACTTCTGGATTCATGACAGCGTGCATAGCAAAAGCCTGTTCTGCATTTTTAGGCTTTATACCGTAAGCATTCCGTTTATCAATTTTCTCTATATTTTCAGTAAACGGATTATAATAGCACAACACACTTTTTTTACCGCTTTTTAAAATAAAGTAATGGTTGGCAAACGGTTTCTCATCCAGCACATCTTTATAGCTGCAAAAACCATTTACATATAGCTTTTCTATCGCATTTGGATCAGAATTTTCAATGGTAGCCAGCCCTTTATACAGGGTATCAATATTTTTTATCTTACCTGTTTCATAATCCTCAGCATGCAGGCTTAGTGATTTGGCTTTTAAACGCAAGTTTACATCCTTGGTTACCATAATCACCTTGTGGTCGGGGTTTTCCTCACGCATGTGCATGGCAGCATTCAGAATATTATGGTCGGCTTTCCGTTCACTGAAAATCTCATTTGCATCAACCTTACTTCGTTCGTCCATAATTACCTTAAACTCGCCCTTTGTGGGGCCATTTAGCGGTAACCAGTTTTGTAGTGTTTGGTTGTGCTTTGTTGAAAGATTATCAAGAAAACGGGTAAACTGTCGTGCCTCAAAATTTATAGTATCATTCCCTTTTTTAAAATTGTCAAGTTCTTCTAAAACCGTTATAGGAATAGCTACATTATGCTCTTCAAAATTGTTTATAGCATTGTGGTCGTAAAGGATAACAGATGTATCAAGAACAAATATTTTTTTCTCTTTTGCTTTTTTTCTGGCAGGCATAAATAGCTTAACTGTTTATGCACTCAATTTTCAATTTTTAAAGCTAAATAGTGGCTTCTACTTTCCCACAAGGGTGGAAAAGAAACATAAAGTTTAATTAGGTTTTGTTTTTGGTAGTTTTATGCTTGCCGACATATAGGGTGTGAAATAAATTTCTGAAATAATCGGTTGTGTTCTCATTAGTTAATAAGCTGTTTAACTAACAAATGTTTGTAAATCAAGTATTTGTGAAATTTTTCTCCCTGTCCTTCAACCCCTTATGAAGTTTAAATAATTTAGTAAAAACTTTTTGATTATTAAGTGTTTAACTTAGATGGGTCAATGCATTGAGTTTTCCCGAAAAACAAAAACTATTCAATTATGAAAGTGAAATTACTATCACAAAAAAGCCAAAAAGGTAGGATTCTACGCCGTTTTGGGACAACAGCAGCTGCTATAGTTTTAGCGTTGCTGTTATCTAAAAGTTCAACTGCACAAACCATCTTCAGTAATCCGGTAGGTATAAATGTAGGTGCTGTGGCAGCTGGAAAAGATTTACATGTTAATGGGCCGTTGAGGTTCGATAATCTATCAGGGGTTGGTGTTAGAGCTGTAACTGCTGATGCTAATGGAGATTTGAGTACTGTGGCACTAGGAGTAGCCATACCTGCCGGAACATCCATAGGGCAATCTTTGCTTTGGGATGGTACAGCCTGGCAAAATAACGACTTCCTGAAGGTGCCGAACTTTACAGGAGCACCACAAGTTTTAGAGGTAGGAAATACAGGAGCTATTGATTTTGTGAGGACAATCCATTATGGAGGGAATGTAGCATTGGACTTGTTACCCGGTTCTCTTGGAACCCCTGCCGGTACTTGGATGTCTCATGGTTGGAGGGCACCTGGCAATAGCTTGCCCGCAGGCGATAACTTTACAGGAACCAGAGTAAACTGGCAAGACTTTGCCGGAACTTTTGGCTTAACCGATAGAAGTGGAGGACCTGAAATAGATGTAAATATACAAGCTAGAGATTTTACGGTACCTGCCGGAGACCCATTAACCAATAGAATTATTTTTTCCGGTTCTAGTGGTCCTGCAGGTGGAGGTATTGTACAAGAGTTTGCTACAATTTTAGGTAATGGATTTATGGGTGTTGGTACACCTGCACCTGATGTTAAATTTCAAGTACAAGATGGAAATATAGCTCAAGTATCACAAGGTAATTTAGCACCCCCATCACCCGGAAATCGCTGGAGTGCACTTGGAGATAGACTACCTTTTGCGGGTGGTCCCGGTATTATATCAACAGGTATGCGTACCCAGTGGGATGAAGCTGCAATAAATGTAGGTTTAACCCCGGATCCAACGGGTAGTGTTCCTTTTTCAGGTTTAATATCATGGCAAGATGCTACTGCAGCCAATCCACCTAATACGGGTGATAATTCTTTAATATTTGGAGCCAGAGACAATACTAACACTAACTTTTTCGAGCGTATGCGTATTACTTGGGATGGTAATGTAGGTATTGGCATTCCCACACCAACAGCACGTCTTCAAGTAGAGGGAGGTAATGCAATTATTGCACAAGTTTCACAAGGTGCATTAGGACCACCGGCAGTAGGTAACCGTTGGTGTGCCATTGGAGACCGTCAGCCCTTTGCCGGCGGTACAGGTATAATTTCTACTGGACTTAGAGCACAGTGGGATAATTTTGCCGCAAACTACGGATTGACTGAGGATGGTGTAACAGGGACATTTGCAGGTTTAATATCTTGGCAAGATGCTAATGGACCTCCAAACTCAGGGAATAACCCGCTAATATTTGGAGCCAGAGACAATACTACTACAAACTTTTTCGAGCGTATGCGTATTACTTGGGATGGTAATGTAGGTATCGGAACACCTACTCCTTTTTCTAAAGTTGAGATAGTTGGTAATAGTGCAACCGTTGGAACTTCTAGTTTAAATGTATTAAACAGTGGCGGAACAAGCCAGTTATTTGTTAGAGATGATGGTATGGTAGGTATAAATACCACATTGGCATTAATACCTGTTGGTACTTTTAGTACTCTACCTGCCGGGGCTCCTGCTCCTGCATTTGCAGATATTAATCTTTCGGTAAGAGGAGATATTACCCAAATAAACGGAGATTTTGTTACTCAAGGTGCTGTTTATGCTGTTTCTGATGTACGTTTTAAGAAAGACCTGCAAGAGTTTACACAAGCGGATTGGAAGAAAATCTTAAATGTAAAAGCATTTAGTTACAGGTTTGACCAAACTAAGTTAGATAATGTTGTGGTAGATGACAGATTACAGTATGGTTTTAAAGCTCAGGATGTAAATGCAGAAATACCTGAACTAACCAAACAATGGGGTGAAGCTTATGTAGTTAACTACCAGGGTTTTGTTCCTTTCTTAACTGCAGGTATACAAGACCATGAAGAGCGTTTAAGTGCTATTGAAGCTAATACCGGTGAAGCAGCTGTTGAAGGTGTATCAGCCCTTAAAGCTGATATAAAGAAAATGGCTAAAGAAAATGAAGCTTTACGCAGTGAGAATAAAGCTGTTTTAGAAAGATTAGAGAAGTTAGAAGCCCAACTTAGCGGTATTTGCAGTTTACCATGCGTACAAGAAGCTATAAACCAAAACAAACAAGAAGGTACTTTAAATGACCAACCTCAGCTGTTTCAGAACGAGCCTAATCCTTTTGGTAGCTCAACAACTATTAAATATTATGTGCCTGCCAATGCTACAAGTGCATTAATAAGAGTTGTAGACAATAGTGGTAAGCAATTGGGTGAGTATCAGCTAAAAACAGGTAAAGGGCAGTTAGAAATTTCAGCAGGTACAATTCCTGCAGGAAGCTATAACTACAGCCTTTATGTTGATAATAACATAGTTGACACTAAAAAAATGGTAATTGTTAACTATTAAAAAATTAATACATGCATTGACTTTTATAGCCCCCTTTTTTCTGATAGGGGGCTTTTCTATATTTTCAACAGATGTATAAAGGATTCAGTCAATAAAATAAGAAAACAAATTATAGCTAAATTTGTATAAATACTGTGGGTGTTAAGCATCTGAAATATCAATTATTATCATTGCTACTATTACTATATTTAGGAATACGTGGACAGGAATGCGAGTGGCTGGAGACCGGGATAGGAACTAACTCCCAAAATTCAAATTCAGTAACCGTTGATAAGTCTAATAACAAAATAATTTGTGGCTCATACAGAGACACATTTTCAATAACTAATTTCTCTAATACTTTTAAGTTTACAAGACCTACTGCAAGTAGTGGTTTTGAATCTAATGCACTTATTATTAAGTATGATAGTGATGGTAAAATACTATGGGTAAACCAAACTACAAGAAACTCTACATCCAGTTCTTGCTTCTACAGAGATGTAACTACTGATACAAAAGGAGATATTTATGTTTCGGTTGAATATAAAGGCAACATAAGTTTCGGCAATGGCATTTCTGCGACTGCACCAACTACTGGTTCGGGGTACTTAGCAGTATTAAAATATAACGAAAATGGTGTAGCCCAATGGATAAGAACTTTAACTCCTAATAACTTTGTCTTTACGGGTAAGTTGGCTTCAGACAATTCAGACAATGTTATTTTAGGGTTTACTTATAGGGGAACAATTGATTTTAGTGGGACAACACAGTCTATAACATCTAGTGGTACAAATCAAAATGATGTCGGAATAGTTAAATATTCTCCATCAGGAACTTTTTTAGGTGCAACAAATATTGGCGGAACCGGCAATGAGGCATTGATTGATATAGATAGTGATGCTGTTAACAGTATTTATGTTTGCTTAAGTTCAAGAGGGAGCTTTGTTGTAGGAAGCACCAACTTTAACGATACCGGGATTACAATACTTAAGTATAATCCACTGCTAAATTTTATTGATGGTGAAAAATTTGATACAAAACTGGCAGTGTGCTACGGGATGTCTGTAAGAGATAATGGAGAAAGTGCCATAATAGGAATTTTTAGAGATACTATTAACTTTGATACCATAGGGCTAAAATCAACTGTTGGCGGCGTAGCTAATGCTACAATATTAAATTCTTATGTAACATACTTTGACAAGAATATTAACCCCAAATGGATTAAAAAAGGAGAGGCCGTTACAGGTAATGGAAATGCAGCAGCAATAGGGGGGATTAAAATAAGAAACGGTTTTATTTACTTCGGAGGGCAATTTAACACTTCTGATATTAGGTGGGATAATTCTATTACAATGAAATATGTTCCCGCAGCTCCAAATCTGTTTATTTCAAAAACAGATACTTTAGGCAATTTTCTATGGGCATTTGGAGGTGGTGTTAGTGGGGCGCAAAATACCGTTAGGGGGGTAAGTGCTGATTTAGATGGAAACGGAATAGTTACAGGTACCTTTAACTCATTTGTTAATGTTTTAAATAAATCAGCTTCGGGAAACTCAAGTGTTAACTTTTTCACAGCCAAGATTGTTGATTTTAGTATCACTAGGGGCAATGTAAACCCCGGACCATATTGTGCAGGAGACAGTTTTGATATTCCCTACACCAAAATAGGCAGGTACGATACGGGGAATGTATTTATAGCACAGTTAAGTGATAGTGCAGGCAATTTTGATGGTGGCGAACGTGAACTGGGAAGATTAAAAGATACTGCTGACGGGACGATAAAAGGAACTTTGCCTTTATTTGATGTAGCTACTACGGATAAATACCGTATTCGGATTATAAGTACTAAACCAATAGTGCAAAGCTTTTTTAGGCGCGATACATTACGATTATTAATTTTTAGTAAAGATACTGCCAATGCAGGCCCTGATTTTTGGGCTTGTAAGGGTGAACCTGTACAACTAAGTACCACAGGGGGAAGCAAATGGGAGTGGTCTCCAAGCACTTATATGGTAAATGCTGCAGATACATCAAACAGAAGACCATTAATTGAACCCGACAGTACTTTAGAATACAGAATAATTATTAGTGATAGTAGTGGCTGCGGAGTTACTGATACTGATTATGTAAGGGTTTTGGTAAGACAGGATTTATCGGTAGGTATAAATGGTACAAATTCATCTTGCCGAGGGCAAAAGGTAGTATTAAGAGCAAATGTAACAGGCGGGGATAGTACCTACTGGTATAGTTGGAGTATAAAAGACTCTACTAATGTACTTACATCATTAGACAGTTTAGAAGTATCACCACAAAACACAACAACCTATCAACTGGTTGCAGGAGACAGCTGTACCCCTAGAATAGACACAACGTTATTTACGCTCCAAATAGATACGGTTTTAAATGTTACAACTACTGCCGATACTACAATATGCAAAGGTAGTGAAGCAAATTTTCAGGCTTTTGGGAGTGGGTGTGATACCGGCAAATACAAATTTACCTGGGTAGACAGTTTAGATACCGCTACTGTTTTGGGTGCCCAGGCAGTATTTAAACCAGTGCCTGATAGCACTACCACCTATAGAGTTGTTTTGCAAGATATAAGTACATCACTGTCAGACACTGCATTTGTAAAAGCTACCGTAGATAATGTATTTACAATAATAGCAACTAAAGACAGTACCATTTGCAAAGGACAAAGTATTGAACTAACGGCAGATGTTTTAAGTTGTGATACATCACTCTTAAAGTATAGTTGGGACAATGGGCAAGACACCAATAAAACAATACTGGTAAGCCCTGCTACAACTACTACTTATAAAGTAAAAGTTACTAATAATTTTAACGGGCTAACAGATTCTACAACAATAACCATTACGGTTAGAGATAGCCTTAGCCTAAGTTTGAACAGCGATACTACTATTTGTATTGGCGAAGAGGCCGAACTGCGTGCCACAGCCAATGGAGGCAAAAACAGTCAGTACCAAATACAATGGTTAGATAGTAGTAATAATACACAAGCAGGAACTAATTTTAGCTTGAAAGTAACCCCTACTATCACCACTACATACAAAGCCATACTAAGTGATGGCTGTACCGATAAAAATGATAGCGGATATGTGAGAGTAGTAGTTAGGGACAGTTTAAAAATTATTTTACCATACACAGATTCTGCAATTTGTGCAGGAGAGGCCTTTGCGCTTAATGCAGGTGCCACTGGGGGAGATAATAGCAATTATAACTTTGAGTGGACATTGCCCGATGCTTCAACAGTAAATCAATCTTCATTCACAACCTCGCCACAAAGTTCAGGTACTTATGTGTTAGCCTTAAATGATGGAGGTTGTACTAATTATGCTGACACAGCCCGTGTATTTGTTTTTATTCGTGCTCCGCTTGATGTTATAGCCAATGGAAAGACTGAAGCCTGTTTTGGTGAAACCATTACCCTATCAGCCTTTACAACGGGAGGGGATAGCAGCCAGTATAAATTTACATGGGTATACCCTGATGGAACACAGAATACGGGTATTTCTATTGATGTTACTCCTGATAGCGCCTCACTATTTAAAATAATTGTTGAGGATAACTGTTCAACACCTGCTAAAGATAGTGCGCAAATACTATTAACGGTGCCAAACCCTATACGGATTGAAGCTAATAATGATACTGTGCTTTGCTTTGGGTGGAGCTTGCCCTTAGCAGCTAATATTACTGGTGGCGACCCGGCAAAATATAAAATTACTTGGCAGGGGGTAGGAACAACAGCTAATGATACTATACCTAATCTTACTATTAATACACTTACTCCGGGGCAATATCAGTATGTTATAAATGTTGATGATAACTGTGCTTTATCAGGAAATGATACTATTGAAGTTGATGTTTTACCTTCACCAACAGCAGGGTTTTCTGTACAGAATAATACAGGTTGCCCTCCACTTTCCTTTTCTGTAAATGATTTATCTCTAAATCATGATAGCACATTAAATATTTGGCGAGTAACCGGAAACGGTTTTAGTGAACAACAACAAGACACTATACCACAATTTGTATTAACGCAAAGCGGCAGGTATAATCTGTTTCTTAAAGTGAGTAATGCTATTGGTTGTGATGATTCTGTAACCATTAACAATATTATTCAGGTATTTGACAAACCAACGGCTAATTTTAGGATTACACCTGAAGTTAGAATTGTAGACGAGCCGATAACCTTTATTAACCAAAGTTCTAATGCCGATAATTTTGTTTGGTGGTTGGGAGAGAATGATAGTATAGCTATAGCAAACTATGGAAACATAAATAAAACCTTTAAAGATACAGGTACATTTATCATCCGCTTAATAGCTATAAACAATTTGGGTTGTATAGATACAGTGGAGAAGATTACAATAATATCAGACCCGTTTACTTATTTTATTCCTAATGCATTCAGCCCCATTAGCAGCAAAGGGTTAAATGATGGTTTTGCTCCTGTAAATACAGGTACACAAACCTACAGCATGAAAATATTTAACAGATGGGGAGAAATTTTATACGATTGTGATTGCGATAGAGGCTGCGATCGACCTTGTGTTTGGGATGGAAGATATAAAGGAGAAGAAGTGCAAACCGGTATTTATTCTTATATAATACGTTTTAGAACTGCTGAAAACCGAAAGAAAACGGTTTGGGGTACGGTGTATGTTATACGCTAGTATAAAAAGTAAACAGCCCAAAGGCATAACACCTTTGGGCTGTAAACAAACTATGAAAAAACCTACTTCACTATATTATTTAATTTCAATTGCTTTGGGTTGAGCCACTTCAGTTTTTGGAATAGTAATATTTAGTACTCCGTTTTTAAAGTTGGCATCAATTTCATCTTTCTTTACATTATCAGGTAAAAGAAAGCTGCGGCTAAAGCTACCGTATTTACTTTCTATACGGTGGTATTTAGCAGTTTTATCTTCTTTTTCGGTTTTGCGCTCACCACTTACGGTAAGTCTGTTTTCTTTCAATTCAATTTTCACTTCATCTTTTTCTAAACCGGGTAGAGAGAAATCAAGAGCAAAAGCAGTCTCGGTTTCTTTAACGTCTACTTGTGGAGTGAAAAAACTACCTCTATCATTACTTGCCTCATTTACATCGTTAAAAAACGAATCGAAGAATGAGTTGAAAGGGGTCATTGAATCTTGAAATAAGTTTCTTGTGGGTTTAAATTTTACTAAGTTCATAATTATATAATTTTTGTTCTTTTTGAGTTTGTCCTATTTAAATCAATGCACGTACCAACACATTTTTAATGTCATTATGGCTTAAAATTAATTTCATCCCATGTTTTAAGTGACAAAATGGCTGAAAAATAAAAAAAGTATGAAGAATTATGCTAAAACAGCATATAGAAATCACATAAAGTAAAGTGAAAAGGAGTGAGGGTTAGCGTAACAAAGTAATGTTACCCGCCATGTTTTTGATAATATTATCGGCGCCCGAGTAGCGGAGGGTATAAATATAAACCCCATCAGGGCAAGGTCTGCCTTTAAAAGTACCGTCCCAGTTATTATCAATATCGGTAGTACTAAACATTTCTTCACCCCAGCGATCGTAAATTACCAGCTTAAAGGTTTTGATACTACCATAAACAATTTTGAATTTACTGTTTAGTCCGTCATCGTTAGGTGTAAAAGCGTTAGGTACCCATATTACAGGGTCGAAATTGAAGAATATTTCGTTTGACCAACTGGTATCGCCATTACCACCATTTTCATAAGCTTTGATACGGTAACGTTGCGAGAAGTTATTAAACCCGTCGCTATAGTTATCAGTAGTATCACTTCCCACATCTTTTGAAAAGAAATATGCAGGGTTAAAGTCATTACTTCTATGTACTTCATAAGTACGTACCCCATTATCCCAGCCTAAGTATCTTGTCCAGTTAATAAGTACTGAGTATAAATCGTCATTAAACTTATTACCTGTAAGTAATATGCTTCTATGCACATCAGAGTATATATCTCTTTTACAAAGGTTTTGAGATTTTATACGGTAATCAAAAGGGGTAACATCAGTATTAATGTTTTTATCAGTAAAAGTAAAATCACTTTGAGGAACGGTACCAGCATCAATCCAATTGCCACTTCCTGCTACACTACGCTGTATAGTAAAAACAGAATTAAACTTGGGTGCATTGGTAAGCTCCCATCGGGTTTCCATTCTATCATCGGGAAAACCTACAGAAACAAAGCGCATTTTCAGTCTGGGGTCATCAGCAAAAACATCATACCTTATGGTATCACCGGGGCAACCCTTATCTGAAACTTCAATTACTTCTATGGTATTGTCTTGTTGACCCGACCAGTCTACATTTATTAAAGGTGAACCATTACCACTATTAATAGTTCCGCTATTTATAGTCCAATTGAATGTTGAAGTAGGGAAACCTGTTGTTGTGTAGTTTCTGTTGGTATAGAAAGGAAAACAAACAACACTATCACCCACTATAGGGGTAGTAGTAGGTTTTTTATTTACGGTTACTAAAGAATCAACTACCAAATTGGTGCAACTGTCTTTAGTTATTTCCAGTACAGAGAGGGTAAACTGTCCGTCTAAAGTCCAGTCAATAGTTACCGTATTGGTTCCTTGACCTGTTATGTTTGATGAATCGCCATCAATTCTCCAAATGTACGATGAAGCCTGAAAACCATTTAATGTATAGTTATAAGTACCAGTTGATTGGCACAGTACAAATGTACCTACAATTTCATCGGCGGTAGGGATAGGGTTTATCAATACAGACAACCTTACAGGGTTACTGATACATTCTCTGTTATTTACAGAGTCATAACTGCGTTCTATAACTTCAACATAACCGTTTCCTGTTGAGCCCCAGTTGACTAAAACAAAGTAAGAGCTATCGTCTTTTGCTTTAGTACCACCATTTAAAGTCCAGAAATATTGTGAACCGTTAGTATTAATTACTTCGTAGCGTTCGTTTGCAGTAAACTCACAAACAGGATTAGAACCTATTGGCACTATACCTTTAAGGTTATACCCTTTTTCAACTCTGTATCTAATAGTATCTCCAACACAGCCCCATTTAAGTGTTTCTACCACTTTTACAAAGCCAATACCTTCTTCTCCCCAGTTTACTGTAATTTCAGGGGTACCTGCTCCACTGGCAATAACTCCACCTTCTACAAACCACTGGTAGGTTGCTCCCTGAGCGGGAAGAACATAGTAGCGAACACCTGAAATATTCGGGCAAACGGAAGGGCTACCGAAGAGGGTATCTAATAACGGCTTGGTTATAACTACAGGAAATCTGTTTGTATCTCCTACACAGCCTGCAGCATTGGTTTCAAGCATATAAATTTCTGCATTACCAATTGCTCCCCAGTTTACGGTTACTTGATTAGGTTGGGGTTGGGCGGTAATAGTTCCACCGTTTACAAACCATTGAAAAGTATTTCCTGCAACAGCAGGCACTTGGTAAGTATAGTTATTGGTAAACTCACAAACAGTGTCTTGTCCCGTGATATTCCTAATTGGGGGTTTGGGGGCAATATTGATCATCCGCTCAGCGGGTGTACCTACACATCCGCCTATACTGGTTTCTATTACACGTACTCTGCCGGTACCAACAGTTGTCCAGCTTATGGTTACAGAACTTTGGTCATCACCTCCTACAATCGTTCCTCCAATAACAGTCCATTTATACTTATGTCCCGCAGTAAATGGAATTGAATAGGTAGAATTAGCCCCTTCGCAAACATTTATAGGGCCGGTAATATTTTGTTGCCCGATAAAAGGCTCAACGGTAATAGTAAATGTTACACTTCGGCTTTTTGGGGGACAACCGTCATCAATAGCATCAATAACAAAGTTATAGGGTGCTGTTCGGGCTTGGTCGCAACTTGGTGTCCAACAAAACTGTGAGGTAACATTGGCGGGGCTGGTTTTAGTAGCAAAAGTTGCCACTGGCCCCGTCCAACCGGTAGCACCAAAAATATCTCCTTTGCCGCTTATAGTTATGTTTTGGGCAACAAACTGACCGTTGATATCATTTAAGTCATTATCGCTAGAAGTTATGTCAAAACACAAAGTGTTTCCTGCCTGTATAGTTCTGTTAAACCCGCCTGTAGTTGGTGCAATATCAGGTTTATCATTCGGACTACAAGGAATAACTATCATTTGAACATCTAGCCGTATAGTACTAAGTGCAATTCCGTTTCTCCATTCCGTAACCTCAATGGCTAATGCAAACCTTCCCTGTTGAGGGGAAAGCATTGTGGTTAGTCCATTATAAGGGTTGATGCTTGCTAATCCATTTGGCCCAAAAGGGTTTGCTGAATTGAAACCCGCTCCTGAACGATAAGTAACATTATCAAAAGGAATGTTGATATTACTTGGAGGTGTAAATACAGGACTATTATCGCTTAATCCCCCCCATGGGTGAACCAGCCTATATGAAAGTGAATCACCATCAGGGTCTGATGCTCCATTAAAATAAATGGTTGTATCGTTTTGGCAGATATAGGGTGCAGGAACTCCCGTGAAAAAAGGAGAGCTGTTTCTAATATTAGTAGGGGGGATGAAGGCATAATAGGTTTGCCCTATATCGTCAATAATATTTCTCTGGGTGTTTCGGCAACAACGTTTCCAAACCAAATGGTACCCAAAATTTGATGCGGGTAAATCTATTAATCTGCTATATGTTGCTTCTCTGATACAAACAGGTGGTTGGCTGGGGCAGTTCGCTCCGCGTGGAGGGTCAACAGGTATTTCACTTAGCTTCGAGAAATCGAATACACGGGCTAAATTTCTATTATTAGTGGCATTGTAAGCACCAAGTGAAATTATATCATCAAACTCTACCTGAGATGCAGCACAGTCTCTATATACTTTTAAGGTAACACGATATTGGAAATTTCCGTTACCCAATCGCCCAACATATTCATAGCTCATACTTCCTCCCACTAGGTGGGTTGCTTGTGTTGATACTGCTATACAACAAAGCAAAAGAGAAAGTATTATATGTTTAATATGGCGAAAACTCATTTACTGCTACATACAATTTTACAATATTTATTCCAAAGTTAGTTGTTACTATATATAGAACAGATTTTATAGCAATATGTTGCACTATGTTCTATATAATTTATACAATTTCAATAAGTATATCCCCCAAAGAAAACTTGGTTTTTTGAGAAATTATCTGATAAGGGTAATATTACCTTTTTGAATTTTAATAAGATTATCACCACCAGTATAGCGCAACAGGTACATATAAACCCCTTCAGGGCTGGGTTTATCTTTATAAATACCATCCCAACTTTTTGCAGGGTCTTTACTTTCAAAAACCAATTCTCCCCAACGGTTATAAATCTGAATTTCGAATGTTTTTACAGCACCGGGTACAATAACAAACTGGGGATTATAACCATCATCATTTGGGGTAAATGCATTAGGTACCCAAAGTACAGGGGCAAACCTAATTTCTACCTCGTTAGACCAAGTGGTATCAGGATTTGCTTCATTTTCCCAGGCTTTTATTCTGTACCGCTGTATAAAATTATTTAAACCGTCATCATATCTGCTGGTGGTATCTGTGCCTGCATCCCTAGAGAAATTAAATATAGTTTCCTCATCGTTTTGGCGGTGTACTTCATAATTTCTTACTCCATTATCCCACCCTAAATATTTGGTCCAGTCTATTTTACTTTCAAACCTTGCAGGCTCAATAATTTTAAGAAGAATATTGGTGTGGGTATCGCTGTAAAAATTCTGATTACAAAGGTTTATGCCTTTAATTCTATACTGAAACGCATTATTATCAGTAAAAATATTTGTGTCGTTAAAAGTAAAGTTTGATCCACTTACGGTACCTACTTTTCTCCAAGCTTGGTCGGGAGTAGCATTTGCCAGTTTTCTTTCAATAGTAAAGTTACTGTTATACTGGGGAGCATTGGTAAGTCCCCAATCTAAATGAATAAAGTTATCGGGTAATCCAACAGTAATAAAATTAAGGTCTAGTTTAGGGTTATCTGCAAAAACAGGAAAAGAAACAGTATCACCATTGCACCCGTCTTTCGATGTTTCAACAACTTGTATGGTATTATTGCTTTGTCCGCTAAATGTCGTATAAATAGTATTGGTTCCGTCTCCACTATCTATGGTACCACTATTAATAAACCATTTAAATGTAGAACTATCCAGCCCTGAAGTAATATATTGAATAGGCGAAAAGTTTGGATAACAAACAATTTTAGCCCCTACAATAGGTGCTGTTTTGGGTTTAGGGGTTATTTTTATTAATGAGTCAACTCTATCTCCAACACAGCCATATTCACTGGTTTCAATAACATCAATAGTATATTTTCCGGTATCGGTAATGTTTACACTAATGGTTCTAGTACCTTGCCCTGTAAAACCTAAGGTGTCGCCATTAATACGCCATTGAAAGCTTGAGCCTGAAAAACCATTGAGGGTATACATTTGTCCTACATCGCCTTCGCATACTTTAAATTTTCCATCAATAATGTCAGTAACAGGTATAGGATGAAGAACAATATCAAGCTTAACGGGTGCGCCGATACAAGGAATATTGTTTATTGAGTCATAGCTAATCTCATACACGCTTACTTCGGCATTGCCAAACTTACCCCAGTCAATTACTACATTATTTGTAGTGTCGTCTTGTACAATAGTACCTCCTACAGCATCCCAAAAATATTCTGAACCTTTTGTATTAACCACAGTATAAGGCACACCCCCTGTAAACTCACACATACTGTCGTTTCCAACAGGCTGAAACCCTTGCAATACATGGTTTTTAATTATATCAATCTCTACTAAATTGCCTATACAGCCCCACTTGGTAGTTTCAACCATACGTACTTTGCCGTTGCCAATTCCTCCCCAATCTACAACCACTGTATCATTATTGGCACTCACAATAGTACCACCATCAACAGACCATTGGTAAGTAGAGCCTTCAGTACCATTAAAGGCTATATACTCTAACCCCTTAATATTAGGGCAAACGGATTTACTACCATAAATACTATCTGCCAAAGGTTTAGTTATGGCAATTTCTTTCCAATTGGTATCGCCTACACAACCCAGCTTAGTAGTTTCATAAACACCTACTCTGGCATTTCCTGCAGCACCCCATTGCACTGTTGCTTGATGTGGCTGAGGATTACTGGCAATAGTTCCTCCTTGGGCAAACCAGTTATAAGTGCTACCTGCAACTGAAGTAATTTGATACAAGTTATTGCTGCTAAACTGGCATACTGTATCGGGAGCTAAATTTAATTTAGCTGGGTAAGCTCCAATTTCTACAGGGTATTGTAATCTTGGCGACTTGCACCCAAATTGACTGGTTTCCGTTAAATAAACAAAACCTATACCCGGTGTTGACCAGTTTATTTTAACCGTGGCATCTGAATCTGAACCCGCAATAGTTCCTCCCACTACTTCCCACTTGTACTTTAATCCTACAAAAGCCGGAGTAGTGTATATCTTACCCGTGTCGTTCTCACAAACTTCGGCAGGGCCTCCAAATGAAATAAGTCCCTGAAACTTATTTACTAATACGCTAAAGGTTACATTACGACTTTTTGGTGGACAGCCATCATCAATAGCATTAACAACAAAAGTATATGGTGTTGTACTTGCCTGATCACAACTTGGAGTCCAGCAAAACTGAGAAGTAACTGTTTTTGCTGCTGTTTTCTTAGCAAAAGTGGCTGTGGGGCCTTGCCAAGAAGGACTGCCGAATAAGTCACCCGACGCATCAAGGGTAATTTCTTGGTCTACTTGCCCTCCGCCTGTTAATGTATTTTTATCATTGTCTACAGATTGAATATCAAAACAAATTTGGTCTCCTGCTTCAACACTTCTGTTTACGGTTCCTGAAGTAGGAAAAATAGAAGGTCTATTGTTGTTTGGACAACTTATAGCTATAATTTGTACATCTCGACGAATTGTACTTAAAGCTACCCCGTTTCTCCATTCTGTAACCTCAATAGCCATAGAATAAAGTCCCTGTTGTGGAGCTAACATGGTTGTAACCCCGGTTGTAGCTTCAATCTCAGCAGCACCTGTATTCCCAAAAGGTATAATGCCGTTATAACCAAAACGGTATGTAACTGTAGGTAAAGGAAGATTTAAATTTGATGGAGGTGTGGGTATAGGGTTGGTTGAAGAGCCACCGCGCCAAGGGGTAACGATTCTATAAGACAAAGAATCACCATCAGCATCAGTAGCACTATTAAGATATGATGTTGAATCGTTGATACAAATGTATGGCGCAGGTACCCCCGTAAATTTTGGTGAACTGTTTATTATGTTATTAGTTGGTGGGATAAATGCATAATATGTTTGCCCGTTATTGTCAGGTATGTTTATTTGCCCATTATTTCTGCAGCACCTGGCAAACATTAAATGAAAGCCTGTTGAAGATTGGGGTAAATCTATGGTTCTACTATAAATACCTTCTTCTATACATACTGAAACAGTACCCGGGCAATTTGCTCCTTGAGGTGGGTTTACTCTATTTGTATCTAATAAAGTAAAGTTAAAATTCTGGTATCTTGAATTATTAAAATTATCATTATAAACTCCTAGAGTAATATTATTATCAAATTGGGTTAAAACACTACAGTCTCTATATAGGGTTAATGTAACTCTATACCTAACCATATTGCCGAACTTACCCACGTACTCATAGTTCATACTACCCCCAACAAGATGGGTAGCCATGCTATTTACACTAACAAGGCATAGTAGAAAAATTAGTAGTTTTTTTATCAGGTTGGGCACAAAAACTTCAATGTCTTACAAAATAAGACAATAATGTGAGACAAAAAGTTGTCTCACTGTGATTATTATACGTATTAAACGAAATTCATTATAAAGAAGTTTAAAAAGTAGATAAATTGTTTATTTTTGCAGCCCATTATTTGGCGGGGTAGCTCAGATGGTTAGAGCGCAGGATTCATAACCCTGAGGTCGGCAGTTCGATTCTGCTCCCCGCTACTAGGAATGATGAGGGTTTGCATAGAAATGTGAACTCTCATCGTTACCAACCATACATCCTTACGAACCATTTCTACAAAAACAGTAAGTGTATGGAAGTAAAACTATTTGAACTTGCCAAAGCATATTGCTATGATGGTGATATGTCTAAAATGTGGTACGTTAAGTACAAATTCTACGACCCTGATACCGAGCAACTGAAGCAATACCGCACAAAGGGTAAAGGGTTTATTAGAAAGTCTGTTAATTCATATACAGATATTGAGGAAAGATATGAGGCTATCAATAATCTGGTTGATGTGGTAAACAATTGGCTTATTGAAGGAAATGGCCCGATAGAGTTACCTGATAATATAAGCTCTAAAGTAATCAAGCCCAATATTCTTCTATATGCAATAAACGATGTATTGGAATCAAAAAAAGCATTTCTTAAGAAAAATAGTTATCAAACTCTTTTTTACCACATGCAAGTATTCAAGAAATGGTTGAAGTTCCATAAACTATATCTAGTAGACATAAATAGTTTTGAAATAAGGCATGCGAAAGAATTTTTAACCTACTTAAGTATCGGTATGAGAGTATCAAATAGAACTAGAAATAATTATCATACAGATTTATTTAATACATTTAACTACTTTAAAGAATGTGGGTATAGGATACGTGAAAACCCTTTTAAAGCCCTTTCTAAAACACCAAGCAGAAGCGAAAGACATTTAGTGTATACTCAATCAGAGTTTAAACGAGTGTCTCACTACCTCAAACACAACGACCCATACCATAGACTCTATATAATTTTTATTATTTGCGGGCTACGCTGTGAAGACATAGTTAAGCTAAAACTAGAAGATATAGATGAAGAAGAAGGGATAGTAAGAATATGGGCAGGAAATGAGAAAACCGGAGTGCAAAAGTTTAAACGCATACATAAAATTTACCTAGAGGATATAAGAGCATTTCAATTGTACAAATATCCTGGATATTACTATTTATTTACTACTGAAGGGGAACCCAGTCCAAAAGCAGCTACGAGAGATTATTTTACAAAGAAATTTAAAAAGGTTAAAGATGCGCTGGGGTTACACCGTTGGCATACACAATATGGTTTTAGGCATACCACTGCTATAGACTTATTTAAAAATGGAGCCACTTTGAAAGAGATTATGGATGTAACGGGTCATACTAGTATAGATGCTTTACAACGCTATTTACAACAACATCTATCAACTCAACCTTTAGATATTAGTCATAAATTGAGTAATAGAATTTAACTGTGCAGTTGAGGCAATGAAAGTACGGAAAATTTTGTGCTTTTGAACTGACCAGTGTTTATGCGGGTTTGCTCAGCACAAAATGAGTACCAGTTCAACTCAAAAGTTGAACTTTGGGGGTTAAAGTGATTTTTTGTAGTGTTTTTCAACTTCTGCTTGAAGTTTTTTCAATGGTTTATTTGTGTTTATAAATAAGAATATAAGATGTCAAGTTTGCATAGTCCTTTAAACGATAAAACAATAATCCATATATTTCGGCATTGAAATCTCAATGCTAACTGAATCTCAAATAGAAGAAAACCTAATTGCAAAGCTACAAGAGCTAAAATATACCTATCGCCCTGATATACACGATAGAAAAGCCCTTGAAAATAATTTCCGCAAAAAATTTGAAGCCCTCAATAGTGTTAATCTAACTGATGCTGAATTTAGCCGCTTGCGCGATGAAATTACCAACGCCGATGTATTTATCGCATCAAAAATATTACGAGAGTACAATACGTTCCATCGAGAAGACGGCACTCCGCTTCAATATAGCTTGGTGAACATTAAAGACTGGTGCAAAAACGAGTTTGAAATAGTGAGCCAGTTGCGCATGAACACGCAAAAAAGCAACCACCGTTACGATGTAATATTGCTAATAAACGGCATACCAGTAGTGCAAATAGAGCTAAAAACGCTGGAAGTAAGCCCTCGCCGTGCCATGCAACAAATAGTTGACTATAAAAACGACCCCGGCAACGGTTTCACCAACTCGCTGTTGTGTTTTATGCAACTGTTTATAGTAAGCAACCAAAGCAATACCTTCTATTTCTCAAACAACCGCAACCAACATTTTAATTTTAAGGTTGATGAGCAATTTTTGCCCGTATACAAACTAGCCGCACCCAACAATAAAAAAATCGACCGCTTAGACGATTTTACCCAAACTTTTTTAACCAAATGCAATTTGGGCGAAATGATAAGCCGCTATATGATATTGGTGCAAAGCGAGCAAAAAATACTGGTAATGCGCCCATACCAAATATATGCGGTAAAAGCCATAGTAGAGAGTATAAAGCAAAACCGTGGCAACGGCTATATTTGGCATACCACGGGCAGCGGCAAAACACTTACCTCTTTTAAAGCCTCTACCTTATTAAAAGACAACCCCGATATTGAAAAATGCCTGTTTGTGGTAGACCGTAAAGACCTTGACCGCCAAACTCGTGAAGAGTTTAATAAGTTTCAGGAGAAATGCGTAGAAGAAAACACCAATACGGGCAAACTGGTAGAGCGTCTGCTGTCAGGCGATTATGCCGATAAAGTAATAGTAACCACTATACAAAAACTGGGCTTGGCATTAGACCCTAACCTCAAAGAAAACCGCAACGGGAAAAAGAAAAACTATAAAGAACTATTAAAACCCCTAAGCAAAAAACGTGTTGTTTTTATTTTTGATGAGTGCCATCGTTCGCAGTTTGGCGAGAACCACAAAGCCATAAAAGAGTTTTTTCCCAACGCACAGTTGTTTGGTTTCACAGGCACACCCATATTCGAGGCAAACTCAACCCAAAAAAGTGCCGAGGGTGAAACGGGTTCATTCCTCACTACCGAAGATATATTTCAAAACCAACTCCATGCCTATACCATTACCCATGCTATAGAAGATGAAAATGTACTTCGCTTTAATATAGACTATTACAAACCCGAAGGAGAAAAACTACCCAAACCCGGTGAAAGTGTCGCCAAACAAGCTATTGTAGAAGCCATATTGGCAAAGCACGATACCTCTACCCATTTGCGCCGCTTCAATGGAGTATTGGCTACCGCATCAATTAACGATGCTATTGAGTACTTTAAATTGTTTAAAGAAATACAAAATCAACGAGAGGTTGAAGATGAAGATTATCGCCCTTTAAACATTGCTTGCGTTTTTTCACCTCCTGCAGAGGGTAATGCCGATGTAAAACAATTGCAAGAAGACCTGCTGCAAGAAAAAGCCGACAACCAGCAAGAACCCGAAGTAAAGAAAAAAGCCTTACAAGAAATAATAGCGCATTATAACGAGCAGTACGATACTAACCACACTATTGGCGATTTTGATAACTACTACCAAGATGTGCAGCAACGCATAAAAGACCAAAAATATACTAATAAAGACTATGCCCACACCAACAAAATAGATATTGTAATAGTGGTAGATATGCTGCTCACAGGGTTCGACTCTAAATACCTAAATACCCTGTATGTAGATAAAAACCTTAAATACCACGGGCTAATACAGGCATTTTCGCGCACCAACCGCATACTAAACCATACCAAGCCTTATGGTAATATACTTGATTTTCGTAGCCAGCAAGCAGCAGTAAACGAAGCAATAACACTATTCTCCGGCGAAGACACTACCAAACCACCCAAAGAAATATGGTTGGTAGAGCCTGCCCCAGTGGTTATAGAAAAGTTTGAGAAAGCTATAAACAAATTAGGGCAACTAATGCAAACACATGGACTGGCATTTGCCCCCGAAGAAGTGAACAACCTAAAGGGAGATACCGCACGGGGCGAGTTTATAAATCGCTTTAAAGAAATACAACGCCTAAAAACACAGCTTGACCAATATACCGACCTTACTCCCAAGCATAAAGAACAGATAGAAACCCTGCTACCGCAAGACCAAATACGCTCTTTCCGCAGTATGTATTTAGATACTGCAAAACGCCTTAAAGCCATACAAGATAAAGGAGGTGAAGAGATTGACCCCAAAGTGCAGCAATTGGATTTTGAATTTGTATTGTTTGCCTCTGCTATGGTGGATTATGACTATATAATGGAGCTGATAGCCCAATACGCCCAAACCCCACCTGCTAAGCAGAAAATGACGCGTGAGCAGTTGATAAACCTGCTAAGTGCTAACGCCAACCTAATGGATGAGCGAGACGATATGGTAGCATATATAGAAACTTTAGAACAAGGCACTGGGTTAAAAGAGAACGAAATACGCCAAGGCTACCAAACTTTTAAAGCCGAGAAAAATGCAAAACAACTGGCAGCAATAGCCAAAAAACACCAACTGCATACCCCACAACTGCAAAAGTTTGTAGAAACAACTATGTACCGCATGATATTTGACGGCGAATTACTGGGCGATTTGTTTACCCATTTAGATTTAGGCTGGAAAGAAAGGGCAGAAAAAGAAATGGCATTAATGGACGATTTAATACCCTACCTAAAAAAACTGGCAAAAGGGAAAGAAATTTCAGGATTGAACGCGTATGAATAAGCCACAAACAAAAAAAATAGTGCCTGTGTTGCGCTTTCCTGAATTTAAGGATGATGGGGAGTGGGAAGAAACTGCTTTACAGGAGGTAGGAGAAATAATAACAGGGAGCACCCCAAGCACATCAGAGCCAAAATATTATGGTGGTGATAAAATGTTTGTTTCACCTGCTGATATATCTGATGAGCGTTATATCTACTCTACTAAAACTACCCTTAGCGAAGAGGGGTTTTCAAAAACAAGACATATAAAAGAAAATAGTATTCTGTTTGTTTGTATTGGTTCAACCATTGGTAAAGTAGCTCAAAATAAATTCGAGTGTGCTACAAATCAACAAATTAACTCTATTATTCCTTATGAGGAGTATACAAATGACCTTATTTATTCCATTTTAGAAAACGATTCTTCTAAGATTGCTTCTATTGCTGGTAATCAAGCTGTACCAATTATTAATAAAACGTTATTTTCATCTGTTTTAGTTAATATTCCTCCAACTCCAGAAGAACAACAAAAAATAGCCGATTGTCTTTCATCATTAGATGAATTACTGGAAGCCCATACCCAAAAATTAGGAACTCTAAAAAGACACAAAAAAGTGCTATTGCAGCAACTCTTCCCCGCCGAAGGGAAAACCCTGCCCCAATTGCGCTTCCCTGAGTTTAAAGATGCAGGAGAGTGGGAGGAAGAGAAGCTGGGCGATATTGGTGATGTTTTAATGTGCAAAAGAATCTTTTCTTATGAGACAAATGATAAGCAAGGTATCCCTTTCTTTAAAATTGGTACATTAGGCAGTAAACCTGATGCTTTTATCAATAGAGAACTTTTCATAGAATATAAAGAAAAATATAATTTTCCTAGAAAAGGGGAAGTTTTAATAACTTGTAGTGGTACTGTTGGGAAATGCTTTATTTATGATGGAGAAGATGCCTATTATCAAGATTCTAATATTGTTTGGATAGATAACCCTAAACTTAAAGTCAGTAATAACTTTTTGTACTACTATTTAGATAATTATAATTGGTCAAAATTGAACTCAACAACCATAACGAGAATTTATGGGGCAGATTTAAGAGGTATTACTATAGTATTTCCTGATGATGAATTGGAACAACAAAAAATTATTGATAGCCTTACCACTGTTGATGAGTTAATTACTGCCCAAAGTGAGAAAATAGAAGCCTTAAAAGCCCACAAAAAAGGGCTTATGCAGCAGTTATTTCCCAATACTATCAATTAAAAATGAGTGCAAAACCAAAAATATACTCATATAAAACCTTGCGCAATCTGGTTACAAGGTTGCGAGACGACTTAAACAATCATGATTTTGTTCTACTATACGCTTACAACGGAACAGGTAAGACGCGTATTTCCATGGAATTCAAAGATAGAGGGAAACGGAAAAAAGGAATTGAAAGAGACACGCTATATTTTAATGCCTATACAGAAGACCTTTTTCGTTGGTACAATGATTTGGAAAATGATGAAGAACGTTATTTGATAATGAATGAGGAGTCAAACTTTTTCAATGGATTTAAAGAATTAGCATTAGAGAGGAGAATTGAAAGTTATTTAGAACGATATGCTGAATTTAGCTTTGATTTTGACTACGATGAATGGATAATTAGGTTTAAAAGAGGGGATACGCAAAACATTAAAATATCTCGTGGTGAAGAAAATATTTTCATTTGGTGTATTTTTCTTGCCATTTGTGAAGTAACCATTGATGGGGATGAAGCTTATGATTGGGTAAAATGCATTTATATCGATGACCCCATATCATCATTAGATGATAATAATGCCATAGCAGTAGCCACAGATTTATCACAATTATTAAAGAAGGCAAAAGATAAAGAAGTGAAAATTATTATCTCATCGCACCACGGTTTATTTTTTAATGTGATGTGTAATGAGTTGAAAAAGTCTAAATACAAACGTTATTTTCTACATAAAAATGGAAATGAGGGGCATACCTTACGCACTACAACTGATACTCCTTATTTTCATCACGTAGCAATTTTAAGTGAGTTACAACAAGTAGTTGATGGAGGTAAATTAAACACATACCACTTTAATGCACTACGAAGTATTTTAGAAAAAACAGCTACCTTTTTTGGGTTTGATGATTTTGCTAACTGTATACATGGTATTGAAGACGAAGCTCTTTATACGCGTGCTTTACAACTTTTAAGTCATGGTAAATACTCAGTATATCAGCCCACTGAAATGGTTGAAGACAACAAAAAACTTTTTAAAGATATATTAGAAGCGTTTTTAAAAAAATACCAGTTTCATTTACCTGAACTAACTCCAGGAAAAACTAAAATAGCCAGTTAATGACAGCACAAGAACAAGAAAAATTAGGTAAAACCCTGTGGGCAATAGCCGATGATTTAAGAGGGGCAATGAATGCCGACGACTTTCGCGATTATATGTTGTCGTTTCTTTTTCTACGCTACCTGTCAGACAATTACGAGGAAGGTGCAAAAAAAGTACTGGGCAAAGACTATCCCGTTGTAGAAATTGAAGAAGAAAATGAGGAGGAAGGGAAAGAAGATATAGAGAATATAGAAGATGAGGAAGAGGTAATCACAAACCTTACTCCCTTAGGCATTTGGTACCAAGAGAACAAGAAAGATGTAGCACAGTTTGAAGAATATATGCGCCGCAAAATGCACTACGTAATAGAGCCGCCCTATTTATGGAGCAATATTGCTGAACTGGCATGCAGGCAAAGACGAGAGTTGTTGCGGACATTAGAAAAAGGCTTTAGGTATATAGAAAATGATTCTTTTGGAAACTCATTTCAAGGCTTGTTTTCTGAAATAAATCTAAACTCTGAAAAACTGGGTAGAGACTATACCCAACGCAATAAAAAACTCTGCACTATTATCACCAAAATAGCAGAAGGTATAAAAGACTTCTCTACCGATAGCGATACATTGGGCGATGCTTACGAGTACCTAATAGGGCAGTTTGCAGCAGGTTCAGGCAAAAAAGCAGGGGAGTTTTATACCCCACAGCCCATCTCCACTATTTTAACAGAAATAGTAACCTTAGACAGCCAAGAACCAAAAACAGGCAAAAAAGTAAGGCTAAATAACGTGTTAGATTTTGCTTGTGGTTCAGGTTCGCTATTACTCAACATTCGTAAAACACTAAAAAGAAATAATGGCGAGGTAGGCAAAATTTACGGGCAGGAAAAAAATATTACCACCTACAACCTTGCCCGCATGAATATGCTGCTGCACGGCATGAAAGACAGCGAGTTTGAAATACATCACGGAGACTCATTAACAAACGATTGGGATATACTAAGCGAAATGAACCCATCAAAAAAAGTAGAGTTTGATGCTGTGGTAGCCAATCCACCCTTTAGTTACCGCTGGGAACCGACTGAAACACTGGGGAAAGATTTTCGCTTTAAAAGCTACGGTCTTGCCCCCAAATCAGCCGCCGACTTTGCTTTTTTGCTGCATGGCTTTCATTTCCTAAGCAATGAAGGTACAATGGCAATAATATTACCGCATGGGGTATTGTTTAGGGGAGGAGCAGAAGAACGCATCCGCACCAAACTACTAAAAGACAATAATATTGATACGGTAATAGGCTTACCCTCAAATTTGTTTTTCTCTACCGGCATACCCGTTTGCATTCTAGTACTTAAAAAATGTAAAAAATACGATGATGTGCTATTTATAAATGCCAGTGAAGAGTACGAAAAAGGGAAACGCCAAAACAACTTGTTGAAAGAACATATTGAGAAAATAGTTAATACCTACAAAAATAGAGATGGAGATATAGAACGCTACTCCCGTTGCGTATCAATGGACGAGATTGAAAACAACGGGTATAACCTAAACATATCGCGCTACATAAGCACCGCTGAACCAGAAGAAGAAGTTGATCTACAAGAAGTAAACCAACGCTTAGTTGATATAGAGCAACGCATTGTTGATGCAAGAGATAAACACAATAAGTTTCTTGAAGAATTAGGTTTGCCACCTGTCAAGTAAACAAGGTATTCCCTATTTATTTCAATTAATGAATATACACCTTAGATGATTGGTATTGTTTGCTACCTATGATAGAAACTACATAATATCCTTGAGCAATACCTTCTAAGCTTATTTTCTCTATTGAGCCAACTTCAACACTAACATTTTTAGTTATCAAGTTGCGTCCTAATAAATCTATTACTTGAATATTATGGTCACCTTCTTGCAGAAAGTTAATCAGTACAGTTTTTTTGCTACTGCTTATGTTCGCACAGTTAGTGTGGTTTGTTTCTTTAACTGAAGTTACACTATGGTCAATTTCAAAAATACTAGCTCTGCCGGCATTAAGTACACTATCATTTCCATTTGCATCAAAATCTTGCCAGAAAGAGCCCACAACAATATTATAGTTGGAAACTGCAACGGATGAACCAAATCTATCTCTAGCTTTTCTACCATTAATACCAGTATTTACTATTTTCTTTAATAAGCCCCAATTATTAGTCCCTCCTTGGTTTTTATAAAACACATAACTTGCTCCAGCTTCATTTACGAAACTTCCTCCTAGCTCATCATAATCTTGATGTGTAGCTCCAACAACAATAAAGTTTTCTGACATAGCGACTGATAGTCCAAACCAATCAGAAACTTTCCTGCCATTTAAGCCACTTCCTTTAAAAGCCCCCAGTTATTAATTCCACCTTCATCTTTTGAATAAATAAATGCCGTACCAGACTTAAGTAGATTTGTTCCTAATGAGTCGTAACCATAAAAGGGTGCCCCAACTACTAATAAGTTTTCACTAGCAGCAATAGAGTTCCCAAAATAATCCTCTTTATTCCGCTTAGGACCAACTATTTTTTTTAATTGTCCCCAATTATTGGGTCCCCCCTCATTTTGAGAGAAAATATAAACAGCTCCGGTATTGTCAATTTTATTTGTCCCATTCTCGTCATAATCATGTAACATGGCTCCCACAAATATGAATTCTCCTAATATTGCAACTGAATAGCCAAAAAAGTCCCCTGAATTTCTTGCATTTGTACCTGATGGTACTAGCTTTTTAACGAAGCCCCAATTATTAATTCCACCTGCATCTTTTGAATATATGTAAGCAGATCCAGCTAAATAAATAGAGTTATTGCCATCAGCATCATATTCGTGTCCGGTTGCTCCTATTACCATTGTATTTCCTGAAAAGGCAATTGAACTACCAAACCCATCACCTTCCATTCTACTTTTCTGACCTTTGGAGGTGAATTTTTTAATTAACCCCCAATTATCAGCTCCACCCTCATCCTTTGAGAATAAATAAACAGCTCCTGCATTATTAACACTATCTAAACCATTTTCGTCATAATCCTGCCCTCCAGCTGAAACTGCAATGATGTCACCTGATATAGCCACTGCACTTCCAAAATAGTCTTTTTCAAACCTGTTATTTACAGCGTTTCCTACTAGCTTTTTGACTAATCCCCAGTTATTTGTTCCTCCTTCATTTCTTGAGAATATATATACGGCTCCTGCGTCATTTAAACTGTCTACTCCATTTTCATTAAAGTCATGAAGGTGAGAACTAACCACAATAATATCATCTGATATAGCAACAGAATTTCCGATTCTATCAAAAATTTTACGACTATTTGTGCCAACAGCAGACAAATCCTTTAGCTTGGTAACTTGTCCAAATAATGAACTAGATAACAATGAGAATATTATAATAGTTAAGAATATTTTATTCATAAATTTTGCATTATCTGTTCATACATAATTTGTCAACTAGGATTAAACTGTAGTGTTCTTAAATGTTTGTTAATTAATTATATACATCATGTGAAAGATTTTTGTGTTAAATTATAATTTTACTATCTAACCCTCTTAGTGAATATTAATTTAATAGACTTGTAAAACAATATAAGTAATAATAAAAAACCTATCAGTATATAATATATGCCATTTAAAGGATCAGCTTCTGATGCCAGATATGTATATATTGAATACTCGATTAAAAAAACTATACTAAAAGTCATAAAAAAGGTAATGACATTACCTTTTTTAAAGGTCAGATAGATTGGAACTGAAGAAAGTATAATAGAAATTAGTGGTAAAGGAAGAAATATTAATATATAATATATTATGTCCTCAATACTCTTAAAGTTATTTGCATTTAGGATATTTAAACGGTTATTTTTTATCATCATAAATATATAAAAAATCAGATGTCTTAAAAAAATATAAAAAACAATATTTAAAAACCTTGGTCTTATCATAAACTCTTATCGTTTATATAGTTTTGCTGGCAAATACTTATAATCATTCCAATAATAATAAAAGTAGTCATTAATCCATTTTTTTGGAAACTTATGAGTTTTCACAAAGGATGGTTGTGGGTAATACATAACTTGGGAACCATTTAGGTTTAAGGTTGCTGAAGGAAATACATCAGTTGCAGATGAATAAGTTAATACATTATTAGAATAGTTTATCGTTAATTGTTGAGCAACGTTAACAATATCATATGCTAATGCGTTTAAAGTGATTTCTTCTATTTTTGAAACACTAGCATGTTGCTCAAACACTAAATTATAAGTAAATCCTTTTTTTGTATTAATTCTTTTATACTTAAATTTATTTTGACCTTTTCCTAAACCTGGATAATAGGCTCTTGGTTTTCCTATTGGAGTATTTCCAAGTTTGACTTTATAGCTGCTACTTATACCAATCAACTCTCCCTTGCTATTTTCCATGCCTTCTACATATATAGTTGAGGTTAACTTTACACCAGCCGCAAGGTCACCTGTTGGCCCATCCCATAATTCAGCATCTATATAACTTTTAAATTCAAATTCAAGTGTTGTGCCTAAATATGTTTCTCCTTCTTTGGTTGTTTCTTTAGAGTTAGCATCTTTATCCCATTTAATTTTTCCATTAGCATCTTTTACCCAGTCTTCACCTTTGAGCCCAGTAGGATCTATAAAATAAATTGGGTTAGCTGTAAATAACATAAGATGTTAACATTACCAAATAAGAATTTTCTTGGTAATGATATTTTTTGAAGTAGCTACTTTAATCAGGTATATACCTGACTGTCCATGCGTGATCTTATAAACCCCTTGACTATTTATAGGAAATTTTTTAATTGCAGCACCCTGCATTGAGTACATTTCAATTGATTTAATATTTTTAGGAGTTTCTACTGTAAATGAATCAAAAGTAGGATTGGGATAGATATTAATAGATTGCTTTTCGGTACTACTTTCATCTATTCCGGTAACGTACCAAACAAATGGTTTGGTATAGACCACACAACCGTCTTTTAAACGTGTGGCAACTACATATGTACCTGATTTTTTTGGAGAATGACTAAACCAATTTACTCCCTCCAACTCTTCACCGTCAACAAACCATCGCCAGTTTTTCCATGTTGAAGGCACTTCCATAATACCATTTTTTATACTTATAGTATTAGTCGCTTCATAATTACACTGCCCTAATTTGGCTATATAGTTTATTTCTTCATTTTTTTTCTTGGCTTCAAATCTAAAGTTATCAAAAACTAAAGTATCACCGGCATTTTTGAACTTATTACTTCCTAACCCATAAATAGAGTTATCATTACCTAAAAATAGCTTGTCAATAATAGTTGGGGTTAAAACCTCTTTATGCCAAACCAAGTTTAAGGAAGAGTCGTATTTGGCTATTACAGAATGTGAGGCAATGCTTTGCAAAACAACCTCAGACTTGGGTTTCTTTTGTATCTTTATATTACCGTTGTAATTAAATACTAAATATACATTGTTTAAACTATCTATAACCATATCATAGGCTTGTGTGGTTGGATAGCTAGTGTTCTGACCTATAGTAAAAGTCTTAATTTTATTATTAATTGAAGCTAAATTTTTAAGTATATTTACAAAACGGCCAGTGACATTACCCTCATCATTTCTGAGTATATATGAATTATTATCATAATCAAACTCAAATTTTATGAAACTATTATCTATACCATTGTATTGAGCTTTTGAAAGTTGAAATGATTTTATATTACCACTGGTATCCAGTATAAAAAAAAGAGAGTTATTGTCTGCTACTTTATCCCAATTGGGATGATAGCCATAAGTTATGGTATCACTATTAACAACCAAAGTGTCAGCTTCCATTAAAGCCCAAATGCCTATGAGTGTTCCATCTTTATTAGTTTTGATACGCTTTGAGCTTACATGTACACCGAACCTTTTTTCATATGTATATGCATCTAAAATTTTAACCCATTGCACTTTTCCTGATGAATCGATTTTTGCAATACAAGATTGAGAAATCTTTTTTCCGTGTGGCAAGAATGTTGACTTCACTGAAATCCCATCTATAGAGACTGAATCAATAATAATACTGGTTAGGTAAAGATTATTGTCTTTATCAACAACAATATTTGAATTATCATCATATTTTGTTCTAACACTATAAGCTTCATCACCAACTTTAGCCCATAACATATTTGCTGTAGAGTCGTATCTAGCAATTATAACTTTCTCTATTTTTTCAGGATTATCAATTACAACAACCGGACTAAGATCTATTGTTTTCAGTCTTGAAGTCAAAACACAATAAAAACTACCATCATTACCCACAACAAGTTCTTTTGCAGTAACTTGTACTCCACTAATATAATTACCTATAATAGACTTTTCCCAAAGCAATTTACCCTCAGCTGAATATTTTTGTGCTTTAATACCGGTAAGACTATACCAAGTATCATCAGAAATATGGAAAATCCAATTTGTGTTAATAAAATTATGTTCTTTTACACTTTGCCATGTAGGGTTTAAAAGTTCTTGTGTTTTAGCGGTAAATGGTAATAGAAACCAAAATACTAAGCCAATGCAAAAAGCAACATATTTCATAAGAACAAATATATAATGTATCAGTTAAAAGACTGAGGTTTGTATAGTAGTGTTTATGGAATTTTAAAAATGGAGTTCATTAAATTAAATCATTTTTGAAACCTTTTAGGTTGTTTTAAATATTTTTAGTTGACTAAAAATTACAAGTTATAATGCCATACTTTATATAGGAACAACAAATTACTTATTTCTTTTGAGGATTATGGGATAAAATCTTTTTTTGTATTTGTGAGGGATACTTTCTGGAAAAAAGACCTTTTTGCAATCTAGGTCAAAGCTAGTGATGATATAAAACTCTTTCTCAGTATAAATTACAGTATAGTTATATACATCCCAAGGGAACCAGTACAACCTTCCATCAAAATGGGGGGAACTTAAAAAGCTTTCAACTTTAACAATTTTAGTGTAATCTATTTCAATAGTTTCTTCATTGAATTTTTCTACTCTTAATAAGTTTTCAGAATTACTTAAACTAATATTAAAGTTTTCTCTTATTTTGAGATAATTAAGATGAATAATTAAGTGAGGGATAATAGAAATAAGAAAGAAGATTATTGAATAATAAATTTCATATGTAAGAAAATACATAACGATCATACCAATAATTATTATAGGTATCATTTGTAGATGTCTCCAATAATAAATATTTGAAATTTTGTTTCTTACCATGGTCTTCCTCTTTTCTTTAGAGACTCTCTCATATCATAGAACCCTTGTCTGGCAGGATTAGTAACTATTCCATGGTTCTCATAAACATACTCACTTCCAACTACTATACTCCCTACTGCTACTCCAACAGGCCCACCAAAATAATAACCGGCCCCGGTTGCAATGACCGTTCCCCCTATTCTATATGAAGCTCTTTGTCCAGTAATTTCACCGGTGTTATATTGATGTATTGAATACACTACTGAAACTCCTGATGCTACATAACCTAAACCGTTAAAAAATTTAGCTCCTTTCATAAAAAAGGACTTAGGCAAAACATTATTTGATACTGGTCTGTTTTTAAATATATTAAAATTTCTACCAGTAAGTTGATAATTACTGTTTGATGCCGGACTGTACAACCATCCTCTTGTTCTTAAATATTGTTGATGCATTTTAGCCCCTTCATTAAGGAGTAGTGATGTTGCTTGGGATAGATTTGATGTCCCATCTATTATAGAAGAAACATCAGGTACATTGGGGTCAACCTTTTCCGGGTCATTTACAGGGCCTAGGCCATTACCAGCCTGTAAAATTGAAGTCGCTGTTACAGTTGACTTAAATGTTTTTCCGTCTCTAAATGTATATGTGGTTTCTAATAACTCGCTTGTTTTTATACTAACCCCATCTCCCGCTGGCAACCATTCCCCTTCTTTAGAAACTTCCACAGTTGTAATGATTGCCTTGTTTTTTGATAGTATAATACTATTTTCTTCTATATTATTTTCTCTAGCAAACTTTCGAGCTCTATTTATGTAGCCATTTCCTTGTAGCCAATTTCCAACTCGATTTAACCATCCGCGTTTTTTTGGTGGGTCATTTCCAAGAGGATCATTCCAGTAAATGGGATTATTATGCATAGTAGCATAAGGACTTTCCCAGTCTTTTATTATGGGGTCAAGGTTCCATCTTCTACCCAGTCTTGGGTCGTATTGCCAATATTCTGCTGTAAATGAATTACCCTCACCATATATCTCATCATCAGCTTCTTGGGTATTCATTCCATAACGGTATTGCTTAAAACGCCAACTACGCTTTTCAATCCGCATACCATAAGGGTAGTAGTCAGTAACATTAGCAATATCCGGTAAATAATGGTCTATAGTTCCAGTGTTATTATAAGGTATCTTTCTATCGGTTATAGTGGCTAATACATTGCCTAAGTGATTACTCAACTCATAATTTTTGTTACCTAACTCAATAGTAATTGTTGAAGATGATATTGAAGTATAATAGGTATATGTACCGTCATCAGGTGTTGTAAAGTAATCGTTTTCTGCTAAAAGTATATCCGTATTTTCTATTCCTATTCTTCCACTACCATAAATAGCAAACTCTTGCACTTTAAGAGTTTCTACATAGGGTGTAGGTGAACCCGAAGCTTTATCAGTAAGTTGATTGATAGCCATAACGTTACCACTAGCATCGTAAATATAATAAGTAGTAGTGGGTTTATCACCATTTTTGGGGATTACTTTCTTGCTAAGGCGATTACCCATTGCATCGTAAGTAAATTCTAAATCAGGCTTTAAGCTGGGACCGGTACGGGTTATGCTTTTAACCTTACCGTATACCGTCCATTCTATACCGGCTATTTCTTCGGCAGCATCAGAAATTAAATTTCCTATATTGTCATATTTGTAATTCTCGCTGCTTTGGTCGTCAACATCTTCATAGTGGTTTGTTGAATTAATAACTGTGGAATCCTCATCCACGTAATTTAGCTTATTAGTGTTCCCCAAATACCTATAGGTAAATTTATCCATATATAAGTTTCCACTTTCAGCATTGCGTTGCAGGGCTGTAATATTGCCATTTTTATCGTAGCTAATAGTAGGTACAGAATAGTCAGGCACTAAACCGTAACCCCCTGCCCAACTGTTTCCGCTAACGTTTGCAGCATTTAAGTCTAGAGTCATGCTCTGGGTTAGGCGGTTTAACTGGTCGTATTTATATAAACCAGCTTTAGGTTGTTGCTGTAGTTGCAAACCAATGTATGCCAATGAATCGGGCAATGAGGTTACGCTATAACTTATATTACCATTGTATAAGCTGGTTTGTAAGCTAGCCAAGCTACTTCCGCTTTGCGAGGCAATTACATCAACTAGTTTAGCACCTGCTGTTTTATAATCGCCATTATAATAGCCCAATTCAAAACCAAAGGCATCTCTGCCAAAACTGTTTTGGTATCCATCTTCTCCACCATCTGCTCTAGGTGTACCAAAAGTAGAGTTAATGGCTTTTAGCCAACCGTGTATGGTATACGCATAGTCTGTACCTTGCACTTGGCGTTCTCCCAACTCGGTTCTTAATAATGGGCCGTGCCAAAAGTATTGTTGCTTAGCATCTAATACCCAATCGTGGCTAAGGGTTATATCAGGTAAATCGTTTCCTTGCAGTATGTTCCAATCGGCATATCGGCTAGTATATACGCTTTGCAGTCGGTTATCGGCATCGTATTTATAAAAATGATAATACTGGTCTAAGCTGTCAGGTTGGTAAGCTACTAAGTTTACGTTACCACTGATTTGGTCGTAATTGTAGTGTATGGCTTTAAAACGTTCTTCAAATCGGTTTAATTCAGGGTTATCCTGCACTACTTGGTTCACATTCCCCACAATGTCATAGGTATAGTGAGTAGCGTTGCTAAAGTTTAAATTATTGGCTTGGTAAGTATCGTAATATGCCATTGTTGTTACGCGCTTGCGCAAGTTTATTTGCTCAAACCCGGGTACAGTATTGGCAGGTAGTAGAATATCATCGTAAAAAGTTTTGGTTATTTGTGTTGCACTGCTTATAGCACCGTTTATTGTAGAAGTAAGCCAAGCATCGTCTGCTACATTTTCAGCAGTAATAGTTGCAATTGTGGTTAACTCTCCTATCTCTATAATTCTGTCTTGGGCATCAAAACGGGTATAACTATAGTGGTTGTTGCTTATTTGTTTTGCGTTTTGCGAAAGTGCCAGTCTTCCCAAACGGTCGTACCAAAAATTACTTACACCACCATCAGGGGTGCGTTGTGCAACCAGTTGGTTTAGAGTGTTGTATTTATAGTAGGTTATAAACTCGTGGTTGGGCTCAATACGTTGGTTGGTAACCTCATCTTCTCTATGTGCCAAGCAAGAATCTACAGAAGCTTGGTTTAGTACGTTTATGCCTTTTGGTGGTATAGTTTTTATCAGGTTATCGGCTTGGTCGTAATAATACAATGTTATTTGGTAGGGGTTTAGTATTGCTGTGCTGCCAAACTTCTCAAACGGTTGCATACAATGGGCTACATAATTGCGCTCAAACTCTTCTTTTTTGTCTTGTATGTATTGTTGGTAGCGTATCCACCCTCTGCCTTCTGCCAATCGGTTCAGGCGTTCGGTACATTGGTCAGTAGGTGTAAAATCTAATGGGGTGGGGCATTTGGTTAAACCTGTGCTTAATGTGCCGCAAGTGGTTAATGTATGGCAAGTAGAGTGTATGTATATTTCTATAGGGTCTGTACTACCTTTCATTAGTACTTTTGCCTTCATTACGTTTGAGCCTGCAATGGCGTTAGGGTCTGCAAAAATACTTTGTATGGCTTTAATATTTGCGGCAGAAAGTCCATCAGGCATATCAAAGCGAATAGTACATTTAAACCCATTATCATCAGTAATGGTAAATGTATTTTTAGGTGTGGCATCAGGGTCGAACCCAATTAATGCTGTGCCTTCAGGCAAGTCTACATATTTTGAAATATTATCGTCTTGGTAGGTAGCATTGAGGTATAACAATGTAATGTTTGGACTACCCGATATTATATGTGGCACTACTATGGTATGTATATAATATACGTCTCCTGCATTAAGCGGTGGGATAATGAAAGTTTCTCCTCCGCCTAAAGAATCGCCGACATACACAACGGTATTTTCTGTAGTGGTGGTATTTGCCTCTATCTTAATAACTACAGGATACTTAATACCATCAATGATATTGGTAGGATGTGTGATTATATAAGTAAAATAACCTGAAACAACACTGGTTTCATTTGTGCTACCTGTTGAAACAGCATAGTAATAAGGGTTGTTGTTAGTTATTTTGGGGTTATCAGTTGATGAACCGGAGTATATTGCAGGGTCGTAAAGTTCTGGGTAATTTGCTAAAGTTAGGTTTACATTTGGTTCACCTAAATCGTTATTTGTGGCAAGTTTATGTAATAGGTCTTTTAGTTTTGTTGCAGCAGTTGTAGTACTACAAGTGGTATTTATTGTACAGTTATCAAATAAATCCTCAACGTCTGTTAAGGTGAAATTTCTGCCTAAGTTAAAGTTTAGGTAATCGGTAAAACGTTCTATTAAATTGGCATGTACCTGTGGCTCTAACAAATAGGGGTGCGCTGTTTTAAAATTAGCAAACTCGGTAGCCAATTCTTCGCAAGTAATGCAATTTTGACAAGCTATTTCGTAAGGTACAAATGCCTCAGGATAAATAAATTCTGCTGTACATTGTAAATCGCTTGAACAACCTGTTATCTCAAGTTGAGATTGACCAACACCATGTTGATACCAGCCAATAGTTACTTTGTTAGTAGCAGAAGTATAACTTTTGATAGCTACCTGTGAAACTGTTAGCACACCAGCAAAGTTTGGCATTAAAGTAATATGAGTATATAATTTTACTGTTAAAGTACATGAAAACCCACAATTATCTATAATAGTAATTTGACGGCTGATATAAGCCCCTCCAGCATCGCTACCACTTACTAAAGCAGCTATACTAATTTGTGGTGTGCAGGCAGGATTACCCCCATTAGGGTAGAATACTGGTCTGTCTAAAAAGAACCTGCTGACTGAAGGTGTTGTTTTAGCATTTGTAATTGTATATGTGTTAGTGGAATGGTCTAAGTCATAGTTTTCAATTAATGCGTAAATAAAGCTTTCTGTCAGTTTTCCTTTCTCACTCACTCCATCTTTGCATTTTTTAAAACCATCCTCTAAGTAGTTATCGTAGCAAAGTCCTGATGTAGCAGTACTATACTTATTTAGATTATTAGCACATAAACATTTTAATAGTTGCAGGTCTTCAATATCTACATTATAAGTATAAGTAAATAGTTCTGCTTCACTGCATATGCCTGCCGGTAAGCTGCTAGTGCTTAATAAACTGGCATAATTAGCTTCATTTAAAGTTATTTTATTACAAGCACAACTATCTAGAGGTGCTTTGGCAGGTATGTGTGGTTTATCGATACCGGGAAACACAACTAGTTGGCTATTACATACATCAGATTTTGAATAGCCCCCTTTATTTAACATCCATTCAAACGCTTCTTCAAAGGTACTGTTCCCATTAACTGTATATTTAGGTGAAGATGATGCTCCTAGCTCACTCCTTTCATCACAACCAAACTTACAAATAGTTATTAACTCATTTTTTAAATCTGTTAAATCAGAAGTTGTGAAATTACAGCCTTTCAAATCATCCATCCATTGCTCTGCATTAATATCACACTGGTTTTTACAAAATTCATCTGCTCTACTTTTCAAATTAATATCATAGGTTCCTGCCGCTTTATCATAAACATCCCACTTATCGTCCAAAGCATCATAAGCATCTAAATAAAAACGTCTTACTTTACTGTCATCATCTTCATTACCAGACCTCCAATCATGTTTAATCAATGAATTATAAGTTTCTCCACTCACACCATTCACAAAATCACTTAAATCACAAGCATTTTCATATTTGGTTTTATATATTTTTTGTTTTTCTGCTAAATATAATGCCCTGAAATAATACCAATCATAATCTGATAAACAGCCTCCACCAGATGGGTTTCCTACTTCTACTCCTGCACCACCGGGTGAAGATTGATTATTTTCAACCAAAGTCCAAACTTTGCCATGAGAACCGTCATAATTAAGTAGGTATCCTTTCATGGTATTACCATCTGTATTTAAACTATCCGCAGAGAAAAACAAAGGGTCTCTGTTGGCATCTAATGGCTGGGGGTAAGTAGTTGTATTTACATCGGGCGATGTCATTTGCAAAGGATTGAAATAACCTAAACTTACTGCTTCTGAAGCATCTGTTATTGATAATAACTTACGGTCATATTTATGGCTTTCTTGCATTAGTAAATACTGTTCATAGTAGCAGTATTCAGGGTGTAGTTTAACCAACTCTTCAGCAAACTCAGGTTTCCAACGGTCTCTTATATCATCCCAACCATTGAAAGGGTTAAGCCCCCCTGCATCAAAACGTGTGTTGAAATCAGAGAAAAAATTAGTTTTTATTGTTGAAAGGTCAGGGGCTCTTCTATCTAACCAACTATTATTTGGTGTAGTAGGAGGTGTAGCATTTGCATCTCCAAGTAAAAAGGATTCATCTGTTGGCTTTAAACCAATTGTTCCGTTTGCAATACTTGCGTCTAAGTTATTTTCATAATTTTGGGTAATGTTATCAAAATATTGCCCCCCGACTGACATATCTTGCTTCATCACCAAATACAAGCTCTTAGCCTAATGAACTGTCCAAGTTAAAAAGCAAAGGAAAAGGGACCTTCATAATGCCCAAGTTTTTCACTTATATTAAGTAACGGTCTTATTCTTTTCCTTTTCTTCAATAATTGAAATATACTTTGATATTTCTTGAAACAAACATAGGATGTTAAGTATCCACGCTGTGCCTTGCTAAACATATTTGGAAACAAAAACTAAATTTTCCTATTAAATTGTAAATAGGAAATTCCATTTGTCGAAAAATTGAAACATTTAACACAAAAATTAAATCATTTAATTATCTTGAATTACGTTATATGAAATTTAAAGCTATCAAATATTTTGTTTGCTTATTGATATTAGTACTTTTATCAAGCTTTTTTCTTTCCTCATGTAAAAAAGAGAACTGTTCTGAAACTAGGTATTATTTATTAGATAGAGATACAACTGTAATCCCATATACAGGGTTTGAGACTTTAGAGTTTATTGTTGAAGACTCTTTGGGTAACTTTTTGGATTCTGTTAAATTTAAAGGTGCAGGTAAAAATAAGTATTTTCAAGATAGCGATGTTGAAAACCTAGAATGTGGAGCAATAGTTTATGACAAGCAAAATATTGACTTTACATACATTAATGAAAATAATTCGAATGAAAAGTTAATATTCACTATAAGGAAGACTGAAGCTAATTCAAATTTTTACATAAAGGTAGTGTCTAATAATTTTAAGAATTTATTTTATGAAGGCAGAGTAACGACCTTCTACAACTCAAACTTGGCATCGCATCATGATACATTAACAATTAAGAACAAATTGTATTTTACTGTTATTAAGATTCTCGGTTCAGGTTCAAATTCTAACAGTGCATATTTTGGAAGGTTTGATGGTTTACTCAGTTTAGAACAAGATAAGAACCGAATTTGGTATAAAATAAACTAATCACTTACACATATAAATTATGAAAACATTAAAAACTATCATTTTAGTGACTGGCATTCTATTGTTTAGTGTTGATGGGTTTGCACAAAATAAACTCACCAAATGGCTCAACAAAAGGGTTGAGTGGTGGAGGGATTTAGGAAGGTCAAAAAAGTGGGGAAAGTATAAGCCTGACTATTATATCACTCAACAACACCCCTACACTTTATTCATACGAAAAAACGAAGTCAGTATTGATGATCTTAAAGAATTTATTGATACTGAGGTCATCCCTAATATTGAAATTGATTTCGGGGACTTTAAGTATCACCATGATGCTTATAAGGAATTATTGCAGGATGGTGCTTCAGTTAAACAGCCTGCTGGGTTCCCCTCTGAGGGCGTAAGTCCAGCAGCATCGGCAGCAAAAAATGCTGCATTTGTTTATTTAATTGGAATGAATATTAATGGTGCTGGGGCTGTAGAGGATTTAGGAAGTATTGACAGAAATGCTTATAAAGATAGGGCATTGACAATGCTTAAAAACCTTAATCCTCAAGTACAAACGATAGTTGGAGCAACTCCGGCAGAGCTTATCGCTCTTGGAAGCATGACGATTCCTCCAAAATGGAGTATTTTATATGGGCTTCCATCTTTATATCAAAAGTATGAACGAAATGCTAATCGAGCCGCCGAGTTAATTATGTATCTTGAAGCCTATGACATGCTCAAAACAGCAGTTAAATTAGGAAGTTTAAAGTATCATAATAATCCAAGTTCGAGTTTTACTTTCAATGTTAGTCAGGGGGATTTAGATGAAATCAAAGACAAACTTCAGCTATTCGCAAGAAACTTAATCTTAAAAGCTGACGGATTATTTGGTCCTTTCTCAAAAAAGAATAATCATTCTATAAGGATTGCAAGTGCATTAGGTATGGCTGCTGTTATTTTGAATGATGAAGGTTATTGGAAATTTCAACCAAACTGGCACCCCAAACGTTGGGGAGAATGGGCACATGCTAATATTCAACGTTCTTTATGGAATAGTGGCTTGAATGCCCCTATGAGTAACAATAATAATCCAAATTTTAGTGCTGGCTATGCCGAAGGTCCTCACTATTTTGACTTCGCATTTGAATATGCTGTTCCATTTTTTAGAACTTTTGATAACTACGTTCAAAATGGTGATGGTGAAAATATTACTTATGAAAACACTTACAAGGTAGCTAATTATAATATGAAGAATTATATAGGTACTGACATTGACCCAGCATATTATAACTTATTTGAGTGGTATCATAATATTTTACAACCTGGAGGGTCTGCACCAACATACGATAATACTTTTACTCATAAAACATATTCTATGTTTTGGGCTTCAATTGGAAAACAAGAATTTTTTACATTCAAGCCAGAGTACAATGGAACAAGTATAGATTTAAGAGCTGACCTAGTTGCGTCAGGACTATTTCATAACCCATCCAATAAACCTGAAGCTGACTATTTTAACGAGGAAAGTGGGGATATCATTTTAAGGACCAATACACCCAACCAAAATGGGGATGAAGCACATTATTTTAGATTAAATGTAAAAAAAGGAACCGCTGTAAAAGGAGGAAACCATGAGCACCGCGATGCTGGAAGTTTTATTTTAGGGGTTGGAGACCCTACCCTAAAAAATGCTAATGGTGAAGGATATGAAGCACTTGCTCTAGATCCTGCATATATAGGCTATGACTTTCGCAAGCATATTAATAGAGGGCATCATCATAACCTAATTACATTAAATAGGAGTGCTCTTTTTAATTGGGATTTCCTAGAACTTAATGATGAAGCAGGTCCAACGAGACAAACTACCTCTGAAGTTAAGTTTCTTGTACCACAACCAAGTGAGACAGTAATTAAAATCTTTACAGAATATCAAAGTTCTGATTTTGACAGAGAGGTAACAAGGGAAGTGGAGGGGGATAATGTAATATATGTAATTAATGACAAAGCAGAACACTCTTTTGGATTTAACAAAGATTTTCACTGGCAACTTCATGGAAATGGGAATTCAATAACGGGAGCAACACAACCTCCAGGAACAGGATACCTTTCTACTCCTAAGGAAATAGCTATATGGAAATACCCCTGTAGTCAAGGTAGAAACTGGCAACTTGCAGCATTAGTAGCAGTTGAAGGTGGAAATGATGGGATAGTTGTTGAAACTGACCAAATCTCCTCAAAAGCATCAGCATCAATTCATGGAACACAGAAGCAAGGTTATATCTGCACACGACAAACAATAAATCACATTAATCAAAATATAGAAGGCTTTCATTCAACATTAATTGTAGATAAAAACAGTTCTGGCAGTGCAAAGTTTCTTTCTGTGCTGATTCCATTTAAATGCAATGAAAGCACTCCTGATATGACCAAAACAGAAGAGCCAGGGAGAACTTTTATTGTAGTTAAAGACTTATTGAATGGAACTGATACTATTGACATGGTTTTTTTGTCAGCTTCAAATGGAAAAGACTCAATAACGAATCCTTTTACTTATTCGGGATCAACCGATGTTTTACTGCATAATGCCCAAACAGCTTCATTAAAAGTATCAAGAGATTCATTAAAATATTTCAAAAATTGTGAAGCGGTAACAAAATTTAGGAAAGCAAAAATTGGAGAGGGGACTGTATTAACATACGCTTCTGACACCCTGATCAAAGCACCTGATGCTATTACCGCTGGATATGAATTAAGCGGGAAATACAGATACCATGCATACGTTCATAATACAACTGGCGGTGATATTGATGTAACCTTTTATTTACCTGACTTAGCGGTAACCAATGGTGTTGATATGGTTGCAGGGAAATCAAAAGAAGAAGGCTCATATACTTCTACATTTAATGATACGACCAATAGAATAACTATCACTGTGCCTAACGGAACAAGTCAATTTGAAATTAGACCTGCTGATGATTGCCTAGTATCCTGCTTCTTTCCTCCGACAAATATTACAATTGATTCCTTGTTTGACTTCAATACAGGAACAAAAGAAAAACTTGGTCATGATCTTGATATTGTAACAAGTAATGGACACCTAAAAGTTACTGAAGGAAGTAAAGTAGATATATGCTCAGATTATACTTTAGCTAATAAAGATAGTATTACTATGTTAGGGAAATTTGATAGAAAAACGGACGTAGATTTTCCATACTACACTGAATATGGAGAAGACGGGCAAGCAGTTGCAACTGGGGATGTAAAGGTTATGGATAGAGTATTTTCTAAAAAATCTATGATTATTGTGAATGAAAGAGCGGCTTTAGTATTAGAATCAGGAAGCTATACTCATGTGGGAGCAAATTCAACAATTCTAGTTCGCAAGGGTGGGACATTATATATCGAAACGGGAGCGTATCTTGAAATCGGAAGCCCTGATTACCCTGGATGGGCAGAAATAATTTTAGAGGATAGTGCATTTCTTTGCGTAGAATATGGAGCGAACATTGAGTTCCACGATAACCCTAATGACTCAACAGACAAGAATGTGTTTTATGTGTCAATGACCCCTACCAAACCAACATTAGCTGATGCAAACCCAATTGGAGCAATGGGGAAATTTGCAGCACCATCAGGTATATATTCAGGACACAGTTGTCTTGCAATATGTAATATAGAGACACAAAACTTGTTCAGCAGCATAGCAAATCCACCATTTGGATGGTCAAACATTAATACACCCCATGCAACATTAGAAATGGAGGATACGTTTTGCTATAACACGGACGTATATGCTAACTGTGAAAAAACATTGAATGAGTCGGAATTCCATCTTCAGGTTGAAGAATATGATTCGGCGACCCAGACGTTTAAATACACTCAAACGTATATCCCAAGTACAGTTCCTACTAAATGGGATTCAATACGAGTGAAACAAATTAATGTGAGTGATTATTTCACATTTAGTGCACAAAAAAGCTATCTGATTAAACTAATCACCAGAAATGATTGTGGAAAGACCGATACAGCAGAAAAAATAATTTACATAGAAAGTTTACCAGTTGCTTCATTTACTTTGGCGGATTCAGCATGTCCAGGTGCAGGGACAGTTATAGCGAATGGGTCTGGGTCTGCAAATGCAGTAACCCATATTTGGAATGTGGTTGAGAAAGTTGATGAAGATATTTTATTGGAAGATTATGGAAGTCTGCCCACAGAAGAAGATTTTGAAGTGACAGGCTCTGTTAGTTCTTCATATTCATTTCCGGGGTTAAAATTTGAAGGGAATAAAAACTATGAAATAAGTCTTGAAGTTAGAAATGGCTGTGGTACTGATGAAGTAGTTGATTCTATAAAGATTCCATTAGGAGTATCAATAAATGCAGACCCAGAAATTCTGTATTCAGCAGGCTCTGTTGACCTGACAGGCACTACCTACGGAGCAAGTTCATTTCAATGGACATCAGATGGTTCATTAAATGATAATACAAGTCTCACTCATACAGAAACTTTAAGTTCGACAACAAAATATTGGCTTGCTGTAGCAGACGGAGGTTCTTGCCATGACACGGATTCAGTTATTATTAAGGTTAACATATATGCTAATGCAAGCAAAGACACCATTATTTGCAAAGGTGATTCAATACAAATTGGAACCTCTGGACAAACTTTACCTCCAGGGTATACGTATGAGTGGAGTCCAGGTGGAACCTTATCCGACTCAACAATAAACCAGCCTTATGCTACACCAACAGAACATATCATATACACACTTAATGTTCGTGACGGAAGCAATAATATAGTTGAGTCCGATGACGTTTTTGTCTTTCTTGATACTATGGCTGTTGCTGATTTTATAACCAAGCAAGACAGTGCATACTATTTCTGTTTTCAAAATGTTTCAACACCTTCTTATTCTACAAATTCATACACTTGGGAGTTTGGAGACGGTTCTTCCGATAAATATACTCCTAATGTTTGCCATGTATTTCCTGTTCTTCAAAAAGATACCTTCTATTATGTTTGTTTAACAGTGTCAAATGCTTGTGGGGACTCAACTTTTTGTGATACTGTAATACTTGACTCAACTGGTTTCTTATCATTAGATAAAACAATTCTCTCTAATGTTGGTATTGAAAGTAGTGAGCCTTCTATTTCTATGTATGCAATTCCTAATCCCGCTTCTGAAAGTGTAACGTTTAGATATTCAATACCTGCAAACGCAGAGAACTCATATATTGAAGTTCGTGATGTTTGGGGAAGAGAAGTTGGTCATATTTCTCTTGACACCCATAAAAAATCAAAACAAATAAGCCTTATAAATTATTCAAAAGGGGTGTATTTATACTCTCTAATCATAAACAATCAAGTCATACAAACTGAAAAATTGATTGTAGAATAATTAACTTCAAGTACTAAAATAGCCTGATAATATATCAGGCTATTTTTTTATTAAGAGTTACCCATATCAGTACCTTCATCAGATGAGTCATTCTCCATCACAAACCAACCTAACACAAAATCAACCGCCTTCTGTGCCATCGTACACGCCGACACAAACAACCTCGTATCCTCCCGAAACAACTCCAACCACTTGTACAAATGCGACACACTAAGAGAAGAAACACTTTCACTCATACCCGCATAAAAACACAAATAATGAGCACCCATGTCAGCAATCAAATCTTCCTTAGAAAAACGCTCCCCCATATCCATAAAACACTCCCTATTTAATCGTGAAGGAATACCGGAGGCATGTACAAACATTTGCAATAGGTCATAGTAATACAATTCAGAAGAATTATACTCCTTAGATTCAGGCATGAAAATAACATCCGTATCCACATCATACCGCATACTAGAATCCGCTTTCATTAGTTTCAACCCGGAACGGTCAATAATCCCTTTCACTAAGTCATGGCAAAAACGTTAAAGGCTTTTCAGGATAGACATGAGGTTCCATATCTTCAAACGACACCCCCTCACATTGAGAGATATTAAACACACGTTCATAAAGAAGCACCGAATACTGTTTCTCACTATCCTCTTTATCTACTCTCCACTCCCAATACGTAGCAATCATAGGATACTCCCCCTCTTTTGCTTTCCCACCTAAATTAGCAAGCTGTTTTTCAGATACAAACACATTCTGCTCAAACGAATACATGGCAAGGAGAGGCACATTAACTCCCCGATAGGGTTTTAGGGTAAGGGCATTGCGGGGAATACCACCCACACCCCATGGCATACGCCACGGAACAATACCCGATTCCATTACTTTAATGATGGTATCGGTAACAATACCGTACACATCTTTTTTAGATTCAGTAGTCATAAATAAGTTATTTAGTTGTTAAAAAATTATTGATTCATAACTACTGTAGCATAGAGAGAGCATAGTGATAGGAGGGTAAATATCCTCAAAAGAGGATATATGAGAAAACACCTATACCACAACACCCGCCTTGTGGCGGGTGAGGGGAGAAAGACTTTTTTAGTATGTAGTATTACATCATCACAAATGAATTAATACCATCATGTTTTACTATCATCATCAAACCTCTTTCTTTGGTAAAACTCCCAAGCGGCAATAGCTTCAAAGAGTTTTATGTAATACGGATGGCGATTGATACGCTCTCTTGAAAACTCCAGTGCCAATTCAGGGTGTTTTAGAGCAAGCATATCCGCTAGAATAGCTTTACTCACCTTAGTACCCGAAGGCAAGACCACTTCCATAATATCTTCTAAGTAACAGGTGGAAAAGCCCACTCCTTTTTTGACACAGACTTCAGCAATACCATTGACCACTGCATCTAATAATTCTGAACTATAAGAAGGAGGCACCACTTTGCAAATAGTAAGGTTCACTCCATATTTATCCAAAACAGCAGTAACCATAGTAAGAATGTTTTTGAGCTTCCGTTCCGACCATACTCCTTTAAAAGACTTTACCTGCCAATGAATAAGGGTTCCGTCAGAGAAGATAGCCAGTCCTAAAGTACGTGTCCCCAGACTAATCCCAAGAACGCTGACCATGTTGTTGTACTAAAAACGTGAATAAAGCACCGCGTGTCCGTTTAATCTTTTGATCGGGAACGGACATCACCCGAAGAAGTATTTTTCGTAAAAATGCTTCTGAATATTTTTTAGTAAAGGAGATATAGAGAGGAAGAGCCTCCATATCATCTAAAGTAACGGCAATCTCATGTGCCAATTTGTTGTTCTCATTAGACATAGCAAGAACAAACGCTAACCAATAAAGACTGCGAGCGAAATCGTTATCGTTATTTATTTTTATATAAATAAATCGCTATCGCTCGAGTAACTAAACCAAAATTTTTAACAAACAAAAAACTAATAACCGACAACCATTAACTAATAACTAACCCTTCGCTACTTACTAAAACCATCTTTAAACTCTTGTTGGTAGTGTTGGTAAAGTTCGTAATAGAGTTCTGTACAAAGGGTACGGTAGAGAATACTGAGTTTTAAAAGATTGATGAGGGTGGGGTACATATCTCCTTGTTCCCATCCTGATACTCTGCTTTGGGACACACCAAGAGCTTCAGCTACTTCTTGTTGTGTAAGCTTTGCCAGCTTACGGTAGAGAAAAAGACGGTTAGGAAATTTTCGACCAAAGGTTTCCATATATCCAACTTATCATATCAGAGGTATGGGAAAAGAAGGAAGAATAACCCCTTTAGAGGATATTTTATGAAAACTTTATTTTCAGCCGATATACTGAAAATATGCTACTCATCATCCAACAACTTTTTATATACATCAGGATACAGGAACTCAAGGGAAGTATCAAACAACGCACACAACTGTAGAAGGTGAAGAGAAGAAGGAATAACGGAGCCGTTTTCCCAGCTTTCAACATGAGTACTGCTAACGGATAATAAAGCAGCAATGTCATCAATGGAATATCCTTTATTGACCCTATGCTCTTTAATGGTATTAGGGTTATGTTCTTTGGACTTCATATTCCCGTTATACTACATCAAGAGTAAAAAGAAAGCTACCTATTCTATTTATTGCTCATCTAAATAACCCTTTAAGGGGTTTTTTGTCCTACTGTTGCTTTTGGCTATTGTTTGAGAGAATAAGGGTATTAAATAGCTAGCGTTGTATGGTATAATGAGGGAGCTACACAAAAAGGAAATAGGGAACACAAAAAAGTCGATCTCAGAAGACGGGCAGTCTCACTTTTTGTGTAGCAACAATGAGTTACCTGATTGCCCGCCTTCTGATATTAACTCGAATGAAGTGCCTACTGAAATTGCATTAGATATATTAGCCAAAATTTTGGTAAGGGTATTTCTAAAACAACAAAATGCCTCCAAAAAAAGAAATCCAAAATCTTAAACAAGCAGTTATTTATTGCCGTGTTTCTACTAAAGAGCAAATGGAAGACGGGAATAGTTTAGTAACTCAAGAAAAGATATGCAGATAGTTTTGTAAAACGCATGAGTTTAAAATTGCAAAAGTCTTCATTGAAAAAGGAGAAACCGCAAAAACCAAAGACAGAACCGAGTTAAAAAACTTGTTGCGTTATTGCTCGGATAAAAAGAATGAAGTAACTCATGTTGTCATCTACAAAGTAGACAGAATGGCAAGGGTATTAAGTGATTATGGGCAAATAAAGTTATTCCTAAAGAAATACAAAGTGGAGATAATCTCATCCACTGAACCCTTTGATGATACACCTGCCGGAAGGTTTATAGAAAATATGATAGCTAATGTAGCCCAATTTGATAATGAGGTACGAACAGAACGTTCAATTGGAGGGATGAGAGAAGCTTCAAGAGAAGGAAGATATGTGTGGAAAGCACCCATAGGATATAAGAATATAAAAGTTGCAGGGAAATCAACGATTCAACAAAATGAATTTGCTCCGTTAATAAGAAAAACCTTTGAATTAGTTGCTTCTAATTTGGTGCCCATTGAAGAAGTGCGAAGAAGAATGAACCATGAGGGCTTGTTAAGTAGCAGAGGTAAAATAATTTCAAAATCTCATTTTTTTAAAGTACTAAAAAATGAACTTTATAAAGGTGAAATTGTAAAATTTGGTGAACGTCATAAGGGCAATTTTAAGCCTATTGTTTCAAAAGAGTTATTTGAAAAGGTGCAGTGGGTTTTAAAACATCGCACAAGAAGGAATTTTCATTATCAAATGGAAAATCCTGATTTTACCTTACGAAGATTTGTAATTCACTCAAAAACTGGAAGTAAACTAATTGGCTCATGGTGTCAAGGGCGTAAAAAGAAATACGCATATTATAATTTTATAGGTAAGGGAAAATGCTACCGAAAAGAATTTTTAGAACATAAGTTTAAAAACTTTTTGAACTCATATAGCATGGATAATATATACTTGAATGAGTTTAAGCAACAGATAGAATATAATATATCATCCACTCAAAAAGGAAATCAAAAAAGGGTAAAGCAACTAGAGAACAGTATCATACACTTAAAAGAACAACAAAACTTACTGATTAAGAAAAACCTACAAGGAGTTATCAGTGATGACATACTACAAGAGCATTTAGGTTATATTGAAAGAGACTTAAATGAAACAAAGCTAGCATTATCAGATATTCCACAAGAACAGTTCACTATCAAAAAAATGGTGCGTTTTATTAGTCATTATTTAGAAAAGCCAGGTGATGTATGGGAAGTTGCTGAACCTCAAGAAAAATTGCTATTGCAATGGTTTAAATTTCCAAAAGGGGTGTTTTTCGATGGTAGTGATTTTCGAACCAAAGAAATATGTAATATTTTCAACCCAAAAAAGTATTTTTTTGGGTCAAAAAAACTACCGAGTGCACTCAAAGACACGCACTTCGAACACACCAGAAATAACAAATACAAAAAATCAAACTAGTTATAAAGGCTCAAATGAAATTGTGTATTGGAAAACTATTGCTAATGAGGTTGTTGAGGTATCTGAAATACTAAAAAAAATTAAAAAATATCAAAGAAACAAATAACCTCTTAAGAGGTTATTTGTCCTACTACCCAAGTTTGCAGTGTACCCATACAATTTAAGTATGGACAACTTCAATTCAAAACAACACCTTACCCATATCGGCTACACCCACTTCAGAAACGATAACCAACCCATCAATATCAAAGACAACGATAAATTACAACACATCTATGTTATCGGCAAAAGCGGTACAGGAAAATCCACCTTGCTCAAGCACATGGCTCTATCTGACATTAACAAAGGAAAAGGCTTATGTATCATAGACCCACACGGAGACCTTTCAAATGAAATCCTTAAAGGCATTCCTAAAGAAAGAGTAAAAGACCTCATCTACCTGAACCCAAGTAACAAAGACCATATCATACCTTTTAATCCACTGAAACATATACACCCCAGCTATCACCACTTAGTAGCCGGAGGATTAGTCAGCACCCTCAAAAAGATATGGAGTGATACATGGGGTGCACGCATGGAGCATATACTACGCTTTACACTTCTCACTTTACTCAACTATCCCACTGCTACACTACTGGATATACAACCACTACTCACTAATACCGATTTCAGAAGTCATGTGCTTACCTACAAACACCCCAAAGAAGTTCAGAACTTTTGGAATAACGAGTTTAACAACTACACCCCAAAACAACGAAGTGAGTATATAGCTCCTATATTAAATAAGGTAAGTATTCTAACTGCCAGTACTCCACTGCATAGAATTTTTAACATCAATACAAATCAAAAAACACACATCCCAAAACCCCAATTAAAACTCAACAAGGTTATGGACAAGAGCAAAATACTCATTTGCAACCTATCCAAAGGCACATTAGGTGAAGACGCTTCAACTATATTAGGGAGCATACTCACCACTTCTATACAACTAACAGCATTATACAGAGCTACTCAACTCGAACATGAACGAATACCGTTTTACCTCTATATTGATGAAGCCCATAGTTTTATTACACAATCTATCACCGATATTTTAGCGGAAGCACGAAAATATAAGCTGTCATTATTCTTAGCTCACCAGTATTTAGACCAACTGCAAGAACCTATTAGAAAGGCAATATTTGGTAATGTGGGGACTATTATTTCGTTTAGAATTGGAGCAACTGACGCTGAATACTTAGCTAAAGAGTTTAATCCAACCTTTAAAGAAACTGACTTTATTCATCTGCCCAAGTTTCATTTCTACATCAAATTGATGATTGACGGGGAAATGAGTGTGGGGTTTAGTGGGAAAACGGTAAAACAAGCAAGAGTAAACGCATTAAAACCAGTTGGTTAAAAAATTATTGGTTGACAAAACAAGTAATAGTATTATATTTGTCAACCATGAATGACAGTTTATTTCCGCCACCAGAAAATGTCTTTGGAACAAGACTAAGGTTTGCTCGCAAAAAAGCTGGCTTTTCCTTACAAGAGTTGGCAGATGTTTTACATAATAAAATATCAAAACAATCTTTAAATAAATATGAGGCAGGTTTAATGAAGCCTTCCGCAGATATTTTAATAGCACTAACTAAAGCATTGAATGTAACCACAGATTACTTATTGCGAGAAGAAAGTGTTGAACTTGAAAATATTTCATTTAGGAAGTATTCAGGACTCAAAAAGAAAGATGAAGAGGCAATTATTGAAAAGGCGAGGGATTATGTTGAAAGGTTCATAGAAGTTGAAAATATATTGGGGATTTCTACAAGTTTTAAAAACCCTCTTGCAAAAGTTAAAATTCGGTCTTTTGATGACGTCGAAGCAGCGGCAAAGTTACTTAGAGAAAAATGGGAACTTGGGGTTAATCCTATTTCAAATGTTATAAATATGCTTGAATTAGCAGGAATAAAAGTGTATTTAATTAAAGATGTTGACAAATTTGATGGCTTTGCAGTTTATACTTCCGGTATTCCTGTTGTTGTAGTAAACACTACTACTAAATCCATTGAACGTATCAGATTTACTGCCATTCACGAATTGGCTCATATTTTGCTAAGATTTGATGAAGCTATTGCAAAAGATGAAAACTTGATTGAACAATACTGCCATTATTTTTCAAGTTGCTTTTTGATACCAAAACCAATGCTTATTAAAATGATTGGAAATAGCCAAAGGAACTATATTGAATTAAATGAGTTAATAGCTATTAAAGAATATTACGGTATTTCAATTAGAGCAATTGTACACAGGTTAAATAAAATTGGGGTCATCACCCCAACTTATTACAAGAGGTGGAGTGTGTGGTTAAGCCGAGAATATGGGAAAAAGGGTGAGCCGGGAGCGTTCAAGGGTAGTGAGAAAATGCAAAAAATTGTTCAGCTTGTTTCAATGGCTGTTGCAGAAGGAATAATTAGTTTGAGTAAGGCTGCCGCAATTTGTAATTGTAGTGTTGAGGAGTTTAGAAAGGGGGATGTGGATGTATCCTGAAACAATTTCAATTACTATAAATGACACTTGTATTTTGTTTGACTTGATAGAGTTGGAATTACTTGAATTATCCTTAGATGTTCAACAACAAATAATTACAACACCATTTGTCTACGAAGAAGTTAAAAAGCCACAACAAAGAAAAATGATAGATACTTATATTTTAAATAATAAAATAATTATTGATTCAAAAGGTGATGTTTTGGGAATTAGACAAATGATGAAGCAAAATAGAGAACTGTCTTTTACTGATTGCTCTGTTCTTGAATTAGCTAATAGACATAACTGCAAATTATTGACAAGCGATAACGGAATAAGAAAAGCTTCAAAAAAATTCGATATAGAAGCTAGAGGTATGCTTTGGTTATTTGATATTTTCAAAACGAGGCAACTGCTATCAAATGAAACAATGATTAACAAATTAAACTACCTAATGAAAATAAATGTCCGTTGTCCAAAAAAGGAAATAGAAAATTTTATAAAAAAATTAAGCTATGAAAGTATTACTAATTAACTCTCCGCTATTTAGAGAGTATAATCCTTTATATGATGAAGACTCACTCCCCCCTTTGGGTTTAGGATATATAGCCACTACACTTCAAAATAAGAATATTGATGTTGAACTTATTGATGCTATCCACCAAAGGATACCATTAGATACATTAATATCTACTGTTAATTATTTAAAGCCAGAATTTATTGGAATAAACATTTTTACTACAAACTTTACATTAGTCAAAAAATTAATTGAATCATTAACTTTTGATACTCATATTATAGTTGGAGCGTTATCTACCAAAGAGCTCTACAAACAAATAGTTGATTGGGACACAGATAATAATATTGATATAGTAATTGGCGACGGAGAGTTTATCGTGCCGGATATTGTCAATAACAGTGTTAAAGACAAACCATTTTTTGAAAAACCAAACCGCAGAGTTTTTAAGGTTGATATACACTCAAGCTATGTAAACCATGATATTTCCTCTCTTCAATTAAACCGAAAATTCTTCCTAAATGAACCCACGAACCACCCGTTGGGGTTTTATGAAGCAAACATCGTGACTAGCAGAGGTTGTATTTATAATTGCACTTTTTGTGCTGCGGCTAAAGGGTTAAATACAGAGTTTCCAATTCGAGAAAGGACAATTAATTCAATCTGTTCCGAATTAAATAACATCAAAGAGAAGTATCCTAATGTAACATCCATTAGAGTACTTGATGATTTATTTCTGAAAACCAATAAAACTATTGCAAAAGCAATAGAGATATTTTCACAATTTAACTTTCAGTGGAGAGCTATGGCACATGTAATGACATTTAATAATGTTGACGAGAAAGAATTGATTGCTTTAAAAAACAGTGGTTGCAAAGAGTTATTTATTGGCATTGAGTCAGGTTCACCTAAAATTTTGAGGTCTATCAATAAAACAAATAATGTATCAATAATTGAAAAGAACTTAGAAAAAGTATTAAAAGCAGGCATTGATATAAAAGGTTATTTCATATACGGGTTTCCGAAAGAGAACAAAGAGGATATGGAAATGACTTATACACTTGCTAAAACGTTAAAGAGATACTCATTAAAGTATGGGTCTTTTTTTAGAACAAGTGTATTTCAGTATAGACCCTATCACGCCACTCAAATTTATCATGATCTAAAAGAAGAAGGGTATGATATTGATGTGAATAATGTAGAAGGAAATAAGGAATTATCAGACCTTGTAGGGAGGTTACAATTTAACTTCCATAATGGAAATTTTTCTGAGGTTGAAAGTAAAATAGTCCATGACTATATTTACCGCACAACAAATTTGAATGAATCAGAAATCTTTCCCCAACTTAAAAAAACTGTCAGAACCAAGCAAAATAAAGCCTTGTAGGGCGTGTGGGTTATATTTAAACCAACTTCCTGCCTTAGATAATTTTCAACGCTCACAGGTTTTTTGGGTCGGTTTATCTGCTGTTCAATTTGATGAGACCGAAGAAAAGTTACCCTTAGCACCTCACACCCGAACGGGAAATTTGATTGAAGAAATTGAAAAACCATTCAAGAAAACAATCTGTTTTTACAAAACGAATATTGTAAAGTGTGTCCCGTTAAAAGGTGAGAAAATCAGATACCCAATTACATCAGAAATGGAAAAGTGCTACCCGAACTTCGAAGATGAACTCAAGTATTTTAAGCCAAAAATTGTCTTTTTATTGGGTAAACAAGTTGCAAGTTTTATTTACAAAAAATTTGATTTAGGAACGGTTAGTTTTTCAGAAACATTCTCTTATTCATATGAAAAAGTCGGTAATACTTTATTTGTCCCAATACACCATCCGTCATTCATATTAGTATATAAAAGAAAGTTTACTGAAGAATATATTAATAGTATAAGAGAGTTTCTGATGGATTATGATAAAAATGACCATACCAAAAAGAAACAACGAACAATTGTTAAAAGAGCTAACAGTGTAGGCAATGCTGTTGGAGCTTGTTGATAAGTAACCTCATCTATTTTAATACCGTTTATCTCCCAATAGTTAAAATGTATTTACTTTACATTTATTGTCTATACATTAGATATTATACGAAAACAAAAACTTGAAGGGTATATATCCCTTCAAGTATAGAATTATTGCATACAACATAAAACCGTAGCTAAGCCAATACATAAGAGAAGGATCCCAAAGCATAGAATGAGGAAATTAGCTTCCTCATTCTATGCTTCAATCCATAGGTTGTTGATACCAACTTTTACTTGTTGGTTTTCTAATTTGTAGCTCATTTTTCAAAGGTAAAAAGAGCATTAATTTATGGATTGGGATAATGTGCCATAATGCGTTATAATGCAGGATAAATTTAATAATTATACGTAAGTTGTTGATTTTTAGGAAAATAATTTTTAACTCAAGTAATTGTAAAATATAGTAAGTGGGTCTAAGAATGTCGTTATAAAGTTCGATAACAGTCCGCTTCGGGCTACAAGTTCTTTAAACCCCTTGTGCAACATAGGGTTTTGTTGTTTCTGATAATTTCTTTAAAAATTAGCTTATTCAGTAATAGGCTGTTAATCAATAATTTGAATTCTATTGTAAGTTCGATAATATTTCGGGCCAAATTCAGGCAAAAAATTTCATAACTAATCTAACAAACTGTCACAATAATCTAAGAGCTACTGAAAAGAATAGCTAACTTTGGTAATTACTGAATAGTAGTACTGTAAATGATAAATCAGAAATATTTTTCATTATTACCTTTTAAGCCTTACTATGTCGTAATAGCTATTATTATATTGATAATAGGTTTCTTATCACAATCCTATTTACAAAACCAATATCTATCTCCAAATACTAAATTTAGATGGATTGATAATATTGTTTTTCAGTCAAGTGGGTTTCTTGTATGGGGCCTATTATCACCGCTAGTATATATCAGTTATAAAAAATTAAGCCTAATTAATCAACTTTTATTTAGGTTCACAACATTATTTTTTTTTTCAGTTGTGGCGGGACTTATGCATCGGTTTTTATCCGACCAAATATACTTTACCTACCAATTTTTTGTGAATGATACACCATTATTTACAACACAATTTTTTAAAGATATGCTTTACTATTCGCCAAGATATATAGTTTATTCCACCTTTGGCTGCATTGCCTTGATTATTGTATTTTTTGCAATAGAGCAAAACAATAAAGTAATCCATCAAAAAATTCTTTTGGCAGAAACAGAAACAAAACTCCAAAAAGCCAAACTTAATGCCTTACGCCTACAATTAAACCCCCATTTTTTATTTAATTCATTTAATACGGTAGTATCATTAATAGATGAGAAGCCATACTTAGCAAAAGAAATGCTAATGAAGTTTAGTGACTTTTTAAGAGTATTGTTAGATAAAGAAGTGAAACAATTTATCACACTTGAAGAAGAAATTAGAAACACAAAATACTATCTGGATATTGAGCAGTTAAGGTTTAGCGACAGGCTTGAAATAGAATATAAAATTCAGGAGAGCTGTGAAAAAAAAATGGTACCAAATCTTTTATTACAACCCCTTGTGGAAAATGCTATAAAACATGGTTTTTATGACACCCCAAGAAAGGGAAAGATAAGAATAGAAGCAAAAATAATAGAAAATATTCTTCAACTAAGTATAGAAGATAATGGGCAAGGGGTAGAAAAAATTCGAGATATAGAAAGAAAAGGTATAGGTATAAGCAATACTAAAGAGCGATTAGAAAATCTATATAAAGACCAATATAAGTTTACTATTCACTCAGAATATGGTGAAAACTTCAAAGTAGTTATTTCTTTACCTATAAAACAATAAGAGATATGAAAATAGGAGTGTTGATAATAGATGATGAACCATATGCCAGAAAACGCATTAGAAGGTTATTAGAAGAGGACACAACAATAACCATATTAGGCGAGTGCAAAAATGCTTATGAAGCAGAAAAAGAAATAGCAGTGAAAAAGCCTGATATTATTTTTCTTGATGTAAAGATGCCTCAAAAATTAGGTACAGAGATAATAGTAAATGAAAAAAATAATACACCATATATAATTTTTACCACAGCGTACAGTGAATACACACTTGAAGCATTTGATGCCGGAGCCATAGACTACCTTTTAAAACCATTTAGTGAAGAACGCTTTGCAAAAGCCCTTGAGCGTGCAAAAGAAGCACTGAGGTTAAAAACGAGTTACAACATAAATGAGAGTTTGAAACGTATGCTTTTGAAGCAGAAAGCAGAAAGTAACGCAATAGAAAAAAACTATGAATTAGTTTATAACGGAACTACTGTTAATATAAGTGAAGAAGAATTATTTAGTGTAGAGGCAGAGGGGAACTATGTGAACCTTTGTTTGGAAAATAAAAACTATTTATACCGGTCATCAATTAGCAAGATGGAAGAAGAACTATCAACCGACCTTTTTCTACGAATACATCGCTCAACATTAGTCAATATTCGGTATATAAAAACAGTAAAATATGCCAATAATAACGAGTACAATATTGCATTAACCAACTCAAAAAAATACAAATCGGGCAGGTTTTATAAAGAGAAGATAGAAGAATTTTTATCAAAGTTTAACTATTAATCACAATACTAACCGTTCATAACAATATCTTTTGTTAAGGAGGGATAACATTATAATTTTAACTTAGTGTTTGATGAAATTTTTGTCAGTTAAATTTTATTAGATAAACACATCAATGTTATAACTTTAACAACATAGTTAATTAATAATTTAAACGTCTGTCATAAGTTGTGAGTTCTTTAATTAAATACATATTAATCTTATGCTTCTTTCTTGTAGCTGTTAATTGTATTGCACAACAATGTGAGTGGCTAGATGTGCAAGGAAGCTCAGGTCCACGGGACGACTGGGTATCTGACATTGCAGTTGATAAAAATAACAATATTATTGTTTGTGGGGCTTATCCCGCCCCTTTTTATATCGGTACTTATCATTTAAAACATTCAGGTACATCAGTAACTGGCTTTCAGCCATTAATAGTAAAATACAATACTGATGGCAAAGTAGTTTGGGTAGATACAACTATAACAATTCAAAATAGTTCAGTAGGAAGTTTTACATTTACTAATGTGATTACTGACTATGAAGATAATATATATGGGGTTTTATTAGTAGGGAATGCCTCTAACGAAAAAATTAATTTTGGAAGTAATGTTAAAATAGATTCTTTAAGTGGAGGTGCTACTGTATTGGTAAAATATAATAAAAATGGAGTTGTCCAATGGGCCGAGAAAATACAAAATGCAGGCACAGGTTTTCCAATCAAGTTTCTGACTAAGGATAAGCTAAATAACATATATATTGGGTTGGTATCATCAAATTCAAAATTTAATAATGTACCGACAATCTTAAATCATAGTGGTGGGGATGATATATATATATTAAAGTATTCATCCTCAGGAAAACCTTTAACAGCAATAAATATTGGAGGAAGTTCAAATGAAGTCATTAATGATTTGGAAAGTGATGAACAAGGAAATCTTTATCTATTGTGTCGCTCCGGAGGAGGGTTTAATTTGGGTAACAAAAATTATAATGCTGGAAAGGAAATAATATTAAAGTTGACTCCCTCGCTTGCTCATATTAATGGCATAGAAATAGTTCTAAATAAATCAAAAGGTTTGACAGGAATAGGGGTTGAAGAAAACGGTAATTTTGCAGTAGTTGGTACATTTCATGATTCAGTAAATTTTGGTAATGGAGTTTTTCTTAAATCACAGTGGTCAGGATTTCCTAATCACTCAGGAACTAATTTTTTTTTTCGTGATATTGAAAACGGCATTGTTTACTATGACTCAACATTTAAACCTCTTTGGGCACGCAAAAGCAACTCCATTTCAAACTCTTCAAACCTAGAACCTATAGCGGGTGTCGCAATAGGGAACAATAATATTTATTTTGGAGGATTCATTAGAAGAGGTACAGTAAGTTTTGGAAGCAGTATCATTAATGTTTCGGGGACAAATAATACTCAGCAGTTCTATTTTGTTAAAATGGACACTTTGGGTAATTTTTTATGGGCTTTTGCTAATGATGACAGTACTTCGAATGGAACAATGAAGGCTTCAGAAATAAATGGAGATGGCGATGTAGCTATTTGTGGAAACTTCAAAAAAAATATTAAAATATTTAATAAATCTAAACAAGGGTTGATAATACCTTATTCTGATGATTTCTTCGTAGCCAAAATATCAGATTTTTCCATCACCAGAGGCTATGTAAAATCAGGTCCTTATTGTGCAGGAGACACAATAAAAATACCCTATACCAAAAAAGGTACTTACAAAGAAGACAACGAATTTATAGCCGAATTAAGCGATAGTGCCGGCAACTTTAATGGTGGAGAAAGAGAGTTAGGCAGAATAAAGGATACTACGGGAGGCATTATAAAAGGAGTATTGCCCTTATTTAACGTTGCCACAAGCGGGAAATACCGCATACGCATATTAAGCACCAACCCAACTGTTCAAAGCTATTATAAAAGAGATACCCTGCGTTTACTTATATACAGTAAAGACACTGCCAATGCAGGAGCTAACCAAACTATATGTTACGGGCAAGAAATAAACCTAAGCACCACAGGCGGCAGCAAATGGGAATGGAGCCCAACTTCTTCTATGCCCAACAAAGTAGATAGCAGTAATAGACAGCCTTTAGTAAAGCCGTTGACTGATACAGAGTATCGTATAATTATAAGTGATAGCAGCGGCTGTGGCGAAATTGATACCGATTATGTAAAAATAATGGTAAGGCAGCCCCTAAGTGTATCATTATCCGATACCCTAAAAATATGTAAAGGGAGGCAAGCTTTCCTCAAAGCCCAACCTATAGGTGGCGATAGTACACAATACAGATACAGGTGGTTATTAGAAGGAGATTCCTTAAATACTATTATAGGTAGTACACAGCAACTTACAGTTAGTCCAATAAATAACACCACCTACATAGTTATTCTAAACGATAGTTGTACGCCCAATGAAGATACAGCTTGGGTAACCGTAATACCTGACAGTACCCTGCTGTTTTCTCCAATAGCTGATACCACCCTTTGCCTAGGGAACACACTCACAATAGATGCCCATGCCATAGCCTGCGACGCCAAAGCATTAAATTACACTTGGGACAACATAGGTACGGGAGCAAAAAAGACACTCAGCCCCACACAAACCACTACCTATAGCATTACCGCACAAGACACCATAAATAAAACAAGCGATACCATACAATTCACTATAACCGTAAGAGACCCCTTAAGCCTCACAATAAATCAAGACAGTACTATATGCATTAGCGAGCAAGCCGAGTTGCGAGCTATAGCCACAGGCGGCAGAACCAGCACCCATAACATACAATGGTATGTAACCAATAACCTAATAACCAATAACCCAATAACTCAAGTAACCCCAACCACTACCACCACCTACAAAGCCATCCTCAGCGACGGCTGTACCATAGAAAACGATAGTTCAGAAATCACCATCACCGTACGCCCCAAACTAGAAGTAACCGTAAACCCCGATACCACCATCTGTATAGGCAAACAAGCCCAACTAAGAGCCACCCCAAAAGGAGGGTATACACCACAACGCCAATTACAATGGATAGCCAACAACCAGCAACAATCAACTAATAACACACTAGCAGTAAACCCAACGACCACTACTATATACAAAGCCATATTAAGCGACGGTTGCACCACCCCCAACGACAGTGCTACCATAACAGTAAATGTACGTCCTAAACTCACACTCACACTCAATATCGATACCACCATTTGCATAGGCGAACAAGCAGAACTGAGAGCCATACCAAGCGGAGGTTATACCCCACAACACCAAATACAATGGATAGCAAATAACCAACAACTATCAACCAACAACATTATACAAGTAAGCCCTACACAAACCACCACCTACAAATCCATATTAAGCGACGGTTGCACCACCCCAAGCGATAGCAACGAATTAACCATAACCGTAAGACCACCATTACAACTTACCACCCAAGTCCAAGACAGCATATGCAGCAACGAAATATTACTATTAACAGCCATCCCAACAGGAGGATTAGCCAATAACCACAACATACAATGGAGCACCAATAACAGCACATGGACAACAAACCAAAACCCCGCTACATACACCCCACAAATAAGCACAACCTACATAGCCACACTAACAGACAACTGTAGTCCACCCGTGCAAGACACATTACAAGTGATAGTACTACCTATACCAATAGCCAACTTCACAGTAAACCCCACCTTCGGTTGCCCACCCTTAACAATTACCTTAACCGATAACAGTTTAAACAACGACAGCAGCCAAAACACCTGGACAATAGACAATACAGAATACCAAGGCAGAGCCACCCAAACCCATGAACTACTAAAACAAGGAACATACAGCATCAAACTCAACGTAAAAAATCAACTCGGTTGTAGTGATGAAAAAACAGAAGCAAACAGCATCACCGTATTTGAAAAACCACAGGCAGACTTCATAATCAAACCCGATATAAAAGAAGTAGAAGAACCCCTACAACTATATAACCTTAGCAGAAACTTTACCCAAGCCATATGGCAAATGGGAGACGGCAATCAACTCACCACCCCCAAAGACACCAGCTACAAATACCACGAAGACGACACAGGCAACAGACAAGTACAACTAATAGCCATAAACAACCAAGGATGTAGAGATACAGCAGGAAAATTAATTCGGTTGTTTGATAAAGTAAACTGTACAATACCCACAGCTTTTACTCCAAACGGAGATGGATTAAACAATACCTTCAAACCCGTATGTGTAGGCGTAGCCAACTACACCTTAACCATCTACAACCGATGGGGGCAAGTAATCTACCAGCAACAAAATGGAGCCTGGGACGGCAACTACATAGACCAACCCGTACCCATGGGAGTATACATGTATAAAATCCAAATTAATGCTCAAAGCCAGAAGAAGAAACTTACTTATGGTACCGTGCAGCTGATTAGATAAAAACATGCTAAAAAAATTGACCAATGAGTTTTATTTTTAAAAGTATAGTAAGCTTAATTATCTGTTTATTGTTTGCTACAGAAGCAATTTCACAAAGGTGTGAATGGTTGGATGTGCAAGGAGGTGCATCTCATGATGAGCTATATGGTATAACTGTTGATAAAAGCAATAATATAGTAGTTTGTGGCTCATATTACGATACTTTTTCTATAGGTACTTACCATTTGCCTTGCAATACTTTAAATTCTAATGTAAAAGGTGTTAGTACCCCCTTGCTAATTAAATATAACAACTTTGGTAATGTTTTATGGGTAGATACTTTAATTCAAACAGCAGTGGAATGTGGGATGCAGAATGTAATTACCGATAATGATGAAAATATATATGTATCCGGTTCATTTGTGGGTGCTCCAGCTGTTTCAAATACAATTAATTTTGGCAATGGAGTAAAAATAACAATGCAAACAACAGGGAGGTATTTTTTTTTAGCAAAATTTAATAAAAATGGAATTGCACAATGGGCAAGAGTAATAGGTCCTCCTAACCCATCTCAATCAAACAGGCTGAGTAATACCATCAGTGCAATAAAAGTTGATAATTCAGGTAGTGTTTATTTTAGTTTTTCGTTTCGGGGGACAATAGGATTGGGAGGCACCTCACAAACTTTGTGGACATCTTCATCATCTTCATTTAATTTAGATATTGGGATAGTTAAGTACTCTTCATCTGGAGTTTTTGTGAGAGCTAACAGCTATGGAAGTTTAGGGGGAGCTGAGTTTGTAAAAGGTATTGGAGTAGATGATGATGCCAATATTTATATCGCAGCATCCTCTGATTCATCCTTTACGTTTGCATCGAAAACACTTAAAGATAGAGGGCTAGTAGTATTGAAACTTGATTCTGCGTTTACCCCTATTAACGGAATAAAAACTAATTATAATACAATTCATAATGTAATTACCCATAATATTGGTAAAATAGCAACAGCTAAAAATGGCAGTTTTGTTATTGTCGATAACTTCATAGATTCAGTAAATTTTGGTAATAACATATGGTTAAAACATAAAGGAAGTTATCTACATAAAGATGTGAGTGTTGTATATTATGATTCTACTTTGATTCCAAAATGGGCGCGTAAAAGTGACTCAGTTGATTCGCGGTATTTTATTGCGCCAACAGCAGAATTATCAATAAAAAATAATAATATTTATTTTGGAGGGGTACTTTTACAGGGCTCAGCACGCTTTGGCAGTAGTGTGATAAATTTTCCTAAGAACCTTAAGAGAAGGAGAGAAACATTTTTCATTACCAAAATGGATACACTGGGTAATTTTCTTTGGGCATTTGCAAATGATGATACTTTTTCTAAGAGAAGCGTTGTAACCGGTATGGACATTGATGGTTTGGGAGGGATAGTGCTGACAGGGTATTTTTGGAACAAAATAAAGATATTCAACAAAACCAAAACAAGGTTAAATAATAGCCATAGGCTCTTCTCTGATATTTTTACAGCTCAAATTATTGATTTTGCCATTTCACGAGGTGAAGTAAAAAGTGGCCCTTATTGTGCTGGAGATATATTAAAAATACCCTATACCAAGTTTGGTGAATATAACATTGGCAATGAGTTTATAGCTGAGTTGAGTGATAGTGCAGGGAACTTTGACGGAGGACATAGAGAATTGGGTAGAATAAAAGACACAGCTTCAGGTATTATTAATGGAGCGTTACCCTTATTTAATGTAGCCACTACTAATAAGTACCGCATCCGTATTATCAGTACCGACCCTGTAGTACAGAGCTTCTACAAAAAAGATACACTAAGACTATTAATTTATAGCAGAGACACAGCAAATGCAGGAACAGACCAACTTATATGTAAAGGGCAACAAATAAAACTAACCACTACCGGTGGGAGTAAATGGTTGTGGACACCCACAATATCCATTCAAAACAAAGACAGTTCTAATAGACATATATGGGTAAAGCCTTCCGACACAATAGAATACCGTATAATAATAAGCGACAGCAGTGGTTGTGGGGTAACAGATACTGATTATGTAAAAGTGTATGTACGCCCGTATATTGAAGCGAAAATACAAGGAGAGAGCCCGGTTTGCAGGGGCTATAAACAATACCTGAAGGCTACTGCTAGTGGTGGAGACAATAGTAACTATTGGTATATATGGAAACAAATCGGATTTAATATAATCCTTGGTAGAGAATCTAACCTTTTTATACGTCCCGCCAATACCACAGAATATATGATCATTGTAGGTGACAGTTGTAGTGATAAAATAGACACTGCTTACTTCACCGTAGATGTAGAAACCAATCTCAAAGTCCACCTTCCCGGAGATACCATTATTTGTAAAGGAAAACCGGCAACTCTTGTAGCACTTGGAAGTGGGTGCAATCCAAACAAGTATACTTATGAATGGCATGAAAAAAGTACGAATACTTTACTAAGTGTTTCAGACACATTGGAAGTACACCCTAAAACTACCTCCAGTTATTATGTAATATTAAGAGATACTTCAACATTATTATCAGATACAGGTATAATAACGGTAATTTTAGATACAATAATAAATGTACAAGTGTCACCTGATGTTACGATTTGTAAAGGTAAAAACACACAGATTAAAGCCCATGCCGTAGGCTGTGATACTTCACAAATGGTATATACTTGGAACAATGGTTTAGGAAAAGGAAAAACTAAAATAGTGAAACCTGCCTCTACTACTACTTATACAGTTATAGGTGAAAATAAATTTAATGGAGTAATAGACACCGCCACCATCACCGTAAGCATAGACAGTATATTCAACATCACAACAATACCCGACAGCACCATCTGTATAGGACAAACGATAGACCTTACCACCAACATATTCAGTTGCGATACCAGCAACATGCAATACACCTGGACAGCCAACAACCAGCAACTAAGTACAAACAACCAAATAACAGTAAACCCCAGCCAAACCACCACCTATACCCTAATAGGAGAAAACACCTTCAACGGATTAAAAGACACCACCCAAGTAACCATCACCGTAAGACCAAAACTAGAACTCACCATAAACCCCGACACCACCATCTGCATAGGAGAACACGCAGAACTACGAGCTACCGCCACAGGAGGGAGAACCAGCACCCGCAGTATTATATGGTCAGAAGCCGGTAGTCAGTGGACAGTAGCAACTCCTAATACTAAAGTCTCACCAACAGTTACCACCACCTACAAAGCCATACTAAGTGACGGATGTACCGTTAACAACGACAGCGCAACAATAACAGTAAATGTACGCCCCAAACTAGAACTCACCGTAAACCCCGACACCACCATCTGTATCGGCGGGCAAGCCGAACTAAGAGCCACAGCCAATGGAGGACTTGCAACAGCACACAAAATACAATGGGAGAATAACGGACAAAGCCTGAGCAATAACCCCAAGCTAACCCTAAGTCCCACCCAAACCAGTACCTATACAGCCATACTAAGTGACAACTGCACCACCCCCAACGACAGTGCAGAAATTACTATTACAGTACGCCCCAAACTAGAACTCACCGTAAACCCCGACAGCACCATCTGTATCGGCGAACAAGCCGAACTAAGAGCCATACCACAAGGAGGTTATACCCCCCAACACCAAATACAATGGATAGCCAACAACCAACAACTAAGTACCAACAACATAATACAAGTAACCCCTACCCAAACCACCACCTACCAAGCCAGATTAACCGACAACTGCACCACGCCAAATGATAGTGCAGAACTAACCATAACCGTAAGACCACCATTACAACTCACCACAGCAGCCAAAGACAGCATATGCAGCAACGAAATATTACTACTCACCGCCACCCCAACAGGAGGTTACACCCCCAACCATCAAATACAATGGACAACCACCAACAGCACATGGACAAGCAACCAAAACCCAGCCACCGACACCCCACAACATACCACCACCTATATAGCTACACTAACCGACAACTGTAGTCCACCCGTGCAAGACACATTACAAGTGATAGTACTACCTATACCAATAGCCGACTTTACAGTAAACCCAACAGCAGGTTGTCCACCCCTAAAAATAACCCTACAAGACAACTCACAAAACAACGACAGCACCCAAAACACGTGGACTATAGGCAATACAGAATACCAAAGCACCCAAACCCAAACCCATGAACTACTAAAACAAGGAACATACAGCATCAAACTCAACGTAAAAAACCGGCTCGGTTGCAGCGATGAAAAGACCCAACAAAACATCATCACCGTATTTGAGAAACCCCAAGCAGACTTCATAATCAAACCCGATATAAAAGAAATAGAAGAACCCCTACAACTATATAACCTAAGCAGAAATGCAACCCATAGTATATGGATAATGGGAGACGGCAACCAACTAACCACCCCCAAAGACACCACCTACAAATACCACGAAGACGACACAGGACAAAGACAAGTACAACTCATAGCCATCAACAGTCAAGGCTGTAGAGACACAGCCAAACAAACCATATTAGTATACAACAAAGTCCACTGCAGCATCCCCACCGCCTTCACCCCCAATGGAGACGGATTAAACAACACCTTCAAACCCGTATGTGTAGGAGCAGCAACCTACACCTTAACCATCTACAACAGATGGGGGCAAGTAATCTACCAACAACAAAATGGAGCCTGGGACGGCAACTACATAGACCAACCCGTACCCATGGGCCTATATATGTATAAACTCCAAATCAATGCACAAAGCCAGAAGAAGAAACTTACTTATGGTACTGTGCAGCTGATTAGATAAAAACATGCTAAAAATTTAACAACTAAACCCTTAACTCACAGTTCATAACAAATAGTTTTCATCATTTATTACAGCAAAGTAGCTTTACTTAAAAAAATAATAAAGCGATGAAAACACAACATATTTATAGAATTTTACAAGTTCTTTTTTTAGCTCCCATTTTGTTAGGAACAAGTACACTAGCAGCTCAAGATGTAGCAATAGAAGCTATCGTATTACCATCCGAAAATATGACTATATACAGAAGTTCAAACTTGAACCTATTAATTACTATACGTAATACAGGTAATCAGGCTATACCTTCGGGAACAACAGTTAGCTACACAGTAGATAAAGGAACTATACGTAATGGTCAAAAACAGTGGTTTGCAGCATTTAATAGAGCTATTGCAGCAGGTGAAAGCGTTACTTTTCCACTCCAAGAATATAGTATTGACTTTCCTGCAGATAATGAATCATTGACTGCACCTTATTCTGAATGCGTAATAGTTGAGGTATCAGGAGATATAAATGCATCGAACAACACCCTTTGCAAAAATTTTGTGGCAAGTAGAGAAGACTATGACTTGGAAATGTTAGACTTTGAATTAATTAAAAACGGTATTGCAATACAGGCAGGGAGTGAGATAAAAGTAGGAGGCGAAATAGACTCAATTTTATTTTCAGTGAAAAACAATACTACAAATACAGTGATTCCTCAAGACTATCTCATAGCTTTTCGTGTGCATCAATATGGTAATTGGGGCGACTTCCTGCCACAATCTCTACAACCCGGTACTACAAGAACAAGTTATTTTTTACAAGACAACGGAGAAAAGTTTCTTATAAGTGAAACACCGGGTAATTTAAATTTCTGTGTAACGCTATCTTGGAGTGATGATGATATTTCTAATAATACTTTGTGTAAAAACTATATAATAGTTGAAAATGTGACAAGTGTGGAAGAAATGAATAAAGAAGTAATAAGTTTTGTTAATTATTCAGAAGGTAAGGTATCACTTGGTTTAAATGAGACTCTTCAAAAGGGAGTAAGAGCTGAAATTACGAATCAGTTAGGACAAAAGATAAAAAGTGAAGAAATAGTTGTTGAGAGCGGCAGAATATTACCTATTTCATTCAACGGGTTTTCAAAAGGAATATATTATCTAAATCTAGTAGAGAAAGACGGAAACTTTCTAACAAGTAAAAAATTCTTGGTGCATTAAATAATATTAAAAATGAAAATTAAAGTAATAATTCCTACAATACTTCTACTTGTTTTTAAAATTTCAAGTAAAGCCCAAGACTTAGGATTGGCATCAATTTTTGCTCCAATTGAGAACACAACTCTTTATAGAGGAGCAACAGTTAATGCACTTGTTTCAGTTGAAAACGTTGGAAACCAAACCATACCAGCAAATACTACAATAAGAATTGCCGTAGACAGAGGAACAGTGGCTAATGGTTTAAAAGAGTACAATGCTTTTTTTGGCTTTTCCATACCTCCGGGAAATACCATAACCTTCTCAATAGAAGACTATAGTATTGACTTTCCAACAGATAATGAGCCATTAACAACACAATATACAGAATGTTTTACAGTTGAATTAATAGGAGATATTAATTCTCAAAATAATACAATCTGCAGGAATTTCACAGCAAGTCGGGAACCATTGGACATTGCATTAGATGATTTTGAGTTAATGAAAAATGGCAGTATTGTACCAAAAGGTGCTGACATTAAAACAGGAGAAAATATAGACAGTATAATAGTTAAAATAAAAAATAATACAACTTCAACAATTGTTCCATCAGGCTATTTCGTGAATATAGATATCGAAAATACTTTTTGGGGAAGTCAAGTTGGTCCTGCTGATTTACAACCGGGAGCAGTATATGAAGATGCTTTCTATGGGAGTGCCTTTCCATATATAGTAGATGAACCTGCAGGTACAACATTAAACTTATGTATAAGCATCCTAGGCAGAGATGAAGATATTCCTAATAACACATTATGCAAAACGTATAATATTGTTGACCAAACTACAAGCGTTAATAAAATTATACCAGATATCGGAGTTTTATATTATGTAGAAGGCACACTACATTTAGGACAAATAAGGCAACAAGAACCATTAAAAGTAGAAATCTCAAATATTACTGGGCAAATATTAAAACAAGAGATTATTTCAGGTATACGGAAGCATAAAATTAGTTTTCAAAGCTATCCTAAGGGAGTTTATTTTTTAACCCTATATACTTTAAAAAATAAACCTATAAATAGATACAAGTTTATGAATTAAGTGATTAATTCTAAACAAAATAAGTAAAAGTAAAACGCTTATTATAAAACATATAGTCATTTACCTTAAAAATCCATTTAAGTGAAGAATTTAATACTAATTTTAACTTTCAGTATATCAATTGAGGTTTTCTCGGGAAAAACTAATATAGTTTCTGCACCGACAAATACTCCAAATGAAATACTCAAAAGTCTTCGACTTACGAAATTCACACAAGATAATGAGGGAAACATTTACATCACAGGTTCATTCAAAGGACAAGTGCATTTTAACCCTAATAGTGAAGAAGGTCTTAAAAGTTCAAACGGAAGTGAAGATATATTTATAGCTAAATATACATCGGAAGGTAAATTTATATGGGCAATAAAAATAGGAGCCGGAGAATGGGATGTGGGAAAAGATATTGTATTTGCGCCATCAGGTTACCTATATATAACAGGTGAAATTGGTGGAAGATTTGACGGCAAGCCCAGCCAAAAAGTAGACTTTGACCCGAGTGAAAAAGAAGAACTAATAAGTGTGACCAATGCATTTGATACATTTATAGCCAAATATGACTTGAATGGAAATCTTATTTGGGCAAAAGACATAGGAGGAAAAGGGTGGGAAATGGTTAATGGAATAGCACTAGACAAAAATGAAAATGTATTTATAACAGGCTTCTATCAACAAGAGACTGATTTTGACCCAAGTGAAAAGAAAGCGATGGCTTCATACAAAAGTGAGACAGACTTTTTTGTTGCTAAATATACAGCCGAAGGTGAGTTTGCATGGGTAAATACCATAAGTGGAGAAGGAGAAAATAGAGGCAACGATATAAAAGTAGATGGTGAAAATAACATTATAGTTTGTGGCTTTTTTGAAGATAAAGTGATACTTAGTGGAGTAAAAACAGGTGAAGTTATAGCTTCTAAAGATGAGAAAAAAGGGGCAGTTGTGGTAAAGTATAACAATGAAGGAGATTTGTTATGGCATAAAGAATTAGACGGTCTAAGTGGAAATGTTGCCAATGCAATAGCTATACATCCAAAAAAAAATACTATTGCAGTAACAGGAGCATTTGCTAAAAAGTTAGAGGTTAAATACAACAATAAAGATACTGCATTAAAAGCTGTAGGAAATTATAGCTGCTATATAGTTGAAATAAAAGCAGATGGGAATATTGAAACTATTACTCAACTGACCGCTGACAGTTTAATGTCAGGAAGCGCGGTGACATATACCCATACAGGAGAACTATTTGCATTAGGCAACTTTAAGAGTGATGTGAAGAAAAAAGGAAAAACATTGTTCATAGCAACACAACAACAAGTGTACCTAGCAGGTCAATTCAATAGCATAGCAGAGTTTTGTATACCCCTTTTTAAAAACAACAATATAGAAGGTTGGGCATTGGCATTACAGGAAAGGAAGAAAGAAAAAGGATTGGTGGCAATAGTATATAAAGAACTTACTGAAAGTCAGGAAAAAGATAAACTAACCATTGGGTTTGAACAAGCTGAAATAACCAGTAGCTTAATTGGGAACAGGATAATATACTTACATGTAGATGTCTTTTAAGGCATTTAAAAATTCTATTTAATATTAATTTGCATTTGTCTTACAATCAGCTAAATAAAATCACAATACCTACGTTTGAAGGAATCAAAATAATACCTATTGATTCAATAGTTTATCTAGAGGCAAGTAATAACTATACCATAATACACTTAAAAGAAGAAGATTCGGTCTTGGTTTCAAGGGGGTTAAAAGAATTTGAGAAAATATTTGAAAGCACATTGTTTTTAAGAATACATCGTGCAAGTATTATTAATTTAGTTCACTTAAAAGAGTGTATTCAAAAAGAAACATTTTATGCAGTAATGGTTTCCGGTGAAAGAATTGAGGTATCTAGGAGAAGGAAAAAATTACTCATTGAACGGTTAAGACAATATACAATTGTATTAGAACCTCATTAAGTTAAAATAATTACCCATATACTTGGGTAATTATTTTAAAGAAGCAAAACAATAAATAACTTTATTGCTTGATAATATTAATTGAACCACCACCTGCTACTGATAAATAATAAGTTCCACTGGGTTGTCCGGAAATATCAATTGGGAAGTCGTAAATGCCGGGTTGTAAAACTCCCTTATCTTCGAAAAATATAGTAGTTTGTAGGTTATTTGTAACTCGCAAGTCTATTTCGTGGGGTGCACCTGTTACAGTGACTCTGGCTGTGAATTGTCCCGAAGTAGGGTTTGGAAAAACTTCTCCTGCACCACCAGTACAAATTTCAGCTTCAATATTAATAGTCACTGAACATCCTCTGGAATCAGTAATTGTTAAATCAAACGTTTCTCCAGGAGTTGCATTATATTGATGAAAACCTGAAATAAGAGGTCCCGGCCATGTATAGGTGTATGGACCGGTGCCAGTTGATATTGGTTGCTTAACGCTAATCTTTACCCTTTGTTGACCCTGTAAGTTAAAACAATATTGCTCATCAAACTCAATTGAGTTTGCATCTAATATTGGATTTAAAGTAATAGTTTCAGTCGAGGAACACCCATCATCTCCGATCACAGTTACTGTATATGTTCCTGCACTTAAGTTACTGGCTTCTGTTCCGGTTACTCCTGACATTACAATACCATTTTTTTTCCATTCATAAGTATAGGGTTCTTCACCTCCCGTTGCGGTAATACTAATGTTACCGCTATTAGGGTCTGTACAGTTAATTTCAGTAATAGAGGTTGTAATTTCAATTTGTTTCATCTTAATCTCAAATTCTAAAGTAGGTTCACATAAGGCATCAGCTACACGTAGTTTATACTTGCCAGGAGCTAATTTCGTTATTGAGAACTCTTCATCTGTAAAGGCGAAATATCTTTCGGGTTGAGTACTAGTCCAATTGAATGTATTAACCCCAAGTGATGTGAAATCTGGGTCAACTTCAGGCAAACTCTCCTCTTCCCAGTCTAAAAATTCACCAGTTTGTGGGTCAACTCTTAGAAGCTCAAGAGTCATTATAGGTATTTGACACATGTTACAATCTAACATTCCTCCCTTAGTGCGAATATTAATTTCACCTAAATTGTTATTGCAGTCTGCATCAATTATGGTTGGAATAATTTCCAAAGGTCCTAAATATACTAAGTCAGTTGCAATGCAGCCATTTGCATCAGTTACAGTAACTCTATAAGTACCCGTTTGAGAAGCGTTAAGCCTACTTCTATTTGAAACGGAAATAGTATTGTCTTCTTCATTTGTCCATCTATAGGTATATGGTTCTGTTCCTCCACTTGCCACAGCATCAACAGTCCAAGAACCACTACACCCTTGTCTTTCCCAAAAACACTCAAATTCAATGTCAACCTCTAAGCACAAGGGCCCATTTATAGTTATTACCGGACAAACTGTTGGACAAGTTGACCCATCATCAACTTTGATTTTGTAGGTTCCACCACAAAGATTTTGGATTGAAAATGTAGGGTCAGTTGCAGTTGTCCAATCGGCTGGAGCACTTTCATTAATTTTATAAACTTTATATCTGATGGGTAATACAAAGTTCGTCGCTGTCAAAGTTATTGACCCACCACCACATCCAGATGCAGCAGTTATTCCACTTGACTGGACATCAAAGCATGGATTTGTTTGGGAATGAAGTGTTCCTAAAAATCCAAGTAAGAATAAAGAAAAGAAAAAGGTTAAACTTTTACTTTTTTTTCGGTTACAATTGTTTAGTTTTTTCATAATTAATTTAATTTTTTGATACTTCAATTTGAGAATATTGAGTGTCAAAACAATGTCTGATTAGTAAGTGGTAATAATGATTTATCTAGTGGTAGGATATTTGAGTTATTAGGTTGTTTTATAGCTTACTCTGTTGATTAAAAGAGAATATTAAGAAATTTAAAATAGTGTAAAGTTTACTTAAGTGGGTACAAAAATAGTTCGATAGCAGTCTGCTTCGGGCTACTTTTTTTAGCTTATCTTTAGTACTCTAAGTCAATTTAAGTATACTTACTTTAATTGAGTAACAATTTCCACAATAAAGTAATATTTTGGCAATATCACCACACTACAAATCAGTGTGAAATATAGTAAATATCTTATAATCAAAGTGTTATAGTTTTGGTGTGTTCATTGATTTTTTCATAACAATCAAATATTAATCATTATGAAAAAACCGAAAAATATACTATTAAAGCTTTTTATATCGGCAACTTTTTTATTTTTTGCCAATTCAGAAATCAATGCCCAGCAGCATTTTTTAACAAAAACTCAGACACAAGATGAAGATGTTGCTATAAATACAGGAAACTACCGTACAGCAATAGGTATCAGGTTCGGATATACATCAGGGCTTACTGTAAAGCATTTTTTTAATAATGGGAATGCTTTTGAAGGTATAATAGGTACTTGGGCTAACGCATTTAGTTTAACTGGTTTGTATGAATGGCATGTGCCCTCATCTGTAAATGGACTAAAATGGTATTATGGTGTTGGTGCTCATGCAACTGTTTACAGAGAAGGTTACTACTATTATGATGAGAGAAGAAATGGACGTCCGTTTAGATATTACAGATATAATGATAATGGTACAGGCATAGGAGTTGATGCTGTATTAGGTATAGAATATAAAATACCTCCAATACCTTTTGCCCTTAGCTTAGACTTAAAACCCAATATTGAATTTAATACCAATAACAGAGTTTATGGCGCATTAGACCCAGGGTTGGGAATTAAATTTACTTTCTAAAAACTGTATAAACATAAATAATATAAAACTTAAAGTCTGTAGATTAAATAGACTTTAAGTTTTTTAATGTTGTATAAACATTAGTATTTATAGAAAGGTTATTTATTAAAAGTTCATTAATTTTAAAGAAAATAATTTATGGCAAAAACATATACTGTATTTATAGTAGATGATGAAGTAGATATAACACTAAACCTCAAAGGCATTATAAATAAAGTATTATCCAACCCCATTATTAAAACTATTCACAGCTTTGCAAGTGCAAAACAAGTACTTTCAAGTTCACAGCCTGATATTTTATTTTTAGATATTAATTTGGGAGATGGTAGCGGTTTTGACATTTTAGATATTCTTAGCTCATCTAATCAAAATAAGTCTGTGATAATAATGATGAGTGCCTTTGCAACTGAAAAAGAGATTGATGATGCAAAAGCAAATGGTGTAAATGCTTTTTTGCAAAAACCATTTACCAAAGAAAAAGTAATTAGTTGTGTTTCAAATATTTTAAACAAAGCTAATTAATTATATCAACCTCTAAATAGTATTATCTTTTTTCGTAAAAGCTGAAAAAGTTTAAGAAAAAAAACCAAATTGCACCTTTAAAACTAACCTATGAAAAGTATTCTTTGTATAGATGATGACCAAGATATTTGTCTATTGCTTGAGAAGTTTTTAACCAAAAATGGCTATAATATAGAAATAGCTTACAGTGGAAATTCAGGTCTGAAAAAGATTGAAGACAAAACTTTTGATTTAGTGCTTTGTGATTTCCGTCTCCCTGATCATACCGGATTAGATATGATAAAAATGATTAAGGAAAGGCAACCTAGCACACAAATAATAATTATTACAGGATATTCTGATGTGAGAATGGCTGTTAAGGCTATGAAATATGGAGCTAACGAATATGTTACAAAACCACTTTACCCTGAAGAAATACTAATAAGCATAAAAGAAGCTCTAAAAGTTGGTGAAGAGAAATCACAACAAGGAGTTGACTTACAACCGATTTCAAAAAAGAAAAAAGAGGCTGGTGCTGCCAAACCAAAAACTGCAATAAAACCTTATGTGTTGGGTAAAAGTAATGCAGCAGTTCAGGTACAGAAATTAGTAGAGTTAGTTGCACCAACAGACATGACGGTACTTCTTTTAGGAGAAAGTGGAACGGGAAAGGAAGTTACAGCTAAAATGATTCACGATTTAAGCAGTAGAAAGAATAGTAAATTTGTACCTGTTGATTGCGGTGCATTACCAAAAGATTTAGCTAATAGTGAGTTGTTTGGTCATAAGAAAGGAGCTTTTACAGGTGCTCTATCAGATAAAAAAGGGCATTTTGAGCTTGCTAATGGGGGTACCCTATTTTTAGATGAAATCGGTAACTTATCTTATGATAACCAAGTAAAACTACTAAGAGTTATACAAGAACGAAAAATTCGCCCTCTTGGTGATACAAAGGATATCGAAATAGATGTGCGGATTATTGCTGCTACAAATGATAACCTTAAAGAACAGATAAAAAAAGGGAATTTTAGGGAAGATATATATTACCGTATAAACGAGTTTTCAATTGAAATACCTACCCTAAACGAGAGGAAAAGCGATATTAAACTATACCTGAATTATTTTTTAAGTGTTGCAAATTCTGAACTGAACAAAGATGTAGAGGGCTTTACTAAAGAAGCATTAGATAAGTTACTGCATTACTTTTGGCCGGGTAACTTGCGTGAGATGAAAAATGTTGTAAAGCGTGCTACATTACTTTGCGGTGAAGGCAACCAAATTGATGTTGATACTTTACCTACAGAACTACTTGATGCTAAGTTTGTATTTGAGGATGATGACTATGGAGGAGGGGAAGAGCTTACTGATTTGAAGGCAGTAGTGGATAATGCAGAAAAAAAAGCTATACTATCCGTGCTAAGTAAAACAGGTTATAATAAAAGCAAAACTGCTGAGTTATTAAATGTTGATAGAAAAACCCTATACAATAAAATGTCTGCTCTCGGCATAGAATCAAAAGCAAATTAACAAATACTTCTTTGGGGTTTATTTGTGCAAGGTTGGGTAAAAAATACCCAGAACTATTCTTTTATTATTAGTATTTTTCAGGCTAAATCTTTTTAACTAATTGATTTTCAAAAAATTATACTTTCAAATAGTATTTGGCAATGCAATTGAATTACTGTTGGCAACAAAACATTAACAATTATGAAAAATACTATTTTAAAAATTTCAGTGCTTTTTTCAATACTGGCATTAACAATATCCAGTTGCAAATACGAAGACGGACCATTTATTAGCTTACGTTCTAAGAAAGAGCGAGTAGCCAATGTTTGGGTTATAGACAAAGCCTACAACAATGGAGACGATGAGACATCAAATTACGACCAATACGAGTTGGATTTAAATAAAGACGGTGATGCTAAGCTAACATCAAATTATACTTCGGGCGGGTTCACTTTTTCTTTTTCTACTGAAGGAAATTGGGTATTTGAGAACAAGAAAAACGATATACGATTAGATTTTGATGATGATGATGCAGACCAGGTATACGAAATACTTCGTCTTAAAGAAAAAGAACTTTGGCTAAAAGAAAAAGGCGGCACAAGAGAGTTACAATTAAAAGCTAAGTAATTAATTATTAAATAAGAAAGGATAAAACAATGGGAAATTTATTATATATAATAGCTGTAATATTAGTTATAGGTTGGTTACTGGGAGTATTTGCCTTTAGCCTGTCAGGTTTAATTCATTTGTTATTAGTATTTGCAGTAATATCTATACTAGTAAGAATAATAGCCGGCAATAGAAAAATTTAAAATAATCCATATACGAATAATATGTGTAAAAGCTGCAAGATGGGAATCTTGTAGCTTTTTCTTTTATTCTAATATTGCTGCATATATTGCAGCACAACTTCATTATCATGGGTAAAGCGGTAAAAAAAGGAAATAATATAATAGTACTAACTCTGCTAATAGGTTTAGTTGCTACATTCTCATTGCTAACTTACACACTTCAAAACAAGGTTGGTGCTGAAAGAGACTGGATTGAGCATAGGAGAAAAATGGAGCTAGAGTTAGAAAGTATATTATCTGCTTTTTATGAGATGGAAGCTACACAAAGGGGGTATATTATCACAAAAAATGAAGCGGTTAAAGAAACGTATAAAAAAGCAGAAAAAGCTGCTTTTTTGCATTTAGCAAATGCATATCCTCTTACTTTAGATATTAAGAAGCAACAAGAAAGGCTTCATGAACTGGAAGGTTTATTTCGCAAGCGAAAGAAATTACTTGATGACTTGAAAAAACTTTCACAAAACGACTCTTTAGGTTATGGGGCAAAAACAATTTCTGTAATAGAAGAAGGCGATAAGGTGATGGATGAAATTAGGGACCTTATCGCATTAATGATTAACGATGAAAAGCTGTTGCTAAGTACCAGGCTTAAAGAAGTTAAATCATACAGTATAGGTTCTATAGTTACTGCAATCTTCATGGGTTTAATAACCATTGTAGTTACAGTGTATCTTTATTTAAAACTAAACAGAGAGAATAAAGAAAAAAAGATAATGGCCAAACAAAGAGAAGAAGCCATTGAAAAACTTAGGCAAAGTGAAATACGCTATAGAAATTTAAACGAGACACTAAATGACGGTGTAATCATTATAAACAACAAAGGAGAAATAATATCGTGGAATAGAGGTGCTCAAAATATTTTTGGGTATGGTGAAAAGGAAATTCTTAATAAGCACATTGACACGCTGCTACCACAATCTGATAGTGAACCATATCTAGAACTGAGAAATTTTTTGCAGAATGATAAACTTAATACTATTGGCAACAGAATAGAATTAGTTGGTAAGCACAAAAAAAACAGCCAAATACCAATAGAAATTACACTAAGCCAATGGAATGTAGAGGGTGAAGACTTTTACAGCTTTGTTGCTAGAGACATAACTAAGCTTAAAGAAGCAAAAGAAATTGTTAATGCCACTCTTGAAGAGCTTAAGCGTAGTAATGAGGATTTAGAACAGTTTGCCTATGTGGCCTCTCATGATTTGCAAGAGCCATTAAGAAAAATTAGAGCTTTTGGAGACAGACTGGTTGCTAAGTATAGCGATAACCCTGAGTTTACAGGCAAAGAATATATTGATAGAATGGTGGATGGAGCTGAGAGAATGCAAATATTAATAACTGATTTATTAACCTTTAGTAGAATATCTCGGGATGATAGTGATATGGAAAAAGTTGACTTAAATGCAGTTATAAGCTCAACCCTTGACAATCTACAGCTAACAATACAAGAAACCAACGCTACAATAAATGTAGAAAAATTACCCACTTTAGGTATGGCTAATCCTGTACAAATGGGGCAGCTATTTCAAAACTTAATTAGTAATGCTATAAAATTTAGAAAGCCTGATGTTCCGCCAATAGTTACAATTAGTAGTACTTTGCTTAAAGGTAAAAAATTGGAAGTGGATAATATTAATGCCCCAGCCAATAAACTATATTATAAAATTACAGTAAGTGACAACGGAATAGGTTTTGACATTAAATATATAGATAAGATTTTTACTATTTTCCAGCGTTTACACAACCGTGATACTTATAAAGGTACCGGTATTGGGCTGGCAATTTGTAAAAAAATATGTAAAAACCATCAAGGTTTTATTAGTGCAGAATCCAGTGAAGAAGGAGCAAAGTTTATAATTATTTTACCTAAGAAATTTAAGAGTTATGGATAAAAAAAGCATAGTAATAGTGATGGCTGACGATGACCCGGATGATAGGATGTTAGCAAAAGAAGCTTTTGAAGAGAATAAATTAAAAAATGATTTATACTTTACAAAAGACGGAGAAGACTTATTAGATTTTTTATTGCACAGGGGTAAATATACTCCTAATAATGCCCCACGTCCCCAATTGATTTTATTAGACCTTAATATGCCTAAGAAAGATGGTAGGGAAGCTTTAATAGAAATTAAAAACAACCCGGCAATACGTAAAATACCTGTGGTGGTTTTAACCACTTCAAAAGGTGAAGAAGATATTATAAAATCATACGATTTGGGAGTTAATAGCTTCATAACCAAACCTGTAACATTTGAAAGGCTAGTAGAGGTAGTTGGAAAATTGAATAGTTATTGGTTTGAAATAGTGAGATTACCAAAATAGAATAGCTTAACTGTCTCTTGACTATGAGAAACATAAATAAACCCTATAAAGTACTTGCTATTGATGATGACGAAGGTGATTTTTTCTTAATTAAGGACTATTTGCAAGATTTTGGTAGTGAGCATTATATAGTAGAAAATGTTACCAATTTTAGTGATGGTTTGAAAGCACTAAAAGAAGCTAAGCATGATATTTATTTGATAGATAATTTATTAGGTGCAGGAACTGGATTAGAGCTCATAGAACAATCAATTGCAGCAGGAAATAAACTACCGAAAATACTACTTACCGGTATTGGTAATAGGGAAGTGGATATTAGTGCGATAGAAGCCGGGGCAGATGATTATTTGCCTAAAGAACTTTTAAGTGCCGAAATGCTAGAGCGTACAATACGGCATACTGTAGAGCGGTATGAGCAAAAAGCACTTAATGAAGAGCAACACATCAGGTTTAAAACACTTTTTGAGCAAAGTATTGACCCTATTTATATTACTGATAAGAATATGTTGCTTACACAAGTGAATAGTTCGTTCTTAGAACTATTTGATTTGAAACTTGAGGAAGCCTTACAGAAAAATTTTGCTGAGTTATTTAAAAATAATAAAGATTTTAACAAGTTTAAAACTTACAATGATGAAAAGGGGTTTGTGCAAAACCTAAGTGTTAAGCTAAGTAAAACTACTAATGAAAAATTAGATACGCTTATTTCATCATCACCTATTTATAATTTTGAGGGAGAAAAAATTGGGTACCAAGGAATTATACATGATATAACCGAGCTTAAAAAAGCAGAATACGGGTTAAAGATTTCAGACCAAAGAAACCTAACCAATCGTATGGCACGTATGATAGCCCACGAGGTTAGAAATCCATTAACAAATATTACACTGGCAGTAAATCAAATGATGGATAGCATGGACGACTATCAGCTGTATGTTGAAATGATTGGCAGAAACTCAGGACGAATAAATACTTTAATTGATGATTTGCTTAATAATACAAAAATTGCTGATTTAAAATTTGAGAGTTACCCTATTGAAGATATAATAAACGTTGCCATTGAGCATACTATAGACAGGATAAAGTTGAAAGAGGTTAAGCTCACTGTTCCTAATGGTAATAGCAAAACTCTCGTAATGGCAGATAAAGATACTTTGGCTATGGTATTTACTAATATAATTACCAATGCAGTTGAAGCTACAGATAATTGCGACAATCCACATATAACCGTAAGTCTTAATCAGGATGATAATTATGCTAATATTTTAATACAAGATAATGGTATAGGTATGGATGATGAAATTCTGGAAAACTTTTTTAAACCCTTTTTTAGTAAACGACAGGGCGGCATGGGGTTAGGTATGGCCACAGTACAAAACATTGTGTACCAACACAAAGGTGAAATACATGTAGAAAGTGAAGCAGGTAAGGGTACCACATTTGTTATAGCTATTCCATTAGTAAAGTAGAGTAACCAAAAAAATAAACCCTCTTACAATAGCTATTGCAAGAGGTTTTTTGGCTTGTTAATAGTAAAGAAGAACTATTATTTTTCTAAAAAAATAAAGGCAGTAATTAAACTGCCTTTGTTATGGTAATTATACCACATATGAATTTTAAAAGTACATGAAAAAACTAATTAATTGGCGTCATCTATTTCATCTTCAACCTCATCCTTAGTGTCCTCAACTTCATCTTCTATTTCTTCACCTGTTTCCTCAACTTTGTCTTCTACTTTTTCACTTGTAGATTTTTCTTCGCAGCCTGTAAAAACTGTTCCGCTTAGTGCTAAAATTACAGCTGCTGTTAATACGTTTTTTGATAATTTCATAAGTTTATTTATTTATATTTAGTTGTTGTTCTCTATGCTGTCACTTTCTGTATAAAAAATCTCATTCCACCTTGCTTCAACTTTTGCTATAGTAGCTTTAGTGTTTTTCTTTAATTCTTCCCATTTTTCTTCAGTAGCATCTTCAAGGTTTTCAATGGAGTTGTCTACATCATTAGCAAGAATTTCCAATTCATTAATCTTTTTTTCAAGAGCTTGTTTTGCTTCACCGGTTTCTTTTTCTGCATCAGCCTTAAGCTCTGCTATTTTGTTATCTATTTCGGCTTTTCTTTCTTGCAGATTTTCTTTCAAATCCTCACTTTCATCTTTAATTTCTTCCTTAACTTCTGTTACTTTATCCTCAACCTTTTCTTTGGTTGGTTTCTCTTTACAGCTATATGCTGATATTATTCCTAATAATGTAATTGCAATCGTTACTTTTCTTAATAATTTCATGGCATTTGTAGTTTAAAATATTTGATAAAAAGAGAACTCTCTTTAGAAAAGAGCTCCCTTTATGTTGAGGTTTTTAGGAGTTTTATTATTTAACTACCTTTTGCATAACTTGTAAATCATTTGAAGATACTTTTACAAAGTATACGCCAGAAGGTATAGAGCTAAAATCAATTGTATGGGCCACAGTGTTACCGCTATTAGCGCTAACAGTATTGTTATAAAGTACTCGGCCACTCAAGTCTATTACTTCAATTTGTGTAGTATTATTTATATCTAACTCACAAATAAGTTTATCCTGTACAGGATTAGGATACATTTTATTAATAGCAACAGTTGTCGGGGTAGTACTTAAAGCACTACCATTATCAGCTACTGCAAAAGGGCTGAATGATGTAATACCTTTACGCTCCAGTTCAAATGTACTGTTGGCAGTTGCAGTTGCTGTAGCAGTTGCAGTTACATCCCAGTTTCCGTTAGTAAAATGGCTTATAAAAGCATTACTTCTATCAAAACCGTTAGCTTCTATATCAGAAGTCCACTCAAGTTTCATATCAACATCTACATTACCGGTTGCTGAAGTATTAATGTCCCAAGTACGGTTAACAAGACTTCTAGTAGTAGTCATATCGCTACCAAAAGTACCGTCTGTTTTAACACCATTTGTTACATTCACCATAAATTTAGATGCAGTACCTGAATTTAATTTTAGGTTTGCAGGAGAATAGCTGGTAGAAGTTCCTACAGGGAATTTTGCAAATCCGCTAGCGTCTACCATCATATCTAGTGTACCTTGACCATTAATTTTAATATAGCGTGTTGTTGTGGCACCTGTTATGCTTCCGCCATTATCAATGGTTAAAGTATTATCATCTATTTCAATACTTCCATTAACTAAGGTTACCTGCTTAACTGTAAGGTCAGAGCTTAATTCAAAATCACTACCGTCACCAATATTAATAGTTAAACCGTTAAGAGTGTTTCCACTTGCGTCAAATTCAATTTTCTGAGTAAGTTTAGTTGCTGATGATATTGTAAGGTTAGAGTTGCTAGAACCTTTAACCTTAGCATTAGCACTTCCGGAGAAGTTTCCGGCTATCTCTAAGTCATTATCATTTAGTTCCAACATACCTTTAGAGATATTTAGATTGCCATTAACCTTTGCGCTGCTACTTAGCTTTATTGAATTTGCATCGTCAGATAAGTCGATAGTAACATTGTTTAAGCCACTGCCTTCAAGCTCTACGCTAGAGTTTTTTGAAGTACCCATATAGGTTACATCATAATCAGATGTTGCTTTGAAACTACCGTTGGTAGCTACTATAGTACCACCATCAATCATTACTTTAGCGTCAGCACTAAGGCTAAGTTCGGCGTTATTATTCAACTCAAGATCACCATTGTTAAGTGTTAATTCATTTACAACTTCAACATTAGAATTTACCTTAGCTTTTCCATTTCCGCTTAAATCAACAGTGAACTTACTAATTTGATTGTTATTGCTATCAAACATGAAACCACTGCTTAAATTACTGTTACTTTTTACCATAATCTCAGCCATGTTATCAGATTTAATCATAGCCCCGGCTGATGCTTTATAATCACCTTCTATAGTAAGCGTTTTACCATTTAAGTCTATTTTACCGCTTTTTTGGTCTAAAGTACCTTCAATTACTGTGTTAGAATTAAGTTTTAATTCTTGGTTATTATCCATTAAATCAACAATAACATTAGCAGTTCCCGAACCACTAAGCTCGATTCCTGATGTTTTAGAACTACCTACATAATTTACGTTGTATGAATTGTTAGTAGTTAGCAAACCACCATTACCAATAAGTGAACCTTCATCAATTTTTAAGGTGGCATTTTGTTTAAGCGACAAGTTACTGCCTGTATTTAGTGATATTGTACCCGCCTGTAAAAATAATGTTTCAGTTACATCAACTAAGCTGGTAAATACCAAATTAGCACTGGCGGTTGTCATTGATTTAACTGTAAAATTACCGGTAAATGTGCTGCCGCCAAAACTACCAATAATCAAAGCATTAACATCAATTTCACCCGTACCTGTAATTGTACCTCTTGTTACAGTAAGAGTATTTGTAGTTGTAGATTTCAGAGTACCCATTACTTCTAATGAAGATAATGCACCGTCAATCTCAACATCTTGGTCTAAAGTAACAGTAACACCTGCAGGTATAATAATATCATCTATTGATATAATGTTGCTTGGTGCAGTTCCTCCCCAGGTAGCTGCACTTGACCAATTGCCTGATGCAATAGCAGTAAATGTGGCAGCATTGGCTATGCCACCCACCATAAATGTGAAAAGTGCAATCAGCACTAATTTAACGTTAGTAAGTTTATATTGTCTCATAATTTAATTATTTGTTTAGCTACCTATTGTCAACTTTGTGCCGAATATTTAAGTGATTGATTTTTAGTTGTTTGTGTTTTGTTTAGATTTTTGGGTGATAGGTTTTGCGGTGATTATTACCCAAAGTGTGGAGACTTGTACTTTTTTGTTTGGGAGAACACAAGTACAACAAATTATGGTTTCATAAAAAACCTTTGAAATATCTTTGGCTGGCAGCTTAAAGGCTTTTAAAAAACTTTATCATCCAGATAAAACAATAACGAGTACTTTTTTCTCGGCATCATTTTATTGTAATAACTTTGAAAAAAATACCACATTGTGCGCTACCGTTTACAAACCTTCAGAAAAATCAGTAGCCATACATTGGTATTTAAAATCAATTTATCAATCGTTTACAAACTTTACAGAGTAAAAAAGTATTACTATAGTTAATAGCTAAACCGTTTTAAATACTTATGGAATTTAAAATAATAAACCCCTACAATAATGAGGTTGTAGAGATATTTCAAGAACAAACCAAACAAGAGGTAAATGCCATACTAAATAAGGCAAATACCACTTTTGATATTTGGCGTAAAACAAGTTTTAGCAGGCGTGCAGAAGTACTTACAAACGCTGCCGATATTTTAGAAAAAAATGTTGATGAATATGCTAAAACCATTACGATTGAAATGGGAAAACCCATTACCGAAGCAAAAGCAGAAATAAAAAAATGTGCTTGGGTGTGCCGCTACTATGCTGAGAATGCTGAGGGCTTTTTGACCGATGAATTTGCTGATACTGATGCTCATGAAAATTTTGTGCGCCACGAGCCTTTGGGCTGTGTATTAGCCATAATGCCTTGGAACTACCCTTTTTGGCAAGTATTTAGGTTTATAGCACCTGCCCTTATGGCGGGTAATGTGGGTGTATTGAAACACGCCGCCAATGTTTTTAGAAGCGCGCTACATGTAGAGGAAATATTGAAAGAAGCAGGCTTGCCTGAGGGTGGCTTTCAAAACCTGCTAGTTCACCATGATAAAATTGAAGCTATAATAGAGAACCCTGTTATAAAAGCAGTTACCCTTACCGGTAGTGAGAGGGCAGGTTCTTCAGTGGCTTCAATAGCAGGTAAAAACATCAAAAAAACTTTGTTGGAATTGGGGGGCAGTAACGCATTTATAGTTTGCGAAGATGCTGATATTGACAAAGCGGTAGAAATAGGTGTGAAGGCCAGAATGATGAATACTGGACAAAGCTGCATTGCCGCCAAACGCTTTATTATACTAGAAAAGGTATACGATGAGTTTTTATCCAAATATATACAAGCTGTAAAGGCACTAAAAGCAGGTAATACCCTTGATGAAAATACACAAGTAGGGCCATTGGCAAGAAAAGACTTGGCAGACCAACTGAATAAACAGGTACAAGACTCAGTAAAATTAGGGGCAAAAATAGAACTGGGTGGAAACCAAAATGATGCCTTTTATGAACCCACGGTAATTACCAATATAACGCCTGAAATGCCGTTGTTTTCTGAGGAGACCTTTGGGCCTGTTGCACCAATAATTAAAGTTAAAACTGAGGATGAAGCCCTAGCCATAGCAGAAAATACCAAATTTGGTTTAGGCATAAGTTTATTTACAAAAGATATTGCTAAAGCTAAAAAATATATTGATAGGGTTAGTGATGGTGCTTTTTTTGTAAATGCACTAGTAAAATCAGACCCTCGTTTACCATTTGGTGGTACCAAACACTCAGGATATGGAAGAGAGTTAGGCAAAGACGGTATTATGGAGTTTGTAAACAGAAAAACCGTTTATATATCACAATAAACCTGTTAAGGTATAAATAGATATTAGCCTACTTCGGGCGACCAATTACAATGTCTTTCAGAATTTTATCTGAAAGGCATTTTTATTTCTAATAACTGTTAACCAACAACTAACCTTTGACTTCTTCCTTGCCATCAGCATATTTGGCAAAGCGGGTAAGTTTCCTGTCATGCACCTTATCGTGTCTGTCCCAAGGCCAGCCACCAAACTGGGTTTTGTGATAATCTTCAAAAGCTTGGTGTATTTCTTCTTTGGTGTTCATTACAAAGGGGCCGTATTGTATCACAGGCTCATTAATAGGTTTGCCTTGTAGTAATAGTATTTTGGTTTCTTCGCTACCTGCGGTTATAGTTACTTCTGCATCAGCCTTTAGTTTAGCCGAGTGGTATTTAGTAATCTTAGTACCTGCCACATCTATTTCATTTCCCTCATAAAAATAAATGGTACGGTTTACTCCTGCTGAGGCTTTGGGAAGGGTAAAAGTAGCACCTGCTTCCATAGCAAAATTCCAAATTGCTACTTCATTGCTTTTATCTGCCGCCCAAGAGTTTGGTGGGGGAGTAGGGGCTTGGGTACCATTAAGTTCACCTGCAATTACCTCTACTTCTGTTTTCTTATTGATGCTATCTGTATGGGTAAGTTTATTAATACTATCGTTCCAAAACATTTTAAAATGTGGCTCAACCATTTTGTTTTTCTTGGGTAGATTCAGCCATATTTGAAACAGCTCCATAGGGTTGTCCTTTTCCTTATGAATTAGGGGAAACATTTCAGAGTGCTGCACGCCCTTACCTGCCGTCATCCATTGCACATCGCCGTTACCGTAACGGCCTGATGCTCCCATAGAATCAGCATGGTCTACAATACCTTTGCGCACTACCGTTATAGTTTCAAATCCTCTATGTGGGTGTCCGGGGAAGCCAGGTACAGTTCTACCGTGATACATCCTAAAACCGTCTTTGATAATAAAATCTTCGCCCATATGCCTACCTTCCAAATACTTACTATCAGGAGCCATCTCATCATTTCCTTTGGGAAAAGCATCCTCATGGTGTACACAAAACAAAAAAGGGTCAGAAGTTTCCCATGTAAAACCAAGGGCAGTTGTACCTAAAATGGGGTTGGTTTCAGTTTCGATAGATTTTTTATTCTTCATTATATTTTTGGCAAAAGAGGGAATAGCTATAGATGAGGCAACTAGTAAAGCAGCCCGTCCCAAAAAACTACGGCGTTGCAATTTATCTTTCATACTAAGTTAAATTATAGGTAAATATACACATTTGTATCTACAAATAAGACGTTGTTGTTTTAGTTTTTGTTTACAGGTAAAATTATCAATATAGTGTTTATTTGTAGTGATGGGATTAAGTAAAGTAAACCTTAAAGAGAAACTAAGTCTTTTTAGTGAACACTGGAGCCCCAAAATAGTGGGTGAGTTAAACGGACAGCATGTGAAACTTGCAAAACTAAAGGGCGAGTTTGTGTGGCATAAACACGATAACGAAGATGAGCTGTTTTATGTAGTAAAAGGTGAATTAAAAATTGAGTTAAGAGATAAAACCATACTATTAGGGCAAGGCGAATTTTGCATCATTCCTAAAGGTATAGAACACAAACCTGTTGCAGAAAACGAGGTGGAGGTAATGTTGTTTGAACCTGCTTCAACACTAAATACAGGTGATAAAACACAATCAGAGTTTACTAAAGAAACGTTGGATAGGATTTAGTTCAGAGTCTTCAACACCCTTTTTCATTTCTTTAATTGCATCAGTAGCAGTATTGTAACCAATTTCAAAAATCTTATCGGCTTTATTCATATCAAAAGTGCCAAACTGGCTCAAACCTCTGGGGTTAATCATTTTGTCGCAAATGTTAAACTTTAAGCTTGATGAGTAGTTAATAGCAATGCGGTATACCCTATCGGCAATTTTCATTGAGCTGGCTAACTTTTTTCGTTCTACTTCATAAAGCGGATTTACATAAACCCCTAATAAGTATTTACAGTTTTCACGTATCACATTCACAGGAAAGTTGTTGGTAATGCCACCATCAGCATATAGATTGCCATTAATTTCAATAGGGTTAAAAACCATAGGGAAAGCACTGGAGGCTAAAATAGCAGGCAATAATTTTCCGTTTGAAAATGTAGTACTGCGGGCAGTCTCTAAATTGGTAGCAATAACATGAAACTCTATGGGCAACTCATCAAAGGTTTCAGCTAAAATATTTTTCTTCAAAGCCTTTTCTAGTGGTGAAATATCAAAAAACCCCGGACTTCTTAAATTAAAGCTTCTGAAAGAAAACAGCTTTATATCACTAATAATAGCCAGCATATCATGCGGCTTAATTCCTGAAGCATACAAAGCACCCACCATAGCACCTGCACTAGTGGCTGAAATACAAGTGGGTTTTAAATCATGTTCATCCAGTGCTTGCAATACTCCTGCATGTGCCAAACCTTTAACTCCTCCACCAGATAGTGTAATTCCGAAAGTATGATTCATATACTATTAATATAACAATTTTAAAGTATAGTTTGTTGTACTGAAATATAGAGTTTTGGGCGGGTAGCCTTAATTTCTTATATTTGTGTTGCTTTTAAAACGGTGAGTTTGCCAAGTGAGAGAGGATACGTTTTGTTTTATACATTATTTAATCAAAATACCATTTTAGTTGAGTTTCTGTTTATCATCAGAAAACTCAAAGCCGCACACAAATATTATATCCCGCCTTAGTAGTAGCGGTTTCTCATCTTTCCGATTAAATAGTTTCTAAAAAATAAGCAACAGTATATAAGTGCATTATATTGATATAATAATTTTTGCCGTCTATATGGTGGTAATGTTAGGTATTGGTTTCTTTTTCCTAAAAAAGAATAAAACTACCGACGATTACTTTGTAGGTGGGCGTTCTATGGGTAGCTTCCATGTAGGCTTATCTGTAGTAGCGACCGATGTTGGGGGAGGCTTTTCAGTAGGTTTAGGAGGTTTAGGTTTTACTATAGGACTATCCGGCTCATGGATGCTGTTTACAGGTTTAATAGGAGCCTGGCTAAGCGCAGCAATTTTAATACCCAGGGTATCTAAGCTCTCCAAAAAAATAAACCTGTTTACCTTCCCGCAGATATTTAAACACTATTACGGTAAAGAAGTAGCCTTGTTGGCAGGTATTATATCAGCCATTGGGTATTTAGGGTTTACCAGTTCACAGCTACTTGCAGGGGCAAAACTGGCATCGGCAACTTTTCCTACACTCACATTAGATAATGCCCTTTTGGTAATGGGTATTATAGCAGTGGTTTATACAGTAATGGGAGGCATAAAAGCAGTAATTTATACTGATACTGTGCAATGGATTATTTTAATGAGCGGTTTGATATTTATTGGTATTCCAATAGCATATAATGCTATTGGGGGTTGGGAATCTATCAAACAAACATTGCCTGCAGAGTTTTTGTCATTTAACAATATACATTGGTACGATTTGATAAATTGGGGCATAACTATAATACCCATTTGGTTTGTGGGGATGACCCTTTACCAGCGTATTTATGCCTGCAAAGGAGAAAAGGAAGCTCAAAAGGCATGGTTTATAGCAGGTATTTTTGAGTGGCCTATTATGGCAATTATGGGGGTAATGCTGGGATTATTTGCACACGTAGCCTTATTGCAAGGAATGTTTGAGACCAACGGCTTTGATAAAATAGCCGATTTGGATGCTGAAATGGGTTTACCCCTGCTGCTAAAAGTGGTATTACCCGTTGGGCTAATGGGTTTAATGATGTCTGCCTACTTCTCAGCCATACTTTCAACAGCAGATAGTTGCCTCATGGCAGCATCAGGCAATGTAGTAACTGATATTATAGAGCGCTATGTTAAACTTAGTCACAGGCAACTACTTAGGCTATCTCAAATAACTACACTTATACTGGGAGCTATAGCATTAATAATAGCTTTATCTATAGAAAGCGTGCTGGATTTGATGTTAAAATCCTATGCTTTTATGGTGTCTGGTCTGCTCATTCCCATTATCGGTGCATTTTTTTGGAAACGAAGTAGTCCCATAGCAGCATTTATATCAATGCTGGTTGGGGGTATAGTTACCTCAACCCTAATTTATTACAAATACAAACTTTTTGGTGTTTTAGATGCTAACATAGTAGGTATTATAGCCTCACTTATAGTTTTTGTAGCACTTTCATATCTGTTTCCAAATAGAAAAGAACTAAACACACAACTTGAAGAATAAAAATAAGAATGGAAATAAATTTTATAGGAAATGAAGATGATTTACAAAAAGAGGGCATATATTCCGAAGGGGCTATTACAAACTTTCTTTTTAAACACTTAGAAGAATATGGTGATGCAAAGAAAGACATTATCAAATGTTTAAATTTTGCCATGGCTAGAAATGGTGGACTAGGAGGCTCTATATTGGTTGCTACCGAAAACGAAGAAATTGCAGGGGTTGTAATTACCAATAAAACCGGTATGGGTGGCTATATACCTGAAAATATACTGGTATATATAGCTACACACAACAAGTATAGAGGGAAGGGCATAGGTAAAGCACTTATACTTGAAACCATTAATAGATGTGAAGGCGATATTGCATTACATGTTGAAAAAGATAACCCCGCAAGGTTTTTATATGAAAAAGTGGGTTTTACCAATCCTTATTTAGAAATGCGACTAAAACGCTAGTTATATGGCATTTATAAAACTAAACTCTGAAAAACTTAGACACAATTACCAATTTTTAGATAAGCTGTTTAAAGAAAATGAGGTAGAATGGTCAGTAGTGTCAAAGTTATTATGTGGGCATAAGGGATATTTAGAAGAACTTTTGAAGTTAGGACCGAAAGAGATTTGTGATGCGCGGTTGTCTAACTTAAAAATGATAAAAAAACTAAATCCTAATGTACAGACAGTATATATAAAACCTCCTGCAAAACGAAGTATAGAGGGCATAATAAAGTATGCTGATGTGAGTTTTAATACCGAGTTACAAACTATTAAATGGCTTTCTGATGAGGCCGTGAAACAAGGTAAAACGCATAAAATTATTATTATGATTGAGTTGGGTGATTTGCGTGAAGGTGTTGTAGGGGAGACACTTTTAGATTTTTATGAGAGTGTATTTAAATTACCCAATATTGAAATAAGCGGTTTAGGTACCAACTTAAACTGCTTAAGTGGGGTATATCCGTCAGAAGATAAGTTATTGATATTATCATTATACGAGCAACTAATTGAAGCTAAGTTTAATAAAAAAATACCTTGGGTAACAGGGGGTACATCTGTGGTAATACCACTTTTGTTGCATAAACAGGTGCCTAAAGCTATAAACCATTTCAGGGTAGGGGAGACGCTGTATTTTGGAAATAATTTGTTTGATGAAAGCCCGATTGAGGGTATGGTTGGCGGGGTTTTAAAACTATATGCAGAGATTATTGAAATAGCAGAAAAACCTAAAATACCATCAGGGTATTTGGGTGAAAACCCTTCGGGGGAGGAGGTTGAAGTAGCAGAAGAAGATTATGGACAAACCTCATACCGTGCAGTTATTGATGTTGGTGTACTGGATGTGGCTAATGGTGATTTTCTTTTACCTGATGATAAAAGCATAGAAGTTGTAGGAGCAAGCTCTGATATGATAATTTTAGATTTGGATGATAATAAGGGTGGTTATAATGTAGGTGATTTGGTAAGTTTCGACCTTAAATATATGGGGGCTTTACGTTTGCTAAACTCGCCTTATATTAATAAAGTTATTGAGTAGGATATCTATAATTTTTTATGATATCTATATTTTGATTTGTATAGTGTTTTTGTATCTTTGCCGTCCTTAAAAAATCAAGTTAAATGTACGCAATAGTAGAAATAGCCGGTCAGCAGTTTAAAGTGGAGAAAGACCAAACTATTTTCGTTCATCGTATGAACCAAAACAAAGCAGGTGATAAGGTTGACTTTGACAAGGTTCTTTTAGTTGATAACGATGGTAAAGTGAAAGTAGGAGCTCCCACTGTTGAAGGCGCAAAAGTATCTGCCGAAGTAATAGAACACTTAAAAGGCGATAAGGTATTGGTGTTTAAGAAAAAGCGCCGTAAAGGATACCAAAAACAAAACGGACACAGACAACAATTTACTAAAATTAAAATTTCAGGCATTAAAGCCTAGTTTGTTTAACAACAAAATAAAAGGATAATATAATGGCTCATAAAAAAGGTGCCGGTAGCTCGAAAAACGGACGTGAATCAGAAAGTAAACGCTTAGGTGTTAAAATTTTTGGCGGTCAAGCAGCAATAGCCGGTAATATAATAGTAAGACAACGTGGTACTAAACATCACCCCGGTGAAAATGTAGGTATGGGAAAAGACCATACACTTTTTGCTATGACTGATGGTATAGTTACTTTTAGAAAACGTAAAAACAACCGTTCTTTTGTTTCAGTTGAAGCTATAGAAGTTGACGATGTTGTAGTAGAAAAGCCGAAAGCTAAAAAAGTAGCAAAACAGGTTGAAGATGCAGAGGCTAAAGTAGAAGCTAAAAAAGAAGAAGCTCCTGCTAAGGAAGAGAAAAAAGCAACACCTAAGGCTAAGAAAGCTGATGCACCTGCTGAAGAGAAACCCAAAGCTAAAAAGGCAGCTCCTAAGAAAACTGCTGCTCCAAAAGCAGAGAAAAAAGAGGAAGCACCAAAGGCTGAAAAAGAGGAGAAGAAAGAAGAACCTAAAGAAGATAAAACTGAGGAATAATAGTTTTTCTCACAACTATATTAAAAAGCACTCTGATTTTAGGGTGCTTTTTTTATTTTATTTGGATATGAATATGGTCTGCATGGCTAACAGCATGACAACCATGAAACCTTATTTTTGGTGAGCTTATTTTGGAGCGTTTGGCTAAAAAAGGTTCAATAAAAATTTTTTCTGTTGCTTTGTCATTTGCCAGCAGCCTAAGAAGTTGATATGTATTTTTCTCATCAAAATAGTATCTGTTTTTCTTAAAAGGCTTTATAAATTTATCAATAATGTTGTATTGCCAATACCCTTTTTGAGTACAATATTGTGCTGAATTAGTTTCCTTACCTTTCGGCAATACTCCAACTCCATAACCTATAGGAGAAGGGCTGCCGTGTTTTTGGTTACTACCCTCTTTCTCAGTATAGTAAAAGGCTATATCAACTTTTTTACCATCGTTATGGCTTAAATGTGGAAGTAGGGGAAAGCCATTTACAAAAGGGAAATTGGCATCTAAATAATATGTGACTAAACCTTTATTGCTTTTTGAGAGTACTTTAGTTTTTTCTAATAAAACCCTTTTTAGTTCAGGCTTTACATAATGCCTGTTACAGATAACTGTAAATATGGAAGCAGGTTTTAATGTCTTAGAATTTATGGGAAGTTGTATTCTACCAAATAATTGAGCTACAGGAGGAACTATTAAGAATGAAGTTATTGTGTAAAGTGAAATAAATGATACAGTTTTAAGCGAAAAACTATAAAAAGCTTTTAGTTTTTTTGAAGAGATAAAATTGAAAAGTGGTAAACAACATAAGAAGATAAGTCCGCCTATTTGTGTAAGAATAGTTAGTACAACAAAAATTATAGCAAGGGATATAAACTTAAAAATATAGTGTTTAGCCTTAACCATTTAGGTTAGTTTGGATGCTCCCAAATAAATTTACCCTTATCATCTATATAGCCATAGGTAGAAAAGCCTTCAACTAAGGCATAATTGTATCTAAAATAAGCACCCCGTGTAAATTTAAAGTCTATTACCACTTCGCCTTTTGTATTTATAAAGCCCCAATAACCGTTTTGTTTCACGCTTGCTAAACCGTTATCGCTAAATGCATAGGCCCCGCTAAACTGGTAAGGGATTATAACTTTACCTTCTTTGTTTATGTATCCCCACTTGTCTTCATTATTTCTTACAGGTGCCAAACCTTTATTAAAATAACCTGTGCGGGTAAAGCTATCTTTAACTACTTGTTTCCCTTTTAGGTTTATAAATTTCCACGCATTGCCATACTTTTTTTGTACTGCCAAAATACCATCACTTACTTGTGTAATACTTTGATATTGAGGTGAAATAACCCATTCTCCTTTTTTGTTAATAATACCCCATTTCCCTTTTTTGCTGGCTTGGGCATATCCGTTAATAAACTCGTAACATAAACTGTATTGCGGATCTATAACAGTGTTTCCTTTTTTATTAATATAGCCCCACTTGCCATTTACCTGTACTCTGGCTAAACCTTCACTAAAATCTCCGGCAGCATCAAACATTACGGGGACTACAACATTCATATCATCGTCGATAAATGCATAGCGGAAACCTTTTTTGGTTTGTTGTGTAACGCTGGCAATCCCTTCGCTAAACTGGCTGCCTAAAGTAAATAAAGGTACTATTACCGTTTTTCCTAAGGAGTCTATATAACCTACCTTACCATCAACAACAACCATTAATCTGTTGGCATCAATTTTTTGTAAAGAGTCTTTTTGGGCATTGGTTTTTAGTGTGCCCAATAATAAACAACAAACGATAAAAAGTTTTTTCATATTACTGGCTTAGCTAATGCGGGTGCGTATCCACTCGCAAAAATCGTGGAGGTATTTTTTGTTTTCTTTGGGTATATCTATACTTTCAAGCAAATTGTATGCCTTTGAAAAATAGCTTTCACTTTTTGTGGTAGCTATTTCTTTAATGTTTAAATTATTATAAACTTTTAGTACGGCTTCAACTTTTTGTTCGGGAATAAAATCATCAATATTTAACCAATGGTTTAGCTGTGTTTTGTTATCGCTATCAGCTAATTCAAGTGCCTTAATGAGTAAATAGGTTTTTTTATTACTAATAATATCTCCACCCACTTGTTTACCTACTTTAGCTTGATCTCCAAACACATCTAAAATATCATCCATTAACTGAAAGCCAATCCCTACTAATTCTCCAAAAGTATAGATGGTTTTTTGTTGCTCTGTAGTTGCACCAGCAGTAATAGCCCCTACTTGTAATGAACAGCCCAACAATACAGCCGTTTTTAGGCGTATCATTTCTATATACTCATCAGCCTCAACTTTATCATGGTTTTCAAAGTTCATATCCAACTGTTGCCCTTCACAAACTTCAATAGCCGTTTGATTAAATACGTCTAAAATCGGGTTTTGGTATTCAGGTTTGGTATCTCTTACTAAATTAATAGCTTTTATTAGCATTAAATCTCCTGAAAGTATTGCTGTAGGTTCATTCCATTTCACCTGTACAGTGGGTTGCCCCCTGCGTATAGGTGCAACATCCATTATATCATCATGTATCAGCGTGAAGTTATGGAATACCTCAATGCCCAAAGCTTGTTTTTCTGCTTCACTAATATTACCGCCAAATAACTCATTTCCCATTAGGGTTAGTACAGGACGCATACGTTTACCGCCCAAAGTGAGTATATAGTTTAAGGGGTCGTACAAGTTTTGTGGTGTTCCTGTAAACGGATGTTGTTGAATAAGTTGGTTTACTTTCTCAAGGTATTCGGGGTATGAGCGCATGGGGCAAAGATAACCAATGTGCTTATTTGCCAATGTTCCAATATGCTAATTATTGGCGTATTTACTAATTTACTCATTAAGCTATACCATCAAAAAATCTATTTGGCGTTTCAACGGGTCAGCTGCTTTTACTTTTACTTTCACAGGGTCACCTAAGCGGTATTTTCTTCTGCTGCGTTTACCAACAACTGCTTTTTCTTTTTCTATATACTCATAATAATCATCAAACAAAGTGTTTAGGCGTATCATACCTTCGCATTTGTTTTCTATTAGTTCGACATAAATACCCCATTCTGTAACTCCGCTAATCAGCCCGTTAAACACGCGCCCAACAGATTCTTTTAAATATTCAGCTTGTTTATATTTTATTGAAGCCCGTTCTGCATCTGTAGCCTTTTGTTCCATTTGGCTGCTGTGCTTGCTACGTGTTTCCCACTCTGGTGATGGCTTTTCAGTTTCGTTGTTTAAATATTTCTCTAATAAGCGATGCACCATCAAATCAGGGTAACGGCGTATGGGGCTGGTGAAATGGGCGTAAAAATCGAAGGCTAAGCCGTAGTGCCCTGTTCTTTGCGTAGTATAAAGTGCTTTTGACATGGTTCGGATAGCCATGCTTTGTAGTAAATTTTGCTCAGGTTTACCTTCTGTTGCCAAAGCCAAATCATTAAAAGATTTGGTAATAGCTTTTTGTGAATCCATTTTAAGGTGGTAGCCGAACCGTTTTGCAAATGAGGTAAACTCTTTCAACTTGGTTTCTTCGGGTGCGTCGTGCACACGGTATACAAATACATTGGCTTCTTTTTGTTTCTTAGCTCTGTATTTATAAGCAAATTCAGCTACTTTTCGGTTGGCAAGCAGCATGTATTCTTCAACAAGCTTGTGAGCATCTTTCCGCACTTTAGTATAAACTCCTAAAGGCTTTCCATTCTTATCAAGGTTAAACTTTACCTCTTCGGTTTCAAAGCTTAAAGCTCCTTGTTTGAAACGAGCTTCTTTCAGTTTTTTAGCAATGTTGTTAAGGGTTATCAGCTCACTTGCTAAATCTCCTTCACCGGTTTCTATACGCTCTTGTGCTTCTTCATAAGTGAACCTGCGTTGAGAATGTATTACGGTTTTACCCATCCATTGATTAAGGATTTGCCCTGTTTCATTTACTTCAAAAACCGCTGAAAATGTTAATTTATCTTCATTGGGACGTAGTGAGCAAACACCATTGCTTAATTTCTCGGGAAGCATAGGTATCGTTCTGTCTACAAGATATATTGATGTAGCCCGATTGTATGCTTCTTCTTCTAAGCGAGTATCGGGGCGAACATAATGTGAAACATCGGCTATATGAACACCAATTTCATAGTGCCCGTTTTCTAATTTTTTAAATGAGATTGCATCGTCAAAATCTTTGGCATCAGTAGGGTCTATGGTAAAGGTTAAAGTATCTCTAAAATCCGTACGTTTTTTTAATTCTTTGTTGCTTATGGTGGTGCTAATTCTGTTTGCTTCCTGCTCAACAGGCAGTGGAAACTCAAGCTCGAAACCAAACTCAGCTACAATAGCATGCATTTCAGTATCGTTTTCACCCGGGTCTCCCAATACGGTTTTTATTTTCCCGAAAGGGTTTTTTGCGTCATCGGGCCAATCGGTTATTGTGGCAATTACCTTTTGCCCGTCTCTGGCTTTTTTCAAATGCTCATTAGCTATGAAAATATCGGCATACATGCGTTTATCATCAGGAACAACAAACGAGAATGATTTGCTTCTTTCTAATGTGCCTACAAAATCAGTTTTTGCACGGGTAAGTATTTCAGTAACATAACCTTCGGGTCTTTTCTTTTTACGTTTGTTATTATATAAAGTTACCTCAACACGGTCGCCGTTTAAGGCATGATGTAAATCAGAATTGGCAATAAAAATATCTTCTTCTCCTTCGTCAGGTATCAGATATGCTGAGCCTCTTTGGGTTATATCCATAATCCCTTCAATAATATTTGTGGGATTTTCGTAGTGGTATTTACCCCGATTTATTTCTCCTATTTTGCCTTCTTTTTTAAGTTCTTCTAGTAATTGGATTACGTTTTTATTAGTTCTTTCAATTCCTAAGCGTGCAGATACTTGTTTGTAGTTCATTAGCTTAGTAGGGTTTTCTTTGAAAACGTTGTATATAAGGGGTTTTAATTCTTTTTTAGAAAATGTCATTTAAGGTTGTACTATATTTAATTCAAACACCTTGCTACACAATGATAATTTATTGCTAAGGGGTTTGAAAGGTTTTGAAATTAACGTTTGGTTGATAAGTGTTTTAACAGTTTGAAATTCGGGAAGTAGAATATCTCATTCTACATAAGTGGCTAAAAAACACTTTAGTTTTTTTTATTAAGATATCGCAAATATCGCCCCGAAAATTGGTTTTAACACTAAACGAGATGTTTTATTTTTTACGGGCGTCTTTATTCCAATCCCAAATATTCCATTTCAGCTCATCAGTAAGTTTGAAGCCGTTTTGTTTTAATGTTAATAAAATATTCCCACGGTGATGTGCTTCATGGGTAAGCAGGTATCCTAAAAATGGAATTAGTCCTGCTTTATACCCTTTTACCACAAAATCGTTTTCTATGCTTTTTTGTAACAATTCTCTTATAACTTGGTAGGAACTGTCTAAGCTTTTTACCAATGTTCCTCTATCTAAAGGGGCTTTCGCATCAATAAGTGTTTGGGTTTTATATAGTTCTTTATCTCGGGCTTCAAGCTGGTATAGTCTTACATTATGCAAATGAGCAAACTGCAACTTTACAGTTCTGCCCCCTCGTTTTGATAAGGTACACTCCATTTCCTTATCGCTAGCAGCATTAATAACTGCGGTGTTTACTTTGTGGCATTGCTGCCAAGCATAAAGTATTTGTTCATTTAGTTCCATAGTTTTAATTCAATTTAATACCGTTAACATATACACTGTCAATCCAATTGCTTTGGTGTGCATAAGGTATCCATGCCAGTGAGGGTATTTCTTTGGTAATGATAAAATTAGCTTTTTTTCCCGGTGTAATACTACCTGCTTCATTGCTCAACTCCAAAGCTGCTGCACCGTTTATGGTAGTAGCATTAAAAGCTTCTTCGGGGGTAAGTTTCATTTTTAAGCAACCCAATGCCACCATAAAACGCATATCACCTGCTGTTGAACTACCGGGGTTATAATCGCTGGCAATTACAAAAGGCAAATTGGCATTTATAATTTTTCGAGCAGGGGTGTAAGGTAAGCCTAAGTAAAAAGAGCAGCCCGGCAAGCCGACAGGAAGTGTGTTGCTGTTTTTTAAGGCTTCAATCTCGGCATCTCCTGTGTGCTCCAAATGGTCTACACTTATTGCATTATGTTTTACTGCTACTTGCACACCACCACTGTAATCTAGCTGGTTGCCATGTATTTTAGCTTTTAACCCGTGTTTAGCACCTGTTTCTAATACCTGGCTTGTTTCTTCAACACTAAAAAAGCCTGTTTCGCAAAAAGCATCAACATAATCTGCCAAACCTTCTTGAGCTATAGCAGGCAGCATTTCATTGATTATTAAATCTAAGTAGCCTTGGTGGTTTTGTTTGTACTCGGCAGGGTAGGCGTGTGCTCCTAAAAAGGTTGCCTTTACAGGGATGGGGGCTTTTTCTTTTAATTTTTTTATTACCCGCAGTATTTTTATTTCGTCTTTCACAGTAAGCCCATAACCACTTTTCATTTCAATAGCCCCTGTGCCTTTTTGCATTAGTTCTTGTAAACGATGCCATGCATCTTCAAATAAATCATCCTCAGAAGTTTCTTGTAGCTTTCTTGCTGAATTTAATATGCCACCGCCTGCTGCTGCAATTTCTTCATAACTGGCTCCTTTTATCTTCATCACAAACTCTTCTTCCCGGCTTTTGGCAAATACTAAATGGGTATGGCTATCAACAAAAGAAGGAAGTACTATTTTACCCTCAGCATTTATTGATTGACTGACTTGTTGATTTAGAGATTGTGGGATTTCATCCATTTTTCCAAACTCTTTTATCAAGCCATCTTCAACAAAAAGGTAGGCATTATCAATTTTGGCAAAATCAGCCATTTCAGTGCCGCGTTTTAGCGAAATGCTATTGTCTAGAACTCCGTAAAGCGATTTTATATTGGTGATAAGTAGTGCCATGGTGCAAAAGTAGGAAAGTTTATCACTTAGTCCTTAGAGAGTTGCCTACTTTGACCGCTAAGCAATTTCCAACCGTCTTCACGTTTTATAAGTGTACCTGATTCTATCAGCTTATAGTTGTGGGTAATATTAGTAGTATCATCATATTGTGCAACAACAATACCTGTATAGGTGGCCAACTCATTACTTATGGGAAAAACAGTTAAGCTCTCAAATTCATTTTTCATGTTTTTCATCAGCGCAGCATTTTTTCTGATAATGGGCTCAACTTCTTTAAATGTAAGATGTTTAGTAAACCCCGGGGGTACCCAAAAAAAGTCTTTGCTACTATCCAAATATTTAAATTCTGAAGACAAACCTTTTGTATTCATATCATTGAAATAGGCATTAAACATTTGGCGTATTTCTTTTTCTACTTTCTCTTTATCAAAGACCAGAGATTCTTGATTTTTGTGCTTTGAGGCTTTGGAGTTGCAAGAAATTAAAACCAATATAAGTAGTGTATACACAATTGTTTTCATAACACTAGTATAATGATTTTTAGTTTATTAGCTGTGCTTGTTAGCCTAAGTGCCCACCAACTCGGTTATAAATCATTGTGGGTTTGCTGGATCTTTTCTCTCCCAGAAACATCTTTTTCACTCTTTTTAGTTCACTGTAACCTTGCTCAATTAAAAAACTTGCTAATGCCGTATTTTCTGTAGGAAAAATACAAAGTGAATTTGTTTGTAATCTGTATTTCTGTAATTCAATACCAGCATTAGCAGTATTAGCTACAATGAGACCATCACCAAAAGTGGGCATATAGAAACCTTCTGCTATATCATTTTTAATGTATAGAAAAGCATTAGGTATATGCTTCTCGATACTATTTTTTCTGTCCTCTCCATAGGCTTCTACATCCAAGCTGTATAGCTGTTCCCTATACCTTTCCTCAAAAGAGATGATTAGTGATGAAGTTTCTGTTTTAATCTCAACATCTTTAAAAACAGTGTACTCACATTCAGCCTCAAAGCCTAGTTTCTTGTATACAAACTCGCCTAATTCTGTGGCAACTAATAATGTAGTTTTATATGTACTTTTATCAATACTGTCTATTAATGCCTGTGTAATTAAGGTGCCCAAGCCTTTATTTCTATGACTTTCATGCACAATAATATGAGCCAGCCAAGCTGTGTTTTTGTGCAGTATAGTTGTGCCAATTCCTATGATTTTATCATTCTCAACCAATTTAATGGGATGACAGTGAGGTGAAGTAACATAACGTGTTATATGGTGTGCTATAGAACCCCATTCTTTGGGCTGAACTTGGTTTGCCTCATCAACATCATCAATAGTTATGGGTTGTATTATCATAGTCGGCGGCAAAAATACAAACCAAGGGTGATTTTGTATTTAGTATCTTCGCCGCATGATAGATATGCAAGCCGTTTTGAAGAAGCAACCGAAATTGGGCAAAGATGTATTTATTGCACCAAATGCTACGCTTATTGGCAATGTTGAGTTAGGTGATGAGTGTTCTGTTTGGTTTGGTGCTGTTTTACGTGGAGATAGTGATACTATCACTATAGGGCATAGAACTAATATTCAAGACAATGCCGTTTTGCATGTAGACCCTAATGAACCTGTTAATATTGGTAATGATTGTATAATAGGGCATTTGGCCTTAGTACACGGAGCTACAATAGGTAATAATGTATTGGTGGGTATGCATAGTGTGGTGATGAACAGTGCCAAGGTGGGAAATTTTTGCATTATTGGTGCAAATGCTATGGTTCCCGCCGGTATGGAAATACCCGATTATAGTATAGTAATGGGGACACCTGCAAAAGTTGTAAAACAGCTTAGCCCCGCCCATATTGAGGCAGTAGAAAAAAATGCTGCTGTTTATGTGGAGTTAGCTAAAGAATATTTAAAAGCATATAAATAATTTTTAGACATAGAGATTTGATGATTTACAGATTTAGGAATCATTAAATCATCAGGTCCGTTAATCAGTAAATACTTTGAGATTAAATACGAATACATACGAAACAGAAATGCAGGTTCGCCCTGATGATATTGATATGTTTCAACATGTACATAGCAGCAGATATACCGATTATGTTTTAGCTGCCCGTTATGACCAAATGGGAAGGTGCTATGGTATGAGTATGGGCGAGTTTTTAGAGAATGGTTTGGGTTGGGTAATCCGTAAATCTACAGTTGAATTTAAACGCCCTCTTTTACTGGGAGACAGTTTTATTGTGAAAACCAGACTAACGGCTTTAGAGAGAAATATTGCTGCTGTAGAGTTTGAGATAGTAAAAAAAGAAACCAACAAAATAAGCTGCAAAGGCACTTTTGATTATGTAATGACAGACCTGAAAACAGGAAAAGCAGCTATAATTCCCGACTGGATTTTAGAACGGTATTCTTTGCCTGAATAGCTAATGAATTATTTTGTAATACAGTGTTACGGTAAAAAGCGCATTTTGCAGGAAGCAAAGTTCTGTGTTCTTTCTTTATTGAAATTCATTAAAGACGATACAAATTACAGTATTATACTCTATACCGATAACAACACATTTTTTGATGATATAAAAGACCATGTTGTATTTGAGCCTATGCTGCCTGAAATGGTACAACAGTGGAAAGGCGAGCACAACTTTGTGCATCGTGTAAAGGTGATGATGTTGCTTGATTTTGTGAGTAAGTATGAAGGTAAATTTCTCTATTTAGATAGTGATACATGGTTTACAAAATCGCCACAACAATTGTTTGAGGCTATTGATGCCAAAAACGCTATACTTCATTTACCCGAGGCTCAATTGAAGAGCAATGCCAACCCTATTATAAAAAAGATACATCGTTTTGTAAAGGAGAATATCTTTACCCTCAGCAATGGTGAAGAGGTACAAATTCCACTGGATTACTTTATGTGGAATGCGGGCGTTATCGGGTTAACTACCCAAGCAAAGCCTGTTATTGAAAAAGTTTTAGAGCTTACTGATAAAATGTTGCTTGCCTACCAAAAACATGTAATGGAGCAGCTGGCGTTTTCATACTATTTGCAAAAAGAGTTTACACCGCATCGTAGTGATGATGTTATAGCACATTATTGGCAGTACTGTAGCCTTGCTGAACAACCTATGAAAACCTTTTTTGATAATTTGGCAGGTGAGAGTATTGAGGCTAAAGTTGAAGCTGTGCACAGTTTTGACTGGAAGCCTATTGAGGAGTACAAAAAGCCCTCTTTTTGGCAAAAATTGAAAAGAAAGGCTAACTTGTAAAAGCTATGTCGAGAAATCATGATAATATAGTTTGTGCTGTTGAGCTTACCTTAAATATTATTGGTGGCAAGTGGAAGGGGGTAATTATGTGGCATTTTTTTGAGTATAAAACGCTTCGGTTTAGTGAAATTATGAGTATTGTATCAGAAGGGATTGGAGAGGAGAAAACCACCATCAGTAAAAGAATGCTATCAAAGCAATTGCGTGAAATGGAAGAAGACGGGTTGATAACCAAAGAAGTATTTGCCGAAGTACCTCCAAAAGTAGAGTATACTATAACTGATAAAGGCGAATCATTGAAAGAAATTCTTCTTTTAGCCTATGATTGGGGTGAAAATGAGCAGCGCCAACGCAGAGCAGAAAAAAAGTTGGCTTTTGCCTGAAATTTATTGTGCTGAATATCAGCAATCGTAACATAAGGTTTACATGGTTACATATATGTAACCTATTGTTTATTAGAGGGTTTGAAAATAGTTTAGTGTGAAAAATCACTATATTTATGAAAAAGAAAAACCCTTGGATAGCAGCAATTCTTAACTTCTTTTTTATGGGACCGGGTTATATTTATAATGGTAAGCGCATACTTTTGGGTGTAGGCTTTACTATTGCAGCAATAGCTTATACCTATATTGAGTTTCAACTGAAAGAAGTGGACATGAACTTATATTGGGCAATGTTTGCCACTACTTTTTTTATAAATACCTGTTTTGCTATTGACGGTTATCGAGAGGCAAAAAGCATAAGTTAAATTATGGGAACTGTTACAAAAACGTATACTATACATGCCACGCCACAAGAAGTATATAATGCTTTGATAAATGAAGATTTAATTGAGCAATGGAGTGGGACGGAAGCTACTATGGATATAAAACCCAACGGGTTGTTTTCGCTTTGGGGAGGTAGTATACATGGAAAAAACTTAGAAGTTTCACCAACTAAAATTGTCCAACACTGGAAAGAAGAGGTTTGGGATGATTACTCGAAATGTACTTTTACCATTACTGAAAAAGATGGTTTAACAGAATTGCATTTATTGCATGAAGATATACCTGAATCTAGTGTAAAAGATATTGATGGTGGCTGGGATGATTATTATTTGGGACCTTTGAAGGAATTGCTTGAAGAATAGTTTTACCCCCATTTTTGCAATTCAATCATATTTCCATCAGGGTCGGTTACATATACAAAGCTTATGTTGCCTTCACTCTCAACAGTACCGTTAACTATTTCGCCAACCATACTACCCCCGTTATCTATAACTTTTTGGGTATAAGCAGCTACATCATCAACCTTAAAAGCAATATGCCCAAAACCTTTACGGTTAGAAGCTGTAGAAGATTTTTCTAAATTTTCAGTATACTGAAATATTTCAAGCGTAGGGGCATTATCACCATAGCCGGGTAAGCTCAGGTGTATTCCTTTAATATTAGCATTCTCAATGGCAGTTCCTTTGTTTAACCATTCTCCCTTAAGGTTTCTTTCTTTTCCATAGGGTTTGCAGCCAAATACACTTATATAAAATTGTGCAAGTTGCTGCCAATTGTCAGTTATAATATTGGTATGTCCGTACTGTATCATTAGTTGTTGTATTCGTTATCGCTTCATTTTTTCCTCATAATAATGAGTATCTAAAACAAGCTGTTTTGCGGGTTGATTTTTTCAGGCTCTTTGTATTGATGCGGAGCTTTTAAGTTGTACCCCTTTTTATTCAGTACATCAACCATGTAAGTTGCCAACTCAAGGTTGTAGTGTTTAATTGGAGTATGCAAAAAGAAATAAGCAATTTGCAAGCCTTTATTTATCCATTCGTGTAATATATCTACCCACTGTTCCATCCTCGGGTAATCAGTGGGGTGTAAGTCGTTTGCTCCGAAACGGATAAATGCTGTTGAGTTGGTAAGCCTCTGATGGACAACATCACGTCTGCCGGCAACATCAGTAATCACTGTGCCTATATTGTATTGCTCCATAGCAGCAAATACCTCATTTTTCACCGCATCGTTGTTAAACCAACCTGCATGACGAAGTTCAATAGATAATGGTATATCAACAGGCCATTTTTGAATGAAATTAATTACATCGCCAATGTTTTTAGGAGTGAAATTAGGCGGCATCTGCAAAAAGCATGTGCCTAAATTGTTTTTCAGTAATCGTATAGAGTTACAAAATTCCTCCACCATACCATCGGTATTTACTAAACGATTGAAATGACTGATATTGTTAGTAAGTTTTGGACAAAATTTAAAATCGGCAGGAACATCGGCTTTCCATTTTTCAATTAACAATTCTGTTGGGAAATTATAATGGGTACTGTTTAACTCTATACTATTAAACTGTAATGCGTAGTAATGCAAAAATTCTTTAGCTTTTGTACCGCTAGGGTAAATTTTTCCAACCCATTCTTTTTCACCCCAAACGGGGCAACCGATATAAACTTCTTTGGTTTTATTATTAGCGGTTTTACCTAATACTTTTAAAGTTTCGGATGGAGTATCGGAAAGACTAAAATCTACATTTTCTATATTGGGTAATCTGCCAAAATCCATGGTGTGGAGTTTCTAAACAAGTGCAAAAAACCTAATATAGTTAAAACAATGGTTTTGATAAAACCCCTTCATGTTGAAGCAATAATTTCTTTTTATCCAAGCCACCTGCATAGCCCACCAAATCGCCATTTGCTCCTATCACTCGGTGACAGGGGATGACAATGCCAATGGGGTTTTTACCGTTGGCAGCTGCAGCTGCACGAATTACTTTTTCATCCCCTAAACGCTTAGCCAACTCTAAATAGCTGATTACTTTTCCAAAGGGAATGTTTTTCAATTCATTCCAAACTTTTTGCTGAAACTCTGTGCCTTTGGGTTCGATAGGTAAGTCAAAGTCTCTTCTATCTCCCTCTAAGTACTCTTGCAGCTGTCTATATGCTTGTAGGGTTACTGAGTTATAATTATCCTCTTTTTTTTCATTTACAAAATGTATGGAATGTATTGATTTTGCATCAGCAGTTATTTCAATAACTCCAATAGGAGAGGGGTAGTATTGTATAAAATATTCTTCCAATTTATTGTTCGGTTTGAGCAGCCAATTTACCCAATTGTTTTATAGTAAAATAGCCTACAATAAGAAATGCTGAAAACCCCAATGTCATATACCAAGTTCTGCCATGTGCAAAGGGATGGATAAATCTATCCACTATATCAAAAGCTAAACCTTGGGGATTGGTGATAATGTCCCAACTGTTCCAGCGCAGGTATCGCCCTAAATATATACCAAATGCAGATAGGCAAAGCGAAGTAATCACAAATAGCCAGCTTACCATTTTGTTGAATATTTTAGAAAATATCTGTTGCATTTGTGCCAGGGATACATAAGCCAGAATAAGCCCATTCCAAGCAAAACTTAGTATCAGTAATAAATCGTACCAATAAGGGGCTTCTGTTCTCGGGCGCAGATGAAATAAATCAGTAAGTATATACGGTGCATTGGGAAAGAATAATAGCCACATAGCCGTTGCACCACCAATTACTATAATATTTTTTCGGTTATTAGTATAATACGCCAGCCAAGAGCTTACCAGGTAGGGTATAAAGGCTAAAAATAAATTCCATATCAGAAAACGGAAGAAATGGTTGCTACCCACATAGTTTCTGGCTGCTACAAGAGCAACACTAAAAAGTAATGATGAAAAGAGCCAAAAAGTAAGTTTAAGTCTTTTAGGTTGAAAAAAATAGGTGATAAAATTTTGCATTGCTGATGAGTTACATCAAATCTTCAACAAAAAGTGTGCTCAAACTATCTGATTATAGTATAAATATGAGAGTCCATAGTTATACTATTTTTAGTTACTGCTTTTTTATGTGTGCACTCATAAGTAAGTCCTGCTTTTTCAACTACCCTTGCTGATGCTTTATTGTTATCAAAAACTTCTGCATACAGCCTGTTAATTGAAGTATTTTCTAAGGTATATGTTACCAAAGCTTTCACTGCTTCGCTCACAATTCCTTTACCCCAATATTCTTCGCCTATCCAGTAGCCCACTTCAGCACTGTTGTGGTAAATATCATTTTTAAAGAGAATGGATACTACCCCAACGGCTTTACCGTTTACTTCAATAGCGTTTACCCAATCTTTATTATTTTGAGGAAGATGTAGGTTTATCCAAGTTCGGGCATTTTCAATTTTGTATGGACTTGGGAAAACATCGCGCATTTTTGAAGCAATGTTTGGGTTATTACCATTTGCAGCAATGCTTTCAGCATCGTTTTCTTGCAAAGGTCTTACAATACACTTTTCAAGGTGAAGGGCTATCATGCTTCACTTAGTGCTATTATTTTATCAAATTCGGCAGGGGTTACCGGTGTTACTGATATTCTACCTTGGCGCACCATTTTCATATTCTCTAATTCAGGGGTTGCTTTCATCGTAGCCAGACTTACGGAGTTTTTAAGTTTTTTAAACGGCTCAATATCTACTGCTACCCAACGGTCGTCATCAGTAGTAGGGTCTTGATAAGCTTCTTTTATTACTTTGGCAATACCTACTATTTCTTTCCCGTCATTACTATGATAGTACAGCAGTAAATCACCTGTTTTCATCGCACGCAGGTTATTACGTGCTTCGTAGTTACGTACACCGTCCCAAAAAGTGCTGCCGTCTTTATTTAGGTCATCCCAACTGTATTTATTAGGCTCTGATTTTATGAGCCAGTGATTGATTTCTTTTTTTGCCATACTGCGAATTTAAAGAAACAAAGGTAGTTTTATGACTAAATTGCTTTATGATGAGATACTTAGTTATTACCAGTCTGATATTTCTGTGCTGTAAGTCTGTTTTGAAAAGAGAAGGTGCTACTGAGGTATTAGCGGTGTATAGCAGGCTTACACAAGATTCTTTCGATATTCGGTTTGATACGTATAATGATGTGAAAGGACAGAAGGAGTTGCAGCGAATAGTTTTTTATTTTGATGCTGGGATAAAATCAGGTACAAAAATCAGAGCGTATTTTAACAAGAGTGTGAATACCAATACGCTTTTGGTAGGGATAGCACACAGAGGCTATTTCAGAGCAAAAAGGAGAAGAGATTTGATGGAGGATAATGCCAATATGAAACAGCTTATAGATTCTAGCATTGTGCCTCATATTAAAGCAAATTATGGTTGGTGCAACAAACGCATTATTATAGGGCACTCTTTCGGGGGGCTTTGGGTGTATAGAAGCTTTTTTTCGAGTGATACTTTGTTTACCGATTATTTAGCCATCAGTCCGTCGCTATGGGTTGAAGGGACTAAGAAACCTTTGGAGTATGATATTGAAAATATTTCAGGCACAAACAAAAAAATGTTTATGTATTGGGGTGGTGATGAAGAGTTTAACTACGTAAAAGGAGCTTGTATTGATGCTGAAAAAGAAATACTTGGTGATAAAGTACTGTCAAATAAAATAACAACCAAAGAACTTAAAGGCGAAAGCCATAATACTACACAAACACCTGCTTTGATAGATTATTTTTCTAAAAAATAAATACAAAAAAATCCCGCTTCATTTGAAGCGGGATTTATATGGTGTGCTTTAGTAGCCTTATTATTCTTTTGTGGCATCGTCTGCTTCATTAGTCGGTTCTTCTGCTTTAGGCTCCTCAGTCTTTGCTTCTTCCTCTTTTGCAGGTTCCTCAACCTTTTCTTCTTTTTTAGGGGTAGCTTTCTTAGTAGTTTTAGCTTTTGCTTTAGGCTTTTCTTCTGGGGCTTCTTCTTTCACTTCCTCAGCCTTAGCTTCTTTAGCGTCTTCTTTTGCTTGAATTTTTTCTGCTTTTTTAGCAGCAGTTTTCTTCTCGCTAGACTCTAATTGTGCTTTCAACTCACTAAGTACATCAATATCACCTAAAGTACTCTTCTCAATGTTTTGAGATATTTTCTTAGTAGCTCTTGATGTAGCTCTTTCTTCTTTTGCTTTTTTGTTTGCCGCATCAGCTTTTTGGGTACGCTCTTCTTCTTTCCAAATAGCTGTGTGCGATACTGTGATACGACGGTTTTCTTTGCTAAACTCTGTAACTCTAAATTGTGCTACTTCATCTTCTTTAACAGTAGATTTATCAGTTTTAGCCAATTGTTTTAAAGGAGCATATCCTTCAACACCGTATGGTAAAGCTATGGTAGCACTCTTATCGCCGATTTTTAGCACTGTACCCTCGTGTACTGAACCTTCAGGGAATAATGTTTCAAAAGTATCCCATGGGTTTTCTTCCAATTGTTTGTGTCCTAAACTTAAACGGCGGTTTTCTTTGTCTACTTCAAGTACTATTACTTCAAGTTCTTGGTCTTTCTTCACAAATTCAGCAGGGTGCTTAATTTTCTTAGACCATGAAAGGTCTGATACGTGAAGTAAACCGTCGACACCTTCTTCCAGTTCAACAAACACACCATAACTGGTAAGGTTGCGAACAATACCTTTGTGTTTAGAGTTAACACCGTATTTTTCTTCGATATTTACCCAAGGATCAGGAGTTAGTTGCTTGATACCCAAAGACATTTTACGTTCTTCTTTGTCAAGTGTTAATACTACAGCTTCAACTTCATCGCCCACTTTCATAAAGTCTTGTGGGTTACGTAAGTGTTGGCTCCAGCTCATTTCTGATACGTGTATCAAACCTTCGATACCGTTATCAATTTCTAAGAAAGCACCATAGTCTGCAACGGTAACAATTTTACCTTTTACTTTGGCTCCTACATCTATGCTTTCTCCTAAGTTATCCCAAGGGTGAGCTTGTAATTGTTTTAATCCTAATGAGATACGTTTCTTATCATCATCAAAATCAAGAACAACCACTTGTATTTTATCATCTAATTTCAATACCTCTTCAGGGTGGTTGATACGTCCCCATGAAATATCGGTAATGTGCAATAACCCGTCTACTCCACCTAAGTCTATAAATACACCGAAAGAAGTCATATTCTTCACAATGCCTTCCAATACCTGACCTTTTTCAAGTTTAGCCAGTATATCAGATTTTTGGGCTTCAATATCGTCTTCAATAAGTACTTTATGTGAGATTACCACATTTTTGAAAAGTTGGTTTATTTTAACCACTTTAAACTGCATGGTTTGTCCTACATATACGTCGTAATCGCGGATTGGTTTAATATCAATTTGTGAGCCGGGTAAGAAAGCATCCATGCCCATAACGTCTACTACCAAACCACCTTTGGTTCTTGTTTTCACATAACCTTCAAGTACTTCGTCGTTTTCGTAGGCCTCAATAATATTTTCCCAAGCTCTTTCTGAGATTGCTTTTTTGCGTGAAAGAACCAACTGACCATTGTGGTCTTCTTTCGTTTCAAGTAGAACTTCTACTTCATCACCCGCTTTTAAATCAGGGATGTCGCGAAATTCTGTACGTTGTATTAAACCGTCTGATTTAAAACCGATATTTAATACTACATCTTTTTCGGTAATGGATACTACTTTACCTTTTACCAGTTCACCCTCTGTTAATTGGTTTAACGTATTAGAATAAAGATCTTCTAATTTTTTTCTTTCATCATCAGAGTACTCACCAAATCCTTGGTCGTCCATACTCCAGTCAAAATCTTCGGGGGGTGTTTGCGCTGAATTAGAATTGTTAGTTTTTGTTGTAGTTTCTTCAGCCTTAGTTTCTGCAACGGGAGTAGTAACTTCTACTTCTTGTTGCGCTTCGTTGGTTTTGTTTTCTTCTGTCAAATCATTTGTCCTCCTTTGGGGGGCGGCAAAGGTAAATATAATTAATTTTTTTGTCAACCATTATTTCAAGCTTTACCATTGATAGTTATTTGTTTAACTGTCTTAAGTCATACTGAAACTTTATCTCTTTCAGTTCATTAATTAATAGGGCCTGCTGCAGTAGTGCTATAAGCTTATAAGCTTCTACTTTTTTGCTATTATATATAGCACATGTTTTATATGTATTGTTATCACTTTGGTTTAATAGATGAAAAGGGTCGCTTAATGCATCTCCATCACAAAAAATAATTTCTATACCCTTTTGGGTGTCATTTAAATAACAAAACTTGTAATTGTTAAAATAATATGCCGGTGTATTATTATAAGTGTGTTCTTCTATTTCTTTTGAGCAGGATAAGATTACGCTTCGCAGAAAGCATACTGTACCCGCCTTTCTTGCATCAATAGCAATAATGTAGTCCTCTAAAGTTCTCATTTAGCAACAAAATAATAAGCAATCAAATATATATAGATATATTAGTTAGTTTAAGTTTATGTGTAAAAAGTTTAGTCTATTGTGTAAAAATTAACAAAAACTATACACTTATTGTAATAGAATACTTACTTTTTAACTGTAAAAAGCATTTTTAATTGATGTGTATACTTTATCTATATCAATTTCTTTTATAGATTTAAAATGCAAAGGTTTAGGGAAGGCGTCGGTTGCCCCATCAGAAAAAGAAAGCGTAGTACCTACAGATTGGTTTGAGACTGAAAAAACTTTTGAGCCTAACTTATAAGTAGGTTTATTATCATTAATTTCTTCTTTAATGTCAGTAGAGCAAGATAAAATCATCTCTCTCAAGTACCCAAAAATAGCAGCTTGTGAGCGATTACATTGTTTTATGTAATTTTCTAGAGCAAACATAGTAATATAGTTTTTTAGTTATATAGTTAGCAATTGATATCCCCAGTAAATATCCTTAACTCAAATTAAAAATAAATTTGAGAGATTACTTATTTCATTTAAGTAAAAAGTTTTAAACTTTATGTTAACGCGTAGGTATTTATACCTGTTTTCTCAAAAACTACTTGAAGCTTACCCCTTTTTTTGTCATCCACGGTAGTATAATATACTTAAGTCTTCCTGCCTTAACAGCAGGGTCTTTTTTCACATAGCTTTCTGCTTCTTCTTTCGTTTTTACGTCAAAAATTAATAATCCGCGCCAGTTATGTTCTTCTAAAAACGGCCCCGCTACGTTTAGCACACCAATTTTTGCCAAACTGTCTAAGTGATTCAAATGCTGAGTTTGAATTTTCATTACTGTAGCAGAGTCTTGGCTACGAACATCACCTTTAGTATACATTACAAAAATGTATTGCTTTAGACCCATAGCTTCAATCTCTTCTTGTGTTTGGGTAAAGCTCAGTAATGGAAGAGTAAGAAATAAGGAAAATAATATGGTTTTCATAATAGCTCTAAAAATGTAAGGGCAAATTACTAAATGTACCTGAGCTCATTAGTAACAGTACTGTTTTTTCATTTCCTGTTGAGTTACTTTTTCTACCTATTGAGTGAATATAATTATGTAGCATTTCAGCATCAGTATATACTTCTATACTTCCACCAAAGGCTTTAGCTACTTCTTCTATATCTAGTGCAGGCATTTTTTTTAACTCCAAAACATGTTCGTCATAATAAACTATAGCTTCATCAGCTTTGTTGAGGCTGCCGTTATATTCTACAAGAAAGTTTTTATTAAGACTACTAAAGGTATGCAGCTCAAAACAAGCTATAAGTTTATGGTTTGGGTATTGCTCTTTTACTGCATTAACTGTGGCTTGCACTTTTGATGGCGAGTGGGCAAAATCTCTAAAAACAACAAGGTTTTCAGTGTCTTTAATTTTTTCCATACGCTTCGCAGTTCCCTCAAAACTGCTAATGGCAGTGTAAAAATCAGCATTGCTTATATTAAGCTGGTTACAGATATGTTTTGCCCCCGCCATATTTTGCAGTACATGTAAACCAAAAACATGTAGTGGTACTTTACCCTGCTCAGTCTTTAGAAAGGTTTGCCCATTTTCTATAGTATGGGGTAATTCATGATAGGGGAGTAGGTTAAGCCTATCTTTATGAGGTGCCACCATTTTTTCTAAATGTTCATCACCAGCATAGTAGGTGAGGGGTGCACCATCAGGCAATTGGTTTATAAATAACTCAAATTGCTCTAAGTAACCTTCAAACGTTGGGAATACATTTATATGGTCCCAAGCTATGCCTGTTAGTTGGGCAATATCTGCTTTGTATAGTAAAAATTTAGGGCGATGGTCTATGGCTGAAGTTAAATACTCATCTCCCTCTAGTATTACTATTGGGGCATCACTCATTTTTACCATACGGTCGAACCCATCTATAGACGAGCCTACCATATAATCAAACTCTTTATTAAGCGTTTTCAGCACGTGCATTATCATTGCCGTTGTAGTGGTTTTACCATGGCTACCGCCAATTACTACACGTGTTTTGTTTTTACTATGCTGGTATATAAACTCAGGAAAAGAATATATAGTTAGCCCCAATTCTTGTGCTTTTAGTAATTCAGGATTATCCTTACGGGCATGCATACCCAGTATTATTATATCAATATCCGTAGTTATATTTTCAGGGTACCACCCAAATTTCTCTGGAAGTATATTGTGCTCTTTTAGTCGAGATAGTGCAGGGTCGAAAATTTCATCGTCGCTGCCGGTAACTTTATGTCCTTGTGAAAGTATATCTAAGGCAAGGTTGTGCATTACAGCCCCGCCTATGGAAATGAAATGGTAGTGCATAGTTTCTTATGGCGGCAAGTTAAGAAAATTCGGCTGTTCGTCATTGTAAGAAGGAACGACGAAGCAATCTGTTTGTTTACAATAGAAAAAGATTGCTTCACTATGTTCGCAATGACGTAGAAATGCTAAGTGCTAATAGAAAAAAGCCAATAGCTCTGTTATTTAAAACAACTCACTCAATTCTAGCCAACGCATTTCTTTTTCTTCCAACTGCTGGTTTACCGTTTCTATTTCTTTTGCCCATTCTGCTATTTGGGTATGGTCTCCCTCTCCACTACTTAGTTTTTCAGTTAATTCAGCTTTCTGTTGTTCTAAAACTTCCATCTCACCCTCAAGGCTTTCCCATTCTTGTTTTTCTTTATAGGTGGCTTTACGGGGTTTACAATTATTAGTTTGAGCAGGTTTTTCAGTTTCAATCTTCTCAGCTTTTTCTTGCTTTTGTTTCTGTTCTTCTTCGGCTTGTTTTTCTATTCGGTATTGGGTGTAGCTGCCGTTGTAATCTTTTATTTGGCCATCGCCTTCAAATACAAAAAGATGGTCGCATAGGCGGTCTAAGAAATAACGGTCGTGAGATACTATAAGTAAACAACCTTGATAGTTCATTAAGAACTCTTCAAGGGTGGTAAGGGTTAAAAGGTCAAGGTCGTTAGTAGGTTCATCAAGAATTAAGAAGTTTGGGTTCTCCATTAGCAGCGTAAGTAAATACAAACGCCTGCGCTCGCCGCCACTAAGGGTAGAAACATAATCGTGTTGTTGTTTCGGGTGAAAGTTGAAAGTTTGCAGTAACTGCATAGCTGTTAAGCTACCCTCTTTCCCTCCTAATGGTAGTACATCTGCTATGTCTCTTATTACTTCAATTACCCGTTTGTCTTCTTCTATCTTTAGCCCTTTTTGGTTGTAGTAACCCATTACCAAAGTATCGCCGGGGACTACTGTGCCTGCATCTAAAGGTTCTTTTTCTGTGATAACATTTAGAAAGGTAGATTTTCCTGCTCCGTTTTTACCTACTATACCAATGCGTTCACCTTTTTTAAAGGTGTAAGTAAAGTTGTTAAAGAAAATGTTATCTCCATAGCCTTTTCTGAGGTTTTTAAGCTCCATTACTTTACCTCCTAGGCGATTCATTTTTACATTGAAGCTAATACTATCTTCTTTACGGATATTACCTGCCTTTTCTTTTAAATCGTAAAAAGCCTCAATGCGAGATTTAGATTTTGTACCTCTTGCTTTAGGTTGGCGGCGCATCCACTCCAACTCTTTGCGCATAAGGTTTTTGGCTTTTTCGGTTTCTTTTGCCTCACGCTCTATGCGTTCTTGTTTCTTTTCTAAAAAATATTCGTAGTTGCCATTGTATTTATGTATTTGTCCACCGTCTAGCTCTAGTATTTCATTGGTTACATTATCTAGAAAGTAACGGTCGTGTGTTACCATTAATAATGTTGTATTGTCAGTACTTAGGTAATTCTCCAGCCACTCAATCATACTAATGTCTAAATGGTTGGTAGGCTCATCCATGATAAGTATATCAGGATTGTTTATTAGCAATCTTGCTATAGCCACACGTTTCTTTTCGCCACCTGATAGTTTTGATATTTCTCTATTTGGGAGTTGAATTTCGAGCTTACCTAGTATTTGTTGCACTTTAGCTTCATGCTGCCAAATATCTAGGGCGTCGGCTTGCTGGGTAGCTATGGTAAGTGCTTCTTCTGTGGCTGCACTTTGTTGTTGGCTATGGTTATCTGCTGCTTGCTCGTAAGCCTTTATGGCTTGCATTACAGGACTTTCATCATAAAAAATATAATCGGCTACTGTAATGGCTCCTTCAAAATCAGGCTCTTGGGGTAGGTAGCCTACTCTAATATCTCTACGGAACACTACCTCGCCACTATCAGGTATATCAATGCCTGCTATAATATTAAGCAATGTAGTTTTTCCTGTACCATTATTGGCGATTAAGGCAATTTTTTGTCCTTGGTCTATACCGAATGAAAGCTCACTAAATAGTGTTTTTTCTCCGTATGCTTTGCTGATGTTCTCTACTGAAAGATAATTTGTAGCCACAGCCTGCGAAGATAGTGTTTGGTTTACAGTTTTAAATTTTCAGTTTCACGTTTAAGTCGCTACTGCTAATGTTATTTGTTGAAGAGTTTACCCGCTTACTTCTGTTTTGGTAAGTGCTATGGCAAAGGTGTTTGTTTCTTCACCAACTGAAACCTCCTCATCGCCTTCATAGTTATTACCTTCTGTAGTAGTTAGTTTTGCTTTTAGTACATATTCTCCTACAAGTATACTGTCGGCTTTGAAAGTACTGTCCAGTTCATCCTCACCCTCTTGTTTTAATACAATTGGTTCAGCACCTTCTTGTTTAGGTGTTAGGGTAACTGTAGTTTGTGAAATATGTGCTTGTAATGCCTCTTGGTCTTCGTGGTTGGGGTCGTTAATACTTACTTCTATACTAACGTCAACAGGTTTTGTGGCATTAGTAGTTGAGTTTTCTTCTGTATCGGTATCTCGTCTGGCATCAGCAGAGGTTTGGTCGCCATAAGGTAAAACCACATCTTTAATTTTATCCAATAGTTTCATAGCCCTGCTAGAGTAGAAACCCAGCAAAAAGGAAATAATAAGGGTACCTTTAGATGCGCTTACATCTATAAAGCTATCGGGATTTGAAATTACATTGTATGAGAAGATTATTATTAATGAAATGAAGGGGGCATATACTATTTTGGCTAAGTGCCCGGGGCTTTCTTCGGGTTTAAAGCCAATTCCGTTTGCTATGGCTGAAGATATATAGAACAGAATACTGGCAATAACCCCAAAAATGGTCCAGAAAATTACTTCAAGATAAGTATGTGGTCCTGCTAACCAAAAGTAGGATTTTACCCTGAATCTTGTATTTTGTATGTAGGCTACTGCCAGAGAATTAGGTTGTTCATCTAAAAGATTAAAAACTTTAACAGTGTCTTGGGGGTATACATAAGGCAATTGAGAAACTATAAAATCTTTTACTACTCTGTTGTTGGGGTTATGCTCAAAACGTATACCCGCAAAAGTGGCTTCGTCTTGTAATATGCTTGTAGTATCATTCTCTTTTGGGATATTTTGCCCAGGAATAGGTATACTGGTGGAGCCCACATTTATTAATGAGGTGAGGTATGCAATATCCGCATCATCCATTTTTTTGTACTCGGCTTCATGGGGTTCGTCATAATATTCATGCGGAGCATCTGAGTTATATTGTTCCATACTATGTACACTTAAATACACTGTAAGAGTAACAAGTAATAAAAGGGTTAGTAGTAGTAGCCAATTGTTTTCTTTTTGCCAAAACTCAATAGTGAATAATTTTTTTATCAATGGTGTTTTTTTCTCAGCACCATTTATGGGTTCCAAATTAGTATTCATGATAGGGAGTAGGTTTTAATTATCTAATGCAATAAATTGTTTTGATACCCAAAGGCTTTGCTCGGCATCAATTTTATACCATCCGTTTAGTTCTGCATAAATGGTAACTTTTGTTCCACGGCTTATCAGGTGAGTTGCTTTATAATTTGTACCTGCCCCAGTGCGAACATTTAATCTACTAGCAGTAACAGTTCCTGTTTTTGTTTGAGGTTGTGTGGGTTTTTCTTTTATAAAGCTATTAAGTTGTTCTGCAACCAGTGGAATAAAGTTTTTGTTGGCTGCTTCAACTGTATTACCTCCAAAAAAGTTTGTACCCGGACAAGTTTTAGTAACTCCAGTACCATTAGTACGTTTGCCACTACTTAAATCAAACCAATGGTGGTAAATAATACTTTCATCGTTTGGAGAGAGTTTAAACCTATGGCATAAGACAGCATTAGTAAATACTATAATTTCTTTGTGTTCATCAGTCATATCATCCTGATTTTCATCAAAATAGCCTAAATGTTCTATGGCAATACTGCCTGTATTTGCCCCTTTTATTGCAGCAGGTATTTTTTCAAAGGTGCGGCAAAGGGCGACTGTACCATCAGGAAAAGTGGTAAGGTTTTGCCCAATGTCGCTAAAGCCCCTTTGCAGATGGCTTCGTTTCATTCCCTTAAGCCATTTAAAATGATTAGGGGGTGAGTCTTTAAAAAAATGAGTATAGTTAGGTATGTAAGTATGGTGGTTTTGAATACGATAGATATTCCTATGAAATGATGTACTCAAAAGATAGTTTTTAAATTCATCCTTATTAAAAAGGATAAATTGTCCTTCTGTTTGCGGCATGATAGATTGATTTAGACCAAATTAACAATTTTAAATTGGTTTAATCAATATGTGTTTCTGTATAGAAGTATTATTTTTTAGAAATGGCTTTTTCCCATTCCCAAGCGGTAACCAGCATATTTTTCAGGTCTCTCTCTGTTTTCCAGCCCAATATTTCGTTCGCTTTAGTAGTATCAGCATATACTTGTTCCACATCACCAGCACGGCGGGGAGCATATACATAATTGAAGTTTACGCCTGTTTCAACTATAAATGTATCAACTACTTCTTTTACACTACTGCCTTTGCCGGTACCCAGGTTAAAAATCTCTAATTTATCTGCACTCTCGTTTTGTAAAAGGCGGTCTACAGCCCTAACATGTGCTTTGGCTAAATCTACCACATGTAGATAGTCTCTTATACAAGTACCGTCGGGAGTATTGTAATCATCTCCAAAAATGGAAAGCTTTTCGCGCTTACCAATGGCGGTTTGTGTAATGAATGGTACTAAATTATTGGGAACCCCTAAAGGCAACTCACCGATTAAAGCACTATCATGAGCCCCAATAGGATTAAAATAACGCAGTGCTATTGCTTTAGTATCGGTAACATTAGTAGTATCTGTCAGTATCTCCTCACAAATCTGTTTTGTGTTACCGTAGGGGGATTCAGCTTTTTGTACGGGAAAGTTTTCTGTTACGGGGTTAGTCTCAGGTTGTCCGTATACGGTACATGATGATGAAAATACAATATTATTAATGCCTTTTGCCTGAAGCTCTTGCAATAAAACAACCAAGCCGCTTACATTATTGTGGTAATATTTTAAGGGCTCTTGTACCGATTCTCCTACAGCTTTGTAAGCTGCAAAATGAATTACTCCCTTAATATCATTATGCTGATTTAGTACATTTTGTAAGTCGGCACGTTCACAAACATCTCCTTTGAAAAATATAGGTTTAGTGCCTGTAATCTGTTCAATTCTATCAAGAATAAACGGCTCTGAATTGTTTAGGTTATCAATTATAATGGGTTCAAAACCTGCATTATGTAATTCTACTACGGTGTGCGAACCAATAAAACCTACACCGCCTGTAACTAATATTTTTGGTTTAGCCATATTTGTTATGGTATACGGGTTACAACCCCATCTTTCAATTGATATTGTTGCTTGCTTTCAGGACATTCAGCTTTTCCATTTTCATCAAAGTTCAAGCGATGTCCATATTCGCTCATCCAGCCTATTTGGCGCGCCGGATTGCCAACCAGCAGTGCATATGCAGGTACATTTTTGGTAACTACTGAACCTGCGCCAATAAATGCAAACTCGCCAATATCATGCCCGCAAACTATAGTTGCATTTGCACCTATGCTAGCTCCTTTACCCACATGGGTTTTGGCATATTGGTCTCTGCGGATAACTGCACTGCGAGGATTAGTTATATTAGTAAAAACCATTGAGGGGCCTAAAAATACATCGTCGTCACAAGTTACTCCTGTATATATAGATATGTTGTTTTGAACTTTTACATTGTTACCCAAAACTACTTCGGGTGATATTACTACATTTTGACCGATGTTGCATTTTGTGCCTAACGTGCAATTGGGCATAATGTGTGAGAAATGCCAAATTTTTGAACCCTCACCAATAATGCAACCTTCATCAATAACTGCAGTTTCGTGTGCGAAGAAGTTTTTTGTTTCAGATGTCATTATTTGCTTTTGAATTCTCGCCCGTGTGGGTCTTTAAATAATTCTTCTTTGGGTAGCGTTTTAAAGTATTCGTAAGTTACTTTTAGCCCGTCTTCTCTTTTTACTTTAGGCTCCCAGTCTAATATTTCTTTAGCTCTGGTTATATCAGGCTGACGTTGCTTAGGGTCATCTTTTGGAAGCGGTTTATAAATTACTTTTTGCGATGTACCTGTGAGTTTAATAATCTCTTCGGCAAATTCTTTTATAGTAATTTCATTCGGATTCCCAATGTTTACAGGCTGGGCATAATCGCTCATTAACAGGCGGTAAATACCTTCAACCAAGTCATCAACAAAGCAAAAACTGCGTGTTTGACTACCATCACCAAAAACAGTTAAATCTTCTCCGCGTAACGCTTGACCGATAAATGCGGGTAGTGCTCGCCCGTCATTCAGGCGCATTCGAGGTCCATACGTATTAAAAATACGCACAATACGGGTTTCTAAACCATGAAAAGTATGATATGCCATGGTCATAGCTTCTTGAAAGCGTTTAGCTTCATCATACACACCACGAGGACCAACAGGGTTTACATTGCCCCAGTAATCTTCATTTTGCGGATGAACTAACGGGTCTCCATATACTTCTGAAGTTGAAGCAATAAGCATTCGTGCTCCCTTTTCTTTTGCTAAACCTAAACAGTGGTGAACACCCAAAGAGCCTACTTTAAGGGTTTGAATAGGGATTTTTAAATAATCAATCGGGCTTGCAGGCGATGCAAAGTGTAAAACATAATCAAGCTTGCCTGATATATGAATGAACTTTGATACATCGTGATGATGAAACTCGAAATTGGGTAGTTTAAATAGGTGCTCAATATTGCGAAGGTCTCCGGTAATAAGATTATCCATGGCTATTACATGGAAATCTTCTTTTATAAAACGGTCGCAAAGGTGAGAACCTAAAAATCCTGCACCACCGGTTATTAATACTTTTTTACGCATTGGCTGCTGCTATTTGGTTTTTTCCATTTATACCGATACCGTAATAAACAAAGCCTAAGTCGTTCATGTCTACAGCATCGTAAATATTTCTTCCATCAAAAATTACTTTGTTTTTAAGCAGCTTGCCCATTACTTTAAAATTTGGGATTCTAAATTCAGGCCATTCAGTAACTAATAATAAGGCATCAGCATCAATCAAAGCCTCGTCAGGGTCATTAGCATACTCTATTTTGTCCCCAATCATGTGCTTGGTTTCTTCCATAGCTACAGGGTCATAAGCTTTCACTTTAGCACCTTTTTCAATTAGTTGGTCAATAATTACTAATGAAGGAGCCTCGCGCATATCGTCTGTTTTTGGCTTAAACGATAAACCCCACATTGCAAACGTTTTTCCGCTAATATCTCCATTAAAGTGTTTCATTACTTTGTTGAAGATTACTGATTTTTGATCGTCGTTTACATCTTCTACAGCTTGCAGAATACGCATGTTGTATCCGTTTTCAGCAGCAGTTTTAATTAACGCTTTTACATCTTTTGGGAAACATGAGCCACCATAACCCGCACCGGGATATATAAACTTATTACCTATACGTGCATCGCTGCCTATACCTCTTCGTACCATATTTACATCAGCTCCAACAATCTCGCACAAGTTGGCTACATCATTCATAAAACTGATTTTGGTTGCCAGCATACTGTTTGCAGCATACTTTGTCATTTCAGCAGAAGGAACATCCATGAAAATAATGGGGTGCCCGTTTAGTAAAAATGGTTTGTATAAACGCCCCATAATATCTTCTGCCTTTTCAGATTCTATACCAATAACAATACGGTCAGGTTTTAAGAAATCATCAATTGCAGCACCTTCTTTCAAAAACTCAGGGTTTGAAGCTACATCAAAAGTTAAATTAGAGTTACGTTTTGCAAGAGCTTCGGTAACGGTTTGTTTTACTTTTTTTGCTGTTCCTACAGGTACAGTACTTTTAGTAACAACCACTAAGTAGTCATTCATATTTTGCCCTATTTCATCGGCAACAGCTAAAACGTATTTCAAATCGGCACTTCCATCCTCGCCGGGAGGTGTTCCCACAGCTATAAAAGCAGCATCGGCCCCTTCAATACTATCAGCTAAGCTGGTACTAAAATGTAAATGCTTTTTTTCCATGTTACGCAGAACCATTTCTTCAAGCCCCGGCTCATAAATAGGCATTATCCCTTTTTTAAGATTGTCTATTTTTTTCTGGTCTATATCTACGCAAGTAACATCAATACCTACTTCGGCAAAGCAAGTACCTGTAACTAATCCTACATAGCCTGTTCCTACTACTACTATTTTCATGTGAGAATATTTATTGATTTTTTAACGATTAATAAATTCTAAAACTGAGCTTGTTATGTATTTAAGTTGCTCTTCTTCTAGTTCTGTGTGTATGGGCAATGAGAAAACTGTTTTGCAAAGTTTTTCAGTTACGGGGAACATTCCCTCTGTGTATCTGTCATCTTCATAAGCTTTTTGCATGTGCAATGGTATAGGGTAATATATCATACTAGGTACACCTTTTTCAGAAAGATATGTTCTTAATTCATCTCTATCAATACTTTCATCGGTAAGTTGTAACGTATACTGATGAAAAACATGATTTGAGTTTTTTGCTCTTGCAGGAGTTTTAAGTTTTGGGCTATCAGCAAAAGCTTTATCATAATAATCAGCCGCTTTATTTCTTGCTGCGGCATACTCATCAAGCTGGTGCAATTTAATTCTTAAAACGGCAGCCTGTATACTGTCTAGTCTGCTGTTTACACCAATTTTGTCATGTGTGTAAAGTTTCGATTGTCCATGTGAAGCAATCATACGCATTTTTGGTCCCAACTCATCGTCGTTAGTAAAAATAGCACCACCATCTCCCATACAGCCTAAGTTTTTAGAAGGATAAAACGATGTTGCACCAATGGTACCTATAGTACCTGCTTTTTGTTTAGTACCATTACTAAAAGTATAATCAGCACCAATGGCTTGAGCAGTATCTTCAATTACATATAAATTATGCTTTTTAGCCAAAGCCATTATGGCTTCCATATCAGCACACTGACCGAATAGATGTACAGGAACTATTGCTTTTGTTTTTGGGGTAATGGCTGCTTCAATAGCTTCAACATTTATATCAAAAGTATCGGGATTTACATCTACCAAAACAGGGGTAAGTTGTAATAGCCCTATAACCTCAGCAGTAGCTACATAAGTGAAACTTGCTGTAATAACCTCATCACCGGGCTTTAAATCCAAAGCCATCATAGCTACCTGCAAAGCATCTGTTCCGTTTGCACAAGGTATAACATGCTTTACACCAAGATATTCTTCAAACTCTTTCTGGAAAGCTTTAACCTCAGGTCCGTTAATAAATGCTGATGAATGGACAACATTTAAAATAGCTTCATCAACTTCTTTTTGAATTTTTTGATATTGGCTGAATACATCAACCATCTGAATTTTTTTAATACCTTGAGGCTGCACTGTTATTGTTTTTTGGCAAATATATGGCAATAACTCAAAACACATGTTATGTAGTTGTACTTAATAAATGTGGATAGTTTCAACTTTTAGACGTTTTTTATCGTTTCTCAATTATGCAAATAGTAAAAAATGCTGTAGGTTTGGCACGTTTGTAATGTTAAAATATTTATACATACTAATAGGTTCCGTATTGTTTACTTCAACAGCTACTGCACAAACTGATAGCTTGCGAGGCGACAGTACCCGAAAAATAAGGATAAACACACAAGCACCTCCTATGTACAGTCCGCAGCGTGCTGTATTGTTTCGTTTTCATTATGTATATAGTATTCCCCAGGCTGATTTTGCAAAACGGTATTCGTTTTTTGCTCAGTTGGGAGGAAGTGTAGGGATGAAGTTTGAAAGTGGTTGGGATTTGCGATTGGAAGGCAACTTTTTGTTTAGCCGTTTTGTTTTAGAGAATAATGTTTTCGATTCAATTCGTAGTAGTAATGGTTTTTTGATAGACAGAAACGGATTTGATTTTGACCCTCAAATATCTATGCGCGGCTATTCATTTAGTGCACATGTGGGCAGGTTATTCCCTATTGGGAGAAACCAAAATAGCGGCATACTGGTAAGCGGAGGGGTAGGTTTTATACAGCATAGGTTGCATTTTGAAAACTTAAACATTGTTGCTCCTCAGGTAAACGGCGATATACTTGCCGGATATGACAGGCGAACCAACGGATATTACTTTAATGAGTTTATCGGGTATCAATACATGTCATCAAACAAACTAACAAACTTTTTTGTAGGTTTAGAATTTGCTCAAGGAAAAACCCAATATGCTCGAAACTGGAATAATGATTTAATGGCTCCTGACAATAGAGAAAGGGCTGATAATTATTGGGGAATTCGTTTAGGTTGGATATTGCCTATATATACAGGAAACAGAGGGCAAGAAGAATATATATTCTAAGCAAAAAAGTACCTATCTTTACTTTTCTAAAATGACTTTTGAAGAGGTAATACAATATCTTGAGAATAATGTTAATGCCAGTGTATTAAAGGTAGCCAATACTACTGGTTTAGTTGAGGTGGATTATGGTGATACCTTTTGCAAAACTATTGATGCAAAAGCCACTCTAAAAAAAGCAAAAGTATAAATGCCTGTATTATATGATTTAGGAATAACAGCTTACTCTACAGGCGCAAAAATACTGGCAATATGGAATGATAAAGCCCGTAAATGGGTTGCAGGTCGTAAAGGTATTTTTGAGTATATAGAAAACACCCTTCCCAAAAAAGAAAATAAGAAACGCATTTGGATGCATGTAGCATCATTAGGAGAGTTTGAGCAAGGTTTACCACTACTTGAAAAGTTTAACAGAGATGAGTGGGATATAGTAACCACGTTTTTCTCGCCATCAGGGTTTGAGCATAGGAAAAATCATGCGGGTATTGATAAAGCCTATTATTTACCTAAAGATACCTATAAGAATGCCCGACGGTTTCTTGATTTAGTGCAGCCTGATGTTGTGGTTTTTGTGAAATACGATTTTTGGTATTATTACTTGCAAGAAGTAAAACAACGAGAGATACCGCTATACTTAATATCGGCATTGTTCAGGGCAGAGCAACGGTTTTTTAAGAAAAACTCTAAACTGCATCAAAAAATGTTGTTTTGCTTCAATCATATCTTCACGCAAAACAAAGAATCGGTTGAGATGTTGGCTGGCATTGGATATACCGATGCAACTTATGTAGGAGATACCCGATGTGATAGGGTATTGGAGAATGCTAAACAACCCCAAAGCAATGAAGTAATTGCAGCATTTACAGGAAAAAATAAACTATTGATTGCGGGAAGCAGTTGGCCTGAAGAAGAAACAATGCTGGCAAAAGTGCTGCCTGATTTTAAAGAACTCTGCTTAGTAATAGCCCCACACGACATAAGTGAGAAACATCTTAAGGAAATAGAAAGTAAGTTTGATAAAACTATACGTTACTCAAAACTGAAAGAAGAAAGTTGCACCTTTTACAAGGTAGTTATAATTGATAATATAGGTATGCTGTCTTCGCTTTATCAATATGGAGATATTGCCATGATTGGGGGTGCTTTTAGAAAAGGCTTGCATAATATTTTAGAGGCGGCAGTATTTGGTATACCGGTTATATATGGAACCCCGATAAATAAGTACCCTGAAGGAAAAAGGCTGGCGCAAGCAGGCGGAGGCTTTATGGTAGATACCCAACAGCAATTACAGAAAATATTAAGTAACTTATTAAGTGATGAGAGTTACCGTCAAACAGCAGGCGAAAAAGCCTATCAATTTATCCTTTCTAATGCAGGCGCTTCAGAAAAAATTTATTCTTCTATTTCGTTATAGGTATTTATACCTGTTTGCTAAAACCCTTGTTTATACTTAATAGTATGTTTGGTTATACACTGCATATTTGTAGTGCAGTCCTTTAATGTTGCTTTAGCTTATTGGCTTAATTTTATTCTACACCCAAAACTTACATTGCTATGAAAGATTTAATTACAATTAATATTTCAAACAATACAGGTATAGACGATAAAAAACTGTATGTTTTTATAACTGACGGAAATAACAATTTTTATAAAGTAGATAGCAAAAATAGTTGGACCGCTACAACACAAAATACTGCTTGTAGTGTACTACTAAGCGATTTACCCTCTGCAAACAGTATATATACTTTTTACTACAGTGCTTCACTAAATATGACGGGCGGTAGGATTTGGTTCTCTACATCAGAGACTGCACTAAGCTTAAGCGGAGGTAAAATAGTTCAGCCTTCAGCATTATCAGATTTCGTTTTCGATTTTATGGAGTTGGCAACTACAGCCAAAGCAGGTAAAACTCCCGGAAATGCAAATATTGATATTACACAGGTAGATGCTTTAGGTATACCTATTACTTTATTTGTAAACCCAACTGAAAATAATCTCACATTTCCGCCTACACCTCCCACATCTACACCTACTTATGGTTATCCAAACGTAATAGGTATAGAGCCTTGGCGAGCACTAAACCGAATTATTGACGACTTTAAAACCGGTATTAAAGGTACAGTAAATGCCCCTTTTGATGCTTGCGACTGGAAAAAAAGTAAAGTTCGCCGTTTTGTAGCTCCTGTTCATGTGATTGATAATTATTCATCAAGCAAAACTCCTAGTGCACTGGCTACATTTTTGGATACTGCTATTTACCAGTTTTTTAAACACTACATGACCAATACACTTTCATTACAAGACCCTGTTTCTGAAAATATTTATACAGGGCAGGTAACCACAGTAGATGAAGTGATTGAGAAAAAAGAAAAACCAACACGCAGAAGAGAGAAACCAAAAACTAAAAAGATAACATACACATATAATGTATTGCAGTTTGATTGCAATGGCGAAAAGTTGAATATTTATTTTCCTTATTTTACCACAAATTGTGCTGCAATGCCTGGTGAATTAACTAAAGGGGTTGCACTTGCACCCCCTCCAACGTGGTGGAAAGGTAATTTAAACGGAGCAATGCCTGCAACAGCTATGGTGCTGGGTTGTGCAGGGGTATTTAGCGATTCAACTTTTCAACCCAATGTAACTAACAATACACTACTGGGAAACCTTGAAAATCAGGTGGTGAGTTTAATTACCCGTGCAGTTACACCTATGATTAATAATTTGGTGTCGTTCCAAGCTCAATTTTCAGCAGCAGACATTAAGAATAATCAGGCTACAGTTACGGTAAACCCTTTCCCAACAGGTTTAAAAGCCGGTATGGATGTGGTGAAGCAAATAGCTGCACAGCCTTCAAATATTGTTTCTGTTGATTCAGCAAATAATAAATTTACCCTTACCAGCTCAGTAGATGCCTTATTACCAGTGGGGAACTCGCTATTTATCTGCGGGGAATTTTATCCGGGTGCCTCAAGTGCCGAAGGTTATTCTAATGCTTATGCTAAGTATCTGCACAAAGGAATGGGAGTAACAAAAGCACCTTTACTTAACGGTATTGGTTATGCATTTGCCTACGACGACCAAGGCGGGTACTCTAACGATATCACCGTAAACTATGATAGTAATAACTCACTTACAGTGGGGGTTTTCTTAGGACCTTTGAAAGAAGAGGCTCTTAGCTAGAAACTATTTAGGAGTATTATCAAATGGGTATAAATCCTCATCAGCTTTTTTGGTGGGGATTTTTTATTTGCGTGATAATTTTATTTCAAGAAAAATTTATACTTTTATACTGTACTATCAACATTTTTAAAAATGAGTCTAAAAATAACTACTTGGAACTTAGAGCATTGCCAAAGACTAATATCAGACAATCCAAATGAGCAAATTAATGAACGAAGAAGGAGAGTTAAAGCAACAATAGAAAATATAAATCCAGATGTATTGTGTATTCAGGAAGGGCCTAAAGGTGAGGGTAATATCATAGATTTTTGTAGTCAAGTTTTAGATAATAAGTGGGTACCGGTATTATTGAAGGATGGTTCATACCAGATTTCAGGCTCTCAATGGATATGGTTTTTAGTTAAAGCACAACTTAAAGACAAATTCAGGTTACAATCACCAGAAACTTGGCAGGCTTTTACAAAGCAAAAGTCTTGGAAGGTATACATGTGGGGTGAAGAGATTTCTAGTAGGCATGATCACTATAGGCATCCACAGGTTTTAATTTTTGATATCGATGGGGAACATGAACTGGAGATAATTGGGGTTCATTTGAAATCTAAAATTAATAAGAAGAAAATAATTTGGGAAAATGGTGATCTTCATGGAGATTATGTTAATGTAGCATTAAAAGCAAGAATGAAGTTAGCTACTGAAGCTTCAAATATTAGGTCATATATTGATGCAAAGTTTAATCAATTAGAAAGTCCGGGCATTATAGTTCTTGGAGATTGCAATGATGGTATAGGGCTAGACCATTTTGAGCAATACTATATGTTTTTTGATTTGATTACAAATTTACAGGGTGAAGTATTAATGGCGGAACGTTTTTTTAACCATGCGCTGTTTGACTATCCGAAACATTTAAGGTGGACTGCTAAATATAGGAACCCGATTAAGAAAATTCCTGCCAGTAAAAACCCTTTGTTGATAGACCATATCCTTATTAGTCAACCTCTAGTAAGAAATGAATTACCGTTATGTATAGAGAGTAAGGCAGGTTTAGTTGAGCATGAAACTTTCGAGCGAAATAATGCAGGATCAAATAGCAAAACAAGGACTAGCGACCATAGACCGGTATCAATTTTTTTATCAGACAATAACAATTAATCAGTAAAATATGTACTTACTAAAAAAGAGGTTCTTTTGTTGCAAAAGTTTGGTGAGTTGTTGTTATCCAATGTCTAAAATCTCTCATCTAAGTTCAAAAGATTCTTTTCTGTTAATGGAATAATCAGAGTCTGGGTGGTAACCTTCAAGTTTATCTTGCTCTAAATACCAGCCACAGTTTCTATTAAAAAATTTCTTAGCTAACTTCTCTTGGTAATAAGTTAAAAAATACCCTAGCCAATTTGGCTAGGGTATTTTTTAACTGGGTATTAACTGTTAGGGATTAAAGGTTATTCGTTCCACGAATTTTCTTCATGCTTTTAACCATTTTGCCAAAAGCCTTGTCTTTTTTTCTTTTTTCTGCTACGGTTAGCTCAAAGTGGTCTTTCTCACGCTCCATTTTTAAGTAGTTGGTGTAAGCCATTTGGTCAATCTCACCACTATTAACAGCTTTTATTATAGCACAACCCTTTTCAGTGGTATGGCTACAGTTGGAAAACTTGCATTGATTTGAAAGCTTAAAAATATTTTCAAAAGTAGCCTCTAGGCCTTTGCCGGAATCAGCAATGCCAACTTCACGCATTCCGGGAGTATCAATAATAATTCCACCATTATCAAGAACAATTAGCTCACGGTGTGTGGTAGCATGGCGGCCTTTATTGCTGCTAGAGCTAATAGTGGTAGTTTTCATCCTTTTTTTACCTAATAGATTGTTTAAAAGTGAGGATTTACCTACCCCTGAAGAACCCAATAAGCAATAGGTTTTCCCCTTTTGTATTACTGAAGAAACTTCCTGTATTCCGGAAAGGGACAAATTACTTACCTTTAGTATTTTAATGTTTGAGGCACGGATTAATACTTCATTTACTAAACTTTGTACTTTCTCATCTTCAACCAAGTCAATTTTGGTTAGTAGTATAATTGGTGTAATGTTAGATGAGCTGGTAATAGTTAAATACCTTTCAATTCTGTTTATGTTAAAATCTCTGTCAATTGCCTGAACAATGAATGCAAAATCTACATTAGTAGCTATAATCTGCTTTTCACCATGTTTGCCCACCGCTTGACGCTCAATAACTGACTTTCTTGGCAAAACAGAATGAATTAAAGCATTCTCTTCATTGTATTCTGAAATTGCTACCCAATCTCCAACAGCAGGAAACTCAGAGGCGGTAGCTGCTGAGAATCTCAGGCTTCCAATTATCTCAGCATCCAGCTCATTATTTTCGGTTTTTACTATATATCTTTCTTTATGCTCAGTAATAACCCTCCCAATCTTTAATGATTTATCAATAGAGCTATTTTTATAATTTTCAAGGCTTTGTGTATAGCCTAGTTCTTTTAAATTCATTTGAAAACTTAATTATGTGATTTGTTATTGGCCTAGAAACAGCCTTTAATTTTAGATAGCAAATCATCACATTCTTTGTTTTAACTAGCTATATCTGCAAGTACAAAAACCATTAATTATAGTTAAATAATTCGGACTCAAACAAATTTTGGTAAAAGAGTTTATTACTTAAAGATAAAGCATAATACAGCCACCTAATTATTGATTTGTGAAAAAGGAAACAACAATAGGCTGGCTACAAAGAAAGGATGATATGTCTCACACAATTGGCATGCACTGCAAAGGTAATAAAACCTTTTTGAGTTGATGTAAGGAAATATTAATTAGTATGCTTACCTCACCATATAAAACTTGCAAAAGGTATCCTGTATAGTTAAAAACCAGAAGTTTACTGCTGATAGTTGAAGTCTTCAGCCAATACTAAAGAGGTTCTAACATTATTTAGTTTCTATTAAAAAAGAATTGCCATTAGATGGATTATTGCAAAATACTTACGATAACATTATATATAAACAATAATAAATAGAATGTTAAAATAAATAGAGAAACCACTGTGACAATATTAAAGAACTTATTAATTTTAATATTCATAAATCAATAATAAAGAGTTTTAAATAGCTAAAAAACATTATTGTGACAGGTTGCACCTTAGGCTATTTAAATAGCAGGAATTTTATATTGAAGTAACTGCAATTACTTCATTTAGCAACTTACTTTCCAATACAAAACTTACTAAAGATATTAGCAAGTAGGTCGTCTGTAGTAACTTCTCCTACTATTTCGCCTAAATGGTGTAGTGAGCGGCGTATGTCAAAAACTAGTAGTTCGCCTGTAATACCAGTATCTAAACCATTAATAACCGCTTTAAGGGCTTGCCCCGTTTCGTTCAAAGCATCATAATGGCGCAGGTTGGTTATAATGGTTTGCCCACCCGTTTGGGTATGGTGCTGTGCAAAATGTTCTAATGCCTTTAATAAAGGTTGTACTTGTTTCTCTTTTGCTGAAATACAAACCACATCACCTAAATGCTCGTACTGTTGTTGTAGTTGTTGGGTATCTTGCCCTTCTATTTTGTTACCTACTAATAGCAATTTACCTTCATAGCCTTTAAGCGTAACCAATTCTTCAGCAAGACTTTCAGGAGTAGTTGAGTTAACATCAAACAAATAAATAACAAGAGCAGCTTGTTTAATTTTCTCGTGGGTTTTGCCAATGCCTATTATTTCTATTTCACTATCGCTGTGAGAACGTATACCTGCTGTATCAATAAAGCGGAAAATTATTCCATTTAGCTGCATTGCCTCTTCAATAGTATCGCGGGTAGTACCCTCAATATCGCTCACAATAGCACGGTCTTCATTAAGCAAGGCATTAAGCAAGGTACTTTTACCGGCATTGGGTCGCCCGGCTATAACGGTAGGGATACCATTTTTTATAACATTTCCCAACTTGAAAGACTGCTTCAATTCGTTCACCACTCCTAAAATCTCATACACCAAATCTTTCAGTTGGTCACGATTGGCAAACTCTACATCTTCTTCAGCAAAATCCAGCTCTAGCTCTATTAGTGAGGCAAAGTTAACCAGCTTTTCGCGCAGGTAGCGTATTCGTTCTGAAAAACCACCTCTCATTTGGTTCATAGCTGTTTTATGGGCAGCTTCACTATCTGCATTAATAAGGTCGGCAACGGCTTCAGCCTGTGAAAGATCAAGTTTTTTATTGAGAAATGCCCTTAAGGTAAACTCTCCCGGTTGTGCCAAACGTGCACCATTGGCAACTAATACTTCTAATACTTTTTGTAGTATAAAAGATGAACCGTGACAACTAATCTCCGCCACATCTTCTCCAGTATACGATTTTGGGTTTTTGAAGATACTCACCAGTACCTCATCCAGTACAGTTTCGCCATCTTTTATTTTACCGAAATGGATGGTGTGGGATGGTTTTTTTGAGAGGTTTTTCACACTAAATACCTTATCTAAAATGGTAAAGGTATTTGCACCACTAAGACGCAGTACACCAATAGCCCCAACTCCATCAGGGGTAGCAAGGGCAGCAATAGTATCGTGAGGGTTGTATCCTTTCAAGGCGGTTTAGTCTTTCCGCAAAATTATGGGATAGAGTTGATATTCGTCAGGAGCAATGGCATATTCTGTTTTTACAAACAGTTTATATATCCAATTAGATATTAAAATAGTAGGTATAGGGGTGCTTAAAAAAGCTAATTGTGTACCCATTCTGTATACTCCTTTGCCTGAATTTACAAGAAAAGCGGTTTCTAGTATAGCAGCCGAAATAGCAAGGTTAATACCATAGGTTAGTGCAGCATTATTTTTCAGTAAGAAATGCTGCTTTTTATTTATACGAATAGATTCAATGTTTTTTAGTGGTATTGAATTCTGTGCAAATTCTAAAGTGCTATCGGTAATACGTAATATTTGTTCAGTCATATAACCTATATCATCTTTAACTTTATAGCTTATTTCTTGCCCCTCAATAAAAGTATAACGTTTCTTTTTGCCATCCTTTTTCATCACCATATAGTTTATAGGTTGTGCGAATAACACCGCAAAACTGCATAGCAGTAGGATAGAAAAAAGTGGTTTTAGAGCAAAATTATATTTCAGCATCTTCATTGCGGTTAATGATATCCCAGCTTTTATCAGCCAGTAACTTCATACTCGCAATATACTCATCATAGGGTAAACTTGCTCCCCATTCGTCGGGAGAAACCATTGTTATAACGCTTTTCCCATTTTTGCGGTACAAATGATAGGTTTGCCCCACATCTGGTGTAAAGCGCATATCGGCTTCATATATTTTTTTTGATATTTCTACCCGTTCTTCAATATCACGTACTTGCTGCATTATCAATTCAGCTTGTTTGCGTAGTATACTTATTTGCTGATTGGCTTGCTGTTGCATAGCCTCATACGCATTACCTTTTATAAGACGCTTGTCTTCGGGCTTAATTTCAGGTGAGTTTACTGCCAAAGGATAAGGGGCAAAAGATGCCTCACCATCATAAATGGGTTTGTCTTTATTCTCTTCTATTTCTTTCTCTGTCAAAACAGTACAAATTTAATAAGTAAACAAGAGATGTTGCGATTAGTTTAATTATAAAAAACTAAAAGCATATTTGTGCTGTTCATGTTGTGGTAATGGCAAGCAAACAAAAACAAACCCGATTAGCGATTATTATTTTAGCTGTACTGCATACAGTAGGTGCAATTGGTTTTGTTGTGCCTCAACTTACCGAGTTGTTTAAGCAGTTGGTACCATTAAACTTATTAATAAGTTTAATGGTGTTATTGTACTTTCATAAGCCCTTTAAACCTATATTTTTTATAGGGATGTTGGGGGTAATGTTTGCCGGATGGGGTATAGAGTGGGTGGGGGTAGAGACAGGAAAAATTTTTGGGCAATACCACTACGAAGAAACCCTTGGGTACAAAGTGGCAAACGTACCACTTATGATAGGTGTAAACTGGTTTATTCTTTTGTATTGTAGTTTATTACTGGCTGAAAAAGTAGCTAAACTATTATGGGTGAGAGCCATACTTGCAGGCTTTTTTATGGTGCTAATGGATATACTTATAGAACCTGTTGCCATTAGATATGATTACTGGGAGTGGGAAACTTTGCATGTGCCCCTGCAAAACTATATTGCCTGGTTTGCCGTAAGTTTTTTTATGGCTTTGGGTTTTGGCAGTTTGAAACTTAAAATACAAAATCCCTTAGCCTTGCCATTGTATTTTGTCCAGTTACTATTTTTTATAGTTTCAAACATTTTACTGTAAACTAAAGTACATTAGCTTTGTTTTAAAGTTGTAAAGAATTAAAAATGAGAAAAGTGATAGGTATAGCTATAGGATTAACCGTTGTTGCAGGAGTAGCAATAGCATTTTCATTACCCAAACAAGATAAAGAACCTGCACGCAAAGTGGGAGAGCTAAAAGCAAAATCGTTTTACGATTTGAATATTATAAGCCTTGATGGGGAAGACTCATTAAATTTTGCTGCCTACAAAGGCAAAAAAGTATTGTGTGTAAATGTAGCCAGTAAATGTGGTTATACGTATCAGTATGAAGATTTGCAAAAGCTTTATGACAAGTATAAAGATAAGCTGGTTATTATAGGCTTCCCTTGCAACCAGTTTATGGGACAAGAACCCGGAAGTGCAGACGAAATTGAAAGTTTTTGTCAAAAAAATTACGGGGTTACTTTTCAAATGACTGAAAAAATAGATGTGAAGGGTGATAACCAACATCCCGTTTATCAGTGGCTTACCAAAAAAGAAAATAATGGGAAAGACGACTATAAAGTGAGTTGGAACTTTAACAAGTTTCTGATAGATGAAAACGGAAATCTTTTGGCTCATTTTGGTTCAAAAACCAAACCCTTTGATGATGAGTTAGTTAAGCTTATAGAAAAATAATGCTTACACTTCTTTATATAGTCATAGTAATAACCACATTCTTGTTTATGGAATTTATGGCGTGGTTTACTCACAAGTATGTGATGCATGGCTTAATGTGGTATTTCCATTATGACCATCACAATGGTCATAAAGGCTTTTTTGAAAAGAACGATGTATTCTTCCTCATTTTTGCCATACCGGGTTGGTTATTTACCATGTTTGGTATGATGCATGGCTTTGATTGGAAACTATTTGTTGGTATTGGAATTATACTTTACGGGCTAGCTTACTTTTTAGTGCACGATGTTTACATACACCAACGTTTTAAGTGGTTTAAAAATAGTAATCTAAAATATTTCAAGGCTGTGCGTAAAGCACATAGAGCTCACCATAGCCATATTGGCAAAGAGAAAGGTGAGTCTTTCGGTATGCTAATTATTGCAAAAAAATATTGGCAGCAGGCTAACAGTAAAAAATCTATTATTTAATTAATAGTTTTTCAAACTTCTCATAAGTAGCATTAGCTATTGCAAATGTGGTTTTCACCAAATATGCTCCTGAGGTTAAGTTTTGAGTATATACTTTATAAGAGTTTGCAGATAAGCTTTCATAACTAATGTCAGCATGTTTCCCAAGAGAATTAAAGATAGAAATATCTGTAATATATCCACCTTCAATAATAAAAAAATCATCAGTAGGATTGGGGTAACACCTTAACCTGATTTTATTATTTTTCTCAACTGATAATGTAGGCTTAGCAAATATTTTAATCCATTGATTTTTAGTTTTTACGGCAGAACAGTTTTTATTTTTACCCTCTAGTTTAATGCTATACGAACCTTCTTGAGGAAAATTATAGCTGAACTGGCGTTGGTTGTTGGTGTAAATAATATTACCAGAAATGTCAATTATATTCCAAAGCCATATATCTGCTAGTTTTGATTGATTAAAAAAGTCAATTTCAGAAAAAACAAAACCAGTATCTCTACTATTAGTAAAGTCAATTATTGGTTTATCTAATGCAGTTAGTAATATGCTGTCATAATTTACACAACCATTTATATCTTCTATTTCAAGAATATATTTTTTTGTTTGATTTATCTTTAAAGATAGTTTTTCAGATGTAGAACCATTAGACCATTTATAATTAAAAGGTGTTTGTACATTGATTATATCAGGACTAAGAATTAATGAGTCTGACTTACAAATCTTTTTATCAGGACCTAAGGTGAAGTGGGGTAACTTGTTTACGGTAATATACTTAGTGGTTTTTGCTGTACAATTATTCGAGTCAATAATTTCTAGAGAAATTAGTTTAGAAGTCGAAATACGTTCAGAAAAAGAGTCCTTTCTCTTAATTGAGTTCCAGAAATAATCGATTGGTTTAACCGCATTTTGAGAAGTGGCTTTGAAGGTAAAATGTCTTTCGCTACACACAGAAGTATCTGTACCTAAAGTTACTTCTATCTTAGGGTGGGTTTTCACTTCAATACTATCATAAACCTCACAGTTATTAGCGTCAGTAATTTTTATAATAAAGGTTGAGTCAGACTCAGGAAGTACATTAATTGTACTACCTGTAACATTTGTGCCTAACCATGAATATGTTAATGGGAGATAGACATTTTGCATTGAAGCTGATAAGCTAAGAGTACTTTTAAAACATACCGTGGTATCATTTGAAACGGTATGACTTGGGATAAATATAGAGTCTATATAGTTTTTACCTACGCATGTGCTTGTGTTAGGTTGTAGAATATATTTTTGCCAACCTTTTTTTTGAAAGGTCAGTGATACTGAATTTCCAAAAACTTGTGACGAACTATCATAAGGGAGCCACTTAAAATATAAATTTTTGAGCCCTGTTTTTCTATATCCGTTTAACTCTACAGAATTACATTTAACACTTTTTGTGGTGTAAAAATCTAAAGTATCAGGAGTTTTTGTAACATTAATACTATAAGTCTTTTCTGTAATTCCATTAAAAGGGCATTTATTGTCATTAACCTTTACAGTTATATAGTATTGCCCAACAGCTAAATGCGAAGTATCAGACTGCCAAGTGATATTTAATTTAGGTGCTCTTGTATTACTATCTATAATTTTAATTGAAGCATTAGGCAAATTACTTTGCCATTGTATGCTAATGCTATCATCATCTCGGTCTAAAGGCTCAATAGTATATTCTAATAGTTCACCAGCACAAACATCAATATTAGGAGACCATTTTATGTAAGGTAGGTTATTAGTGTAATCAATAACTAAGGTAGACATATCATAACGGGTAGTTGCAATTACTTGTTGTATGCCATTAACCTCACGCCATTCTCTAACCTCAAAACAATAGTATTTAAACTCATTTGTAGTTGTTGTCCTCAAAACAAATGTACCAGTGTGTTTATTAAATTGACACCCAGCTGGAAATGATAATTTCGCACTTGGAAAACCCAAGTAACCATCTAAAGGACAAGGACCGCATAATGTGGGGAAAGAAAAACTACAAGGGCTATTGTCACAATTACGACTCTTATAGTTTTTGATAATACTTGACTCGTCTTTTAAAGGACACTGTAGGGAAATACTTAGTGAGTCTGTTGTATCCTTTTCATCGATCTTCCCTACTGAAATAGAAATATATGAATTGGAATACTTTAAAAACTGAAGTGGTGTTTTATAGCTAACAGAATTATTAGGGTTAATTAAGCATTTATTTAAGGTACTGTAACAATATAAGTTTTCTGCGGCAAAACCTGTAGCTGCTTTTCTTTTCCCTATCCAAATTATATCAAAAGTGCATTTAGGTATAGCTGCTACAGAGATAGTATCAATATATATAAGTTCTTTAACACCATATTTACCAGTATCAGAACATTGACTTTGAATAGAGCAGTTAATACTGTATCCTGTTACATCTCTCTCTGATACTTTATATACCCTCCTTTTAAAATAATATGCGCCAGTGTCCCACCTTATTTCAATACTATCATTAGGCATTGTTTTATTGTGGCAATCCTGAAAAACAGTAAGTGTAATTATGTAAGAGCTACTATCAAGTGCCTTGTAAGTAATGTGCGAACCTAAAATATCTTGCCCCACAGAAAATAAAGAGATAATAGAAAATATTAAAAATAGTATTATTTTTTTTACCATAAGGCTTAACTATTTAATAGAGCCAGTATACTATACTTTAAGTTGCCTTTTGATGTCATTAATGGAAATGGCGTACTAATTGTTAATTTTGTATTAACAGAATAAATGAAATAAGTCTTGCCTAAAACTATAAGTCTACTTCTTGGTATTATACTTTCTTTACAAGTGTTTGCAGAACGCTTGGGTAGATCTGCACAGTTATATGAGAAACCGGGCAAGCGAACTATTGCACAACTTACTGAAGGTATACCCGTAAACATTTTAGAAGAAAAAGAAGGGTGGGTGAAAATAATTACCAGAGTGTTTACTCATATAAATAACTTTGATGCTAATACTTTAGAGTTAAACAGAAAAACAGTTTTAGTTGGTGATGATGGAAGCACAGTGGGGCAAGTTTTTGGGAAACTAAAGTTGCAAGGGCTTTATTATACTAATGATGAAGTTGTTTGTTTTGAGATAATAGGATATACAAGAAAATCTAATATTGATATAAACTCTGTACCTGAAAACAGGCTTACTTATTTAATTGACTCAGCTAAGAGTAAAATAACCTTTGATGAGCTTAAACGTGAATTGGATAAGTATGGGTTTACCGAAACTATTAACGACAGTAATTTTGTTGCTTTTCAACTGAATGATGTGTTCGGAATGGATTATAATAATCCAAAAGAACGCATGAAACTTATCTTTTACGAAAACAGATTGGTAGCTATATTTCATAGTAAGCCTTTCCCTTTAAAAACAAAAGAAGTGATACAAGTTGGCGGACAAGAAAATCTTATCTATCTCCGCGATTTAAGCGCTACCGAAAAGAAAATTTTCGGTGAACTTTTCCTTAACAATTAATTTTTTTTTCATAACCGCAAGTTTTCTGTCAGCTTAGCGTCATAAAGTTAATAGTTTAGGTGTACAACCTTTTCTAGCCTAGCAAGACTAACCTTAAAAGGAGTATAGATTATGAGCAAAGTAAAATTTTTAACACTGGCAGCTTTGGTTTTAGCCATCGGCTTTGTAGGCTGTAAAAAAGACAACGAAGATGACAATCCATCAGGGGGGACAGAAAACGGTAATGGAACTGTATATACGGGAGATATACTAAAACAAACACCTAATCTACCTTCAACACCATTTAACTATGCAAATATTACTTTGCCTAATTATCTAAATACCCCTTCTGTAAACGGACAAGACAATACCCTCAACAATAATCCCATTACCGATGCTGGAGCTACTTTGGGAAGAGTTTTATTTTATGATAAAAACGTTTCAGCAAACAATACAGTGGCTTGTGCCGGTTGCCACCTACAAACCAACGGGTTTAGCGACCCGCTTACCTTTAGTAAAGGTTTTGAAGGAGGCTTAACAGGGCGTAATAGTATGGGTATTATTAATGCACGTTATTATACCAATGGTAGATTTTTCTGGGATGAGCGCGCTGCTACACTTGAGGAACAAACTTTATTACCTATTCAAGACCATGTAGAAATGGGTATGCACTTGGATAGTTTAGTAGATAAGTTGGGGAGAATAGACTATTATGCAAGTTTGTTTGAAGATGCCTTTGGAGATAAAACTGTAACCAGCGATAGGGTATCAAAAGCATTATCACAGTTTGTTCGTTCAATAGTATCTTTCAATTCTAAATACGATGCGGGCAGAGCAAATTTTCCTGCAAATACTCCACAAAACCAACTTCCTGACTTTCCGAACTTTACAGCTCAAGAAAACAGAGGTAAAACCATATTCTTTACCAATGGGGGATGTGCGCCTTGCCATGGAACTGAAGCCTTTACAGCTCGCAGAGCAGAAAATAACGGTTTAGAAGTAACTTCAGTTGATGAGGGCGTTGGTGGGTTTAATAATAACGCCGGTGATGTTGGTAAATTTAAAGTGCCAAGTTTACGCAATATTGAACTTACCGCACCTTTTATGCACGATGGACGTTTTGCTACCCTTGAAGAAGTAGTAGAACATTATAATTCAGGAGTACAAGCTCACCCCAACTTATCACCACCATTGCGTATGGGAGGACCTAACGGGCAACCTCGCAGACTAAACCTAAGTAATGCTGATAAAGCTGCTCTGGTAGCTTTCTTAAAAACACTTACAGATAATACTGTTTCAGCAGAAGCCAAGTATTCGTCTCCTTTTTAAAAGACATAATGTTTTTTAAAAGAATTTTAAATTTGAGGATAGAAAAATTCTTAACCATAGCGATACTTATTTTTACCATCTGCTTGGCGGGTTGTAAAAAAGACAACGAAAAGGATAACCCTTCAGGAGGTAGTGGAACTGCTGGTGGAAGCATTTATACCGGGCCAATTTTAGTACAAACTCCTAATCTACCTTCAACTCCCTTTAATTATGCAAATATTACGCTGCCTAATTATCTGAATACAATAGGTATTAAAAATCAGGATAATACTCCTGCTACCAATCCTATTACAGATGATGGAGCTACATTAGGCAGAGTTCTATTTTATGATAAGAACTTATCAATAAACAATACTATTTCTTGTGCAAGTTGCCATTTGCAAACTAACGGATTTAGCGACCCTGCAACATTTAGTGTTGGGTTTGAAGGTGAAGTAACCCCTAGAAATAGTATGGGGCTTATAAATGCACGCTACTATGCTAATGGAAAGTTTTTTTGGGATGAGCGGGCTGCTACTTTAGAAGAGCAAACACTAATACCCATACAAGACCATATAGAAATGGGGATGCATTTAGATACTTTGCTTAAAAAACTAAATACAATTGCCTATTACCCTGATTTGTTTGAGAAAGCCTTTGGCAATAAAACCATAACCAATGATAGAATTTCAAAAGCCTTGGCACAATTTACGCGCTCAATAGTATCATTTAGTTCAAAGTACGATGTGGGTAGAGCTAACTTTCCTGCAAATATACCCCAAAGTCAATTAGGAGATTTTAGCAATTTTACTGTTCAGGAGAATAGAGGTAAAGAGATATTTTTTGCTGATACATCGTGCAGTATATGCCATGGTTCTGAAGCATTTACCGGTCGCATAGCTGCAAATAACGGTTTAGATGTAGTTTATACCGATGAAGGGCTTGGTGGAATAAGTGGTAACGTTAACGAGATTAGTAAATTTAAAACACCATCGCTACGGAATATAGAACTTACAGCACCGTATATGCACGATGGCCGCTTGAAAACACTTGAAGAAGTTGTAGACCATTACAACTCCGGTGTGCAAGCACACCCCAACCTTTCTCCAACACTGCGAGAAGGTGGTGCACTTAATGGGCCACCAAAAAAATTAAACCTTAGTGACTCTGATAAGGCAGCTTTAGTAGCATTTCTAAAAACATTAACGGATAACTCTGTTTCAGCAGAGGCCAAGTATTCGTCTCCTTTTTAAATCAATCAACCTACCTATATTGTAAAAGGGCGGTGAAGAAATTCATCGCCCTTTTCATTTGTCATCAATAACAGGCTCTTTGTCAAAATTGGACGTATGATGAAAATTATGGTATAATATATGCTCTACATAAGCGACTAATTAATCTATTTCATGAAAAAAATCACTACTATTCTATGCTGTTTCCTGGCTATTAGTGCGTTTGCACAATCAACAATTACACTTCCAAAAGCAAGTCCGAAAGCTTCTGTAACCCAAAAAATTGGACTAACTGATATAACAGTTAACTATCACAGCCCTTCGGTTAAAAATCGTACGGTTTGGGGTGGTTTGGTGCCTTATGATAAAATTTGGCGTGCAGGTGCAAATGAAAACACAACCGTTTCATTTACACACGATGTAAGTGTTGATGGCAAACCCCTGGCAGCCGGTATATATGGATTACACATGATTCCCGGTAAAGATAAATGGACTATTATTTTCTCAAAGAACCACACCTCATGGGGAAGTTATTTTTACAAGAAAGAAGAAGATGCACTGCGTGTTACAGTTACCCCAAAAGCACACCAACATACTGAATGGTTAACGTATACTTTTTTAGATAAATCGGCAAATTCGGTAACCCTTTCACTTCTTTGGGAAAAACTGGAAATACCCGTGAAAATTGATATTGATGTAAATGCTATTGTTTTTGCAAACATGAAAAATGAGTTGCGAAATATACCGGGGTTTACCTGGGAAGGCTTTTATGCGGCAGCAGATTTTTGTTATAAAAACAATATAGAAACAGAACAAGCCTTAAAATGGGTAGAAACAGCAAACAGGTATAGCCAAAACAACTTTAATGTGCTGAAACTAAAAGCCAACTTGTTAGAGCGTAAAGGGAACAAAGATGAGGCTGAGAAAATAATGAAAGAGGCAATAGGCTTTGCTAATGAAGGAGAATTGAATACCTACGGATATGACTTAATAAATGCAAATAGGGTAGATAAGGCAATTGAGGTTTTTAAAATAAATATAAAACGCAATCCAAAATCTTGGAATACCTATGATAGCTACGCTGAGGCATTAGCTAAAAAGGGAGATAAAAAAGCAGCCATAAAGCAATATAAAACGGCATTAAAAAATTCACCGCCTGAAGCACAGGTGAAACGTATAAACAAAACCATTCAGGAGTTGGAAGGATAATACAAGCAAATATCACTTTTTCATCATTTTGGTTGAATCCCGCAGGGCTTGTCTGCGGGATTTTTTGTTATTATGAGGCAAGCTTTTTAGCTTCTAAAAACCATTTTACAAGCTGGTTAGTTATATCCTCAGCTGCATCAATTTTTATGTAATGTGCAATTAGTTTCTTTGATACAGGGGTAGTTTTATAAACAGGAAACTCATTTGCCTCATAATCCAATGCAAATTCCAGTTCTAAATATGCTTTTCTGGGTTTAATGCTTAAAAAATTACTCTTAGCTTTTAGCAGAATACCTGTTTTTACAGCATTTATACTAATATCATCTTCAAAACATGATATTATTTTGTTATAGGCTTCTTTTATGTGCAAGGGCTTATTAATAAAGTGTGTATCAACACTTATTTTGGTACAGCTGTGGTATTGATTCAGATTTTTGAAGCTTCGTTTACATTTGGGGCAAGTCCAGCTCATTTTATCATTTTAAATAAAAAGATTATGATATCCGCAAGTTTTATGAAAAGGTAGCGTCATATACATTCAATAGCAAGTAAGAAAAACTTTTAAGCCTTTGATATATGGAAAATACAAAATTTAAACCCACAGCTATAATAGGATTGTTGTTTGTGTTTACTTTGGTTAGCTGGAGTTGCACAAAAACAGATGACAATACCTCTACCACCCCAACAAACAATACAGGTGGTACAGTAGATTTAAGCATTTATCAAAAAATATATGGTGCGACTGAGGTGTACCAAGATGGTGATTTTGTAGTAATAAAAACCAACACACGCCCCGACCATAAAAGCCCTTACTATCAAGGTACACAATGGGAAAACAGTTTGTATGAGGCTTACAACGGAAGTAACTCACAGTTTATGCTAAACCCTAATCGTATTGGTGAGCAAACCATGACCTTTAGAATACCTTTAAACCCACAAGAGGCAAGCAATAAACAAGCAACCCCTATGGGTGCTATAGGTATTTCGCTAAACGGGGTGGTATTCTTTAACCAATATGCAGCAGGTTTTTCACCGTTAACTAATGAGATAAATACGTTTGACCAATACAATGGTCATCCCGCAAATACATTATACCACTATCATATAGAGCCTACTTACCTTACTTCAACTAAAGGTAAGGATGTACTATTAGGCTTTTTGTTAGATGGTTTCCCCGTTTACGGTCCGCAAGAAAATGGTAAGGCAGTTACAAATGCAGACTTAGATGCGTACCATGGGCATAGCCACGCTACTGCAGACTACCCTAATGGAATTTACCATTATCATATTACTGATGCAGACCCTTATTTAAACGGAGACGGATTTTATGGAACGGCAGGTACTGTTACCAGATAGGTTTTGGTTTTTTGTTTTCGGTTTTTTGTGCTGGGTATTTTTACCCGCGTGTGTTGGCACGGAAACTTCGGAAACTAACACCTGCAATAGTTTTATAAATAAAAACGATACCGCCTTGCGAAAGCAAGGTGGTTTTCTGTTTTTAAAGGATATAAAAGTGAATGCTTGTTTAGTAGATATTGATGCAAATAACGATACACTATACAAATGCAGATATGTTGAAGGCAAAGAAGAAGGCCGGGAAACAATAAAATACCCAAACGGACAAATAGCCGAATTAAGATTTTACAGAAAAGGAAAAAAAGAAGGGGAGCATAAAGGTTGGTATGTAAACGGAAAGCAAAAGTTTGTATACAACTACAAAAATGATATTTACGAAGGAAGTGTGAAAGAATGGACACTTGAAGGACAATTGTACAAACACTTTAACTACAAGAACGGAAAAGAAGAGGGAAGGCAAAGACTTTGGTATGCCGATGGTAAAATAAGAGCCAACTATGATGTGAAAGACGGAAGAAAATACGGTTTAACCGGAGTGAAAAATTGTGTAAATGTTACAGAAAATGAAAGCGAGTAAGTATAATTTGATTTTTTTGGTAAGTATTGCAATTACAACTTTCTCATGCAAGAAAGAGAAAACAACATTACCTTATTTCCACACGCCTGATTTTTCGCCAATATGGGCAACAGAGGGGAAGGTAAATATTGATACACTCCATACCATTGCGCCTTTTAGTTTTACCAATCAAAATGGAGAAACCGTTACTAACAATACCTTTAAAGGAAAAGTATATGCGGCAAATTTTTTCTTTACAACCTGTGGTTCTATCTGCCCTAAAATGACAAATAACCTGCAAGTAGTTGCAGATAGTTTCCCTGATAATGAACAGGTGAAATTGGTCTCATACTCGGTAACTCCTCATATTGATAATGTGAACAAACTGAAAGAATATGAACAGCTTAAAAATATAAATGGCAAACAATGGTATTTACTTACGGGGAGTGCGGGCAAAATATATAAACTAGCCCGCCAAAGCTATTTTGCTGAAGAAGAACCAGGCTATAATAAAGATAGTACTGAGTTTCTACATACAGAGCATTGTGTATTGGTGGATAAAAAAGGACATATACGAGGCGTTTATAATGCTACCTTGAAATTGGAAATGAATAGGCTAATTGAAGACATAGCCATTTTATTGAAAGAAGACTAACCCTTTGCAGCAAGACGAAGCAACAATAATATCTGCTATACGCAATAGCGATACTAGAGCCATTGAACAATTTGTTGATGCTCATAAAGGTAGAGTGTATAATACCGTTTTGGGCATGGTACATAATGCTGAGGATGCAGAAGAGTTAGCTCAGGATGTTTTTATAAAAGCTTTACAAACCATTGAAACTTTTAAGGGAGATGCAAAACTTAGCACGTGGTTGTACCGTATTGCTATTAATAAATCACTAGACCATATTAAAAAAGGACAGCGAAAAAAACGCTTTGCTTTTTTAGTGAGCATCAATAAAGAGAGTGAAGACAACCCTGCCCCCAGTTTACCTGATTTTGTGCATCCGGGGTGGCAGTTAGAGAATAAAGAATTGGGAGTTCAGTTGTTTAAAGCCATTAACCAATTGGCTGATAAACAAAAAACAGCATTAACCCTAAATAAAATTGAAGGCTTAAGCTATGAACAAACCGCTGAGGTGATGGAAGTAACCGTATCATCGGTAGAATCACTCATTTTCAGGGCAAGGCAAAACCTAAAAAAGATAATGAGTAATTATTTGAAAAAAGATTAAAACGAAGCGCAAGTAATTTTAGTATACAACGTCATAATAAATAGTAGCAAATGAAAGACTTAGACAAAATAGTAGATAGTATAGAAGGAATGGAAAAAGCCATGCCTTCGGCAAGTTTTACTCAAAAGGTGCTTGCCAAGTACCAAACTGCTAAAAAAATAGTTTCTATGCCTGCAGTGTATGCGGTTGCTGCTGCCATTGCCCTGCTTATAACAGTAAATGTTTGGGTAGGCATAGGCTATAAAAACAACACACAAAATCAGCAAAGTGCCGGTAATTCTATTGAAGATGTAGTAAAAGATTACGGTCTTAGCAGTCAGTCATTTACGTATTAAAACAAAAATGGAAAGAACCAGATTTTTAACTGTTGTTATTGTAGCCTTATTGATTATTAATGCAGGTACCTTGGTATACCTGTTTATAGGGCAATCAAAATCTCATCACCCACCTCATAAAATGAGAAAAGGCTCACCCTCTGAGTTTATCATTGAAAAGTTACAACTTGATGAGGAACAACAAGAAGCTTTTTTTAAGCTACGCGATGAACACCGTGGCGAAATGAAAGAAATTCACAGAAAATTAAGTGATACCCGCGACCAATATTTTGACGGTTTAAAAACCAACACAATCGACTCAACAGAAAGCAGGCAATTACAACAAGAAATAGGGGTGTTAATGGGGCAAATTCACGGTGCTACCTTTAAACACTTTACTAAAGTACGTCAACTATGTAAGCCTGAACAACAAAAACTCTTCGACCGCTTTATTGATGATATTCTTAGAGCCATGGCACCTCCACCACCTGGCGGCAAAAGAGGACACCGACCACCACCACCTCATTAAAATTCTAAAATTAGAAACCTCTAAAACCTGTATCAGAACTCAGAACTTTAAAACCTGAAACTTAAGACTTCAAACTATCTTATCTTTTCGGTTCTCTTTTAAAGAATACAAAACCACCGTCTTCACCAATTTTTTCGAAATCGGGGCGTTGGTAATATTCTTCGGCTTTCTTCATGTGGCAACAGAAATAAGCAGGTTTATCAATGTTACCATCAACAAGCCAATCTCTTAGTATATGGTCAAACCAATCCGTAGGAGCACGTTCTTGGTAGTCAGCTTTGTTTTCTTCAATAAACTTTGCAAACTCAGGCGAGGTATTTTCCTCCCAAGGTTTTATTCTGGCATAAAAGTAATGCGCGTAAGTATCATAGCCTAGCGGTTGCACATAAACATCTTTGTCTTTCACACTTTCCCAAAACTGTATCGCAGCACCTTGACTGTATTGCTCAATTTTAGGCACAACAATGTATAAGAATAATTGTAAGCTAATAGTAGTGCCTACTAGTAGCGACAAAAATCCTTGTCGATATTTATTTCGAAGTAAAAGAATAACTCCACCAACAATAGCTGCCAAAAACAAAATACCTATCAGCCATTCCCAGCCACCCCAAGCTACTTCACGGCTAAAATTAGCTACAGCAAACGGGTCTTTTATCATAGGGAAAATCTTTTCCTTTAGCGATGTACTTGAGGCAATAAAAGGCACTAAAGTAAATGCAGCAGCCAGTGAAATACCAATAATTAAAAACGGAATAGCCAGCCAACGCCAAAATTTCCATTCCCCTTTTAAAATGTTCTCCATAGTGTATGCAGCTAAAAAAGTAAGGGGCAGGTAGCATAGCGATGAATAATGCACAATTTTGGTTTTCACTATACTAAATAATATGAGTACCACCCAAAACAGAATAAGCATCCATTTCACAAAAACACGTTGTTCATCTTCAATAGCATCGTTTTTTCTAAACATAGAAAAAGCAATTACAGAAATTGGGAAGCAACCCAACAATAAAACTATAGGATGGTAAAAAAAGGGCTGCCCATGACTGGCTACGGGGTTTCGGAATAAGTCTATTTGGTATAGTATAAACTCGCGGAGGAAAAAGAAACCGTTATTTACCGTTTCAACTCCAAACCATGCAAAAGCTACAGCAATAGCGCAGAGTGTATAAACCAATAACTCCTTAATATTAAAATACCACTTGAAACGTTTAACAACCAAAAAGCTGATAACACACAGTAATGTGATAGCAGCAGCGGCAGGGCCTTTAGTTAAAACAGCTAAACCTAAAAATATTCCCGCTAAAGCATAAATACCCAAGCGTTTGTTTCCGGCTTCAAGTATAGAAGCTCTATATATTTGATAAACTCCTAAAAATATAAACAGATTGAAAGTAGGGTCTATAATGGCTGATTTAAAATACAAGTGGGGTGTAAAGGCACCAATAAAAGCCAGTACCCACCAATATCCCAATCGGGTACTGAATATTTTTCTCCCAATATGAAAAATGACTAAAAGTGTAGCTATACCGCAAACAGCATTGGGAAATCGGGCGGCAAACTCATTCACCCCAAAAACTTTCATGCTTAATACCTGCAACCAAAAAAATAGGGGAGGCTTTTCCCAAAACGGTTGAAAATTAACCTGCACCTGAAAGTAATTACCGCTAATCATCATTTCGCGGGCACTTTCGGCAAAGTTTATTTCATCCCAGTCAAATAAATGTACTTGTCCTAAAAAGGGAATAAATAGTACTGCCCCAAGTAAGGCTATATATAGGTAGTGTTTTTTGTCGCTGTTCATTTATTAAAAGTCAGCAAAGGTTTGTTTAAACTATTTTTTTGCAAAAAGCCAGGTTGTTTTGTCTCTAACCAAAAATACAATATTGCGCTACTAACCAATCCTAAAATGGTTCCTGCCAGTACATCTTCAACAAAGTGTTGTGCCAAATATATACGGCTTATAGCTGTTAATACAGCTATAATAAAGCAAATAACAGCTACACCTTTTCTACCGCTATACAGTAAAACAATAAAAGTAAACATAGCGAAAGTTGTGGTGGTATGCCCTGACGGGAAAGAATGTACATAGGCATTATGTACTCCATCAACGGGAAATAAATCGGTATTCCCTTCAAAATATTTTAAAGGTCGTGGTAAAGGACCAAAAACAATTTTTTTAAAAAACTGAGCCAATAATCCTGAAACACTATAAATAAGCAAGCTTACTATTCCCCAACGAATTTTTATAAAAAGTAATAAGAGTATAGAGATGATTATAAACGATAATCCATCTCCCAAAAAAGTAACATATTTAAAGAAAAAATCACTGCCTGTGCTACGTATCGAACTAAAGGCTAAAACAAGAGTACCTTTAGGATAGAAAAGGGTTTGGAATGCACAAAAGCTTGTAAAAACCACGCAAAGGGAAAAAAACAACTTGTTTTTTATAATTATACTTGACACAACAAGTGTTTTGACTTAATTTGTAAAACTTATTATCAGCACAAAGAAAGGCATTATTTAAATAATGCTTTGTGTTTTAATTTAGGATGACATGAGTAAAAAGAAAAAATTTCAGGTTGAGTTCCCTTTAAAGTCATCTCCGGGCATATTATATAGTTACCTTAGTACTCCTTCAGGCTTATCGGAGTGGTTTGCTGATGATGTAAATATTAAGAACAAAAAATTTTACACTTTTATTTGGGAAGGATCTGAACAAACGGCTGAATTAATTAAAAATACATCCCAAAAAGGTGTACGATTCAGTTGGGTTGATGAGCCTGACGATGAATATTTTGAATTTGAGATTTCTCAAGACGAGCTAACCGGTGATGTGGCACTGGTAATAACCGATTTTGCTGCCGATTATGAAATTGAAGAATCTACGCAGTTGTGGGAGGCACAAGTACAAACCCTAAAAACTGCTATCGGTTCGTAAACAGTAAGTTCAGATAAAAACTTTTTTGGCTAAAAATTTGATGTTAGGCGTATACCCAATAGTTTGCCTTTGTGTTTAGCATAAAAAAAATCGATGTTTTTCTTCTTCGCTCCTTTGTGGGGCCCTTTGTAGTTACCTTTTTCATTTCTACACTGTTTTTTCTTATTCAATTTTTATGGAAATACATTGATGTGTTGGTAGGGAAAGGACTGGAATGGTATATAATAGCAGAGTTGCTAATGTATGCCGTGCCCAATTTTATTTTGCTGGCATTGGCAATGGGGGTGTTGCTATCCTCATTAATGGTGTATGGAAATTTAGGGGAGAAGTATGAGCTGGTGGCCATAAAAGCCTCAGGAGTACCTTTACGTAGGGCTCTATACCCCACATTTATGCTGGTATTGGCAATTTCAATAGGAGCTTTCTTTTTTGCTAATATTATTATCCCAAAATCGAACTTAAAGTTTGCAGCTTTGTATTGGGATGTGAAAAACAAAAAACCTGCTTTTGATATTCCGGAGGGTGCTTTTTATACAGATATTGAAGGGTATGCTATTAAAATCGGTAAGAAAGATAAAAACGGGAAAGACATTTATGATGTATTGATATACGATCATACCGAAGACCAAACCAATACCAGAGTAATACGTGCCGAAAGAGGTGAGATGAACAGCAGTGAGGATAAACGGTTTATGTACTTTAATCTGTATAATGGTACGCGGTATGAGGAGATGAAAACCAGTGCTGATTACCACCAAACCTACAAGCACAACAAAATGCGCTTCAAAAAGCAGGAAATTATTTTTGATTTATCGCAATTGGATTTGGGGCGTACTGCAGAAGAATTATTTAAAGGAAATCACCAGCTAAAAAATTTAAGTCAATTACAAGGTGGTAGTGATTCGTTGCAGCAACGTGAGGATACAGTATTTAAGGAGATGCTGACTTTTGTAAACAACAACTACCACATTTATGATACCCTTTACGAGAACTATATAGATACTTTTCACCAGTATACAGCGCAGTGGAGAGCCAAAGAAGACCCTAATGTAAATATGGTATTTTCTCAAGCCCTAAATATAGCCAGAACTACAAAAGGAGTTTTAGAGAACAATCAAAAAATGATTGAAGAGCTTAGGAAGAAAAAAGCCAGGCACAATGTAGAGTGGCACAAAAAACTCACCTTTCCGGCAGCTTGTTTGGTGTTGTTTTTAATAGGGGCACCTTTAGGGGCTATAGTACGCAAAGGGGGTTTCGGTTTGCCAATGGTATTGGCAATATTGTTATTCTTAGTGTTTTATATACTAAGCATTGCAGGAGAAAAAATGACTAAAGAACTGGTAGCCGAAGCAAGACACGGTATGTGGTTGGCAGTTGCAGTACTTTCTCCCGTAGGCATTTGGCTGGTATCAAAAGCATCAAGAGATTCCTCACTTTTTGACCCTGATGCCTATATTCGTGCCGTGCGACGCTTTTTCAAGTTTGGAAAGAGAAGCAGCACATAATAAGCCATGAAAATTCTTATAGTTTCACACCGTGTTCCCTATCCTTTAAAAGATGGGGGTGTAATAGCCATGCATGCTTTATTGCAAGGGCTAAAAGCGGCAGGAGCGCAAGTGAAACTGCTTTGCCTAAACCCCAAAAAAGATGGGGTAGACGCTGCAAATCTTCCACAATATTTTTATGATGATTTTGGCTTTGAATACTTTGATATAGATACAGATATAAAAGCAATGGATGCTTTTCTTAATCTGTTTACTAATACATCGTATCACATGGTACGTTTTTATAACGATGGGGTTGCACAGCTTTTAGCTAAAACCCTTCAAGCCGATAATTATGATGTAATCCATTTAGAGAGTCTTTTTGTAACCGGGTTTTTGCCCGTAATGCGTCAAAATTTTAGAGGAGCAATTGCCATGCGTGCCCATAATGTAGAGCATAAAATTTGGGAGAAATTGGCCGATAACGAAACTAACCCGATAAAGAAATGGTATTTAGGACTGTTGGCCAGGCGATTAAAAAAGTATGAGATAAGAACTTTAGGTGAGTTGGATGCCTTTATATCCCTCACCCAAGAAGATGCAGACTTTTTTGAGCAAAGCGGATTTAAAGGTAAAGCACACGTATCGCCCCACGGGATAGACTTAACTAAATTTGAAAACCAAGGGCAAACTGAAAACAACTTCAAAGTATTCCATTTAGGTTCAATGGACTGGATACCCAACCAAGAGGCTATGCGCTGGTTCTTGGATGAGGTATGGACTTTGGTATTGCAAGAAGTACCCCAAGCACAATTCCATTTAGCAGGAAAAAAAATACCCCAATGGGTGAAGGATAGAAAAGATACCAATGTACATATTGAAGGTGAAGTGCCTGATGCTATTGAGTTTATGCAAGGCAAGAACATAATGGTAGTGCCTTTGCTTAGCGGTAGCGGCATACGCATAAAAATACTGGAAGGTATGGCACTGGGTAAGGCAATAGTTTCTACCCCTTTAGGGGCAACAGGTATTAACTGTACGCACGAGAAAAATATACTTATTGGTGCTACTCCTGCAGAGTTGGCAGCACATATAGTAATTCTGCTAAATGATAATGCCAAACGCAGTATACTGGGGCAAAATGCCCGCCAATTGATTGAAGACCATTACGACAATAATGTGGTGTGCAAAGAGGTAGTAGAGTTTTATCAGACTCTCTAATTAGGAGATATACAATCCTTTTTCGTCCTATTAAAAATCCCTTTCAAAGCAGTACCTTTGCGGCATGAATTCAGAGATAAAACTGAATACCATTGAAGAAGGTATTGCAGATATAAAAGCAGGGAAAATAATTATTGTGGTAGACGATGAAGACCGTGAAAACGAAGGCGATTTTTTAACCGCTGCCGCTAACGTTACCCCCGAAATGATAAATTTTATGGCAAAAGAAGGCAGGGGCTTAATCTGTGTTCCTTTGTTAGAAGACCGTTGCCAAGAGCTGGATTTAGAACTAATGGTGGGTAAAAACACCGCCACACATGCAACGGCGTTCACCGTATCGGTAGATTTGTTGGGTAAAGGCTGTACCACAGGTATTTCGGCATCAGATAGAGCAAAAACCGTTCAGGCATTGATAGACCCTGAAACTACTCCCGAAGATTTAGGTCGCCCGGGGCATATATTCCCACTAAAAGCAAAAACCGAGGGTGTATTGCGCCGTGCCGGACATACTGAGGCGGCAATAGACTTTGCCCGTTTAGCGGGTTTCGACCCTGCGGGTTGTATAGTGGAAATTTTGAATGAAGATGGTACTATGGCTCGCCTGCCTGATTTGGTTAAGGTAGCTGAGAAATTTGACCTTAAGATTTGCTCAATTCAAGACCTTATAGAATACCGCTTAGAAACGGAAACACTTATCAAGCGTGAAATATCGGTACGTATGCCCACCACTTATGGTGATTTTGATTTAGTAGCTTATAAGCAAATACATACGGGTGAAGAACATTTGGCTTTGGTGAAAGGAGAGTGGGAAGAAGGCGAACCTGTAATGGTACGTGTACACTCATCGTGTGTAACGGGTGATATATTTGGTTCTATGCGTTGCGACTGCGGAGACCAATTGCATGGAGCTATGAAAATGGTTGAGCAGGAAGGAAAAGGTGTTGTGTTATATATAAATCAAGAAGGCAGGGGGATAGGCTTAATGAATAAGCTTAAAGCTTACAAACTGCAAGAGCAGGGTTTAGATACCGTTGAAGCTAATTTGAAACTGGGCTTTAAAATGGATGAGCGTGATTATGGTGTGGGTGCACAAATTTTGCGCGATTTAGGAATTAGCAAGATGAAACTAATTACTAATAACCCTACAAAACGTGCAGGGTTAATTGGCTACGGACTTGAAATTGTAGACTCGGTAGCTTTACAAATAAAACCCAACCACCACAACGAAAAATATCTGAATACCAAAAAGGAAAAAATGGGGCACGATCTTAAAGACATGATTGCCTAGTTTAAATGATTGACTTAACTAATTTCTCGTTCGATTTTGGCGGACGATACCTTTATAAAGATACCAACTGGAATATAAAACCCGGAGACCGATTTGGACTTATTGGTAAAAACGGAACGGGTAAATCTACGCTTCTGCGTGTTATTACAGGCGAGTACAGTTTAACATCAGGAACTTACTCTAAGCCCAAAGATGTAACGTTGGGGTTTTTAAATCAGGATTTACTTTCCTATGAAAGTACCGATAGTATATGTAATGTAGCACTTCAAGCTTTTGAACGTGTTTTATTGTTAGAGAAAGAAATAGCTGCTATTTATGAGCGTATGGCTGATGACCAAAGCGATGCCATTATGCAGGAACTGGCAGCAAAGCAAACTGAATACGAGAGCTTAGACGGGTACAATATTCACCACAAAACCGATGAGGTCTTAGAAGGTTTAGGCTTTAGTACGACTGATTTACAACGCCCCTTAACTGAGTTTTCAGGTGGGTGGCGCATGCGGGTAATGCTGGCTAAAATATTATTGCAAAAACCTGATGTGCTATTGCTTGATGAGCCCACTAACCACTTAGACTTACCTTCAATCCAGTGGCTTGAGGAGCATATAAAAAATTATGAGGGCAGCGTTGTAGTGGTGTCGCACGACCGTTATTTCCTAGATAAAGTAGTAAACAAAATTGCTGAGGTTTCTTTCCAAAAGATAACGGTGTACCCCGGTAATTATGAGTATTATTTAAAAGCTAAAGCAGAGCGCGATGATTTACAGCAAAAAGCCTATGAAAACCAGCAAAACTACATAAAACAGCAAGAGCGTTTTATAGAGCGGTTTAAGGCCAAAGCCTCAAAAGCCACAGCAGCACAGAGTAAACAAAAGTTGTTGGATAAGTTGGAACGTGTTGAGGAAGTACAGGATGACGATACCAAAATCAACTTAAAATTTACCGTTAAGCAACAGTCGGGCAAGATAGTTTCAGAGATGAAAAATCTATCAAAAAGCTATGGCGATAATGTAGTTTTTAAAAATACCGATGGGCATATTGTACGAGGTGATAAAATTGCATTAATAGGAGCAAACGGAAAGGGTAAATCTACCCTATTGCGAATTATTACGGGAAGGGAACCTATAGAAGGAGTGGCTAAGCAGGGGTATAATGTAAAAGAAGCTTTTTATGCTCAGCATCAACTGGAATCACTTACTCTTAAATATGAGATTTTAGAAGAATTACAACATTTTGCACCCGATAGAAAAGACCAAGAACTGCGAACTGTTTTAGGTTGCTTTTTATTTACAGGTGATGATGTTTTCAAAAAAATAAAAGTACTATCAGGAGGGGAGAAAGCGAGAGTAGCTTTGGCAAAAACACTATTAAGTGAAGCAAACTTTTTGTTGTTGGATGAACCTACCAACCACCTAGATATGCAGAGTATCAATATTTTGATACAAGCTTTACAGCAATACGAAGGGACGTTTATTGTAGTATCGCACGACAGGTATTTTGTTTCAGAAGTAGCCAATAAAATATGGTGGATTGAAGATAACCAGCTTAAAGAGTTTCCCGGTACTTATGCTGAATATGAGGTGTGGCGAAAAGAACGAGAAGCCAAATTGAAGAAAGAGGGCGGTAATGAAAAAATAGTTTCTCAGCCCAAGGAGAAGAAGGAGAAAAAAGTTGAGCATACTGCTGAAAACGAAATAAAGCAACTGAACAAGAAACTGGCTACAGCAGAAACTGATGTGAATGATTTGGAAAGCCGAAAAGCCGAACTTGAGACAGAAATGGCTAAACCTGATGTGGTAAGCGATAACGATAAAATGGCACAATTGAGTAGTGAATACTCAACAGTTTTAGCTAAACTTGAAGTAGCCAACACTGCCTATGAAACAATTTTTGACCAACTGGTAGCGTTGGAAGGGTAGGGCTAAAGCAATTTGGCAACGTTTATTACTCTCATAAGGGTCTTCTTAGTAAGCTCAATAAATTTAAAATACATGTCTTTTAAGAAATATATTCTGCTATCACTATTATTTGTTTTTGCTGCTGGTTTAAAGGCAGAAGATGAAAAGACATTGAAGTATGACAACTTTATTTATGAAGAAGACATACGCACAGTTCTATTATTTCAAGTAGGAACCAAAGACCCAATACCCGTAATCAGATTAGGGGCCATTGAGCAGCTAACACTGGTTTTTGATGAATTAGGAACTGAAAACGACTACTACCAATATAGTTTTGTGCACTGTAATAACGATTGGACTCCCAGTGATTTACAACCCATGCAATATTTGGATGGTACCATGTTTGGCAACATTAATACCTTTCAGTATTCTAATAATACTTATATAAAATATGTCAACTATCAGTTAAACTTTCCTTCAAATGAAATGAAACCTAAAATTTCTGGGAATTATCTATTGAAGGTGTATAGAAATTTTGATGAGAAAGATTTGGTTATTACGCGCAGGTTTTTTGTGTTGGATAGTAAAATTGGTTTAAGCGGAAATGTAATACCTGCTACTCGTCCTGATTATCGTTTTAACAAACAAGAGGTCGATTTTGTAGCTAATACCAAAGGCACAATAATAGTTAATCCGTTTGAAGATACTAAAGTGGTTATTATGCAAAACTACTGGCAAGATAATGCCGTTACAGATTTAAAACCTCAATTTGTAAACGGTTCTAACCTTACATACAATTATGAGGAAGAAAACGTATTTGGAGGTATTAACGAGTTTCGCTTTTTCGATACACGGAGTTTAAGGTTTGCCAGCATAAACGTGCAAAAAAAGTTTTTTGAAAACGGAGTATATCAAGCTGTTTTAAATGCTGATGAACCCAGAGCATTTAAGCGCCACGTAAATATTGTAGATTTTAACGGTAAACGGGTTATAGCCAATAAAGATGGTAACAACGGAGATATTGACGGAGACTATACTTGGGTATACTTTACATTGCAAACACCCAGTCCGTTACCCGATAGTGTATATCTGATGGGTGGGCTTACCGATTGGCGTATACAAGAAGAATTTAAAATGTCATATAACCCAAAAATAAAGGCATACCAAGGGAAAGCTTTGCTAAAACAAGGTTTTTATGACTATATATATGTTACCACTCCCCAAAAAAAAGGTGAATTGCCCGAAACTGTTTTTACCGAGGGTAATTATATGAATACTGAAAACGATTACTACATATTTTATTATGTACGTAACCAGTTTTTAGACTACCATGAATTATTAGGCTTTAAACGCCTCAATTCATCATCAACTAAGAGATAAGACCTCCCTTTTTATTTTCCTTCCCCACACAGATACTGAAACAAGTTCAGCATGACTACCCTCCGCACGTCATTACGAGGAGGAATAACGAAGTAATCTTATACAGTTATTATGTTGAACCATTTAAACCTTACTCTATAGTAATTTCACCGGCTCCGTGGTAAGAGTGGTACTCTCCATTATACATGGCATCAGCACTTATAGGCCCCATGCGGTATTTCCCTTTGGTTACGGCTCGTACCGTATAGTATAAATACCTTTCCCTATTACTAGGGTCTAAGAAAAAGTTAATTCTATCATCCCTCACATCAAAATGCTGTGGGTATGCTCGGTTATTAGTCCAGTCAAAATCTCTGCCTTCAGTAATCCGTGGGTTTTCAATTTCAAAACCGGCAGGCAGCATATCAGTTACAACTACATTGTCAATATCCATATTCTGCATGGCTACTATTGAGATACGCACTACTATCAAATCGTTTTGTTTGAATGTGTTGCCTATTATTCTTTGCCCGTAGCGGTTAAAGAAATCCTTACGTACACGTAAATAATTATCCTCCTCAACATATTTTCCTGTGCTACTCAAGCCTTCTGTTTCATAGTAATAATAAATAGCCCCTTTACCTGATGATGATATAGTTACATTTCTACCCTTAAGCTTGGCGTTACCGATGCTTAGGTCTTTATTAGCAAAATTGCCTATTACTTTTCCGTTTACTTTTATGGTTGCCGAAACATTGGCTTTATTTGCATTTTTTGCCAATTTACCCAAGGCTAAAAATGAGAATGCTAACTCTTGGGTATTTAAGTACCTGCTATTTTTTAACTGTACTGATAAATTACGTGCCAAAACAGGTATTTGGGGGTGTTCTATATTACTTTCAACCAAAGCATGTAGCGAAATAGCCAAATTACGGATGGGCGAATAAAAACTGCCCCCTGTGCTTTTAGTTAAATCATATTCATAGTAGCCTTTTGGTATTAGTTCTTTAAACGAGGCTCGGTCTCCAATTATAGCATAAGCACCTGCAAGCATATATCTCGAATCGTTGGTAAGTAACTCTTTATTGCCTTTATAGTAGTTCATTACGGCGCGGTTGGGTCTGCCAGCTCTGCCTAGTACGTATAAGCTGTAAATTACTTCACGGGCAACATATTTTTTCATTGTGTATGCCCCATTTGTGTAATATCTGTAGCTATATATTTTTTTGGTGTTAGCTTTATAGTTTACATAGCTTAAAAGCTTATCCAACACATTATTATCTACATCGTAGCCTGCTTTTTTGGCTTCCAATAAAAAGTGAGCCGCATAGGCAGAACCCCACCAAGTTTCGTGGTAACTGCCTGCCCAATAAGTCATTCCGCCATTATATAACTGCATACCTTGCAGCTTACGTATAGCTTCGCGAACATTAAACGCAGGATTCATTTCATTTTCACTACTACGTAACTTTACTTTGGTTTTATCGGCTGAGTTTTTCACAAAATCGGCAAAGTATAGTTGTGGGAATGCTTTTGAAACGGTTTGCTCTACGCAACCATGCGGATAGCCAATTAAATAGTCAAAACGGTCAATAAACTCAGCCATTGGATTTTTGCTGATAACCAATTTACTCTCAATGGAAGAGGGTATATAGTCGGCATTCATTTCAAGTGTTTTGGTTTCACCACCCTTCATTTGCCCTGATACAGAAGTTTTCAGCAATGAGGTGGACGGACGCACGGTAATTTCAGTTTCATCAACAAAAGTTTCTCCCAATCCTTTCACACTTACCTTAACTTTGGCTTCACCCATTTGGGCTTTGGCTTTTAGTTTAACTATTGCTCTGTTTTCTTTGTTGGCTTTTACTGTAATATTTTGGCTTCCTCCAGCTACCGCTTCAACGGGACCACTTAGTTTCACACTTACTTTAGCATTTGCATTTTTTGCTGTAGTGTTACTAATATTTATTGGCATTTCTATTTCATCGCCCGGTGAGAAGAAACGTGGCAAGCCGGATGTTACTACCAATGGGTCTGCCACCTTCATGTTGGTACTGGCAGAGCCGAATGCTTTGTTTTTATAGGCTACAGCCATTATGCGTAAATCACCGCTAAACTTGGGTATATCAATTACGTAGGTCGCTATTCCATTGCTATTCGTTTTCAAAATACCACTCCAAAAAGCTACCAGTTTAACTCTATTATTGCTTAGCGGGTTAACCCTTTTTTCTAAGTCGTATCCATCACCACCGCTACTACTCCTTCTTGAGGTCATTTCTGGGAACAGGTAAGGGTATAAATCGTAACTGCTTACTTCTAAAGCACGTTTAGCATAAAAATGCCCATGTGGGTCGGGCGTTTTAAAGTTTTTAAGGGCTAGTATACCTTCATCAACTACGGCAAGAGTTACTTGTATATTACGCTCAGCTTTGGTTTTAATGGTTATCTTTTGTTTTCTGGTTGAGCGGGATTTTTTTACTGCCTTTATCTCAACTGGTAAAATAGTTGCTTTCTTTTCTACATTCAAATTGGCGTAGCCATGTGCTACCATCAACGGGATACCACTGTTTTCTAGTGGTTTTATAAGAGTTGCCGAAACATATATATTGGGTAGGTATTCATCTTTAACGTTAAAGGTTATTTCAGCTGATTTTTTGTCGGTTTGTACTACTCTATGCTCAAAAATGCCGTTACGTTCTAGCGTTACCAGTAGTTTACCTATAAATGGTGTTTTAAATAGTATTTTGGCTTTATCGCCTACCTCATACTTTTCTTTATCAAAAACTATATCCACCGCACCTTCGGTATTTACATCAAAAGAAGTGTTTAGCGTACTCCCCCAGCGGTAGGCATAAAACCAACTTGAAACAAAGCGTTCTGCACCTATGCGCCTAACCCGTACTTCATAACTTCCTGAAACGGGAGGGATAAAACTAACTGTATATTTTCCTCTTTTAAAAGTAACAATCTTTTTACTCATTACTTTTTCTACACGCTTAGATTTGTAGCGATAGCTTCTACCGTAGCGGGTAAGTACATTTTGCCACACGTAGCGTATTACTTCAACCTCCGCTTTTGCACCGTTAACCAGTTTCCCGTTTTTATTCACAGCCACCAATTGGGTTTTCATAGGTTGGTTTACACGCAAATAATAATCGTCCAAATGGATACCAAACATAGTTTTTTGGGTAAATACATCTACTCGTTTTGAACGGTTTACAGGGCGACCACTTTCATCAAAAACCGTAGCATATAGTTTGGCTTGCAAAACGCCCATATCTTTATAGGTAGCAGGTAGTTTAATAAGTTCTTTTGCCATTCCGGCATCATCTGTTTTACCTGTCCTGAATATTCTGCTAAATGTTTGTTTTGTACTTATATGGAAATTATACTCACTAAAGTTCTTAGGGCTGAATTGCTTACGTGAAAGGGAGAAATCTATTTCATAATTTCTTTTTGCAGCAGGTGGGCCAAAATAGTTTACAGCTTCGATAGATGCTGTAATATTATCAGTAAGCTGGTATTTATCTTTATCTGTTGTTAGGGTAGATTTTATACGGTCGGGCATAAATTCTTCAATGCCAATCCGTTTTGAGGCTAATAATACATCGTTACCGTTATAAACTTCTATGGTATAGTTACCTGTTACCGCTGATACTGAAATATCAAATTTTCCTGCAACTGCTCCTTGTGTATTGGTATTTTTTCGTATAGATGAATACTCTTTACCGTTAGGCATAATAACTTTCACTTTCAGAGGTATATCCGCAGCAGGGTTCCAAGCTTTATCACGTACTATGGTATTGAAATATACTTTTTCACCCGGGCGGTAAATATTGCGGTCTCCATAGATAAAAACATCTAAGCCTGTTTTGTGGTCTCTCTTTCCGCTTACATCAAACCTTGATGTTTCAACACCTGTGTGGCTAAACAGCAAAAAGTTAAAATCACTGCCTTTTTTAGCGGTAATCATTGCTGTTTTAAAGTGTTTTAACTTCTTTTTATAGTCCTTTACTATAGCTATACCCTCGCTATTGGTTTTTACTTGCACAACATCCTGATTGTTTTTACTTATTACATGTAAATCAACATTGCTTAATGCCTGTGCTGTGAGAATAGAGTTTGCATAGATAAATAAATCATCATCAGCCTGCTTAGTGATTAAGCCAATATCCGATACCGATACCAGTTTGGTAGCGTTTAAGTAATAATCGGTTTTTGAAGAGATATGGACTAAGTATATACCCTTAAAATTGTCAATTTTGGGTAAATCAAAATTAAAAGCCGTAATACCGTTTACTCTGGGTAAATTTTTCGTTTTTACCGTTCTATCTAGTACCTCACTGCTATAAATGCCTCTATTATCTATGCTATATGTATAGCCCGAATTGCTTTCGTATTCATCGTAATAATCGCCGTAGTAATAGTTGTAATAACTATTGCCACGCATGTATGCCAAGATATTGTTTTCGTAAATTTTGTAAACTCTAACGCGTACTTCGGGTATATTAACTATATCAACACCAATATTCTTACTTCCTGATTTGCTTAAATAAAGGGCTTTTTTATTTCTGAATCCAATGCTGGGTGGCAATTCACCAAAGCTAACTTCATGTTGAGAATCTTCTTTTAGTGTTCCGCCTATACTCCCTTTTAAAAACTGCTTTTTCAGTATTAGTGTATAAACCTGGTTTACTACAAATTCGCCTGTAATTAACAACCCATTTTCAGTTACTTCAGCTTTACTATCTACATTGGGAGATACGGTATAGGCTTTTTCAAGGTTTTCAGGTTCAATTTCTTGTGAAGTAACTACACGTATATAGCCTTTGTTGTCTTTAAAACCACTTTCAACATTGGTTATTTGTAAATCAAATCTTGATGAAAGTACCTGAGCAAGCTCAAACTCTTCTTTAGTTTTGTATTCTCCACCTGCTATTTGTATACCTTTTAAAAACTTAACTTTTATAAGTGATTGTTCTTTACCGAAAGGAGTACCGTTTATAGTTAAAAAAATCTCATCGGCAATATTGGTATTGTCTAGTGTGAATGATGCTTTTTTATCACCAATAGATATATCTAAAAAGTCTTTTAACTGTTTGGGGTTTACCTTGTAATTGAAACTTATACCTAAACGAATAACTACCCCGCTACCGCTGTTGCCTTTTGCCCAAAAAGCACTCACATCCTGTGGAGTTAAATACTCAGTATGAAAAGAGATGCTTTCGTACTCTTCACCCAAGTACAACTTTTTATTTTTAGCCTTTTTTAAAACCTCTTTGGTAAACTCACCCTTATAGTCTGTGCTGGGTGCAAAGCCTTTTGCAGGTGAAAAAATAAGCTCGTTTGCAGCAGACCACCTGAAACGCCCTTTTACTTCCGGTGAAAACTTTACATACTCTACACTATCCCAATCGCCAATCTTATCAGAGTCAATAATATCATGGTTAAAAGTAAATATCAGGTTTTGTTGGGTTCTTACGGTTTCATTAAAATTTTTAACGAAACTTACCATGTTTTCAGGTTTGCGAGAGCAAGCGGTGAGCATAACAATTGCCACCAATACAATAAAACGGGCATTGATTTTGTTAATCATAGGGCTTAAAGGCTTAAAAAAGGTGCTGTAAGTTATAAAAAGCTAGTGTGACACCATAATATTTAGTTAAATTAACAAGTCTATTTTACAGGCTTGAAAAATAATTTTTACAACTTGGATAAAGAACGAAATAGAAGGGCATTAAAGTTTATAGTTTTGGTTTTTTTTATTGGATTTTCATTTTTTGTGGAAGCCCAACCCAAAGCAGGAGATTTTATGTTGGGAGGAAGTTTATCTTTTAGCAGACAAAGAGGACAATTGCCAACTGACCCTACTAAGGGAACAGAAACCAAAAGCTTTTTCCGTTTAGCTCCGCAAGTCGGTATTTTTTTAAGTAAACGATGGCAAGCAGGCTTTTATAGTGTGGTGGAGTATAAAGGTGAAACTTTTAACAGGATATTTCAGGATACCCTTGGCAGAACTATTAATATTGAGGAAAAGGGTTTTAAGTTGGATTTTGAGTTTGGTTTTTATGTTCAGCATCTTTACCCCATACGACCAAGACTATACTGGGTAAATGGTATACAACCCAGTTGGGGTACTTCTGCCACCGGTGACCAGCTTGCAGGATTATTTGAGACTGATAAACCCCAACAAAATAGAGAGCAGTTTATATCTGCAAGTTGGGTTACTCAATTACAATACTTTGTTAAGCCCAATTTATCAGTAAGCTTTGGTATCAACCCAGTTAATTACAGATATACATACAATACCATTGTGCGCTCTAATGTTGGTGATGCCAAGGAGAGGGGACACAAGTTTGAGTTTAATAATGTAGCAACGGGGCTATTTATAGGGGTTAATCTTTTAATAATTTCAGAAGATGAAGAGTAAAAAATATATACTAATAGCAGTTTTAGTAGCAGTGTTTTTTAGTATAAAAGCACAATATAGTACAAGGCAGTCGGTTATTGGCGGAGAGTTTTCTTTTGCTAACTCTCGTAATAGTATAAGCCGTTCTACCACAGATTTTGCAAACAGCTATTCAAACGGATTTAATGCAGGTATAATGGCAGGGGAGTTTATTACTCCAAAAACACTTTTATACGGGGCTTTAAATGTTGAATATGCCAGCTTTATAAGGGATTTGGTTACAGACAATTTAACTAATAAAACGGAACAAGATATTTTTTCATCAACATTTACTATGCAACTGGGCGTTGGAGCAAGACGTTACTATGCCGTTAATGAAAAGAATGTAATAGGCTTATTTTTACAAGGACAGATAGGCGTTGGAAATTCATGGATTGTGCAAAGAAACTTTGCATCAGTAAACGATAGTGTTTTTCAAGACTTTGACCAAAGGTATCCTGTGAGAATATTGTCGGCAAATATCAACCCCGGTGTTTATGTAAATATTACTAAAAGTTGGCAGTTAACTCTTAATATCGGTAACCTTTATTATACCCAAACATTAATTCCTGAGTTTGCTAATTATGCCGGCAATAGAAATAACTCTTCTTTTGGGCTGGACGTGAACTTGTTCGATTTTAGGTTGGGGGTACTCTATACACCAAAAAAAGAGTAATTATCTTCTTTGTTTCCAGCGGTTGTACCTACGCTGCATATTCTGATTCTCTTCTTTACTTCCTGTTTTGTAGGCTCTAAGTGTATAAGTAAAAGTTAGCATGAAATAACGATTTAGTACCTGCGTTCTAGTGTCTTCAACAAAAGTTTGTGTAACCTCGCGGTTAATGTTGTTGTTTTGGTTAAGTATATCAAAAACACTTAGTGAAAGCTCACCTGCATTTCCTTTCAAGAATTTTTTACCTAGTGATGCATTCCACAATAAAAAATCTTGGTTAAAAGCATCCGTTAAACCTGTATACAAGGTTTGGTTGACATCTGTTCTAAATACAATACCTTTCCAAAATATCCATGTAAATTTTGCTGTAGCAGTGTGGTAAAAAAAATTGTTATTAAGCTCAGGTAAAATAGTATTTTTAACTATGTTATAGTTTGCACTATAGCCTAAAGTAAAGTCTACTTTTTCACTAATATTACTGCTTATAGTTACCTGCTCAGTAAAAGTAGTGGTGTTGCTAAAATTTGTTTCATTATTTATTAAAGCGGGTACCCTAGAATATCTAACACCAGACCTTGTATTAAAGTTAGATTTAATGGGTTTAATTGGAAAGCTATAGAAAACAAATGCTCTGGTATTCCAGTTGCCATTTAGGTTTACAGGTGTAGTTAATTGTGTGCCCCTATTAAGTGTTACCCCGTTTATTACCGTATCATTTTCTGCAATTACAGTTGAGTTACTAATATAATCTTGGGTTAAAGAGCCTAATAATATTAAAAACAACATGCGCCCTTTTTGTGGATTGGCTAAACGGTATCTGGCAAAAGCAAAATGATTATACTCTTGCCTTAAGTTAGGATTACCTGTACTTAGTAAAATAGGGTTGGTGTTGTTTACAACACTTTGCAACTGTGTTGCTGTTGGTGCATTAGTTCTTGTTCTATACCTTAACCTGAAATTTTTAGTTTTGCTGATAGCATAACGTATAGAAATGTTGGGAAGAATATTGGTAAAGCTTCTATTAATATTTACTTCATTTGGGAATTTTTGGTCCACATCTAAAATAGCATATTGATAATCTGCCCCGACAGAAATACTTTTTCCTTTGCCTATAGTGTAAGAGTAGTCTACACCTCCTTGGTTTGTTGTATAGTCATTAGTAAAAGCGTTTGAAAGTGTACTGTCAATCCCGGTATATTCTCCATTAGTATTATTAAAAGTAAATCTATCGGTTTCATTAAACCTGCTTCTCCAATCGTAGTTTATTTGTAAAAGTCCCTTTTTACCTATAGCCTCAGTGTAGATTATTCTGGTAGATAATGTGTTCCCATCACTTACGTTATCAGCAATTTGGTCTATAGAATCACTAATGGTAATAGTACGGTAAAACTCGTTTACAGATAAAAGATAATTATCCGCATCTTGATTACTAAAATCAGTACCAATATTAAGTGATATTGTGCGCCCCCTTTTGGCAAACTTGTGGCGCAACAAAAGATTATTGCTAAAATTATATCCTTCTACCGATGCACCATTATTATTTATCAAACTGTTTATGGCTTGTTCAGTTTGTAGTGTGCTTAAACCGTTAAGATTGTTTTTACTGTTTTGGGCTTGCAAGCTAAGTCTTGGGGTAGCAATTATAGAATTATTCGAATCAATCTGATATTCAAGCCTTAAATTTATTCTATGGTTAAAGTTTTGGCTTTCTTGTAAGCTGGTTTCGTTATACAGTTGGTTGCTGTCTTCCTCAACAAAAGTGGTACGCGTTAAGCTTTGGTTATTTTCATTATCAGAGGTATTAAAGAAATAACTCCCTGTAATTTTAAACTTCTTGCCCCAGTTTCCGCTATAATTCATGCCTAGTGAGTGTGTGGTACTTACTCCACTTTGGGGACCAACCAAAAAATCGGTTACTTCTGACGGTAAACGATAACCCCTTCTCCTGTTACTTCCATTTGCCAAACCAAAAAGGTCTTGAACTGAAAAATTTTGTTGGTTGATATTATTTGATAGAGCTAAAAAAGTAAATCTTGAGTTTTCTTTTAAAACATTAATGGTAGCTCCGGCATTATATCTTTCTTCTGTTCCATAGCCCGCATACATCCTTCCAAAAGTTCCTCTTCGTTTATCTTTTCGGGTAATAATATTTATTGCTTTTGAAGAGTTCCCATCATCAACCCCTGTAAACTGAGCTTGGTCGCTGGCTTGGTCAAATACCTGTACTTTGTCTACCATTTCTGCAGGAAGTGTTTTTAGAGCAAGCTTTGGGTCATCTCCAAAAAACTCCTTCCCGTCAACCAGCACTTTTTTTACATCTTCGCCTTCTGCTTGTATGGTTCCATTCTCAACAGTTATTCCCGGCATTTTGGTTACTAAATCTTCTGAATTAGCATCGGGGTTGGTTTTAAAAGCGTCGGCATTGTATTGTGTGGTGTCTCCGTTTATTTGTACAGGGGGTATGCGTCGTACAATCTCAGCACCTTTTACCTTAATAGCAGTTTCAGATAAATAAACAGTGCCGATAGTTCCACTTTCTCTTGCTCTTAGCGGCGTAACAACAGTAGTATAGCCTACATAGCGCACCTGCATTCTATACCCCCCTTTTTCCAGTTCTATTCTGAAAATCCCATTGATATCTGTAGTAGCAAATACTTTTTTAGAGGTATCTCTAAATTTTGAAAAAGTAATAGTAGCCCCTACTAAAATTTCTTTACTTGTACTATCTACAACCCTGCCTTGTATTATTACCTTTTGCGAAAAGCTTTCTATGCCAGCAAAAACTAAAAGAAACAAGACTACTATTTTTATGTGCATGGTATTTTTTTAACCTTTGTATGATGCTATTAACCTAAGATGGTTTAAAATGGTTTAGACTTTTTTTATTTAAGTTTCTTGCATAATTAATGCAAAGCAGCCTTTAACGGAAGGTTTTGGAGTATAGGAGCTTCTGCAGCTACTAATTCATCCAGGCGTTTATAAACAGCATCCTTGTCAAAATAATTCAATGCCATTTTCACAAAAATATTTCCGTGTTTGGCTTCGCTTGCCCACAAACGGTGATAAAATTTTCTTAAATCCCCTTCAGGTAATGCCTCCCAAATAAGCTTAAAACGTTCAGCACCCCGGCACTCAATTACACTGGCAAGTAAAAGTCTATCCATAAACCTATCCATACTTTTAGGGCGAAGAAGCGTTAAAAGCTCTTTCACATATAAATCTTGGGTCATTTCTTTTGCAAGTGGCACACCCTTTTGCTTCATAATATCATATACATCTCTAAAATGCTCCAATTCCTCAACAGCAGTTTCTATTAATTCGGGAATAATCTCTAATCTGTCAGGGTATTTAGCTACCAAACTCATAGCCATGCTGCTGGCTTTACGTTCACAGTTTGCATGGTCTTGCAAAAAACTGTCAAAATCATTTAAAACTGCTTCTACCCATTCAGAGCTTGAATCGCAAGCTAAATCAATGCTTAGTTTCATGGTGGGCAAAGATAAAACAGTTCTGTTTTCAAATAAGTGTAAATATATTTGCTGTTTGACGTCATTTGTGCTGCTCTAAGTATTGTATAAATCAAAAAAATAGCTCAAATTTGCAGCCCCGTTGGAAATTGGAGAACCGGCGGTAGTAAAACAACATAATAGAATGTCAGTAAAAATTAGATTACAGCGTCATGGACGCAAAAAATCCGCATTCTTCCATATTGTGGTGGCGGACGGTCGTGCTCCTAGAAATGGAAGGTTCATCGAGAAGTTAGGTATTTACAATCCAAATACTAACCCCGCAACGATAGACCTAGATTTCGACAGCACATTAAATTGGGTACAAAAAGGTGCAGTTCCATCTGACACTTGCCGTGCCATTCTTTCATATAAAGGGGTGATGATGAAACACCACCTTTTAAAAGGAGTTGCCAAAGGTGCACACACAGAAGAGCAAGCCGAAGAAAAATTTCAGACCTGGTTATCTGACAAAGTTAACCGTATTGATGCTAAGAAAACAGGTTTAGCTGATGCAAGAGAAGCTAAACGTAAGGCTGACCTTGAGCGTGAAACTAAAGTAAGCGAAGAGCGTGCAGCTAAAATAGCAGAGAAAAATGCTCCTCCGGTTGAAGAAACAGAAGAAGCTCCTGCAGAAGAAGGTACTGAAGCTACAGCAGAAGAAACTGCAACTGCTGAAGTTGAAGCTCCTGCTATTGAAGAGGCACCAGCCGAAGAAGCAAAAGAGGAAACTCCTGCTGCTGAAGCCTCTGTAGAGGAACCAAAGGCAGAAACTGAAGCTCCTGCTGAAGAGCCAAAAGCGGAAGAAAAAGTTGAGGAGCCTAAGGCAGAAGCAGAGGAAGCACCTGCTGAGGAAGCTAAAGAAGAAGAAAAGTAATATTAATGAAACTGCCCGGACAAGATTGTATTTGTGTGGGGCGAGTAGCTAAAACACACGGTTACAAAGGGGCAGTAAAAATTGATATTAAAGAAAGCATTACGCTAAATAAGCCTAAGGGCACTAAGGAACCGGTTTTTTTGGAAATTAACCAAAAGCCGGTTCCTTTTTTTTACACCCAATGGCAGGACAATATGGGTAGCCCCATTGTGCACTTTGAGGATATTGATAGTGAAGAAAAAGCCAAAGAATTACTAGGGTTGGATGTACTGGTGCCTGAAACTTGGGTAGAGGAAGGGGAAGGTGCAGCGTTAGACCAGTTGATTGATTTTACTGTGATAGATGCTGAACACGGCAAATTGGGCTTTATTAGCAACTATATGGAGAATCCCAACCAAACATTGTTATATATGCTACTAAATGGAAGAGAAGTGCTTATACCCTTTGTTGATGAGTTTATTATTGATATTGACTGGGAGAATCAAATTATAAACACCCGATTACCTGATGGCTTACTTGATATTTAAACTTGCTTAGTATCTTTAAGCCACCAAACCATGCGTATAGATATACTTACCGTTGTACCGCAATTGTTAGAGAGCCCCTTTAACCACTCTATAGTGAATAGAGCAAAAGAGAAGGGGTTAGTAGAGATACAAGTACACAACTTACGAGATTATACTACCAATAAATACCGCCAAGTAGATGATTATGCTTTTGGTGGAGGTGCTGGTATGGTGATGATGGCTGAACCTATTGCCAAATGTATTGAGCAACTGAAAAGTGAACGCCATTATGATGAGATAATTTTTATGTGCCCTGATGGTGAGGTTTTTAATCAAGCTACTGCCAACCAACTATCACTTAAAGGCAACTTAATTTTTTTGTGTGGGCACTATAAGGGTATAGATGAGCGCATTCGTGAACTTTATATAACCAAAGAAATTTCTGTTGGAGATTATGTACTTACGGGGGGTGAACTTGCTGCTGCTATTGTAGTTGATGCTATTGTACGCCTTATTCCTACAGCTATTGGTGATGAAGAATCAGCTTTGAGTGATTCGTTTCAGGATGGATTGCTGGCACCACCTGTGTATACACGCCCTGATGAGTTTAAGGGTTTAAAAGTACCTGATATATTGAAAAGTGGAGACCATAAAAAAATTGAAGAATGGCGACACGAGCAAAGCGTGAAGCGTACCCAAGAACGCAGACCTGATTTATTAGACTAAAAGACTATCATTTTTATAAAAAACAATTAATGAATTTAACCTTAAAACGTCCCCTTGTATTTTTTGATTTAGAAGCTACAGGAATTAGTACCAGCAAAGACCGTATTGTAGAAATGTGCTTAATAAAGGTGCATCCTGACGGTTCGGAGGAAGTGCGTAATGAGCGAATAAACCCAGAGATGCCTATACCTTCCGAAGTGAGTGAAATACATGGTATTTATGATAAAGACGTTAAAGACAAACCTACTTTTAAAGACTTAGCGAAAGATTTATACAAGTTTTTAGAGAATTGTGATTTTGCAGGTTTTAATAGTAACCGTTTTGATTTTCCTATGTTGGTGGAGGAATTTCTACGGGCTGATATTGATTTTGATGTTGAAGGGCGCAAGTTTATTGATGCACAGCGTATTTTCCATATAATGGAGCCCCGTAACTTGTCAGCAGCATATCGTTTTTATTGCGATGAAGAATTAAAAGATGCACATAGTGCTGAGGCAGATACCAGAGCAACCTATGAGGTATTTAAAGCTCAACTGAATAAGTACGAACAACTGGATAAGAATATTGATGCCTTGCATAAAATATCGGGGCAAGGCAATTTGGTTGATTTAGCAGGTAGAATTGTTAGGAATAATAAAGGCGATGAGGTTTTTAATTTTGGGAAGCATAAAGGCAAAAAAGTAGCTGATGTTTTTGCAAAAGAACCTAACTACTACGATTGGATGATGAATAACGACTTTCCACAGCAAACCAAGCAAGTGCTTACCAAATTAAGATTGAAGCAGTTTAATAAATAGAAAGTAACAGATTAACTGATTTTTTGATTTAATGTTTAAATCTGTAGATCAATAGGTCAACAAATCAGTAAATAAAGATGAAGCACGTTAAGTTCGAGGACATAATATTGTATGAGGATGATAACCTTATTGTGGTGAATAAGCCTCCCTATTTGCCTTCTTTAGATGAAAGAACAGGGGAGGGGCAAAGCCTATTGAGGATAGCCAAAAAGTATTGTGAGAATGCCCAATTGTGTCATCGTCTAGATAAAGAAACCAGTGGTGCTTTAGTGATAGCAAAAAATAACGGTACCTATCGCCACATGAGTGTACAATTTGAGAATCGTGAAGTAGAGAAAACCTATCATGCATTTGTAGATGGTATTGTACGTTTTGATAATGTAAAAGTTGATTTACCTATACGAATAGATAAAAGTAATCGTGTAAACATAGATTTGAGTGACGGTAAGCCCGCCACCACATATTTTAATACTTTAGAACAATTTAATTACTTTACCTTAATAGAGTGCAAACCTGTAACAGGGCGTATGCATCAAATCCGTATACACTTAGCCAGCCAGAATGCTGTAATTACAGGTGATGAAGCTTACAGAGGTAAAAAACCTTTACTATCTTCATTTAAAAGAAACTATAATTATCCTAAATGGGAGCATGAACGTCCAATAGCTAATAGGTTTCTGCTGCATGCAGCAAAAATTAGTTTTACAACACCCAAAGATAAAAAGGTAAGTATTGAAGCTCCCTACCCAAAAGATTTTAATGCTTTTTTAAAAATTGTGAAACGGAATGATTTGTAATTGATTCGTGTATAAGGTTTCCCTCCTCGTAATGTCATACTGAGCGGAGTCGAAGTATAGGAGCGTGGCTAAAGGAGGGAGAAAGGGAGGTTTAGTCTGTAAGACTTAATATTATACACTCACCCACAGATACTGAATCAAGTTCAGCATGACTTTCAGCCGCACTTTTAATTTATGCTAAACCAAAAAAGCATGACCTAAGCCATGCTTTAATATTATTTCGTCATTGCGAGGAGGTACGACGAAGTAATTTTTAAGATTGCTTCACTTCGTTCGCAATGACGGTGAAGATTATTTCAAAATTTGTTCTGCGTGTGCTTTGGTATCTACTTTTTTGATGATTTCGCTAATAACTCCTTTTTCATCAATAACAAAAGTGGTGCGCGCAATACCCATGTACTTTCTACCATACATGTTCTTCTCTACCCAAACCCCGTAAGCTTCCGCTATTTCTTTTTCAGTATCGGCCAAAAGGTCAAAAGGTAAATCATACTTATCTATAAACTTTTGGTGTTTTGCTTCCTTATCAGGGCTTACCCCCAGTATGGCATAGCCCTGTTTTAACAAGGTGTCGTAATTATCGCGCAAGTTGCAGGCTTCTTTAGTGCAACCCGGTGTATCGTCTTTGGGATAAAAGTATAATACTACTTTTTTACCCTTATAGTCTTTTAATGATACAGGCTCACCTTTTTGGTTGTTTACTTTAAAATCAGGGGCTTTATCTCCTTCGTTCAGTTTCATTTTATAAAAGTTTTTGTAAAGGTTTTAACGTTGTTTCTTTCATCAGTAACAACAATTTTAAATTCATGTTTTCCTTTTGTCAAATCATCAGGTAAAATACCTTTTAGCTTGCTGGTTTTACCATCCATTTCCATTAACCACCACTTGCCATCAATATATGCATTGTATGTCTCTACACCCGAAAGATTGTCAGTTATCTTTACTCTGATGGAAGTACTGTATTTTTTGTATCCGCCTACTACCGGCGGTATAGTATCAATAGCAACACTAAATGTACCGAATGACTTTGTTTTAGCACTAATCCACCCATTTTTATAAACGCCACCAATATTGCTTCTGTATCGCAATCCTTTTCCACTTAGCTTTACTACAATCAGCTTTTTTGTATCAATACCTTTGGGTACATCAGGCTTAAACTTAATAGTAAACTTTTTATGTAAAGGAATATCCGTTTTCATAATCTTAACGGGCTTAGCATATAAATCTTTTCGGGTACTGTACTTAGTTGAATTACTCATTACAATAGTATCGTATACAGCCCATTTGGGTATGGTGAAACTGTAATTTCCTTTTGTAAAAGTATTAGTCTTGTTGGGGTAAACAAATTCAGCATTTTCGTCAATGGTTAAGAGTGGTGAAATAGCTTCTTTAGTATTGTCTCCTTTAACCACAAATACGATACTATCTTGATGCCCCGCCAAATCAAAAGTTTTTATTCGTATGGTTTTAGATGCCCCATCTTCAATATGTATAAAATGCCTTCTATGGTTATTATAAAAGGGTAGAGTATTTCCATCATCGGCAAAGCATTTATGCCATTTTTTGCTTTTGGTTTTATAATCGTGATAGTCTATATGTGCATTAATTTTTCTTGATTCATAAAACGCAAAACGCTCTATATTCATGGTAAAAACTTGTTTGTCATCAGCCATTACCTGCATAAAATTAACTCCAACTTTGTTATAAGGTGAATGGGTATAGTCATCAGCCCAAGCAGCAAAACTGTAAGTTCCGGGCTTTAGCATTAAAGTGTCTTTTAGTGCCGAAGTTCTTATTTCTTTGTGTGGATAGTAACCTCTTTGGTGTTTAAAAGCTGAATTTTTTTCATATACCAGTATTTTATTTCTAAACCTTGGTGCATGCTTATCTTCAACAGGTATATTAAAAAGTTGGGGGTTAATGGTTTCTTCGGTTTTAGTATGGCGTATCTCAAAATGCAAATGCGGTCCTGTTGAGCCTCCGCTATTGCCTGAAAGGGCTATTATGTCTCCCTGGGAAACCTTTAATGTATTGCGCCCCGGGAAAACATCTATTGCGAAGCTTTTTCTACTATACTGTTGCTTTTTTACATATTCATTAATTTCATCATTAAATGTTTGTAAGTGTGCATAAACGCTGGTATACCCGTTGGGGTGATTAATATACAATGCTCGTCCGTAACCCCAAGGTGATATTTTTATGCGAGATACATACCCGTCTGCAATAGATTGTATTTTTAATCCTTCCCTTCCAAAAGTCCTAATATCTAAGCCCGAATGAAAATGATTACCTCTTACAGCACCAAAATTTGCTGAAAGGTAAACATGCGTGTCTATGGGCGAAATAAAGTCTCCTGTGGGGTAAGAACTAGGCTGCACAGGAAGATTTAAGGATAGAAATAAGGAAAAACTCACTAACCAACTCATACTATACAAATAACATATTTCATGCCCTTTTGTGCGAAATGAGTTGTTAACAGAAAGTGAATTACTTCACCCAAAAATCAAAAAGCATTTCATCTTCTAAGAAACCTTGTAAATGGTCTCCAATTTCTACTTTTCCCACTCCCGCAGGGGTTCCTGTGAAAATAAAGTCTCCTTTCTTTAGTGTAATATACTGCGAAACAAAATTTATGATTTTGTTAATGCTAAATAGCATATCGCTTGTATTACCTTGCTGCACGGGTTCTCCGTTTTTTAGCAGTTTTATGTTAAGGTTTTGCAGGTCTTTAAAATGTGTTTTGTCTACCATTTTACCCACTGCCGCCGATGTATCAAAAGCTTTTGCCAATTCCCAAGGCAATCCTTTGCTTTTCAGTTCACTTTGTTTATCACGGGCTGTAAAGTCGATACCAACGGTAATTTCACTGAAATACTTGTGTGCAAAGCGTTCTTCTATCTTTTTCCCATGTTTATCAATGCGAATAACCAGCTCTAACTCATGGTGAACATCATTACTAAAACTAGGGATATAAAAAGGTAGATTTTTGCGTAAATGGGCTGTATCAGGCTTTAAAAATATTACAGGCTCTGTAGGAACTTCATTTTTTAGCTCTTTGGCATGGTTGGCATAGTTACGCCCGATACATATAAACTTCATGGCTGCAAAAATGCTAAAGTTTCACAATTATTTAAGCTTTTGCATAAATCTCACGCAAACCAACCATTCTTCCCACTTCAGGGTCCCAAACCTTTAACCGTAGACACTTTAAAATATCTTTGGGCGATAGTGAAGTAATCTTTGCAGATTGCTGAAACTCTTCCATTTCATTATACACCTGCGGGAGTTTATAAAACGGGATGCGTGGATTGGTATGGTGTATATGGTGGTAGCCAATATTACCCGTAAACCAGTGCATTACCGGGCTTAGTTTCATAAAGCTTGATGAGTTTATAGCAGCATCAATATAGCTCCAGTTTTTAGCATCCTGAAAAGTAGCGTCAGGAAAATTATGTTGGGCATAGAATAAATACGAACCCATTGCCCCTGCTATTAAACTGGGAAGCAAAAAACCCAATACTGCACTTTGCCCGCCAAAGAAATAATATACCCCGAAGAATATACCGTAGTGGTATAAAAGTGCAGGGATAGCATCCCAATGTTTGGTTGGGCTACGCATAAGCGTTCTGATACACATACCGTAAGCAAAGGTGAAAAAATAACCTGTAAGCAAAGTAAGGGGGTGGCGGATGAACAAATATATAAGTTGGTCTTTTTTAGAAGCTTCTAAAAATTTCTTTTTGGTTACGATAGGGAAGGAGCCAATACTTGAAGAATATAGTTTTGAGTTGTGTTGGTGGTGATAGTCGTGAGACCTACGCCATACGCTAACAGGAGCTAACATGTGGAACCCAAAGAGTGTAAACATTACTTTGGCTATGGGAGAGTTGAACAGTATAGTATTGTGCAAATAATCGTGGTAGATTATAAATGCACGCGCTAATAACAGGCCTGATAACACTCCAAAAAACAGTTGTATAGCCCAGTGTGAAGGATATATTCCTGCAATGTATGAACCTGTTAAAAGTGAGAATGTGGCTATAGTATGTAGCCAACTCTGTGTTCTATCTTCTTTTGCGTATTTTTTAGTAGCGAGTATTAGTTCGTTGCCTAATTCCATGCACGTAAATTTTCGTGCAAATATATCGTAAATTAATTGTTACGCTTGTGTTTCCATCTTCGGTGTGTCCACAACCAAATGTGGGGATGTGCAACTATATCACGCTCAAGTCGTTTGGTGTGCAATTCTGATATTTCGTTTTCTGCCGTTTCTTCAGGTTTTTCTATTAAAAGCTCTGCTTTCATCTCATACAAACCTCTTTTTGGGCGAAGTATTGAAACATAAACCACAGGATACTTAAACTTTTGTGCAATTTTTTCAGTTCCTGTAAATATTGGGGTATCCTGGTTTAAAAAAGTAGTCCAGTAAGCGTTGTTGGGTTGTGGGGTTTGGTCGGCAATAAAGGCAGTTGCAGTTAAGTCTTTCCTATCACGTACCATTCCTCTTAAGGTTTCATTCATGCTATATAGTTTGTTTCCCAATCGGGTACGCATACGAACTATAAGGTTGTTGAAATACTTATTGCTTAGCGGGTGGTATATAACATAAAGTTGGTGGTAGTCTTCAACGGCTACTCGGGCACCACCCAATTCCCAATTGCCCAAATGCCCCATCACAATAATAATGCTTTGGTTTTCTTTAGCATATTTTTCAAAAAGGCTCATGTCTTCAAACTTTACATGTTTTCTGACAGCTTTTTTGCTAATGGTAAGTGTTTTTAGGGTTTCTAGGGTTAAGTCGCAGAAGTATTGGTAAAACTTACGGACTATTTGGTTTATTTCTTTATCGCTTTTTTCGGGAAATGAGTTTCTAAGGTTTTCATACACTACTTTTTTGCGATAGCCTATAACTATGAAAATTAGGAAGTAAAAGAAATCAGAAACAATATACAGCAGCCTAAAAGGCAACAAAGAAATAAGGTATATAATCGGGAAAGCTATATAATATGCTACAGCAGCCATTGTGCAAAAATGGTATGAATCTTAGTAATAAAAAAACAAAGTATTTAACTAGTAACCAAAATAGCGAAATAATGTATTCTAATTAAATTGCACTCTAAAGTCAAAAAACATTAATGTATGCAAACTAATTTTCGACGAGATACATTCTTCCCCATTATTGTTGGCGTATTGAGCATAGTTAATTTAGTTCAACAATTCTCCAATTTAAATATTATTTCTACTGTTGTTTCATTGATAGGTATAATTGGAGTTATACTTTTCTTTTTAAAACGAAACCAATATAAACTATTGATTTACATATGGGTAGTTGCTCAACTTGTAAGTATAATTTATGTGCAGAGTTCTGGTGGATATATAGAAGAAGCAAAAGTGATTTGGAGTACCATTCAAGCTGACTTAGGCTTTCACGTAAGCATGACAATAAATGGACTTATGATACAGTTAAACATTGTTGCAATTTTCTATTTAGTGTTGTTTAGAGCATTACGGGTGTCTGAATTAAAAGGAACTAAATTGACTTTCTCTAGATTTAAAGAAGACTCAGCATTTGTAGGCAAATTGCCTGTAAATGGCGAGGTGGTTGATATTGTGAAGATTGGTGATGAAAAAGAATGGATGGTTGTTCAACTTGATGCGCCTATTGTTAACGATGATACCGAGATTGAAACGGTTTTGGTAAAAAGAAAAGACGGAGAAGTATTTGAGCTTAGCGGAAAAAATCAGATAGTATATTTTAGGCTGGTTAAGGATTTTGAGGAAATATATTCACCAAACAGAATTTCTCAATTTCCATTTGTTGAATGGGTACTTTGTAAGTGAGAGATTTTATTGCCTGTGCAAATGTTACGGTTTTTGATTATACTTTTTTTAATGCTTTTACTAGGTTCATGCTCATTAAGCAAGTATGGACACTATCCTAAGGGAAAGAGAAATAATGCGAAGAAGACAGTATTGAAAGGGAGAAGAATTGTTTTTAACAAACAACCATATAGCATAGAACCTTTGAAATTTGACAAACCAGCTTTTACTGTTGTTGTTCCTAAACCTTATTTAGAAGCGGACATTAGTTTTAAGAATACACCCAAAGAACTGTTATTACCACCCGGAGATGGGAAGCCTAAAGATGCTACAAAAACAAACAAAAAAGCAAAACTGGCTTTTACCAGCTCAATTATTGCTTTGGGTAGTTTGGCAGCAGGTATAACCGTTTCTCCTATTTTCTTACTGGTAATGCTACTTTTTGCAGTTGTGGCTTTTATTTATTCTATAATAGCACTAAAACAAATTAAACGAACAGGAGAGTATGGCAGGGCTAAAGCAGAATTTGCATTGTATTCCTCTATCCCGGTTTTAGTTTTGAGTATTGTTGGTTTGCTCGTTTATTTAATGTCTAATGGAACAGGACTACAAATAGGAAACTTTGTTTTGAGATAAATTGCAGTTTTCATAAATATTAATCTTAAGAGTTGCATAAAGCGCAAAAGCTATTTTGGTAACATAAGGTAAGTTTGCTACATGAATAAAAGCTCGAAGTTTTTTCTTTATACCTTTTTGGTGCTACTGTTATTATTGTTTGTAGGTGGTTATTTTGTTTTGAAAATATTAGGAGATGCTTTTGGAGAAAAATGTGAAGAGGTTAATTCTTGGAATATTCAAAACTATGAAATAAAGAAGCTCAGTTGCATAGGGTGGGCAGGACCGCCCTATTACCCTCATTACTTATATAAAAACGGGGAGGAAATTGCAAGGTCAACACGGATAATTGACTCCTGCAATGTTACTTTTAGGTCAAAAAAAGATTTAGTTCTACTGTTTAATAGCTGTACCAAAGAGATTAAAGAGGTGAGACCAAGTAAAACAAACCTCATTATTCCTAATATTGACTCCATCATAATGACGCGAGTTTTTACTGATAGTTCAAAAGTATTGAGTAAAAGAGCAATTAAGTTTTTTGTAAACAAATGGAACACTTCACCTGTGTATGATTATAGAAACAATAAGAAACCATTCTATTCAGGCCCATCTTACCTCTTTAGGGTTTACACTAAAACGGATATAAGAGTTTTTGAAACAGATGACTTTATAATTAAGGATACCGGTAACAACTGGACTTATAGTTTCCTTGATGAAGGGGAGGACTTCAAAACAAAGAAATTTGGTGAAATGTGGAATGAATTTAAGTGAGAAGTAAAAGCAGCTAATTCTTCAACTTCTCATACTCTGCCCAAACAAAATTGAATAATTCTTTAATGTAAGTAGGGCTAAAGTCAAATTTCACACCTGCTGCTTCATATATTTCAGGAATAGTTTTGGTGTTTCCCAAGCTAAGAGCTTCTTTATACAATCTTAAACCTCTTTCCTTATCTTCCACATAGTTTTTCCATACACCAATTGCACCCAGTTGGGCAAAACCGTATTCTATGTAGTAAAAAGGTACCTCATATATATGTAGTTGGCGTTGCCAAGTATATTTATAAGCTTCTTCATAATCTCTCCAATCGGTTATTCCTGTTCCAAATTCATCGGCAATTTTTTTCCAAGCTGCTGCACGTTCTTCCGTTGTATGGTTTGGGTGGGTATATAACCAATGTTGGAATTTATCTACCGTTGCTATCCAAGGCAAGGTTTTTATCACCCCTTCCAGTTGCCCCATTTTAGCACGACGTAATTCTTCAGGGTCTTGCATAAACTCATCCCATACATCCATGCTAATCAATTCCATACTCATACTTGCCAACTCTGCTACTTCGCTGGGGCAGCTTTTAAATGAGTTTAATTCTAAGTCTTTGGTAAGTACACTATGTATTGCATGCCCACCCTCATGTACCATGGTTTCCAAATCGCGCAACGTACCTGCCGAGTTCATAAATATAAAAGGGTAGTTGCTCACGGCTAGGGGATAGTTATACCCCCCGGGGGCTTTACCTTTACGGCTGTCTAAATCTAAATGCCCCTTGCTACGCATAGTACTTATCACCTCAGCAAAAAACGGGTCTAAGCGGTTAAAGGCTGCTATTGTTTTTTCTGCAAGTTCCTCACCATCTTCAAAAGGGCGCAATGGAGGCAAGCCGTCAGGGTCTACATCGCCATCCCACGGGCGTAATGTTTCATAACCAAGCTTTGCTTTTCGGGTTTCTGCCAGTTTTTTGGCTAAAGGAACCACCTCACCCGCTACAGCATTATGAAATTTATAGCAATCGTCTACCGTATAGTCAAAACGTTGTAAGTCTTTGTGTTTATAGTCCCTAAAGTTATCAAAACCTGCATTTTGGGCTACTTTGTGGCGTAATACTACCAGCTTATTCAGCAGTTCATCCAGCTTGTCTTTATCTTGTAGTCTGCGGTTGGTTATTTTATCAAAAGCTTCTTTTCTAATAGCTCTATCTTGTTTTTTTAGGTACACTGCGGCTTGTTGCAGGGTAAGTTCTTTTCCCTCCATTTCAACAGTCATTGCTCCGCTAATACTGCCGTATTTCTGGCTTTCAGTTTGTAACTCAACTTCAAGCGGAATGTTTTCTTCTCTAAAAAGTTCTAAGGCTGTAAGTGTGTTGCGGAGGTGAATTTTATAGCCACTTTCTGTAAACTCATTCGCATAGGAAGAGTCTGCCAGTTTTTGGTTCAACTCATTTTCAATGGGAGCTATTTTAGGTTGAATTTCACTTACAAAGTTTATGTAGGCTTGCTCTTTTTCTTTGTCGGTGGTGTCGCAAGTCATTTTTATATAGCGCCATGCAAGGTCTTCACTTACCACACTTTCTACATCGCTAAGGTCTTTCATCCATTGGGCTAAGTCATCTTTACTATTAATTTCACGTTCTTTTAATTGTGTAAAGTACGGCTCAAGGTTTTCCCAATTGGTAATTGTATAGTCTTTAGATATAAAGCTGCTCATGTGTTTCAAGAATTAAGCAGCGAATTTGGTAATTTTATTGCAGAATTAGTCGCTGTGTTGATAAGAGATTAAATAAAAAATCCGAATAAGAACTCTTATTCGGATTTGGTATTTAGAATTTAATGTATTCTATCAGCTGCCGCCTGTTTTTCTGGGCATAGCCGTTTGTTTAGCGCCTGTGTTTTTGGTATTTACTTTGGCAGTTGGTTTTTTAGCAACTTTAGGCTTGGCTTCTTTTTTGGGTTTAGCCTCTGCTTTTGGTTTTTCGTCAGTAGATTCTTCATCACCTTCTTCATCACTATTTTTCAAGGCTTCAAAATCAAGCTTATCTTTCAAGATATTATACCAGCCTACCAATTTTTTTATGTCACTGGCATATACTCGCTCTTTATCATAATCAGGCAAAACATCAGCCATAAAACCTCTTAGCGTGTTCTCATCGGCTTTTCTTTCAGGCACAGTAAGTCCGCCATCTTCTTTTTCTTTAATAAGAAGTAAAACATTGCTAAGGCGTATTTCATCAGTAGTAGTAAATATGGCAATATCCTCAAGTATTGATACTTTTTGTGTTAGTGAGGTAGGGAAACGGCGTTTTTGCTCGTCTAAAGTTTCTAAGATTAACCCTGATGGGCGTTGACCAACTATTTTGTGCAAGCCACCCACACCTGCTACTGATACTACATCTTTTAATTCCATTTAACTCTTCTACTCTTTTTTAAAGTCGGGCAAAATTATAAAAACAAGTGAGTTACCCAACTTTTTATTGTTTTAAACTATGACTACCGCAATTTAGCTTTTGTTGGGATAGTTTTTACTATGTGGAAAAGTTGCAGGTAAACATGCATACTGTCGTGGTCGTCATGTATATGTTATATTTGGAGTTTTATGCTTGAAAAAAATACAAAGAAGACCTACTCAATAAAAAAATCAGCCGATGGTGAATTGGCATTTCGCATTTCACAAACAGAAGTGAGCATGGCTAAGGATAACAAGCCTGCTTATTTTGATTATTATACCGTTTTATGGGTGAAGGATGGTGAAGCTGATGTGAAAATTGATTTCGGAAGATACCATTTAAGTGCCGGTACGCTAATGTTTCTTTTACCTTTTCAACCTTTTGTAATTGAAGAGGACAAAAAGCTGGATAGTACTTTAATAGAGTTTTCATCTGACTTTTTCTGTATTGAGAAACACAAGCATGAAGTTTCGTGCAATGGTGTATTATTTAATAGTGTTTATGGACCTCCTTTTTTAGAGGCTACTGAACGTTTAGCTACTGAGCTGGCTATGGTAGAAGAGAATATTTATGATGAATTTGAGAAAGGGGAGGGGCTTAGCCAAGAGGAGATGCTATTTTCTTACTTAAAAATATTTTTAATTAAAGCCAGCCGACAAAAAATTGACGATATTGATGAGGAAACCAAGAATGCAGCTAAGCAACCTGATAATAGTACACTACTAAATTTTCAGGAGTTGGTAGAGAGTAATTTTCAAAAAGAGCACGGAGTATCATACTATGCAGATAAACTCTTTATTCAGCCCAATACACTTTCAAAACTTACTAAGCGTTTCTACGATAAAAGCCCTGGGCAGATAATAAAGGAGCGTATTATGGTAGAGGCTAAGCGTATGCTTTACCTTACCCAAAATAGTGTGAAAGAAATAGCTTATGGTTTGGGCTTTGACGACCCTGCCTATTTTAACCGTTTTTTCAAAAAGTGGGCACAGGTAACGCCTGAAGAGTACAGGCAGCATATACGTTAAGTAAACATTTGAAGTACAAGGGCTTTCCATAAAAGTCCTACATAGTACTTTTTGCCTTCTTCTATTTTTGTATCGTTTTTAGTGAATTTAATTTTAATAACGATATGAAAAAACTTCAATTACTTGTTTTAATGATGCTTTTTGGGTTGGCTGCTTTTGCCCAAGGGCAACCAAAGGTGTATGCTGTAATTAATACCGCAAGCTGGTGTCCGGCATGCCAAGCCAATGGAGAGCGTGTAGAGAAAGAAATTGTTGCCTCGTACAATGGTAATGCTGATGTTGCTTTTTTGGTAAATAATTTGACTGATGATGCTTCAAAGGCTAAATCTAAAACTACATTAGAAGAAAAAGGTGTTTATAGCTCGGTAAGCTCTATTAAAGGTACAGGACAAATAATATTGGTTGATGCCACTACAAAAAAAGTAATTGAGCAAGTACCTGTAAAAAAATCTACTGATGAAATTAAAGCTGCTATAAACGGAGCCAGTGCAAGCACTTCTTTAAAAGTTATAGCTGTTATAAATACTGCGAGTTGGTGCCCTGCCTGCCAAGCCAGCGGGAAAAGAGTTGAAACGGATATTGTGTCATCATATAAAGGCAATGAGAGCATCGCTTTCATGATGAATAACTTGAGCGATAAGAAAACGAAAAAGGCAAGTAAAGAGAAACTTCAGAAAAGAGGGGTTTATAAATCTGTTAAGAAAATAAAATCTACAGGTTTAATCATATTGGTGAATGCTGAGACAAAAGAAGTGATAAAACAACTTAAAGTAGGAGCTACTACTGATGAGTTGAAAAAAGAAATTAATTCTGCTATTAAAGGATAAAGAACACTTTTTCATAGGCTTTCTGCAAGGTGAAAGGCTGCGACGGGATTGTCGTGGTCTTTCTTTTTTTTAACTTAGTAGTGTGGAAGAAAGCACAAACTTTTCAAGTTTTAATCTGGATAATTTAGGTAAAGGTATTGCTACTGAACTTGAAAGTTTCTGTAGTATAAAATCTTTTAAAAAGGGTGATGTTTTAATAAAAAAGGATAGCTATCTCTCATTTGTTCCTATTGTTCTTCAAGGCTTAATAAAAGTTTATACCACACAAACCGATACCGATAGAGAGTTATTACTGTATTACATAAAAGAGAATGAAAGTTGCATTATGACTTTTACAACGGCAGTAAACAATTTACCCAGTAAAATTGAGGCTATTGCTGAAAGTGATGTACAGTTACTTTTAATTCCGCTAGAAAAAATGGAGTACCTTATAAGTAAGTATGTCGGTTTCAATAAGTTGTTTTATAGTCAGTATAATATCAGGTATTTAGATTTACTGGATACCATTAACAGCTTGGTATTTGATGGGTTGGACAAAAGATTGTTTGAATATTTAAAGGAGAAGCATGTGCTTTCTAACGGTAAACCCCTAACCTTAAAACATAAGGATATTGCAACTGACCTGGGAACTGCAAGGGAGGTTGTTACCAGATTACTGAAAAAGCTTGAAACAGAAGGTAAACTACGGATTAAGGGTAAAGAGATAATTTTAAGTAATGTGATTTAAGTCACTGTTTTTGATTCTTTAACTCCATAATTTTGTTATAGAACTTAAAAATATATCAGTTATGAAAAAGAATATGGGAAACACGGACAAAGTAATTAGAGTATTAATTGCTTTGGCTATTGCAGCATTATTTTTTACCAATGTCATTTCAGGGGTATTGGGTATAGTACTACTGGTTGTAGCAGGCATATTTGTATTGACTAGTGTAGTGAATTTTTGCCCTATTTATGCAATATTCGGTATATCTTCTTGTGCTGTAAAAAAATAATTTTCAGACCTAACTTATATAAAAACCCGCATCCATCCCGGTGCGGGTTTTTAATGAGAGTTTATATTTTGCTTGAGTGCAAAACTCTAAATATTCTATCTTAATAAGATAAAATACACACATCAAACAAAGGAACTTATATTTTTAAAGCCATACTATGATGCTATGACCCAATTTTAGGGGTGATAAAACGGGGAAAGGATAGGGTTGTGACTGGTACTATTTCTTAACTTACTATCTGTAATTTGGCAAATTTTAATACCAATTGCTTTTCACCCACTTCTTCAAAGTTTATAGTTGCTTTTCTGCTATCTCCGTTACCTTCCACTTTTAGTACATCTCCAGGGCCAAAGCGTTGGTGTATAACACGCATACCTTCAGCTAAACCACTAGTATCATCGGGTGTAAAATTGGGGTCGGGTTTAAAGTTTGATACGGTTATTGATTTGGGTTTTATTGAAGAAGTAAAGCTTTTTGAAACAGTAGATTTAGTTTCTGTTTTTTGGGGTGTACGCCCGTATGAACCGGTATAATTGAATCCTTTTTGTTTTGTTGCAGGCGGGGGAGTAGCCTGCATCATTCTTGGGTCTAATGCCAAATACTTCTGGTCTATTTCAGTAATGAACCTGCTTGGTTCTGAAAATGTAATACTACCAAAACGGAAGCGCGATGTTGCAAAAGTTAAAAACAATTTCTGCTCTGCACGAGTTATAGCAACATAAAACAACCGGCGTTCTTCTTCTAATTCAGGGCGGCTGTTTAAGGATAATTGCGAAGGGAATAGATTCTCTTCTAAGCCTACTATATATACTATAGGAAACTCAAGCCCCTTGGCAGCATGTATAGTCATTAGCTTTACTTTGTTATTATCATCAGGGCTTTCATTGTCTGCATCTGTTAGCAAAGCAATATCCTGCATGTATACATCAATAGTTTTTTCAACTTCACTTGTATCATCTTCGGTAAACTCTTTTATACCATTTAGCAACTCTACCAGGTTTTCATAATGGCTTACACCTTCAACCGATTTATCTTCGTACAGCACCTTTAATAAGCCAGTTTGCTTTGCTATATAGGTAGCAACATCGTAAGCATTTTGCTTTTTAGCAATAGCCGTGAAGCTTAGAATCATATTCTTAAAGTTGCTCAGATTGTTTATAGCTCCTTTAAGTTCTGCAAAGTTGTGTGCGTTTTGAACAACGTCCCATAAGCTGCACTGGTTCTTGTCTGCTAATACTACCAATTTATCAATAGTGGTTTTGCCAATGCCTCTGGTAGGGTAGTTAATTATACGTTTTAAAGCTTCTTCATCCTGCGGGTTAATGGTCATGCGTAAGTATGCCAATAAATCTTTTATTTCTTTCCGCTGATAGAAAGATAAGCCTCCATATATTTTATAGGGAATGTTTAGTTTGCGTAACGCCTCCTCAATAGCACGGGATTGTGCATTGGTTCTATATAATATGGCAAACTCATTATTATGGCGCTGGTATCGCATTTTTTCCTCAAAAATGCCCTCTGCAACCAGTTTCCCTTCTTCATTATCGGTACTGGCACGTAGAACCTTTATTTTTTCGCCCTCTTCGTTACTTGTCCAAACTTCTTTTTTAAGTTGTTCTTTATTATTGGCAATTACTCCTCCGGCAGCATTTACTATGTTTTGTGTACTGCGGTAGTTTTGTTCAAGCTTAAATACTTTCAGATCGGGGTAGTCCTTTTCAAAGTTTAATATGTTTTTTATGGTGGCCCCTCTAAAAGCATATATACTTTGTGCGTCATCGCCCACTACACAGATATTCTCATACATAGCCGATAGTTTTTTAACTATGGCATACTGTACATGGTTGGTATCTTGAAACTCATCAACCATAACATATTTAAACTTATGCTGATACTTGTTTACAGCATCAGGGAATTTTGCCAGCAATTCATGAGTTTTGAGTAAGATGTCATCAAAATCCATTGCTCCCGAACGGAAACAGCGCTGACTATAGTTCATATAAATCTCAGCAATTTTGGGCTTGCCTGTGTTGTGGTCATAATCTACCAGTTCAGGTGTATTAAAATATTGTTGCGCTGTGATTAGGTTGTTTTTTGCCGATGATATTCTGTTGAGTACAGTGCCGGGTTTATACACCTTATCATCCAGGTTCATTTCTTTTAAAATACTTTTTATAAGGCTTTTGCTATCGGCAGTATCGTAAATGGTAAAGTTTGAAGGATATCCCAGCTTATCTCCTTCAATACGCAAAATTTTAGCAAAAATAGAGTGGAAGGTGCCCATCCAAAGGTTACGGGCTTCATCACCTACTATTTTAGCTATACGCTCTTTCATTTCTCGTGCAGCTTTGTTGGTAAATGTTAAAGCCAATATATTAAAAGGGTCTACTCCTTTTTTCATTAAATAGGCTATACGATAGGTTAAAACCCTAGTTTTTCCTGAGCCGGCACCCGCAATTATCATTACAGGACCATTTGTATTTTCAACAGCTTGTTTCTGAGAAGGGTTTAAACTGCTTATAAAATCTATATCGGTTGGTTGCATTATTATGGAACATCAAAATTACGGCGAAGAAGTGCTATACCGTTAATTAAATATCAACAGAAAGTAAACAAAAAAGCCGCCCACGGGGCGGCTTTTTAATTATATAATTCAGTACAATTTATTCTTTAATAAGCTTACCTACATAGTTTTTACCATCTGTTGATGATACTGTTACATAGTAGATACCTTGCTTCAATCCGCTAACATTTAATGAGAACATAGTAGCATTTGAGAATGGTATAACATTTATTTGTTTACCAACTATATCAAATACTTTCACTGTTCCTGTAGTAATACCGTTTGGTATTTCCACATCAACCATTGTTGAAGCAGGATTTGGATACAGGTTAATACTTCCTGAATTAACTTCTGTTAAACCTACTGCAGGGAACCAGAATACAGGGTCTGATAATTCAGAAATACAACCGTCTTTAGTTACTCTTACTCTATAGTCTCCAACACGGGTTAAGTTAAGTATAGTTTGTTGAGTAAGTGATGGTTCAAATACATTATCAATGTACCAACGGTAAACGTCTCCGCTAACACTAGACTGTAAGCCCGTAGGACCAAATTTGTTTACAACAGGTTTAGCAGGAGTTGGTTTAACAATTAGTTTACCTGAATCTGAAGTAACTTGTGTATATGGACCTGTAGATACTAAGCAGTGATAGAAACCTTCATCACTAGCCTGAATATTTGAGATAACTACAGTTCTAGTATCAGCTCCTGAAATATTTCCGCCGTTAGTTAATTTTACACCGTCTTTAAACCATTCGTAGCTAATGTTTGCACCATCAACTTTCACTGAGAAGAATGCAGTAGAACCTTGACAATCTGAACTACTATCGGCAGGTTGTTGTGTAACAACAGGCATTGGGTCAATTTCTAATAAGCCTAGCAGTGAGTTTTGTTTAGTTCCACAATCACCCTGAACTTCAACTCTGTAGAAACCAACATCACCCATTTGAAGGTTCTTAATGGTTAATGAGTCTGTATCAACGCCTTCATATTTAGCCCCATTAGTTAACTGTGTATTACCTTTAAACCATTGGAAAGTGTTGTTTTTTCCTTGCGTAATCACTTTAAATCCTATATCAACAAACTCTACAGTATCAACGTTTACAGGTTGTTCTAAAATTTGCGTGCTTAAGAAGAAATTAAGCTTAGCAGAATCAGAAAGTGTTCTTGAACCACAATTTTCAAAAATCATACATCTGTAATAGCCACTATCTGTTAATCGAACAGGGTTAATTGTAAGCGAAGGAGTATTTGCACCAGTAATAAACGGTCCGTTTCTAAGGGTATCTTTACCTTTCATCCAACGGAAGTTTAATTTAGTACCTGTTGCTGCAACGGTGAAAGTTTTTGATGAAGTTTCACACACAGTATCTTTAGTAGGTTGTGTAGTAATAGTTGGAGGAGGTATATTTTCTACAACTAGTTTCACTTTTGCAGAAGTAATAGCCGGAGTACATTTACCGGTAACTTCAACTTCATAATCGCCTGCATCAGTAGCTGCTGCTTGGCTAATGAATAATGAATCATTATCAACACCGGTAATATTTGGCCCGTTTGTAAGAGCAACACCGTTTTTCTTCCATTGGTATTTTAAATCTGTTCCGGCTGCCATAATTGTTAGCAAAGCAGGAGCTTGCAAACATGTTGTATCTGTTTGGGGAGGTCCCAAGAAACTAGGAACCTGATTAATTTTAAAGGAAGCAAGTGTTGGGTTTCCGGTCATTTTAGGATCTGAAGCCAATACTCTGAATTTATAACCGTTACCTTCTAATGTAGTATTAGGAATAGTAAATGTTAATGAACCTTTAGAATCTGATTTAGATATTGTAGCACAATTTACAGGGAAAAAGAAACTTCCTACCGAGTCAGATATTTGTATCGTAAACTGGTTAAAGCCACCAACGGTAATACCGTTTGATACTTCATAGTCAATAGTTATTTGCTCACCACCACAGAAAGGTCCGGGGGGTACTTTGGTAATTGTTACTCTGTTGGTGTCAACAATCCATTTAAAAATATTATCGTAGCTTTCTAATGGACCTGAACCTGTTCCAAAATAACCCATTCTTCCTGAAATTCCACTTATTGCCAGTGAACGAGCTGAGTCTGGTAAATTTGGTAATCTGTCCCAAGTTTTAGCAAAGTCATTATACTCATAAAAGTCTTTTCTAACCAAACCATCGTTACCGCCGGCAACATACCCTAAGAAACCTAAACTAAAACTCGAAGCTCCAAAACGTTTTGATGCAGGGAAGTCAGTAGTTCGGGTCCAAGTATCTGTAGCGGGGTCATATGCATAAAAATCATCATACATGGCATTCATTACAGAATCTCCCAACCCTAACCCAACTAATGCTTTATCACGTAGAGTAAATGCACTGGCAAAAGCACGTCCTTGTCCGGGGAAATTGGCTTTCTTAGTCCAAGTGTCTGTAGCCGGATCATACTCATAAAAATCTTGCAGATAGTCTAAACTATCAGTATATACTGAATCAATTGTACGATATAAAACCTGTCTGAAAACGGTTTCTATTTGTGCATTTGGAGGTGCACCTACTAAATTAATACTATCAATGTACGGACCTAATGTAACATCAGTAATAGTTATTTGTGCAGGGTCAATTTCAATTTTTCCATTGTCATACCCTAAACCAACATATCCTTTTCCGTTCATAGAGAAACCAACAGGATATGCCCTACCCATTTTCGAGCCGGGTATATCTTTTTTCTGAGTCCATTTATCGGCAGCAGGATCATACTCCCAAAAATCAGCTAAAAGTGAGTCTCCGTTAGCATTTGTGTATGTATAATTTATGTCAGTTCTTTCCCAAGTTTTTGGGGCTGTACTAATTAATGTAAAACTAGTACCTGCTTGAAATGTTGATTCACCAACAGAATCAGGCTTACCAAAGTCTCTTCCACCTCCAATATATCCCTTGTTGCCTATGCTAAAACCAACAGCACCAATTCGTAACTTACCTGGGAAAGGAGCTTTACGAGTCCAGTTTTTTGTTGTTGTATCAAACTCAAATGTTGTAGGAATTAGCCTTCCTCTAAAAAACCAGCTTGTGGTATCGCCGGTAACAACATAAATTTTAGAACCGATTACAAATGAAGCTGCAGAGTGCAAAGCAGTATCAATTGTCGTAAGTTCATCCCATATATCAGCAATATTAGGGTTAATTGGTGGGGGAGGTTTTAACTGTCCCCAAGTTAGGTTAGTGAAGCCTGTTACTAAGGCAATCAAAAAAGTTAGTATATATTTTTTCATAGAGTTTGTGCGTAATTAGCCAATTCTACATTCACAAAAATAGAAAAAAATGGGTTCTATAAAAGGGGAAGCCCCATAAACCCAATAGTTTTTCTACAAAACTGTGTTATTTATAAGACGTAATATTTCATAATGGGTTGCATGCGTATTTAACTTTTCAAAAAAACTTTTATTATACACCCTATCTACTATTTTTGCTCACTGGCAAAAACGACTATTTATTATACTTATTATGACACCACTTGATTACATAAACGAAAACAAACAACGTTTTTTAGATGAGCTTTTCGAATTGCTCAGAATACCTTCTATAAGTGCAGACTCTGCTTATAAAGATGAGGTACAAAAAGGAGCTGAATTTGTTAGTACGAAGCTTAAAGAAGCAGGTGCTGATAATGTTACGGTTTATCCTACTAAAGGACACCCTATTGTTTACGGTGAAAAAATTATAGACCCTTCATTACCTACTGTTTTAACATACGGGCACTATGATGTGCAGCCCTCAACTCCCGATGATTTGTGGGATACTCCTCCTTTTGAACCGACAGTAAGAGATGAGAAGATTTATGCAAGAGGCGCTGCTGATGATAAAGGACAGTTTTATATGCACCTGAAGGCTTTTGAGTATATGGTGAAAACAGAAAGCCTGCCTTGTAATGTGAAATTTATGATTGAAGGTGAAGAGGAAGTAGGTTCAGCAAACTTGGCGACTTTTATTATAGAGAAAAAAGATATGCTTAAAGCCGATATGGTTTTAATCTCTGATACTTCTATGATTGCTAATGATGTGCCTTCTATTGATGTGGGTTTAAGAGGCTTAAGCTACGTGGAAGTTGAAGTTACGGGGCCTAATCGCGATTTACACTCAGGTGTATATGGTGGTGGGGTTGGAAACCCAATTAATGTACTTTGCCAAATGATATCAAGCATGATTGATGAGGATGGACATATTACTATTGATGGTTTTTACGATAATGTAGCAACCGTTAGCGATGCCGATCGTACTGAATTGGCTAAAATTCCTTTTGATTTAGAAGCATATAAAAACGATTTGGAAATAGGAGACGTGCAGGGTGAAAAAGGCTATACTACCATTGAGCGTACGGGAATACGCCCGACATTGGATGTTAATGGAATTTGGGGCGGTTATACAGGCGAAGGTTCTAAAACTGTGTTACCGTCTAAAGCATACGCTAAAATATCTATGCGTTTGGTGCCTAATCAATCTTCTGAAGAGATTACAGAGAAGTTTTCTAAGCATTTTAATAAAATTGCACCACCTTCAGTTAAAGTTGAGGTACGTCCGCACCATGGTGGCGAGCCTGTTGTTACCCCAACAGATTCCGTTCCTTACTTGGCAGCTAGCAAAGCCATGGAAACAACTTTTGGTAAAAAACCAATACCTACCCGTGGTGGTGGGAGTATACCCATTGTAGCTTTATTTGAAAAAGAATTGGGACTAAAATCTGTATTAATGGGTTTTGGTTTAGATAGCGACGGGCTTCATTCTCCCAATGAACATTATGGTATTTTCAATTACCTTAAGGGTATTGAAACTATTCCATACTTTTTCAAAAACTTTGCTGAATTAAGTAAGTAAAAAGATAAGTTTTAAGAGTAGGGGCAGAGGAAACTTTCCTTTGCCCTTTTTTATTTGTTACTCAATAAGCGAGCAACATATTTGCCCACTATATCAAACTCTAAATTTGCTGAATTGCCAACCTTTAAAGAATTAAAGTTAGTATGCTCATAGGTATAAGGGATAATAGCTACAGAAAAACTGTTTTCTTTTGAGTTTACTACGGTTAAACTTACACCATTAATGGTAATAGAACCTTTTTCAACCGTTATATTCCCTAAGGGTTCATACTCAAATGTAAAATACCAACTGCCTGCAGCTTCTTCAATTTTTGTGCATATAGCCGTTTGGTCTACGTGTCCTTGTACAATATGTCCGTCAAACCTACCATTTGCAGGCATGCAGCGTTCTAAATTTACTTTATCACCCTGTTTTAAAACACCTAAATTACTTTTTTGCAAAGTTTCATCTATTGCGGTAACCACATGGGTATTTTCAGCCAGTTTTACCACTGTTAGGCATACACCGTTGTGAGAAATACTTTGATCTATTTTTAATTCGCTCGAAATAGGTGAGTTAACTGTGAAATGGATATTTTTAGCATCCTTTTCAATTTTTTCTACTACACCAATGGTTTCTATAATTCCTGTAAACATTACCGAGCTGCATTTTTAAGTTCTATCATTCCCGATAAAGATTTTTCGGCACTATTTTCAGCAATGTCTTTATACTTACAATAGTAATAGTACACACCGTTTGAACACTCTCTCCCATTTGGATATTTTCCATTCCACGAAATAGTATTATTGTTATGGGTATAAACCGTTTCGCCAACTCTGTCAAATATGCTAAATTCTATTATCTGAATGTTGACTAGTTTTAATGGTGTGAAACTAGTTTCCTGTGCCTGATTAAAAACGCTATTGAACCTAATAATGCTGCAATGCAATAGCGTTACAAATTTTGAAAAAGGACTGGTTTTTAAATTCTCATTAACCTCTACAAGGTATTGCAAAGTATAAGTGCCTTCGTTTTCAGGAATAATAGTGTTGTTCAGTTGCTCTAATTCTTTTAGGGTTAATACTTTTACTTTAGCTAAAGTATCTGCCAATGTATCCGAAAAATCAACATCTTCTCTTCTTCTATACAGACTGATTTTTTTTATTTTTTGAGAAGAATCTAGTAGAGTTGTATCAAGAGATAGTGTGGCAATACCATATTTACAATCGCTATTTACGGTAACTTTTGGTGCAGCAATTATTGTACTATCAGTCTCGTCTTCAAAGTCAATACTTTTTTGTGCTTTGCAAACAGTAGCAGAAAACAATAATAAGCTAAAAAATAACCAAGTTACCTTTGTTGCGCCAGTCATAATTTTAGGTTTGCAAAGGTACCCAAATTAGTTAAATGATGGTTAGTAAAAGGTTATCTTAACAGGTGGAAACTGCCTTTAATTTGTTTTAAAACTCTAGTGTCTTCTCTTATCAAAGTAAGATTAAGCAGATAGCCGTATACTCCTTCGGGTGCCGGCATACCGTTTTGGAAACCGTCCCAACCTAGAGAGAATCTGTCTTTCGTTTCAAATATCACATTACCCCATCGGCTAAATACAATAAACTGTATCCCTTTTACAATAGTAGTATCTATAGTAGGGAAGAAGTAATCGTTAACTGTATTTCCTTCGGGTGTGAATGCATTAGGCATAAACGCATCACAAGCAAAATCTAAGAAATCAACATCAACAGAGTCGGAGAATGTGCCACAAGCATTTGTTACCCTTACCCAATGTATACCCGGATCGGTAATTCTGAAAAATGATTGCGTACTGCTATCACTCCACAAATAGGTAGCTCCTTGTGTAAACACATTTAGTGTATAAAAATCTTCTTTACAAAGCACGGTATCTAAACCTAAATCAACTACAGGAACAGGGACTACTTGTGTTGAATCAGTAAGCGAGTCAGAGCAACCATTTAAGGTTATTCGGTAAGTAATATAATTCCAACCGGGCTGCACAGGGCTAAATTGGTCGGCTGTAATATTATCTCCGCTAAATGTTCCTCCCGGCTGCACAGGTGTTAGTGTTACTGTGGCACCGTTAATACAAAACTGGCTGTTTAAGCCTGCAAATGACGGGTCGGGACTGTCTGTAACAATTACTTGTTTGGTTATGGTATCCTTACAACTTAAGTCGGAGGTAGTAATAAGTGTAACCGTAAATGTGTCGGCTTTAGTGTATGTATGTGAGGGATTTTGTGAACTACCCCCGTTATTGTCTCCGAAATTCCAGCTATAGTTTATGTTACCGGAAAGAATAAACGTATTATCAGTAAACTGAAAGCTGTTTCCGTTTATACATTGTGCATCATCGTTTATAACAAAATCAGCTACAGGGTCGGGGTCTACTCTTACATCACGTGTTATAGAATCTGCACAGCCCAAATTTGATGTTGCTTTTAGTGCTATAGTAAATGTATCAGCCGAGGCAAAACTATGACCAAAAATAGAAGTTTGGGTAGATGCAGTGCCATCGTCCAAGTCCCAATTATATGCAAGTGTGCCATACGGGATATTACTCACATTAGTGAAGTCGAAGGTATTATCGCCAAAGCACTGTATAGGGTCGTTTACATTAAAAGATACTGTAGGGTTAGGGTGAATATACACTACTTGTGTTGCTGAGTCGGTACAGTTTTTATCTGTAGTAATCACCATTTTCACAGTTAAAGTATCAGTAGCCAAATAGGTAATAGTAGCATCTCTTGAACCTACTGTGCTCCCATTACCAAGTGACCATGTATAGAACATAGTACCTGCGCTTAGTGCAGTAGAGTTGGTATATACAAACTGATTATTATCTAAACACTGTATGGTGTCGTTGGTAGCAAAACCCACATTGGTAGGGCTTGGGTTAACAAATACCTGCCCTGTTGAAGTACTATCGCACCCTTGGTCTGAAGTAACCGTGTACGTAATATCAAAAGTGTCTGCAGAAGTATAGTTTTTTACAGGTGTTTGAGCATTTGATGAGGTACCATCCCCAAAATCCCAGCTATACGTTAATGTACCGTATGTAATTGAAGTAGTGTCTTTAAAGTTAAATACATGCCCGTCGAAACATTGTTCTACATCATCAACCAAATATTGTGTTTGAGGCTGAGGGAAAACTATGGTTTGTTTTATGATGGAATCCATACATCCTAAATCAGATGTTACTGTTAGCTCAACCTCAAGTGTGTCAGAAATGTTGTAGCTGTGGCTTGGGTTGGTTTGTGTACTGGTATCACCATCACCAAACTCCCAAAACTGGGTAAATGTACCACTAGGTATGGTACTGTTATCAAAGAAACTAAAAGAGTTTCCTTTTAAACATTTGGCAGAATCTAAAATAATAAAATCAGCATCAGGATTTTGATATAAATACACACTATCTGTCCCTGTTGAAACACAACCCTGGTCTGAAAATACGTTTAGTCCTATTTGGTATAACGTTGCATAACTTGGATAAGAATATGTTGTATCAGCAGCAGCAGAGGTAGCTCCATTTCCAAATTGCCATTGATAACTTAAAGTACCGTAGGGGATGGTTGAGTTATCATCAAAAGTGAACGAATGGTTATCAAAACACAATACAGTATCAGGTATATTAAACTGTACTTGTGGTAGTGGGAAGATAATTACTTCTTTTCTTGCAGTATCATAACAGTTTTGATTTGAACGGGCAATTAACATTACAGTTAATGAGTCATGAACTGAATAATCGTTTTTAGTAGGTGAGGCTACACTTGTAGTATCACCATTACCAAATTCCCACGAATAACCATCTATTGTTCCGCTTGAAATGCTTGAGCCATTGGTGAAAACATAGTTCTGGTTGTTTAAGCATTGTGCACTATCATTTATAGTAAATGAAGCTTGTGGATGCGGGTAAACATCTGTAGAGTGTGTAATTGAATCTTTACAACCATAATTTGAAGTAACTACTAATTTAACGGTATAACTCCCGTCAGCAGCATAGGTATGGATAGCATCAGTATCAGAGTTATTTACCATACCATCTCCAAACTCCCAATTATAAAGCATAGTATCCGTACCACCTATAGTGCTTGAATTGGTAAAACTGAATATATTATCTATAAGGCATTGCGTTGAGTCGTTAGTAGAAAACCCTGCTATTGGGGTTTGTTGTACAGATATCTGCTTGGAGAAAGTATCGTTACAGTTTAAATCGCTGGTGGCAATAAGCCTTACCGTTTTTATTCCTGCGGTAGTATATGTTTTTCCTGTTGGTGATGTTGCGGAGGAGTTAGTGGCATCACCAAAACTCCAACTATATGAAGAAATAGAACCACTACTAATACTTGAATTATTAGTAAAGTCATAACTATTAACATCAAAACACTGGGCGCTGTCATTAACTGAAAAATCAACAGTAGGCGTAGGATTTATAGTAATATCCTGTGAATCTACCCCAATACAGCCTCTGTTGCTGGTAGCAATTAACTTAACCCTGAAAGTTGAATCTTTAGGGTATACGTATGAGGTATCGTTTTGCTCAGAAGAATCTCCCGTTCCAAAAAACCATTTTACAGAATATGTACCGTCAGAAATTTTGGTAGAGTCAACAAAATCTATTTTGTGATTTTTAAAACAAGTAAAAGTATTATTGTTTTCAATATCAGCTACAGGTGCAGGAAAAACTATTACTTTTTCAGCTTGTAGTGCATTACAGCCCCTGTCAGACTTTGCTATGAGCGTAAAATCAAATGTATCGGCAGATGTAAACACCTTAGTAGGATTCTCAACAAAAGCTTGCGTAGCATCGCCAAAAAACCACTCGTAAGTAATTGTTCCTGAACTGATTGTTGTGGCATTGGTAACTACAAAACTGTTTACGTCTAAACACTGGTCTGTATCGTTAATACTGAAACTGGTATTGGGTTTCGGGTTTATTTTAAGCCTTGTGAAAAGGCTGTAACCGTAAGTTCGGTTTGTAGCGTTTGAGTATATTTTTATAGAGTCTCCGAAAGTTCCTGTAGAAGGAGCAGGGTGGAAAAATTCCAATAAAGTAGTGTCAGCGGTGGGAATAGTGACAGGGTATGTTTGCTTTCTAACAAAACCTGAAGGTATTTCAATAGAATCTATTGTAAGTGAATTAGCGTTATCGCTATTAATAAAGTTTATGGATAAAAAAGCAGTATCTCCTGTGCAAGTACTATCATCATACGATGATGGAAATTGTGAGATTTGTTGTGAAAAAGCTGAAAGCGAACAAAGTGTGAGAACCGCAAACAGTATAACCCTACCTATATATTTCATTTGATACAAACTAAAAGCTTTGTTGTATTTAGAATTAGTAACGTACGAAGTTACACTAATACCATCATTTATCAAGGGGCAAATAACTTGTTTAAAATGAAAAAAACCCGCTACTAACAATAGTAACGGGTTTTTTATACGAAATATGATTTTTACTACTCTTTTTTGCTAAGGCTGGCACTTAAATACTCGCGATTAAGTTTTGCTATTGCAGTTAAAGGAATTTCTTTAGGACACTCAGCACTACAAGCACCTGTATTTGTGCAGGCTCCAAAACCTTCTTTATCCATTTGCTCAACCATATTTAAAACACGGTTCTGACGCTCTGCCTGTCCTTGAGGTAAGAGTGCATACTGACTTACTTTAGCTCCTACAAATAACATAGCCGATGAGTTTTTACAGGCTGCTACACAAGCACCACAGCCAATACAAGCTGCCATATTAAACGCTTCATCAGCATGGTCTTTTTGTATTGGGGTAGCATTAGCATCGGGCACTGAACCAGTATTTACCGAAACATACCCTCCCTTTTGTTGTATACGGTCAAAAGCAGAGCGGTCTACCACCAAATCTTTTATCACTGGGAAAGCATTTGCTCTCCATGGTTCAATAGTAATGGTATCACCATCTTTATAGCTACGCATGTGTAGTTGGCAGGCAGTTACCCCTTTTAGAGGGCCATGTGCTCTGCCGTTTATATACATACTGCAACTACCACAAATACCTTCACGGCAATCGTGGTCAAATGCTATGGGTTCTTCTTTACCTTCTTTTAATATTTTTTCGTTTACCTCGTCAACCATTTCCAGAAACGACATATCAGGCGATACATCTTCAGCCTTATAGGTTTCAAACTTACCTTTGGTGTTTCTGTTTTTCTGTCTCCAAACTTTAAGTGTAAGGTTCATATTAGTTTGTAGTTTTATTTTTTATTTCCTGTTTTCAGTTTCCTGTTTTCAGTTATTAACTTAAAACTGAAGACTATAAACTGTAAACTAAATTCTATTTGTAACTTCTTGTAGTTAGTTTCACGTTTTCAAACTCCAAGTTCTCTTTGTGCAATTCCTCAGCCTGTCCATCTCCTTTATATTCCCAAGCGGCTACATACGCAAAGCTTTCATCATCGCGTTTGGCTTCGTTCTCAGGGGTTTGGTATTCTTCTCTAAAGTGCCCGCCGCATGATTCATTTCGGTGTAAAGCATCATCTACCATAAGTTCACCCAACTCTAAAAAATCGGCAACACGCCCGGCTTTTTCAAGCTGTTGGTTTAAATCTTCGTTAGTTCCTGTTACGTTTACATTTTGCCAAAAATCTTCACGAATTGCTTGTATCTCTGCTTTTGCTTCTTTTAACCCCTGCTCATTACGTGCCATACCACATTTATCCCACATTACTTTACCCAGTTTTTTGTGGTAATAGTCTACAGTATTTTTGCCTTTAATGCTCAGCAGTTTATTTATTCGGTCTTTTACTTCTTTTTCAGCTTGTTCAAACTCAGGTGTATCAGCAGAAATAGGTTTGCGTTCTACATCAGAAAGATAATCGCCTATAGTTGCAGGGATAACAAAGTATCCATCAGCCAAACCTTGCATTAATGCTGATGCTCCCAAACGGTTAGCACCATGGTCGCTAAAATTAGCTTCACCCAAAGCGTATAAGCCCGGTACGGTTGTCATTAAATTATAATCAACCCACAAACCACCCATAGTATAGTGAACGGCTGGGTAAATACGCATAGGTACCTCATAAGGATTTTCGCCTGTAATTTGCTGATACATATCGAACAAGTTACCGTATTTAGCCTCCACTGCATCTTTGCCCATACGGTTTATTGCATCTGCAAAGTCTAAGTATACAGCAAGCCCGCTTGCTCCAACACCATGCCCTGCATCACACATTTCTTTGGCATTTCTACTTGCCACATCACGCGGAACAAGATTCCCGAATGATGGGTATTTACGCTCTAAATAATAATCTCTTTCGTTTTCAGGAATATCTTTGGCTTTGCGCTTATCGCCTTTAGCTTTAGGTACCCATACACGACCATCGTTACGCAAACTTTCTGACATAAGCGTAAGCTTTGATTGGTGGTCTCCAGACACAGGAATACAAGTAGGGTGTATTTGCGTATAGCAGGGGTTACCAAAGAAAGCACCTTTTTTATGTGCTCGCCAAGCGGCAGTTACATTACTACCTTTTGCATTGGTTGATAAAAAGAATACATTACCATACCCACCTGAACATAGCAAAACAGAATGCCCTGCATGACGTTCTATCTCACCGGTTTCTAAGTTACGTGCTATAATTCCTCTTGCGTGCCCGTCAATGGTTACTACATCAAGCATTTCATGGCGTTCGAACATTTCAATTTTACCCTCAGCTACCATACGGTTCATAGCACTATATGCACCTAAAAGAAGTTGCTGACCGGTTTGTCCTTTAGCATAAAAAGTACGCGATACTTGTGCACCACCAAAAGAACGGTTATCTAGTAGTCCACCATATTCACGAGCAAAGGGTACACCTTGTGCAACACATTGGTCTATAATATTTACACTAACTTCTGCCAAACGGTGCACATTAGCCTCGCGGGCACGATAGTCGCCTCCTTTTACTGTGTCATAAAATAGGCGGTATACACTATCACCATCATTTTTATAGTTCTTAGCTGCATTTATACCCCCTTGTGCAGCAATAGAGTGTGCACGGCGTGCACTATCTTGAAAACAAAATACTTTTACATTATAGCCCAACTCTGCAAGAGAAGCTGCCGCAGATGCTCCTGCCAAACCGCTACCAACAACTATAATATCATACTTACGTTTATTAGCAGGGTTTACCAGCTTTAATTTAAACTTATGGTTAGTCCATTTATCGCTTATAGGACCGTCAGGTATTTTCGATATTAATTTTTCAGACATCGTTTTCTTATTAGTATAATGTAGTAAGTATAAAGTATCAGGTATTTAGAGATTTTTTAAGGTTCACTAACATTTTTGATACGTTTATACAATCATCAATGATTTTATTACAAGTTGTTTCTTTTATTAAGTTTAATCTTTTCGAAAGAAGTAATTGGGTTTCTAATTCATAGCAAGAACCTAAAGCCATACTCAGAAAGTTAGAAAAGTCTTTATTTGTTGTTCTACCTGCACCTTCAGCAATTAGTGAGGGTATGGCAACAGATGTTCTTCGCATTTGCGCGGTAATACCAAACTTTTCTTCACTGGGGAAGTTTTCTGTAGCTTTATATAATTCTGTTGCTAGTTCCATACTATTATTCCAAACTTTCAACTCTTTAAAGTTATGCATAGTCTGGAGTTTTTATCATTCTACTTTTATCTTTATACGTTATACGATGAAACAAGAATGTAAACAGGAATAAGGGCAAACAGTGCAGGAACAATTATTCCGAATACCCAAACGGCTAAAAATTTAATTAGTCCGTTGTATTTATTATGATTAATTCCTAAGGTTTGAAATGCACTTTTAAAACCATGTATCAAGTGGAATGCTATGGCAAACATGGCAAATACATATAACAGAACCAATAGCGGATTCTCAAATGCTTCGTTTACTTCTCTGAAAAGGTCCTTAACAATTATTGTTTTGGTTGATGCAGTATATGTTTCCTGCATTTTTGCTTCAATAGGTGCTACACTTGTATCAGCATCTAAAAGTTTATCGCTATTTAGGTCTATAGTATATTGTACATAGGGTACACTTTCAAATTTATACTCATACCAAAAGTCGCCCATGTGAACAACTATAAATACCAAAATAATAGTTCCCAAAACTCCCATCCAACGGCTAGCCCAAAAACTGGTAGCATTACCTGCATCAACTGCATATTTACTTTTGCGTGATGCAGCATTTTTTCTGGCAAGGTATATACCCATAATAGCATGGTAGGCTATAGTGGCATACAGCCCGAATGATATAACTTTAATTAAAGGAAATGTGGTCATAAAAACCGCATATACATTAAAAGCCAGTCCGCTATCAGTTTTAAGTAACTGTAGGTTTCCCGTTAAATGAACCACCAAAAAAGAGCATAGGAATAAACCCGTTAAACTCATGGTGATTTTTTTACCTATTGAAGATGTGAGAGTTTTTGTTAGCCAATTCATATTCAGTATATAGAAAGGTCGGTTTTTTAAGACGGTGCAAATTTATATTTCTACCATCCTTTAACAACATTTTGTCGGCAATTTAGAATATTTCTAAATCTTATGTCTACTAACAAGTGTTAGCAGATTTTTGTTTGCATAGAAAACATGTATATTGAAAGCTATTTTGCAGTAATAATTTAGGTATGAAAGAACTATTAACTATTCTTCAATTTTTATTATTATTAATTGTATTGCCTGTAAATGCACAACAGTTCGAACCTGATAGTAGTGGGTTAAATAAGTTTTCAAAAGCATTTACTCCAAAGTTTAGTTTAAATGTGTCTGTTGGTTATGGTATTCCATTTGGAAAGTTTTCAAAAGTGAGGTTTGGTAATGCGAATACAACAAAGGAGTTAGAATCTCAAGGATATGCAGAAGGCGGATTTGCAGAAGTAGGAATTACTGCAGATTTATCAGTTGGCGTTAAAGTTGGTAAAAATTGGGGAGTTTTGGGTAGAGTTTCTCAAACTGATTTCGGTATAAATGAGAAAAGTGTTAATGAGGAGTTATCTAAATTTTATCATGATACCAAATTTAAAATACTTGAAGCCTATTCTTCAATTACAACATATACTTTAGGTTATTATAGGAGAAATAGATTTAATAAAATGAAAAGAGTGTTTTATGAGTATCGGGGAAGTTTGGGAATCGCATATTCGATAGTACCAATACTTAGAGTAGAGGGAGCAAAACGCGACCCAATTTCAGGCTTTCTTGATATTGATTTAGTATTTAATAAACCTAATCGACCTGATTTTGAGTCTATATATAAAAAAATTGGTAGTCCTGTTTTTATTGGCGGTGGTTCAATTGGCTATGCGCCTTCAAGATTTTTTGCAATTACTTTAAGTTCAGATGTTTTAGTATCAAGAGTAGTTTATAAAGATATATATATTGGTTCACGTAACGTTAATGTTCATTCACAAACAAGAACATTTTCACAGTTTATTACAGCAGTATCAACAAATTTCCAACTGTCGTTTTTCTTCTAATAATTACAACATAATTAAAAGGAGCAATTTCTTTTAATTATGACTTTAGGTTATTGCTAATACCTTGGTGTATCAATGATTATACTAAGCTTTAGTACGTTACTTTGGTGTCGTTAGGATTAGTCCTTTAAAAGCTTTACAGGTTTTTTTATTTCCTTTAACAACATTTTGTCGGCAATTTAGAATATTTCTAAATCTTATATTACTAACAAGTGTTAGCGGTATTATGTTTTATCAACTTTTTCTTATTAATATGTGTCTTGAAAGTTAGTAGGTTTAATTTTCTAGTAATTATGAATATTAAATTATCAGTGCTTAGTAGTTTATTTCTAGCACTCCCGTATTATGGTTTTGGACAATTGTTTCAAATAGGTGATAGAGTGGAAGCCGATTTCATTTCTTTAGGGGTAAACTTTGATAATTCTATTAGTACTGATATTAGATATAAGCATATTACTGCACCAAATGGAATAGAAGGGCCTTTAAGTGCACCAATAGCTTCAAGTATCTGGATTTTTGAGGCCGGTGTAGGAAATAACTATCACTCTAAGTACTTTACTTTAACACCAACTGTAGGGATAAAGTGGGTACCTGCAATACTACCTTTTGTTTTTGCGGGTGCTGAATACAGATATAATATAAGCTCTAATGCTAAAAATTATGGAAGTATCGGATATAACTATGGAATAACGATTTGGGGTATGGCTAATATCGGTATATCATCAAGCATATTATCACCCAAGCAGCAAGACGGAATTCAAAACAATAGGCACAGTTTGTTTTTACAAATGCCAATATCAATTATTAGTACGAACTTTTTTGATAAGAGAATCCCCTTGCTTAAAAGCGATAGACCAAAGGAGAATTAAAAAATTCCCACGTAATTAAAAGGTGTTATTGCTTTTAGTTCAGTTTTTATTTCATCACTTACATTCAGCGTATCAATAAATTCAGCCAGGCTTTGTTGGGTAACTTTAGTGTTGGTTCTGGTAAGTTCCTTCAGGGCTTCATAAGGTTTCTCATAACCTTCACGGCGCAAAATGGTTTGTATAGCTTCGGCTGCTACTGCCCAATTGTTATTTAAGTCAGCATCTATTGCATCTTTGTTAAGCAATAGTTTGTTTAGCCCTTTTAGTAGTGATGTATAGGCTATTAACGTATGCCCTAAAGGAGTACCTACATTGCGGAGTACAGTACTGTCTGTTAAATCTCGCTGCAAACGGCTAATGGGCAGTTTGGCAGCAAAATGTTCAAACAAAGCATTGGCTACTCCTAAATTTCCCTCAGCATTTTCAAAATCTATGGGGTTTACTTTGTGTGGCATGGCACTACTGCCTATTTCTCCTTCTTTCAGTTTCTGCTTGAAATAATCCATAGAGATATACGTCCAAATATCTCGGCACAAATCAATCAATATATTATTGATGCGTTTCAAAGCATCGCAAAGGGCAGCAAAATTATCGTAGTGTTCAATTTGGGTAGTGTATTGCATACGGGTTAGCCCCAAACTGTTTTGTACAAAATCATTCCCCAGTTTTGCCCAATCCATAGCAGGATAGGCTATATGGTGGGCATTAAAGTTGCCTGTTGCGCCGCCAAACTTTGCAGCATGTGGTATAACTTCCAACTGCTTTATTTGGTTGTTTATGCGCTCAATAAAAACTTGTATTTCTTTACCTAGCTTAGTGGGAGAGGCAGGTTGCCCGTGCGTTTTTGCAAGCATGGGTATATTTTCCCATTCCGTTGCCTTTTCTTTTAATAGGCTAACTACTTGTTTAAGAGGTGGGAGTATTTCAGTATGTATTCCTTCTTTAAGGCTTAATGGAATGGATGTATTATTAATGTCTTGAGAGGTTAGACCAAAGTGCACAAACTCTGTAACAGTTTCTAAGCCTAAACCCTGTAATTTTTCTTTAACAAAATACTCAACTGCTTTTACATCGTGGTTGGTAGTTTTCTCGGTAGTTTTTATGGTTTCAGCGTCAGCAATACTAAAATCAGTATATATTTTTCTTAGAGCATCTTTTTTTGCACCGTCTATTTTTCCTTCAAGCTGAGGTAGTGGTATTTCAGCTAAAAAAATTAGATACTCAATTTCTACCTGTACGCGGTAACGTATTAAACCAAATTCAGAAAAATAAGCAGCTAAAGGATGGGTTACTCTTCTATACCTGCCATCTACAGGTGCTATTGCTGTTAATGCGTTTAAATCCATACGGCTGCGAAATTACTGCAAAAGCAGGGGAGTAAAAATTTGATAACACATTATTTACCCACCATCGTCTGAATATAGTAGGGCAATGCTTAATTTTGCACTTTTATGAGCAGAAAAACTTTGTTAGCTGTTGTTTGCAGCTTTATTTTCATACAGCTTAATGCACAAGATTTTGTAGTTTCAAAAGACTCTATAAAGTACGGCACACTGTTTAAAAATCTTTCTTCAACTACTACTTTGGTAATTAGCAATAACTCTCCTTATAGTTTGAAGGATGTTGGCATTAGAACTACCAATAAAGATTTTAAAGTAAGCGATACATTAATTGATTTAGCCCCAAAAACGAGCAAAACCATACAAGTAACTTTTAGCCCTCGCCACAATATTACTTATAATGAGAAAGTGATTATTTCTTCAAACAGCCCATACGGAACCATAGTTTCTCATTTAAACGGCACAGGCTTCTATTCGGGGGGTACTTATAATACCACGCAAGATAAATGGGAGGGTGATTTACTTACAGCACTTAGAACAATTACTACACAAGGACATAATACCAATATTGGGTATACCAGCGCACGAGACCAAATGTATGGTTTTATTGACAACCAAAACGGAGACATTACTTGTGTGTATACAGGCAGGGTAGCAACCTTTAATACCCGCGCAGGTGCTGTTTCTAACAGTTTTAATGCTGAACATACTTTTCCACGTAGTCAGTATAATTCGCAAAATCCAATGTTCTCTGATATTCATCATTTGTTTCCCTCTGATGCTACAGCAAATACGCAAAGGAGTAACGACCCCTTTGGTGTAGTAACTTCTCCTGTTTGGATGCAAGGTGGTTCAATATCTGATAATTCTACTTTTGAGCCTAGGAATGAGCATAAAGGAACTGCTGCCAGGGCCATGATATATTTTGTTACCCGTTATCAAGACCATTCAGGTTTTTTTAATCCGCAGGAAGATATATTACGCAAATGGGCATTAGCCTTTAAACCAACATCGTGGGATTCTTTGCGAAATGAACGTACCTTTTTGGTTCAGGGTAACCGCAACCCATATATAGACCACCCTGAGTTTATAGAACGTATAAGCAATTTTGCAGGTGCGGGACCGCCACAAATCAAAAGCATATCAACTACTTATACCCAACCTGTAAACTATGGCTATGTAGCCCTAAACGATACTATAGATTATGGTTTGTTAGTTGAAAATACCGGTAATACTGAAGTGGATATCGTAATGGCTTCATTAACTCCCAAGCCTCAGCCCAATGTTACCACACAACAAGGTTTGTTTAAAATACAACCAAGAGAAAGCAAATATTTTACTTTTAGGTTTATAGCTAAAAATGCAGGAATGAATTTTACGGATTCTTTTAGCTTGCAAATACAAGGAGGAGGGCAAAGTATACTAGCATTTACTGCGAATGTATCAGGCTTATCGGTACAGGAACACAAAAGAGCCAATATTCAACTATACCCTAATCCTACTGCAAATACTGTACGTATTAATGCCGACAAGGTGCTGAACTATCCTTGCAATGTCAATTTTTATAATGTAGCGGGGAAGCTTGTGCATTCCACCGTTTTAAATGAAACTTTTACCGAATTAAATATAGCTTCACTACCTGCGGGTTGTTACTTTGTACAAGTAAATGACGGAAATCTAAGTTCTGTTACCAAACTAGTAAAGTATTAACACGAAAGGTATAGAAAAATGAAGCAGTTTTTTAAAATGATGTTCGCATCTATGACTGGGTTTGTCCTAGCAGGTGTGATATTGATATTTATTGTTATTGGGATAATAGCAGCCCAGATATCCAATCTAAAATCAGATGAAAAAGTAAGCGTTAAAACTAATACGGTATTAAACTTGGCACTGAGTGGCCAGCTTACGGAAAGAACCTCACAAGACCCATTTGAGAATTACGATTTTGTAAATATGAGTAACGATCGTCAAATAGGTCTGGTAGATTTAATTCTTAATGTTCAAAAAGCTAAAGATGACCCTAAAATAAGCGGTATTTTTATAAATATAGACCCTGATTTTTATGTAGGATATGCCAGCTTGGAAGACTTAAGAAATACTTTGATAGATTTTAAAAAATCGAAGAAGTTTATTTACGCTTATGGCGAATTGTATACAGAGCGTTCTTATTATTTAGCTTCTGTAGCCGATAAGGTATTTATGAATCCTTCGGGTGAGTTGATTTTTAATGGTATGGCAAGCAACGTTACCTTTTTTAGAAAAGCACTTGAAAAGCTGGGTATTGAGATGCAGGTATTTAAGGTGGGTAAATTTAAAGGTGCTGTGGAGCCGTTTGTATTGGATAAATTGAGTGATGAAAACCGCCAGCAGATAGATGTATACTTATCATCATTATACTCAACCTATTTAGCCGGAATAGCTAAGAGTAGAAAAATTGATGTTTCAAGGATACAAGAAATAGCCGATAGTATGCTAATACGCAACCCCAAAAATGCGGTTGATTTTAAAATGATTGATAAACTAGCTTACCATGATGAGGTGATGAAAGCTATAAAAGAGGAGCTGGGGTTAGAAAAAGACGATGATATTAACTTTTTAAACCCTATAAAGTACGATAAAGTAAAAGCACCCAAAAAAGAAGGCGAGGATACCGATAAGCAAGGTAAAATAGCTATAATTTATGCAACAGGAGATATTGTAGACGGTGATGGAGATGGTGAGTCTGTTGGTTCGGCAAGTATAAATAAGGCTATACGTAAAGCCAGAAAAGACGATAAAATAAAAGCAGTTGTATTACGAATTAACTCTCCCGGTGGAAGTGCACTAGCATCAGACATAATTCATAGAGAGTTAATGCTACTTAAAAAAGAAAAACCTGTTATAGTTTCTATGGGAGATGTAGCAGCATCAGGAGGTTATTATATTGCTATGGCTGCTGATACTATTATAGCACAACCTAACACCATTACAGGCTCTATAGGTGTGTTTGGCTTAATACCCAATATGCAGAAATTGCTAAATGACAAAATGGGAATTTCTTTTGACGGAGTGAAAAAAGGTGTGTATGCAGATTTGGGTAGGGTAGACCGTCCTTTTAACGAAGGGGAAAAAGAAATAATCCAAAACTATGTAAATGAAATTTATGACCAGTTTTTGGCGGTGGTTGCTAAAGGTAGAAAAATGGATAAAGATGCTGTACATGAAATAGCCCAAGGGCGTGTTTGGACAGGAAACGATGCAAAAGAACGTGGACTGGTTGATGTAATTGGAGGTTTACAACTTGCATTAGATATTGCAGCAGAAAAAGGTGGATTAACTAACTACCGCATTAAGGAATTGCCTAAGCAAAAAAATCCTTTTGAAGAGTTTTTCATGGGTTTTAGTGCACAAACCAAAGCAGATATTTTGAAAGAAGAGTTAGGAGAAAACTATAAGTACTACATGCAAATGAAAAGGGTGATGAAACATCAAGGAGTTCTTACCCGCATGCCCTTTGAGGTTACCATTAACTAAGAGAACAATTATAAAACTTAAAAAGCCCTGTATTAATACAGGGCTTTTTTTATTCATTCAATATTTTATTAATTATGGGTTCCAGGTTCTCGTAACTGTTATACCCTCTGGTAAGTAAATAGTATTGGTCATCCTTTTTCAATAATACATGAGGGTATCCTTGTGCTTGGTAATAAGCACTGGTCTCAAAATCCCTAGTTAGTAATTTGTCATAAGCCGTATCATTAAACCTTTGGGCAAATATGCCTGTATCAATGCCATACTTGTCAGCAATTTCAGCATACATCTCAGGTTTATGTATGTCTTTACCGTCCCAATAAATAGCCCGTTGTAAGTCATGAGCAAAATTCAATGCATTATCGGGTTGAAGCTCTTTTAAAATTACAAATGCTTTTCCGGGAGGTACGGAGCTAAATACATACTCATCAGCATTACCTATAATGTTAGTTTTAAAACCTTCACCAAACATAGTTCCTGTGGTTTGCTCTACTTGTTTGTAAGCATCCAAAACATATTCAAATTTATCTTTAACGGTACCTATTCGCTCTCCCAACACCAAACCACCTGTATATACAGAGTAGGTAAGGCTGTCTCCAAACCGTTCTTTTATTTTTTTCATCACAGGGCTAAAACCGTAGCACCAGCCGCACAAAGGGTCGTATACATATATAATTTCAGGAGTATCCATGTTTTGTTTTTCAGTTTTTTTAGTAAAAGATATGCCTAGTATTAAAATAAAGGGTATAATAAATGCTTTAATGAGTATATTATTTTTCACTAAACTAAGTTTATAGTATAAAGAGTGCTAAAACAATACTAAGCATTAACAATTTGGTTATCCATTGTTTAGTAGTTTTGCAAAGTATAACAAATAAGTATGAAGAAGTTTTTAAAAATATTCGCAATTGTAGTAGTTGTTTTATTAGGAACAGTAGTGGCATTACCTTTTATTTTTAAAGGAAAAATAGTTGAGCTGGTTAAAAAAGAAGCCAATAAACAACTTACAGCTACTGTAGATTTTGATAATGATGTAAGTTTAAGCTTATTTAAAGACTTCCCGCAGTTTACTATAGGTTTCACAAACTTTAGCATTGCTGATAGTCTTGATACTGATACACTGGTTTCTATAAAAGATTTTAGTGCCACACTAGATGTAATGTCAGTTATATCAGGAGATAAAATCCAAATAACTGAAATTAGTTTAAACCAACCTCGTATTTATGCCAAAGTAGGTAAAGATGGTGTACCTAATTGGGATATAATGAAACAATCTGGCGATACTACCGAAGATGTGGAGTCAACAGATTCAGCTTCATCGTTTAAGCTAGGATTGAAGAAACTTAAAATTACTGATGGGCGAATTGTATACGATGACCAACAAGGAGGTATGTATACTGCCCTTGAAGGTTTGAACCACGAGTTAAGTGGTGATTTTACCCAAGACCTTTTTACTATTAATACTATAACAGACATACAAGCTGTAAGCTTTGGTATGGAGGGAATAAATTACCTAAATAAAGTAAATACCAGCCTGAAGGCAGATATAGAAGCCGATATGAAGCAGTTTAAGTTTACTTTTAAAGAAAACGAGTTACAACTGAATGAACTAGTTGCGGGTTTTGACGGGTTTGTGGCAATGCTTGCTGATGATATTGAAATGGATTTGAAGTTTGCTGCAAAAAAAACAGATTTTAAAAACATACTATCATTAGTTCCTGCTGTATTTACTAAAGACTTTGCAAGCATAAAAACCAGTGGAAAAATGGGATTAGACGGTATGCTTAAAGGAGTTTATAATGAAACTACTATCCCTGCTTTTAATGTGAACCTGTCTGTAGATAACGGTACGTTTAAGTATCCTGATATGCCTGCGGATATGAAAAGCATATTTGTAAACCTAAATGTAAACAACCCTGATGGGGTAATAGACCATACTATTATAGACTTGAAGAAGTTTGACTTTGTAATGGCAGGGGAGCCTTTCCACACCAAAGTATTTGCAAAAAACCCTACAACAGACTCTTATGTTGATTTGGATGCCAAAGGAAAAATAAACCTCGATAATGTTTCTAAGCTTATTCCATTAGAAAAAGGTACTACTGTTAGCGGACTAATTGCTGCCGACATGAAGGCAAAGGGTAGGGCATCAACCATTGAAAAAGAGCAATACGAAGATTTTGATGCATCAGGTAATATTACGGCTACTAATGTGGTATACAATACCGATAGCTTACCAAAAACAACCATTACTAAAGCGCAACTAAACTTCAATCCCAAAACTGTTGAGATGCCTGTATTTAATGCTCAATTGGGGAATAGTGATGTGAGTATGAAAGGTAGTTTAAGTAATTTCTTCGGCTACTTTTTTGGTAACGGTACACTTAAAGGAAATTTAGACCTGAAATCTAAATTGTTTGATGCTAACCAATACCTAACCGGGGAAAGTAACGGTACAGAAACCCCTCAACCTGCTGATACTATACCTTTAAAAGTAGTTGAAGTACCTAAGAATATTGATTTTGCTTTAAACCTAGATATTGGGCGCTTTTTGTATGATAATCTTGAACTAACCAATATGGGAGGGGAAGCAAAAGTTGCTAACCAAGCTATAACTCTTAATAATGTACGTACGGATATTTTTGGTGGTAAAGTGAAAATGAATGGGTTGTATAGTACTGTGAATCCTACAAAACCAACAACAGAACTAAACTTGACAGTCGATGCTATTGAAGCAGGTGAAGCATTTAAGTATATGAATACAATACAGCAGTTATCACCTATTGCTAAATATATAAATGGTAAAATATCTGCTGATTTTAATTTGAATGCGTTGTTAGGAGATGATATGACACCCCTACTAAACAGCCTAACCAGTAACGGTAAGCTTGAGATTCCTAAAGCTACACTTTCAGGTTATCCGCCGTTAAGTAAACTGGCAAATACACTAAAAGTAAGTGATTTACAAGCAATCGACTTAAGTAAAGTATTACTTTTATTTAAAATTGAAGATGGACGAATAGGGCTTAAACCTTTTGATATTAAAACAAACGGTGTAAAAATGACCATTGACGGCTCATCAGGTTTAGACCGTTCTTTAGATTATAATTTAAAGCTGGATGTACCCCGAAGTATGTTTGGAGAAGCGAATAGTGCTTTAACAAATTTACTAAATGAGGTTGGCAAAAAAGGAGTTACACTTAATCCTAAAGAAGTGCTACACATCAATGCACTGATAGGTGGTTTTACCAGTAGCCCGATAATTAAAACCAGCCTGAAAGAAATAGCTAAAAATACTTTAGATGATGTGAAGGATGCAGCTAAACAAAAACTTAATGAGGAGAAAGAAAAGGCTATTGATAAAGTAGATAAAGAACTAGAAAAAAGAATTGCAGAAGCAAAAGCAGCGGGAGAAAAACTGATAAACGAAGCTCAAAAACAAGCTGATGCCATAAAAGTAGAAAGCCGTAAACAAGCTGATGCTATATTAGAGCAAGCAAATAAAGAGGCTGATGACAAAGTTAAACTGGCAGGAAGCAATCCTATTGCTAAAAGAGCTGCTGAAAAAGTAGCAGAAAAGCTTAAAGAAAAGGCAAAAGAAAAAGCTGATAAAGTAGTAGCTGAAGGTGATGCAAAAGCCGATGCTGTTGTTGATGAAGCCCGCAAAAAAGCCGATAAGCTGGAAGCCGATGCCAGGGCAGGAAAAAATAATACTTTGAATAGGTAGTAAGGATTTTCCGTTTACTAAAAAAGCCCTTTGCTAATTTAGCAAAGGGCTTTTTTTGAAGAATTAGCTTCAATTATTTTTTTAACCCTGAGTAGCTTACATTATTATCTTTATCATCTAATATAACCTGTGGAGGATTAGAGTTTGCTATCACAAAAAATGACCCGTTAAATACACCCTGTTGATGAAAAACAGAAGTATCACCTTTAAATATGGGGATATCTAACTGTACTAAACTTTGGCTATTAGCACCGGGAACTATACGTACTTTAGTATCACTAATTTTAGTAATGGTAACTTCAACATTATTTACGGTACCTCCTGTTGATGTAACTTCATCACCCACAAAAGTACCTTGAATGTTTGCCCATACGTCAACAGTATTATTACCACCTCCGCCGCCACCGGAAGGGGTTGATCCGCTATTATCATCGTCTTTACTACAAGATGATACTGCAAAGGCTAATGCACAAGCCACGAAGAGTATGTAAATTTTTTTCATAATATTTTAGTTCTTTGATTGTTAGGACAATTATTGATTTTTAAACGTTGTCGCAATATAAGGTGATTTTTAGTTTTTTAAACTCAATTTAGACCAACAACAAAAAACCCGCTTTACAAATTTGTAAAACGGGTTTATCAAAATATAACGAAATAAAAAAAGGGAGTTTATGCTTTTTTGCTCATCAAGCCTCTTACCCAACGCTGTGCTCTCTCACTCATATAGAACATCACAGGTACAACTACAAGGGTTAAAAAGGTGGTGAAAATCAAACCGAAAATAATAGTCCAACTCATAGGAGCCCAAAACACTGTACTATCTCCACCTATATAAAACTGAGCATCATATCTGCTTAATAAAGTAAAGAAGTTAATATTTATACCTACTGCTAAAGGAATAAGACCTAATATAGTAGTAATAGCTGTAAGCAATACAGGGCGTAAACGGGTACTACCTGCACTAACAATAGTACTTTTCAATTCTTCAAGAGGTAGTAAATCATCTTCACCTAATCCCAGCTCTTTTTTTCTTCTCACACGAGTTAAGTTGGTATAATCTATCAATACAATAGCATTGTTTACCGCTATACCTGCTAATGATATAATACCGATACCACACATTAAAATAGAAAAGTCCATTTTAAAAATACCGAACCCTAAAAATACCCCTATGGTACTGAATAGTACTGATAGTAATATTATCAATGGGCTTATAACACTATTAAACTGAGCTACCAGAATTAGGAATATTAACATAAAGGCAATCATAAATGCATTACCTAAAAACTCAGTTGATTTCCCTTGTTCTTCCTGCTCACCCGTAAACTTGAAGTCATATCCTTCAGGAAGATTAAAGTCCTCAAGCATGGCTTGGAATACAGGCACTATTTCGTTAGGTGTATAACCTTCTTTAACGTTAGAATAAATAGTTATCATTCTGTCCATATCCTTACGTTTTATAGAGCCGAAAGTAGTTCCGTATTCTACAGAAGCAACTGCAGATATAGGTACTTGTACAATTCGTCCTGTTGAAGGATTACGGAAAGTGATGCGCTGATTTAATAAATCGGTTTCACTATAGCGTTCTTGGTTACGCAAGCGTAGATTAATAGGGAAATCATCTTCTCCTTCTTTGTATTTTGATATTTCCTTACCAAAACTACCAGTACGTATAGTGTTAGCAATACTATAAGTTGAAATACCATACCTGCGTGCAGCTTCACGGTTTATTTTAACCAAAAGCTCAGGCTTGTCAGCTTCAAGGTCAGATTTAAGCTTATCAACACCGGGAACATCAGCCTCTTCCATCATGTTTTTAATGATGTTACTATATTTAATCAAGGTGTCATAGTTCTCACCACTTATTTCCAAGTTAATAGGCTTACCTACCGGAGGTCCTTCACTGTTTTTCTCAACCGTAATGTTTGCATCAGGAATATCTTTCAGTGCCTCACGCACATCTTCCATTACAAGTGATGTTCTTCTAGCTTCAGGAAATTTCATTTTCCTGTCGGCTGTTTTAATAAACGAAACTGTTACACGGGCTTTATTGGGCGAAGAACCTTGTTGTACCCCTTGACTAGGGTCTGCAGTTCCTTCACCTACTTGCGCTAATACAGCTTCAATAATATTACTGTCTGCCTTTATTCTATCCTGAACAATTTTTTCAATTTTCTTGGTAATTGCATTGGTTTTTTCAATGTCTGTTCCTATAGGAGTTTCTATAAATACGTTGAAGTACAGTGGCTCATTTACAGGAAAGAATACCACATTAGGACCACGCATACCAAAGAATATCAAACTGAAAAACAATAACGTAATGGTACTGGCAATTACCACCACTGCACGTTTTACAGCCCAGTTAATTACTTTTAAATAAAAGGCTTCCAATTTTACTAAACCTTTCTTTTGGAAAGCATCAGAGCCTGGCTTAAACACATAACGTGTAAGTATACGTAGTATAGCTATAATTAATAATAGGTTTCCTACAGTAGCAGAAGCAGTAGGGTCTCCGCTTGCTTGGGCTGTGAAGTATCCAATTACCAATAAAATACCAAGTACTAGAAGCACTATGTTAATTATCCAAAAACGTTTAGCAGGAGATACTGAATCTTCACCTTCTTTTTGCACATATCTTGATGTGATTACAGGGTTTACAACAAGTCCCACAAAAAGTGATGATGCCAACACTATTATCAGGGTAATAGGTAAGAACTTCATAAACTCACCCATTAAGTCTTTCCAAAACAATAGTGGTAAAAAGGCAGCCAAAGTAGTTAGGGTAGAGGCTATAATAGGGACTGCTACCTCACCAATACCGTATTTTGATGCTTCTTTTTTGTTTAAACCCTCATTGGTATGCAAGCGGTAAATATTTTCTACCACCACAATACCATTATCAACCAGCATTCCCAGGGCCATGATAAGTGAGAATAATATCATCATATTCAGGGTAGCACCCATAAAGTAAAGTATGGCAAAACCCAATAACATAGATAGAGGGATGGCTATACCCACAAACATTGCATTGCGCACACCCATAAAGAAAAGCAGTACTAAAACTACAAGTATAATACCTGATATAATACTGTTCTCAAGGTTATCTACATTATCACGTGTTTGTATAGACTGGTCATTGGTAAAAACCACCTTCATTCCCTTAGGAAGTTTAGATTTTTTTGCTTTTTCTATAACCTCCTTTACCTTGTCAACACCATTCAACAGGTTTTCACCTGATTTTTTCTTAATATCAATGGATACAACGGTATTTCCGTCCAGTCGGGCAAAACTTGTAGGCTCTTCCGGTCCAAATTCAACCGTAGCAATGTCGCGTAAGTAAACTATATCTTGGTTCTCATCTTTTACTATGATGTTCCCCATTTTTTTGAAGTCCTTAAACTCTCCTGTAACTCGTATACTTCTTCGGTTTAAGTTATCTCCATCAATACTTAAAATTTCCCCGCCTGACATGGTTACGTTTTCACCGGCAATAGCATTTTCAATATCCTGAAAGCTAATTTCCAAGGCTTCCATTTGGTTTTTGTTCACCGAAATTTTCACCTCTTTTTCAAGTAGTCCACGCAACTCTGCTTTTGAAACTTCAGGCAGTTTCTCAAACTCATCTTGCAGGTATTCTGCATTTTCTTTCAGTATATCATATCCGAAGTTTCCGGAAACGTTTACGTTAAGAACGGGAAAGTCTGAGAAGTCCAGCTCAAAAATGTCAGGGTCGTTAGGTAAATCACTCGGCAATTCCGATTTCATTTTATCTACCGCATCCTTTACATCTTGCAAAGCTTCCTCAGGTGTTACATCAATTTCAAACTCAACTATAATGGTTGAATAATCTTGTATTGATGTTGATGTGAATTTTTTTATTCCTTTTAGTGATTTGATTTCCTTCTCTATGGGGCGGGTAATCAAATTCTCCATATCAGCAGGTGAGTTACCCTGATAAACAGTACCAACATATATTGTAGGTTGTTTTATTTCAGGGAAACTCTCCTTTGGCATAGTGTTATAGCCCACTAACCCCACTATAAGTATTATAAATACCAGCACATATATACTTGTGCGGTTATTTATAGCAAATGAGGATATGCCAAACTCTTTGCGTTTATTATTTTCTCCTGTTGTACTCATAAATGTTGTTGGCTAATACTGTTATTTAATTATTTCAACTTCACTTCCGTCAACCAGGTTTTTGTAGTTCTCTGTAATTACTTTATCTCCTGCTGAAAGACCTTTGTTGATTTCTGAATAGGCTCCTGAAATTTTACCAATTTCAATAGGCTGTTGTTTGGCTATATATTTTTTCCCTTTTTTCTGTAGAACATATACAAAGTCTTCAGTACCGTTATTCATTATTATGTTAGAAGGTACTGTAATGGCTTCGGGGTTTATATAGTCATATAATGTTACTAAAGCTAAAAGATTTGGTTTTAATGTTTCATTTGTTTTGTTCAGATTTATCACCATATTAAAGGTACGGTTTGCAGGGTTTATTATTTGCCCTGTTGCACTTACCTTAGCATCTATTTCTGAACCTATACTGGGGAATTTTACTTTCACATCATTACCTCGCTTCACAACGCTTACATATTTTTCTGAAACATCGGCGGTAACTTTAAGTTGGTTGTTGTTTACCACACGTGCTATGGGCATACCCGGCATGATATTCTCGCCAATATTTACAGGAACATCGTCAATAGTACCGCTAACCGGTGAAGTAATGTTGTACTTTGCATATTGCGTGCGAAGTGTGCTTAGCTGTTTTTGTAAAGCATCGCGTTGGTTTTCTGCTTGTAGTAACTGCATTTCTGTACCTACGTTTTGAGCATACAGATTTTTTTGCTTTTTGTAGGTTATCTCTGCTAGTTTTAAAGCATTTTCAACTTCTTGTATTGAGTTTGCAGTAATATCTCCATTTACTCTGGCAATAGTTTGTCCTTGTGAAACTCTCTGCCCTTCTTTCACTGCCACTTCAACAATTCTTCCTGCTACCTCACTACTTACTATTACATTTTTATCACTTTCAACTACCCCTTGTATTTCAACAGGGCGCTTAAACTCTGTTGCTTCAACTGTTTCAAAGCGAATAGGGGTGGTGTTTGGAGTAGTATCTTTTTTTGCTAACTCTTTTTCAAGTTTTTCAATTTCCTTGCCCAGGTTAGCATACTCCTTTTTCATTTCCTCGAGCTTTTTTTGCTCATCTTGAGGACCTCCGCATGATACTGCAAAAACTGCAAGTAGTGCTATTGCTAATATTTTTTTCATGTTATGGTTGGTTGTTATCAGTTGTTGTATTGTTTTCAAAGTTTATTTTAAAATTTTTTCGCCGGTGGCTTTTCTGTAATCCAATTCAGCCATCATTAACTCGTATAATGCAATTACATTATTTGCTTCAGCTGTATTACTTTCAGTTTCAGCAGTTGTATACTCTAATGATGTTCTTATGCCTTCTTGAAATTTAATTTTTGCTATACGGCGGATTTCATTGGCCAGGTCTACATTTTTCCTTTGTAACTGGTATTTATCTAAAGCTCTTAAGTAATTGGTTTGTGCGGTAAATACCTCGTTTTGGTAAGCTTGCTCAAACTGGCTTAACTGAAATTTATATTGTTGTAAGCGTAAATCGGCTTGTTTAATCTGGCTTTTGCGCATAAACCCGCTAAATATGGGTATGTTTAATGATAAGCCCCATGCCGTGCCCGGAAACCACGGGTCTCCCAATTGGCTAATCTCTCCCTCAGATGCAAACGTATTTTGCTGATGGCTTAAAAAGCCATTAAGTGTTGGGAAATAAGCCATTTGGTAACGCTTTTTGTCAAGCACACCTAATTTTACTTGCTGGTCTAACAATTTATATTCATTGCGGTTGGCAATACTTCCCTTCCCGCTTACATTAGTTGATTTTAAAGCTGATTTTAAGCTCTCAGTAGTTTCCGTTAACTCAATTTCTTTATCTACATCAAAACCCATTTGAAGCTTTAAAACATTAAGCATTATTTTTCTTTGGTCTTCTAGTGCTGCTTTTTGAATGTTGAGGTTTGAAAGCGAAAGTGATATGCGTGATGTATCAACTGATTCTGCAAAACCTTCTTTGGCAAGTGCAGAAAGTGAGTATAATGTTGAGTCTAAGCTCGATATATTATTGTTAATCAGCTCTATTCGTTTTTCAGCAAGTAGCACACCATAATATGCCTTAATGGTGTTTATTTCAACGTCAACCTCAGTTTGTTGAACTTGGTACTCGCTAATTTTCACAAACTCTCTTGCTGCTTTCAATCCCAAAAAGTAAGTCCCGTCAAAAATCAGCTGATTTAGTTGTGCACTAGCCGTTAATGAGTTTGCAATACCAAATTGGGCATCAATAAACTCAGGCCCTTGTGCTGAACCGGGAGGTAGAGCTCCATTAATAAAGTTTGGTAGACGTTGTGTCGCTATCTGTACATTATTAGTATAGCTAACACTACCGTTAATTTGCGGTAACCCTAATGCTAAGGTTTCCTTTACTTTTTGGTTAGCTATGTCTTCCTCTAAGCGTGTGCTTTGAAGAGTAAGGTTATTCTTTTTTGCAAAAGCTACAGCTTCTTGTATACTAAACTTAGTAGGCTGCTGTGCAAATAATGAAACAGTAAACCCTACTGTTACAAAAGCTAAAACTATCCACCTTTTAGTGTTCGACTTCATATAAGTGTAAATTAGTTGTTTTTTGAAAGTTTGTTTAAATATTCAATTCCTTTTAGTGTGGCTATACCATGTATGTGATATTTAAGCATTTGATGAACTACATCTTCAAATTTAAATTCATCACGAGGGAAAAAGTCACTCTCTAAAATACCATCTACCATACCTATATATAACCTGGGTATTATATCTAAATCAATATCATTTCTATAATACCCTTCTTTTATACCTTGCTCTAAATTCCCTTTTATTTGGGTTACGACAGTTTCAAGTCTATACTCATTCAGCTTTTCTAGTGCTGACGGATGATACTTGCGTAAATCAAACATTAGTGAGGGGTTAGTGTCTTTCATGTGCTGACAAAAGAAATCTCCAATGGCTAGCATGGCTTCTATAGGATTACTTTGGTCTTGTATCAACAACTCACAAGTGTGTTCATTCCGCTGTAAGTGAAAGTCAAGCGTTTTCTCCACTAAATCGTTCTTGTCGCTAACGTATTGGTACAGGGTTTTTTTACTCATTCCCAATTCTTTAGCAACATCATCCATGGTTATGCTTTTTATGCCATAACGCCCAAACAGGTTTTCACTACCCTCTAATATTTTTAATAATGTTTGCAAATCGGCAGCAAAGGTATATAAAAAATATACACTGGAAACATTTTTTGTAAAAAATGTTTCTTTAGTTTCTGTAAATGTAATTGATTGATATTGAGATGTTAATGGGTTTGTTTTGGTACTTATCCCCTCAAGCCATGTAGGTTTGCAAGTTTTTTTTCGATAGAAACCTCAATTTGAAAGATGAAATATTATTTAGGAAATCGGCACGGAACTAAATCCTTCTTCTGAAATGATAAGGTGCTCTAAAATTTCAATCTTTAGATACTTCGCGCCTTCTTTTAACTGGTTTGTTAAGTGTATATCATCTGCACTCGGTGTTAAGTTACCTGAGGGGTGGTTATGTATTAGTATAATTTTCTTACACTTCTTTTGAACGGCAAAACTAAATAGCTCCACAGGGTCAACATTAACAGAATTTACCTTTCCTATGGCTGCTAACTCTATATACATTATGTCGTTAGCTGTATTTAAGCCCATAATCCAAAAGAACTCCCTTTGTCTATGTAGCCTGTTTTGGCGCATTAGAACAGCACGCATGATAGTATATACATCGTCGCTGTTAGCAATCTTGATTTTCTGTTCTTTGGTTAAGCGGACTTGCATGGAAAGCAAATATACCTAATAATAGAGTTGTTGGAGAATATGCTAATAAAACTGCTACAAAGTATGCTAGTTTTGATGCTTAAACATATGTTTATTTTATGAGGTGTTTAAACAGCGTTTAAATGCCATTTAAATGGTGTTTAAATAAATACAGTGCTACATATCTACAATAGAAAACCTCTGTAACCATTGTTAAATATACATTTTTAAAAATGTTAAAATAAATTTTTTTGTTTTATCTATTTTTTATCTATCTTGCGTTTGAATTTAAAAATAGTACCACGTATGACAAATTTAACAGATACCCGTAAGAGGGGTAAGAGAAGTAATTCATATCCTGCTTATCCTATTCAAGAGAGCATTGAATTTACAACACCCATTTATAATTCATTTGGTGATACAATTATTAGCAGAGAAGATATAGCTGAAGTTCACAATAGGTCTGTGGGCAATGTTGTTCCTAAAATCAGCGCATGTGTTCAATATAACCTATTAGAACTTAAAAGTGGAAAAGGTTACAGAATAACACCCAATTTTGTTTCTGCATATAAACCTTTAGATGAAGAGGAGAAAAGGAGCGCATTATTATCATGTTTTAAGTCTCCAAAATTATATGGACAGTTAGTTGAAGAGTTTGATGGGAAAAAACTTCCCGATGAGAAAGGATTACCAACAATACTATTCAGAAAGTATGATATAGCTGAAAATGTTTCAGAAAAAGCGGCAAACATTTTTATTGAAAACGCCACCTTTCTCAGGTTATTAAAAGAAGATAACCTTTTTAGTACTAATCCAACTGATACAGTTGTAGAGGTTGAAAATGAAGAGTTGAACGAAACTCTTGTAATAGAACCAGAAACGCTTCCCTCACTAATAGAGAAAAAAGAACCTATTGAAACCCCTAATTCAAAGTCTAAAACTGCTGAAACTGCTGACGCTTTTAATGAGGATGATACAGTAATGGGTTATGATGAGTTTCAAATTAGACTTGACAATAAACGGAAAATGGCATATATAAAAATGCCTAAAGACCCTACAATGAAAGATTTTGATATGATAATAAATTGGGCAAGATTAAATAAAGACGCAATATATTATAGTGAATAAAAAAAGCCGAGATAATTATCTCGGCTTAGATTTTTTGAATTTAAAAAGTTGTAGTACCAGTACAACTTATAAAAGGATTATTAATTCCTTGCTTCAAAGGTAAGGAATTGTTCCGAATTATGAAACAAGTATTACATATACATCCTTACCATGAAACTAACAATAAAGGAATTTAGGAAACTATATCCAGATAATGCAGCTTGTTTAGATAAGCTATTTAGGATTAGATACGGTAATTTAGATAGTTGTCCAGAATGTGGGCATGATACAGATTTCAGGAGAATAACAACTCGTCAATGTTATCAATGTAGATTTTGCTATCACCAAATATACCCTTGTGCCGGTACGATATTCGAAAAAAGCACTACCCCTCTTACATATTGGTTTTATGCTATGTGGCTAATTATAGTTACTAGAAATGGTGTTTCTGCTAAAGCTTTAGAAAGGCACCTAGGTGTTACATACAAGACAAGCTGGAGAATGCTGCACCAAATAAGAAAACTTATGGCGGGTGTAGAAATTGACAAACTACGTGGGTTTGTTGAGGTGGACGAGACATACGTCTCTAAGTATAAAGACAGACCAGAAGTTGATAGGAAAGGTAAGCGAGGTAGAGTTTCAGGTGATGATACAACTGTGGTAGGAATGGTAGAGAGAAGAGGTAAAGTAATAGCAAAGGCAGTTAAGGATGCTAAAAAAGCTACAATTTATCCTTTAATAAATGCACATATTGACAAAACTGCTATTATTTCTACAGATGAACATAGGACTTATAAGAATTTGGGGAATGAAGGGTATGAGCATGGAATAATTAGGCATGATTTCAAAATATATAGAGAAGGACAGGTGAGCACTAATACTATAGAAGGTTATTTTTCACAGCTTAAAAGAATGATAGGTGGTACTCATACATGGGTTAGTGAAAAATGGTTACAGAACTATATAAATGAAGCGTGCTTTAGATACAACAATAGAAATAAAGGCAATCAGATGTTTAATGTTCTGATAGAATGCCTTAATAAAGAAAAAACCGAGTAGTTGGAGCTACTCGGTCTGGTGTAAGGGGTTCACCGTAAGCAATACCCCGTAGTGTTTTACTTTATTGTTAATAATATGTCCGACAAGACTAGTAACAATGAAAACGATGGCAAGAAAGAAATATTTTGCCGATATATCGTTAAGAACGGGAAAAAAATCTATCCTAAGAAAGGTAAGTTCTTTCATTTTTGGGTAGATGAAAAGGCTGCTTAGGTCTTTACCGTCAACAAAGCTAGGGCGACGTATGCCTTAATACGAGCTAGGAAAAGGGAGTAGTTACCGCTACTCCCTTTTCTTTTTATTTCGTTTTTCTCTCAACTCACCCTCTTCAACACTTTTTTTTAATAATAGGTCTAGTGCTTCTGCACTATCATCAGGCTCTTCTTTTCCTTTTAAACTTTCTTCAACAAACTCTTCCGCATCTTCTGTTAATTGTTTAACAGACTTTTCGTTTCCTTCTATTCCCTCGTACTTTATTTTCTTCTTTCTTCTGCCCATTTCTTAAGCAAAGAAAAAGCCTAAATCATTACAATGCAAGTACTAAAAACTAAGTGTTCAGAGGGGATAAGTGCCGTTTGTTTTCTTTTTTGTATGATTGTGAATAGATAAACAATGCAAAAAATCAGACGAAAAATAATCGGAGTGAGCATATTTTTTTGCTTCAACATTGTTTGCTTTGGCCAAAATGTATTGAAACTTAAAAAACCAAAGGTTTATTATACAAGCGCAATAAGTGTAGGTGCATTAGTGGGGGGATATGTATATACCGGCTCAATTAAAGGACTCAGCCAAAATGATGTTGATGCTATTGATATTAATAGTTTAAGCAGATTTAATAAAAGGGCAACAAAAAATTATAGTTTACCGGCTGGAACTTGGAGTGACGTTAGTGTTATTGGAACAGCAGCTTTACCGGGATTGTTAAGTTTTCACAAGAAAGTTAGGGGTGATTTTTTTGCATACAATACCATATATGCTCAGGCATTGGTTTCAACAGTAGGGCAGGTAATGCTGTTAAAGGCTATTACAAAAAAAGAACGCCCCTTAGTATATAATACTAATGTGCCTATTGAAGAAAAGATGGATAATGATGCTAGGTTTTCGTTTCCATCAGGACATACTGCTATAGCTGCAACAGCAAGCTATTTTTTTGCTACTACGTATGCATTGTATTTCCCTAAAAGTAAAAACAAGAAGTGGGTATGGATTGGAGCAGCTATTTTACCTGTTGTAACAGGATACTTAAGGTACAAAGCCGGTAAACATTTTATTGCTGATATTGCAGGTGGTTATGTAATTGGAGCAGCAAATGGAATAGTTTTCCCATTATTATTTAGAATAGGAAATAAATAATGAGTTAGCGGATAAGTTGTATTGTGCCGTTTATTTCATAGGGGCGACCTTCAGCATCGCTTATGTTTATGGCATAAGTGTAGATGCCCGGAGGCATAGGAGTACTATTATACCTGCCATCCCACTGTAAATCAACACGGTTAGAGCGGAAAATTTCTTGTCCCCAGCGGTCGAATATCTGCATTTGGAAAGCATTAATATATTCTACGCCTTCCATACCAAATACATCGTTAATACCATCTCCGTTAGGGGTAAAACTGGTGGGTACATAAGCATCAAACGGAGGAACTATTAAAATTCGTTTAGTAGCTTTACCTATACAACCTTTATCAGTAGTTGCTGTTAGGCTAACATTGTAGTAGCCGGCATCTGTGTAATCAACACGCTCATACAATTTGTTTCCGGTTTGTCCGTTACCAAAATCCCAAGTAAAATCATTAGTACTAATAGAGGAATTAGCTTCAAACTCTAATACGGTTTCTTTAAAGTTCCAGATAACTTTTTTGTATTCAAAATCGGCAACCGGGTTTGAATGGATAATAACACCTTCTTTTAAAGCTTCAGTATGCTTACATCCTTTATCTGTTATTGCTGTTGCTGAAATATCAAAAGCTGCTGCTCTGTTATAGGTATTGGTTGGGTTGGTATTTGATGATGTTGTACCATCTCCGAGTTCCCAATTCCAAGTGTCAACTACAATAAACTGGCTTAGCCCTTTAGCATTTAGAGTTAGAGGAACATTGACACAGCCTGTAGTTTTTTCAATTTCGAACTTAGGCATTGGGTGTACGGTAAGCTTTTTGTATAGTTTAGCCTTACAACCGTTTTCGTCAGTAACTTCAACATTCACATCAAAGTTTCCAATATTTTTAAAGTTTAATGAAGCTACATTATCATTTAAAACACTGCTAGCTCCTGCCAAATTCCATTTGTATGTATTTATTTTAATATCATTATGGCTTTTTGGAGCTATAAGTTCAAAACGGTTATCAGCAAAACATTGCTCTTGTTGGTTTACAGTAAACTCACCTGTAGGTAATGGTGTTACCGATATTTCTGTTGAAGCTTCATCTTTACAACCAAAAACAGTTTCAACTTTTAAGGTTAGTGTATAATCACCTCTTTTTGTAAAGCTTAATGGTGTGGGATTTTGTGGAGGTACAGGCGTACCATCACTAGTTTCCCAAATAATATTTGATATAGAAGCTGATGAGTTGCTATTAGTAAATGAAACCTCAAAGGCATTATCATTTTCACAAGCACTGATAATTTTAGTGTTTATTTCAACATCGGGCTGCTCATAGGTATTTATTGTTTTAGCAGCTATATGAGAACAACCTGCTTCGTTTGTGGCTACTAAGGATACTAAAAACTGCGATTGTGTTGTGTATGACTTAACAGGATTCTCATCAGAAGAAGTGGTATTATCATCAAAAGACCAAGTATAACTTGTAACCGGAGTAGTACCGGTGGTTAGGTTTTTAAATTCAATACCTTTTGTTCCTAAACAACTAAAACTATTTGTTGATGTTGTAAAGTCAGTAACCGGGTTTTCAAATACCTCAACGTCTTTCACTATTTCTTCAACACAACCTGAGTTTGAAAATATTTTAGCACTGATAGTATGTTTACCAGCTGTTGTAAATGACTTAACAAATGTATTGTTTGAAGGGGTAAATGGTGCTCCGTCTATTTTCCATGATAAAGCTTCAAATGGTCTTAATTCACCTTCAAATTTTATTGTAAAATTATTGTCGTTTAAACACGCACTATTTGTTGCTATGGAAAAAGTTGCATCAGGTGCAGGGTAAACTGTAACTTTCTTTTTAATACGGCTTTCACAACCTGTTTCGGTAATTACTATTAATTCTACCTCATGTTCTCCGATAGTAGAGAAAGTCCAGGTAACATCTTTTTTATTTACTATTGATGTTCCCTCAATCAAAAACTCAAAGTCATTTTTGTCATTAAACTGTGTTGTGTTAGTAAAGGTGTAACTATTGTTTTTACCACAAGTATTGTTTGCTTTTATGGTGAAAGTTGCAAGTGGGCTTTCCTTTACTTTAACTTCTTTTACAACCGAATCCATGCACCCGTTTTTCGATTTTGCTTCAAACCTTATCTTATATAGTCCGGTTTGTTGAAACGAAGTTTGAGTACTTTTAGCGTCGTCAAAATGTACATTGTCTATATACCAGTCTGTAGTCTCAACTCCAGGGGTAGTACATGTAAATTTAAAAGTATTGTTTACTAAACATTGTTCTTGCTGATTGATAGAAAAGCTTGGGTTAATGAAATTATATTTAACGGTTACACTATCTCTAACAGTACAGCCTTTAGCTGTAACATCTAAATAATGAACTCCTGGGGTAGATATGGTTCTAAACTTTTGGGTTTTACCGTTGTTCCAAAGGTATTTTGCATCGTCAATTGAAAAATTATAGCTTAAATACTGCCCCTTACATAATATAGTATCAGGGCCTAAGGTAAATGAAGGCAAGTCTTCAATGATAACCCTTCTTGACAATTCTTTGTAATATATACCTGTATATACTTTTGCTTTTACTGTATATGTAACGCTTTTTTGAAAAGTATATTGAGGAGTTAATGAAGAAATAAAGTTAACACCATCAAAACTCCATTGTATAGAATCGGGCTCATTAAGTAATACTTTAAAATTTGCAGGCTGATTAGCACATGCATTTTCAACATCAATTAAATACTCATTAAAATAATTCTGTAATTGATTAGGTAATCCCTGTACAGCAGTATTTGTAAGCGTAACAAAATTGTCTTTAAAATCTTCTGCGCCAACAGTTTTATTAGGCTCATTAATAACCGCTAGCTTATTGCCCTGTTTGCATGCATATATCTTTTTATCAATGCCTAATTGTAATCCCCATATATTGGCATCAGACTTTATTGTTTTTTCAGTAAGGGATAATAAACTACTATTTATTATTGAAGGAATAGTATATTGATAAATGTTAATTTCTGCCGAAACGTATAAGCGTTTACTATCAGGGGAAAACTCAATTCCGTAGGGTGCGGTAGTAAAATCCAGCTTCATGGGATTACTTAACTCACCGGTTAAATCATTAAAATCTAAAAGCTCAACAAAATTACCTGTACCACCTACTGCACAAGCTACCTTTTTCCCATTGGGTGAAAATTTCATGTAGCCCATTGTGCCAAAAATGTTTGGGTGTATAGAACCTACCGATGATGTAACTTCTGTTTTTGATACTCCTGATTCTGTAACTTTAAATGCATAAAACTCTTGGTTGTTATTGCCATGTACTAAAACCCAGTAATCCTTACCATTACCATGACGAATTGCAGTAAGTTTTTCTGATAGTGAGGAGTTTTTTAGTGATATATTTTTATTCGTAGTAACTCTTCCTAAACCACCTTCAGCCGCCACATCAACTTCAGAATAGTGAAGTCCGTTAAAGCCACCAAGTTGGTCAAGTGTAAATACATAATAAATATTTTTGGTGTTAGGTCTGGGAACTGTAATAGCAGATTGTGTGGTGTTAGAACTACCTAGCAAACCGCTACCATTAGCCATAATCTTATGGTCTTTATTCCAAATAGTTCTACCGTCTGTATAAAACAATAATTTTCCATCAGCAGTGGAAACTGCCGCTGAACCTTCAGTAGATAAAATTGCTCCGCCGTTTAATGCTGTTGCAGGGTTTGTATTAAATGTTAAACCTGCGTTTAATCCAAAATACCAGTTAGCAGCTTGATTTTGAGCAGCAACAGTTGAGCAAATAAATATTAGAACATAAAGTATTTGTAAACGTCTATTCAATAAACTATTTGTTAAATATTTACGTATATTTAATACAAGTATATTAAAAAATAATCTTATAAAAATACTTAAAAAACATGAATTATACCAAATTTATACAAACAATGGTATAATGATTACAAGAAAAAGCGTGATATGTGCAAGTATTAACATAATATTTCATTTGAAACGTTATTTTTGTTATGGCTTTGAGGTCAGATAACATACTACATAAAATAGTTTTTTTACTGTTTTGGGTAATCTTTTCTTTACAAGGGTTTTCTCAATGTGCAGGTATAGATTTTACTGCCAGCCAAACCACCGTATGTGCTCCTGAGTTAGTTCGGTTTTACTCACAAAATATACCCGCAGGTAGTACAATAACATGGGATTACGGTTTTGGGGATAATTTGGGTAAAGATACAGGACAGCACATATATACTGCCCCGGGTGTGCACACAATTGTTTTAAAAGTAACCTTAAGCGATGGAGTTACTATTTGTACGGTTAGTAAATCAAATTACGTTACTGTTATTCCAAAACCTACACCTTCATTTACAGTAAGCAGAAAAGTTTTGTGCAATGGACCTGATACGGTAACTATTACAGATAATAGTGTTGGAGGTACAGGGCGGGATTGGGTTATAGACGGTTTACCTTTAACTGATACATCAAAAACAATAGTACATGGCTTTAACTCTACAGGTTATAAAAGTATTTTGATGGTCTTAAAATCTGACAATTGTGCAGATGCCTTTTACAAAGAAGACTCAGCTATAATAGTGTATGATTCACTAACTTTTGATTTCACAGCTGATAATACTGTTGGGTGTGCGCCTGCTACTATAAATTTTACACCTACAGTTAATACTGCGGGACACACCATAGTCAATTATAACTGGACATTTACCGGGGGCGCTCCCGCTGCATCATCTGCAATGAGCCCTTCAATTACTTACAATGCATCAGGCTCGCACAATGTCAGTTTAACTATTACTAATTCTGATGGATGTACACAGACAGTAAATAAACCGGGGTATTTGCAAATGGGTGATACTATTAATTTTAGTGTGGTACCATCAAAAACCTCAATTTGCAGAAGCGAGATTATAAGTTTAGATATATCAGACCCAACATTGCAAGGAACTTTCACATGGGATTTAGGTAATGGTGTTCCTCAGGCAGGCTCAACGCCTAAACAACAACTTGTACAGTTTAACGATACCGGGTTTCAGGCGTATAAAGTTACAAGGGAATACAATGGATGCAAAACTGTAAGAACTTATACTAAAGGTGTTTTTGTTAGAACCCCATTGGCAGGCTTTACTATTTTAAATGAAGTTGAATGTGATTCGGCTGCTAAAATATTTGTTTTCAATACTTCAAAATTAGACCCTACAGCCACTCACTCGTACCGATGGAATTTATTTGGACCTAATGGTAGTTTAATAAATACATCAACTGATTCGATACCTAATTTTTCTACCAACGGTTTTGGGCAATACGGGCTGCAATTGATAGTAACTTCTTCAGCAAGCTGCGATGATAGTTTATATAGTAATGAGATATTTAGAAGAACAGGTGTGGGTAATTTTATTGTGAGACCGGAAGCTTCTTGCCCCGGCGGAACTGTAAACTTTGTTTCTACATCAGCGGCATTTTCAACAGCAGAGCCTAATATTTATCAATGGACTATATATGATACTGATGGAACAACAGTATTACACTCACAAAATACAGGCATTATTCCTCAAATAAGTTATTCTTTTAATGCAGCAGGCACCTATAGTGCCAACTTAATTGTATATAACTCAAAGTGCAGGGATACTGTGAAAGTGAACAAAACTGTCGATATAGTTAGTCCTACAACCAATATTAATGCTTCTGATGTACTACCTTGTGTTAAAACGCCTATAAATTTAAGTGCATCAACCACACCAAACATTGCAGCTCCCGGGTATACATACGACTGGGTATTAACCAACTCATCAGATACATCAATAAAGTTTATTGGCGATGGACCTTCAATTAACATTTTGCCTGATACACCGGGTGTTTATAATCTATTAACCATAGTAAAGTGGGGGCAGGGTTGCGTAGATAGTATAAAAAACATAGATTATGTAAGGGTTAGTGGTCCTGTAATTACAATAGCATTAGATAATTACAACGATTGTTTACCATTTTCAACCAATGCAACATCAAATCTTTTTATAAACCACAACTACAAAAACACTACAAATAATAATATTATATATAATTGGTCGTCAATACCACTGGGACCTATTTTCAGTAATCCAAATGCAGCAAATACTCAAATATCTACCAACACTAATGGTGAGTATAGAATACGATTAATAGCTGAAAACGGAAGTGGTTGTAGAGATACTATTGATGAACAAACTACTATAAATGCAGGTGTTGTGAGTAGTTATTCTATATCAACAACTAAAGCCTGTGTAATGGGTGAGATTAATATCGGTCCACAATCATTATATAAACCTGATAGGTACCAATGGTTTTCAACCCCACCTGGGGCAATATTCACTCCATCGGCAGATGTAGATAATCCTATAATTACTTTTCCTGATTCGGGAGTGTATACTATTTCTCAGGTAGCGTCAAAACGTAACACATGTTTTGATACAGCTACAACACAAATAACTATTGTAAAAACCGTAGCTAATTTTACCAGTGACGATACACTTAATTACTGTGCACCTGTAAATGTAAAATTCAGGTCATCATCAATAAACGCTGATAATTTGATTTGGGAGTTTGGAGACGGAAAAAAACTGACTACTTCTAATGTTGACTCATTGGTGTATATATACTTTACCAATAGCGTACCTCCCGGCTTTAATGTTAAGTTAAAGGCAGTAAACAATATTGGTTGTGCCGACTCTATTACTCGTTTCGGGTATGTTAGAATTGACGGGCCTGTGCCTGATTTTATGATTAATATAAGTAAAGGTTGTGAGCCTCTGACAGTTGATATTGTTGATAATAGCATATCGTACAGCGAATATTATTTTGATTATGGTGATGGTAGTGCGTTTGATACCACCGGTAATCCGGGTACACATATATACACTACCGATAATACTAATGATGAAATAAGTAGGTTTAGACCAAGCTTGTATTTAATAGACCCTTTGGGGTGCTTTTCAGAAACTAAATACCCTTTAGATATTGAAGTATACAAACTGCCTGATATAAAATTTGTAGCTGATACTTTGCAAGGGTGTGTTTCTTTGACCATAAACTTTACAGATTCATCAAGGTTTGTACAAGAATACCAGTGGGATATGGATGGAAACGGTTTTGTGAATGATACAGCTAAAAATCCGATACATACTTATACTACCCCGGGTTTAAAAACAGTAATACTTAGGGCAAGGTCTCAGTATGGTTGTGTACAGTATGATACTACAATAGATTACATTAATGTATACGATTTACCTACAGCAGATTTTACTTTCTCTAAAATTGATACCGACACAGCTTATATTTATTATGATTTAACTAACCAATCTGTAAATTATAATACTCTGGAGTGGTTTATAGATTCTGTGAGCGTTAGCACCCAAAATATGTTTAGGCATGGTTTTAAAGATACGGGAGCAATCAATATTAAACTATTGGCAATAAGCTTGGAAGGCTGTATTGATTCGGTTGATACTTTGATACGTGTTGTACCCGATTTCTTTTTTCATATACCCAATGCATTTACCCCCAATAAAGAAGGAGTAAATGAGCAATTTGGCCCTACTGCTCCACCATGGGCACGCAGGTATGTAATGCGCATTTATAACAGGTACGGGCAAATGCTTTTTGAAACTGACCAAACAAGTGAGCAATGGGACGGGACTTTTGATGGGTACCCTGTACAAGACGGGGTATATGTGTATTCAATTGAATATCTTGATATAGAAGGGCGTTCACACGTATATCAGGGAACTTTCTTATTGTTTAGATAAATTTTTTCCTAAGCTCAGGAGTGGGAATCATGCACTCATCTTTCTTACCAAACATTTTATATCTGTTATTTGCTACCAAACGGTAGAAAAAATTGCGGATAAAAGCTGGTACAATTAATAAAGGGTAAAAAAGTTTCCAACCTCCGTTTAAATGCTTGCTAATTCTTAATGCCGCAGTAGACTGCATATAAAATTTTCCATTTTCAAAGTATACAAAGGTTTGTAAAAAATCAGGCGGTAATCCCGCTTGTTTTAACAAAGCCTGTCCTGTATCAGATTGTAATGCAGCAAACCTAAAAAAGTCTTTCTTATCGTGTTTAATAATAAACTGAACACTGTTATTGCATAAATTACAAACTCCATCAAATAACACTATACCGTTGTTGCTATATTCTTCTGTCAAATTCATAACTTTGCGCCCCCAAAAATACGTTATAAAACATGTTTGACAATTTAAGTTCCAAACTTGAAAGAGCCTTCAAATCGCTTAGCGGAAAAGGTAAAATTACCGAGCTGAATATTGCTGAAACCGTTAAAGAAATCCGTAAAGCACTTATAGATGCTGATGTTAACTATAAAATAGCCAAAACTTTTACCAACACAGTAAAAGAAAAAGCATTAGGTGCAAATGTGCTTACAAGTGTATCCCCCGGTCAGCAAATGACAAAAATTGTTAATGATGAGTTGACACAATTACTGGGAGGTGAAAAAGTTGATATTGATATAAGTGGTAACCCATCAATTATACTTATAGCGGGTTTACAAGGTTCTGGTAAAACAACATTTTCGGGAAAACTTGCCAGACATTTAAAATCTAAAGGCAGACAAGTACTTTTAGTGGCAGGTGATGTATACCGCCCTGCGGCAATAAACCAGTTAGGTGTTTTGGGAGAGCAGGTTGAGGTAGAAGTATATAAAGAAGAAGAGAATAAAAACCCGGTTCAAATAGCTCAGAATGCGATAAAACATGCTAAGCAAAACGCTATAAATACGGTAATTATAGATACAGCAGGTCGTTTAAGTGTGGATGAGGAAATGATGACCGAGATAGCCAATGTTAAAAAAGCAGTTAACCCCAATGAAATTCTATTTGTAGTAGATTCTATGACAGGGCAAGATGCGGTGAATACTGCTGCTGCTTTTAATGAGCGATTAGATTTTGACGGAGTTGTATTAACCAAGTTGGATGGTGATACACGAGGTGGTGCTGCACTTTCAATAAAATCGGTAGTAAACAAACCCATAAAGTTTGTGAGTATGGGAGAGAAGATGGATGCATTGGATGTATTCTATCCCGACCGTATGGCAAACCGTATTTTGGGTATGGGTGATATTGTTTCGTTGGTAGAGCGTGCCCAAAATGTATTTGACCAAGAAGAGGCAGAGAAACTACAAAAGAAGCTTAGCCGAAACGAGTTTAATTTTGAAGACTTTTACAGTCAATTGCAGCAAATTAAAAAAATGGGTAATCTGAAAGATTTAATGGGTATGATACCCGGTGTGGGCAAAGCTGTGAAAGATATTGATGTAAGTGATGACTCATTTAAGCATATTGAAGCCATTATACAATCTATGACACCAGCCGAGCGCAAACAACCCTCATTAATGAACGGTTCGCGCCGCAAACGTATAGCAGCAGGTGCAGGTAGAGATATACAGGAGGTAAACCAGTTAATGAAGCAGTTTGAAGATATGCGCAAGATGATGAAAACCATGAATAAACTGCAAGGTGCAGGGCGTAGTATGAAAGGACTGCCATTTAGAAGATAATTTCTTAATTAGTCAATATGCCAATGTGCTGGTAAGTTTAAACTTAAAACTGTAAACAAAAGACTAAAAACTATGACTAAGAACCTTGCAGATATAAGAACAGAGTATAAAGCTTCAAACTTAGATGAAGGAGATGTGCTAGCTAATCCTTTTGAGCAGTTTGATAAGTGGTTTAATGAAGCTATAGAAGCTGAAGTAATTGAACCTAATGCAACTGTTTTGGCAACTGCAACTCCTAACGGAAAACCAACAGGTAGGGTGATTTTACTAAAAGGGTTGGACGAGCAAGGGTTTACATTTTATACCAATTACCATAGTGATAAGGGGCAAATGCTAGCTGCTAATCCTTATGCCTCATTAACATTTTTTTGGGCTGAATTGGAAAGACAAGTTCGTATTGACGGGAAAGTAGAGAAAGTATCGCACGAAGAATCTGACGAATATTTTGCAAGCAGACCCAAAGGCAGCCAGATAGGGGCATGGGTTTCAGAACAAAGTACACAGATAGAAGGCAGAGAAGAACTGGATGAAAAACTACAAGAACTTAACGCACACTATAGCGATAAAGAAGTTTTAAGACCTCCACATTGGGGCGGGTATAGATTGATACCTGAAACAGTTGAGTTTTGGCAGGGTAGACCCAACAGACTTCACGATAGGTTAAAATATCTAAAAAAGGGCGATGGATTTTGGAAAGTAGTTAGGCTTTCACCTTGATGTGTATGTACATCGTTATTCCATGTTATAATGAGCCTAATCTTTTAGCTACCTTACAAAGTATAGCACAATGCACTTTACCTGAAAATGAGGTTAAAGTTTTAGTAATAGTCAACCAATCTGAAACAGAAAGTGAGCGAGTACTCACTCACAACAGACAAACTTTTGATGGTGCTACTCAATGGGCTATAGAAAACTCTACACCACAATTAGAATTTGAAATACAATTACATACCCTGCCTCAAAAACATGCAGGTGTGGGTTTGGCGAGACGTGTAGGGATGGACATAGCAGCCAATTACTACTTATCAAAAAATACTTCCGAAAAAATTATAGTTTGCTTAGATGCAGACTGCACTGTTGCCAAAAACTACTTGGTTGCAATAGAAAAACACTTTGCAGACAACAAAAAAACGCCTGCTGCGTCTATCTACTTCGAACATGATTTAAAACATTGTGAAAGTGAAGAAAACAAGATAGCTATACTAAACTATGAGTTGTTTTTAAGGTATTATATAGAAGGTTTACGCGTAGCAAATTATCCGTTTGCATACCACACCATCGGCTCAAGCATGGCAGTTAGGGCAGGGGTGTATAAAAAACAAGGAGGTATGAACAAACGCAAAGCAGGCGAAGACTTCTATTTTTTGCATAAAATAATGCCTTTGGGCAATTTTTCAGAAATAAATACAACTACCGTATATCCTTCTTCGCGTGCATCAAACAGAGTACCTTTTGGTACAGGTAAAGCGGTGAACGATTGGTATAAAAAAGAACAAAAAGTACTATATACCTATAACCCACAAATATTTAGTGATTTGGCAACTCTTATGCTTGAGGTTAAGAGGTTGGATAAAGGTATTAAGTATAAAGACTATTTAAAAAAATTACCTGCTTGTATCAGTAATTTTTTAGGGCAACATAAAGGAGAAGAAGGGTGGCAAAACTCTCACGCGAACTCAGCAGATAGTGCGAGCTTTAGAAACAGGTACATGTTGTGGTGGGATGGTTTTAAAGTGCTGAAACTGGTGCACTTTCTAAGGGATAAATACTATACCAATATTCCTATTCAAGAAGCCGCTTTGCAATTGCTTAGCAAAAACAAAAAAGCCGTGAGCGATAAATCACTACACGGCTTATTAATGTTTTACCGGGAAATTCAGCGTAAATAAAATCTATTTGCTTGATTTTCCTTTTTTACCATCTGCCTCTTTGTTCATTTTATGAGGCTTATGAGGGCGTGAGTTTCCGTACGAACCTATTACTCTTTTACCCTTTTTTGTTCTTTTATCACCTTTTCCCATTGTATTACTTATTTATTTTTTAAAGGACTGCAAAGATGGGTATTTTACCTAAAATGTTCAAGTGTAATTTAAAGCTGACTTCACGCCGATTTTTTCTTAAACTTGTGCCACAATCATTAAAGAAACAATGGCGTATAATTTATTGAAAGGAAAGCGCGGAATTATTTTCGGTGCTTTAGACGAGAAATCAATAGCATGGAAGGTTGCAGAACGTTGCCATGATGAGGGTGCAGCGTTTACACTTACCAATGCCCCTATAGCTTTACGTATGGGTGCAATTAACCAATTGGCTGAAAAAACCAATGCAAAAGTTATTGGTGCAGATGTTACCAGCGAGGAAGATTTAACCAAGCTAATTGATGAATCTCAAGAGATACTGGGTGGGAAATTAGATTTTGTGTTGCACTCGGTAGGTATGTCTTTAAACATTCGCAAAGGCAAGCACTATACAGATTTGAATTATGATTTTTCTAAGAAAACCTTAGATATATCGGCTCTTTCATTCCATCGCCTGATGAAGCTATTATACCAAAAAGATGCGGTGAACGAGTGGGGCTCAATACTGGGTTTAACCTATATAGCAGCTCAACGTACTTTTCCTGATTACAATGAAATGGCTGATGCCAAAGCTTTATTAGAGTCTATAGCGCGTAGTTTTGGATACCATTATGGTAAGGCAAAAAAAGTGAGAGTAAATACAATTTCTCAATCGCCTACAATGACAACAGCAGGGCAAGGAGTAAAGGGCTTTGATGCCTTTTTTGAATATGCTGAAAAAATATCACCATTGGGTAATGCTCCGGCTGAAGCATGTGCAGATTATTGTGTAACTATGTTTAGTGATTTAACTAAATATGTTACCCAGCAAAACCTTTTCCACGATGGCGGTTTCTCATTTACCGGGGTGAGCCAAGAAGTGGTAGAGAATATGAAATAAAATATCAAGTATTAAACAGCATAAAAAAAGCCCTGTTGAATTTCAACAGGGCTTTTGTTTTATTGGGCGGAAGCGCCTTCTTTTAATTTATCTTTAAATACTTTTTTAAACTTCTCCACTTTAGGGCGTATTACCATTCTGCAATACCCTTGTTCACCATTTAGGTTGTAGTAGTTTTGGTGGTAGTCTTCGGCTACATAAAACTCAGTAAGCGGAGATATTTCCGTTACTATGGGGTTATCAAATACCTTAGCTGCATTAAGTTTTTGTTTATATGTATCAGCCAATTTTTTTTGCTCCTCGTTGTGGTAAAAAACTGCACTTCTGTATTGTGTTCCTACATCGGCACCTTGTCGGTTTAAAGTAGTAGGGTCATGGGTTTGCCAAAATACTTCAAGTAATTCATCAAAACTCAGAATGCTTGGGTCGTAAACAATCTGTGCTACTTCGGCATGTCCTGTTAAACCACTGCATACTTCTTTGTAAGTAGGGTTTTTAATCTTTCCACCTGTATATCCGCTTTTCACACTTTTCACACCTTTAAGGTCTTGAAAAACGGCTTCTACACACCAAAAGCATCCTGCCCCAAGTGTTGCTGTATCTAGTTGTTGTGTTGTATCGCTCATTAACTTACTGTTTTTTTCTTTGGCTGTGGTAAATACTACTTTTTCTTTTTTGGTGCCGGTATCTGTTGTTTCAGTACTTGTTTTAGACTGGCAAGCTGCCACCCCTGAAACTAATAACACCATTATTAAAACTAAGTTTAACCTCATACCTATTTATTATCAATAGGCTTGCCAAAAGTTATCAGGTAGCCGTTGTTGTCAAAAATGCCAAACTCACGCATCCCATACCTAAAGTTTTCAATCGGGTACGCTACTTTGGCTTTATCTTTTACAAAAGTCCATACCCCATCTACATCATTAGTATATACGTTAAGCTGACCTGTAAACTTAGGCTCCCTATCTGTATTGTGCTGTTTGGGTTCTGAAAAAATTAACCAAATATTGTCTCGGCGCAGCATAGCCCAAAAAATTTTTCCTTCATTTTCCATTTTTCCATCAATAGAAAAACCAAGTGTATTCACATAAAATAAAAGGGTCTCGGGCATATTCCATGTCTCAAAAGCAGGAACAAGACCGGTATACTGTATAGGTGAAGCCATAGTTTTAGATACTCTTTAGGCGTGCTTTTAGCTTCTGCAATTTAATAGAATTTGTTTCTTTTGGTACTTTTCCTTCACCGGTAAAAACTTCACCGCGTTTTATATACTCTTTATTAAATAAGCCGGGGGTAATCCCCCATTTTTTAATAAACTGACGGTAACCGTTATTCTTTTTAATTCGTAAGGTAGATTTTGAGCCAAAGTGATACACCCTGCTACTAGCTACTCCTTTAAACAGACGCACCCCTGCATGCCAAAGCTTCATGCTAAAATCAGGGTCGCTATACATTCCGGGTGAAAACTCAGTACTATAACCACCTACTAAATCCCATGTTGAAATATGTACTATGTTTGGCGGCCATGTAGCGCCCATCCAGTCTTGTTTATCAAAACCTTCAAAATCATTTAGTAAACCTTCTTCGTTAAAAGATTCCAAATCCCTTCCATAGTCTTTAGGGGCAATTACACAAGAGTTATTGTGGTTAGTAGGCTCAATCATAGTTGAAGAGAAGAAAAACAATTTGGTATTAGTTGCTTCAATTTCTTCAAACAATACTTTATCCCAATTAGGCAGCACATACATATCGTCATTCATATATACGATATAGTCAGTATAGGCTAGTGAACGTGCTGCGTTTAGTGCATAGCAGATACCTACATTTTCTTTGCTGTAGGTATAGTCTATTTTTTCCTGATTAAGCCACTCAATTGTTCCATCACTACCATTATTCACATGTACGATTATTTGATGAGTGAAGGTTGAGTTTTTTCTAATACTCTCAATACACTTTTTTAAATAAGGTAGATTATTCCAGCTGGGTAGTAGTATGCTAAATTTTTCAGCGGCGAATGAGGTATTGGGGTGGTAGCTTATCATGTATCTGACAGCAAAATAAAAATATTTAATGAAGAACTATCCCTTTTTCAAAGGATATAGTACCCAAAGTCCAGCCATTATTACAATATTTTTAAAAATATATTGTCCTAACAGCGTATAGGCATAAGGAGCTTTAGTAAATGACAATGGCACAAAAGCAAATAAGGGCACAAATGTACATACCAAATGCCCAAGCGTAACTATTATGGTTTGCTTTAAAAATATATTAAAGGTGAGGAATACTCCTATTATAACCTCAAGAACAGCAAGTAAAATAATTGAAACTGAGTGGGGTATAGTGCTAAATGTAATGATATCAATAGTATCAATAGCTAAAGATTCGGCAGGGCTATACCCCTTAAAAAACTTTAGCATTCCAAACCATATATATATTAGCCCAATACTGATGCGAAGTACAGAAAGTCTGTTTAAAATCATAGTTGTTTTGCGGGCGCAAACTTAATTATCTTAATTTTTTTTGAAGAGTTTTTTACTAACTTTTTAAAATACAACCAGATAATTAACCCAACTTTTAAATAAAAAGTAAAAGAATATAAAAAAACCTACTACATTTGTCATAATTAGACGGCATTGCAGTCGGCTGTATTGTTATACTTTCCAGTAAGCTGTTTTCCCATCTGAGATATTTTTAATTAACAGCAAAAACAAATGACAATTTACGTAGGTAACCTTAGCTATCAGGCAAGTGAGCAGGATTTAAGCGACCTTTTTTCATCGTATGGTGAAGTTTCTTCAGTTAAAATAGTAAAAGATATGGAAACAGGTCGTTCACGCGGCTTTGCTTTCATTGATATGGAGGATGAAGGCGGAGCAGAACGTGCCATTGAAGAATTACATGAAACTGAATTTTTACAACGCACATTAATCGTTAACAAAGCCAGACCTAAGTCTAACGACCGTGGTGGTTTTAATCGCGGTGGTGGCGGAAGATATTAATCTTTAGACTACTTTAAGTACAAGCCCTGCGTTGCAGGGCTTTTTTTATGTCTTTTTGTTTTTGATGTTTAAATCCATGTCAGCATAAAAACCTAAATCTTGATTTGTTAGTGATTTAGTTAAGAGAGCTATCTGACCTGTATGATACGAGTAATGCTCTGCTACGTGAATAAGGTTGGCAATACCAGTATAGGTAAACCCTTGTACACTTCTTACTTCCAGTAAGTCATCACTAGTCATGTTTTCAATAACTATGCAAGACTGTTTAACGGTATTGGCTATTTTGACAAGTAACTCAGTTTTAGTTAGCCCACCTTCTTTGCTAAACTCTAAATCTCTTTGGCGGTCATCTTCTTTGCCACCTATGGAAGAAATAATATATTGAGTGATGTTACCACATAGGTGAAGTATCAAATTCCCAACACTATTTAAGTTTTCGTTGGGTTTGTGCCAAACCTGTTCTTCACTAAGCCGGTTTAAACATTTTTCTATACGAGGTGTGTTTTCATTTAGCCTCAGAATTATATTGGCTTTAATTTCATCAGCTATCATATTAACCTTCATTGTTTATATATCCTTTATAAATACCACTCTGTCCATTCCTTTGCCTGAATAATTCTTTATCACTTCTATACCGTTTTCATTTTTTTCGCCAAGCATTTTCATACCTATTTTTTTATGAAAACCGATTGAGATTTTATTAGTGCTGGTAGTGATAGCCTTAATCCTTACGCATCCATGTTGGCTTGCTATATTAGCAAAATGGGTATATAGTTTTGAGCCTAACCCTCTTTTCTGAAATTTTTGCTTTACTCCAGCCAAATGTATGTATCCAACAGGTTCAGTTTGAGAAATGAAACCAAATAAATAAGCTATTAATTCACCTTTTTCCTTGATAACAAATGAAGTATTGCCAAACTCATATACATACATAGGATGATGAAAAGCCAATGTTCTATCACTACCCCAAAAAGAACTTAAGTTTTCTATAATGTAATGGTAGTCTTTTACTGTGCAACGTTCTATCATAAAATAGTTTTATTGTACATATATTAGTAACAACTATTTAACTACAAATCTAACATAAAGCCTCTGCTTATATTATACAAATGCATTAAGTTCGTTCATGCGTTTATGATTAAAAAATACCAAATAGATGCTTTTACCAACGATTTATTCAAGGGAAACCCTGCAGCAGTTTGCCTATTACCAAATTGGTTAAGTGATGCTATTCTTCAAAAAATTGCCGAAGAAAATAACTTATCAGATACTGCTTTTCTTGTTAATAGTGGCAATAGATACTCAATAAGGTGGTTTACACCATCTACAGAAGTAAACCTGTGTGGGCATGCTACCTTGGCTACGGCACATGTATTATTTACACATGAAGGGTATGATGAGGATGAGATTATTTTTACATCTAAAAGCGGTGATTTGTTTGTAAAGAAAGAGCAAGACTGGATTTTGATGGACTTTCCTGTAGATGAGATAGAAGAGGTTAAAGATGTTAAAAACTTTAAGAGTTATTTTAATGTTAAAGATGCTGTTAGTGTTTATAAAGGCAAAACCGATTATATGGTTGTTTTTGAAAGTGAAGAGCAAATAAAAAACTTAGAGCCCGACTTTAATAAAATTTCAATGTTAGATTGTAGAGGTGTAATTGTAACAGCCAAAGGAAATGATGTTGATTTTGTTTCAAGGTTTTTTGCACCTCAATCCGGTATTAATGAGGATGCTGTTACAGGTTCAGCACATACTACACTAGCTCCCTATTGGTCTGGAGTTTTTGGAAAAGGGACTTTAACAGCTAATCAATTATCACATAGAGGCGGGAGTTTAAAATGTTCAACTAATGGTGATAGGGTTTTTATTAGCGGACAAGCAAAAACCTATTCAGAAGGTTATATATTTATATAAAATTTATGAAGGCTAGACAAATATTTATACTATCATCAATAATAGTAAGTATTGGGCTTATTGCACTTTATTTTGTTTGGAAACCAATAGCTTGGTTTTGGATTTTCTTTGCTCCACTTATTCTTTTAGGCTATTATGATGTTTTCCAAAAGAAGCATACTATTCGTAGGAACTTTCCTGTGATAGGGAACTTTAGATATTTGTTAGAGAGCGTACGTCCTGAAATAATGCAATATTTTGTTGAGACTGATACTGAAGGGCGACCCATAAACCGCATTTTCCGTTCTCTTATCTATCAAAGGTCAAAAAAAGTAAATGATACCACCCCCTTTGGTACACAAATGAATGTATACCAGACGGGGTATGAGTGGATTAACCATTCTATATATGCCAAAAGTGCCGATGAACTTAACTACGATCCCAGGGAGATTGTTGGGGGAGGGCAATGTAGCCAGCCATATTTGGCAAGTGTATTAAATATTTCTGCAATGAGCTTTGGCTCATTAAGTAAAAATGCTGTTTTGGCAATGAATAACGGAGCTAAAATGGGAAATTTTGCCCAGAATACGGGAGAGGGGGGGATTAGCCCCTACCATTTAGAACATGGTGGAGATTTGATTTGGCAAATAGGTACGGGCTATTTTGGCTGTCGAACTAAGGAGGGTAAGTTTAACCCAGAAATGTTTGCTGAAAATGCAGCAAAGGAAAGCGTGAAAATGATTGAGGTGAAGCTATCGCAGGGGGCAAAACCCGGTCACGGAGGTATTCTTCCTGCAGCAAAAAATACAGAAGAAATTGCTGAAATAAGAGGGGTAAAGGCTTTTACTGATGTGCACTCTCCTCCGGGGCACTCAGCTTTTAGAAGTGCGGAAGAGCTTATTCATTTTATACAGCGATTACGAGAACTATCGGGAAGTAAACCTATTGGTTTTAAACTTTGTATTGGCGATAAACGTGAGTTTGTAGATATATGTGAAGCAATGGTGAAAACAAGTGTTTACCCTGATTTTATTACTGTGGATGGAGGGGAGGGAGGAACAGGTGCAGCTCCTGTAGAGTTCTCAAACTCTATAGGTACTCCTATGCGTGATGGGGTAGCCTTTGCATACGATACTTTGGTAGGGTACGGGTTAAAAAAGCACATTAAAATTATTGCTTCAGGAAAAATAATATCGGCCTTTCACATGATACGGGCTTATGCTTTAGGTGCTGACCTTTGTAACAGTGCGCGTGCTATGATGATGGCTGTAGGCTGCATACAAGCCTTAAAATGTAATACGAACACTTGTCCTGTTGGGGTTGCTACCCAGAACGAACGTTTAATGCGTGGACTTTATGTGCCTGATAAAGCCCAACGGGTAACCAATTTTCATGAACAAACAGTGAAGAGTTTTATGGAGATGATTGCGGCAATGGGGTTAAGCCATCCCGATGATATTAATCGTTCACATGTATACAGGAGGGTGAGTACACGTAAAGTTGCCCCTTACAGCGAACTTTATCCCGAAGTTTTCGACAGTGAGTATTTAAAAGCTAAGGCTATAAATTAAAACTCCCACCAAATCTCTTTTGGGAGGTGATCTCCAATAATCACAGGTTCACCAATTTTTGGAGTAGTAATTTCACCACTAAACTTATCTTTTACTGCCATAAGTCGGTTTATTGGTTCATCCCAAGGGTGTAAAGCAAGGGTAAACTTGGCCCAATGTACGGGCATTAGCACTTTGGTATTAATGTCTGTAGCTGCTTGTATGGTTTGTTCAGGCATCATGTGTATATAAGGCCAGTTTTTGCCGTATTGCCCGCACTCAAGTAAAGCAAAGTCAAAACCTCCAAACTTTTCTCCAATAGTTTTAAAGTGCATGTCATAACCACTATCAGCACCAATATAAATTTGATGTTCGTGTATATTCAGCACAAAAGAACTCCAAAGGGTTTGCCCCCGTTTAAAAGAACGACCTGAGAAGTGGCGAGCAGGTGCAGCAGTAAATTTTAGTCCGTTGTTCAATTCTGTCTTTTCCCACCAATCCAATTCAGTAATTTTTTCTTTAGGTACACCCCAATAGTTTAAATGATTACCTACCCCCAAAGAGGTTACAATATGTTTCACTTTGGGATGAACGGCTTTTATAGTAGGATAGTCCAAATGGTCGTAGTGGTCGTGTGTAAGCACTAAAACATCTATGGTTTCAAAATCATTTATACCATATTCATCCGTTCCTTTAAAGGCTTTGGCAAAAAATGGAAAAGGGGAGGCATAACCGTTAAAAACAGGGTCAACTAAAATATTTAAGTCTTTAGACTTTATAAGGTAAGAAGAGTGCCCAAACCATACTATAGTAGGTTTATCTGCCTCTAAATTGTTTAAATCTGTTTTTATAAAGGGGATGGGTTTCGCAGGTGCTGTATTTTTTGGACGATTCTGATACTCCCTAAGCATTTTAAGCATGGTAGTATCTTTAAGGGTTACTTCTGTGGGATTAAGGTTTTCAAATGAACCGTTCTTGTAGTTAGGTGAGTTGTTTACTTTTTCTTTGGGTGGGTTTTTGCCAAATGTTCTTAGAGCCATTAAACAAAGATGTATAAATATTTCATTCTCTATAGATAGTACTACGATAATTTATATTACGTTATAATTTTTGATATTGTTTAGCACATGAAAAAAGTATTACTGCTTATTGCTCTGTTAAGTTCTTTTTTGGGTACTAATGCCCATCCGGCTTGGGGAATATGTGTTGACGATGTGGGCAATATCTACTTTGCAGATATCCACCATAATGAAATGGGCTCAGTCTGGAAGCTCTCTCCTGATGGAGCCTTGGAACTTCTTTTCAAAAACTTCCATGCCCATAACGTAAGTTTAGATAGTGAAGGAAACCTATATACTGCCCACGGCGAAGGATACCATATTATGGTTAAGCGGAGCATAAACAGTAAGCAGGTGGATACATTGTTTATCACACAAAACCACAATGACTTTTTTGGTGGTAATAGTACTTATGCAAATGGTAAAATCTACTTCAGCATAGGGCACTTTATATGGTATTTGGACGAGCACGGAAAAAGAAAAAAGTTTAGCCCTCAATATTTAGAATGGAACCAAGCCCTTTTTGTAGGTAAAGGTGGGAACATTTATGTCCCTGATATTGGAATTGAGGGCGGGGTATTATATAAGTTGAATACAAGTGGAACATCTGAAATATTGGCAAAAAACCTTCTGACTAAATTACCTCACCGCAAAATTGACAAACACCAAGATGTACTATTAGGAATGGCTGAAGATGCTGAGGGTAATATTTATATAGCTGAAACAGCAGGGAAACGAATAATTAAAATTTCCAAGAACAAAGAAGTTTCTGATTTTTATACTTCTAATGGGGAGTGGATGCCCACGGCAATTACCTTTCACAATGGTGAAGCTTATATTTTAGAATATAAAAGCAAAAGAGAAAATTTTGGACCTCAAATAATTAAGGTGGATGCTGAGGGTGACAAAGTGGTGATATTTAATTATGATATTTATACTGAACCAAAAAAAGATATTTCACCACCTTTAAAAAAAGAAAATAACAATACTGAATACTTGTTTTGGGTTACAGGTGGGGTTATTGTGTTATTGATTGTTTTGGTAATGAGCTATACACGAAGAAAGATTGCTTGAAGCAGAATTGCGGTTTTTGATGTTGCTGCTAAAAGTGATTTAGCAAACTAACATTTGTAATTTCAGGTTTTTTGTATAAAAAAATGATTATTCGACAAAAGCATGACATAACGCATTGTAAATATGATTATTACTAGGTAGCTTTGATAGACATACATCAATTTACGTTTATGAAAAACTCTTTACATCTAAAATGTATGTTGACATTGTTCTTCTTTTTTTCTTTTGCAATAGTAAAAGCACAAACTCAATGTGGGGTAGATACTGTCAACTATACTTATCAAAAAACGACACAATTCAGAGGAGTTTCTTTAAATGCTACAACCAGCGGCAATGCATTTGCACAATGGTTTCCTGCACCTCAAAAAATAACTATTGAAGGTTTTGATTTTTATGCGTGGCAAAGTGCCGGAACAAATGATACTGTTTCCCTAACATGTAACTTATATCGGGCAGGAGCTGATTCTTTACCGGTTGGTGGGGCTTTACGCTCTATTGTAGTAAAAGTGGATTCTACTTTTGGCAGCGGTGTGCTTACCACACTAATAAAGCATGCTGTTTTTGATACCGCTATAACTTTAAACTTTCCCTATGTAGTAACTGTTGAAAATACCTCATCAGTTAATGTTTCAGTTCTATCAAACGATTATGCCGCATTTAACCCCAATGGAAGAGGAGAGTGGTTAAGTTCAGTTAGAATAGGAGCTAATTATTTACGTAGTTACGATGTTAATGTTGGCGGTGTTGCTTTTGATGCGGACTTTATTTTTCGCCCCCATGTGAAATATACCATAGAGTCCGATTTTAGTTTTGTGGGATGTAACTCAGGAGGTAACACAATAAATTTTAAAAACAATCACTCTCCTGTGTTTAGCAGCCCGTTTTATAACAGGTATGCATATTTTAATATTCAAAGAATTTGTCATAGATGGAATTATGGAGATAATGGCGGCGTTACCCTAAGTATAGACGGTACCAAAAACTATTCTACCAGGGCAGATTATAATATTACGCTTTATGATACGCTTTATGGCTGGTTTAGGGGATGTGCTGATAGTATAAAGAAAACCATCTATGCAACTCCAAATGCTCCAAAAGTAAATAATAACAGTCCTGTATGTAGTGGCGATAGCTTGAAATTATCTGTTGATACTGTAGCAAATACTACCTACGTATGGGCGGCACCCACTAGTTTCTTAACTACTTCCCCAGATACGGTATTTGTAAATAGCGATACTTCACTAAACGGGGTGTATACAGTGGCTGCAATTAAAAACGGATGCCCATCATTTTCAGTTACTACTACAGTTGTAGTGAACCAAACTCCTGAAAAACCTGATGCTTCAAATGATGGAGCAAAATGCGTCGGGGATAAATCTGTATTTAAAATAGCATCACCAAACCCAACAATGAATTATCATTGGAGCGGACCTGTAGGGTTTGCTTCAAACTCAACCACTTTTACATTTAATAATGTAGATACTACTTTACGGGGAGATTATATAGTTTTTGTTGAAGACGGGTTGTGTCAATCTGAATCGGATACAGTAAATCTTTTTATATACCCACCTCCACAACCACCTACAATTTCAGCAAAAAATATAACTGTTTGCGAACGGGACACTTTGTTTTTAATTGGTAATTCTGTTCCTGGTGCATTGTTTAACTGGAGTGGCCCTAATGGCTTCTTTTCTACAGCTACAAACCCAACCATAGTTAACTCAGGAATTACCAATGCAGGAGAGTATACAGCATTTGTTAAAATAGGTAGTTGTTCATCAACTAAAGACTCGGTAACTATAACGGTTAATCCGTCGCCAACTGCAATAATATCAGCAGGTACAACTACTTTTTGCGATGGGGATAGTACTACATTATCAGCAACACCTGCAACAGGGTTAACATACCAATGGCAAAGAGATAGTATTGATATACCTAATACTGATACTGAAAATATCTCAGCAAAAATAACGGGAAATTACAGAGCTATTGTAACCAATACATTTTCGTGTTCTGATGTTTCACAGGGTATTGATGTTACGGTAAAACCTTTACCAACACTTACTTTACAACCTGTTCCTCAGTTAGCTAAAAAAGATTGGGATGTATCTTTTGAGGTGAACTCTCCTGATGTTGGTGTAAATTATCAGTGGCAAGAAGATAAAGGTAGCGGGTTTAATAACTTAACTAACTCAATAAAGTATAACGGCGCTAATACCAAAAAATTAACTATAAATGATGTGGACGATAGTTACAATACCTATCAGTACCGCTGCATATTAACTTTGGCAGGGTGTGAAACTATTTCAAGTGCGGGAGTACTTACTATTAATGTGGGTTTTGGTAAACTATCTATTGGGGAGGCTTTTAAAATTTACCCCAACCCGGCTAGCGATGTTTTAAGTATTAATATTAAATTTAGCGCTATTGAAGAAGTAAGCTATACAGTTACAGATGTTTTAGGGAAAGAGCATATTTCACCTCGCACTTTTATGGCTGATGGTGGACAACAACATATAGATATTTCTCAACTGGCTAAAGGAGTTTACTTTTTGAAATTAAGGGTGGGCAGTATTGAAAAAGCTGTTCGTTTCATAGTTCAATAGAAACTTCTATACATAAAAATGCGGTTTTGGGTTACACCCAAAACCGCCTCACTAAAAACAAACTACCTCAACACACTATCGTGTTGCAGTTCCTGTAGGGTTGGTAGCTGCAGCATTGTTCATCATTGGTAATAAAGTATGAGTGTTTGCCATTGCTGGAGTATTACCTAATAGGGGTTTTAATGTAAACGGAGCAGAACTATTATCAGGGAAAGGCTCAACCGATATAACTATCGGGCTTCCAGATAAATCTACTGGGAAGGTTAACCCTGCGGGTGCATTTTGCAAAAAGTCTTCACCCGGAAATGGAGGAGCCATCATTGAACCGCTAAATGGTGCAGCATCATCAGCACCTGTAACAGGTGTAAATGTACCTGTAGAAACAGGAGTGCCGTTAATTACTGCCCATCCTTCATATTTCCAGCCTGATGGCAAAGTAGGCAAAGTTAAAGTTGCGCTTGGGCCCGATGGGTCTAACCACCATACGCCACTACTTTCATTGTTGTTCATTCCATCTGTGGGGGTGGCTAAGATATAACTACCTGCTGAAGCTGTGAAATCTGTACCTAAAGCTGAGCTGTGAGAAACAGTTAAACTACTGTTGCTACCGCTAAAATTTCCCGCCAAAATATGTACACTACTAGGTGCAGGGTCGTTATCAGGGCTAGGCTCAATAGTAAGTACAAAAGCAGTTGCTTTTGCTAAATCAGTAGCATTAACTGGAAATGCAGTTTGAGATAAATTTCCATTTCCATCTACATTAAATACGCCAGTGGTTATGGCTTTGCCATCTACAATCATCCAGCCTTCATAAGCGTAGTTGGCTCCCAAATCTTCTAAACCTGTTATGTTAAGGTTTAAGTTGCTTTGGTTACCTGTTGGAGTTGTAGAATTAGAATTGTCGTCATCGCTTTTACAAGCGGCAAATAAAAGTACTGTCGCTAATACAACAGTTAATAAAGTGTGCTTTTTCATAATCATTACATTTTTTGTGATTTATTGGTACAAAGTTGCAATGTCAATCAAGGCAAGAGAATGCCAATTCTTCCCTGTGATAACTCAATTATTCCCGAAATGGGTATTTTGTAGGTATAAAACACAAAAAACTAGGTGAAGATGGAGTAAAAATGAAATAAAAAAAGCCCAAGCAATTTGCTTGGGCTTTAAAGTTGTTTAATACTCTTATTGCGGAAAGAGTTTAAGTGGGTTACTTATTCTTTTATCAGTTTTATAGTTTTAGTTCCAAACTCGCTTTCTACCTCAACAATATATACACCTACAGGTAAGCCATCCATTTTAAGCAAATATTGGTTTGCATCAATAAGTTTACCTTTAGTAACCTCTGCACCTGTAATACTTCTTAGTATTACATTAGGGTTTGGTATATTATCTATATTTACTATGGCTTGCTCTTTTGCAGGGTTTGGCATTACACTTACTTTACCTAAACTTATATCGTATGGTGCATTGCCCACTCTAACCTTATCGCAAAACTCTTTTTCGTTTTGCTCTACAAGGTTACCATTAACATCAAATACCTTATTGTTTACAGTTAAGCATACTTTGTAAATACCTTCTTTAGCATAAACATGGGCAGGATGTTGCTGGGCAGAAGTTTGTCCGTCTCCAAAATCCCAACGGTATTCGGTAAAGTGGTTTTTACCTTTTGTTATCTCAATAAACTTAAGGGCATTATTAGGGAAGTTTAGCGGATTAGTTGTGAAACCGATTGAAGATTGTTTTAACCCTTGTGGTTCCTCTACCTCTATTTCCCTGCAAATACGTTTACAACAAGTTTGGTTACCCACTTTTCTTATTACTGTTAAACATACCGTATACACTCCCGGCTGATTATATGTATGGGTAGGATTAGGGTCATTAGATGTACCCCCGTCTCCAAATTCCCAGAACCAACCTACCGATATTCCCGGTCCGGTAGAGGTTTCGTTAAATGAAGTAGGGTTATTGGGTGCATCGGTATCGAATGAAGCTTCAAACTCTTCACAATTACATTCTTCAACCATTACCTGGCGTTCAAGTGTATACTCACAATCTCCAACTCTAACTACCATTTTATAAATACCATTCATTGACGGGTCAGCATTTGGAATTACCACAGTTCCCGTGCCTATAGGATTACCGGCAGGGTCGAACCAAGCACCTGTAGCACAAGATTGTGAAGGACCTGTAAGCACTAAGTCTCCACCACATGGAACCGCTATACCTATAGGTAATTCTCTTTCAATAATGTTTACTCTAGAGATACGAAGTTCATATTGCTGACCACCAATAGGGCCACCTGCCATAAACGGATAAATCCAAAGCTGGTTATAGTTTGCGTTAGGCGTGTAGTTAATAACAAGCTGTGTCCATGCACCATTATTTACAAACGAGTTATCAATAAGTTGTGAAGTGGTTGGTGTAGCTATACCAAATGGAGCTGTATAAGCAGGTTGGTTTAGCCCTGTAGCAGCAAATATGTTTAAGTTACCTGCACTAATTCCATTTGTACTTCGTACCCACAAACAGATTTGATAAGTTCTTCCTTGTCTGAAATCGAAACAAGAATATACCCCTTCACCAATCCCACTATATGACCACATCCATATTGAGCCAGTTCCGCCAACACCTGCTGTGGTGTTAACGGTTGGTGTACCATGCGAGTAAAACCAACCATTCATGGTAGAAAACCCCGGGTTTAAGTCGCCATTTTGCGAGGCAGTCATATCAGGATTAATAATACAATCGGGTGGATTGCTGCAATTTTGTGCTGATGCTGAAGTAAATGAGCCTACAGCAAACAATAGAACCATACACGCATGTATGGCAAATGAAAGTTTTTTTAGTTTCATAAGACTTGAATTAATTGATAGTTTAATAAAGGCGATGCCTAAGTATACAAAGCTCCGCAATCTTGATAGTTTGGAATCGCTTACCAAATGTATGAAATATTTTAAATAATAAGTTCAAAGTTTTGAAATTTTCAGAAAAAAATAAGATGTCTGTAATCAGCCCAATAAAATTAAAATACTCTTTTTAAGAGTTTTTCCCGTTTAATCCATTAGTTTCGTTCTACGTAACTATCCAATTCTAAGTGCATTAACTAACCAAACCAAACTATTAAATATGAAAAAGAACTATCTATTGGCAGTTGTTGTAATGGCATTTGCTGTACTAAGTACCACTGCTTGTAAAGAGAAAAAAGAAAAACCAACAGAAGAAGAACCTACTACAGAAGAAGAAACCTCTGTTCCTTACACCCTTTCTTTTGAAGAAGTAAATAGTGATTATGCACCTGCATTACAGTCTTTTGCTTGGGCAAATGTGGGGCATAAACTTCTTATTGTTGGGGGGAGAACCAACGGTTTTCATGGTTTTACAGGTACCTCATCGGTATTTACCCCAAAAAGAAACAACACGTATTTTTATGTAGTAGACTTAGATTCTGCTAAAACCGACTCATTGCCTATTCCTAAAAAATATTACTATCAACTACGTAGCACCAATATGGAAAGCTATAATGATAATGGCACTTTATATTGTATAGGGGGGTATGGAACCAATAGTGAGGTTGATAGCCCACCCGCTGCTACTTATGAAACCTATGCAAGGCTAACTGCAATAAACATTGCAGATGCTATGAATGCCATAGAAAATCAAGATGCTGATGCTTTGGAAGCCAGTATTTCTATGAGTGAGGCTGATGATAGGCTTAGGGTTACAGGAGGTGAGTTGAAGAAAATTAACGACTATTTCTACCTTGTTTTCGGGCAAAACTTTAATACTATTTATCAAGGAAGTACTACAGGTATATATACCCAAGAAGTACGGAAATTTAAAATTGATAATAGTACTGGAACACCTGCTATTACAGATTACTCTGCCGATACTTGTGATTGGGATGACTCTTCCTTCCACCGCAGAGATTTGGTTGTATTAGAAAACATAATGCCTAATGGCAAAAAAGGGATAACCGTGTATGGTGGTGTATTCACGCCTGTAGCCAATGGGGCTTACTTTACACCTATTTATATTGAAGATGACAACGGAAGCACTAAAATTACTACTGATAACAATTTCCAACAGAAGTTTTGCCAATATGCGGCACCAAGCATAACCTTTCATAATTATATTACAGGAGCTACTTATACCAGTATAATTGGCGGTATAAGCCAGTATTCTTTTGATGCCAGTGGTAATAAAGTAAACAGTAATGGTGCAATGCCATTTATTAATAATGTAACAACTATTGTTCGCAAAAAAGACGGTAGCTCAGTAGAGTACCCTCAACAAAGCCCGACTTTGCCGGGTTTATTGGGTGCAGAGGCGATATTTATTCCTCGTTTTGATTTAGATTATACCGAAGAAGTTTCTTCTACCTTGCTTGATTTTGCAAAAGTGAAAGAAAAAGCAGGTGATAATACCGATAAAGGATTTTTTATAGGGTATATGTATGGAGGGATAGAGTCAAGTGCTGCACAGAGTTCTGCAACACAACCTACTGTTGCGAGCAATAAAGTTTTTAAAGTGTATATCCACTTTTAGTGGGTGATTGATGTGATACTTTTATCCCTGCCACTAGTTTGGCGGGGATTTTTTTGTGTTTTTAAATTGTAATATTTGGGTATTGATTGAACAAGGATGGATATTAAAATAGAGACGCTAGAAACTGATAATGTTGAAGGGCTTAAAGCAATGTTAAAGATTTTTGAAAATGTATTTGAAATGAAGAACTTTAAAGCCCCTAGCGATGAGCATTTAAAACAACTATTGCTAAAACCAAGCTTTGTCCCCTTAGTTGCTAAAGTGGGTGATGAAATAGTAGGAGCGATGACGGTATATGTTTGGGACCAGTATTACTCAACGCAACCACTGGCTTATATTTTTGATTTGGCAATTGCTATAAAACACCAAAGAAAAGGAATAGGGCAAAAAATGATTGCCTTTATAAAGGAATATTGCAAACAACGTGGTTTTGATGAGGTATTTGTGCAAGCCGATAAAGCAGACGATTATGCTTTAGACTTTTATCGGAAAACAGACCCTACCAAAGAAGAAGATGTGAGCCATTTTTATTATTCACTATAAATAAAAAAACCCAAGCTATGCTTAGGTTTTTTGCTTTTGCGGAGAGAGAGGGATTCGAACCCCCGGAGGTGTGACCCTCAATGGTTTTCAAGACCACCGCATTCGACCACTCTGCCATCTCTCCAATAGTCTTTGCGAAAAAGGACTGCAAAAATATACTTTTTACCCGTCTTGTCAATAGTTATGAAAGAAATATTTAACTAAACTAATCATACCGCTTTTGTTCAAAGCTGTTTTCTAAACTTTCTGGCGAAATCTCATCAGTAGAATTTTCTTGCTCTAAGGCTCTGTCTATACTTACATTTAGTTCAAAACCAATAAGCATAACCATGGCATTTATATAAATTAAGAACATAATCACCAACAATGTTCCTATTGAACCATAGAGCTTGTTGTATGAGTCGAAATGGTTTACATAAAGCATAAAACCATAAGTCGTAATAACAGAAAGCATTGTAGCCAGAGTAGAACCCGCGGAAAAGAAAGCCCATTTACGTTTCTTTGAAGGACCGTAAAAAAACAAGCCTGAAATTAATGCATAAATGAAAAATACTATAAAAAACCACTCTGTTATTACCACTAAATAGTATTCTAAAGAATCATCCAAAATATTTTTGTTATACAGATAGTCTACCGCTACATTGCCAACAATCGTAAGAATTATAGTTATAACTACTAAAAAGGCAACATAAAAAGTAAGCCCCAGGGCGGCTAGTTTTTGTTTCCAACCGCTCCTTACTTCTATCACATCAGAATAATCGTTGAAAGAATCTATTAGTGTATTGATACCATTGGTGCTAAAATACATGGCCAGTATAAAACCCAGCGAGAGCAAACCACCCTTTCGGTTTTTCAAAATATCCTTTAAAGTGCTTTGTACTACTTCAAAAGTATTTTCAGGTGTTATGGTGGCTATAAAATTGAAAATCTCATCTTTTAGGTTATCTACAGGTATATAGGCTATAAGTGTAAAGAAAAATATAGTAGCAGGAAAAAGTGCCAGAAAAAAACTAAACGCTATGGCTGAGGCTCTTAAGTTTATGTCTTTACTGCTAAAACCTCTGATGAAAAAGCGCAAGATGGTATACACCCTAAGCCCTTGAAATCCCGGGATAGTAATTTTTTTCAATATTTCCATCAGCCAATGGTATGGCTTAATGTGGTTATATAACCATATATGTATCTTATCAAGCATTAGTTAAAATAAGGCAGCATTTTATCTAATAACATTTGTGGGCATCGTGTTGGACGTTTGGTTTCTATATTCATAAAAACCAAAACAAGTTTTGCAAGCGTTAATAGTTCACCTTGCTCATTATATACTTCATGGTGAAATATAATTTTACTTGTTGGTAATTCATTAACAGTTGTTTTCACAGTTAATAAATCATCATATTTAGCGGGACGTTTATAGCTTATGTCCATTTGTGCAACAGGCATTCCCACACCACTATCTTCCATCATTTTATAAGTAAGCTCTACATCTCTTAATCCTTCGGCACGGGCAACTTCAAAATATTGCGGGTAATTACCGTAATACATGAAACCCATTTGGTCTGTCTCACTATATCGTACTCGTATTTTTGTTTCGCTAGAGAACATAAAACTTAAATTATTTTATTCCCAATTTATCAAGTGCCAAACGGTAGCGTGCAGCATTTAAATTATGCTGGTTAACATTCGCAGTAAAATTATGATAACCGCTTAAATCTTCTTTTGCACACATAAAAATATAATTATGCTCACTGGGGTTTAAAACGGCTTGTATAGCTTGCTGAGATGGAAGTGCAATAGGTCCCGGAGGTAAACCGAAAATTTTATAGGTATTGTATGGAGATTCTACTTCCAAATCGGCTTCATATACTCTTTGTTTTCCGCTATTTCGTAAAGCAAACTTCACAGTAGGGTCAGCTTGAAGCATCATGCCCTTTTCTAACCTGTTTAGGTATAAGCCTGCTACAATGCTCATTTCATCCACTTTGTTGGTTTCCCCGTCAACAATTGAGGCTAAAATACCAACCTCAACAGGGGTTAGGTTTTGTACCGCTGCTTTTTGTTTCCGTTTATCGTTCCAAAACTTGTCATACTCCCTTTTCATACGCTCCATAAAGCCTTCGGCATCGGTATTCCAATAAAAATTATACGTATTGGGAATAAACATGCAAAGTGCATTTTGGGGTGTGAAGCCATATTTTGATAAGTATGTACTATCCTCAAGCATATTAATTAAAGCAATACTATCTGTAGCTAAGTATTTCGCAGCAGTAGATGCAAGCTTTCTGGGTGTAACCATAGCATTTATCACAACCTTTACCTCGTCCTGCTTTCCTGAGCGTAACAAACGGATTAACTCAATATAAGTAAGCCCTTTATTAAGGGTATAACGCCCTGCTTTCACTTTGTTGGGGTAGTTTGCCCGTTCTGCTAAAAAAGCAAAAGTTTCATAATCAGTTACAATACCTTGTTGGGTAAGTTTGGTAACAACAGTTTTGTAAGTATCGTTATTAGTGATATAAAATAATTGACTGTTTCCTTTATTTATAGTTATCTGTGTATTTACCAGCTTATTGTATGCATAACCGGAAATGGCAACAATTAATATTGCCAATGTACCCATAGAAACCCAGAAGCTACGTTTTTTAAATATTGAGATTTTTGACACTGTTATGTTTTAAAGCGTGCAAATATACAACGTCAGTTCAGGCATAAAGTGTTCAATCGTTAAATTGTTTGTTCTTATAGATTTTGGTATAGTATAGTAAGTTTCAAAAAGGTAGCTTTGCTTTTTTAGACATTTAACACATTTAGTTTTGAAAATAGCACTTATTGGATATGGAAAGATGGGTAAAACCATTGAAAAAGAAGCTGTAGAACGGGGGCACGAAATAGTATTGGCAATTGACATGATAAACAAAGATTATTCTGCCGATGCGTTGAAAGCTGCTGACGTTGCTATTGAGTTTACCCAACCCGAAGCTGCTGTAAAAAATATTTATAAATGCTTTGAAGCGGGTGTGCCTGTTGTAGTAGGAACTACAGGGTGGTATAGCGATTTTGATGAGGTGAAAAAGAAATGTGAAGAAACTAAAGGTACTTTATTTACCGCAACTAATTTTAGTATAGGTGTAAACATAACTTTTGCAGTAAATCGTTATTTAGCTAAAATAATGAATGGGCAACCCTCGTACAAAGTTTCAATGTCTGAAACGCACCATACACAAAAGCTAGATGCCCCAAGTGGTACGGCAATTACCTTGGCAGAGCAGATAATAAATACTCACGATAATTATGATGCTATTGCCCTGGCAGGTAGAGACGTTGTGAGTGAAAAGACACTCCCTATAACCGCACACCGTATTGATGATGTACCCGGTATACATGAAGTAATGTATAAGAATGATATTGATGAGATAACCCTAAAACATAGTGCATACAGCAGGAAAGGGTTTGGCTTGGGTGCAGTAGTTGCCGCAGAATGGACTGTAGATAAACAGGGTGTTTTTACAATGGGCGATATGCTAAAATTTTAATTTTTATTTGGAAAGTAACTGATGGTAGGATTTATAATTTTTCTGATTGTTGTTTTTATCGCACACCAAGTTGGTTTGTGGTTATTATTTAAAAAGGCTGGCGAAAACCCAGTACTTTCTCTAATACCTGTATATAATTATTACATACTAACTAAAATATCGAACCGCCCATGGTGGTGGGTGCTTTTACTTTTTGTACCTATAGTACAGTTTATTACCAACTATAATATCCGTACCGACACAATAAAGAACTTTGGAAAATTTAGGTTTATAGATGAGGTGTTGGGTGTAATGTTCTTCTCTTTTTACGTTGTGTATTTAGGGTGGGATAAAAACACTAAGTATATCGGTCCATGTAATACTGAGGACTTTAAGAAAAAGCATGCCATAAAGAAAACCACTGTTAGAGATTGGAGTGAAGCTCTGTTTTTTGCAGCAGTTGTGGCAACACAAGTGCGGGCTGCATATATAGAAGCATATACCATTCCCACAGCTTCTATGGAGCGTAGTTTATTAATTGGTGATTTTTTATTTGTAAGTAAAACTCACTATGGTGTACGTATACCTATGACACCTGTTGCATTTCCTTTTGCACACCACACCATGCCACTAATAGGTGGAAAGGCATATACAGATGTAATAAAATTTCCATACTATCGGTTTCCTGCAATTGAAGAAATAGATAATAACGATATAGTAGTATTTAACTTTCCTGAGGGAGATACTGTTATTACTGTAAACCCAAGAACAGAAAGCCAAAGCTATTACCAGCTTTTAAGGGATGAGCAGGCAAAATATGGTCCAACCCACACGGATAAGGATGCTATAAGAAGAAATTTTTTGCAAAGAAATAGGCATACCGTTCGCCCGCTTGATAAGAAAGATAATTATATAAAACGTTGTGTTGCAATAGGAGGAGATAGCATTGAAGTAAGAGATGCCAAAGTATATATAAATGGTAAACCACTACCCGAGGCAAAAGATTTAGCCCATACATATATAGTGAACTTTGTGAGGAGACCCCGAAAAGAAAAGCTAGCTGATATGGGAATTTCTGTTGATGAGACTAATTATTTTGGCAATAGAATGAGTTTGACCGGTGAGGCACTAAAAACTTTAATGGATAAAAACATTATTGATAGTGCTATACAATATAAACTGGAGAAAGGTATGGCAGACCCCGGTACATTCCCAAGCCATCCGCTATATAATTGGAATAAAGACCATTTTGGACCGTTATGGGTGCCCAAAAAGGGAGCTACTATAACCCTGACAAATGAAAATTACCCCTTATATGAGCGAGTAATTAGAGTGTATGAACACAATGATGAATTTACAGTACGTAATGGTAAGTTTATTTTGAATGGCGAGGAAGTAACTACTTACACTTTTAAGCAAGACTATTACTTTATGATGGGAGACAACCGAGATAACTCACTGGACTCACGTTTCTGGGGTTTTGTGCCCTTTGACCATGTGGTGGGTAAACCTGTTTTTATATGGTTATCACTTGATTATGAACAAAAAGGCTTGTTTAACAAAATACGTTGGGGACGATTGTTTAGTATTATAGATTTTGATTAAACTTTTTCTAAAACCGCTATAAACATGCTATCGGCCTTTTGGTTATAGCCTTTAATTAACTTATTGTGTTTTACTATTAGCCCCAATGTTTCAAAGTAGGGGAGTTGTGCTTCATTTTCCGCTTCAAAAACAGAACAGGTTATATAATATAATGCACCTCCTTTCTTTAAAAAGCTTATGGCGTTTGCAACAATTGATTTTTGTTTTTCAGCAAACTCATCTATTTGCTTTTCTTCAAAATAAAAGGCTTGCTCGGGAGTTCTTGCCCATGTGCCACTACCCGTGCAGGGAACATCAGCAATAATTGCATCAAAATAGTTTTTTGTAGCAGTTTTTCGTTCGCTTTTAGTTTCAAAAACAATCTCGGTATGGTTGTTTTGGCTTACATCTAATACCGTTTCAAATGGGGCTGCAATACCTGAGAGCTTAAAACGCTCTTTTAAATTTTGTATTATTTGAGGGCGAATATCACTGCAATACAATTCAATTTTCGGTTCAATATCTTTAAGCATAAGGCTTTTTCCACCTGCACCGCAACAACAATCCCATACTTTTTGCAGGGGTTGAAGCTGTATAAAACCACCTGTTTGTTGCGAAGAAGCATCCTGAACCTCAACAAAATGATGATGGTTTTTTCCTAATACTTGCTCAATATTAAATTGTTGTTGGCAGCCAATAGCATTACTTACCTCAGGATGATTGATGGGAGTAATTCCACTATTAATAAGCAGTTGCTCTACCTTTTCCTTTTTATTTTTCTTAGCACGTAACCATACATTGGGTTGTACCAAGAGTGAAGTTGAAAAAGCCTTTACATCTATTGTTTCAGAGAGTTTATTTGTAGTAGGGAACTGCGAAGAAATATTGAACTTATAATGCTGCTTTAGCTCATCAAGCTGTTTATTAAGGTCAAGTTCAGTAAAGTTATTAGAAAGTAATGGAAACTGTTCCTTAAGCTTTTGTTGCCAAGCTTCATTAAAAAGTAGTGTTTTAATTAATGAAAAACTTAGTAGTGTTTTGTCTTCAACAGATAAATCACCAAAGTTTTTACCTGTTCTATAATAAGCATAGCAAAGTGCAGTTATAGTTTTTCTATCTCTGCTGCCGTGTTTTTTGTTTTGCGAAAAGTACTTTTTTAAATATAAATGAAAAGGTTGAGGCGGGGTGTACTCACTTATTAGTTTTTTAGCGACATTTAAATAAGTATATACGTACGACAAATTATTTTACTCTTAAAAACCTGTAGTTAGTGAAACGCATTACATTTACCGACTGATTTTCTAAGGCTTTGCCATTGAACTCAAAGTTAAAATTATTGTGTAAGCCTTGAAACTTGTTGTTAGGCATCACATCAGCAACAGATTCATCTTCCAAAGTTTTCATGTAAGCATTTCCAATAGCCAAAATATGGTCAAACCCTCTGTATGCAAACTCATCAGGAATTGAGCTGTATTTTTCTTTATACAAGCCTTTGAAACGCATTACTGTTTTCTCATGTTGGTCTACAAAGTAATGGCTCAGTATATGTAAGTTATTTTGCTCCCACAGTAAATAAGATTGGTACCCAACATTGTTAAAATTTAGCCAACTGTCTCTAACAAAAAGTATATTATTTACCTCAGGGTCTTTTAGTTGGGTAATCAATTGTAAGGCAACCCTTGCATTATCAGTAGGTGCTATGATAATGTTTAATGCAGAATCGTCTTTTTTCAAATGGGGTTCAATATTCCAACCGCTTTTGTAGGTTATATCTACCCATTTTGAGATATCAAGCTTTCTGGCAGCTACTTTAAATCGCCAAATAAAGTCTTTATCATTTTTAGTGTTATCATTAAATAATATAAGCTTGGCGTTAGAATACTTTTCATTAATAGTCTTGGCTAAAGCAGCAGCGAAAGCATTTTCATCAGGAGTACAATATAGCGCGTAGTGGTTGCTATCACTCCACATATTTGCATTAGAAAAAGGAGATATTAGAGCTATTTTTCTAGCTTTTGCGAAAGGTAAAAGTATGGCATGCCCTTTTTTAAAAGTCGGGCCTATTATTACATGACTTTCTTGTAATTCTTGTTTCCAGGTAAGCTTTTTTACAGTAGCACTATCACCTTTAGTGTCAAATACATTTAACTGAACACTAATGCCCATATTTTGCAATGAATCAATGCCCAATAAAATTCCTTCATAGTAGTCGGCGATAACATCAGCCATTCTATATTGTCCCGACTTAATATTTAAAGGAAGTAATAAAGATATTCTTAGTGGTTCGGTTTCGTATCTATAGTTTTTTTCTTCAACTACAACAGGGGGAACCTCTTTAGGGATAACAACTTTTGGAATTATTGATGTATCAGGCTCAACAGGTGCAGGACGATAAGTGCTCGCATTTCTGGTACTTCCACAACCTGCAAGGGCTATAATAGAAACAATAAGTAGGTGGTAGGGTATCTTCATTAACTCTGCACAAATGTAACAAAAACTATTCCCACTCAATAGTGGCAGGTGGTTTACTGCTAATATCGTATACCACGCGGTTTATACCTTTTACGCGATTAATTATTTTATTGCTTGCTCTGGCTAGTAACTCATAAGGTAAATGGCTCCAGTCAGCAGTCATACCATCCAAACTAATTACGGCACGTAGACAAATTACATTTTCGTAGGTACGCTCATCACCCATTACCCCTACAGAGTTTACGGGTAAAAATATAGCTCCTGCTTGCCATACCTTATCGTACCAACCGCTTTCTTTTAACTCGTTTATAAAAATAGCATCTGCTTCTTGAGTAATGCGTACTTTTTCTGGGGTTATTTCACCTAAAATACGGATTGCCAACCCAGGTCCCGGGAAAGGATGGCGTTCTAAAATAGTTGCATCAATACCTAAAGCATAACCTACTTTTCTTACTTCGTCTTTAAATAAACTTCTTAGCGGTTCTAAAACTTTCAAGTTCATTTTTTCGGGCAAGCCACCCACATTATGGTGGCTTTTTATAGTGGCTGAAGGCCCTTTTACAGATACACTCTCAATCACATCAGGATAGATAGTTCCTTGCCCTAACCACTTGGCATTTTCTACTTTTTGCGATTCCTCATCAAAAACATCAATAAAAACTTTCCCTATTGATTTTCGCTTCTTTTCAGGCTCAGAAACACCCGCTAAATCTTTTAAAAACAAATCTCCTGCTCTAACTCCCTTCACATTTAGCCCCATGCCCTTATACTGGGCTAAAACACTTTCAAACTCATCTTTTCTCAGCAAACCGTTATCTATAAAAATACAATGCAGTTTATCACCAATAGCTTCTTCAATTAAAACTGCTGCAACAGTACTATCCACTCCTCCTGAAAGCCCTAAAATAACTTCATCATTACCTACAGTTTCTTTAATTTCAGCAACAGTAGTCTCAATAAAATGTGCCGGAGTCCAGTCGTCTTTACAGCCGCAAATACCGTGTACAAAGTTGGCTAATAAAGTAGCCCCTTGTATACTATGAGTAACTTCGGGGTGGAATTGTATAGCCCAAATCTTCTTATTGTTAAACTTATATGCTGCTACAGGTATGTCGTTAGTATTCGCAATAATAGTAATGTCATTAGGGGGAGTAGTAATAGTATCGGCATGGCTCATCCAAACCGTACTACCGTTATCCATTCCTTTAAACAAAATATCATCTTCAATAATATTAATGTTAGCCCTACCATATTCCCTGTGGTTGGCGGGTAAAACTTCGCCACCGTTTTCGTGAGCCAAAAGTTGTGCCCCGTAGCAAATACCCAAAATAGGAGCTTTATTAGCTAAAGCTTCGATATCAATACGTGGTGAGGCATTATCTCTAACTGAAAAAGGACTTCCTGAAAATATTATTCCCTTTACACTATCATCAACCTCAGGTATGTTGTTATACGGATGTATTTCAGAGTATACATTCAACTCCCTAACTCTGCGGGCAATAAGCTGTGTGTATTGAGAACCAAAATCGAGGATAAGAATTTTTTCAGTCATGGGCTTTTAAAAGAAGCTGCAAAGATAGTATTAAGTGAGTAACTTAAAGATATGTGAATTACTTTTACATGACTAAAAATCGAGTGTAAAATGATTGAAAAACGTATAGCATTGGTAACAGGTTCTAACAGAGGTATTGGTTTTGAGATATGCAGACAGTTGGCTAAGCACGGACTAAAAGTAATATTAACTGCAAGAGACAAAGTTAAAGGTGAGCAAGCAGCTCAAAAGCTTAAAAATGAAGGATTAGATGTTGTTTTTGAACTCCTTGAAGTAGGAAATAAAAATAGCACAAAACAACTGGCCAACAGTATTAGTAACAAGTATGGGGTTTTGGATATATTGATAAATAATGCAGGAGTATTGCCCAACAGTGATAATATAGAAACCGCTGATATTGATGAGGTAAAAAGGGTGTATGATACTAATTTCTTCGGTGCGATAATGCTAATACAGGAGGTATTGCCATTGTTAAAAAAATCGAATGACGGACGCATTATAAATATATCAAGTGGTATGGGGGCATTTAGTGAGGGTGGAAGTAGTTACTTAGCATACAGGACATCAAAAACTGCTATAAACGGATTAACAAAAGTTGTGGCTAATGACTTAACCGGAACTAAAATAAAAGTAAACAGTATGTGCCCGGGCTGGGTGCAAACCGATATGGGCGGGACAGGTGCACCCAGAACAGTTGAACAAGGTGCTGACACTGCTTTTTGGTTAGCTACAAGTAATGAGGTTGGGAGAGGAAGGTTTTATAGAGATAGAAAAGAGATTAAATGGTAAGTATTTGAATATGTTTTCTGTAGAGTCCATCATTAAACAATACGATTTTAATTTAGCCTTTGCACATAAGCTGGTTGAAGATGTAAGTGAAGAGCAAATGACTGTTATCCCAGCCAGAGGGCTTGAAAACCATCCGGCTTTTACTCTTGGTCATTTAGTATCAGGTAGCGCTATGACAGTTGAAGACTTGGGTGGTGAATTCATTATGCCAAACGGGTGGGAGGAGCTTTTTTCAAGAAAAGGTCCTGGAGACCCGCGTACGCCAAGTGAAAGTAATATTTACCCAACAAAAACTGAGCTATTGGCAGAACTTACTGCCCAGCACAATGAAGTGAAGAAATACTTGCTAAAAGCAACTGAAGAGCAACTAAACAAAAAACTAAAATGGCGATTTGGCAGTTATATGCCTACAGTTCTTGATGTGGTGTTATTTATGTGTGTAAACCATGAAGCTATGCATTTAAGTCAACTTTCGGCTTGGAGACGGGCGATGGGTTTACCATCAGCATTAGGGAACTTAAAATAATTTAAATGAAAACTGCAATAATTACAGGGGCAACATCAGGAATAGGGAAGGTAACTGCTTTGGAAATTGCCAAGCAAGGCTATACCACTGTTTTGGTAGCTAGAAACGAAGAAAAACTTAAAACTTCAAAGCAAGAATTAATTAAATCATCGGGCAATGAAAATATAAGTTATTTCATAGCTGATTTATCACTGATTAATGATATCAAAAAAGTTGCCGAGGAAATAAAACAAGCACATCCTGTTATTGATGTTTTGGTGAACAACGCAGGAGCTATGTTTTCAGAAAGGCAAGAGACAAATGAAGGGGTTGAGCTGACTTTCGCTACGAACCATATTAACTACTTTTTATTTACAAAGCTTTTACTAGAAAATATTAAGGCAGCACCTAAAGCCAGAATCACCGGTGTATCATCTGAAGCCCAAAAAATGATAAAGACTATAAATTGGGATGATATTGAATTTAAAAATAATTTTAAAGGGCTAAAGGCTTACGCACAGTCAAAACTCTTTAATGCTATGTTTACTTTTAAGTTAGCTGAAAAACTAAAGTACACTGGCGTTACAGTAAACTGTATGCACCCGGGCGGGGTAAACACTAGTTTTGGCAGAAATACCAAAGGTTTTATGCGTTTTTTAGTGGGTTTGATTTTTCCATTGATGCGTACATCTGAAAAAGGAGCAGAAACCCTAGTGTGGTTAGCTACAAGTGATGAGGTTGAAGGGGTAAGCGGTAAATATTTTTATGATAAAAAATCAATACAGGCTAGCCCTCCTGCATATAATGATGTTGAACTAGAGAAACTTTGGCAACTGACTGAAGATATAGTGGCTAAGCATTAGGTTTGCGCTTGTTTCCACCCAATTGTGTAGCCGTTTGGATGAACTCTTTACCAAAACGGTTTTTTATATTGTCCATAGCTTTATAAAGCTCTTGGCGTTCTGAAGTGTTTTCAAACAAATTTACCTGACCTAACCCATGTACTAAATTGCCAAAACGAACCCCAATAAGTCGAACCATACGATTTTTATTGTATGATTTTTCAAAAATATCTCTCACTTTTTCCAGTAATAAATGGTCGGCATTAGTATGCTCTATAACACTTTGTTGAGTACGGGTTTCAAAATTCTCATAACGAATTTTCACAGCAACATTACCTGTTATAAAATTTTCTTTGCGTAAACGGTGTGTAAGTTCTGATACCATACTTGCTAAAACTCTATCAAGAAAAAGAATATCGTTCGTATCAGTATAAAAAGTACTTTCTGTACTTATTGACTTTCTTTCATGGTATGGGCGCACAGGGCTATTATCAATACCATTCGCCCGTCGCCAAGCATATCCGCCGTATTCGCCAAATTTATTCTCTAAAAAACTTTCTGATAAAGCTGCAAGCTGCCCTATAGTTTGGATACCGATTTTGCTTAAAGATTCTTGCATTTTTTTGCCTAGCATGGGTATTTTTCCAACAGGTAGCGGAGCTAAAAAAACTTTCACTTTTTCTTTTGGAACATAGAGTTCTCCATTAGGCTTAGCCTGATTTGTAGCAATTTTAGCAACACACTTGTTAATAGATAATCCAAAAGAAATGGGTAAACCTGTGTTTTTTATAATGGACTGCCTAAGTTCTTTTGTCCATTTATAGCAACCGAAAAATTTGTCCATTCCGCTAATGTCAATATAAAACTCATCAATAGATGATTTTTGCATCAATGGTGAACGCTCAGCAATAATATCGGTAACCATTTTAGAGTATTTGCCATACTCACCCATGCTTCCTTTAACAAAAATAGCAAGTGGGCATAGTTTTTTTGCTTGCCTGGCAGGCATAGCAGAATGGACACCATATTTTCGGGCTTCATAACTGCACGATGACACAACACCTCTATCACTTGTGCCTCCTACTACAACAGGCTTGCCAATTAGCGAAGGGTCTAATATCCGTTCAACAGAAACAAAAAATGAGTCTAAATCTATATGTACTATGTGTCTGTCTTCAGCCAAAACTACTTAGAGCAAATATAGTACAATACAGTCTTATAATATGGGAGTATAACTCATAATACTTAACTAATAATTATACTGTTTTCAAGGTTTTTAACCTTTTAGTTATCAAAAAAAACAATGTTTTAAATGTTTAGCTGGGTTTTTTAAAAATTGTGTAAAAAACATTAGTAATAAAGGATATTTCGTTTAAATAATTGTTTTTAAAAGAGGTGTAATCACGCTATTTTACTATTATTTGCGGTTATTTTTGGTGACATATTTAATATTCATGTTAAAACATTGATATTCAGTTTTATATTTTGATATAATTTGTAATGTTTTTTTTAAAATTATTGCTCCATATTATAAAATTTAATAATTATATATTAGATTTGTCAGGTTAAATAATTTATGAATACACCATCAGAACGCTTCAAGTCCGTAAGGAAAGAACTTGGGCTTACTCAGAATGAATTTGCCAAAGAGTTAAATATATCTCAGGTAGCAGTATATAAACTTGAAGAAGGGCAAATTAAAAGTATCAGTCAAGAGGTTACAAAAATATTAGAAGATAAATTCGGTATAAATAAAATATGGCTTCACTTTGGTGAGGGTATGATGTATTTGGATGATACTACTAATATGTACTCCGTTTATAATAAGTTAGAGTATCTATCTAAAATGTGTGAAGCTATTTTAACCAAGTTGGGGATATCTATAGCTTCACCTTCCGGAAAAAGAGGAAGAGGCCGTCCCCGTAAAAATCCTGTAGAAACTACTGTATCGGTAGTAAAAGAAAAACGTGGCAGAGGTCGCCCTCGTAAAAATCCTGTAGCTGCAGAGGTTACCGAAACAAAAAAACGAGGTAGGGGTCGTCCTCGCAAGAATCCTGTTGCAGAGGTTACAGAAAAGAAGCGTGGTCGTGGACGCCCTCGTAAAAACCCTAGTGAGTCTTCAACAACAGTAAAACGTAGCGTGGGTCGTCCCCGTAAGAACTCTGTTTCACCAGAAGTTACTGAGACCAAAAAGCGTGGTCGAGGTCGCCCTCGTAAAAACCCTGTTGCAGAAGTTACGGAAAAGAAACGCGGCAGAGGACGCCCAAAAAATAGTGTTGTTAAAGCTACTGCAGCTACTAAAAAAAGTGTTGGGAGACCTAAAAAGCAAGCCTCTTCAAAAGTTGAGAGCAAAACCACAACCACTCCAAAAAAGCGCGGTAGAGGTCGCCCTAAAAAGAACGCATAAATACTTTAAAACGTAATATAAAGCCGCAATTTGCGGCTTTTTTTATCTTTAATAAAATAGTATTTATCGATTAACATTACTAATTCCATTTATTTCGTTTATTTGCTAATTAAATCAAGTTATTATCTATAATGAGAATCATAAATATACTTTTAATAAGTTCATTATTAATATTCACTCAATGCTCAAGCTCAAAGAAATCCTCAAAAAAGGCTAAGGGTCTTGCTGCTCTTAAAGCAAGAGGTGGAAGAGGGAAGAAGGCAGTTACCATAAAAAAGAAGACAAAAAACTGTGAAAAAGTTGAAGGTCTATTCACCATGTACCGCGATACTCTTACCGGTAAAGCTTATATGCTGATAAAAAAAGACCAACTGGATAAAGAGTTTATTTATTTTAGTTATGCTGAGAATGGACTGGTTTTAACAGGACATTTTAGAGGTGCATATAGAGATAACCAGGTATTTAAAATTCGCAAGCACTATAATAACATAGAGTTTGTAAAACAAAATACAGGTTTCTATTTTGATGAAAATAATGCTATTAGCAAAGCTGCCGAGGCTAATATTTCACAATCTATTTTGGTAAGCGAAAAAATTGTAGCAAAAGATACTTCAAAAGGAGAGTATTTATTAGATGCTGATAAAATATTTATATCGGAAAAACTAAGTAAAATTACACCTACCCCTTTTCCGGGGCCTTTAGCTGCAAGACAGTTTAAACTGGGAAGGTTAAGCAAAAGTAAGTCTAGGTACGACAATGTGAGAAACTACCCTGAGAATACGGATATTATTGTTGAATATGTTTACGACAATCCTATGCCAAGAAACAGAGGGGGAAGGGAAGTGACTGATGCACGTTCGGTATCAGTAAAAATACAGCATAGTTTTATCGAAGTACCTGAAAATAATTTTAAGCCTCGTTTCGATGATTACCGTGTGGGGTATTTCACGCATCAGGTAAATGATATGACCAGCGAAGCTCCAACACCATACAGAGATGTGATACACCGTTGGAATTTAGAAAAGAAAGACCCTGATGCAGCGTTATCAGAGCCTGTTAAACCTATTGTATGGTGGATTGAGAATACCACACCTGTAGAGTACCGTGAAACCATTAAACAAGCAGGTTTAATGTGGAATGAGGCTTTTGAGAAAGCAGGTTTTAAAAATGCTGTTGAGGTAAAAATTCAGCCTGATACTGCAAAATGGGATGCGGGTGATATACGCTACAATGTTTTACGTTGGACATCAAGTCCTAACCCTCCGTTTGGCGGCTATGGGCCAAGCTTTGTGAATCCTCGCACAGGCGAGATTTTGGGGGCCGATATTATGCTGGAATATATTTTTATAACCAACCGCCTTCGTCAAGAAAAACTATTTGATGTAGCAGGTATAAAAGGATATTTATCAGAAATGGATGAGGCTCATAACGAGCAGGTGGGACATTTTTGCGAAGCAGGGCATTATTTGCATCAAAGTACCTTGTTTGGATTATACGGATTACAAAGTCAGGGCGCATCACCTAAAGAAAGAGAAGAATTTATAAAACAAGCACTGCACTATTTAATACTGCATGAAATGGGGCATACCATGGGGCTAAATCATAATATGAAAGCATCACAACTGCACAGCCCCGACCAACTTGCAGATAAAGCCCGTGTAGCCGAAATGGGATTGATAGGTTCAGTAATGGATTATCCTTCTACTAACTTTAGATTAGAGGAGGAGAAAAACACACTATACTTTACTACCAAGCCTGGCCCTTACGATAATTGGGCAATAGAATATGGATATTCAGTAAGTTTAGAAGATGAAAAAGCTGAGAAAGCTCGACTAGAAAAAATATTGGAAAGAAGCACAGAGCCAGAACTTATTTTTGGTAATGATGCTGATGATATGCGCGCACCCGGTAAAGCTATAGACCCACGCGTAAATGTAAATGATATGAGTAATGATGCCATTAGCTACTCTGCTGAGCGTATTGCTTTGGTAAATAAAATAATGGCAAATATTAAGGCTAAATATAGTGTAAAAGGGCAGTCGTATCACGAATTGAGAAATGCGTATTTTATTCTTTCTAGCGAAATATTAAGTGCTGCTTCAGCAGTTTCACGCTATGTGGGTGGTGTATATGTGGAGCGTAGTGCTGTTGGACAAAAAGGAGGTAAACAGCCATTTACCCCCGTAGCTTATGAAGACCAAAAAAGGGCAATGAAAACATTGGCTAATAATTTGTTTGCCCCTGATGCACTTTCAGCTCCAAAAGATTTGTATAATTATTTACAAATGCAGCGTAGGGGCTTTGGCTTCTTTGCTACAACAGAAGACCCTAAAATACACGGCAGGGTATTAATTATTCAAAATATTGTGCTGATGCATTTAACACATCCTAATGTAACCAGGCGCCTAACCGATAGTCGTTTATATGGCAATAAATACAGTGTAACGGAAATGATGGGAGATTTGACCGATGCTATTTTTAAGGCAGACTTAAATGGTAGTGTAAATACGTTCCGCCAAAACTTACAGATTTCTTATGTAGAAAGACTTGCCAGATTTTTAAGTGCACGTTCTCGTTATGATAATATAAGTCAGTCTGCAGCCTTGGCTCAATTGAACAGTATTTTATCAAAAATGAAAACAGCAAAAAATAAAGGCGATAGCGATACCAAAGCCCACCGTATGCACATTACATATTTGATTGAGAAAGCATTAGAAACAAAATAAACTGTTGTTAACAGATATTTAAAAGCCTCACAAAAGTGGGGCTTTTTTATTTTAATAAAATTAGCATGCTTGTTGTGTTTTATATTTGAAGCTATGATGGAAAGTAGTGAGAAAGCGTTTAAGTGCAACTTAAATTTTGTTGGTTTTTTGCTTGTATTTATAGTCTTGGTGGGCTGTAAAACGGTGAAGCCAACAGGTGATACAGAAATAAGACCAAGTATGTACCCCACTGCTGATGGGTATGTTCAGCATCCATTAGGGTATTCTTATAATGCCTTAATGCCTTATGCAAATAAAAATAAAGTTAAGGAGCATTATGAGCAAGCTCACAGTAAACATATTACCAAGTTAAATCAAGTAGTCTTTGCACATGAAAGTATGATGGGTAAATCACTTGAGGGATTATTGCAACAAATGTCCCAACTTCCCGATGATGTGAGAGGTGAGATTAGGCAACATGCAGGGGCACATTGGAACTATACTTTCTTTTGGCAGGCTATTACCAATAAGAAAAACACCCAACCTTCAACAGAACTTGTTGATGCTATTAATAACAAGTGGGGAAACATGGAGAAGTTTGGAAAAGCCTTTGCCAAAGCTGCCAAAGTAAAGTATGGGCAATGCTGGGTATGGTTGGTTAATACAAAAAAAGGATTGAAAATTAGTGTAACCCAAAATAATGATAATCCGCTTATGGATATAGCTGAGGTTAAAGGAAAACCGATACTAGTGGCATTTATGCAAAAACAAACTTTTGCTCTTACTGATACAAATGGAAACGGTTTGAATGCTTTTTGGAATGTGGTAGATTGGGAAAAGGCATCAAAGCTTTTTGCTAAATAAATTTATAAAAATCTCAATTTGAAATTTAAAAATCAGTACTATCTTTGCCAACCCAAAAAACGGTGGTTGTAGCTCAGCTGGTTAGAGCGCCTGATTGTGGTTCAGGAGGTCGCCGGTTCGAACCCGGTCTTCCACCCAAAGCCTTGAAATTATAATTTCAAGGCTTTTCTTTTTTGTATCACGGTTTAATACTTCTAAATTGAACCTTTAACTAATTAATTACATCTTGAAAAAGATACTTCTAAGAATTCTAAAATATTTAGGTATAGCTCTTTTGGCTATTACATTAATAATAGTACTTTTCTTCAATTTTCACCCCACCTTTGGTCATTCACCTTCAGAAAGCAGTATGCAGATTATAAGGGCATCAAAGAATTACGATGGTGAGAAGTTTATAAACCTTGTAGAAACAAAATTGGAAACAGGGGACCCCGAAAACAGAAAATCTGTTATGGATTTTATACAAGGAATGCTTAATCCACCCAAAGGCAAAATACCTAATGCAAAGCTACCTTCGGTAAAATTTGAAGCCCATCAGCTTAAAAACAACTCTTTTGTGTGGCTGGGGCACTCTACCATTTTAATGAATATAGAAGGGATAACAGTACTTACCGACCCTGTATTTCATAACGCTTCACCTATCCCTGGAACAGTTACGCCTTTTGAAATGGAGCATGAAACCCCTATGGCTAGTTTGCCTGATGAAATTGATGTAGTAATTATATCGCATGACCATTACGACCATCTGGATTATAAAGCCATTAAGAAATTGGCCGATAAAGTAAAGGTCTTCTTGGTACCTTTAGGCTTAAAAGCACATTTGGAATATTGGGGAGTAAATGAAGCTAAAATTCAAGAAAAAGATTGGCAGCAATCTGTAACATACAAGACACTCACATTTACTATGACCCCTGCAAGGCATTTTAGCGGTAGAGGGCTCTTTAACAGGTACTCTACGCTTTGGTGTTCCTGGGTGATTAAGGCTTCGAAGCTAAGCGTATTCTTTAATGGAGATAGTGGCTATTTTGATGAGTTTAAGGAAATAGGTAGGCAATATGGTCCTTTTGATATTGCTTTTATAGAGAATGGAGCCTATGATGAAGATTGGTCTGAAATACATATGATGCCGGAAGAATCTGTTCAAGCCAATATAGATTTACAATCGAAACTTATGTTTCCTATACACTGGGGTAAGTTTGATTTGGCTAACCACACATGGGACGAACCTATAATAAGAGCCTCTAAAGAAACTGAACTGAAGAATGTGAATATTGCTACACCACTTATTGGGCAGGTGTTTACTTTAAATAATATCCCACAAACAAAATGGTGGGAAATGGTAAAAGACTCTGGTAATTAATTATATCTATATGGAAAACTTATTCTCTTATGGCACCCTTCAATACCCATCAGTTCAACAAAACTCATTTGGGCGATTGCTTGAAGGTGAAAGAGATTACCTTTTAGGATATAAAATCGAACAAACTAAAATAGAAGATGCTACTGTGGTAGCTACAAGTGGAGATGAGTATCATCCTATAGCTATTTATACAGGGAATGTTGATGATAGCATTTCAGGGATGGTTTTCAGCATCACAAAAGAAGAATTGCAAAAATCTGATGCTTATGAAGTGAGCCAGTATAAGAGAGTTGGGGTAAAGCTTAAATCAGGGAAGGATGCTTGGGTTTACGTCAGATAACTTAGCTTATACATTCTGACATATAACAGATAAGCTATTTCAGTACTACAGTTTCATTACGTATTAAGTTTTTACACTTAAAAATTGGGTTTTTTTAAATAAAAATTTGCGTAAGTAAATACTTACATATATAATTGCGTAAGAAATTACTTACACATTATAATGGAAGCAGATAATAAACGAAATGGAAAAACACTAACTATTAAAAGAACTTTTGATGCTCCTATACAAATAGTATGGCAAGCATGGTCTAACCCTAAGTATATCTCACAATGGTGGGGGCATAAGGATATGGAGGTTAATATAATTGAACATAACTTTAAAGTGGGAGGTGCTTGGCTGTATAGCATGCCTATGCCTGATGGGAAAGAATTTATATCTGAAGGAGTGTATTCAGAAATTAAAGAACCCAACAAAATAGTAACCTCAGCCAACTTTAAGCCTATGACTGAGGGGGTAACTATGGAAATGTTTTTTGAAGATGCAGGAAAACAAACCAATTTTACTTTTAATGTACACCACGTAACTGAAGAGTATTGCAGACAACAAGAAGAAATGGGCTTTTTCGATGGTTGGGGTTCAATATTCGTGGGCTTAGAAAATTATCTTATACAACTACAAAACAAATAGAATATGAGACGCGATGTATTTCAGGCAATTGCCGATCCTACAAGACGCAATATTATTAGCATGGTTGCTACGGACCCGCAAAACTTAAACTCAATAGCAGAGAATTTTGACATGAGTAGACCAGCTATATCGCAACACATAAAATATTTAGAAGAGTGCGGGATAATAAAAATAGAGCAGAAGGGCAGGGAGAGAATAGTATACGTACAACCCAGAAAAATGAAGGAGATTGATGATTGGTTGCAGCCTTTTAAACGATTATGGGAAGAGCGTTTTGACCGATTGGGTAAACTTTTGGAAGAAATGAAAAAGGAACAACATAAAGACAAATAATTATGACTGCAAGACTAAATGATACTACACTGAGTGTAGAACGCATAATTGATGCTCCTATTGAGATGGTTTGGAGGGCATGGACTGAACCTGACTTGATAAAAGAGTGGTGGGGACCTGATGGATATTCTACTACAATACTTAAAATGGAAGTAAGAACCGAAGGGGTGTGGGAACTAATAATGCATGGACCCGATGGTACGGACTTTTCTAACTATACTGTGTTTAAGGAAATTGTAAAACATGAGAAAATAGTATATAGGCATGAAAGTGAACCTAAGTTTACTACCACAGCATTATTTAAGGCTATTGGAAGCAAAACAGAAATGGTTTGGACTATGGTATTTGATACCAAAGAAGATTTGGAAGGAGCCATTAAAAATTATGGAGCTTCAGAAGGGTTAGCTCAAAATATCATCAAGTTAGAAAACTTCTTAAAACAATTAAAGTAATATGAAATCACAATCATTATCTATTTGCCTGTGGTTTGAAAAGGAAGCCGAAGAAGCTGTAAACTATTACACTTCAATTTTTAAAAACTCTGAAGTTGGTTCAGTAAGCCGATTTGGCGAAGAAGGAAAAGAGTTTCACAAAATGCCTGTAGGTGCAGTAATGTCTATGAATTTCAGGGTAAACAATATAGATTTTTTGGCATTAAACGGCAGGTCGAAATTTCAGTTTAACGATTCTATATCAATAATGGTAAACTGTGACACACAAGAAGAAATAGACCATTATTGGGATGCCTTAACCAAAGAAGGGGAAGAGGGTGTATGTGGCTGGTTGAAAGATAAGTTTGGGGTATCGTGGCAAATACTACCTACTATACTGTCTCAATTTTTGGCAGATAAAGATGCATCAAAATCACAAAAAGTGATGAATGTATGCATGCAAATGAAAAAGTTCGATATCAAAACTTTGCAACAAGCATATAATCAATAAAGAAATGATATCAGGAAAAAATGAAGTAAAAGTTATAGCTGAGCCTAATAGGCAAGAGCTATTTATTTATCGTGAGTTTGATGCTCCAAGAGAGATAGTATTCAAGGCATTTACCACACTTGAAATAATGGCACAATGGCTAGGACCTAAAGATATAAAGCTGGAGTTTGATTACTATGAGGGTGGAAGCGGTGGAAAGTATAGATACTTTTCAGTACATGAAAACGGCGATAAGTATGGCTTTCAAGGGGTGATACACGAGGTAACTCCACCTGAAAGAGCAATACAAACATTTGAGCTTGAAGGTATGCCTGAAAGGGGACATGTGAGTTTGGAAACTGCCACATTTGATGAGTTGCCTTACGGGCGAACAAAACTTACTATACAATCAGTATTCCGTTCAGTGCAAGATAGAGACGGTTTGGTGCAATCGGGTATGGAGAGAGGTGTGAGAGAGGGTTTTGAAAAACTGGACGAAATTTTTAAAACGATGTTTAACAAATAATAATACAACAAGAATGGCACACGAAAGTATTAAAATGGAAAGAATCTTTGATGCATCATCAGCACTCATGTGGGAGGCATTAACCGATGATGAAAGACTGAAACAATGGTACATGGACTTTAAAGGGAAGTTTAAGGCTGAGGTAGGACACATAGTCGAGTTTGAAGCAGGCCCCCCCGAAGGGAAACAATGGCTACATAGAGTAGAGGTACTTGAAGTAATTGAAAACAAAAAATTAGCACATACATGGAGCTACCCCGGGTATTCTGGCAAGGCTATACTTACATGGGAGTTAACTGAACAAGGTGTAGGAAAAACACTATTAAAAATGAATTTTGACTTTATTGAGCTGTTTGACCCTAACGAAGATGCATTACACAGAAGTAATTTTGAGGCGGGATGGAGTGAATTGATTGATACTAATTTGGCAAACTATATCAAACAACAATAAAAGCCATTATGGTAGAAGTTTTTAAGACTGATGTGGAGAAAGAAGAAGAGGTAGAAGAAATACTAAGGAAACTATCGGAACATTATCCTGAATGCAAAATTAATTTTGATTTAGAAGATTGCGATAATATTTTGAGAGTTGAAGGAAGGAAACTAAACCCGCAAACTATTATTAATTGCCTAAATAACTTGAGTTATAAATGCATCATCTTAGAATAATAAGCAGTATATAAAATGAAAACAACATTTACTAAACACAAAGATAAAAAGCAGTTACATGTTGAGAGAGAATTTGATGCACCTGTGAATTTGGTATGGTGTGCATGGACAGAGCCTGAACTATTAGACCAATGGTGGGCACCGGAACCATGGAAAGCCGAAACCAAAAGTATGGATTTTAGAGAAGGTGGAGTTTGGTTATACATCATGAACGGACCAGAGGGGGAGAAACAGTTTTGCAAAGCAAAATATAGTAATATTACAGTAAAAAGTAACTACAAAGCTACTGATGCTTTTTGCGACGAAGAAGGAAATGAAAACTCTGATATTCCCAGTATGAGTTGGGATGTCAATTTTGTTGAAGAACAAGGGAAAACAGTAGTAAATATTTTTATTACTTATCCAAGTAATGAAGCCATGCAGGAAATTATTAAAATGGGCTTTAAAGAAGGTTTTGCAATGGCACATAATAATTTAGATGAATTACTGCAAACACTGCAAAGTGAGGTTAACTAAGCAATAAGGGAATATTAAGCCCTGCTTGCAGGGCTTAATAGCTAACGCCACTTAATACTAATAAAACGTTCGTTTTTGGTAAAATTATCAGGAATAATCTTTAGGATTTCCTTTCTAATATTTATTAGCAGTTTCTCTTTGGCAAAGTCTTTATGTACCACTAAGCTTACTTCACGGGTAGGTTGTGGGCTTTCAAAAAAGGCTATGTTTTCTTTATCAGTTTCATCGATAGACATTTCCGGGATGAGCGTATAACCACCATACTTTTTTACCATCCGTTTTAAAGTTTCAATGGAGCCACTTTCAAACTGTATGGTTCTATTATTATCCGTTTTTTCACAAATGTTCAACACTTGGTTTTTAAAACAATGCCCGTCTTTCAGTAGCCATAAGTTATCTAAATCAGTTAAATCATCTACAGCAACCTTTTTCTTTTTCAACAGGTTATGATTTTTGTGCCCATAGAAAACAAAAGGCTCATTATACATTTTTACTTCTCTGATACCTTTCTCATTTAATGGGGTAACCAATACACCAATGCTAATTTTCCCGTTTTTCAGGTTGTTTATAATATCATTACTCTCCTGTTCTTCAATTTCTAATACCGTATCGGGATTATTCTTAGAAAACCCACCGCTAAAATCAGGAATAATATAAGGCGAAAGGGTTGGGATTATACCAACCCTGTATTTACCCTTGACACCTTCTTTTTCATGGTTTACCATTTCCTTCATTTGGTTAACCTCGCGCAAAATCATTCTAGCTTTATCTATAATTTTCTTTCCATTTTCCGTAACTTTTAGGGGTGTTTTAGAGCGGTCGAAAAGCTGTATACCTATTTCATCTTCCAGTTTTTTTACTTGTATGGTAATGGTAGATTGGTTTACAAAGCATTGATTGGCTGCCTCTGAAAAACTTAAGTAATTATCAATAGCCACAATGTATCTCAATTGCTGTAATGTCATAGTATTGATTTTGTAAATAACAAAAGTAATACTATCAATTTTATAAATTGAACAACAGTGTAGATATTTGTGTCGGAATACAAAAAATAGAATATCAATAACTTAAAATATTAAATAGCCATGACAGAAAATACTGAAAAATGCCCATTTGGGTTTGGAGAACACAGGGCAAGTGCCGGTGGAGGAACATCTAACAATGACTGGTGGCCTAACCGATTAAAACTAAACATACTTCGTCAAAACTCTAACTTGTCTGACCCAATGGGGGAAGATTTTGACTATGCTAAAGAGTTTAAATCGTTAGACCTAAAAGCAGTTAAAGAAGACCTTTATAAGTTGATGACGGACTCGCAAGATTGGTGGCCTGCCGACTACGGGCATTACGGTCCTTTCTTTATTCGTATGGCTTGGCATAGCGCAGGTACATATCGTATTCAAGACGGTAGAGGAGGTGGAGGTTCAGGCTCACAGCGTTTTGCTCCTTTGAACAGCTGGCCTGATAATGGAAACTTAGACAAAGCCCGTTTATTGCTTTGGCCAATAAAACAAAAGTACGGTAAGAAACTTTCTTGGGCAGATTTGATGATTTTAGCCGGAAACTGCGCTATAGAGTCTATGGGTTTAAAAACTTTTGGTTTTGGTGGAGGACGAAAAGATATTTGGGAGCCTGAACAAGATATATACTGGGGCTCTGAAACGGAATGGTTGGGTGATAAACGTTATTCGGGAGAAAGAGATTTGGAAAACCCTTTAGGGGCGGTACAAATGGGATTGATATATGTAAACCCCGAAGGACCTAACGGTAACCCTGACCCATTGAAATCGGCTGTTGATATCCGCGAAACCTTTGCCCGCATGGCAATGAACGATGAAGAAACCGTAGCACTAGTAGCAGGTGGACATACTTTTGGTAAAGCACATGGTGCAGCAGACCCCGGAAAATATGTAGGCAGAGAGCCAGAAGGGGCAAGCATTGAAGAGCAAGGTTTAGGCTGGAAAAATACCTACGGTAGTGGTCATGGTGATGATACCATTACCAGTGGTATTGAGGGAGCATGGACTCCTAATCCTGATAAGTGGGATCATGATTATTTTAGAGTATTACTAAACTACGATTGGGAGTTGACCAAAAGCCCAGCAGGGGCACACCAGTGGAAACCCACAGCAGCTTCAAATGCTGACATGGCTCCGGCTGCACATAATTCAAGTGATAAGAAAGACCTGATGATGACTACTGCTGATATGGCTTTGAAAATGGATCCTGAGTATAATATTATCTCTAAAAAATTCTACGAAAATCCGGAAGCATTTGAAGATGCTTTTGCAAGAGCTTGGTTTAAGCTAACCCACAGAGATATGGGACCATTAGCTTTGTATTTAGGTGATGAAGTGCCTAGTGAGGAATTACTTTGGCAAGACCCCATTCCAACGGCCGATTACAAACAAATTGATTCTGCTGACATTGAGACATTAAAGGGTAAAATTCTCAATTCAGGACTTTCAGTTTCACAATTAGTAACTACAGCTTGGGCATCTGCATCAACCTTTAGAGGCTCTGATAAAAGAGGTGGTGCTAATGGAGGAAGATTACGTTTGGCTCCACAAAAAAACTGGAGAGTAAATAATCCTGAAGAGTTAGACAAAATCTTAGATATATTAGAAAGCATTCAAAAAGATTTTAATAACTCTCAATCTGATGGTAAACAAGTTTCAATAGCCGATTTAATTGTGTTGGGAGGTTCGGCGGCAGTTGAAAAAGCCGCTAAAGATGCAGGGCATAGTATAACTGTCCCTTTTACGGCAGGTAGAACTGACGCTTCGCAAGAACAAACCGATATAGAATCTTTTTCAGCACTTCATCCTTTGGCAGATGGTTTCAGGAACTTTGAAAGCAAGTACAACCAAGTAAGTGCTGAAGAAGCTTTGGTTGATAAAGCTCAACTATTAACACTTACTGCTCCGGAGATGACAGTTTTAGTAGGAGGTATGCGTGTACTGAATGTGAATTTTGATAAATCAAGACATGGTGTATTTACCAAATCGCCTGAAACGCTGACTAATGATTTCTTTGTGAATTTATTGGATATGAGTACGACTTGGAAAGCTGTGTCTGATGACGACAAAGTATTTGAGGGTAGAAACAGAAAAACAGGAGAGCTGAAATGGACAGGTACCAGAGTAGATTTAATATTTGGTTCAAACTCAGAATTAAGAGCGTTAGCAGAAGTATATGCCAGTTCTGACGGAAATGAGCGTTTCATACAAGACTTTATTATGGCTTGGACTAAAGTGATGAACCTTGACCGTTTTGATGTAAAATAATTTTCATAAAGCTCAAAGCAAAAGCCCTACAAATAACTATTTGCAGGGCTTTTTTATGTAAATTCAGCGTTAGTTTCCTGACTTACTGAAAAATAGTCTTAGTAGGTAAACTATATGTATTGCTATACAAAAACATACTGATACCTATAACAATTCATTAAATCCTTCTGAAAAATTCAAAAAAATAGGATTATTGATAAAGCAGTATATGGCTAATCAAACAATAGTACAAGCTGAGGCAGGCAAGCAAGAGATAGTTTTAACCTATGTATTTGATGCTTCTATTAAAAAAGTGTTTGAAGCATTTATCCAAAAAAATATAGTTAGGCAATGGTTAGTACCATTAAATAGTACCTTAGAAATTGAGAGTTATTTGATACAAAATAACGGTAAGTACAGGTATACTATAATTGATGAGTTGGATAATAAACATACATTTTGCGGTGTAGTTCATGAAGTATTATACCTAGAAAGAATTATTCAAACTTTTGAATATGAAACTACTCCTAAAAACGGAGAAGTGAGTTTAGAAGTATTGAGTTTTATGCCCCTTGATAATAACAACACTAAACTTATCCATCAATCTATATTTAGGTCAGTAGCAGAAAGAGATGCAGTGCTTATTACTAAAAACTCTGAAGGCCCTTTGAAAGAGGAAAAGAAGCTTGGGATAATAGATATATATAACCGTTTAAACACTATTTTAAACAAGAAATCAAAAGTTAACCTTTAATCATTTTATCTAATGTATATTCTCCATTACCCATTACAAAAAGTAGTAGGCTGATAAATGCAGCTATCCAAAACTCGTAAAGCTTAATACCTCCAAAATAAATTATAGTATTATATGTCATAAATAATATGAAACTGCCCAGTCTGCTAAATAGCCCTAAAAGGGCAAGCAAAGCACCAACAGATTCTGCCCAAATAATCACATTTACCCAAAATAAAGAGAGGGGTAAATCTATTTCTGCCCACTTGCTATAGCTAATACCCATACTATAAAAGTTAAGCTGTCCCGCAATTTGAACTACTGTATATACTCCTATACCTACACGAAGTAAAAAAGCTGTAATACTCCAAACTTTCACCGTTACAAAATAGCATATTTGTAGCATGAAAACCGCTGAATTTTGGATAGAAAAATTAGGTTTAGAAAGCCATGTTGAAGGAGGAGCCTTTAAAGAAGTGTACCGTTCGCCTTTGATACTAAAAGATTTACCTAATACTTTTAAAGGAGAACGGAATGCTTATACCGCTATCTATTTCTTATTAAAAAATGGTGATTTTTCAGCATTTCACCGCATAGCTTCTGATGAAGGTTGGCATTTTTATGCAGGAACTTCTCTTACAGTGTATGAAATTGAAAAGGACGGAACTCTTAAAACTCATAAATTAGGTAATGATGTTGAAAATGGAGAAACTTTTCAAACTACAATAAAGGCAGAAAGTTGGTTTGGCTCACGATGTGAAGATGAAAATGGATATGCTTTGGTGGGGTGCACAGTAGCTCCCGGTTTTGATTTTGAAGATTTTGAATTGGCAGAATATGACAGGTTGGCAATTAAATACCCCCAACATATGGAGCTAATTAAAGAGCTTACAAGATAGGTGAGCAATCTGCTTATAATGGACTGAAATTTGTGTAAATTTGCACTATGCAAAACGATAATTTACAAAATGTAGAGCTTGAAGTTGAAGGGATGACTTGTAATAGTTGTGCCTTTAGTGTTCAAAAGGTATTGGAGCGTAACGGAGCAAAAAATGTTGAGGTAAGTTACTCTACCAACGAAGCAAAATTTTCTAAAGACGAAACAATTAATATAGATAAACTGGTTGAGGAAATTGAGGGGATAGGATACAAAGTAGTTAAAGACAAATCTGCTGATAACGAAAAAAAAAACGTTTCTTAGGTTTATCTAGTATAGAGCTAAAGTTTCTTGTTTCATTACTCTTCACCATTCCTTTGGTGCTGCACATGTTTATACCTTGGCATTACTTGCATATGCCAGAGGTTCAGTTTGTGTTGTGCCTACCTGTAATGGTGATAGGGATTACTCATTTTGGAAAAAGTGCCTATCATTCAACCCGTGTGGGTGCACCGAATATGGATGTACTTATATTCTTAGGGTCAGTTTCAGCCTTTGTATATAGTATTTGGGGCTCAATAGAGTTTAATGGTTTACCGGAGCAAAGCAATTACTTGTTTTTTGAGACGGCAGCTACCATTATCACATTAGTACTCTTAGGCAATGTGTTTGAACACAGGGCTGTTAAACGTACTACCACAGCTATTGAAGATCTAAATAAACTTCAGCCTGCTAAGGTGAAAAAAGTAGTTAATAATCTGCTTACCAATAAAGTCGAGATTCAAACCACAGACCTTAAAAATATAAATGTTGGTGATGTTATTGAAGCCACTACAGGTGATAGTATAGCTGTTGATGGTATTGTTGTAGAAGGTGATGCAGAAATTGATGAAGCAGCCATAACAGGGGAGAGTTTACCTGTATTTAAAGAGAAAGACAAGCCTGTGGTAAGTGGTACTGTAGTAAACCACGGTAAAATACACTATGAAGCTACAGCAGTGGGTAAAGATACATTACTTTCTAAAATTACTCAGGCTGTAAAAGACGCACAGAGCCACAAACCGCCTATCCAAAAATTTAGCGACAAGGTTAGTTTAGTATTTGTGCCTGTAGTAGTTGGTTTAGCAATCCTAACCTATCTGTTATCCTATTTTGTGTTTGAGGTTTCTGTTACAGGTTCATTACTAAGGTCTATAGCTGTATTGGTAATTTCTTGTCCATGTGCTATGGGTTTGGCAACTCCAACTGCAGTTATGGTGGGTTTAGGCAGAGCTGCAAAAAATCAGATTCTTATAAAAGGTTCAGGTACTATTGAAGAGCTAGGAAAGATAAAAACAGTAGTGTTTGATAAAACAGGAACGCTTACTACAGGGCGTTTTAGAGTGAAGAACTTCACCACGTACAATTATGCTGATTTTGTGGCAAAATCTGTAATCTATAGCTTAGAACAGGTAAGTAATCACCCAATAGCAAAATCAATGGTTGAGGATTATAAAGACTGGAACTGGCAAAAAATGACCTTTAGCAAAATAGAAGAAGTTAAAGGTAAAGGCTTAATGGCTGAAGATGCTACCGGAATTAAATACAGACTAGGGAATAGAGAGTTCGTAAGTGATGTCTCAGAAAATGTTAATCAAGAAGCAGATATATACTTAAGTTATAACAACATGGTTGTTGCATCTTTTGATGTGGAAGACCAAGTACGCCCCGAAGCAAAAACAGCTATTGAGTTTTTGAATAAAAAAGGGATTAAAACTCTTATGCTAAGTGGTGATAATGAAAAAAAATGCCGTTTTGTAGCAGAGCGGTTGGGGTTGAAAGAGTTCTATCACAGCCAACTACCCGAAGAGAAATTGGCTAAAATGAAAGAACTTAGCAAAAAAGGTAAGCTTGCTATGGTGGGCGATGGTATAAACGATGCTCCTGCATTAACACAGGCAGATATTGGTATTAGCCTTTCAAACGCCACAGATGCAGCTAGGCAAAGTGCTAATATAGTACTGATAGGTAACCAGTTGGATAAGTTGGTAGCGGCTTACCATATTGGTACAAAAACGTATAGTACCATTAAACAAAATTTGTTGTGGGCACTGGCATACAATGTTGTAGCCATACCTATGGCTGCTATGGGCTATTTAAGCCCTATGCTCGGTGCATTAAGTATGGCATTTAGCGATGTGGTAGTAATTGGTAACTCGCTACGCCTAAAGTGGAGGAGAATAAAATAGCATAAGGGTACTTAACCCATCATTGCAAGGTTTGCGTAGCTTATCGAAGCAATCTGTTATATTGTTCCATGAAATTGATTAGACTACCTAAGAAGGCGATCTCACAATAAAGAAAGCATAAAATAGAGAGTGAAAATTAAATTACTTTGGGTAGGCAAAACAGCCGATAAATATTTAGAAGAAGGTATTAGCATTTATTGCAAGCGCCTTACCCATTATTGCCGTTTTGAAACCCAAACCCTGCCTGACATTAAGAATGCCAAAAACTATAGTAAAGAAGAACTAAAAGAAAAAGAAGGCAGACTGATAATAGATAATGTAGCAAATGGAGATGTACTAATATTGTTGGATGATAAAGGCAAACAACTCACCTCGCCAAAACTGGCAGATTATATACAAAAGTTATTAAACAGAGGAGCACAACAAATTATATTTGTAATAGGTGGAGCCTATGGCTTTAGCAATGACGTTTATGATAGGGCAGAGGCAAAGTTGTCGTTATCTCAGCTAACTTTTTCACACCAAATGGTACGCTTAATTTTTACAGAGCAATTATACAGAGCTTTCACTATATTGAAGGGAGAACCTTACCATCATAGTTAAACATTCTTATGGGAAATAAACTTTTTGATTTTATAGCGAGATACATGGTGCTTGCCGAAGAAGAAAAGCAAGCTATAACAGACCTGGCAATTTTTAAAAGTTTTAAAAAAGGTACTGTGTTAGTAAAAGAAGGCGAATACTCAATTGATAACTACTTTGTTCTTGAAGGTTGCATACGGAGTTATTATGTAATTGATGGTGAAGAAAAAACTAATGCCTTTTATACTGAATCAGAATCTTTTGCTCCCTTATGTAGTGTGAATAAGCAACCATCAGAGTATTATGTAGCTTGTGTAGAAGACTGTTTACTCGCAGTTGCCAACGCTGATATGGAGGCTATTATTTTTGAAAAATTCCCTCGTTTTGAAACTCTTTGCAGGATATTATCAGAAGAGTTGTTGGCAAAAAATCAAACCTCTTTTGATGATTTTAAGAATAGTACCCCTGAACAACGGTATTTAAGCCTACTTAAAAACCGCCCTGATTTAATTAAGCGCGTTCCACAACACCAAATAGCAAGTTATTTGGGTATTACTCGTGAATCTTTAAGCCGTATCCGTAAACGTTTGGCAACCCAAAAAACTTAATTACACCTCAAGTAGTTTATTAACTTAAGTCACAGTTTTTAGGCTTTTGCTGCCCATACCTTTGCGCTGTAAACTTTTAAATATTAGCGCATACAATGAAAACTAAATCGATTTTACTGGTACCGGCACTTATTATTTTATTTAGTGCTGCAAATGGCCAAAAAAATAATTCTGATACAAGTTTCAGAAGATATTTTGTAGGTACATCGGGGTTTATGCTTTTTAATTTAGCACCAAACCCACCATCTTTTTATCAATTAAATTTTGGGTATTGGCTTACCAAAAAAGATGTAATTTCTATTGAAGCAAAAACATGGAGGTATAATTATCCTTTAGGTGTCCCTTTTGGAGATGATTTTGATACACCGCAATGGGAATACGCCGGTTATATTAAAGAATACGGAATTGGATTAGCCTACCAACGTTATTTATGGAGAGGGCTTTACACGGCAATCCATGCAGCAGGTTTTCGCCAAAGGTATGTAGACAATGATGGTAATAAAATTCAAAACGGTTTTCAACTGTTTATGACGGGTAGGTTAGGCTACCACATTAGATTATTTAAAGACCGTTTTTTTATAGAACCTTCTATTGCAGTTACCCATTGGCCTATTAATACCAATACACCTGAATCTTTTGCAAAGTTGGAAAGAAGTTGGCCAAACTACTTTTTGTTTGAACCGGGACTTCATTTAGGTTTAAAGTTTTAGTTTAGAGTTAATTACTAATGATAAATGCATACTTTTAGTGTGCATTTTTTTGTTTAGTTAAGGAGTTCAATTTTTATTTTGTCCTTTATAAAGTTTTGAAATGTTTTTAAGGCAATACTATCCTTAACCTCAAAGTGCATGGGTATAGCAATTTGGGGTTTAATCTCATTTACAATTTTGGCTCCTTCTTCAGCATTCATAGTAAGGTTGTCGCCCCCAATAGGAATTAAAGCAACTGTGATACCTTTAATAGTATTCATTTCCGGGATATAATCAGTATCACCAGCATGATATATTTTAATGCCATCTACTGATAAAATAAACCCTACATTTTGTTTTGATTTAGGATGTGCTTTAATCCATAAAAAAACACTCTTAGTATTATAAGCATAAGTAGCTTCACAATGGATACCATTATTTAAGTCTATTGATTCAGAAGGGGCAAGAACTGTTATGTTATAATTATGCTTTAATAGTTTCTTTGCTACGCCTTTTGAACAGATTATACGCGTACTTGGTTTAATAATTTGCTTAATATCTTTTATAGAAAGATGGTCTGGGTGAGCGTGAGTGATAAAAATATAATCGGCTTTATCATTAGTATTTATTTCTATAGGGTCTATATAGATAGTAGCTTTTAAAGTTTTTATTTGAAAGCTAGAAGGAAAGAAATGTGATTTATTTATTTTAATGGCACCCCATGTAGTTATTTTAACAGAATCTAAATTTACACTTTTAGGCTTCGGATTTCTTTTACTGCTCGATGTTATTTTTACCATGGTGCAACCAAATAAAGTAATTAGACCAACAAATAATATGATTCCTTTATACATAATTTAATGCAAAGGTTTGTCTATTTGTACTGGTTAAAAATGATAAAAAACAGTGTATTAAGTGATTATAATCACTTAATAAGTGAAATATTTAAACCTGCCCGGCCAATAAGTACATTACCGCCATTCGTACAGCTACTCCATTTTCTACTTGTTGTAGTATAATACTATGGTCTTTACTATCGGCAACCTCACTGCTAATCTCAACCCCCCTGTTTATTGGCCCCGGGTGCATAACGGTAATTTCTTTGTTTAGAGAATTAAGAATATCTAAAGTTAAACCGTACTGTAGGGTATATTCTCTTAGGGTGGGGAAGTACTTAATATCTTGTCGTTCCATTTGTATACGCAACATATTGGCAACGTCGCACCATTCAAGAGCTTTTCTAAGGTTAGTTTCAACTTTTACATTCAAAGCCCCAATATGTTTGGGTATAAGTGTTGTAGGGCCGCAAACCATAACCTCTGCGCTTAGTTTTTGCAAGCAAAGTATATTACTCAATGCTACTCTGCTATGCAGTATATCACCTACAATAACTACTTTTTTACCTGCTAAATCTGCTTTGTTATAGCGCTCACGCATACTGTAGGCATCAAGCAAAGCTTGTGTAGGATGTTCGTGGGTACCGTCTCCGGCATTTATAATTTGGGCATCTATATGCTTACTTAAAAACACACATGCCCCGGGTTTGGGATGGCGCATTACCACCATATCCACCTTCATGGCAAGTATGTTATTTACTGTATCTATAAGCGTTTCACCTTTAGATACAGAAGATGATGAGGCAGAAAAATTTACCACATCAGCACTTAGCCTTTTTTGTGCCAGCTCAAAAGATATACGAGTACGGGTACTGTTTTCAAAGAATATATTGGCTATAGTAACATCTCGAAGACTAGGAACCTTTTTAATAGGACGATTAATTACTTCTTTAAAAGTATCAGCGGTTTCAAATATCAGTTGTATATCATCAGCAGTGATATTCTTAATCCCCAGTAGGTGGTCTGAACTTAGTTTGCTACTCATTTTCTGTTATTAGCAATACTTTATTTTCTTCTTCTGTATTAAAAAATACTTTTACTTTATCCTTAGCTCTGGTGTCTACTTGGCTGCCTACAAAATCAGGCTCAATGGGCAATTCCCTACTATATCGTCTATCTACCAGTACCATTAATTCTACTTTCGTGGGTCTGCCATAAGCGGTAAGTGCATCCATAGCAGCACGTACACTTCTACCGGTATATAATACGTCGTCAATTAAAACAACGTTCTTGTCTTCAATTAAAAACTCTAGCTTGGTAGATTTGGGTATTAGCGGTTCACCACGTCTAAAATCGTCCCTATGGAAAGTAGTGTCTAACTCTCCAAATGGTATGTTTCTGTTTCCTGAAATTTGACTTACTTTTTCCCAAATTACTTTGGCAAAGTTTACCCCACGAGGTTGGAGACCAATAATTACAGTATCGTTAAAATTTCCGTGGGTTTCATACAATTGGAAGGCTAGCCTTTGCAGGATGATGCTTAGTTTCTGGCTACTTAGTAATACGTTATCTTCCAAAAGGCAAATGGTTAATTGCGCCTCAAAAATAGTATTTTTAAAACAAGTAGCGAAACTGTTTTAAGTATGGCGTTTTCTTTTCCAATCTCTAATGTTCAAGACTATGCTAATTATAGTTGCTGCTACCAAAGCCCCAAGAGTAATATAATCTACCAATTCTTGGTTAAGGTTTAAGCCTGTAGTTTTAAGAATTAAAAAATGAGTGTAAGAATCACTATGGTCTACAATACCCATTTGGCGGCGAATATCCCAATGGTAATCGGTACAAACGCAGTAGCCCCAGCCATACCATATACCTAGTATAAACCAAGATGAATAGGTGAGGAGTATGCTGTATAAATTCCATTTTCGGGTACGTTTCCATATCCACCCAAAGAGATTAAATAGCATAAATGCAGTATGGAATACAAAGAAAAATACATTGAGGAAGGATAGCATGAATTGATAACTCAATAAATGTATTGCATATTGTGTTTTATAAAGATTACTTCATCGTTCCTCCTTGTAATGACGAGAGAGTTTTGCATCAACTTCAGTCGAACTCATCGTCATTGCGAATTTGCCTTCTTAGGCTAATGAAGCAATCTTTATGGCTATCTATAACTCTTTTCAGAGGGAAGAAACCACCCTAAGAAATAAACAAAGGGGAATAAAGCTACACCAATTTGCCGTTCTAGTATTGACTCAAAACACATAGCAAAAAAGAACATAAAGGCGCATGTCCAAAGTAATGGCGAGGTTTTCCGCCATTTTATTAATGGGTAAAATACTATCACCAATAAAAACAAGCTATAGGGGATACCCATTTGCACCGCATTCTCTATAAACTGGTTATGGGGTAGTACTCTGTTTTCTTGCCATAGTACGGAGTTGGTTCTGTTATATTCAGCTTGCATCTCATCATCTAAGTCTCCGGCACCAACACCTATTACGGGGTTTTGCTTGATAAGGTTAATGCCCATTTTCCAAGCCTCTAAACGCATACTAAAAGAACGGTGATTTATGTCTCCACCTGCTCTATTTATCTCAATATCTCTAACAGAGTTCTTTATTTTATTTTGAAAAGAAGGTACTGTATAGTATGCTGCCACAGGTAGTAATGGTAGGGCAATTAGTAGTAACCATACTACTTTCTTTTTGCGGTGCTGCCATACCCAATGAAGTACCAAAATGCCTAAACCGCCATAAACAGCCACTAAACCAGTACGGGCGCTAAGCATATGTATGATGATAATATTTAGCAACGCCAATATTCCCATCACTATTCTATCTTTAGTGAAAAGAACTTTGGTTTTCTCATTCAAGAAAAAGAACACACTATTTACTATACAAAAGCTAGTAAGTACTCCGAAATAGATATGCGATATTCCTTGTTTAATAGGCCAAACAGGTACAGATTTAGACTCTATCATACTGGCATTAATAGCCTCAAAATTTTGGAAGTAGTTTATAGCGCTGGCTATAGCAAAAAAGCTAATCACACAATTAAATACAAAAAATATAAACCATACCTGCTTTTTAGTAAGTTGTGATACTGACACCATGCCTAAAGGAAGCAGTACCAAGCTTAGTTTGCGAGATACACGATCCCCCCATCGCACTACATCATCACTATATAAACCACTGGCAAGTAGCCACAGCCAAAGTATTAGAAATAGTAATGCAGGAGGTGTAACAAACTTTTTTAGGTTCTCTATAATATTACCCTCAAAAACAGCTAAAGCACAAATTACAGTGCCTATACTAAGAAATGCAGGCGTAAGCTCGAACAAGGGGAAACCCAAACAAATGAGCACACACCCAACTATGAAATAATATTTTTTTATAGAAGCTAGTAGCTGCACGGCAGCAAAGATATAATTATTGGGCGTAGCTAAGCTGTACCTGTCCTTTACTGCCTTTAATACCTATAGTTTTAGCAGCTTCGGGAGATATCATTACTACTACATTTTTATCATCGCTTTGTAGTAATCCCACCACTCGTACATATACACTTTCTTTTGAGGCATTATTACTAACTAAAATTATGGTTCCTACTCTAGCTGTAGGGTGTAGGGCAATATTTTTATCAGCATCAGGAAAGCTATCGTCTATCACCATAACCATACCTGCTTCTTTTACTTCTTTGGTAGCGGTAGGCTTAATTTCGTCTATCTCTTCAACAGGTTCAGTTTTAGGTTTTTCTACTTTAGGCTCTCCTTTTTTCTTAGGCTTAGCATTTTCAGATAAGTATTTTTTCTTAGGCTTAGCATTTTCAGATAAGTATTTTTTCTTTTTACCTTTACGTATTAATAGCTCTTGATTTTTTTCAATCAAGCTATTTTCCAAGTTATTAAGCTCCATTAATTCCTGTACACTTAAACCATAGTATGTAGCAATTTTATAAAGCGTTTCGCCTCTTTTTACCGTGTGGTATAAATCCTTATCACCGTAGTAATAGTCCCAGTTAAATTTTTCGTTAACTGGTATAGCAGGTTCTTCAACTTCTTCTTTTGGCTTTTCTTTTTTTGGTGGAGGTGGAATAGATGCTTGCTTAAGCTCTTTTTCAGGCTCAGGTTTTGGTGCTTCTTCAACAGCTACATTTCCGTTAACCAGTTTACCGTTTACAATTGTAGAAAACTCGGTATTAGCAGTTGGGCTAAAACTCTTAGCCGGTATATATAATAACTGACCTGTTGCCAATGCGGGGCGCATTCCTTCGTTAGCTTCTAAAATTTCTTGAATACGAACTTTATAAATTTTACTTAATGCAAATAATGTTTGGCGACTGGTTACTTCGTGAATTATAAAATACTTACCGTCTTTATTTGCAATCCCGACACTGTCTTGGGGTTGTAAGTCATTAGCTTTAGCTTGCAAACAGATAAAAAAAAGTAAAATAATATGTATGGCTTTCTTCATAAATGCTTTCAACTGCAAACTTAACCGCTTCATTGCTATAAATATTGCCTTTAGGTGTAATTTTGTATTACTTATGCGCAAAGCTCTTATTTTTTTAACACTAATACTGCTTGGTACTCAAGCATTTTCACAGGATACATCAGCAAAACCTGTGAAGAAATATAAAGTTGTAAAGTTTTCTATACATCAGGAAATAGACCCAGCTGCTACTCGAATTACAACAAAAGCACTAGAGGAAGCCGAAAGGCAAAATGCCGACCTTATTATTTTGGATATGGATACCTATGGTGGTTTAGTGTCTGATGCTGACTCTATACGTACCAGAATACTAAAAAGTAAAATCCCTGTGTATGTTTTTATTGAGAATAATGCTGCTTCGGCAGGGGCATTAATTTCCATTGCCTGTAATAAAATTTATATGAGTAAAACCGCTTCTATTGGTGCAGCAACTGTTGTAGATGGGAGCGGAGCTAAAGTTGGCGATAAATACCAAAGCTATATGCGTAGTAAAATGCGGGCTACAGCAGAAGCCAGAGGACGAAACCCTGATATTGCCGAAGCTATGGTAGATGAAGATGTTTATATAGCCGGAGTAAGCGACTCAGGCAAAATACTTACTATGACTACCAGTGAAGCTATTGAAAATAATTTTTGTGAGGGACAAGCCGAGAGTGTAGAGGAGGTTTTAGCTCTAAATGATATTAAAGAGTACGAGATTGTTGAGGTTAAGCCTAGTTTTATAGATGGTGTTATGGGCTTTTTACTACACCCGGGTACAAGTGGTGTATTGGTTACTCTAATATTTATTGGTATTTATTACGAGTTGCAGAGCCCGGGGTTGGGATTCCCAACTCTAATAGCTGTTGCGGCTGCAGCGCTATATTTTGCTCCTTTATATCTTGAGGGACTAGCAAATAATTGGGAGATACTAATGTTTGTATTAGGTATTATTCTGCTTTTGGTCGAGATTTTCGCAATCCCCGGGTTTGGGGTAGCCGGTATAAGTGGAATACTGCTAATATTTTCATCTTTAGTGCTGGGACTGGTGGGCAGTGATATAGACTTTAACTTTGATTTTAGTGGTACTAGCGACATTGGTTGGGCAGTACTAAGAATACTTATATCTATGGGTGCTTTTGTATTGTTCTTGGTATTCTTCGGTGCATCCATGCTAAACTCACCATTGATGAAACGAATTGTTTTGGCAGATGACTTAGCAGATGCGAAAGTGAATGTCATAGACCAACCCAAACAAGAAATTGAAGATACTGTGGTGGGTAAAAAAGGAGAGGCATTTGATAATCTTCGTCCTCAAGGTAAAGCCCGTATAGAAGGGAAACTATATGCTGCTACATCATTAGGAACATTTATAGAAAAAGGTACACCTATACAGGTAATACGCAAAGAAGGCGGTATGCTGGTAGTGAAACCTGTTACTTGATTTGGATTATATATTTCAAATTTGTAATTGGAACGCTCATTCTATAATAATTTCAAATTTCAAATCCGAAATTATAGTTGTCTTGATTTTAAACATTATTTTGTTAAATTTACAAACATTATAATGTTTAAGATATGCCCAAAAAAACTATAACCACTCATAACCATGCTGATTTACCCTTGCATTACGGCAAAGTACCTATTTGGCTAGCCCAACGGATGGGCTTATTAGGCGAAGCCATTTTCGAATCTATAATTCTGCAATACAACAAGGCTGAAATTATACGTAGAATGAGCGATCCTTTTTGGTTTCAATCATTAGGGGCGGTCATGGGCATGGATTGGCACTCATCAGGCATAACCACTTCGGTTATGGGTGCACTAAAAAGAACCATAAACCCAAGGTTTAGAGAGCTGGGTATCTATATCTGTGGAGGTAAAGGAAAACAATCTACCAATACACCTAATGAGTTAATGAACTTATCGTACAGAACCGGAATGAACGGTTCAGAATTAGTTCGTCAAAGTAAACTGGTGGCTAAGGTAGATAATAATGCTGTGCAAGACGGCTATCAAATTTACCTACATAACTTTATTATTTCTGATGAGGGAGATTGGACTGTAGTGCAACAAGGTTTAAACGACAGTAATGGAATGGCTCGCCGTTATCATTGGCACTCTAAACAATTAAAATCGTTTACAGAAACGCCGCATACCTCCATATATGGAGAGAATGAAGGAGAAATATTAAACCTTACGGCTACTAATGCTAATACAGCTAAAACAGGTATTTTAGAACTTACCAAGGAAAAGCCTGCAAAACTTATACAAGAAGTGCAGCGTTTACCTATGCCACGCCACCACGATGTAAAGTCAAAGGATGTAAACCTCAAACGCTTGGGGGCTGTACTTACCTTAGCTCATAATACCGACCTAACCAACTTTGAAGACTTGCTTTTACTAAAAGGAGTAGGGCCTAGAACCATACAATCACTTACATTAGCTAGTGAAGTAATACATGGTACGCCTTCGCGATTTACAGACCCTGCTCGATACTCATTTGCTCATGGTGGTAAAGACGGGCACCCGTTTCCAGTGCCTACCTCTACCTATGATGAAACTATAAATATTTTAAAAACTTCTGTAGAGAAAGCAAAAATTGGTGATGATGATAAATTTAGAGCAGTAAAAAGCCTTACCATAATTGCTCAAAGTATGGAGGAAGGTTTTAAACCAGACCCTGATGCTTTTGAGAAGGTAATTGAAAAAGAACGCAACGATTCATACAAATATGGAGGGCGTACCGTTTTTGGCTGGGCAAAACCACCAAGTAACGTAGGGCAGTTTACTATGTTTTAACATCACCCACCCTTTAATCCCTCCTTGCTATTTTTGTGAGAAGGAAAAGGAGGGTTTAGGGGAGGTCAACTTAAATAACCTCCTATCAAGGTACTAAACTTTATTGCTAGTATTATTCTAATAAATAATTAGCGTATATTATTATGAGTACGCCAGTATTGTTTTTACAATACTCTTCTTTTTCAATAATTATTGGACTGGGTATTAATTTTATTCTTTTGGAATGTTCTTTAAACCTTTTGATTAAAATATTATTGATAACTTTTGACCTTTTAAAAAACAGCATACTGTCTTTTTTATGCTCGGCTATACAAACTTTGGACTTAATATTAAGTTCATACTTTTTAAAGAAACTAGGTGTTGTATCAATTACAGATAGTAGTTTATTAAGTTTTACCTGTGATTTCGTTTCAAGTTCAGTAGTATTATACTTAAAGTGGAGAGTAGTGTCTTCTATATATTCAAATTTATCAATACTACTATTTCTGAAAGTAAGATTTATAAGAGTTGAAAATATCAATGTTGAAATAAGTAGTAGCTTCATAACCATATAACTCTTTTTTCTAGTTTAAGATACACTAAGTTTAAAAATAAACTCCAATTACAGTACTAAATTCTAAGAAAGTAAAGTTATGGTCTGCCATTTCCGGCGATTCATTGTCAACCAATACAGATGGTAAACTAATATAACCACCCCGCGTTTCTGCTTGGAAAAAGAAACGTTTAAAAGCATTTATTCTAAATCCGGCTTTACCTGTCCAAGTATAGCCTGCCACATGGTAATCATTATTTAGTCCTTTATCAAAAACGCGTAAATCACTTCTTGGGGCTACCCAAATACCGCCCGTTCCCACAGTACCTTCTAGCTTAAAGCGTTTTTGTTTGCCAGTATATAGTGGTATATAATGTTCAATATCAATGGTAACAATGTTTAGCCCGTCGGTATGTTCAAACTTTAAAAAATCTTTTTCAATTACCATTTCCCTATTTAGGTAAGTACCGGCATATTTTTCAGAAGCCCCTTTAGTAATTACTCCCGATACTCTTGCTGTTTGCCCGTTTTGCATTACATATTTCATATGGTCATAGCCAACTGATACAGCCCATCGTTTGGTGAGATAGTAACCTGCGCGGATATTAAACTGCGGGATAGTTAGTTGGTCGGGGTTTATATAGACTAGTGAAGGATTTTCAGGTCTGTCTTTAGCTACTGCGTCGTAAATGGTAAAGTCATAGCCTTCACCGTAAACATGGATATTACTTTTAGAAAATATACCCCTGTTATAGCCCCAATAAAAATAGAATTTTCCTTTTGGGTTTACTGAAATATGAGGGTTGGCTTCTTGTGAAAAAATAGGCTTGAAACCTAATAATTGTAAAGTAAAGGGAAGTGTGTACAGTACAAGATTTTTCATTTTTAGCAGGATTTAATACTGCAAGTTCTCTAAACTGTAGGTGCAATCCTTTTCACTTATTGCAGAGGCAGAGAAATGATTTTGCATTTTTTGCAAATTGATTACTTTTCGTCATTGCGAGGAAACTTTCTTAGGTTGACGAAGCAATCTAAGAATAAACTCAAAGATTGCTTCACTTGACTAAGAAGTCAGAGTTCGTAATGACGGACTGAAAAATTTATAAGGAAGGGAAAACGATAGGCAGCAAATACTTAGTAACAAAGTATAGGAGTATGATACCAAATACATCTAAAAAGAAACCTACTTTAATCATGTCTTTGGCGTTTATATAGCCGCTACCATATGCAATGGCATTAGGAGGTGTAGCAATAGGCAACATAAATCCTAAAGAAGTAGAAATGGCAATAGGTATGGCAAATAATATGGGCGATTCTCCCAGAGCAATACCAATACCCATAGCTACAGGAATATAGATGGTGGCCAATGCCACATTACCCATAATTTCTGAAAGTATTACCCCAGCGGTAGCTAGTAGGGTTAACAATATAAAACCATCAATTCCGTTAATTGAAGCTACAAACTCGCCCACGGCTTTTATAATGCCTACACTTTCTACACCACTGGCCAAAGCTATACCACCACCGAAAAGTAATAATATTTTCCAGGGTAGTTTTTGTACATCATCCCAATTAAGAATGGTCGTTCCGGGGTTTTTAGTTTTCGTAGGGATAACGAAAAACAACAGCCCGCCAATTAAGGCAATAGTTGTGTCTTGTAGTATTTCACTACCCACCCATTTGTTTATTTGCGCCCTTAATACCCAAAGTAAAACAGTAGTTACAAATACTACAGCAATTGCCTTTTGCTCACTACTTACCTTTCCTAGTTTGGTAATCTCGCTTTGTATAAGCTCGGTAGTATCCCCTAGCTTGCCTAGTTTGTTGGGCAGTAACCAGCGTGTCATTACCCAGTAGGTAAAGGCTAGCATAAGTACTACTATGGGTATGCCTATATACATCCAATTTAAAAAAGGCATATCAAAACCATGTAGGCTTTTCATAAAACCAGTCATTACCATATTGGGTGGAGTACCAATGATAGTTCCCAAACCACCAATACTGGCAGCAAAAGCAATTCCTATCATTATAGATGATGAGAAATTTTTAAAACCTTTTTGTTGTGTTTCGCTGTTTTGTAGAGTTCCTTCTACCAATTTAATTACAGATAAGCCAATAGGCAGCATCATAATAGTTGATGCAGTATTGCTAATCCACATACTCATAAAAGCAGTTGCAATTAAAAAGCCCAATACAATACCGTTGGCATTAGTTCCTGTTATTTTAAGAATGGATAATGCAATACGTTTGTGTAAGTTCCATTTCTCCATGGCTATTGCTATAATAAACCCACCCATAAAGAGAAATATAACAGGGTTTCCATAACTTGCTGCTACTTGTTTTAGAGAGCCGTTGCCAATAGCAGGCAATAATATTATAGGTAGAAGAGAGGTTGCCCCTATGGGTACAACTTCACTAATCCACCAGATAATAAGCCACAAAGCCACGCCTACTGTTTTTAGCATGATAGGCTCTGCTACACTGCCAGAAAATAGTAAGCATACTATAAAAGCCAGGGGACCTAAAAGAAACTGAAATGCTTTAGAGAATTTCATTATCAAGCTGCAATATATTGCTTAATAATGAAGAGTTGAAAATGGAAAATTAAGAGTTAAGTATTAATAGCTCCGTCTGTTGCCGGAGGCATAGGTACTTCTTCTTTTACCTCTTCCATAATCTTGTCTTTCTTTTTAAAGAATTTGCCTTGGAACAAGAAAATGATAATTACGCCTAAACTTATTGAAGCATCAGCCAAGTTAAAAACAGGGCGGAAGAAGATAAACTCTTCACCTGCATAAAATGGAAACCAATCAGGGTAGTGACTTTCTATAATAGGGAAGTACAGCATATCTACTACCTGCCCGTAGAACCAACCACCGTTGTAGCGGTTTATATCACTAAATAGTTCGCCGTAAAAAACACTATCTATAATATTGCCAACGGCACCCGCCAGTATTAAGGCTAAACATATTAAAAAGCCTTTATGCCCACCATTTTTCAATTGGTATATTATGTAGTATATAATACCACCAACAGCTAATATTCTAAACAGCGTTAGGATAAGTTTACCGTAATCTCCTGCAAACTCCATCCCAAAGGCCATTCCGTTATTTTCTGTGAAATGGAGTATAAACCAATCTCCTGTAATGTGGCGTTCTTCGCCAAAAGCAAAATTGGTTTTAATCCAGTATTTCAAACTTTGGTCGGCTACAAGTACCAATAATACCGTAACTACCAACCAAATGGGGTGTATATTACGCTTTGTTGTAGAAGAAGCCATTAAGGGTTTATTTGTATTGCCCTTCTTTTGCAGCTATACTCATAGTAGTATGTGGTACAGCACGTAAGCGTTCTTTTTTAATAAGTTTACCTGTAACTTTGCAAATACCGTAAGTTTTGTTTTCAATACGGATTAAAGCTGCTTCCAAGTTATCAATAAACTTACGTTGTCGTGCCGCAAGCTGGCTCATATTTTCTTTTGATTGAGTGGCGGAACCATCTTCTAAAGTTTTATAAGCATTGTTAGTATCGTCTACTCCGTTTGCACCGGAGTTAGATATACCGTCTTGCAATAGTGCTAATTCTTCTTTTGCAGAAGCTAATTTTTTGTTGATTAAATCTCTGAACTCCTGTAGCTCAGAATCGCTGTATCTCGTTTTCTCTTTCTCCATAGCTGTAGTATTTAAACTTTGTTTATAGTAACGTTTATTGTTATATCGTTTATTTCTAATGTTTTGGTATCGGTGACAGATTCAACAACTTGCAAATCTTGCGCCAATATTTCGGCGCAAATATAGTTTTTGTGTTTGTTTAGTGCATCTGTAATTTGTTCATTACGTTCTACTTGAACTATTATTTTATCTGTAACCTCAAAATCCATGTCCTTTCTAAGGTTTTGCAGCCTGTTGATAAATTCGCGAGCTATACCCTCTTGTAAAAGCTCACCGGTAACATTTACGTCTAAAGCCACAGTTAGTTTTCCATCAACTGCAACCTGCCACCCGGGTACATCCTCTGATATTATTTCGGTATCGGCTAAATGAAGACGGAACTTTTCTTCTCCTAGTTCTAAATCTATACCTCCTTCACTTTCCAGTTTACGGATATCATCTTGAGTAAACTGTGCCACTTTACCGGCAACTACTTTCATGTTCTTGCCGAGCTTAGCTCCTAAAGTTTTAAAGTTAGGTTTAACTTTCTTTACCAGTTTTAGTTTATCTTCTGTTAAATACTCTAACTCTTTAACATTAACTTCTGATAAGATAAGGTCTTTAACGTGTTGCAGGTTTTCTGCAAAAGTGTTGTCAGAAACAGGCACTAATATCTTTTGTAATGGTTGGCGTACCTTGATATTTGTTTTCTTACGCAGTGATAATACCATTGATGATAAATTTTGTGCCAATAGCATTTGCGCTTCTAGAGTTTTATCAATTGAACTTTCATCTGCTTTAGGGAAGTAACTTAGATGTACTGACTCAAACTCTTCTTTTTTACTTACCGAGTTTAAATCTTTATACAACATATCTGCATAGAATGGCGAGAAACTGGCCATTAGCTTGCAAACGGTTGTCATACAAGTATATAGCGTTTGATAGGCTGATATTTTATCTTCACTATACTCACCCTTCCAAAAACGGCGACGGCATAAACGTACATACCAGTTACTTAAATGCTCGGTAACAAACTCTTCAATAGCACGAGTGGGCTTAGTTGGGTCGTAGTCATCTGTAGTTACTTCTACTTCCTTTATTAGTGAGTTAAGCATAGAAAGCACCCATCGGTCTATCTCTGGGCGTTTTTCTAATGGAATATCGTTCTCAGCATAAGTAAAGCCGTCTATATTGGCATACAAAGCAAAGAAGCCATAAACATTGTAAAGCGTAGCAAAAAATTTACGTTGTGTTTCTTTTACCCCGTCAATATCAAATTTGATATTATCCCAAGGCGATGAGTTAGACAATAAATACCAACGGATAGCATCAGCTCCAAAATCTTCAACAGCCTTAAAAGGGTCAACCGTATTGCCTAAACGTTTAGACATTTTGTTACCTTTTTTATCTAGCACTAAACCATTGGCAACCACATTTTTATAGGCTACACTATCAAACAACATAACAGCAATTGCATGGAGTGTAAAAAACCAGCCACGGGTTTGGTCTACACCTTCAGCAATAAAATCGGCAGGATAATTTTTCTCAAAAGTTTCAAGATTTTCAAAAGGATAATGCCATTGTGCATAAGGCATTGAGCCTGAATCGAACCAAACATCAATAAGGTCAGTTTCGCGCTTCATTGGGTTGCCGCTTGGTGAAACCAATGTAATGTGGTCTACATAAGGGCGGTGTAAATCTATGCCGTCTTCTGCTCCAAATTCTTTTAAATCTTTTCCTTGGTGGCTTTTGTATGGATTGTGCTCCATAACACCTGCTGTAACAGCCTTATCAATTTCTGTAATTAACTCATCAAGAGAGCCAATGCAAATCTCTTCCGTACCATCTTCTGTTCTCCAAATTGGTAAAGGAGTTCCCCAATAGCGGCTACGTGATAAGTTCCAGTCTACAAGGTTGTTTAACCAATCACCAAATCTACCTGTGCCAGTACTTTTAGGTTTCCAGTTAATGGTGTTGTTAAGCTCTATTAAACGGTCTTTAACAGCAGTTGTTCTTATAAACCAGCTTTTTAGCGGGTAGTATAATATAGGCTTATCTGTACGCCAGCAGTGTGGGTAGGTATGCTCGTACTTTTCTACTTTAAAAGCCTTGTTTTCTTGCTTTAGTTTAATGGCTATACGCTCATCAACAGTGAGGTATTTATCACGCCCTTGTTTTTGTCGTTCAGCCTCTTTTTCTTCTTCGCTAAGATATTCTGCTTTAACAGGTTCACCTGCAAAACCAAATTCATCGTCGTGCATTTCAGGACGGAAGCGACCTTGAAGATTTACCAAAGGCACTAAATTACCTTCTTCATCTTTCACTAGCATGGGGGCTATGCCTGATTGTTTAGCCACCAACATATCATCAGCACCAAAAGTTGGGGCAGTGTGTACTATACCCGTGCCATCTTCGGTAGTAACAAAAGCACCTGCAATAACTTTAAAGGTATCGCCTTCTTCTTGCGGCTGGGCATAAGGCAATAATTGCTCGTACTCTAAACCTACCAGTTGACTACCTTTTACAGTATTTATAATTCTATAGGGCAGGTTTTTATCACCTTTTTTATAATCAGAGAAATTGCCGTTTTCACTTTCAGAGTTAAAGTATTTGCCTATTAAAGCGCTAGCTAAAACCACACGGATTTTTGTGCCCGTATATTGGTTTACCGTATCTACTATTGAATACTCAATTTTGGCACCTACCGTAAGAGCAGTGTTACTAGGCAGTGTCCAAGGAGTAGTGGTCCAAGCTAAAAAGAAAACATTATCATCGGCAGCACCGTCAAACAAAAAGGTAGAGTGTTCTTGTTGTTTTACTTTAAACTGAGCTATTACCGTAGTGTCTTTAACATCTTGGTATGTACCGGGTTGGTTTAGCTCGTGGCTACTTAAACCTGTACCTGCTGCAGGTGAGTAAGGTTGTATAGTATACCCCTTGTACAACAAGTTTTTATCGTAAAGGCGCTTTAGCAAATTCCAGCAGCTTTCTATATACTTATTTTCATAGGTTATGTATGGGTTATCTAAATCTACCCAATAGCCTATTTTTTCGGTAATATCATCCCATACGTGCTTAAACTTCAATACATCCTCGCGGCATGCTTTATTATAATCTTCAACACTTATTTTTTTACCAATATCATCTTTGGTAATGCCTAGTTTCTTTTCTACTTGAAGCTCGATAGGTAAACCGTGAGTATCCCAACCACCCTTACGGCTTACTTGGAAACCCTGTAAGGTTTTATATCTACAGAAAACATCTTTAATAGTACGACTAATAACGTGGTGAATACCCGGCATACCATTGGCAGATGGAGGGCCTTCATAAAAAGTAAATGTGGGTTTACCTTCACGGGTGCTAACACTCTTCTCGAATATTTTATTCTCTTTCCAAAAGGCTAAAATTTCCTTTTCAAAAGCTGGAAAATCTATTTTTTTATGTTCTCTGTACTTACTCACGTTTCGTCTTTCGTTATCAGTTTACAGTTTTCTGTTTTTTTTATTTAACTCAACCCGCAGATTCCGAATAAAGTTCGGAATGACTTGCTGCCACACACTAAACTTTCAATTCTCAACTTTCAATTCGCTTCTATCCTTCGACTCCGCTCAGGAAGACAGCCGCACTTTAAAAATCTTCAAATTTGCACATCAGCACATTTGCTCATTTACATATTAACAGGCTAGTCTACTTCCTCTTCTTCTGCATCGTCTGCTAAATGTAGAATAGGTTTTACTTTCATTTCACGCTGCATAATTCGTTTTTCTATCGACAGTAATAAACTGGGTAGTACCAGTATATTGGTTAATAATGATACTGCTAGTGCTATAGTAGTTAATATTCCCAACCACATAGTGCCACCGAAAGTAGAAAAATCGAAAATGCTAAAACCAAAGAATAGTATTATGGCTGTGTACACCATACTTGTACCTGTTTCATGTAAAGTAGCTTGCACAGACTCGCGTATTCTAAAATCGTGGCGTTTAAGCTCCATTCTATATTTAGCTACAAAGTGAATAGTAAAATCTACCGATATACCAAAGGCAACACTAAATACTATTACAGTAGATGGTTTTAAGAAAATATCGAAATACCCCATAATGCCTGATGTAACCAGTAGAGGTATAATATTAGGCACTAGAGATATTAGTATCATTCTCCATGAACCAAAAAGGGTAACAAGTAGTAGTGTAATAACACCCAAAGCTATTAATACGCTTTGCACCAAGCTTTCTACCAAAAAACGATTGTTCTTCATAAATATGATGCTTGTACCGGTTAGGGTAACATCATATTCATCAGTGGGGAAAATAGAATCTATCTCTGCACGTACACGGTTTCTAACTCCCGGTAGGCTATCGCTTCCCACATCTGCCATTTGTATACTAATGCGAGCTTTTTGGTAATTACTATCTACAAATCCTTTTAGCAGGTTTTTAGAGCCTTTACGGTTGGGTATGTAACTGGTAATACTATTTAAGTCTAAAGCACTGGGTATGCGGTAATACATACTGTCTCCATAGGAATAAGCCTGGTGAGCATATTTTATTAACTCAGCAGCAGAAACAGGCTTAGAGAGTTCTGGCATTTTCTTCAACTCCCTATACAGTCGCTCCATTTTTTGTAATGTGCGTGTATCCTTTACGCCATTGGTACGTTTAGTATCCACTACTATTTCCAATGGCATTACCCCGTTTATTTCTTTCTCAAAAAACTTTAGGTCTTTGCTTATTTTATCCCGTTTAGGTAAATCGTCAATTACATATCCTAACGCTCTAAGTTGGGTTAACCCATATACAGATGCTACTATAATTACAAAAGTGATAGCATACACCACACGACGACGGTTTTGTATAAACCAAAAAAGACCATCTATAAAACCTTCAAGGTATTTATTTTCTAAATGTTTAGTTTGCCTGTATGATGGGGCAGGTAAGAAGCTGAACATCACAGGCACAGTAATCATAGAAACTATAAATACCGACATAATGCTAAGGAAGGCTATTAGGCCAAATTCTTTCATTATAGGGCTACCTGAAAAATAGAAAACTCCAAACCCAACCGCAGTGGTAAAATTGGTTAAAAACGCTGCTTTACCAATACGCGATACCACCCTTACCAGTGCTTTAGGCTTATTGTTATGGCTTTTATACTCTGCATGGTACTTATTAAGCAAATAGATGCAATTGGTAATACCTATTATAACTATTAACGGAGGGATTACTCCTAGTACAGCGGTAATCTTATACCCAAATATGCCTATATATCCTAATGACCAAATTAGAGCAATAGCCACTATTATAAGTGAATAAAGTAAAGAACTAAAGCTACGGAAGAATAACAGCATTATTGCCCCGCATACTACTAGTGAAAGTAAGGTGAACAGCTTAAGTTCATTATTTATTTTAGCTGAAAAAATAGTTCGTATATAGGGTAAGCCTGATATTTTAAACTCTACATCATTAGCAGCCTCAAAATTTTGGGTAATCTTTAAAAGCTCATCAATAACTGTGATACGGCTTTTATCGTTTAAGCGGTTTTTGTTAAGTGTAACTCCGGTAATGACAAAGTTAGTTTCTTTTTTAAGTGCGAGCCCTCTGTAAAACTTTTGCTGTATAATTATATTCCACAAACTGTCAGCCTCTTGCTGGGTGCTCACAGTATCTTTCATTAGTGGAATTAAACGAAGTTCAAAAGCAGAGTCAACACGGGTAAGAATTTGCATAGTTGGGTAAGAAATAACATTTCTCACACCATCTATTTTTTCTAGTTCCTTGCTAAGTTTATAGTAACTGTTTAAAAAATCTTTTTTATAGATTTTATCGCTTTGCAGCCCCAGCAAAATTACGTTTCCGTCATTTCCAAAAGTTTTCTTAAACTCAATGTATTTAACATACTCAGGGTCGTCCGGTGGAACGATTTTAGGTAAATCATACGTGAGCTTAATTTTCGTAGCAAAAAAGCCCATAATAAGGGTAATGAGTACTGTTACGGATAGCAGTACTATACGATTACGAAGAATGATACTGGCGGCTTTTTCCCACATTTTTTTGCGAAGGCTGCAAAGGTAGTATTTTTTGTACTCTTTTGCATTAGCATAAAATATTGATTATCAGTAAATTATAATATTCATGCTAAAATCGTTTAAAAAACGTTTGGATAATGAGAAACTTTATGGCAAAACGCAACAAGCATAAAAGGTTTTCTGTCTAATATTGTAACTATGTTGAGAGCAAAAAGAGGGATTTTACTATTTTTTATTCTATTCGCATCAATTACCTATGCCCAACAAATAGGCACAGGGCAGTGGCGTATACACTTACCTTTTAACAATACAGTTGGTATAACAGAAACCCCAAAATATATTTATTCTTGGGCAAGCTTTGGCTTTTACAGATACGATAAAGAAAATAATACTTCTGAAAGGCTGTCAAAAATTCAAGGATTTTCCGATATAGCTGTAAGTCATATTGCATACAACAAAGAAACCGATGTATTAATAATAGCTTATCAGGATGCCAATTTAGATATAGTTCATAACGGCACTATAATTAATGTAAATGATATACAAAGGGCTTTTGTTAATGGTGTGAAAACTATTAACAATATAGTTTTTGAAGGTAACCTGGCTTATATGGCAAGCACCTTTGGCGTTGTAGTTGTGAACTTAGAAGAAGTAAATGACCCTATAATAAGTGCGTCATACAAAGACCTGAATATTGGTGATATAAATGATGTATTGCTGTGGCAAAATCAAATTTATGTAGCTACTCCGCAAGGTATTTACAATGCACCTCTAAATATTAATTTGAATGACCCCAGTAATTGGCAACAATTTGATACAGGGGCAACACGAATGTTTCGCTTGTTTGATAATAAGTTGTTTGCACTAAGAAGCCAAACCGTAAACTATTATGATGGAAATGGTTGGACTACACTTCTTCCACAAGGTTTTTACAATAGTTTATTTACAAATGGTACTGATTTAACCATAAGTAAGCGAGATACATTAATTACGGTTGACAAATCTTTAGCACAGTCAAGACGTTTTATAAATACTCTTAAAACTGCTGTTTTGGGGAGTGAAGGTAGTATATGGTATACTACAAATAATGCAGGCACAATACGTTTATTACCCAATAATGATATTCGTTTTACAGCTCCAAACGGACCTTATAACTTGCGTACTGGCTTAATGGCAAGTATTGATGATGAAGTGATTGTTGCGGGTGGACAAATAGGAGGAGATTTTACCTTCACTTTTAGTTTGAACGGATATTACAGGCACAAAGACGATAAGTGGATTAACAGTTTAGAAAATCCCAACCCTATTACAGATACATTAGAAGATTTTTATGCTGTTACTGCCGACCCAAAAACAAAAGATGTTTGGCTTGGGGCATACCGACAAGGCTTGATTAGAGTAAATAATGGCGAAGTAAAAGACATTTACAGTAACCAAAACAGTACACTAAAACTTAACAGCTTAAACTTTATAGCAGGATTAGCAGTAGATAATAACGGACACTTGTGGGTTTCAAACTACGGTGCTGACTCAGCTCTGGCAGTGAGAACAAAAGAAGGCGTATGGAAATCGTTTTCATTAGGAAACGTTAATTTCCTTAGTCAAATAGTAGTAGATGACAGGAATAGGAAATGGATAATAGCCCCCAGAACAAGTAGTTACGGTTTAATTGTCTATGATGATGATAATTCACCACTAAATCCTAACAAGCATTTAGGGCCTAAGCTTTTAAATACAAATGAAGGGCAAGGTGCATTGCCAGATAATCAGGTAAATTGTATTGCCAAAGATCTTGATGGAGAAATTTGGGTAGGCACGCTTAGCGGACCGGTAGTATTTTCAAACCCATCAAATATTTTTTCTGCCAATCCTTCAGATGCAAGGCAAATAATAATAGGTGAGGGCACTGATATTGGTTACCTTTTGGGTGATGAAGTAATAAACAGTATTTATATAGATGGCGGAAACCGTAAATGGTTTGGAACGGATAACGGAGCTTGGTTAGTTTCCCCTGACGGGCAAGAAATATTACTGAATTTTAATGTTGATAATAGTCCCTTATTCTCAAACAGAGTAGTTCAGATAACGGCTAATGAAAAAACGGGTGAAGTTTTTTTTGCAACCGATAGAGGTATAATATCCTATAAAGGCGATGCAACAAAGGGAGAAGAAACTCACGGAGATGTATTGGTGTTTCCTAACCCGGTACGAGAAGATTTTGACGGGCCAATATCAATTCGGGGGCTGGCTCGTGATGCCAATGTGAAAATTACCGATGTTGCAGGAAATCTTATTTATGAAACCAGAGCCAATGGTGGTATGGCAACATGGAATGGCAGAAGCTTTAATGGGCGTAAAGCATCAACAGGAGTATATTTAATATTTAGTGGTACGGATGATGCTAGTGATACCTATGTAGCCAAGGTGTTAATTGTTAATGGGGGAAAATAGATTGTGCTGTGCTGGTTAAAACGCGTGCTATACTTCTTAAAACTGTAAAATATTCTGAAAACAGTGTTATAGCTAAATTTTATACTGAAGAATTTGGTTTAGAGTCTTTTATCATAAATAATATTCGTGGTAAAAAAGCACCTATCAATGCAGCTCACTTGCAACCTTTAAACCTATTAGAGGCAGATATTTACCAGCGTAACAATGCTAATCTACAGCGGATAAAAGAGTTGCGATGTAACCCACTACTACAAAATGTATATACTGATATGCTAAAAACCTCTGTAATAGTTTTTATGCAAGAAGTACTGGGGAAAGTAATTGTTGAGAAAGAGAAAAACCCATCCCTTTTTGAATTTTTGTTTAATAGTATTAATAGTATAGAGCTGGCAGATTCATTATCAGGGCTTTACCCTTCGTTTTGGCTAACAAAGCTTACTAAGTACTTAGGGTACCCTCCCGCGTATGATACATGGAAGCCTAATGCTGTTTTTTTACCACAAGAAGGGCTGTTTTCATTAGAAACTGATGCTCCTTTATATTTTGATGAAACTACAGCTAAGCTTATATATCAGCTATACACAAGTAACTCTAATCAATTGAAAGAAATAAGTTGTACAGCCATAGAACGAAAAGAATTGTTAGAAAAACTATTGGTATACTATAAATTACATAGCGAAGATTTTAAAGATTTAAAATCACACAAAATTTTAGCAGAAGTACTGGCTTAAAGTAAAATTATATTTGCAAATTGGCTTACGAGATGTATTTTTGCAGTCCCAAAAAAGGAGAGGTGCCTGAGTGGCCGAAAGGAGCAGTTTGCTAAACTGTCGTACGGGCAACCGTACCGCGGGTTCGAATCCCGCTCTCTCCGCAACCGCAATAGTTTTAAAAGCTGCTTTATAAGCGGCTTTTTTTGTTTTATCAAGATGGTTTTCACTTTTTATTAATACTTGCCCATACTTTTTAGAGTTATATTTTGGTAAAGTATTTGTCAGAATACAAAGCATGTACTTAGAAGTGCAACTAAAGTTGTATCTTCAACGTTAAGGAAATATGCTTTCAACTAAACATATATCACTATCTATTATAGCATTATTATTTTGTTTGGTATGTTGTAAGAGTGTTTTAAGCCAACGTGTAAATGTTTGGTATTTTGGTTATAACTCAGGCATCAATTTTAATGGAGTAAAACCTGTAGGAATAGGTGGTTCGGCAATAACTACTAATGAGGGTTGTGCAGTTATATGCGATGCAAATGGTGATATAATTTTTTACACAGATGGTATCCGTATATATAATGCAAATCATGCAGTAATTAACTCGAGTACTTTACTACATGGAAATTCCTCGGCAACACAATCTGCGGTGGTAATACCTAAACCTGAAACCTCTGATTCGTACATAATTTTTACCGTTGATAAGCGATACTGGGGTTGTAAGTATGGGTTAAACTACAGTGAGGTAAAAGTTACTAATGGAACTGTATCACTAATGAGTGCAAATACAAATTTGGTAACCTGTCCGCTTTCAACAGAAAAAATTGCTGCTACTGCACATGCGAATGGGAAAGATTATTGGGTAACAACAAGTAAAGGCAATGGTGAGTTTGAATCGTGGCTGGTTGATAAAAATGGGGTGAGTAATAATTCCGTTATTTCAACAGTTAAAGCAATCCCATGCATACCAAATAACGATGATAGGGTGGGATATATGAAAATTTCTCCCAGTGGGAAGTATTTAGTATTAGGCAGGAGAGCAAAGTCATCAGAAAGTGAAGCCTTTATTTATGATAATGCAACGGGAAAGGTTACTAAGAATTTAGGGATATATCATAAAGGTACTGTGTATGGTGTTGAATTCTCTTCAGACGAGAAATATTTTTATACATCGGAAAATTTTAGAAGAGTAGTACAATACGATTGGTCGTTTAATAGGAAAGTTATACATACTGCGCCAAGTGGTGGAAGTAACAGAGTTGGGGCACTGCAGATGGGACCTGATGGTAATATATATGTTGCCAACGGCTATGAGGGTACAAATAGTAAGTTTATTGACCAAATAACGGATGTGAATACATCAAATGCTACTTATAACGACAATTTTATTACACTGCCATCAGGGGCAAATTCACGATTAGGGCTACCTAATGTAGTAAGCTCATTTTTGATATCTCTAAACTTAAGTGCAGATAAACAGTTAGTTTGCAAAGGTGATACCGTGAAAATGCAAGCAAGTTTTTTAAAGAAGCCGAATAAAAATTACCTAGTTCGGTGGTTTGCCAATAATAGCTCGTGGACGGATACAGGGGTAACAGTGCAGATATATCCCAAAGTAAATACCGTGTACAAAGCTATACTACTCGAAGATAATGTTATGGTGGGCGATACTCAGTTTATACCTGTGAGTTTTCGTGCTCCTGCTACATGGAGTATAAGTCCCGATAAAAAAATCTGTAAAGGGCAAACCACAACGCTACAAGTAACCGCCAACGGAGGAAAACCATTAACATATAAAGTAAGTTGGGCAGACTTAAACTCAGCCTGGATAAACACAGGTTTATCAGTTAATGTATCACCACCAAATACTACAAAATACAGAGCTGTTTTTACAGAACAATGTGCTGAAAAACCTGACACACAATATGTAAATGTATCTGTATTAAAGCCACTTAATATTAGTGGAAGACCTGATACCACAATATGTGTGGGCGAACAGGTGAATTTGACCGTCAATACGTTTGGGGGAGATTCATTAAACCACACAATAAGTTGGTATGCAAATAACTTATATTTTGGTGGGAATAGTAAAGTACAAACAGTCAGTCCTATAACAACAACAGTTTATAAAGCCATTCTTAATGATTTTTGTACTGTTAAGTCTGATAGTGTACAAATAACAGTGAACGTTAGGGAACCCTTGCAATTGCAGGTTAACCCTGATACCACAATTTGTACTGGTGAGGAAATGAAATTGAATGCTATAGTTGGGGGTGGTTATGCTATCAATAGGCAGTTTAAATGGGAGGAAGCAAATAGTTGGGACAGTACTGAACTTAATGTTACGATAAAGCCAATTACAACAACAACGTATACAGCTTCCCTTATTGACGGATGTACAAGTCCTAGTATTACAAAATCAGTAACAGTAAATGTACGTCCTCCGTTATCGGTAAATTTAGATGTTGAGGATAGTGTATGCTCCAATGAAAAACTTAAGTTGCAAGCAAATATTAGTGGTGGATATGCCCCGAATTATAATGTAGTATGGAATGATTTGCAGGGAGTATGGAGTAGTATAAATAATCCGGCTACACATAACCCCCAAACTTCAACAACTTATGTGTTAACAGTGAGTGATAATTGTAGCAAACAAATCACTGATACAGCAACAGTAACTGTAATTTCTATTATACCCAATGCAAAATTTACTGCATTCCCACGAGAGGGTTGCCCACCTCTTCAGGTTACTTTTAAAGATTCATCTACAGGGAATGACACAGCCAAAAATGTTTGGATCATAGAAGGAGATTCAATAGTTGGAGGAACAACCACCACCTATTTATTTAATACGCCCGGAGAGTATGACATTAAACTAAAAGTATTTAACTCCTTTGGTTGTTTTAATAATTACGACATTAAAAACTCCATACAGGTATACGATAAACCAAAAGCACAGTTTTCTGTAAGGGTACCTGTTAGGGAAATAAACTATCCTGTGTATATTTCAAACTTAAGTGAACGGGCAAATGTATTTTTTTGGAAAATAAATAATCAGTTGCCTTTTACTAAATATAATACTAATGAGATTACGCACTCCTTTTCAGGTTCAGGTTATCATCAAATTCAGTTAATCGCACAAAATGCGTTAGGATGCAAGGATACACAAACACAACAAGTAAGAATATTTGAAAATGTATTGTGCTTTATACCCAATGCTTTTACCCCTAATACAGATGATAGGAATGAAGCTTTTTTTCCTGTTTGCACAGGGTTAAACAGCTATGAGTTAAGCATATACAACCGATGGGGCCAATTACTTTACCAGTGTGAAAATTGTAGTTGGGACGGTACGTTTAAAGGAAAAAAAGTACCTGATGGTGTTTATTTATACACCTTATCACTGGTGGGAGATAGTAAAAGAAAAAGTGTAAAAAGCGGAACATTCCATTTAATTCGCTAACTACATTAGTATGCTTTGCAATTCGGTTATGTCAAATAATTATTAAGGGTATTTCAACTCCTTCAAACACGTTTATTTTCTACATCTACACTTTTGAGCATAAACACTAAGAGTAAGCTACTGATTATTGTTAGCGCAGCCATTATATATAACACAGAATTATCATCAGCAACATTTTTAGCCACCATGTAATAAGCTAAAAAACCTATAGTAATGTTCATAACTACGGTAAACGAAAGAAAAGCTACTCCCAGTAAAACGGCATTTCTATTTTTTCTCAGCAAATAAACTCCGTTAATAATAAATGCAGGTAACAATATGGAAAGGTCAATAACATGAACGGGGTTAGTAAACAATCCGGTTTCGGTTAGCTCTTTAGGTACTTTATTATCTAGTATTGAAGGAACAATAGTAGACATCCAAAGAAAGTAAAATAATATGCCTATAAGTAATAAATAGATACCCGTTGCATTATGAACAATGCCAGACTTTATTATATAGAAATCGCTTTTAGTGAAAAGGTGGTGCAGCAGATATATAAATGCATAAAAGGCTACGCTCAATACTAAGCAATACAACAAAAAATAGCTGTTAAAATGAATATTGAAACAGTATATAACAAAGGTGTACAGTATATAGAAAATAATACCTGCCCACAACCAAATAAACTTACTTTTCTTTAAAAATACCCCTATGACTGTTATAAGAAGCAAAGGTACAACTACAAGCATATTAATAATATCTTGTCCCTTGGTTTGTACTTGCCAGTTTTCAGTTTCAAACAAGTAAGCAGAAGGATTATAGAGACCATAAAACCCTATGGCTATAATTGCCATTGATAAGACAACAGATACTATGAGTACAAAAGAGCGCATTTATTTATTAAACAACAAAGTAAGCTGTGCCAGTTTGTTCAATTCTGATTTGTTAATGCCTGAAAAAGAATGTGCTATTGCCCTAGCGGTATTCATTATTTTGGTTTTTAACTCATGTGTGAAAAGAGTTTCGTGGTCTGTATAATAAATTTCGAAGGATGTAAAAGCATCCTCAGCTGTAGGGGTAGTTTCATTTAAATAATCAAAAACTATATCAATATGGTAAGCTGCATCAGTACCATATTCATCTTCACTACCTTCCCATTCAAGCCATTTTTGTTTTACAACATTAAGGAGTGTATTAACCTCCTCTGTGGTTACATTTTTATCAGCTGCTGCAACGCTATAAAATAAGTAACCAAGGTGTTGATACAGTGGTTTCAAATTTTTCATAGTAAACTTTTGTGCAAATTTATGTCGTATGTAAGTCTATTACTATGACATTCATCATTATAATAAGTAGCATATAGTAGTTGATAAAATAAAAATGTTTGGCTTTTTATTACACAATTACAAATTTGTATATATTTGCACCCCTTTTCGGGGTGTAGCGCAGCCCGGTAGCGCATCTGCTTTGGGAGCAGAGGGTCGTAGGTTCGAATCCTGCCACCCCGACTTAGAAAACAAAAGCCTTTCAGCAAATTATTGTTGAGGGCTTTTTTATTTTGCACAGGATTTGCACAATATTTAGATAATTTGTTTTTTAAGAAGTTGAGCATTAATAGCTACAATGACTGTACTTAAACTCATAAATATCGCCCCAACAGCAGGCCCTAATACAAACCCGGCTGAATACAGCACACCGGCAGCCAGTGGAATGGCAAAAGCGTTGTAAGCCGTAGCCCATACCAGGTTTTGAATCATTTTTTTGTAAGTGGCTTTACCAAAGAGGATGAGATTGGCAATATCGTCCGGGTCGCTATTTACAAGGATAATATCGGCTGTTTCGGCTGCGACATCTGTACCTGAACCTACGGCAATGCCCACATCTGCCTGTGCCAATGCAGGAGCATCGTTTACACCATCCCCCGTCATGGCCACAAATTCTCCCTGCTTTTGTAATTCTTTTACTTTATCCTGCTTTTCATGGGGCAACACGCCTGCCATATATTGATCCATGCCCAATTCATCGGCTACCGCTTTGGCTACTACTTCCACATCACCGGTAAGTAACAGGGTTTTTATATTGTTTTCGTGCAATGTTTTGATAGCTCTATAAGAAGATTCCCTGATCTGGTCGGCAAAGGCAACGTAACCGATCATTTCACCATCCGAAAAAACAAACACTTTTGTTTCGGCTGCTGAACCAGTGTCTTCAGGAGAGCTGCGGTTGGTCTTTTTCAGTAATCCTTCTCCGCCGGCTTCCATCTTTCGACCTTCTACGGTTGCACTAACGCCCACACCTGGTTCATACTTAAAGTCATCTGTGGAAGGGATACTAATGCCTTCTTCTTTGGCTTTACGTTGCAGCCCTTTGGAAATGTGGTGTTCCGAGTGTTGTTCCACTGCGGTAGCCAAACGCAATAATTCACGTTCATCCATTCCTTCTTTCAGGGGCACTATGCGTGTTACTTCATGTGAACCTTTGGTCAGTGTACCGGTTTTGTCAAACACAATCATGCTGATTTTACGACTGTTCTCAAAAGCCGTCCGATTGCGGATAAGCAAGCCGTTTTGTGCTGAAATGGCTGTAGAGATAGCTACTACCAATGGTACTGCCAATCCTAACGCATGGGGACAGGAAATAACCATGACCGTTACCATACGCTCCAGGGCATATACAAAGTCGAACCCTAACGCTATCCAAACTATCAACGTTCCGAAACCGACTATGAGTGCAATATAAGTAAGCCACTTGGCTGCCCGGTCTGCCAAGTGTTGGGTTTTACTCTTGGTTTTCTGTGCTTCCTGCACCATTGTAATCACCTTATTCAGGTAACTGTCCTTGCCTGTTCCTTTCACTTCTATACGTAGTGTGCCATTGCCGTTGATGGCCCCACCAATTACGGTATCACCTTCTCCTTTTTTCACCGGTTTGGATTCACCGGTGAGCATACTTTCGTTTAGGTGGCTTTCTCCTTTGATAATAAGGCCATCTGCTGGTATCTGTGCTCCGGGCTTTACCTGTATGTGGTCGCCTTTTTGTAGTTTCTCCAGCTTTACTTTTTCCACCGATCCATCATCGCTAATGCGATAAGCCTCCGATGGCATCATGCTGACCAACAGCTCCAGTGCTTTGGAAGCTCCTAATATGGACTTCATTTCTATCCAGTGGCCAACGAGCATAATATCAATGAGGGTAACCAACTCCCAGAAGAACATTTTACCTTCCAGACCAAAGACAACTGCACTGCTATATACATAGGCTACGGTGATGGCAACGGCAATGAGGGTCATCATGCCGGGAGCACCCTTTTTTACTTCATCTTTCAAGCCTTTCAGGAATGGCCAGCCTCCATAGAAAAATACCTGGGAGGAAAGGGCAAAAAGCACATACAGGTTGCCGTTAAATACCAATTTAAAACCCAGGAACTCCTGTATCATAGGAGAAAGTACCAGGACAGGGATGGATATGACCAGGGAGACCCAAAACCGTTTTTTAAAGTCCTCAATCATCATTTTGTGATGGTCATGGTGCACATGGCCATGAGGAGGGTTTTCCCCATGCCCGTGATGCTCGTGCCCTTGATGAGCATGGTGGTCATGGTGATTATGATGTTGATGTTCTGAATGTTCCTTGTGTTGATGTTCCATATTTTGAATTTATTGGTTCGACTTTAGATTTATGGTAGAATATTCACTGTTTGATTACCGGAAATATTGTGTTGTTATTCCTTTTTTGTGGGTGTACTGTTTCTTTGGTAGTGTACTCAATGGTATCCATTTGTACACTGAACATGCATGCGCTGATCTGTATTTTAGCAGTAATGGTGTAGGTGTTGCTCAATGAATCGCATGTGGTAATATTCCGATCGTATATTTTAATTTTACTGCTGGTTCCAAAAGCCCCCAATACACTGCCTTCAAAGGTTAACTCAAAGGAAATTTCCTGTATATCCTCGCCGGTTTCCCAATTAGCGGGATAAAATTCATTCCCGCCATTCAATTTTATTTTCACCGTTTTGTTGGCACTGTATTCTGCATAGGGAAACACATACATCAATACCTGGTAATTGGAGGGTTTGCATGTATATTCAGTCATTGCACTGCCTTTGAGCTTCGCGTGTTTATCGTAAGCATACACTTTCAATGGCATTGAATACTGTTCCTGTTCCTTTTTGACCGTTCCCTCCTTAAAAGCCTGTGAGCTTTTCAGTTTCCCTTTCTTGTCGTAGCTTCTCTTTTCATAATTGTTCCCATCTATCTGGAACATGAACATTTGCTTGTTGTGTTGCGCAATAAGGGGTGTTGCACTTGCCTGAACAATCACCACCAGTAGGATATACAATATGTAATGTGAACATTTAATCATTCCAGAGTTGGTTAAAGCCTTTTGCCAGTAAATCGCTTATGTCTATTCCGTTGCTTTCGTGAGGTATCGTATTACAGGTAACGATGTCTGTGGTTCTTGCATCCTGTAGTTCTTTGAAAGCATTGCCGGAGAATACGGCATGTACACCTATGCACACTGGAGCTTTCATTCCTGCCTTTTTTAAGTGGGTTATGGTTTCAATCATGGTGCGGGCAGTAGAGATAATATCATCCACCAATACGGGTGTATGTGTTTTATAATTCTCTACATCCGGTACTGACACCTCAACGTCTTTATCACCATATCTTATCTTCTCAAGCACAATAAACGGAGCATTGGCATTTTTAGCCACTTCCGACACCCACTGTTCACTTTCACTATCTGGCCCTACCAGCACCGGGTTTTCTATGTTGTCTTTAATCCATGCAGAGATGTGGTTTGCAGCATGTTCTACTTTGCATGGTATCTGGTAAACTTCCGATAAGGAGCTTCTGCGGTGCAGGTGCGGGTCAATGGTTACTAGGGTTTCTGCAAAGCGGGAAACTAAAGAGCCAAAATACTCGGAAGTAATGCCTTCTCCAGGCTGAAAGCGTTTATCCTGTCTCATGTAGGATAAGTAAGGAGAAATCAGGCAGGTACAATCTGCTCCCAAATCCATAGCTGTTTTAGATAGAAAGTATAAGGGCAGGAGCTTATTGTCCGGTTGGTGGAGAGTGCATACCAATACTACTCTTTTTCCCTTTACATCTGATTGTATGCGAACGTAGGTTTCGCCATCCGGGAATTGGCGAATGGTGGTTTCTCCTGTTTCTGCCTGAAGCTGTTGTACCAGCTTTTTAGTTAATTCTTCGTTTCCGGGTAATGCAAATAGTATCGTTTTCATTGTATTCAATTTTTGTTTAAGTTTGAATTATATCGATTTCGTTTTGAGCCAGATGCATTTTAAAGGGCTCAAAGTCAATAATTTCCTCCATAAGTAACAAACCTGATATCTTTCCGTTTTTATACACTTTTTCAACTATGTAGGAAGCAATAATAGCAGTGGCTCTTGCTTCCTTTTTCCCTATTGCCAAAAATGTTATTTCATCTTCCCTGGATGTACAAACCGTCTGGACAGAAAACATATCAGACCCTAATGAGAATTTATTGAGCCATTTTTTTATTTGGGAGGGGTTTAACCTGGGGAGCCATTTTAGTATTCCAACTATTTTTGCAAACCTGATTATGCCAGTAATAAACCTTGAATCGAAAGCCAGTCTTGTTTCAGCCATATGAATAGTATTATTTAATACAAGAATGTGTTGATCGGCCAAATCGAAACGGTAGAATTTTCTTCCTCTACGTTCATTTAATAATGTGATTTTTTCACCATCGGAAAAGGTATCAACAGTTTTCACCCCTTCTTTATTGACAATGGAAAATTTTCGAGAGGCATAACTTAACATAAATCGAATGGCATCCAGGCCATGTTTATCCCCTAATCCAAGAACGATATATGACTTTACTTGAAGAAGGTGAGGCGTTTTTGTTAGTGCCTCATGAGCAAATACTCCCGACAAACCTGGCATTAGACCCACTCCTGGAATCAATTTGATGTTTTTTTCCTTAGCTGTTTTCTGGTAGGGAACTAACCTTTGATATGCCTCATAAGAAGTACCCAATTCAATGTAATTCACACAATCCCATATGCAACTTTCAACAAAGAGATTGTTTTCTAAATATTCGACACAGCAAATAGCAGTGTGTATCTCTTCGAGGTTAAGTTCACCTAAACGAATGTTCGCAACATCAATGTGCCAGGCAGTGGCACTCAATTTGTTTTGATAAATAAAATCCTGTGCTTTTGGTTTGGATCTTCCTGCAACAATAATTTTGTTAGGGAATAGTTTATCTAGTCTTTTGGAAATCTCACTTCCAACAGATCCATAGCCACCAACAATTAATATTTTATTTTTGCTATTGACCATCATGTTTTCCTACATATCTGAAATCACAACATTTATCACCACCAACTATTGTCTTGGTTCGCTCCAAATGTCCACCCCATAATTCGGCCAAGCCCCAGTCCAAATGGCAGGCAGTACCTTGGCAGAAGTCCCTTGCATCTTCAAATGACAATTGAGAATGATAAAAATTTGCATAGGGGCAGCGGTGTACGATAAAATTTCCAGCGTCAATATCATCAACCCATTCTGATTGATAAGAGGGTGGGCCAAAAGGGAAATTTTTCATAATAAATTCTACATTAAACTTCATTCTTTTGACCCCGTTTCTGTATCGCAAACGACTGAATATATCAGGAATTTTCATCAGTTTTTCATACACTACCCATGCTACATCTCCAATCAATTCAATGGCATACTTTCGTTCAATATCACTTTCAATGAGTGTTTTTATCCCTTCCATTATCAATGCTCCGTTTCGGAGCCATAGCCTTGCACCTAAGGTTGGTTCCCAGGGTATTTGCGTTTCAAGTTGAAAATATTTACCCCAAACAACCTTTAGTAATTCGTCTCTATCTTTTTTTGTAAACCTTCCTTTTGTAATATCTTCTCTATCTCTGTTTCTGCCAACAATAGCTTTATTGATAGCTCTCTTTACCATCCCGACAAATAGAGGTTTAAACCACCAAGCATGGCTTAACGTTTTTCTATGATTTGGTCTAATATCTTTTGTCATTTATTTGATTGTTAAAATATCTTTTTGTGCGAGATAATACTCCAGTGAATAGTCAAGTTCACCTCTTGAATTGGCATGAACGATATAAAGGGTTTGACCTTTTTCCAGCTTCGTACCTACAGGTGTTAAAAAATCTATTCCGGCTGCTTTATCCTCCGGGGCGCCTGCTAACTTGGCAATTTTGGCCAGTTTTCGATTATCTACTTTCATAACCGTTCCTGCATGTTCAGCTTTGATTTGATGTTGGTATTTGGCAAGTTTCGGTTCTTTGAAACCTCCTTGTGCCTTACAGATGGCCATAAACTTTTCGTAGGCTTTTCCTGATTCCAATAATTCTCTGGCTTTGTCATTTCCATCACCAGATTCTACTTTGCCGGAAAGCTCCAGTATTTCTCCTGCAAGCAATAAAGCCCGTTCTTTTAAGTCTACAGGAGTATTTATTTCATTTCGCAATACAGCCAGAATATCTCTTGCTTCCAGTGCAGGACCAATGCCTTTACCTATCGGTTGCGAACCATCAGTAATCACTACTTTGAGTTTGAGGCCAATGGCATGAGCTACCTTTTCCATTTCCACTTTGAGTTCATTGGCAGCATCAATACTTCGTAGTTTGGCAGTTTCACCCACCGGCATATCGATAATGGCATGGTTGGATCCTGCTGCCACTTTCTTTGACAATACGGATGCTATGAGCTGCCCTTCACTGTCAATGTCCAGTGCCTTTTCTACTTTAATAAGCATATCATCGGCTGGGCTTAGTTTGGCTGTTCCTCCCCAAACCACACAACCGCCTTCTTTCTCTACAACTTTTTTGATTTCCTGCATGGAGAGGTTCACGTTGGTCATTACTTCCATCGTGTCGGCTGTTCCTGCTGGTGAAGTGATGGCACGGGAAGAAGTTTTGGGCATGGTCAGACCAAACGCTGTAACGATGGAGACTACAATAGGGGTTGTTCTGTTGCCCGGTAACCCGCCAATGCAATGTTTATCTACAATCATGTCCTTGTTCCAGCGGATGCGCTGACCTGAGGCAATCATGGCTTCTGTAAGGGAAATAATTTCTTCCGTTTCCAAACGATTTCCAGCACAGGCGGTAATAAAAGCGGAAAGGTGAATATTGGAGTAATTGCCTTTCACAATGTCTTTTACAATTTCTTCCAGCTCTGTGGGTGTGAGTTTATTTCCATAGATTTTAGACCGCACGTAACTCAAAGAAGTAATCGGATGCAGATGGGAAGCGGTTATGGCTTCACCTTCTTTTATACCTAATGATTGAACTGCACTTTCAGACAAGCTGATTTCTCCAGGCTGCAAAATATCGGAACGAAGCACATTGAGACTGGCTACAATAGATTTCTTACCGTTGGTAACCCGAATACGTGCCAGGGCTTCAAAGCCCTCTGAAACGCACACATGACAATCTTCACGCATATAGGCAAAATGCTCGTGTTGGGTATGGATGCCCAGGCGTTTGAAGGTTAATTTATTGCTTTGATGTTCCATCCGCTGTTTGTTTTTCTGTTGTTTCTACTGAAATTTCTTCTATACTGTACAACTCCGGCATGGTGCAATCCCACCCGTAAGTATCTTTTACTTTTACCCGGAAAGCATCGGCTGACTGGCTTTCACCATGTACGATATATACTTTTTCCGGTGCATTCTTGATTTCGCTCATCCAGTCAAGCAGTTCTGACTGGTCGGCATGAGCGGACAACACTTGTAGGTTGAACACTTCTGCTTTTACTTCATAGTATTTTCCATAGATTTTTAGTTCGGATGCACCTTCCAGCAATTTCCTTCCCCTGGTTCCTTCCGCCTGAAAACCGGCCAGTAAAATGCTTGTTTCAGGGTATCTGAGGTATTGCTGGAGGTAGGTCAGTACCCGTCCGCCACTTATCATACCACTACCTGCTATCACTACTTTAGGTTTCTTGTTGTCAATAACTTCCCAGGTTTCCTTGAACTCTTTTACAATACGGAAGGTGTTGCACATTTTTGCACAATCATCAACGGGCAGCTTGTGCCACTCCCGGTGTTTGTGGAAGACGTTGAGCACATTGGCTCCCATCGGACTGTCCATAATAAGAGGTATATCGGGTATGGCTTTCTTTTGCTGCAATTGCCAAAGCAAATACATCAGTGTCTGGGTGCGTTCCACAGCAAAACTTGGAATGATGAGAGTTCCGCCCTTTTCAACTGTGTGGTTGACTATTTCTTTCAGTTTTGTTTCCAGGTCTTCTTTGGGGTGCAGGCGATTGCCATAGGTGCTTTCAATGAACAGCACATCAGCCTTTTCAGGTTTTTTGTAGGAGCGCATGAGCAAATCCTGCTTCCGGCCAATATCTCCTGAAAAGACAAACCGTTTACCCTGAATATCCAGTTCAATGAATGTCGCTCCTATGATATGTCCATTGTACTGAAACCTTACCCGGATGCCATCAAAAAGGTTGAGCCATTCGCCTTCGGGAACCGGTTGAAAATGAGCAATAGCTTGTTCTGCATCTTTCAGGTCATAGAGTGGTTTGGCAGGGCTGTGTTTGGAATACCCTTCCCGGTTGGCTTTTTCGGCTTCTTCTTCCTGTATTTTAGCACTATCCCGGAGAATAATTTTTGCTATATCGAGTGTTGGAGCTGTACCCTGTATGGATTTATTAAACCCCATTTTTACCATCCTGGGTAAAAAACCGGTATGATCCATGTGGCCATGCGTAAGTAACACCATATCTATTTCTTCTACGTTTACTGGAAGATAATCCCAATTAAGCAGGCGTAGCTTTTTTAAGCCCTGGAATAAACCACAGTCGATCATTATTTTCCGTTCGCCAGTATCTACCAGATATTTGGAGCCGGTAACGGTTCCTGCTGCGCCTAAAAAATGAATGGTGATATTTTTATTGCTCATAGTGCTTGATTTTAGTTTTTACATGTTGCACAGCTCATGTGCTTCGTTCAGTATTTTTTTATGCCTTTGTTTGCTTATCCCGATGGTGTTCAATAATTCGGGATGATCGCACAGTTCCATGCACAGCACTTTTTCTTTTGACAGTAGCTTTTTCTTTTCTTGTTTGGTCAAGGTAGTGAGGCAAGTAACGGGATGCAGGCCAGATACATCAATGCGTTCTTTAAGGCTACCTTTCTTTGGGTAATCCCAACCTACCAGCATCAAACCGGCACAACCGCCATATTTAACTGCATCAGTGGTAAAGCGGGTATTGGTAAATATCCATCCCTGGTGAAACTTAGTATCGTGTCCGTCTTTTTTACACCATTGCTTTTCTACATCTTTGAACCTTGACTGGATATACAGCGGTATTTTTACATCACAATGCCTGCCCTGGTCGCTGTGGAATTTGCACTCGACCATAAAATGTTGATTGCCTTTTTCTGCGACTACATCTACTTCATGGTTCACACAATGGCCTTTCGCTATGACACCTACATTGGTGTTGAACCCTTGATGGGCGAGAATTTCTCCTACAAATTTTTCAAAGGGATAACCGGTTGGCCCTAGTTCGAGAATAGCTTTTTTCAGTTTGTATCGTGCTGCGGTGGGACGCGAGCTTTTGCGTAACAGGGCAAATGCTGTTTTGTATATTTCTTTGGTTGTGATGCCATTATACAGGATAGCTTCTACTTCTGTTATGATTTGAGAAATGACCACATCGCTTGCTCCGGATCGTTCCAGTGAACGCCTTAGTTTAGAAGGGTCGAATGCTACCTTTTCTCCGGTTATTTTTGTTATGGATATTTCTTTGTGTCCCATTAACTATTTTGCTTTTGATGGTTCTTGATATGGTGTTTGAGCAGTTGCTTCAAGCTGTCCAGGTAATTGGAAAAGTTCTTGGTGTCCAGTTTCGGGTGATCGCAACGGGGTATCGTAATAGGGTTCTCGTCCAGGTATTGATACAATTCCGGGTACTCCTGCTCAATTTTTAAAGTCAGGTCATTGATTTCCTTGGAAAGTTCCTGCAATCGCTTCATGGGTTATTTGGCATAAACGTTTACACTTAGCACTGGTATATCTGAATGGTTCACCAGGCTTTCGGTAATACTGGGTGAGATCATTTTCAAAAAGCCGGTTTTCCCGTGTGTGGTCATGGCAATCACATCGGCATTGATTTTTTTAGCAAACTTTTGAATGCCCCTTTCTTCGTTTAGGGCATTGTAAATATTGATGGTACATGCGCCTCTTGGACATTTTTTCAGAAACTCCTGCATGTTGGCTTCGACCTCATCGGTTTCTTTAAAATGGAAAGGCATGTTCACATTCAGCAGATGAATCTGTGCTTTCATTAGGTCAGCAAATTCAATGATTTTCTGAAAGGGCTTGTGAACGTCTTCCTGAAAGGTAGAAGCAAACACCATATTTTTGATCTCAAATTTTTTCAGCTTTTCCTTCACGACTAATACCGGAACAGGAGAATTACGTACTACCCTTTGGGTATTGGAACCGGCTACTTCCTTAAAGCCACCTGTTCCATGTGAACCCATCACAATAAAATCGTGTTTATGATGCCTGATGTGGTGGTCTATTTCTTCCCTCCCTTTGTCAAACACCAGAAATTCCTGTGCTTTTAAGCCCATCTTTTCGGCTTTTCTCTTGAGTTTGCTTAATTCACTTTTAGTGTGTCCGATTTGCTTTTTGGTTTCCGGGTAGAGTTTTTCTCTTTCCAGCGAAAGTTTTACCCAGTCAACGGGTGTCATTAGCAGGTGTAAAAAATGAATTTCCGCATTGGCTTTTTTGGCAATAGCTAATCCGATTTCTTCTGCGGTTCTCGCACATTCGGAAAAGTCTGTGGGCACTAATATGTTTTTCATCTTTTCAGTGTTAAATGATTATTTCATTTTCATTCTTTGTATTGGCTGCAAAGCAATTCAGATTAGCAACCGTTGTTTCCGCAATGTTCCTCAATGCCGTTTCAGTTAAAAATGCCTGGTGGCTGGTGATGAGTACATTCTTAAAGGTCATTAAGCGGGCAATGGTATCGTCCTGTAAAATATCTTCGGAGTGGTCTTCAAAGAACAATCCTTCTTCTTCCTCATACACGTCCATGCCGAAAAATCCAATGTGTTTGGTCTTCAAAGCATCTATCACCGCCTTTGTATTTATCAACCCGCCTCTGCTGGTGTTGATGAGCATTACTCCAGGCTTCATTTTTTCAATACAATGCTTGTCAATGATATATCGGGTATCTTCATTCAGGGGCACATGTAGCGTAATGATGTCGGATTGCTCACAAAGCGATTCACAATTGGTGTATTTCACCTGGTAACGGTCAATCAGCTCCTTGTTTTCTTCCTTGTCATACGCCAATATGCGACAGCCAAATCCGTGCAGGATGCGAACCAAAACACTTCCTATTTTTCCGATTCCGATAACACCTGCTGTCTTTCCGTTCATGTCAAACCCTACCAATCCATCCAGCGAGAAATTCAGCTCCATGATCCTCCGGTTGGCACGGATTAGCTTGCGGTTAAGTGTCAGTATCATGGCAACGGTATGTTCTGCGATGGCATAAGGGGAGTAGGCAGGCACACGAGCCACTTTCATGTTGAGTTCCTTTGCTTTTGCGAAATCCACATGATTGAACCCCGCAGAGCGGAGTGCCAGGAATTTCACACCTGTTCTGTATAATGCTTCCAATACCGCTGCATCGGCCTTGTCTCCGGTAAAAATGCTGATTGCCTCACATCCTTCCGCAAGGGAGGCGGTTGTTTCGGATAACCGGGCATCTATTAAAACCAGTTCATGAGTTCCGTTATTCGCTTCCAGAAAATAAGGCTTTTCAAATTTGTGTATGCTATATACGGCTACCTTCATATGGCTAACTCTTGATTATTTTTGTTTCCGTAAAAACGATTGAAAACTATACAGGCAGTAAGATCACCAGTTACGTTCACTGCGGTTCTAAACATACCAAGTAGACGTTCTACCCCTATAATAATGATGATACCTTCTGCGGGAATTCCAGCACTACTCAATACTGAGGCTAAAATGACAACCCCCCCCCCGGGAATGGCGGGTGTACCAATAGAGGCAGCGACAATGGTAATCACTACGACAATAATGCTCATCAAACTCATTTCCAGTCCGTAAGCCTGGGCAATAAATAAGGTAGTGATAGTTTGGTACAATGCTGTACCGTCCATATTAACTGTAGCTCCAATGGGAATAATAAAGTTGCTAATAGATTTATTCACTTGAAGTTCTTCATCTGCTGTTTTTAGCGAGAGGGGCATTACTGCTGCTGAACTGGTTGTAGAAAATGCGAGTAATTGTGCATCTCTAATATTTTTTAAAAATCGTATAGGGTTAGTTTTTCCTAATACACCAACCAGTAATAAGTAAAAAGCCACTAGTACCAGCAACCCTATAAGCACTACAAGAACATAATAACCTAAACCAGTGAGAGAATTAAGCCCAACACTGGATGTAAGCTGAGCCATAAGACCAAATACTGCTACTGGTACTAGAAACATTGCCCATTTAACCACAGTCATACAAATTTCCTGGGTGGCACTTAATAGGCGTTTTACAGGTTTAAGTAAGTTATCGGTGAGCGACAAAATTGCAACCCCAATAATAATAGTAAAAACAACTATACTAAGCATTTCACCACTCACCATTGAGGCGAGTGGATTTTCAGGAAGTAAGTTGGAAATAGCACTGGGTATTTTATCAAAACCAAAAGACAAATCGTCATTACTCCCTTTTGCAGAGAGAATTTTTTCATGCTCATCTATTGCCTGTTCGTGAAGATATTTTCCTGTGTTGAAAATGGAGCCAAGCAAAGCGCCGATGCTCACTGAAACAGCTGTTGTAAATATGAAGTAAAGCAAAACTCCACCTCCTAATTTTTTTAGACTTTCTTTATCATTACTTACTATTCCAGTGATGATAGATGCTACAATCAAGGGAATCATAATCATTTGTACAAGTTTGAGGAATAATATACCTGGAAGCGCAAGCCAATTGCCAAGAGTATCTGCACCACTTTTGCTTATCCATCCATTTTGCGAACTAAGCACTAAGCCAAAACCAACTCCCAGAAACAAGGCGACGATTACTTTCAACCACAACTTCCCTTCTACTAATTTTTGCAGGTAAATGTTGAGTGATTTTAGAGTCTTTATTTCTGTATCCAACATAAAAGTGATTGTGTTTATATAATTTATTTAAACATTTAAATGTGCTTTTTTTATATTAGCTATTGCGAAGACCACTATTAAAAAACTTAATCCAATTTCTAGCATAATTATAAATTTTGCAATGTTTGAAACTGGTGTAATATCTCCATATCCAACAGTAGAAAAAGTAATAAGGCTGAAATAAAAAAAATTATAAAAATCGGAGATAAAGGATGGTGATAATTTATTAGTAACTGCAAACGCAGAATTATCATACTGATAAAGGCAAGTATAATCTGTTGCAAAAGAGAATATACTAACGGTTATTAAAGTGCCAAAAACCCACAATAGTCTTTGTACCGAATGACATTTCAGCATTAAACTTGATAGTTGCTTAAAAGTAGTGTTGAAAATAATATAAGTTTTGATAATTGCTAGTGCTGGAATAATAACTAAAAAAAGGGGATAGCTATGGTCAATCATAGACATTAGTAAAATGTAAACCAAACTAACAACCGATATTGTGGTAATAGGTAATAAGGTCTTCTTGAATAACAGACTTAGAAAAACTAGTTTTTTTTGTAGAGGGGGGGGATTTATCATGAGTGTGCTGTAATGTATAATTATTACTTAGCTTTGGTCAGTATTTTCAATTAAAGGTATTCTTAAACTATCATTTGTTTTTTTGATTGACCTTTCTGCGCTCTTTTCTATTCCTGTTAATGCCCTTATTGCATCAATTGTTTCTGGTATTACAATGGCTTGATTATCTACCACATAAGCATAAAAGAGTTCGGAATCAGTTACTTTCAGCATATCCTGCCATAGGGCTACTTCGTACATATCGCCATAAGTTCTACCTTTGGCAAGCATCCATTCTTTAATAGTATTGTTAGCGGTAAGACCATCTTCATAATTTATCAAAAGGATTCTTGAAGAAGATTTAAGCACTGTCAATATTTCTTCTATACTTGTTTTTTTGGTCAACTGCACATTCCAGTAATGTAAATGACTTAGCGTTTGCGGAACTTTTACGGCTACGGTTACTACGTCTAAATCAGGATCTACGGTTTTGGTATCCGGACCCTGATGGCTTGGTATATCTTTTTCAGGAACTAGGGTATTTATAATACCTCCCAAATGGCTTTCCCAGAGGTCGGTTGCCCTTCGCAACAATGTCCCTCTCGCTTTTTTCAATAGGCCTGCTTTTTTCAATGCGGTGAGTGTGCGAAGAATGGAAGTTGTATTGCAGGAAACCACACGAGTAGATTCTCGCCCGATTGCAGTTTCATAGTTGTTTTCAGCACTGAATGAATGTCCTGTTACTTCATGTTTTTCCCCTCCGTGAACAATGAATTTGAGATGCGAAGTCTTGTATTTCTTGATGTTTCTGGCAGCTATTTTCTTCGGTGTGCAATCCACTACAATATCTGCATCAGCAATTAGTTCATCAAGTGTTCCCTTTACCGAAATGCCTTCATCAATCATTTGTTTTTTATATAGATTATCAAAAGCAAAAACTGGAAAGTTTCTTTCTACGGCCATCTTAATCCGCCAGTCTGAAACCACATCACAAACTCCTATCAATGCCATATCGTCTTGCAAGGTTACGGCATCAGCCACTCGTTTCCCGATTACCCCATATCCGTTTACTGCTACTTTAATTTTTTCCATGTTTACTTTTCTTTTATCATTGCATTATAAAACCCTGCTATACAAGCTCCGATCAGCCAGCATAGGATAAATGTTTCTACAATTCCAATACCTGCTTCCCAAAGGGGAATATCTATCCGTACTATGGAGGACACATCAAGCCCGTGTAAGAGGCTATTGAAGAATTTAACGGTTCCATTGTACCCGACGGTAACCATGAGAATCATACAGCCCATGTATAGCAAGGCTCCGGTTAATCCAAAGGCCAATCCGAATTTTTTAACGTTAATGTGGTTCATGTCTTTCAGTTTTAGGGGTTTCAGAATGTTTTTCGTGCGAGCCATGTTTATGTCCGCTATGATGGTTCATAGGCATCAATAAATGACAGGCAAACATGGCAATGATGAAAATGAAAGTGGAAACGCTACTGCTTATCCCCAAAGCTGGAGCAAAAAATATCAACAGTAACGGTAGTCCGCACCCTATTATCATCCATATAATGTGTTTTTTCATAGTTCTTTGTTTTTAATTATATCGTTTTACACATACTTGCATGTGTTCAATCAAAAATTTGTTTATCAAAACATGCTTTAATACATGCTACATAAGGGTTACTTTTACAGATGCAATAGAATGTATTACCAGCTTCCTGCACTCGTTCCAATATTCCTGTGCTCCGCATAATGCCTAAATGCCGGGAGGCACTGGGTTGGTCGAGTTGCAGTTTTTCATAAATGTTTTTCACCGTAAGCCGATTACATTCTGCTTTGCATAACATGCTGAAAATGGCAATCCTCAACGGATGGCCAATGGCCTTGAACTTTTCTGCAACGCCTTTGTATTCCTGATTTTTTTTCGTCATTATTCATTTCCCTATTGAGAATGACCTAAGTGAAGCTGATGCTTAATGACAACAGCTCATTTCTTCCTTTTCCTGCATCTTATGGCACATGCCCTCTGCAATATTGCTGTGCTCCATTGCATGGTCGCAAAATCCATCACACATGTGTTCGTCCGCATTAATTACCGGCATGAAGTGGTGCATGGTCATTAGCATTAGGTCTGGGAACTTGATTATCATGTCACTGACTTTTCTGGCTAACACACTGTCCTCTGCTGCTGCTTTCACCAAACCATCGACCATCATACCGGTGGCGTGGTCGTTTTCCAGCAACTCGTTAATGTATTGCTTCGATAACTCGTGATTTTCTGCCATTGCTGATAAGACCTTTCCTTGTTGTTTCGGGTCTTTGAGCATTTCTTCCAACGGTTGCGATTGCTCTTGTTTTTGCGAGCAGGCTGTAAACACCAGACCTGCTATTGCCAGGCTGAATATTAATTTAATTGTAGTGTTCATTTTGAATTAATTTTTTGGTTAAAATTTTAGTTATCACGCTCCAGTATTTTCTTTTTTTCTTCATATTCTTCTTTATTAATTTCACCCGAAGCCAACCGTTTTTTGAGAATATCTAAAGGGAAATCTTTCTTTTTTCGCTGACCGGGAATATCATAAGGTGTTGCGAAAATCCAAAAGATGAGAATTACCCAGAGAATCCACCAAAACCAGTGCATTCCCCAAAAATGATGTCCGTCATAGTGCCACATAACTTTTATTTTTTAAGTGTTAAAAAATGGATTACTTATACTATACAAGTATATGTATAGGCATATACTTGTTATTACCATATTTCCTTTTTTCGTTATCATATTTTGTCAATCGGAATTCTCCTGCTTACTTCAAGATTTTTGTATTCTTTCAACGTCATTCCTGTCTCCCTTTTAAACTGTCTGGACAAGGCAGAAGGATTTTGATAACCCATTACATAAGCGATTTCACTAAAGCTCAACTCACCGTTTTCAATCAGCTCTTTGGTTCGTTCCATTTTCAGCAAAATGCTGTAACGCTCTATGGCTTTACCGAAGGTTCTTGAAAACGTTCTACTCAATGAATCATAATTGGTATTCAACTTTTTTACCAGGTAGTCAGATAGGTTTTCTTCCTGCTCCGTGCTCCAGAGATAGTTGATGATCCATCTTTTGGTTCGCTCGGCAAGAATACTTGCCTTATTCCAGATGATTTCAAACTCATTTTCCTGAATAATTTGTTTAATTAAGGATTTGTCAATTTTTGAAGGATCGTAGCGAATGACAATTTTGCCAAGCTGTATCTCTACAACTTCTGCACCTGTTGCCTTTAGCTCGATATTCAGTACCTTCAGACAACGGCTACAAATCATTCCTTTTATCTTAAATTTTTCAGTAGTTAAATTTGAGTGTTTCATCATCTTATTGTTTTTATTGAACAATAATGAAAGCGACAATTCCTGCCAAAAGCAAGTAGATAAACCAGTTGAAATATTTCATGTATTTACCTGCTTTTGGGGAGTTTCCTGTTTTACAACATGTCTTCATTTGTTCAGATTAAAGTTCTTATTCCATATTTCTGCAGTTGAGCATGCTGGCTCCGAAGTAGGGGTTTAATATTTCTTCTTGGGCAGTAACTAATTCAGGGGAATAGATATAGGCTAGTGTTTGCCCTTTACTAACACTTTCTCCTGTGAAATTGACCAAAAGTTTTTCTATCCTACCTGATAAGTGTGCAGACTGTGAGAATACTAAACGTTCATCGGCTTTTATTTTACCGTTCATTCTTACTTCTTTAACAGGTTTATGCTTTTTGATTACAGAAGTTTGAATGTTTGCCAGTTGCATAGCTGTGGGAGACATTTTTATCTCCATTGGGTTTTCTGCTCCACTTTCTATTATTTAATGGAATTAAATCCATACCGCAAATGGGGCATTTTCCCGCCTCAGTTTTTCTAATTTGCGGGTGCATAGAGCAAGTCCATATTTGCTGTTCTTCCTCCGGCTGGGTAGTATGTTGGTGTTTTTCTTCACTATTGCTAAACAATAAACCTCCTAAACCAATATTGTGCAAGAAGTAACGTATAATTTTATTGAGCATAGCATATTATTACGTTGAGAAAAATGAAAAGTTAGAGAATGAAATATTCTCTAAAAGCACATAAAATACTTGTGCCAACGTTTAAATATTATGCTGTTTTAAATGCGGAAAGACTGGATAAGAATAGGAATATCTACAGAAAAGGAAGGAGGAGAATATGAATTGTAATCTGCTTTTACATTAGCATTGGCTGCGTTTAAACCTAAATAAACATTTATAAAAATATATACAAAGCTATGATTCTCTACTTGGGTAGTAGCCGTGGGTATATCTAAACTATTTTGTGTGTTTAGTTGAGTGTACTCGTTTTTACAACACCCTTTTTTTTGTATTGCAGGAGAAGGGGGGCTTTCGCATTCTTCATCCATACTTTCCATACCACAACCAATAATATCACTATCAAAAACTACTGAGGTACTTACTGCTTTATCACCACAGTAATGGGTAGCAAGTGTTATGTTCATATTTGTAATGAACATAAATAAGGTAAGTAATATGGAAATTAGCTTTTTCAACTAAAAGTTAAATTAGATATACGAATATAATTAATATAGAGTCTGGTTATATTATAAAATTCTGATTTTCAGTTATATTTTTTTGCTTTATGGAATTATAAGCATAAATAATGCCATTGCAACCATTGTTAAGTCTTCTACTATGGTAACGGTACTCATTGGCAAGTTAAAAACATCTCCCAAGCATGCACACTTAATTTTATCGATTTCTTTTCGCAGGGCAGCGATAGCCATAATAGAAAGCAGACCCTCTTCATCTAGCTTAAAAATAATATCCATCGCATCCGCTTTTTTCTTAGTAAGAATATCAATTAAGCCGTAAACAGGATACCCCAACATAGTTTTTTCACATTATTGTTTTTAGCATCAATAATATCTACATCAACAGTTGATGAAAATATTGTAGGCGTATATACAGTGGTATATGAAGTTGTAGATTTAGCGGGTAATAAAGACAGTATTACCAGAACAGTAAACGTAATAGATGATGTTGCCCCTATTATTAATAAAACAGGAGATACAGTATTTGTTGAAGTTAACTCTCCTTATGTTGAACCGGGTGTAACTGCAACAGATAATTATGATTTAGCCGTTAACGTTGTTTCTGGCGCCGTTAATACCAATATAACGGGTACATATCTCTTAGACTATACTGCTACTGATACTGCAGGGAATATAGCTACTGAAAGTCGTGTGGTAATTGTGCGCGACACTCAAATTCCCGTAATAACTATTAATGGTTTAGATACCGTAATTGTTGATGTGTTTAATAATTATACCGATTTAGGAGCAACTGTAACGGATAATTACTGCACGGGTTTAGTTGCAACAACAGCTACTGTAGTAAATACCAATAAACTGGGTGATTATTTATTATCGTACGATGTAACCGATTGTGAGGGGAATGTAGCTGTTACTAAAACAAGGTTAGTTCGTGTTGTTGACCGTGTAGCCCCTATATTACAATTAAAAGGGTTTGCAACAACTAATAAAGTTATGCGTTGGAGAACGTATACAGATTCTGGTGTAACCTATAGCGATAATTACTATACTATTGCAGAGTTAACACCTAATCTAAAAGTAACATCTAACGTTAATACGCTGCAAGAAGGACTATATGAGTATTGCTATGATTTAACCGACCCTTCAGGCAATATTGCACAACGCGTATGCCGTACTGTTGAGGTTGTAGCAAATACTACAGGACTTCCGGACAATTATCTTGAATCTAAAGTAAACGTTTACCCTAACCCAACTCGAGGTCAGTTAAACGTTGAAGTTAATTTTGAACAATATAGAGAGGTGAAAATAAGTATAGTAAATGTTTTGGGCGAAGTTGTATTGGATGTTCAGCCTCAAACTGTTGCTAAAAATAATTTCAACCTTGATTTAAGCTCGTTTGCAGCAGGATTATATGTTGTTCGCATCGAGTCAGAAGGTGCAACACTAGTTGAGAAGGTTAATCTCTTACATTAATATCAATCGCAAGTCATACTATCCAAAGCTCACCTAACTAAGGTGAGCTTTTTGGGAGCAGAGGGTCGTAGGTTCGAATCCTGCCACCCCGACATAGAAAATAAAAAGCCTTTCAGAAATTTTTCTGAAAGGCTTTTTTGTTTGAAAGGAATGTTCTTAGCTTTTATGTAGTAGTCAAAAGTGCAATGACACAGGATAGGGCTTAAAAAGTATTTTTTAGCGATTCTGTGTTATAAACAAAATGCTCCATACTTAACTTCTGTTCTATCCACTTAATCCTCACAATGTCCTCTATAGTCTGTATTAATTCACTAAAACTACTTGGTTTTACAGCGTATAAGTTTGCCCCTTTTTCCCAACATTGTTCAACAATACTTTTGTCAGAGCTGGTAGAAAACATTACAACAGGTAAGCTGGCAAACTCTTCATTGTTACGAATTTCTGTTAATACTTCTATACCATCTTTTGCAGGCATATTAATATCTAAAAAAATAATACTGTCGTTAGTTTTAATAGAATTAATAGTTCCTAATAAACTTTCACCGTTGTTATAAACACTCAGTGTTATTTTCTCTCCTCCCTTTTCTGCAATCATCGCTACAGCATCAGAAAAAAGTTCTATGTCATCTATATCATCATCTGCATAATGAACATCTATTTCACTATTTATAGAAGTTTTCTGTTTATTGCCCATTTGTAATTTTATAATTCGGGGCAAAATATAACTAAGACATGGTTAAAGCCTTATGCAGTTTTATTATAAACTTATGAATTTTATTGTTTTTTGCTTTTCTCTTCTTGCTGAGATAGCTTTTGCATAGTTTTTCTTCTTCTTTCTTTTAGTCTTTTAAAATGTGAGGGTGTGAAACCGGTGGTTTTTTTAAACTGCGAAGAAAAACTTGATAGATTATTGTAATGCAATTTTTCTGCTATTTCACTTAAAGTATTGTCTTCAAACAAAATCATTTCTTTAGCACGCTCCATTTTTATAGCGTTAATATAATGGGTAATAGTAGTTGCTTCTACTTCCGTAAATAAATTAGATAAATAGCTATAATCGTAATTCAGTTTTTTGGTCAGATAGTCAGAGAAATTTACTGTAGCAGACTTTGGTGAGTTTAAATATTGGATAATGGACTTTCTTATTTTTTCAATTAAAATAGCTTCTTTACTTTCAATAAGTTCTAGCCCTACCTTATTAATTTCAGCACTTAATTTCTCTTTTTGTTTTTCTGAAATTTTCTTCTCTATACTGGCTTCACCTAAATCTATTTTAGTTGGTTTAAGATTTAAATCTTCTAAAGCTTCTTTAACCACAACCTTACAGCTTTCACAAGCCATATTTCTGATATGAATTTTCATTGAAGTATTTTTATTATTTCAAAAATACCTCTTTCCCAGTAGTTTATGGCAATAACTGATTAGTAGGTTGGGTAAACTATCACCCTACTATTAGATGAATTTAGTATGCTGAATAAGGAATAAGGTTTATGAGTGAATTGCTAGATGACTATTCATTTTCTTTCGGCATATGAACAACCCTTTGTGGGAATGGAATGGTAACTTTATTTTCTCTAAAGCCCTTATTAATGGCATAGCGGATTTCGCTTTTTACATTTTCAATCGGGAAAATTTTATCAGACCAAAAGAATATACTGAAATCTAATGATGAATTACCAAAATCTTCAAAGCGAACAAATGGCTTAGGTTTTTTAAGTACTGCTTTGTGATTACTAACACAATCTAGTAATATTTTAGTTACCAACTCAATGTCAGAACTATAATCAACCCCAACGGAAACTTTAAAACGGGCTGTTTCTTGTGCATGGCTCCAGTTAATTACTTGGTGGTTGGTTAGAATATTATTGGGCAGTATCAAGGTAATATCATCACGAGAAATTACTTTAGTGGTTCTTAAACCAATATGTTTTACCCTAGATACTATTCCATCTACCTCTATAATATCACCTACTTTTATAGTCCCCTCAACCAGTATTATCACACCAGATACAAAATCGTTAAAGGTTTGTTGCAAACCCAAACCTAAACCTACCATTAAAGCGGCAGAACCGGCTAAAAGTAAGGTAAACTCAACACCTAAAGACTCTAAGCAATATGCAATGGCAACCACCCATACTACGTACCTAACAATTTGGAAAACAGAATACTTTTGTCCTTGGTCTAACTTTCTGCTTCTATATAGTATTTTTCTTACTAAAGTAAGGCCTACCCACGTACCCACTATTATGGCAGCAATAATTACCAAATTGCCTACTGTTACCTTATATTCAGCAACCTCTATTAGTTTATATTCAAGAATGTCTTTAAACATATTTATGCTGCGAAAATAAGCGATTTTTCTCCTAAAACTTTACTACTACTTGGGTATTGCCTTGTTCATACTTCTCAAAATATAAACTGCCGCCATGCATTATTGCTATTTGTCTTGATAAGCTCAAGCCAATGCCTGTGCCCATTTTTTTGGTGGTAAAAAAGGGAATGAAAATTTTGTCTAAAACGTCAGGTGCAATCCCTGCACCGTTATCACTAACACTTATTTTTACCTTGTTTAAATAATCAAACCCGGCTCTCAGTTCTATTTCTCCGTCAGCTATATTTATAAGAGCATCTTTGGCATTGTTTACCAAATTAATTACTACTTGCTCTAAAAGTTGGTAATCACCTTCAATCTCAAGGTCTTCAGGAACAACCTCAGCAGTAAGTTTAATACCTTTTTCTTTTAATTCTTCTGATTTTAAAATAGCTATACTACTTAATAATTCACTTACTTTAAAAGCGGTTTTTTGTAAGGGTTTTATATTGGTTATTTTTCTGTATGAATGGACAAAACTCAGTAAACCTTGGCTACGCCTCTGTACAATTTCCAAGGATTGTTTAATAGCATCTTTCTGCCCTTCTTGTTGGGCTAATTGTAATGCAGTTTCCGATAGTGATACTACAGGGGTTAGTGAGTTCATAATTTCGTGAGTAAGAACACGGATTATGTTTTGCCAACTCTCCAACTCATTTTTATCCAATGTTTCAGAAAAGTTTTGGAACGTTAGTATCTTAAACTTCTTTTTATCGTGCACAAAGCGTTGCTCGTGCATAGCCAGTTTTATGGTACTTTCATCTTTTACCAATTCAGTAATAAATGGTGCCGGTGATGATGAATAACCCGGTAAATCAGGTAAAAAATTATATTTCTCAAGCAATTTCTGTACGTGTGCAGTGGTGTTATCGCCTAATATTTTGCGTGCATGGTTATTATAGCGTACCAGCTTATTAGTATGGTCAAAAATTAAAATACCAAGGGGTATCTGGTCTATAATAGTTTCATTAAACTTAATGTTTTCGTCAGCAATAGATTTTCGTTCTCTAAAGCGTTCAGCAACGTTGTTTAAAGCTTCATGCAACTCCTTTACATCAGGATTATCAGCATTTCTGGTAAAAGTAAAGTTGAAGTCTTGATACAATGCCGACTCAAAAAAGCGGCTTATTTTTCGTTGTATGCTCCGTAAGTAATAGGTTAGCTCAATAGCTAAGGTTAATTGTATTAAAACTAAAAAAGCCGGAGTATATAAATATCCTTTGGCAAAAAATAAAAAGCCTGATGCTAAGGCAAAAGCATTTATTAGCAGCAGTCGTAGCCAAAGCCCGGCATTAAAACGTTTAAATACCATATTTCTCCATTCTTCTATACAAAGCTGCACGGGTAATACCTAAAGCTGCTGCAGCCTTGCTTATATTACCTCTGTTTTTTTGTAAAGCTTGTTGAATAAGCTGTATTTCATTTTCCTCTAAATTAAAGGTTGTGCTTTTCTCTAATATATCCGTTTCATAAATGGGTAGTAAAAAATCTCCGGGTAGCAACTCGCCGTTATCATTTAAAATAACAGCTCGCTCTATAGCGTGTTGAAGTTCTCTTATATTTCCCGGCCAGTGGTATTTTTCAAGTTGTTTTAGTGTTAGCGGGTGTATAGCTTTTAATGGTTTTTCATATTTTTCGCAATAGTTACTTGTAAAGTAATTGGCTAACAATGAAACATCTTCTTTCCTTTCTCTAAGTGGTGGCAGGTTTATTTCTACCGTATTAATTCTATATAATAAATCCTGACGGAAGGTATTTTCCTTTACCATTTGCAGCAAGGGCATATTAGTAGCACATACTAAACGTATATCAACATTAATAGATTTGTTTGAGCCTACTTTTTGTACTTTTCTGTTTTGCAAGACACTAAGTAGTTTTGCTTGCATAATGGGGGATAGGTTGCCTATCTCGTCTAAAAATAAAGTACCTCCACTAGCTTCTTCAAACCTTCCCACTCTATCTTCTCGGGCATCAGTAAAAGCACCTTTTACATGTCCGAATAGCTCACTCTCAAATAAATTTTCATTTAAACTGCCCATATCCACTGTAACAAAAGGCTGTTTTGCTCTTTTAGATTGATGGTGGAGTAAACGTGCTATCATTTCTTTTCCGGTTCCGTTTTCACCTGTTATCAATACATTGGCATCAGTTGGGGCAACTTTTTGGGTGGTGTCAAGTATTTCTTTAAGTGTTGGGTGCGAGCCTATAATTTCAATACTATCGTTAGTAGCTCCTTTGGCTTTTGCTGCTCTTGCATTATGCAATCGTATAGCTGTACTTACTGAGGTTAGTAATTTGTCATTTTGCCAGGGCTTTAAGATAAAATCGCTGGCTCCTGTTTTAATAGCTTTTACAGCTAGTTCCACATCACCATATCCCGTTATCATAATGGCGATTACATCAGGATATTTTTGCTTTAGTTTTTGTAGCCAATACAAACCTTCATTACCGCTGTAAACAGTACCCCTAAAATTCATATCCAACAATACCAGTCGGGGTGCAATGGTTTCCATACGGCTAAACAGTTTTTCAGGGTTAGTCTCATAATGGACACCATACCCATGTGCTTTTAATAATATTGTTGCCGAATGTGCAACATCATCATCATCATCAACAATTAGTATTTCAAAGTTTTTGTCTGCCATATACAGTTGTATATCAAGTTGCAATTAAAATTAAAAATTAAGCATGTGTTTTATAAATCAGATGAATAGTGTCCGATATCGGACAAGTTGTTGTTCGATATCGTTCGTAAGTTAAAAGAAATTATTTTTAAAACACTGATTAATAGCTAATTGTGTTTTTGGCATTATGTTGAACGGTATGCGATAGAGTGGATAGAGTAATTGAAAATAAAAAGGCAAAAAACCGCAAAAGTATTATTACGGTTATTGTGGTTTTAGGTGTATTAACTCTTTTATACTCATTTTATGCCAGCTCAACCCAACCCGCTTCCTTTAAAGCTGATAAATCTAAAATTACTACTAGTACTGTATCCATGCAAGAATTTCAAGAGTTTATTCCTGCTGATGGTATTGTGGTGCCATTGAAAACAGTTGTGATTGGGGCTTTAGAAAGCGGGGTAGTACGCGAAAAATATGTAGAAGATGGGACTAAGGTAAAGGCAGGGCAAGCACTTTTGCGTTTAGAGAATACTGATTTACAATTGGATTTGCTAAACCGTGAAACTATGGTGCTTGACTTATTAAATAATATTAGAAACAGCAGGAACAGTTTAGAGCAAAATAAAGTCGACCGTTTAACTCAGCTGGCTGATGTGAAATTTCAGCTGGCTGAGGCTGAACGGGCAATGAAGAACAGTAAAGATTTATATACTGATAAAGTAATATCAGAACAAGAGTTTCTTCAAACCAAAAACAACTTCGATTATCAAAAAAGAAGACTGCAACTGCTTAAAAAAGCTTTATACCAAGATTCGGTATCAACTACAGAGCAAATAAGTCAAATGAAAGCATCAGTATCTCGTATGCAGCAGAACTTGGCTTTAATGAAAAAGAAAAATGAGGGGCTAACTATTATAGCTCCGGTTTATGGGCAACTTTCAAATTTTGACAGTGAGATAGGTGAAACTAAAGCCAAGGGGCAAAACATAGCAGCTATTGATGTATCAAAAGGGTTTAAAGTAAAAGCAAATATTGATGAGTTATACATTGCCCGAACCTATGTTGGGCAAACTGCCTTTTGCAGTTGGGACGGTAAAGAATATGAGCTTGAGATTTTAAAGATTTACCCCCAAGTAACTAATGGCCAGTTTGTTATTGATTTAAAATTTAGCAATGATGCACCTAATACCTTAAAGCGTGGTCAAAATATTCCCATCAAACTTCAAATGAGTGCTAAAACAAAAAGTTTAGTGATAGATAGGGGAGGCTTTTATCAAGCTACCGGAGGGGCTTGGATTTTTGTATTTAGTGATGATAATACTGCTGAAAAAAGAGATGTGAAAATAGGCAGGCAAAACCCCCAGTACTATGAAGTTTTAGATGGCTTAAAAGAAGGAGAGAGGGTAATAATATCTAGCTACCAAAATTATGGAGATAAGCAGGTATTGAAATTTTAAAATGTATTTGAAGTTATTGAAGTAAAGCACATATAAACTATGATAAAAACAATAAACCTTAGTAAAGTATACCAAACCGATGAGGTAGAAACTATTTCGCTGGATAAGATAAATCTTACTGTAAGAGAAGGAGAGTTTTTGGCTGTTATGGGACCATCAGGCTGTGGTAAATCTACTTTACTGAATATTTTAGGGTTGATAGATAATCCTTCATCAGGAGAGTTTTACTTTTTAGATGAAGAAGTATCTAACTATAACGAAAAACAAAGAGCCGAATTACGTAAAAACAATATTGGTTTCATATTTCAGAGTTTCAATTTAATTGACGAACTAACTGTTCGTGAGAATATAGAGTTGCCTTTACTTTATCAAAAAATGGCAACCTCGCAGCGTAAGCAAATGGCTGATGAGGTAATGGAAAAGTTGCAAATAGCACATAGGGCAAAACATTTTCCCCAACAGCTTTCAGGCGGACAGCAACAGCGTGTAGCAGTAGCAAGAGCAGTGGTAACTAAACCAAAATTAATTCTGGCCGATGAACCTACCGGAAACCTTGACAGCAAAAACGGTGATGAGGTAATGGATATAATAAAATCGCTAAATGCTACTGGTACTACCATAATAATGGTAACACACTCTCCAGAGCATGCACAACAAGCTGAACGCATAGTGAATTTATTTGATGGAAAACTACTAATAGAGCAGGAAAGAGCAGTAGTTTAAAATAATAATGCCCTGAGAAATGATTAAAAACTATTTAATAACAGCACTTCGCAATATTTATAAAAATAAGGTAGTATCCTTTATAAATATATTCGGACTATCGGTAGGTATATCATCATGTATTCTAATATTCTTATATGTAAATAACGAATTAAGTTATGACCGCCATCATACCAAAGCCGACCGCATTTATAGAATCACATCCACATTAAATCTATCGGGGCAAAATGACAATTTAACTTATAGCTCATACATGCTGACACCAACTTTAAAGGAAAACTATCCTGAAGTTGATAAAGCTGTACGGCTAAGTCCATTACCCAAACTAACACTTTGGTATAAAGAAAAAGTATTTCAGGTAGAGAAAATTTACTTTACTGATCCTGAATACTTTGAAATATTCGACTATGAGTTTCTGCACGGAAACCCTAAAACAGCACTTCAAGAACCCCAAACCATAGTTATAACCGATAAACTGGCACAAACACTATTCGGTTCGCCTGATGATGCCTTAGGTAAAATGATACGTTTTACCCGACAGAGCTATAAAGTAACAGGTGTGTATAAACACCGTCCTGATATATCGCATATTACCCCTACAGGTTTTATTTCTATCAGTTCAATGCCAAAAAGTTTAAAAGAAGCCTTAGAAAAAGACTGGTTTTATATGGCACAGACAAATTATGTTCTTTTTAAACAAAAAATTGATACTAAGGCATTTGAAGATAAACTGGCAGCTTTTGTAGATAAAACAATAGTACCGTGGCTTAAAAGTGAAAATGTAAACGGTAGTATCACATATAAACTACAAGCTGTAGAAGATATACGTTTAAACAGCAGTGATTATAAGCATGAGTATGCTAATATTAGTAACAAATCTAACATCGTAATTTTTTCATCTATTGGTTTTTTAATATTGGTAATTGCATGCATCAATTACCTTAATTTGGCTACAGCAAGGTCTGCCAAGCGCAGCCGTGAGGTAGGTATCCGTAAAACAGCAGGGGCTAGTCGTGGACAGCTATTTTTACAGTTCATAGGCGAGTCCTTGCTAACGGTATTGTTTAGCCTTGTTGTAGCCTTATGTTTTGTAGAGCTTTTACTACCTGCATTTAATTATTTATCGGGCAAGTCTTTATCACTAAACTTTAGTTTGGGTTTTGTAGGCGCATTGATAGCGGGAGCGCTGGTAGTAGGTATATTTTCAGGATTATACCCTGCTTGGTTCCTATCAAGCTTTAAACCGGTAAAAGTGCTTAAATCAGGACAGATACCGGGTTCAGGCTCAGCAATATTTCGAAAAGGCTTAGTAACACTTCAATTTGCAATCGCAGTATTTATGATTAGCTGCACATTAATAGTTTACGGGCAAATGCAGTACATGAAAAGTAAAGACCCGGGGTTTGACAATCAAAGGTTACTGGCATTTAAAACACCTGCTGCTGATACGGCTTTTATGGAGAAGTTTGATATAATGAAGGCTGAGTTACTGGCTAACCCAAAGATTGAAAAAGTTTCAAGTGCAAGCCAAGTACCGGGTGAGTTTGGAGGTAAAATATTGCAATACACAAACTATAATGGAAAAGCAGAAGAGAAACTGATGAATATTTACTGGATTGATGAAGAGTTTTTAGACATGATGAAGATACCTCTCATCAAAGGAAGAAACTTTATTAAAGAAAGTAAAACAGACGATACTGCAGCCTTTTTAGTAAACCAGGCTGCTGTGAGGGAGTTCGGTTGGAAAGACCCTTTTGAGGTAGAAATTAAAAATGGCTTGGGGTATAACGGAAAAGTGGTAGGTGTAATAAACGATTATCATTTTATGCCTTTACAACAACCTATTGAACCGCTTATTTTAGCGAAAAAGCAAAGCCCCTCAGGAGTGATGCTAATAAAGTTGGCTCAAGGAGAAACAAAAGCATCAGTAAACTTTGCCCAAACTACATGGGAGAAATACTCAAAAAAATATCCTACCGAATTCTTTTTTGTTGATGAGAACTTTAACAGTAAATATGAAGCTGAAGATAAACGCCTCAAAATATTCAGCTATTTTTCTGTAGTAGCCATTATTATAGCTTGCTTGGGCTTGTTTGGGTTAATTTCATACAGTATTGAACAACGCACAAAAGAAATAGGTATTAGAAAAGTAATTGGGGCAAGCGTATGGCAAGTGGTTTTAGTACTTATTAAATCATATATATTATTGATACTGCTGGCGGTGGTTATAGCTATACCGCTTGCATATATATATATGAATGCTTGGCTCACCGAGTTTGCCTACCACATTTCACCCGGTATATTCTATTTTTTGGTGGCTGTAGTTATTGCTGCACTAATAGCACTTGTTACCATGCTCTGGCAGGCATTTAAAGCAGCTATGTCTAACCCTGCAAACAGTTTGCGCTACGAATAATACAACTATGAAAAAGGCTTTTTTTGATACCACATTTATTCGTTCATTAAGCAGGTCTTACACAGTGCCGTGTATATTTTGGAATGAGGACGATGAAGAGTTTTATAATAAAAACATACTTCCGAAATTCAAACGTTTTGTAAAAGACTTGTTACCGAAAGTTAAAAAATGCGATAGTAGAGTAAATGGTAAACTAAATGAAATTTTAGTTACCTGTATTAATAGAGATGATTTTGTTTTACCTGAAAATGAATACTGTGAAATAGGGGCTGTTATAGGACATAGGAAACCCATGAAAGGAAAACCTTTTGCAGGGCTTTTATTTGGTTTTACTCCGAAAAAAATTGTTTTAGCGGGGGGGATTTTCGGGCTTACGGGTGAAAAAGCAGCCCAACTTTCAGAGTACTTGGAAAAAGAAGATAACCGCTATAAACTACTGCAAGAAAACGAAGATTTTGCCGATAGTTTTGGTGTAGAAGGTTTTTCTCAAATAGAAGATAGTTTTGCAACTACCACAAAAACCATTAAAGTATATAAGTCTTTTGTGGGTTGTACAGGTGAAATCCCTGCCCGGTTTATTACAGATTCAATATTAGCTGATATTATTATAGCACATTATAAGGGTATTAAAGCTATGAATAGAGTGTTAACCAGAGCATTGCGCCCGAAAGAAGAAAGAGTTAAAATTAGCATTTGAAGTATAAAGCACAAACCGTATCTTTGCGCCTCTTTGTAATAGATATGGTCTCGTAGCTCAGCTGGATAGAGCATCTGCCTTCTAAGCAGACGGTCACAGGTTCGAATCCTGTCGGGATCACTTAGAGTATGAAAGCCTTTTAGCGAATTGACGTTGAAAGGCTTTTTTCATTTGCACAAAATTTGCACAAGAAATCTAGAGTTCTAATCAGAATGGAAACTTTGTAGTTTATTTATCTTCCAGCTTGGCTAGCAGCTTTTTCAATCCAGTCAGAGAAGTTGTCATTACCAATTCCTAACTTCCAACAATAAGTGCTAAACTTATCAGACAAACGGTAGAACTGTCCATACTCATTTCCCCACAGCCAAGAATCGCCAAAATACAAAGTGTTCGACTTCTTATTATTTATAGACGGCAAATCTTTAAAATTTTCCCATTTACCATTCTTAAGTTCAAAGAAATTAATTCTTTTTCCGTCTTCTGAAATTAAAAAGCCCAATCGGTCAAGAGGGTTTTTCCCTCGTCGTGTTAATCCAGTTTTACCCTTTACTCTATTTATATAAACAGCAAGTATACCATTGCCTTTTTCAAAACTCTTAATAATTTCGTAATTAACCCATCTTCTACCTGATGTATTTTGACCTATCAAAACTACTGTAACTGATGTTTTTAATAATCCATATTCAATTAGGCTTTTAAGTTCACTTGTTTTTTTTTCTTTGGATTTTTCCCAGATTGAGCCATCAACGAAAGAATCTTCACTATTTTTTAGCAACCAATTATTGCGAATAATATTAACCTTGAAGTTTTTCACATCTTCATACGCAAAACTAAAGAAGACGAAGCGAGCCATTTATTTTACAGTTTTGATAATATCGTAATCATTTATGTTTTTTCTTATATCAACAGCAACATTAATATATCCATTAGGGTTTGCCATAAAATCATCCCATTTTACTGAGTGAATATAGGAAGAGTATCCCCTATATGAAGTGCCCCCAATATGATTATCGCAATTTGTATAATCCGGTTTCTTAATGTTGAACATGTTGTCTGACAGAATTTTAAAAAGTGTATTTGTCAGTAAGGTTCTACTATTACAATTAGGACAAGTATTCTCTTTAATGTAATATTCATAACTATTGTTCTCATCTGGAAGAACGACAGCTAAAACAGCATTAGTCTTGCTATTTACTGAACTTCTAGATTGCTCTTTTAAGGAATATGAAACTTCCCAGGGAATCCATTGGTCTTTTTCTGAAAGTGAAACATCTTTCATACCTTTTGATATAAGGACTATTGTTACAGAGCTTTTAAATATTTTGTCACCCAATTTTGAAGCAATAGTTGCGTCATGTAATGTGCTTAAATCCTCACCATCATCCTCACCTTTATAAAGATTGTCGCCTTCCTCAAGAATGGCATCAATTTCGTCAACGTAACTTCTAACGGTAGTATTTTCAATATTTGGTAGCTTGTAAACTAACGAATCAGAATACTTATAAGAAACAAAAACTGCTTTTCCCATATTCAATAATAATTAATTTGAAAATAATAAGTCCTTAAACAGCCCCATATAAGCATAATCGCTTAACAGCCGTTGGTTTAATCCATGTTCATATTCCTCAAATATAATTTTGGAAGCTGCTCCGGTGCTCGCTATTGGGAGAATAGATTTATTTGGGAAATAGGTTTTAAACATTTGATATTCATTTATTACACCCTCCATTCCTCCAATAAAAATAGCTGCTTCGAAAGTATTTTCTGAGAACATTCGTCTTCTCATATGAAAAAGACTGTCTTCTTCATTGGAAGTAGACTTTGTTATTACTTTATTTTCAAAAACTGAGTTTTCTTTAGGAAAGCTATCTATAAAATATTCCGATTGATAAAGGGTGACATGGCTTTTTACATCTGTTTCCATTTTAGCTAATACATCACGAATTAGTGGGGTGATAGCTGGGTGTCCTCCCCATACTAAATGAGATTTAGGAATTACAACAGTTGCAAGAGCTTTGACAGCATCGCGAATTGCAATTATGTCAGCTGTTTTAAAAAACTTTTCATCTCTTTCCTTGGATGGAATGCTTGCTGACAAAAATATCATAATTCAAGATTTTTTAGCCAAGTATCGATTTCAATAATTTTTATAGTTTTTACAGGGAGGTAATTGTCAAGCCAAGTTAAGTGTTTAAGCCACAAATCCCTGATATTTCTATTATCGTATAACAAAAATAGTTCATTACCATCATCATCTCTAATTGTGCGTATTAACTCCTCTGTCTTATTGTATGTAAATGCTTGAGGAACACCTACAGTCGGAATAATTATTACTTCTTTGTCATTTTTTTTGGTTGTTGTTAAAAACTTTTCAGGGTGAAGATATACATTCTTATTATTCCTTATAGCCGCCGAAATACACTCTGTAATAATATTGTCTTGCCTAGCTTTATAACTTCTTGCCCTAAGTGATTCAGTAAGGGTAAGAACTCGTTCAATAATATCTTCATTTAAATAACTCTTTGAATCTGAATAATGATTATTACCAAAGTTATTAGTAGTTAGTTTAAGGGGTATACCAAGTTTGGCAAAATCTTCTAACTCATGATTTGGCCAAACCAATTGTAAAATAGCAATTGACATTGAATTGGCTTTTGCAACTTCTTCTCTTGTCCATTCGCTTCCTAAAAAGTTAGGTGTATTAAGAATGACCACAATATCTGTATCAGCCATTCTATGCCAAAGTTCATCTTGAAAAGGGACACCAGGCTTTATTGAATGAGTATCTAAAAAAACATCAAAACCGCTTTTTTCAAACTTTTCAAACAATTGAACAGCGACAGTGCTAGACTCACTTCTTTTGTAACTAATGAAAAGCCTCCTTGAAAGGCGAAGTAACCCCAGCCCTTCTGTGATATACCCAACCAATTTTTCAATTTGGGAGCTATTTGATAATTCATAACCATTAATTTGACAGAGGTTTTTCGGTATATCTGACGTAAACTTTTCCAAGTCACAAACCACAGGTAATATTGGAGTAGCGGCTTTTTGTAAAGCTTCCAATTCATTCAAGTGTAAAAAATTATTGTACTCACCATAATAAATACAATAAGTCGGTGAGTTAGGCTGATGTCTTTTTTGAAAATCATCACCATCAAGAATAGAAAGAGAACTCAATGATATTCCAAGCTCTTCAACATGAGACTCAATGGCACTTACAACCATATTATGATATGAATTTTTTGAGCCAAGGAAAACTATCTGATACTTGGTATTCATAGCTTAGTACGTTTGTTTGAGCCAATCTTTCAACGGAGTGATAGTTCGTACCCCATCCTTATTTATAGGTTTGCACCAATAGAAACCTTTTGGAATAATTTTGTTGTTATTAATGTATCTAGTTGTCCCATCCCTATAATCAATTCTCGGATATATTTCTAAGTACTCATTTCCTTTATATTTATTATCATAGCTATCTTTTTCTTTAACGGGCAAAAGGGCAATGTGGCTCATAAATTTATGGACATCTCCAATACCTAGTTCCCAATTACACCAATATGATTCAATAGCTTTATCAGTTGCTAAAAGAATAAACTTATCACAATTTTTGATAACCTCTTTTATTCTTTCTGCTGTTTCTCCTGAAGTTTCAGTAGGAAGAGTCTTATCCATGCTGTCTATGTAGACTATGGCATCATGCTCTTCTAATAACTCAATCACACCCGCAGCTTCTCTTTCCTCCTCAAGGTCGTTATGTTTATGGGATAGAAATATAGTAGTTTTGGCAGAGTATGAATTACTATATGAACTAAATGTTTTAGTTCTATTTAACGATTCATTTATGATTGACTTTTCAAGTTTTGAACTACGAAAGTGTCCTTTTTCAAATATCATAATGTAAAATATTACAATGCTTTATTAGTTAGTTAGATTGACTTTGAATAAGTCTAATCAAAGATAAGGTATCATTTTCATTGAAGGGAGTTTTGAGGATGAATTATTATATAAGTTATTAATCAGAATATTGCGAGCTGTTTTTTAGACATATATTGTAGGGTCTTAACACCCTCCTCTTAAAAATTTTTTCTATCTGAAAATCAATCTTATACAAAACTCGTAGTTGCACATACCATTTTAAGTGTTTTAATTATTAAACAGTTTTTAGTCGAATAAATAAACAATATATATGGTAAGGCATATCGTTCACATGGACATGGACACCTTCTTTGTTTCCGTTGAACGCCTCAAAAATTCAGCACTCATTGGAAAACCCGTTATCGTCGGAGGCACATCCGACAGAGGGGTGGTCGCTTCATGCAGCTACGAAGCCCGCATGTTTGGAGTGCATTCTGCCATGCCTGCCCGAAAAGCCAAATTACTATGCCCCGATGCCATCTTTGTAAGAGGCGACCATGACGACTATTCCAAATACTCCAATATCGTCACCGAAATCATAGCCGAGCAATCCCCCGCCTATGAAAAAGCCAGTATCGACGAACACTATATCGATATGACGGGCATGGATGACTATTTCGGCTCGTACAAATACAGTTGCGAGATACGCGACCGTATCATCAAAGAAACGGGCTTGCCCATTTCACTGGGATTATCCCCCAACAAAACGGTCAGTAAAATAGCGACAGGCGAAGCCAAGCCCAACGGGCATAGAGAAGTCCAGCACAAGCTGGTACAGCCCTTTTTAAACCCGCTCTCCATCAGCAAAATACCAATGGTCGGCAAAAAGAACTTCTACCTGCTACGCAATATGGGTATATCCACTATAGGCGTATTGAGTGAAATGCCCAAAGAGTTATTGATGAACGTATTGGGGGAACACGGGCGAATCGTTTGGGAAAGAGCCAACGGTATAGACAATACACCCATCATACCCTATTGGGAACGTAAATCCATCAGCACCGAACGCACCTTCGATAAAGACACCATCGACATCAAAAAGCTCAAAGCCATATTGTCCAATATGGTGATGGCATTAACCTATCAATTACGCACCACACAAAAACTTACCTCTTGTATTGCCGTCAAAATACGGTACAGCAACTTTGACACACATACCAAGCAGCAACGCATTACCTACACCGCATCAGACCACATATTAACGCCCAAAGCCCACGAGCTGTTCGACAGTTTGTTTGAGCGTAGAATGCTGGTGCGATTAATCGGGGTCAAATTCAGCTACTTGGTACACGGGTCGGAACAAATGAACCTGTTTGAAGATGTTAGCGAAAAGCTCAAACTCTATCAGGCAATGGATAAAATACGCTTACGCTATGGCGAAAAATCCATATTCATAGGTTCCACCCATAAAGTCAAAGTCCGCTAAACATGTTCATAAACTGCCATTCCACATACAGCACCCGATACGGGACACTGCCCGTTGCCAAACTCGTACACTATGCCGCAGAACTCGGCATACGAGTCCTTGCCTTAACCGACATCAATAACACCTCTGGTGTATTTGAGTTTGTACAGGAATGTATCAAACACGATATAACCCCAATTATCGGAATGGAGTTCCGACAGGACAACAAACTGCTTTATGTTGGGCTAGCCAAAAACCAAACAGGATTTAGGGAAATGAACTATTTCCTATCCCAACATAACCTGAACGGAACCCCATTACCCCAACAAGCCCCGGAATTGGAAAATGTAATAGTCATTTACCCAACAGAAAATATCCCCCTGAAACTCAAAGAAAATGAATATATCGGCATCAGACCCGCCGACATCACCAAACACTATATCAAACTCCAAAAAAAAGAATACCGAAAAGCCGTAGTACTGCACCCAGTCACCTATATCAACAAAGCAGGGCGAGACCTGCACCTGCGGTTGCGAGCCATAGACAACAATATAGTCCTTTCCAAACTTGACGAGACCATGACAGGGGGGAAAGACGAATACTTAATAGAACCACACCGTATCGTACAGCATTTTAGCAATTTCCCAGAAGTGATACTAAACACACAAAAGCTAATCGAAAGCTGTGAATGCACCATAGACTTTGACACCCCGAAAAACAAAAGCACGTTTTCCCAAAGCAAAAACGACGATAGAGAGCTATTGCATAAACTGGCATTAGATGGGGTCGCCTACCGCTACGGCAAAAACCACCCAGAAGCACTAAAGCGGGTACAGCATGAACTGGATGTTATCGACAAGCTGGGCTTTTGTTCCTACTTTCTCATCGCATGGGATATTATCCGTTATTCAATGGGCAGAGGATTTTACCATATCGGTAGAGGAAGCGGAGCCAACAGCATAGTAGCCTATTGCATGAAAATAACCGACGTCGACCCCATAGAACTGGACTTGTATTTTGAGCGTTTCCTGAACCCCAAACGCACCAGCCCCCCAGATTTTGATATAGATTACTCATGGCTGGAAAGAGACGAGGTATTAGAATACATCTTTAAACGCTACGGAAGAGACCATACAGCCCTTTTAGGAGCAGTCAGCACCTTCAAAGGGCGTTCGATATACAGAGAATTAGGAAAAGTCTATGGACTGCCTAAGGCAGAACTCGATGAAATGGCGACCAATCCCAATTTCAACTTTCACCGCGACAGTATCACCAAAGAAATATACCAGTATGGAAAAACCATGCAGGACTTTCCCAATATACTTTCAATACATGCAGGGGGCGTACTAATAACAGAAGAACCCATATACAATTATTCACCGTTATACCTACCGCCAAAGGGGTTCCCCACAGTGCAGTTGGATATGTATGAAACCGAACGTATTCACTTGGAAAAACTTGACATATTAAGCCAAAGGGGAATCGGGCATATCAAAGAAGCCGTCGAAATAGTGCAAGCTAATCAGGGAAAGAAAATAGACATCCATGATGTCAAAACCTTTATGCAAGACCCGCAGGTGAAAAAGCAACTCAAATCGGGCGACACCATCGGGTGCTTCTACATCGAAAGCCCAGCCATGAGAGGGCTGCTGAACAAACTTCGTTGTGAAACCTATCTTACCCTAGTAGCAGCGTCCTCAATCATCAGGCCGGGCGTAGCCAAATCCGGCATGATGGGGGAATATATCCGTCGTTTTCACCAACCCGACACCATCCACTATTTACATCCTGTAATGAAAGACCAGCTCGAAGAAACCTTTGGGGTAATGGTGTATCAGGAAGACGTGATAAAAATCTGTCACCATTTTGCAGGTTTAGACCTTGCCGACAGTGATGTATTGAGAAGAGCTATGAGCGGCAAATACCGCTCAAAAGTGGAGTTTCAGAAAATCGTCGACAAGTTCTTTGCCAACTGCAAAGAAATGGGCTATCCCGACCAACTAGCCAAAGAAGTATGGCGACAAATAGAAAGTTTTGCAGGCTATTCCTTTAGCAAAGCTCATAGTGCCAGTTACGCCGTAGAGAGCTTTCAAAGCCTCTATCTCAAAGCACATTACCCCTTAGCGTTTATGGTCGCTGTAATCAACAACTTCGGAGGATTTTACGACCGTTGGGTTTATGTGCATGAACTGCAAAAGGCGGGAGCAGTCATAAACCTTCCCTGTGTCAATAACAGCGACTGGCTCACTAACATAACAGGTAAAGATGCACACTTGGGATTGATACATATTCAGGGGGTTGAATTTAAGTTTGCTGAAAAGCTGTTAAATGAACGATTACGCAACGGAGCTTTTGAAAGCCTGGAAGACTTCGTTCACCGCACCAAAGTAGGACAGGAACAGCTTATTATCCTGATACGGGTGGGTGCTTTGCGTTTTACAGGCACAGACAAAAAGAAACTACTATGGGAAGCACACTCGCTTTTGGGGAGTGTAAAACTACAACCCGACAACGCCCCCTTGTTTAAGTCCTATGCCAAGAAATATGAATTGCCAGAACTCACGCACCTGAAAATTGAAGATGCGTATGACGAAATTGAATTGCTTGACTTTCCAGTTTCCATGACCATGTTTGAAATGCTGGACAAAGAGAAAACCCCAAAAACCAAAACCATCAAAGCCAATGAACTGATGACCCATACAGGCAAAACCATACACATATTGGGCAACTTTGTGGCTCCTAAACCTGTGCGGACTATAAAAGGGGAAAGAATGGCTTTCGGTGCTTTTTTAGATGAAGACGGAGAGTTTTTTGATACGGTACATTTTCCTGACAGCCTTAAACAATACCCGCTAAGAGGTAGAGGGGTATATCACATTACTGGCAAAGCAACTGAAGAGTTTGGTTATCCCAGTATTGAGGTGGTGAAGATGGAGAAATTATATTTTGTTTCTGACCCGAGAAATTGATTTATTTCTTATCTTTGATTTAGTGGAATCACTATTCGACATATTTATTAATATTTTATCTGATTTCATTTTCAAAATTATTGAAATCCTATTTGCTGTTTTTGTAGGAAATAGATTGGGAATATTTGTGCCCTTAAAAAAAATCTTGATAAGATAAAAATTCAGTGAATTAACTTAATTTTTTTCTTTAAATCCATAACAATTCTGAAAATTCATACGTAATTTTACGTATATGGTATTAAAAGTACTTCTTATTCATCAACAAAAAATAGTTTTAGATGGTATAGAGATGTTTATCAATTTAACATCTGAAATGAAAGTAATAGGAAAAGCAAATTCACAATTACAGGGACTAGATATTTCAGAAAAAATCTCTTTTGATATTGTTATTTCTGAATTTGGGGATGAAGTTTTTTTGTACTCTCTTCATAAAACCAATCATAAAGCACTATTTTTTTTAATTTCAGAAAAAATTGAATCAGACCTGAAGGTTAGTTTCTACAAAACCTTTAAAGTATATAAAATCAATTCTTTAGTATTAAGTGGTAGTGAAATTGTGAGTTTAATTGAAAATATTGTTCAAAGTTATTGGACAATGAAACAACCTGATAACAATATAATCGATAAGAATAAAATTGGTAATATGGTCATTCCATTTACTAAACAGGAAACAGTAATTTTGGAAGCACTAGCAAGCGGTCTTTCACAAAAGGGTGTAGCTGATAAAATTTTTGTTTCACTTAGAACAGTTCAAACACACATTTCTAATATGCAGAATAAAACTAATTCAAGTAGCACAAACTCGATGATTCTCAGGGCTGTTAAAGATGGAATTATCAATATAAAAAATGTTGAATTGGAAAGTTTGTTGAAAAGGCAAGAATTATACTACATGGAATAATCATACCATATTTCTTGAAAAATTTAAACTAAAGAATAGAACGCTATTCAGAAAAAACTTCCCCTTTAGGAACTTCAATCTCGGGATTATTTTCTTTAGACTTAACTATTCCTGCATCTATTGGGTATGCTTCAAAATCCAAAGTGTCAGCAGGTGCAAGAATAGCTTTTATTAATTCTAAATCAGTTTCATTGTTTAACCAAGCAGGTATCACATCAGACTCAAGTAATAAAGGAGAGCGATGATGCCCAACCTTTTGAAGCAATGGAGTTGCAGCCGTAGTTAAAATTGAAAATGTGGTAAATACTTCTCCAGTTTCTTTATCAATCCATTCTTCATAAATCCCACCTGCGAAAAACACATCACTATCCTTGCGGTGAATAAGGTAGGGCTTAGAATATTTTTCTTTTTCAGGCCCTTCAACAAAAAAGTCCATTGGAATAACACACCTTCTGCTTTTAATAGCATTCCTAAAACTGGGCTTTTTGAAAATTCCCTTTTCGCCGCTAAAGGCAGGGTCATTCTCTTTGTTTAAATCACCTTCCACACGGGCATTAAACAGAAACATCTTTTTCTTAGCCCAAAATGGAGTGAACCCAAATAGCCCCCAGCTATATTCATCAGGTTTTTCAGAAGTTAAAATACCAGCATATTTCCCAGTCCACGTATTGAGGTTTAATACTTTGCCTTCATTTGGTTTTTCAACCAGTTCCTTTTCAGGAAGAATCGAAAGTTGAGGTTTAACTTTTTTAAGGGGTAGTTTCTTTTGACCAAAAGTTCCGCACATACTGCAAAATACAACACATACAGAAATCAACAAAAATGTAATCTCATTTACTTAAAACTGATCGCATCAGGTTTCGCTTCAATCACATCTTCAATGTCATCAGGCAGAGCAGAAAAGAAATCTAACCCCGTCATCTTTTCAATCTCATCCACAGCAACACGGTAATGCCACCACTTGTGCTTTTTCACTTGTTGGGTATTGGGCATCCACACAGCAATAATGCGCGCAGACGTATCAATGCGAGAAAAATCATTCACCCCATCAGGTAAAACCAAAACCACCTTCCAGCAGTGGGAAGGAACATTCACCTTACCACTAGCAATAGACATCTTTAACTGACCATCTTTAGCCACACCACCAGTACCGTACCCACCAGCAAGCAGGTAACACTCAAAACCTTTATCAGCCAAATCTTTCTGGCAATACTCTTCAAACAATCGCCAAGTCTGCTGATTAAGATTGGGCGATTGCGGGTAGATATTCGACATGAAAAAAGTTTCTTTGTTTTCTTCTTTGGAAAAAGTACGGTCAGCAGAAGGGCAGATATGCCCACGGTCAAAACCAGAATTAGTATAGTCATCATGCGATAACTTTAGAAAACCTGAAGGCAAAGCATCGTCCACCTGGAATTTTCCTTTATAGCGTTTTACATCACCCCGCCAAGCACTATTTAAATGCCACGCTACCCAGTTAGGATAGCCTAAACTATCATTAAAAGAGAGCGCATAGCCGCCTTTCTCTAAGAGATAATTGTATTTATTAGACTTATCAGAAGAAGCAGAAGACGGATTACCCAAAGCAAGTGGATTATCACGGACAGGATCTCCCAAAGGAGCATGGAAAGAAGAAAAGCCAATTAAAATGGCACATAACAAAGACAAAAGATAGAAACGAGCTTTCATAAGGAATAGGGGTAGTTAGTAGTACAAGACAAAGCTAAAAAAGCCCTGACAAGAAAACAACAACAAAACTTCATAGAAGAGCCGTGCCGCACAAATCAACGCTTTTAAGCGGCTTTCCCTCATAATTCTCTTATTCACCCCGAAGGGATACACAAATTTCAACCAGCCCCTTGTTCAAGGTCTAAAAGCCTTCGGTGTATTCAGATTTTTTTGATTGAGCCTTCAGCATCGAAATCAAAAAAATCAGACCTACAACCTTGACCATTCAGCCGCCGCACGCTGGATTTGTGTTTATCCCTTCGGGGGAAATGTGCAGTGTTGGAAGAGAGCCATACCGCACAGCTTAAAAAATCAAAAACCATAAAAAGACATGGAAAACAAAACAAACACAAAAGGCGGCGCGAAGGAAGTAACGACCCCTAAAAACGGAATGACAACAAAAACAGCAGGCGGCAAAACAACCCCGCCAAAGGCAGAGGAAAAGAAAGCAGAACCCAAGCAAGAACCCACCGCTCCAAAAGTGGTGGAATTGCCCCCTAAGCCCAAAACCATCGAAGAAGAACTAAAGCACTTTGAAGGCTTAGAAAAACTTATCAGAAACCGCAGAATATTGGCAAAGCACCTCACCAAAATAAACAGCTTAGAAATTGACGACGAAGACCTGTTGGAATTTGAAAATACCAAAAATGACTGGATAAAAATCGAATTAATGGACAGAGATGGAGAAAACTACGAAATAGATGCCCCAGTGTTAGTGCGTGAGCTGCACCTCGATTTAATCAAACGAGTAGAAAGCAAAATAGCCATGTACGACCAAAAAATCTTGGCATACACCCACAACTAAAAACCAACCAACAACAAGCCCGCTAAAAGTGGCGGGCTTTAAAAGTCCCTTAACATGAAAACACAGCAATTAAACAATCCATTAGATAAACTCTATTGCCTTATGAGCAAAAGGGAAAAAATAATGGTTAAAGCAGACCACATAGATAGTCTACTCAACTTTACAAATGAGGAGCAACTCAAACAATATGAAATCCTGATACAAAACACAGAGAGGAAAACCCTTAAAATAAAGCATCATAAAAGCCTGAAAAAAGTCTTGAAAACACTTAACAAGAGCTATCAAAAAAGGCTTGCCAAAACAGAAAGGCAAATCCAACAACACATACAAGAAAACATAAAAACAACAGACAATGGACAGCAGTAAAACCAACACCCAAGAAAAAAAACGCCCGATAGACATCGCGAGAGAAAACCTGAAACTAATAAGCCTCGAAGTCAAAGACCTGGTAGAAGACGGTACATTTTTCACCATCAACGATGCGATAATGGAAACCCTCTATAAAGACGACATACACCGAGAGTTTAAGAGTTTTAGGCAATGGAAAAAAGAAGGCTATCATATCAACAAAGGCAAAAAAGCTTTTTTACTTTGGGCAAAACCCAAGCAAATACAAAAGCCGATAGAAGAAGGACAGAATGAAGAAGACATTGATGAAATGCTAAAATACTTCCCGATAGCCTATTTATTCAGCAATGCCCAAGTCAGCAAAATAGAACCCGAAAGCAATGAAGAAAACCAAGAACCAGAAACCGAGCAGCAAGACGAGCAAGCCAATGATTTAGAACCGTTGGTGTATTAGGTCTAACCATGCGCCACCATGCAAGACACCTGTAAAAAGCAGCCTGAAAGAAGACTGCTTTTTGCGCCGACAAAGCGGCAAAGCCTTATCCCTTGCTTATTTATCTTTCAAACGGAAAGGCTTTATCACTTTAAACTTCCTCTCGCTTTGTAGAAAAGCCGAAAGGAAGAAGTCGGAAAAAAAGGTATATTAGCACTTCAAAAAGCTATTAATTGTATGAAGTATGTTCCGCATCTCATAGCAAAAGAATACCGGGTATTACAGGAAGACTACAAAGGACAAATTTACGGAAACAGTAAGCGACATATAGGGCATAGAATATTAGGCTGGGTAATCGGCTTGATATACATCCTAACTGCATTAGCCTTCATAAAATCACTTTGGTTGCTATTGATATTTGGAACAATCATCTTCGTTAATATTCCACCATTAATAGCGTTACTCGAAAAAAAGCTGGTATTCCAACTGACTCCAAAAATATCCTATATAGCAACAGGAGTGCTATTCATAATATCACTGCCGCTTATCAATAACTATTTAGAACACGAACAAGCATTATTAAAAAAAGAACAAGCCATAGCCGCCCAAAAAAAGGCAGCAGAAGAAGAACAACAAAAGGAGAGACAACAAGCCAAAGACAGCTTTGAGTATTACCGAAACGTAGTAGTAGACCTTATAGAAAAAAAGGAATACCCGAAAGCACAAGAAGAACTTACACAACTAAATAGGTTTGCAATAGATACTGAAGAAAAGCTAGTAATAGAAAGACTATCAGACGCTATTATTCAAAGCGAAATTGACGAACTTTTTAAGAGAAAAAAATATCGGCAGGTCTTACCTAAAATAGAAACATATTTACAATACAGTAACAATAAAGCTGATTTATTGTATAAAAGGGCTGTTTGTCTTCATATTAAAGGAGAAACAAGAGAAGCAGTTCGTGACCTTAAAAGAGCCATAAAGTTGGGGTATTCAGGTGCAGAGGAATTACACGATAAAATCAATCCGTTGCGCAGGCGGGTAGCCTATTACGTGACCCGATGCTGTGATGGGTCTACCTCCAATGCAAAAGGGAGGGGGGCTTGTTCCCATCATGGAGGCGTGTGCAACTGGAATGACCCTGTATATGAAACCTATCGAAAATATTAGCTATGCAAAATACACCGTATAGAGTCGTACCCTTAAAGAAACAAAGCCTCTTGCAATGGGTATTTAAGCAAGAACCGCAGGAAAATGCTGTAATCGAGTTAAATAACTGCTTGGCAAGCAAACCCATTACAGAAATACGAAAAGAAGAAATAGAAGATATACAAACACGTTACAGCATCAGAATTGCAAATGAATTCGTGCTGAATTTACAAGAGTTTTATGCCGTCTATTTGAACTATTGTTTGCAAGACAAACACCTGTCAGAAGCAGAAATACAAGACTTACAGCACCTAAAAAAACTATTTTCGTTTTCAGATAGAACGGTTCAAACACTCCACCAGAAAGTAGGAAAATCAGTTTATAATGAAGCTTATCATGAAGCTGTAGCAGATGGCAGGCTTAGTAAAGAAGAAGAGCAGTTCTTAAAACAATTAGAAGAGCAATTGTATTTACCCACAGAAATAGCGCAAAAAATATCAGGAGAAGCAAGGGAAACTTATATGAATCGCTTTGTCGCAGAAATAATCAAAGATGAGAAAATCTCACCCGAAGAAGAAAAAGAGCTGCAAGCCATAGCCAAAAGCCTGAACATAGATTTGAAATTAGAAGGCAGTTCAAAAGAGGTGTTTGAAAAATATAAGAATTACTGGGCGCTTGAAAACTTACCATTACCAGAGGTAGACTGTGATATAAAGTTATATAAAGAAGAAAAATGTCATTTGTATTTGCCTGAAATGTATTGGTTTGAATTAAGGTCAGACAGAAGCTCGACTTATTCTACCTATTTACATGGAGAGGAATATCTTGGTTTTTTACCTGTTACACCAATAGGTAAAGAATACCGCTTGATAGATGAGGGAGAACTTTACCTGACAGATAAGCGGTTAATCTTTGTCGGTATGTCCAAAACAACCACCATACGGCTTCAAAAAATATTAGAATCTGACCCCAATTATAAAGCCCTTGAAATCACAAAAGATAGTGGCAGAAACCCAGTTTTGTGTGGAAAAGATATTAGACCATTAGGAATCATTTTGAACAGGTTGTTAATTCAATAAAAACAGCCGTATCTAAGATACGGCTGTTGGTAATACACACTACATGTCAATCAAACAAATTAGTGAGTTTGCAAGATAACTTTAACTTTTCGTTTCAAGTCAGGGGCATCCACCGTTAGGAAATACATCCCCGCAGAAAGGTTCTTACTTAAAAAGCTCACCTTTTGTTGTCCTTTATCAAAATACCTGTCGGAAATCACCGCTACAGGTTTACCCAGCATATCAGTAAGCATCAGTTTCACAACTCCTTCCTGCACCATAAAAAACTCGATATTCAATGATTGAGTGAAGGGGTTAGGGTAGACTTTAAAGCCTTTTACCGCATCATCGGCATTTAAATCACCAGCAGAAAACTCCTTATCCATGCTATTAGAAGCATCATCTTCTTTGGGTTGAACAGGTAAAATAAAGCCAGGTGCCTCATCGGTTAAGTTAACCTGAAAATCATAACCGCCATTTTCTTCATTCGTAAAGTAGCCAATCTGGCGCAGAGTAAAGTAGTAGCTCTCATCTTCCAGCCAAGTATACATGGAATCAATGTCAAATTTAACACCAATATTGGCGTTGGTGGTATCGTCAACACAAACATTATCCAGCACAAAAGGGACAGAAGAACTTACTGTAAATGTATTGGAATCGATAAGGGTAAAACCAGAGCCTGTCGCGCCACCAGTCTGCCAGCCTGCCAGCAAGTAGTCGTCGATGTAAATAGTAACGCTTCCAGCCAGAAAGTAAGACGGGTCTAAAGCTGTAAACCTCACCGTATCACAAGGGTCGTCACTATTGACATTCCTAAAGGTAATCCAGTTGGTATTGCCGGATTTCTTGATATTGTTAAAATTGGTAACAGTAATGTTTTTTGTAACAATATTATTGTTGTTCCTCACATTCGGACCGATTAAAGAGCCTTCTTTACGGGTCATTCCGAAAGAGTCCAGATCACAGGTCTGAATTCTGGCTAACAGGCAAATTCCTTTTTCAGTGGGGAATTGAGGAGAACCGTTTACATTGACACAGTACCAATAGGGGTTAGGCGGAAACCAGCTGATAGTATCAATAATCTCACCTCCGGGAGGAATAGGAGGCAATGGGATGGGAATAGAGTTTATCTCACCGCCTTCAGGATAAGAATTGCCGTAGAGGCTTCCACTGCATAAATGGTTATAGTAATTAGACGGATTATCCGTCCACTTATCCGGCCATTTTTCACCCAGACCAGCTAACGTCCAGTACAGATACAGCTCCTCACCACCTTTCGTTGTATCAACCCCGTCATTTCTAACCCTGTAATACAGAAGGTTTGCATTAGCCGTATCATAATCAGGGTTTTCATGAATAGTATCATAAGAAGAACCCGGTCTTCTGTTCCAAATGTCAGGAGAATTATAAATGCTGGAATCCACAATATTCGGTTCTGTAGCATCATCCCATTTACCGTCTTTCATCCATGCATCGGCAAATCGGGTTTGGGTAACAGTTAAGGTGGCGGTATCACTTATAGAAGTACCGTAAACATCAGAACATGCATTTCGAATTCCAACTTTATATTGATACAGGTGCTGGCATAGAGACAAATCCGTCAGTATTAGCGAATCGTTAGTTTCATCAGGCAACTCATAAAAGACGTCGCCATTATCGTAGCTATGATACCACTGAAAAGTAGTTTGGGATTTACTATTGGCAGCAGCACTAAAAATAACGCTGCCTTCTTCGTCTGCCAATGCAGATTGCGGATGCAGGGTAAAAGTTGCCACATTGTCAAAAAGTAACAAAGCAGAGTCCGAATAGATATCGCCGCATGGGGTAGAAACAATGCACCTGAATTTAGTGCTGTCTGTTGCAGGACTGCCCCCTTCTGTAAATGAGGGAGTTGTGTAACTATCCCACCATGTAGTTGAGTCAATAAGTTTATATTGCCATTGATACGTTATAGTATCACCGTTAGGGTTGTGAACACTAACCCCAAAACCATAACCAGTACCCTGACAATCAAACTGGTCTTCAGGGTGCATTTCAATATAAATAGTAGACTTTACCTTAATGGCATTGCTGTAAAAATAGCAGGAAAGGTCATTATTGATCACGCGCCTTCTGAAAAACACGCTGTCTTTCGGCATCGTATAGGTCAAAAGAGAGTCATATTGCCCTGGGATAAAAGTCCATTGTGCGCCATCCTCGCTCCATTCCCATTCGTAAAATTTATTCAAAAAATCATCGCCGTGCAGGGTAACAGCAGACCCCTGAATGCAGGGTACAGTATCTACCATTAAAGAAGAATCAATATCATTATCAGACACTCTTAAAACATGAAGAGAATCTTTCGATAAACATCCGGTACGTTCATTTTCGGCAGTTAAATAAATCCAACCGTTACCAGTCCAGTTTACAGTAGCATTATTCAGATTATCCACCAGTTGAATTGTTCCGTCATCAATAGCCCAGTCATAAGTAAGATAATCGTTCGGGTTGGCAATAGAATAGGTATAAATAACCTCATCCATACAGCTCACCGTATCGTTTCCGGCAATAACTGGCTTATCAATACCAATTTTAACGGGAAGCGTAACTGTATCGCTGCCGTCCACAATCAGTTGAACTGAATACAAACCTTCTGTGGCATAAGTGTGTTCAGGGGATTTTTGGGAAGAACTGTCACCATCCCCGAAAAACCATTTGTAAGTAGTGGCGCAGCAGTTGTTCGGGCGAAAAGAGATAACAGAACAAGCACTGTCTTTATGAGCAAAACTCAGTGGAACTTCAGAAGGGTATTTGGCATCTACATTATTGGGCAACCCTTGAATACATTCACCTCCCAATCCACCGCTTGAAAGTAGTGGACCATCATTACTGAACCCGCATTTATTCGGAGAAGAAACAGTAATAATTGAATCAGGCGCATCGATTACAGCCAATTGTCCAACACCCAGCCTGCTAAGATATATTTTATTATCGGGGGCTAATTGAAGTGCCATGTAGTTCGGATGAATGAATTGTCCGATTTCTTTAAACTGAGTTGAAGAGTCAGAACTTAACAAATCCACTTGTATAAGTTTTGAGGTGGGGGCACTGTTACTATCCGCCTGTAAATAGTAAAAGACATTTGAATTGGGACTAAATGAAGATGACCAGAAAGTATAACTGTTCACCGTAGGAATAGAACGGATTATTGAAGCAGTAGCAGTAGATTTATTAAAATCAAGAATATGGGGCGGGGCAGCAATGCGTGTGCCATCGGGAGAGACCTTGATACCTCCTTGAGGAGCAACCGTAAACGGCAAAAAACTATGGAACGATAATCCGGATGATGTTAAAGAATAAACGGCAAGTTTTTGACCATTTGCACTGTTCGAATAGTCTACTACTAAAATCCAGTAATCTGTACCATTGCATTTGGGAATAGCCGTAATAACCTCACCAACATGGTGAGAGAATATCCCATTAAATTCGACAGAATCCGACCCACTTGGCGGAGGCACAGGAATATTTTTAAAGCTGGTATCGATATCACCCAGTCCAGAATTTAAAGTAGTATCAAAAATAGAATAGTAAAAGCCAGTTAAGTCAGAGACACTGAAAATATAATATTTAGAACCGTCACCGGGCATGGGCACAAGAACCCCTCCCTGTGAAGCATCACCCAATCCAATTAGGGGGGCATTGGAAACAACAGTATAGTCCTCATCATAAACATCAATTTCAAATTGCAGGTTGAAAGCAGTATCAAATATGGGTAATGCTCCTGCATAAAAGAGGCGTTTGCCGTATATATTACTTGTGCCAAAAGTTCCTTCAGTGGTATTGATATTTGGCTGTGTTTGAGAAGGTTGTATGTCTCTGAAAGCCCCTGCAGTAGTGAATCTTAGCCCTGCTGAATTCCCAAAATACCAGTTGGCATGTATGCTTTGTAGTGGTTTCGAGCAATCCAGTTTTTCAATAAAACCTTTCCGCCCGAAAGTAACCGTGTCATTGTTTGTTCCAAAAATCAATTGAAGGGTAATATCGTAACGGTTGATTTGTGAGAAGAAATGCTTGTAAATATGCGTAGTAGAATCCAGCGTATCTTGTATAACAGTTCCATTACTATCGGCTATAATCCATCGGTATTTTACACTGCTGCTATACTCCAAAGCAGTAAAAGTGACTGTATCGTTAAAGCACAACAGGGTATTATCAACCGTAAAAAAGGGAGAGTTCATGCAGCAGGATAACGCTTTGGCATTCACACTAATCGGATTGACTAGACTGCTTCGCGGACCTTCCAATGTGCTATGCATAAGGTCAATCTGGTCAGGAGTAAACTCATCCAGACAGGTATCGTTGGCATAGCCCATATAATTAGTCAGATTATCAAAAATGGACAGATGATAAGTAGGACAACTTTGTTGAGGTGTGGTAGGACATGCGAATACAGCCCCATCTTGCGGACGCGTATCACAGCAGTAATCTCCTAAAATACCGCAAGTGGCAGAATCAATGCCGGAACAATCCCCCTGAAATGTATGAAGTAAGCCCAGATAATGCCCTACTTCGTGAACCAAAACCCCTCCCCTGGAATAGGAAACCAACGTGTTACAGCCGACACAATTACTGGCATCTCCAAAGCGGTCATACTTGACAACAACGCCGTCAATACCATTCTGACCGGGATATACATTATTGTAACCTGTAACACCGCTGCTTACTCCAGCGGCGGTTAAAATGTCTTTGACGACATAAATATTCAAGTATTGGGTTGGGGAGTAATAAGCCAGTTGTGCCAGTTGGCTTATTTGGAGATCCAGCTTGTTGCTGGTATTTGCTCCGCCAATACGAGTGATGCCGGAAAAGCTAGAGCCGTCAGGACGTTTTTGCGCTAAACAGAACTGAATTTTAGCCGTATCAAACGCCTCATTTAAAATGTCAATCTGGTGTTGCACCTGAGCATCGCTGATATTGGTAGCGGTATCAGTTGTATCAATATGTACTACCACCGGAATAAGATAGGTGGTTTTGTTGCAGTTACCGGCTACCAAATCCTGCTCATTACCTTCAGGTCCGAAACGGAATTGGTTTATAATTTTATTTTTATTTTGGCGGTAATGCTCCACCCTGTTGGCGATAGCTTTTTTCATGAGCCAGAAAGAGGAGTCCTGACTGTTATAATGGGTTTGCAGCCATTCTGAACCGCAACTGTCGGTTTGGGCTTTGAGTGTAATGGTTGCCAAAAGGCAAAGTACTACCAGCCCCACCTGTTCAATGAGTTTTTTCATAGGTTATGTTATTTTGTTTATTGTTTTACGATGAGTTTGGTAGCAAAGGCTTTTCCTGTGTTATCCGAAATTTCAATGAAATAGATACCTGCTTTTCCCAGAGCTACTTCCACTCTTTTAGTTTGCATATAAGTAGTATTAAAAACAATTTGCCCCAGCAAATTACGAATCAGAATAGTATTGGTGGTATTGTTATCGTTAAATTCGACGAAAAAACTTCCGTTGGATGGATTGGGATAAACTTCAACGGGCAAAGTTTTTAGTTTGTTTGCCGAAAGCCCAGTAACATTGAAAGACGAAGAGTTTTCACAACCGTTATTGTTTTTCACCGTTAAGCTGTAAGAACCGTTTTGAGAAATTTTTAAAAAGTGGGCATTAGCACCCACCACAATATTATTGAACCGCCACTCATATACAGCAGCACTGCTATCGGTAAACAGAGTATCATTAGACTGGCGTATATTGGGGGTTTTGATACTGTCAAACTCCACCAAAATGCTGTCTTTCACCCAACACCCTTTGCTATCATAGGCTTTAATAGAATAAGAGCCAGCGGTTGAAACAGCATAATAATCAGTATCCGAGCCGTCCTGCCATGCCAGGCAACGGTAGCTTTCAGGAATGATTAAAGCAAAATCAGGTTGATTACAAATCAGTGTGTCATTTGCAAGCAAAATAGGGGCATCCACAAAAATCTGTTTTTGGACGGTATCGCTACCATTAACAATCCATTGCACAGAAAACCACCCTGAATCAGAAAAAGAAAAGTTAGGAGCTGCAAATTGGGAGCTGTCTATAACAACGCTGCCCTTAAGTACTTTCCATAGGCGGGAGGTTACTGGAGAGGCAGCCTTTTCCTGAAAAGAAATAATATTGGAAGAACAAGAAGTTTGATATTCAAAATCAAATTCAGGCTGATAAAAATAGGATGTGACAAAGTTGGGCAGACCATATTCTGACCTTTTTCCTCCTAAATTAAAACCATTATAGGCAAATAGAGCGCTATCGCCTGATGAATCGGGACGGTTTATGCGAGAAGTAAAAGAGCCTTGAATTACACCCTGATAAAGCTTCTTATCAATTGCCATTTGCAAACTCGTTATTGCAGGTGATAAATGGGAGTGGATCAACTTTCGAGTGCCATTGATTGAGTCAGTTGGCACACTTAAGTCGTACTGATAAAGCTTTTCTTCGTCATCAGCTCCTATGTATAAATATTGTTGGTTTGGAGAAAATTCAACAGTATACGCTAACAACAAAGAACCTAAAATGCTCTTTAACTTTTTTATTTGTCCAGTAGCCTTATCAAAATCAAATATTTCAACCTTGTGGTCACCATAAACTGTAACTGCCAAAGTTTTCCCATTAGGTGAAAACTTCATTGCTCCTTGACCATCAGTATAGACAGGGTTTCCAAATTGGTTTATTTTTCCATGTCTTGAACCTACTTCTGAAATTACTGGGCAGTTGATTATTCCATTTTTTGTGAGTTGATAGACAAAAAAAGAGTCAGTCATAAAGCCATGAGCCGCTATCCAAATATCTTTTCCATTTTCATGGTGGGTGGCAGTCAGCTTTTCACAAACAGGGGTTTGTAACAGCATGTTTTTGGCATCTGTTACTTTTCCTAAACCGCCATTAGCGTTCATATTTACAACAGAATATGAAAGCCAATTATTTATACTACCTGTTAAATCAGTCGCAAATACATAAAAAAGGGAGTCGTTTTCAGGTAAAGGTACAATTAATGAAGATTGTGTTGAAGACCAATGTCCCAATAAACCATTCCCATTTTCCATGATTTGATGGTTTTTATTCCATATTTTTTCCCCATTGGTATAAAATAATAAATTACCGCTTGTATCACAAATTGTGGCACAGCCTTCTTTAGTGTCCATAGCACCGTCGGTTAAAGGCGTAGGTGGAGTAGTGTTAAAGTTTATTCCGGCATTTTGTCCGAAATACCAAATCGCGGTACGTTTAATGTCTTGTGCATTAGTGCAAAAGCTAAATAATAATAAATATATGAACAGTGAATTCCTCATTATTATTGTTTTACGATGAGTTTGGTAGCAAAGGCTTTTCCTGTGTTATCCGAAATTTCAATGAAATAGATACCTGCTTTTCCCAGAGCTACTTCCACTCTTTTAGTTTGCATATAAGTAGTATTAAAAACAATTTGCCCCAGCAAATTACGAATCAGAATAGTATTGGTGGTATTGATATCGTTAAATTCGACGAAAAAACTTCCGTTGGATGGATTGGGATAAACTTCAACGGGCAAAGTTTTTAGTTTGTTTGCCGAAAGCCCAGTAACATTGAAAGACGAAGAGTTTTCACAACCGTTATTGTTTTTCACCGTTAAGCTGTAAGAACCGTTTTGAGAAATTTTTAAAAAGTGGGCATTAGCACCCACCACAATATTATTGAACCGCCACTCATATACAGCAGCACTGCTATCGGTAAACAGAGTATCATTAGACTGGCGTATATTGGGGGTTTTGATACTGTCAAACTCCACCAAAATGCTGTCTTTCACCCAACACCCTTTGCTATCATAGGCTTTAATAGAATAAGAGCCAGCGGTTGAAACAGCATAATAATCAGTATCCGAGCCGTCCTGCCATGCCAGGCAACGGTAGCTTTCAGGAATGATTAAAGCAAAATCAGGTTGATTACAAATCAGTGTGTCATTTGCAAGCAAAATAGGGGCATCCACAAAAATCTGTTTTTGGACGGTATCGCTACCATTAACAATCCATTGCACAGAAAACCACCCTGAATCAGAAAAAGAAAAGTTAGGAGCTGCAAATTGGGAGCTGTCTATAACAACGCTGCCCTTAAGTACTTTCCATAGGCGGGAGGTTACTGGAGAGGCAGCCTTTTCCTGAAAAGAAATAATATTGGAAGAACAAGAAGTTTGATATTCAAAATCAAATTCAGGCTGATAAAAATAGGATGTGACAAAGTTGGGCAGACCAAATCGGCTTGGTCTACTTAATGTAATTCCATTTTGAGTAAAGTTAGGAGTTACAGAATCGGGGGTGGCTACAGAACCTAATTGAGATGAGCCATTAGAGGCTAAGTAAATTTTATCATCAAGGGCAAGTTGCAGTCCCTGAATTCCATTGGAATTTGAAGTTGTGAAAAGAGTTTCTTGGCTTTGAGTTATGCTATCCTTATTAAAATTCTCTAAGTTGAAACGTAATAACCTATTATCAGTTTCCATTACATAAAGAAATTTGCCTGACTTCGAAAACTCTATACCATAAGGGAGGTAGATATTATTTATACGTATGTGGTTGGCAATACTCCCAATTGAAGCATCAAACTCAAATAGTTCTATTGCCATATTGGACCATAATGAAACAGCTAATAATTCCCCATTTGGGGAAAACTTCATAGCACCAGGGTCTGCGGTCAAGTTTTTGTCATCAAAGGATAAACCAATTTTACATTCTTTCACACAAGGAATAAGACCATTACTTGTAAGAAGGAACAGGTAAAAAGAGTTATTGTTACTACCATGTACACAAACCCAATAATCAATGCCGTTTGAATGTTTTACAGCACAAATTTTTTCAGTTACATCGTTTATTAATAGAGTATTTTTTTGTTGAACCTTACCTAATCCGCTATTTGCTTTTATATTTATAATATTATACCTAAATCCCATGCCAACTCCAGCACCGCCAGTATTCACGGTAAAAAGGAAATAAATAGAGTCATTCTTTGGTTGTGGGATTATTAAAGAATTCTGTGTTGACGATGATTCACCCAGCAAACCACTTCCATTATCTATAAGTAAGTGGGATTTATTGTAAACACTGATCCCGTCTGTATAAAGCACCAACTGTGCATTAGTGTCACTAATACTTGAACTGCCTTCGATTGGGCTAATTTTACTATTTGTAAGATTACTAGCAGGTTTATATTTAAAATCTAATCCAGCATTACTCCCAAAATACCATATCGCGGTACGTTTAATGTCTTGTGCATAGATTTTTAAAGAGCCAGCACAAATCAGAATAGCAAATGATATTAGTTTCAGTATTTTAGTTTGAGCATTCAATCAATCAAAAGTATTAATACATTATCAAAAATCGGTAAACAATCTTAGCTCTGTGTTAATAAAGACACCTATTCGAGAAATGATGTTGCCTAAGTTCTATATGTAATAGGTAAACATTCATTTTGTGCCAAAAAAATCTTGACATTTTTCTGATGATAGGAATATAATCCTCATTGTAAATCGAACACATCATTAATAAAGGAAACAAACAATGAGTAATAACACCGTGGAATTATTGGGCTTTCCAACAAAGACACCCCAGTACATCGAAAATTCCAAGACACCCTTTTTAGCCTTTGGTTTAGCCACCCAGGAAAGCTACAAAGACGACAACGATGAGTGGCAACAAACCAAGCCCATCTTTCATGACATCATAGTATTCAAAGAAAACCTGATAGAGCCAAACAAAGAGCTGACCACCAAAGACCGATTAAAAATAACAGGCAGCTTAAACTATGAGTTTATCAAAGCCCAAACCCAAGAAGGAAAAGAAGCCACCTTTAAAAAAGCCACAGTCATCGCAAAAAAAATAGAGCCCGCACCATTTACTCAAAAAGAAGAACCAACTCCTGAAAGCCAATAATTCTACTGTATTCATAAGCCTTGAACGTCCTTTTGAATATTTAAAAGGGCGTTTTTATTTATATACGAAAATGCAAAAGCAACTTACCCTTCAGCAAGCCAGAAACAAGATTGCCTCCATTATTACAAGAGGAGAGAAACAATACTTACCCATTTTTATACGGCTGGATAAGGAATACCAAAAACAACAAAAACAAGAAGCCTATCTTAAAAAAGCCCTGCACTTGCACAATAGTAGCTACCAACTAAAACAATAACTCTAATCACTTTCATCCTCATAGGGAGGAGAAATCCATATCACTTCCTTAATTGTTTCTTCGGGCAAAGCTATTTCTTTAAAAATATGGTTATAAGTCATAGAACCAAACTTTTTGAGATAATCATCGTAATACTCTTTTGACTCTTTAAGACCCCAGCCTCGAGTTTTCATAAGCCATTTGAAAGCCATAAAAGAGCCTACCGTACTATTCCTGATATAGTCTTCTTGTTCCTCGGTCATTTATTTAGAGAGTTATTAAATTATTCCATTTTGCAAAACCACTATATTTGTAATATATGGAAATACTATCAGAACTGCACTTAGAAAAGCTCATCGAGAATGGAAAGAAAATCAAAGATGATGTAAAAAAAGATATACCTGTAGTTGTTTTTTTAAGACTGTATAATAATCCACCTTGTGCTTGGATGCTAGCATCAATAGACCCAGATAACCATGATATAGCTTTTGGACTTATGCAGATTGGAGATGGATTCCCTGAATTAGGGTATGTTAGCTTAAAAGAGTTAGAGGACTTAAGAGGTCATAATGGTAACAAAGTAAAGCATGATCCTTTGTTTGAAGATGCTGATAAATTAGACATAAATAGCTATGCAAAAATGGCAAAACAAATGGGACAAATTACACTTCGGTTCACAGAAAAGCCTTCTTTAGAAGACATTGAGGGATTACTGGATTAATAAAAGTTAATTGAAAGCATAAGTATACTAGAGCTGAACCCCAAAAAATTCAGATTTTCATTAAATGCTATTCTAACCTCTTGTTTTTTTACAGGTCAAATTATTGTTATAAATAACTTTAGAATCGTAACTATCTTCAAATAACCCCAAACGTATCACAAACTGTATCACAAAATTGAGGTCATAAGCAGAGAGGGAAAAATAAAAAGCAATAAAAACAATGGCTTGCACAGCACCAGTAAAAAATGTGGTGCTGTCCCTGGCCACCATTTCCCTTTCGCAATATAGTCTGTAAACTACTATAAACACTGCGAAAAAACTCCCTATTGACAATAACACCGCCTCTTGAGATAATGAAGTGTATCACAAAACGTATCACAAAGTGTTACACACAAAGAGGGGTAAACATTGGAAAAGTACCTGTTCAAAAGAGGGAATACCTACCAATACAGACGTAGAACACCCCAATTCATTGCCCATTTAGAACCCCGAGAAAAAGTAGTTATCAGTCTAAAAACCACCAATAAAACGCAAGCCTTATTAAAAGCTCAAATTTATAACGACCATATAGAAAACTATTGGAGAGCCTTAGCCCAAAGCGGAACAGCAAAAGGTAGCAAAGAAAAATACAAAGCAGCAGTCAGACTGGCACAGACACATGGCTTTGTTTATAAAACAGCTACCCAAATAGCTGATAGCCAGTTACAGGAAATATTAGAGCGTGTTTCAGCCGAACTAAAAACACCCCAAGATGAAGCTGCCGTATTAGGAGGGGTAGAAACGCCATCCATAACACTGGAAGAAGGGAAAGAAGAATACTTTGAACTGGTAGCGGACAGATTAGTCAATAAAAACGATTACCAAAAACGGAAATGGAAAAATCCCAGGTTAGCAGCCATAAAAAACTTTATGGCAATAACAGGAAATAAACCCATAGCACATATCAACCGAACGGATGCCTTAGCCTTTAAAAACTGGTGCAAAGAAAAAATAGTATCCGGCTGGAACAGCGGTACAGCCAATAAACAAATTACATATGTAAAAGACTTTTTAAATGTACTCACAACAGAGTATCAACTGCAATCAGATACAGAACAACTGTTCAAAGACACCAAATTCAAAAGAAGTACCAATAGCCGCTTACCCTATGAAGCAGACTATGTACAAAATACTTTGTTAAAGGGATTAGATAAATTGAATCATAAAGACAGAATGGTGCTCTATGCTATGGCAGACACAGGAGCCAGAAACTCAGAAATATTCGGGTTGCTTCCCCAGGACATCTTTTTGGAAGAAGCGATACCTTATATCTGGATAAGACCTCATGAAGGTCATGCTTTAAAAACAAGCACATCAGAGCGAAAAATACCTTTAGTGGGAACAGCCTTATATGCCTTTCAGCAATACCCCAAAGGTTTTAAGACAAAAGGCAATCCCGATACCTTTTCGGCAGGCGTAAACAAATATCTCAAAAACCACAAATTAAAACCCACCCCAAAACACAGCATCTACTCGCTAAGGCATACCTTCAAAGACCGACTACGGGATGCAGAAGCACCAGAAGAGTTAATAGACGGATTGATGGGGCATAAGAAGAGTGGTCCGAAATACGGGCGGGGGCATAAACTGGAAACCTTGCACAAATGGTTGCAACAAATAGCGTTTGTGGTGCTTTGATTAATTTTTGTGAATTATGACAGAATAAAACAAACTGTATTGGTGCCATCAAGGCTATTAACCTCAAATTGTGGGTTTTAGGTTTGAATTTCACTGCAACCACCATTCTCACAGCTTTTTTCAATGTTACTCAAATAACCAAAAATTACTCAGACTAATGCTTGGATGACCGAAGGAGCTAACTAATTGGTTAAAAAGTTTCCCTTTGTTTCAGGAGAAACTAGTTACTATATGGTACAACAAGAATCCGATTTATCTAAAGAAGGGGCTGTAAAGAATATATCAACATATGATTTTTCACAATAATTATCATTTAATTTTGAGAGCATGTCTTTTGATGATAATCCATCCGTCGATGATAATTCTACCAAAAGTGAAGAATCAGTTACCAAAGTTAAAGCTATCTTATCTCAGAAGAACGGTTTTATAACACGATTGGAAATGCCTGACTATGGTGTTGATTTTGACGTTGAACTCATTGAAAACAAAACTGCAGCCTCTCAAAAGTTTCCAGTTCAAATAAAAAGCTCATCAAATCCAAAGTATATAAAAGCCTCAGAAGGCAATTCATTTATTTCCTTGGAGTTTAAGACCTCAAGATTAGGTTATTTATGCAAACGTACTCCAACATCAGGAATTATTGTGATTTACGATGACTCTACGCAACTTGCGTATTTTGATTATGTTGAAGATATTATATCAAGAATTAATAAGAGCCGAACCGGTGACTGGAAGAGCCAGGAGTCAATTAATATACATATACCATTAAAAATCTTAGATAAGGATTCAGCACAAGAATTACATGCCCGTATGCTTTCTAGACATAAAAATCACGAGCTATTGTTGCGATCTCATGGAGAAAACTATGGGATTCCTTATCAGTTAATTAGCAATTCTGATACAGTTGATTTTAATGACCCACGACAGGTAATTAAATTTCTTGAAGACTATGGGGTAGTGATGTTTAACAAACAGCAGTTTCACCATATCGAACATCTTCTCTCAAAACTTTCACATACTGATATTTTAAAATCTGACATATTGGTATTCTTGGCGACCATTACATATGGGCAACTAGGGAATGTAATAGAAGCAGAATACTATATTGAACGTTTTGACAGGAGAAAAAATCTACCGCAAGACTTTGAGAAAGAAATAGTTGAGTTTGCCAGAATAAGAATTGAATTTTTAAAAGGAAACGTCAAATACACGAGTTTCCTTGAAAGATTAGAGAAATTAAAATCGAAATCTAAGTCACCATTAAATGTACTTACTTTAGAAATTAATCTAACATTTATCAGGCTACTAGACACATTTGAACAAGCCGATTCAACTATAAATTTTGAGCAAAGCATTGATGATCTTTTTCACAAAATTGCGATAGCACCAATTCAAGATAGGGATAAAAAGTTTTTAACGATACATCACTCACAAAATCTCAACACATATTCTTGCTCGGCATTAATTGAAGAAGGTAGCAAATTAAAGATTCAATATGACTTAAAGACCGATTTAACAAATACGATAAACCGTATAAAAATAATTACTGGATTAATTCAAAAGTCTTTTAAATATATTAATACTATTTATCATTCTTGTAACAACGATGATAAAATGCTTAAAGCCCACTCACTACATAGTATTGCTAGGTATTTTCTAAACTACCAGTATTCTTTAATGATACTTAGTTTTACCGAGTTATTTAAAAAAGACTATTCTGAAAACGCTTTTGAAGAAAAAATAAACCAAGCGTTAACTGCTTTTAATTTATGTGCACAACTGAACTTACACGAAGAAGCACATAAAGCCTTAGGATGTGCATACGAGCTAAAAATGATATACTGGGTGCAGTATAAAAAAGAGCTTGGGAAGGCAATGTTTACTGACATTGAAACAGAGCTTAAGGATATTGAACGAGCAACAGGAATTCAACCATTTAACAGCGATGTAGAGACAGTTTATAACGGGATAAAAGAAAAATTAGGAAGTAAAAGACCTAATAATGCTTCACTAAAAAACAGAAGTGATACAGAACTTGAACAAATTGCGAGCAAACTTATAGCAGCCTATGAAATTCCAGTAGATAGAATTTCTAATTTACTGGCAAGTATGATGGCAAGAAGAACTTTTGAAGAGAAATGTAATAATCCAGATATTACATTGGAGGAAGACAACAGGCATTTAAGGTTTAAAGAAACCATGTATGCATCTAAGATTATCTACGTAATAACTAACAGGAAAACAGGATTTCAATCACTTCCGAGTGATGATATACATTATCTTTTGAAGCAATATAGCACCATGTTAGAATCTAATAACTGATAATAGCCGTAAGGAATTAGGTCAATTCCAAACAGACTTCATTAACCGTTTAAGCAGCAAGACATTCATAACCTCCTTGTTTGATAGAACAAGGGCAAAGAACCGCACTGCAGTCCAAAAGTCAAGGAATGCTGCTATGCATTCCTCCTTGACATTTCTCCTTAAGCCGCACGGCAAGGGGCGCCCAATTCAATCAAACAAGGAGAAAACCATGAAAACACAAAAGCAGCTTAAAAAGCAATTACAAGCCATCATAGACCAGGACCCTTACGGCATAAAAGCAGCCGTAGCCCAAGAAATCCTGCAACACGAAGAAATAGAAAACTTCATCACCGATGTGCTAAATCACGGCTGTATTAGCGGCATAGTAGGCTCTATGATCTACTATACCGATACCCGCAAATTCTACGACAGGCACTACCATGAAATCGAAGAATTACGGGAAGCCTATGATGACGAAACAGGCATCCCGCTACAACCGGAAGGCGACTTAAAAAACTGGTATGCCTGGTATGCCTTTGAGGAAACCACCCGCAGAATAGCCGAAGAACTGGAAATAGAGTGGTAAACGCACCGCTCTTAAATAAAACCCTATGAGCTTTGCTCATAGGGTTTTTGCTATCCCTTGTCCATATCCATCTCTTTCGGCTTATCCTTACCCACTTCATTAAACGACTTAGACACGCTGTAATTTTGATGGTAATGAATTTTTACCTCACGATAGGTTTCCCTTCTTATTTCAGAGCGTTTCAGATTATCCTGCTGATACATATTATCCAAACTCTTATCCGCGTGTAATCCTTTTTGGTGTCCCATAATAAAGTTAGCATCACGGGTATGAATACTCGCCTCAAACGATTTTTTCTGTTCAAAATAAGCATTACGGAATTTGTCCGTACCCAGACTTTGTTCCACATCGGGAGCCACACTTTTCATCAATTCAATTCTATCGAGCAAATCCTTTTCCGTGATGTCCTGTAACGGTTTATTCAAAAAATCGTCATGGTCTTTGTTAAAATCATCTTTCATAAATCCTTGTCATTAAAGTAAAACATATGTTAAAATTAAGCAGTAACCCACAGCCAGAAGACCGCAATGCCACAGCATTATAAAACCAATAAAAAAGCCGCTCAAAACGCCTATCAGTACACACAGGCAGCCTATCCGCAACACGTAGAAGCCGCACATCAACGAGTGGTGGACTACCTCAAACGCTATGATAAACGACGGTTGCTGTTATTTCTGGGAGAAACCGCCGACCCAAACCACGAAGCCTATTTCATTCATACCGCCTTTCATCTGATAGCCGATATGCTATCGGAAAAAAGCAAAGGCAATCCCAATGTTACCCCGCATAATCTGGACTACTTTACCCGCCTCTATCTACAATTGCCTTATCCGGTAATAGAAGGCGGCAAAGCCTAAACAACCAAATCCCCGTCTACCTCGATAGCTGCAATAAACACCTCATAGGATTCGGCATCATCCATATTAGAGGGGGCTTCCTTTATCCAAATCAGCTTCTCATCATTCAGGTATTCTTCAAGCCTGTGGAGACCTCTTCCCTTCACCAAAATCTCCAAACCGTGTGCCTTCAACCGCAGGTTTTTGTCCACTTCTAAAATAATCAGAGGCAATAAGGCATAGGGTACACTAATGCATTGCCCGCTACGGAAAAACAGTTTAAATCGGCGTACCAAACGATTTCTCGTTTCCACACCGAACAAAGCCTTTTTGACTGCCTTATCGTCAGAATGCGCATCATTATTCCCTTTCCAATCCATTTTTTGAAAGCTGTTTTTTAGCGGGGTCTCCGTATCGCTGTACTCGTTCATTCTCATACACCCTGTTATTAATCTCGTTATAATACTCCCGTTGGAAGCGTTGTGTGCGCTGAAATTGGGATTGTTGTGCCAACTCCTGAGCGGTCATACGGTCGGTATCCCGTTGAATGGCTTGCTTGAGTTCCACTTTGTTATCCGTATAAATCTCCACCATTTCCCCCCCGCGACTGGTACTCACATAAAACTGTTTTTCATTGGAAGCCCCGTAAGACAAAGCGGATTGAGCGATATACACATCTTTGGCATCCTTGCCCTGAGAAGAGTAGGAAGTCTCTACATAGCCGTGCTTAAAATGCGTAAAGTCTTTATCCAGTGATTTGCCGTTAGAAAGCTGAATATGCCCTTCGTCTGAAAACCCTTTAATGCCATACACCTGCCCGTTATTAATTTTCATGCCTTCGCGGGTTTTAGTGTTGACGGTAATGCGGATGTTATCGCCGGAGGCAATAGGCGTACGGGTGGGCTGAAACACCTGGAAATGTTCCGCATCCGATACAGGCAGGGGCATAGCCTTATCAAGGGAGTCTTTGAGGAGCAGCGAACCGTCCTGTTTATTTTCTTCCACGCGATAATGTTGTCCCGAAGAAAAGCCCCCCTTGCTGTTGCGGTGAAAGCGCAAGACCATGCCTTCTTGATACTGCGCAGCATCTTTCTTTTGTTCTTCGGTTAAAGCAAACGCACGGTGCGTTTCAAATACACGCTCATCATCTGCAATTTGACCAGTTTCTTTGAGCTTATCGCGTACCGTACGGGTAATGGCATCCCCTTCGGCATGGGAAGGCGACACAATCAACGCCGAGCGTTTTTGTTCCAACGACCGGATATACGCATCCGCAAGCGCATTTTGGCGTTCCTGGGTATCTTCAATTTCTTTTACTGCACCCATTTTGTCCAGCTTCTGATAGCCTTCTAAGGTATTGCCGATAGCCAGCGATTGAATCGCCCTGCGGTAGTCTTCATTGGGGAGCTGGCGTACAATGGAATTAACCACGACAGGGCGGAGTTGGGACTTTTCCTGAAGCTGGCGCAGTGCATCTCCGGCATTGACTGAATTATGCTGTTTAGGATCGCCGGAAAGAATAATACGGGCATTTTGTTTTCGGGCGACTTCAAAAATGCGGTTCATTTCCTGAATCCCGACCATACCCGCTTCATCAATTAACATCACATTATTCAGCAGGTTTCTTTGCAGTTCCTCTTTTTGCAAAAGTGCTGCTATGGTATCGGCAGTATCAAAACCTTTAGCTTTCAGTACGCCTCTACTGGCGTTAGCCGAGGGAGCAAATCCCAATAGTTTTTTACCGTTTTGCTCAATACCGTTTTTGACTTCAAATAATAAACTGGACTTCCCCGTACCTGCCGAACCTAAGAGTATGGACACCCTATCATTAGAATTTAAAAGCTGTTGAATAGCTTGGCGTTGCCCTTCATTGAGAAAATTCTGCTGAATTTCATAGCGGCTGTTTAAGGGGGTAACCGTGCCTTTGGTGCTGCTGGCAAACTCCAGCATTTTATCTTCGGCATGAAGCATTTGGCGGGTGGTGATATAGGTAATTGAGTTTTGGTCAGCCGAGATAATATCCCTTCGTTCGGATAAAGCCGCTTCCACTGCTTCAGGAGTTAAGGAGCCATAACCATAAGCCATTGCCTGCCCCAGCACCCTTTTTAAGGGTACGGTGCTTTGACGTTCTAAGAAGTGGGCAATAGCCTTATCTACAGCTTCTTTTGCGGAAATTTCAGGAGCAGTATATTTCACGGTTTTGGCAGTACGCACCTCTTGAAGTTCTTTCGGGGTGAGGCGTTTTTCCCAAAGGGCATAGAGGTCTTTTTCATCAACCCCCGCAGATTTTTTAATGCGGGTACGCGCCCCTAACTGGGCTTTTTCTTTGGCATGGGTAATGCCTTTGGCAAGAGCTTCTTTTTCAATTTCAAGGGTACGATTGCTGAACTTTTCAATAACCTCACGCGAAACCCCTGAGATTTCCCAACGGTCTTTTGTACGGGTAATGCCATAACCTGCTTTTTCTAACTCTTTAGAAAACACACTATGGTACAGGGCTTCATAATACGGGGATAGTGTCCAAATTTTATTTCCGATTTCAATAGCTTGGTAACGGTTACGCTTGTCGGCATAGGTGATGTTTGGGACAAAAGAATGCGTATGCAAGTGGCAATCGGGTACGAGTTGGTCTTTGCTGTTTTTATCCTGCACAGGTCGGGAGGTAAAATGCTCAAAATCAGCCCGTATTAAATTGCCTGTGGTTTCGTAAAACTTTTGTCCGAAGGCATTGGACTGGGTTTGGGTATCCGCTTCAATAGCAGCCATAGCCGCATCCACTCCCAAACGGTGCGCTTTCACAATAGCCTTATCTTTAGTAAGCGCATAAATAACGGAGGCACTTTTAGGGGCATTGAAGGTGAACTCGTAACCGGAACGTCTTGCCTCAATGTTACGAACACTTAACTGTTTGCCTGTAAAAGGGTGTTTGTTATGTACCAGAGCGGAAAACGCATTTTGGGTAACTTCTCCGTTCAACCCTAAAAGAGGCGCTGTTTTACCCTTCCAAACGGCTTTGACTTCCTTTTCACCGAAAAAGTAATCCTCTTTGGTAAGGGCATCGGTATAGTATGCCACCGCACCCGTAGCACTTCTGGAAATAGTAATACGCATCATAGCAGTAAGAAATCAGTGCATAAAACAAAACCCCGAGCATTGAAAAGCCACCAAAAAAATGAAGTGCTGCGATAGCTCTGTGGGGGCACTCCGCACTTCATTTTTTGAGCCACAAGTATCCTTAAGCAAAGGGGATAATTTTGGGATAAACAGGTATAAGTAAGTATAAAATTCATAAATCATTAAAAGTTAAAAAGTGAACCGTGTTAGGGATATATTCCTATCCTAAAACACCCTTAAAGTCAAGAAGCAATAGCGGTGCAAAGAGGAATTTTCAGAAGAAACAAAATCGATACAGACATCACGTCTATGGAACCCAACAATGCATTTGACTGCATCGATTTTGAACCCTCAATGCACCGAGTGCATGGATCTTGATTTTTCGGAATGTGCATAGTCAATAACTTCAGGAATCAGCACCGAAAAGGCAGCGGCACCCAAAACAAAAGCAAACACAAAATCACCTTGCAGGTAGAAAAACAGGCAGGCAAAAAAGAGCAGCAAAGGCTCTAAAAATGCCTGTACAGGAAATTCGTTTTTGAGTCCTGCTTTGGAGAGCAAAACGTATAAATACGAGTTACCGCGTTTCGTAAGTTCAGGGTTGCCTTTACCGAGATAGATAAGGGAGCATTGAATGAATCCCATTACCGAATAAGCCCCTGTAAATACCAAAAGCGGAATAGAGTGTATATCGGTAAAAACCCAATTGAAAAGTTGTCCTTCACTGAAGAAAGGAAAGACCATCACCATCGGATAAGCAAAAGGTTTTAGAAAATGAATAACGTGAGTGGAGTTAAACACCATAAGCGTTATTACCACCGAAAAATAAAGGATAAATCCGGTGGTGCGTTGTCCGTGTTTAAAACGAAACAGCATTGTTCCCATGCTCATGAACAGGGAAGTATTCCAGTAGAGAAAAGATTTCAGCACCTGAAAAACTGCCAGCTTATTTTCAATAAGCAGGTTTTTCCAAAAGTCGGTGGTGAAAAAGGTATGTAATAGAGCAGCATCCCCATAATCGGGGAATACCCTGAGTTTAAAATGTCGGTTAGAGGGTTGTGTAATCATAATTGAAAAGTATTTTAAGGTTAATGGCGTTGGTCAAATCCAGCCGCCAGAAAGTTTCTGCCGTCCGCCCATTGTTTGCCTGCTTTAAAAAGGATGGATTCCACTTTGAAGTTATTGGACGGACTGCCTGTTTTCAGCAAGCTGTAATGATCCGGCGCTACTTTGAAGTGATATTCTTGTGAATAGGAATGCCTAGCATTTTTTTCGTGGTCAAACGAAACGGAATTGGTATCGGTGAAATGTTTACCTATCATATTAGCGGCAAACTCGTTGGTATCGTAGTCTGAATTGGCACAAAAGACCTTCAGACCTAAATTGGCAATCAGGCTTTTGGCTTTGTTATCTGCATTATCACTGCCGAAGGCACCGATTAGGGAGTTGATGGTTTGGGTGATATATACGGTAGCCACCATAGATTCACGGGCAGTGCTTTGGAAAAGATTATCGTAATTCGGGTTGATAAGACTGTGCGCCTCATCCACCCATAGAAATACGCTTTTGGGGTTGCTTTCCTCGCTGACTGTCCTTCTTTCCATAGCCGTTTGCCAGATGTATTTGTATATGGCATTGGCAAAGATTCCTGATATTCCAAACTCTTTGATACTAAAGTCCACCAATACTATATCGCCATTCTGATACGTATTCTCAGGCAATAACTCTTCACTTACGCCTGCGCCAAAATGTCTTCTTAACATCGGAGAGTTCCAGGCTTCGGTAATGCCGTAAAAAGTTTCTAAGACAATGGTTTTGGTCTTAGAGGCAAGCTTAGGAAACTGATCCGTGAAATAGTCCCCGACTTGTCTCATTTGGTAGTTCTCTTCCTCCGAGAGGTTTTTTCGGGAGTTGGCTTTATCAAAAACATATAAAAAGAAATTGGAGTTCACCCATTTTCGGTATCGGGTAAAAACTTCTTTTTTGCGTTCTTCAGTGGTGTTTTCATCCAACAAAACAGACCAGATGTCGCTGTACTTATGGGCATCATCTTCCGTAAAGCAGTTGGATACAATGGAGTTGATATTGTCTAAAGTAACAGAGAGGTCAGCTAACTGCAAAAGTGAGATAGCTCTGTTGACCATTCTTTCCATCGCCAGCTGCCAGAAACGGTCTTCGTTTTTACCTCCCGTGCCGCCTGATTTAAAGTTGGAGAGTAAAATGCTGAGCATTACAATTAAATTGGTCAGGTTGTTAATCTCTTTGCTGCCGTCTCCTTGTCGGAGCAACTCGTATTCAAAAGGATTAAAAGCCAGCTTACTCCCGTTATGAAAGTGAATGACTTTACGTCCGCTGCGCCGGATTTTTTCCAGCATTTGTTTACCGCTTTCTTTCTTCACTGAAAGCACAATACCTCCATAACCACATTTTAAATAGCTATCGAATAATTGAGAAGAAAAGCCACTGGTTTTACCTGAACCGATTTCACCCAGTACAAGGGCGGAGCCATGACTTTCTCTTTCCGTTAGGGTATCTTTTCCATTTGGGAAAGTATATATCACCCTTTCTAAAGCGGCATGAGGGTTCCCTTTCTTCTGTTTTAAAGAAAAATCCATAATCAATAATATTTTACGTGAATAATAGTCGGGTGGCAGAACGGCCACCCGACAGGGTTTAAGCATTAAGAAGTAATACTGCCCTTAATGATGAGGTTGCCCTTGTGTTCCTGAATTAGCTCTCTCCAGAACTGGTCGCAAGTCAAAATAAATGCACCCAGTACGTGATTGGGGCTATTGGACATGATAATATTGATATTACTTAAGTCGGGTAAAGCACATTGTTGCATCATTTGCTTCTTATATTCGGGGAAGGCATTTTTAAACCGTTCCAGATTATCGGCGTGGTCAATAAACTCAATAGTGCCATCGGACTGAAGCCCATCGGAAAGGATATATAACGTCTTATTAGTCCCGAAATTGCTTCTGCTCAGTGCATTGAGCTCCTGACACATGGTTAAATACACTTGGCTTCGTTGTTGAGTGGCAGGAGTATTCATAATATGCTGTACCACAGATAACACCTGTTTCCTGAATCGCTGAATAGCCTCTTTTCTTGATTTATCAGTGGTTTCCATCCATGACTTGCCTGGTGCCAATATGACGGTGTACACCTTGGGGCGGATAGAAGTGCCTATGGTGGTAATCCGCACCTTGCAGCCTACGGCAGTACTACCATCGGGATCCAACCTGATGGCAGCATCTATGGTCCGCATTATGTTTTCTATGGAGTCGAAAGTGGTAAAGTTACTTGCGGAACTGCCACTTTGCTCCAGAATAAAACTAAGCTCCACATTGTTTTGAGGCTCAGATTTTTGTTTTGAGCAGTTGGTAAAGCCAACTGCCATAATCCCTATAAATAGGATTATTGCTAAAAAGTTTGTGTTGAGGTTTCTCATGGTATTAATGGTTTATGTTAAAATTTTAAATATTTTATCTTTTGCCTTCTTCGTAAGCCGCATTGACATCTGCGATTATCTCCTGAAACCGATGCTCGATTTTTTGCAGAGAATGTTTACGGTCGATTTCCAGTTGTTCTAATTTTTGTGCATACTCATCGTGCTGAGATTGAAGCCGATCCATTTCATCCTGCACATCGAGTTCCACTTTTTTCTCAAAGTCTTTTTCCGCTTCTTCATAGGCTTTTGGTTTTTGTTGAAGCTGACGCTGTAAATCATCAATTTCAATTTCTCCTCTGTCTATCTTTTCGGATAAACTCCAAAAAGGGCGGTAACGGTGAGTCAGGTAGGCGAAGGTGAGCCCTAATAGGTATAGGATAAGTGTGGTAATGTTAAGCGCAGGCTCAATACCACTAAAGGTGGTTGCTGGGGCATCTCCTTGTGGCGCATCGGTAAAAGGTTCTGGAGAATATTGGGGTAAATCAACCGAAGCATAGATTTCATCTGTAGTTGGTGAGGCTGGTTCAGGGGCATTCATACGAATTCCTATGACAACAAAACAAACGATAAGCCCTGCTATGGCTCCTGTTATCGCTGCTTTTTTACGCCGCTCGGATAAAAACCTGCAGGCAAGATCTGCACATAGTGCAATCAGGGCACTGAACGTAAATGTAAAGAAGATCAGGGTGATGTTGCTGGCAACACCATAAGACTGTAAAGCCGTAAAAGTAAAGGGAGCTTCAAATACAAATAATGCGAACACTCCTAATACCCTGGCAGGCTTTTTGTCAAAAAATGTTTTTGATTCAGGTTTCCCACCGTTGGATGCTACCCAATCGGTAAGGGCTACTTTCCAATCTTGAACTTTTTTTGTCTTCCTGTTTAGCTGTTGGTCAAAAGGTGAATATTTCTCATCCAGAGCGCGGATATCTTTATCATGACCTGGGCTAAGTTTTGCCTTTGCTTTTTTGGTCTTTTCTTGTATTGGCTCTTTTAAATTCCTATCAACCTCCTCCAAGGTTTTTTTGAGATTAGTTTTTTCAGAATCAAAGTGAGCATTCTCATCTGAAATTAATTGTTCTTTTGCTCCGGTGATCTTAATGAGAAGATTACCAAGGCTTTTACCCTCAATCCCTAAGTTGAGTGCCATTCTGCACCATTCTTTGGCTTTGGATGTTAGGTCAGTAGCATTGGAGTTTTTTGGGGGAGATGCTGTGGTGCTGAATAATGACGACAGCATCTTTTTAAAGGCGGAGTATAAATTTCTCATATGGGTTTGTTGTTAGTACGACACAAACCTCACACATATATTTTTCAATCACAAACAACTGAAATACAGGCACATATGAAAGAAATTAAATATTAAAAGTCCAAAGAAAAATCTACGAGTAGCAAAATCAAATTTGTTATTTTCCTGCCAAAAAAAAATTAAACTTTTATAAGTGATAATTAAATTCCATAATTGCCCAATTAAAATTGAAGGGGTTAAAAATTGAATATTGTTATGTTGTCCATTTAAATCTGAGAGGAAGGAATAAGTGTTTTTGATTAGGTGGAAATTGCGAAAAATAAATACTATTAACTCTTCCTTTTATAAAAACCCTCAATGTTATCAAATTGTTAAATTTTAATATAAACTACATACCTATTTAAATGCATAGCATACAAGAACAAAACCTATCAATTTGGGAAATATTTATCAATCACTGCACCGAGGAAGGAGACGATATAGAAAAAAGAACAAGTGAGCTGCAGGAAAAAACATTTTATCCTGACAGGAAGGATATGATAAAAACGTTAAGTAATCTTTCCTCCATTGTCTTTTCTGTTGAAGAAAATCAAGCTAAAGAAATGGGTATAGGTCAACCCAATAGAGCAAAAAGAGATTTTATGAATTGGGCGAGGGTTCTTCATTCAATTTTTAATATACCCACTAAAAAATTTATCGCACAAGTAGTGGTTGAGGAACTGGAACAATGTCAAAGGCATATTTCTGGCAAAGATGTACAGGTATTTAAACTAAATATAAAAAGTGATGAAGAAGAAGACCAAAAGGAATTTATAAAAACATACACAAGTGCATTTGCAGAGCCACTTCGTAAAGCAAAAAACAACTTAATCGTTTATGACTATCTGGAAAAGCAGAATTATACGGACCCAGAATATTTAGACCCATATTTTGATGCACATACGGAACTTTATGCACAAATTGAACAAAAGATAAGTGAAACCAACTTTAAGTATATCCGGTTTTTAGCTTTGCCTTTACGATTTGAACCTAACAAACAGTTTAAAGATTTCTGTCAACGAAAAAAATATTTGGTTCTTTTGGCTTCTGTTTTGGACCACTGCTCTATTCCCTTGTTTGAGCATATTTGTAAGTGTATCTTTTTATTAAGCGATAGGTTTGACTTGAAAAACTCAGGCTTTTTTCTGGTTAGTCAGCCTCCAAGAGCCTATCATTGGGCTACCCTAGATTCTGGGGCGTATATTATTTCTGAATATTATAGGTATAGTGTTTATGACATTTGCAAACCAGATATACTGGTTATCAATAAAAAGAGTGAAAACAGTAAAAATCTTTTTGAGGTTTACAACAAAGAAAAAAGAAGTTTATTGAAGCCCAAAAAAGGAACTTATACTCATAACCATTTTATAGAGGCAAGTAAAATTAAGGAAGCTATTGAAACTTTAGTTAATTATTCAGAATATAAACTTGAGGAAACTGAAAAAGACTATAAGGAAAATGAGTTATCAAATGAAGTAATTTATGCTGAAAAACACTATGAGAACACCCAAGCAAAGCTTGAGGTTTTCAAAAAGATATATACCAAATATCAATATGAATTGAGCTTATCATAGTGCTGTCGAGTTTGCGAAAACCTAATGAAGCTCAGACAAAATGCTTTGGGTTTGGAAGTGTCTTAGCCCTAATAATTTAAGGCTAGTTTTTCAAGACTGTTGTTTACCTTTTGCTCCCAACCATCTGTTAATTCTAAATGATTGTCCTGGCTCCCATCAGTTGCCGCAATGGTGAATACTTTATTTATATCCCAGTTGTTCTCTTCAAAAGGCTGTACTATTTTTTCTAACCTGTAAAGAGATTCAGAGAACTGTCCGCCATCGTCACTTTCAGATACACCATTAGTCAGTGCCCAGCTTCTGATTTTTTCTGCTTCCTCTAATATTTTTTTTAGGTCTTCAATTCCACTTTTCATTCTTTCAATATCAACAGTCATCCTCTACTCCATTTGCAGTGGCTAATTTTTATGAAAATACCATGCGGCAGAACCAAGAGTCAATTAAAATCATTCCTTCACCAAATTATCCTTGTCTTTACCTCTTTCTTTATCCACAGCCAACCCTTTTCCCTGCACTTTATAATTTTGATGCATATCCATAAACTTATCCTTATTGTCCCTTTCTATTACAAACTCATTAACACCGTCCCTCAAACCCAAAGCCATTATATCCTCTTTACCTTCTAAACTTTTAAGAACGGATTGAGCTAACTCAGGATGATGTTTCGCCAACAAGTAGCCTTCATTGAATTTCTCGATATACTTACTTTCATCCATAGTTAAAAAGTGTCTTTTGCATGGTGTTCCAGATAACTTTCAATAGAGTCCCTGTCGTAAACAATGATTTTTTTCTGAGGCTGTGAAAACCTTATTTTTCCTGAGTCTCTTAGGTTTTGTAAGGTCGTCTTGGATTTGATATTTAAAATACCCATAGCCTCTTCCGTTCCAATCCATTTTTCCGGTAGGCTGATCTGCTCATTTTTCAATCGGGCAACCACAGTTTCGACCAGTTCATAGAAAGCAGGCTCTTCCAGGCAAATGACATTCATGGCGGCAATTTACAAAATTGCCGTGTTTTCCTTACTCGAAATTAAGATTATATGGGTTTTTGTGAAGATTGTGCCAACGGTTCAGCTTATCCATGAGCTGTTGCGCGTAATAGGATGGAATAATACCAGTATCAGCAGCCCCATTCAAATAGTCTAAAGTAGTTTTATAATGTAGTTTCCCGACCTTTAATATCATTGCAAAAGAAGAGCATGCTTCATGCCTTCCCGTATCATAAGCATAGAGCATTTCCCCCAATGCAGGTAAGGAAATTTCAGGAGCTAATTTAATTACTTCATCAACCACATCTGGCAGCTTCATAAACACCTCATCCCCATAAGTTACAATGCCTTCATATAATTGGGTCAGACTTTCAACAGCAGTTGAGGGTATACCCTTTAAAACACCGGTTAACTCAACACCCTTTTGTGGTCGAAGCCTTTTATTTAATTTCAGCACCAACCAATCGTCAGAAACATTAATCAGGTTGTGATAAAAACCAAACCCGTCAGGCTTCACCACAGAAAAAGGAGGAGTACCCGCAGAATGAAAAGAAGCAGATAAGTTTGGCGTATCCTTCAAATCAAAAGTAAGGTAAGGCACATTCAAATCACTGACCCCGCTTTTTGTATTAAAAGCAGCCAGTAAAAGGCAGTTTTTCAGTTTGCTGAAACCCTTTTTACCGCTACGCACCGCTCCTTTAATTTGGATAGTAGCCTGTAAAGCCTCATCGTGGGAATTGGTCTGGTTAAAAGAATTAGCAGTATACCCTTTGGGCGGTAAAACAATCACCCGTTGAACCTTATGTGCATCCTCCTGACGATTACGCACGAAAAAAGCGGCAGGACGTTCAATCACCTCCCAATCTTCATCACAAACCGACTTCACCCATGAACTGACAAACCCGGTATTTAAAACCCCCGTCAGACTTTCAATCATTCAAGCACTTTATTCCCATCCTTATTCGGTTCAATCGCAATATGCTCCCAGGCAATATCAAACAAAATCTTAAAACTGTCGGCAAAATCCTGTTGCTGTAATACCATGATATGAACAGAGTTGCCGCTGAAATCTAAAAACCCCAGTTTCGGACCGTAGGCGTAAAACACTTTTTCTTTCCAGAAGTCTTGCGGAAACCAGCGATGTTCGGCAAAACCTAAAATAAAGAACTGGTCCCCTTCCTGCACGGTAATCCGCACCCGTATCTTATCCCCCAAAGCCTCCATGCGATTACTGTGCATAGCGTACCAGTTTTTTCCCAAAAGTTTCAGCCATATACCGGGTTTGGAATTAAACAAACAAATATCGCCCCCGTATTCCTTTGCTGTAAAGTATACATCGTCCATAAACGCCCGAAACTCTTCCACACCATGATAATGCTGCAAATATGAACGGCGTTCCCGCACACCGTTACCATCGGTAAACTCCACACCTTCCTGCTCATAAAAGCGTTGTAATTTTAAAAGTCTTGAAGCAGGAGTATCTCCTTCACCATTTTCTATACGGGAAACAGAAGTATGCGCCATGCTTAACTGCAAACCCACATATTTTTGGGAATAGCCCAGCATTGTTCTTGCAAGAAGAGCCTGCAAAGGTGTAATCATCTGAAATCTCCCCAAAAACACCAAAAAAATCCTGTAAGCAGTTATAAAACTTAGGCAATTCCATTGCAAGTGAAATAATTTGCAAAAAAGGCTTGCATAAATTATTCAGAGTGTGTTACTCCATTCCCGTGAGAGTGAAATACAGTAACTCAAAAAACAAGAAACAGTGTGGGGCTGAATATGACCAAATCTAAAAAACCCGAAGTTCGGGAACAATCAATCGTAAAATATCAAAATACCGTAAATGAGGAAACAGCAGAAGGCAGCACCTCATTAGAAACCATACAAACCTTGCTGAGTAATATGCAGGGCATCGGCTATGCAGAAGACGATGTCATAGCCTTTCTTCAATTTAACGGGGATAATATGCTGGCACACCTTACCGAAAGTATCTGTAACAAATTGGCAAGCGGTTATACGCGCCATAAAGTGCCGCCCAAAGCTGCTTATCTGCCCTTGCGGTTAAAAGCCATAGAAACCTTTATTCCGATAGGTGAACGCTGGCTGAAAAGGCTTAAATCCCAGCGTAAACAAATCGCAAAGGAAATATCCGAACAAACCATATAAGTTAATTCCAACTGTACCTGCTTTCAGGTACACACTCGGGTACTCTGTTCGTTCCCCCAAAAACCCATCGGGCAGAGTACCCCCTTTTTTAGGAAGCAACCATGAACAAAGCACATAAACCCCGAGTTAAAAAGGCAGATAAGACCATTGCCCAAAGGGTCAGAAAATACCGGAACAAAAGAAAAGTAACCCAGGAGCAGTTGGGGAGAGCTTTAGGCGTAACACATCAGCAAATACAAAAGTATGAGAAAGGCGAAAACCGTTTGGCAGCATCCATATTGCGGGATATAGCCGATTACCTGGACATCCCTGTTACTATATTATTATACGGAGAAGTCTCCGAAGGAAAAATGCCCGTGGCAGTATTGTGGAATCAGTTGCCTCAAGGAATCATCAAAAGCAGTTTGCAAAACTTAATACAAGAAATTGTGGCTCATAACTCCTCACCGACAGCCCCAGCCAATCGCACTAACTCACGACAGCGGTTTAACACCCAATGAATATGCACAGAATGTACATTTTGGGCAGAACCATTCAACCAGCGGCTGACAGTAGCAGGGCTCAGTCCATCGGGAATATCTGAAGCCCTCTCAAAAATCTTTCCAGGCAAAATTCCCAGAAGCATTCGGTATTTTAGCAACACCGTCAACTCCTTATCGCAGATAGGTCGCAAATCTTTCCGATGTTCACTCACCGCTTTGGCAGGCTCCAAAACCACTTTATCAGGAAAAGCAGCATAAGCCTCCAGTACCTTATCTAAATAACGGCTATCCACCGTTTGGGCATCACCACGCACCCAGGTATACAATAGGTGTTGAGACAAACCCTCGACACACTTACTACTTTCAGAGCGTATAAAATCAGCAGGGGTAACACCTGTGCGTTCCACTTCCGCCTTTAAACGTTTTTGTATTTCATCAGTAAGAGGTATATAGCCTTTGCCTTTGTTTTCATCGCAGACTTTGAGAATAAACAGGTAATATTCTTTCTTAATCTTCTTTCGAGCAGCTGCAAAATAAGAGTGCGTCAGCTGCACAACAAATCCGCTGGGAAGGTCGGAACGTATAGAGAACAGTTGATTGACACTTAATCCGGTATCTTTGAGCGCAGATTTCAATCGGGTACGTTTGCGATTATCCAGTAGAAGCCATGTATCCTCCTTATTCGGGAAGGAAGCCCAGCGTCTACGTATATAGTCAATATGCGCTTGTTCCGCAGAAAGAGCAGCACCGTTCAGCCACCTTTTGACCATTGCAGCATTTAAACCATTTGGGCGGGTGTTTCTAGTGCCACGCAACAGAGCCTGTGGCCCCATTCCTGTTCGGAGTTGTTCAGCTTTTAATTCAGCAACCAGAGCATCCGAAAGAACAATTTTTTTCAAACCTGAAATTTCATTCATGTAAACATCCTAGCACAAAACCGATAAAAACCGTAACAAAACCAACAGCATAAGAGCATATTAGACAGAACGATAAAATTTTATTCAAAAACAGTTAAAAAGCTGTGTATTTACATAATATAAACCATTATAGGCGATACTATAAACAAGACCTGAACAAAACAGGCAATAAACAGGGTTCATAAAAGGTAACTTCGGGTAGGGACATGGTAACTAATCTTAAAAATCTGACGCAGAAGTTTTCTGCCGCAGCCGGCAATGAAGAAGAAGTCAAAGCCGAAGCACGCAACGCGTTCGGCATCTGGACGGTAGACCCCGAAGCCGAAATTGCCAATGAAGTCACCCGCGCGGAGCAGGAAGAGTTGACCCAGGGCGAAGCAGGCGTACATGAAACTTTACATGTGACCCAACGTGATCGTAATGAACAAGTAAATAGACAAATTCAGAAAGAGCAGGAAGCAGAATTTATCAAACAGCAAGGCGATAAAAACCGTGCGCTTGAAACCAAAAAGCATAATTTATCGCTAGACCCGGACAGGCTGGAAGCAGCAGGGATGATAAAAACCGCCAATGCAGCCAATAAAGGGTATAAATCCGACATCGAAAAACAGCGAAAAGAGCGCCGTTTTCAAAACCTGCTCAATCGCCTGGAGCAGCAGCGCCGTATGTGGGAAGAGCGCTTGCAGTGGCTGGAAAGCTGGTATTTGACACAGGCAAAGGAAAAAGAACAGAAGGCGCAGGAGCTCCGCCAGGAAATTGCTGATAATATTGGACGGATGCAGGAAAACAGCACCTTTATCAGTGAAGTAAGCAAAATGCTCAAAGCCCACAAAAATGGCGAGCCTGTCGATAAAGAAAAACTGCGCCAGCTCTTAAAGGAACACGGGGAGGAAGTGAGTGAAACCGCTACGCTGACAGCCTTGCTGTATAAAGCAGAAAACCTGATGAAAGCTGCCGATGCAGAAAATGCCACTTTGGATAAGGATAACTACCAATATGAGGAAGATATAGAAAAGCTGGATGAAGCAGCAGCGCAAGACCGTGAAAAAGCAGCTGCAATTCACCAGCAGTTAGAAGACCTGAAATCTCAAAACCTGAGTGATGAAGAGTATAACAATCAGGCAGAGAAAATTTGGGAAGATGTGCAACTGGAAGTGAAAAGACAATATGAAAATAACTATGGTGGGAAAGAAACAGACAAAGAAGTCGCTCATGAAAATTCTGCTGTTCGGAAGGCAGAAGTAGTTAGCAACCCGATGGCACAATTTGGTATTCAGGGCAAAGCTGAATCAACACCAAACGAAACTGTGGAATTTCAACCTACGGTTTCATACACACCAGGAATGTAAAAATATTATTGATGGTTTAACCCCATTGAGGCACGCCTGTCACGGTAATCTTGACCCTTACGGGCACGAATGGCGCGATACAAGCCCTCATCAGAAAGGATATTATCCCCATTCATTATCCCGCCTACCGAACCACCCTTGACAAAAACAGCGTAGGTAGTATTGCCGCCATCATTCATAAGCTCGTTTGTAAGAAAAACTTTACTTACTACACCGCTATCCCGACAAATACCTTCGTAGAAAGCAATTATTTGCTGGTCAGTATATTTAGCCATGTCCTTACCCTTCCAGATGGCAATACCAACAGCAGGATTATTTTTTGAATAAATAGCAGCCTTGTCATCTACCGTCATATTCGGTGTAATCACTTTTTTCGAAGTAGAATCTTCACCCGATTTCGGCGCATTGAAATTTACTTTCACAGCTTTTTTAGCACTGTCAGTCGCAGGAGCCTTCCATTCAGTTTTGGGTTTTTCAGGAGTAAATCCGCCGGGGTTATTTCCCTGTGCCATGATTTTGTTATCATTCAAGCCAACAGCAGCGCTCACGAATGCAAACGCTGTGCCCAGCTTCAGTAATCCTTTTTGTATAGTGTTTGCCATAGCAAAATCCTTTTAAAACCGCTTTACCCTATCATAAACGGGGTATAAGAGCAAGAATAAGCGTAAAATATTACGCAAATATATTTAAAAATTTTGATTTGCGTAAAATTATACGCAAGAATTTAATTTTGAGAATGTAACATTTGAAGTTGCATGACGGGCAACTCAAATATTTCCATTGAAAAAATTTCAGCTCATATAAAGAAGTTGAGGATTGAAGCTGGTTATACCAGTTACAGGAAGTTTGCTAATGCACATGATTTTGAACCAAAACAATATTGGAATATTGAGGAAGCGCAATCAAACTTTGGAATAAAGGCTCTTATAAGAATAATAGAAATTCATAAAATCACTATGGTAGAGTTTTTCAAGGGAATTGAATAAAATTAAGCTACCCCTTCAAAATCTGCTCGTTAAAGTCATCTAAAACATTAGTTGGCAAGCTTTCAAGATAAATTTCAGTTGTTTTCAGATCCGAATGCCCCAGCATCGTACTAATAGCCTTAATCGGAATATTTAAGGTTTGAGCCTGTGTAGCAAAAGAATGACGGCTCACATAGCTGGTCAAAATCTTCTCAATACCGCATAAAGCAGCCAACTCCTTCAATTTCTTGTTGTACCGCTTTCTAGCCCATTGAATATCCTTACTTTGAAGAAGGGGAGTATCCCGCTTAATAATCGGGAAAATAAAATCAGAAGCAGGGTTTAAATCCTTATAGAAAGAAAGAATATGCTCCAAACTATCAGAAATTTTAATGTCATAGAGTTTGGCAGTTTTCTGCCTTCTGTATTGCACCCTGCCATTCTTAATATCTGACTTTTTCAAAAAAGCCATATCAATAAAATTCATCCCATACATCATATAACTGGCGAGAAAATAATTACGGGCATGAAAACAGGAATGGTCTTGGGATAAGTCCAATTCAATTACTATTTTTAATAAATCCCAGTTCAAAGCCCTTTTTTCAGTAGGAACCTCCTTAATCTTATAATCCGTAAACGGATATAAACTCTTATCGATGACTTTGGACTTGATAGCCTTATTATAAATGGCACGAATAGCACGCAGATATACCGACAAGCCATTATAAGAATTACCCTTGCCTAAATGAGAAGCCTCAAACTTGCGCAGAAAGTCATAGGTGATTTCTTGAAACGATAAATCTTTCCCGTTTCTAAAAGTTCTAAGCACATTACAAACGCCTTTATAAGACCTGGCAGTACCAATCTGATGAGAGGCAACCAAAGCCTCAATTTGCACATTCGCAAAATCAAAAAATGAAGACCCTGTAGCACTCTTACTTTTATCAATTTCTTTGCGTAGCGCAGCGATAGGCATAGCAGAAAGCACCCCCTCTTCATCCAGCTTAAAAATAATGTCCATAGCATCAGCCTTTTTCTTAGAGAGGATATTATTCAGGCGGTTAACAGAAGAAACACCCGTATAACTCTTCTTTACCGTGCTGTTTTTGGCATCCCAATCCTTTGCAGAAACGCTTACACCAGTCTGAATAGAAGTTGTCCGTTCATTATGACCTAATCGCATCACAACAGGAAAAGAACCGTCTTTTTTAGCCCTGCGTTGATCCAAAGAAATGACAATATTCGTATTCACAAGACCAAAGGTAAGAAATAATTTGCACAGGATTTGCACAAATAATATGTATTATTTTGGTTTAATTTGAATTGTATTTCTTTTGTAAGTGCTGAAAAAAAAGGAATTTTGATTGTATTAAGATTAATGTTTTACAAAAATCCTATGCCTTCTAAGCAGACGGTCGCAGGTTCGAATCCTGCCGGGATCACACGAGCGGACAAAGTTGATAAATTCAACTTTTGTCCGCTTTTTTTATTTTCTAAAAGCGTTGAAATACAGTGGATTATCTCTAAAACTGGATTTGCTTGTGTGGTTCGCACCATGTCTTTTTTTCGATCATACACAATTCCATCGGGGAATAGCATAAATTGAAACCTTTGCTTTGCTTCATATCCTCCTAACTCCCACATTTCCTTTAGGTTAGTGAAAAATTTAATCGCCTTATCCAGATATTTTTCTTGGTTCGCACCATCAAATCCATTTTTCTTCATTTCTTTCTCTACATCAGCCCTTTCTTCCCAGAACTTCTTTACAAACTTCTCATACATTTCATGTTTAATCTCTCCGATTGCAAATCTTTCTTCAAGCTTTTCGATCTTCTCATTTATGGTTTTCAGATTGTATTTCAATGTCTCTTTACTTTCCTCTTTCGTCTTATTAAAAAGGTCGAAAGTGTTCTTGACCTGAATCTCCACAATAGGGCTAAGTTCTTCCTTAACTTGATATACTTCGATTAGCTTCTCAAAAAGCCCGTGTAAGAACTTTGCACTTCTATTTGAAGAACAACCGGTGGTTTTGCATTTGTAGTAGTACAGTCCTTTTTTCTTAACCAAGTATCCACTCATATTAGATCCGCAGCCTGAACATTTGGCAAACCCTTTGAGTGGTAAATTGTCATTAATCTTTTTGTGTGTATAGCCATGATGATTCTTGGCTTGAATCCCATTTACTTTAAGGAATATGTCTTTTGAAACGATAGCTGGATGTATCCCTTGTATAACTTCCCCTTCCAACAGGCTATGAGAAAGAAGGCCACAATACACAGGATTTTTGAACATCCTGGTAAGTTGTTGCCTATAGATTTTTAACCCGTGCGCTTCAAGTTTCTTAACTATTTCGGCATTAGCAAGCCCTTCATTTGCTTTCCAAAGAAATGCTTTACGAATTAGTTTGGCTTTTTCGTCTGGAAGGATGATAGGAATGTTTTTCTCGTTTCTGGCATTCTTATATCCCATTGGAGCTGTACCCATCCAGAAACCGTCTCTAAGCCTCTCTCGCATCCCTCCAATGGTCTTTTCCCTTCTCTGGTCGTTGTCATACTTACTAAACAATAAGTTGATGTTTTGAAAGAAGCTACCAGTGGATGTGCCATTGTTTACAGGCTGTGTTACCGAGAGTACATTTATTCCCTTTCTATTAAGTTCCTCTACAGTGGAAATTGCACTGGCTCCTGAACGGGAAAACCTATCAATACTATAGACGATGATGTTGGAGATTTTTCTACGCCTTACAAAAGCAAGCATTTCTTTAAACTCCTTTCTGTCATCTGTTTTTGCGCTGGCCACCTTACCGCCAAAATACTTACACACTTCAAACCCTCTCTTTTCAGCATATTCAGTGCAGTACTTTTTTTGACTAGATAGACTGGTATTATCCTGTTGTTTTATATCAGAAACCCTTGTATAGATTACGGATTTGTTATTGCTAATAATCCGTTCTTTATTTCTTTTGCCGAAGCTGTTAAATTGTTCAAGATTGTTCATTACTTGTAATAATTTCGTGAGCGATTAAACACAACTCTTTGATTGAATTGATTATCGCTAGGGCTTCTTCATCGGAGTATTTATCGAGTTCCTTGAATTGTCGAAATTCTTCCAGGGTTACTACTTTTAACTCTCCCTCTGTAAATTGTTCGTTTTGATTATTCGGCTCGGCATTATCTGTTGAATACATTTTTCGCACTTCGCTATACTTCCATGCTTTAAGCGATAAGAAGTAGGAATGTGAGTTTGATATTGTGCTTGACCTTTTATCATAACACGTTTACAGTTTAAAGAAACCTGTTCGTTAGATTTACTTACTCATTAATACTTTTTACTTCAATACCTAGTTCAGATAAAGAATTGACCATTTGCTCAACCTCGGTCTTATCCCTTCCAAATCGGCTCCAATCAGAAACAAGTATCATGTCAACTTTTTCCGGTTTCGACATACACATTTGAAGTAGTCGATTAAATTGAGGTCTAATGAAATCTTTATCAGAGCATACATCCAAATAGGATTCTACTATGACAAATTGATTTTCTAAACAATACTTAGAAATTAGTTCACTCTGCTTTTTTAATGAGTGGGTTTGGTTTCCGGTAGAAACCCTTTGATAAGGAATTACATTTTTCATAACTCGCCAGTTTTAAATGAATAATTATTTGCTTATTTTCTTCTTAATCGTTCGATGGATACATACAATTTTTCCATCTTCCTGTTTTAATTCTATATTTTGATAATCTCCTTCGTTAAGGATGTCGATAATTCGTTTTTCTCGATCAATTCTTTCTACCCCTTCAAGTCTGTCAATTTCACCATTTCTCCGTGCAATTTTTATGGTTTGAAAGTCATTCTGTTTTATGAATGACAGTAATTCAAGTTCCTCGTTGGTGAGTTTGAAAAACTGCGTAAAGTCCGCTTTCATGCGGTCAATTTTATTTAAGAGCTTTCCGTACAATCCTCCTAGAGAGATCACAACATGGGAAGTCGGAACGTCTTCAATGCTTAACATATTAACATACGTTTCATAACCAAGAATATTAGCATGGCCATCTTTGTCAATAACTATGAAATAAGGTTTCTTATATAATATTGTTGTGATAAGGTGGTATTCCAAATAAGGGTATGGTGTATCAAATTCCTCTGCAGAAGGAAGGAGTTCATCTTTTGTTACCTTGATAGCTTCTTTTCGAAACCCAAAATCTCTAAGCTCAATTACGATGCTTATCCATATAGCTTCGATTACCGAAAACCTTCTCCATTTCCTCGACCCATCACGCAGATTATCCATTAACCCATCATTTATCCAAGTGTTAATTGTACTAGCTGCAGTATCGGTGTACTTATTCGATAACACTTTTTCATTTAATGTCTCACTAATTGACTTATGAATTGGGTCTTTAAGAAAATCTTTAATATCCATCTGGCTCTTTTTCGTTGGGATAATTTCTGCTAATATACAAATAAATACGAATACTCGTATATTTAGTTTGTAAAAAATACAAAGAACCGGATCATTAGCACCCTTCTTCTTATCAAGAATTAAAGTGTACTTTAAGTTGTGTTGAATTTAACTCGCTTAATAAATGACAATCTTTATCTTTGGTCAAAATGATGCACCTGCTAATGGATTAAGGTTGGTACTCGCCAGTATCCCTGATTTGTCAGTAAGGTGCATCTCCATTTAAAGGATACTCCTACAATAGAAGGATTATTTATTACAAGACTTCCCCAACAGCCTTTGTTTTTTGCTGTATGATCAATTCCCTAAGTATCTTACTTGTAAACAGTTTATCTTTTATTTGATGCTTCCAAAGAGAAACCCAGCAATGGCTTTAGGATAGAAATAAGTGGATTTTTGAGGCATAGTATAGCCTGTTTGACAAACCTCATAGACTGTTTCAATTGGAACTTCATTCATAATCAACGCCATTTGGGCTTTCTGTTTGAAAACCTCGGTCATACACTCTGTAAAGTTTCGCTCAAAAGAAATATGCGGGCTACTTCTTTGGTCTTTGCCTTCTATACCTAGAACCTTTTCTATTACAAAATAATGTAAAACAGTTGGTTCCAATTCTTTTACTTCCATAGGAAGATCCCATTTCAATTTCTCAATTTGCTTATTATTCAGATGAATTTTATAGGTTTTATCTGATAAAACAAGTCCAAAAGTCCATTTTTTACCTGTGATAATTTGAAACAAATCATTGGATGTTTCTATTTCTCCAATGGTAAAATACTTTGCCACTTTCTCTAAAACTTCTTTCTCATCAAAGTTTGGTAAATCATAAATCAAACGATGTGTAGGTAATATTCTTAAATCATCAGATTCTGAATTGGTCAAAAACATCATGTGATAATTGTACCCTTCATTTTCTGTATGATTAGGGTTTTCTTTTTTGCGTTTTTGACGATAGGCTACAGATCCGGAGTAACGGTGATGTCCGTCAGCTAAAATAACCTGTTGAGTTGCCAGTTTTTTTACAAATTTTTTGATGATTTCTTCATCGTCAATAACAGCTAAAACATCTCGAACACCTTGATAGTCCTCTATTTCATAAATAGGACTTTTCATGGATTCATCCATATACTTTTCCAACTCAAAGCCTTCATCTTTGTAAAGACCATGTGTAGGACTTGCATTAATTTGACATTGTTCTAATATATCAAGACGATCATTCACAGCTTTAGGGATTGTATTTTCATGTCTTAAAACTACTCTTTCGTCCCAATCGTAAGCTTTTACAAAAGCAATAAAGCCCTTACGGCAGTATTTTTTTCTGTCATTATTTAAACTGAAATGTTGATAGTAAACATAAATTGCTGGTTTTTCATCCTGAACCACGATATTTTCTTGTTTCCATTTTTCAAATGTTACAGCGGCAGCTTTCCCTACAGATTCACTATTTGGAACAGATAAGTGTATGCTATTTAGAGGATTTTGATACAATATTTGACGATAACGTTCAGAGACAACATCAAAAAGAGGCGAAGTGAGATTGTGAATACTATCATTAAAACGTGAATGATAACGCCACGCTTTAAAAGGTTTTATGTTTGCCATACTTATTTAATTATACATAGTCTTGCAGGCGTAAATACCTTCGTTGCTACTACTTTATTGAAGAATTACTTATTGCGAGACTTTCCCAACAACCACAGAAAAAATATTTCACAGACCAAACCAATATTTAGCGCAATAGCTAAAGCTGTCATACCTGAAAAATCCATCTTAATTAAAGTATAAGCAAGAATGACAAGTAGTAAGTGTGAAGGGATAGCTGCGTGTCCAACAGCCTTTGTTTTCTGTTGTATGATCAATTCCCCCTGCAGAATGTTTTGAAGCGTTGTAAGAGCCGGAAAAAGCAGAAAGTAACCTAAACAGTTTAGAATCACGTTTTGATATTCGACAAGCTGCCCCATCGAAATTGCCAGAATACTATTGCCCCAGGGAGTAATAATCAATAGAACCAGGATTAGCGTGAATGCCATTGCTACAGAAAAGCAGAACTTATTGATGGCTTCTTTTGAAAAATCGTCTTTACTTGAAATGTACACCTGTTGCACCATCCTTGTTCCGTTGGAGACTATCAGCACAATCCCCCAAATAATTGGCCAGAGAATCAGTGAGGTTTTTGCGTCAATGGCAAAACTTAGTAGGAAAACCAAAAGTGCCCTTGTTCCCCAAATGACCACCATCGAGTAAGCCAGAGGGAAATAATAACGATAAATCTCGCTATACGTTTTCGGTAAAGATTCTGCATGATGAGTTTGCACTTCATCAAAGCTGTGGAACTTGATACAGTAAAAAGTTACATAGATAGATTCAGCCAATAATCCTCCCATTAATGAGCCTATCGCACAGGTCAATCCCGACCAGGATAACTGCATTCCTAAAAGTGGAATGACAATGACAAAAAACAATCTTACCAGTGATGCCCGTGCTACTACGTTGTTTTTCTTTTGCTGGATAAGAAGTCCTTGAAAATACCTTCTCCAACCAATGATAAACGGGAACAAAAAGATCAGATAAACTATCTTTCGGGTTGTGTCCGAAACTTCAAAGCTTAAACTAAAAACCTGCTCACCAATAAATTCAAAAATAGCCGGTAGAGAAAGGCTTAGAAATATTCCCGAAAGCAATAGCGAGAATATTAACGTGAACCTTAAAAACTTCTTGGAACTATCAGCATCCTGGGCTAAAGCATTAGAAGCATGAAGCACCATAATAATAGGAGCTTCAAAAAAGTTGGCTAAACTTTTTGCAATTCCAAAAGCAGCTAAATTCAATCCGCCATTTGGCAGAGATGCAATCGCAAAATTTCTCACAGGCTCACCAAAAGCCATTGCCATATCGGTAAGGCTTAACGGTATAAACTGCTTCCAAAGTTTTACAACATCATTGGATCTATTGGAGCTTTTATTTTTCAGGTCTTTTGTGTTCAATTACTGTTTCAATTTTTTCAAGGCACTCACTTTTGTCAAAAATGCGCAAGTTATTTTCTTTTAACCATTGCTCATCACAAAAGGTATCCAGGTATCTCAAACCTGAATCCGCACTAATCATACATACTTTTTGACAATCCACCTCTGTTTTCAATGCGTTCAGCGTTGCAGCAATTACAGAACCAGACGAAGCTCCTAACAAAAGTCCTTCTTCTCTGGCAAGGTAATAGCAAAACGAAAAGCTCAATTCATCATCAACACAAAATGCCCTATCAACTAAATCCCAATCAAAGGCAGGTGGAGGAAAAGACAAGCCCAAGCCCGTCATCTTATAGGGATGTCTATCTTTTGTAAATACTCCCGACCCTTTAACATCAACACCCCAAATTTTTGTTTTGGGATATTTTTCTCTAAAGTATCGTGAAATACCAGCCAATTGACCTGCAGTCGATACACCCATAACAATTGCATCAGGCGCACCGTTATAGTGCTTTTCAATCTCCAATGCTGTTGAATGATAGTGAACTTCGGCTGTCATAGGATTTAAGTGCTGACAGGCATACCAGCTCCCTGGGATTTTTTCTTGAATTTGTCGAGCATAATTCATTCGGGCTTTTTGCATGGAGCCAGCTTCATCACAATGTTCTGAACCAATCTCCAATACTTCCGCCCCATAAATTTCGAGCAAGCGTTTCATGCTACGGGAAGTTTTTTGGTCAATCACTATTTTAACGGGATGACCCAATTGCCTTCCAATTACAGCGAGTGCAATTCCAAAATTTCCAGAGCTTGATTCTATGATGGTTCCACCTTCGGCAAGCAACCCTCTTTTCTTAGCCTCTGTAATAAAGTACAGGGCATTTTTATCCTTAATACTTCCGGTAACACTAAATTGTTCAAGTTTAAAATCTAAGCTGTGATTTTCAAACGTCTTTAATCTTGCAAACGTAGCGTTCTCTACCAAATTTAAAACTGAATTTTCCATACACTTCTTCATTTTAATTGAACATACTTTTCGTTTCAATAGTCCGGTTTTCCGGGAGCTTTTAAAACGCTAAAACTTACCTGTCATAGCGGTAAATCATTAACTTGAAATCAAAAGTATCGACAGAAAAAACAGCGAAAAAAAATATTCAATGAAGCCTGGGAATTATTAAATGGAACCGTAAAAAAGCGGTTAATAGGGTAAAAAGGAAGGTTCACTGAAAAGAAGCCTGATTCAATTAAATAATAGGGAATCCGTTGAAATGAGCAAAGGCTTTACATCTATATTCTTAACTTTGTAGGATGCAAAGGAGGCTTATATATATCATCATTTGGAGTTTATACACTGCCTCCCTTTTTGTTGTTTTCAACTTCGCAGTTGATTCTAAAACGGCTGTGATTAGAACTTCAACAATTGTTGTTACTCAAATCCTTGTTTTTTACAGCAATCTAAGGTGGATATTGCCCCGACTTTATGAGTATAAAAAATACGCAGCCTACATTCTTCTAAATCTGATAATAGTTGTATTGAGTATAGTACTGAATAGCTATGCCGAAAGATTTACACCTCACTACATTGCACATTCTCAGCACCAATTAGAAGCTCAACACTTGATCAATGTGGAAGTAATTCTTATGTATGCTATGCCTCTCACATTGGCATTATTTTTAAGCTTCTTCCTATTTGTTTTTCAAAAGCAAAAGTCCCAGGAGGAAAAGGAATTGGCCATTATTACTGCAGAAAAACAATTTCTGGTTCAACAAATAAATCCGCATTTTTTGTTCAACACGCTTAACAACATTTATTACCTCACATATAAAACTTCTCCAAAAGGGTCGGAGGCTGTTATGCAGTTATCAAAAATGCTCGACTACTCTTTGTATGGTGAAAAAGAAGGAAGTGTTAGCCTGAAAGATGAAGTGGCTTATCTGGAAAACTTCATTGCCCTATATAAGTTAAAAGATAGCAGTATTGATAACATTGGATTCGATTACACCAAAGCCGAGTTGCATCAAAAAGTTGCACCAATGTTGTTGCTTCCATTTGTAGAAAATGCGTTTAAACATGGAAACATTGAAGATGTAGATAATGGGTTCATCACAATTGAATTAGTATCAAAAGAGGGGCATATCATTTTTAACTGCTCCAACTCTTACAGTAGAGATAAAACAGTTGACAATACCAGGGGAATAGGAATAGCCAATGTAACCAGAAGATTGGAGTTGCTATATCCAGGTAAGCATGAGTTTAAGGTTGATCAGACCGCAACCGAGTATAGTGTTTCATTAAAACTAACAGCCAATGTATAAGTGTGTTATTGTAGATGATGAAGAACCTGCTCGTTTATTGCTCAATGACTATTGCGATAAAATTGAGGATTTAGAAGTTGTTGGACTGTATAAATCCCCCTTAAAGTGCATGTCCTTATTGGAAAAAGGAGAAGTAGATATTTTGTTACTGGATATTAATATGCCTGACATTTCAGGGATAGATTTTTTAAGAACCTTAATCAAACAACCCAAAGTAATTTTAACTACCGCCTATCGGGAATATGCAGTTGAAGGTTTTGAATTGGAAGTAGCAGATTACCTGTTGAAGCCCATTGAGTTTCATCGCTTTTTGAAATCAATCAATAAAGTAAGGCAGTCACTTACAAAACCTGAAATGGGAAATGATACGCTGCAGGAATTGACCGGTAACATCCAATTGAAATCAAACAAAAAAATATACAAGATAGAGTTGAGCGACATCCTGTATATCCAGTCCAATGGTGAATATGTAACATACCACACAAGATCCAATGGAAAATTAATGGTTTATGGCACGATGAAATCCGTTGAAGAAAACTTACCACAATCTCACTTTTACAGGATTCACCGTTCCTACCTTGTGAATAGATTGGCCATAAAATTTGTAGAAGGCAATCAAATCGTTTTAGACGATACCAAGCTACCAATTGGTGAGAGCTACAAAAACGATTTTATGGAAAAATGGTGATGAAGGCAACTGACCACCAATACAATAACTTAACAAGAGGTTGAAAAACCTTTTGTAGAAAAAAATAAAATATGGAGTATCCTTTTTGACCATTCACAGTCTATAAAGTGAATCAAAAATTTATAGCGATGAATAATAAAAAAGGATGTACCTGCACCAATTGCCAATGTTCGGCATGTGATTGTAAAGATTGCTCAAAGGGTAATTGCCCTTGTGTAAAATGCGATTGTAAGAACTGTGATTGCTGTTAAGGGTTACGGAAGGTTGATATACCATTCATATCAACCTTCCGTTAAAAAGAATATATGAAATTGACAACTGAACAAATATGGAAGGAGTACTACACCGAGCTTTACTTTTTTACCATGAAAAAGGTAAAGAACCAGGATGCTGTCAATGAAGTAATTCAAAATGCCTTTATTAAAATCCATAACAACATTGGAACGATACGGGATCAATCCAAAGTGAAAGCCTGGACGTATCAGATTGTCAGAAATGAGATAAACAACTTGTTCAACCAGAATAAAAAGCTTCAAGAAACTTCGCTTCCCTCTGATTTTGTTTCCGGTTCCACCATCAACGATTTATGTTGTTTGGATCGTTTTATTGACGAACTGCCACAGAATTATAGACAAGTATTACAACTGGTCTATCAGGAAGGTAAAACTATGAATGAAGCAGCCGAGCAATTGAATATAAGTTTAGCCAATGTAAAAGCCAGAATTAGAAGGTCAAAAAAGATACTCAAAGAGAACTTCAATGAGTGCTGTAAGTTCAGGTTTGACAATAACGGAAAGCTGGTTGGTGAATCCAATTGTACAGTTTGCGAAGCCGTATAAAATACAAATAATAATGATATTACAACCATAAACCAATACAAATTTTTACCTTTGTAAACAATGGAATTATCTAAAAGAATAATAGGATGCCTTTTGCTTACCATTTACTCAATGGTATTGCTTCATGACCTGGTTCCTCATATTCATTTAGATTCAGATTTTGAACATGCGGTCATTATATCTGATTCTGACCACCACCATTCTCACGACCATCATGGCCATGACCATGATCACGAAGAAAATGAGGATATTGGTTTGTTCCATTCTATTGGACACTTATTAGGAGAAGGCTTTCATGTCCATGAAGCACCGGATCATTTAGCACACTTACCTTTAGATACTAAGGTTTCGTTATCGAAGCTCAAAGTATATTGTGCTGTTCTGCTTTCATTTGCAATTCCGGCAAGTGAAACCTTAGAGAAAGAACCCATACCTTCTTTCTCCCCACCACCCTACGAGCAATGCTTGTTCAAGGCCACACCTCTGCGTGCGCCTCCTGTTTTAGCTTAATCATATTTGGTGGGGCTTCCCCATCCAGAGGCAGACACCCGTTTGCCCAAATTGTTTTTGATTAAACTAAAAATCACATTTTATGCAAAAGAATATAGTATTCGCACTATGCGGATGCTTACTATCCTTTGGAGTATTTGCACAATCCAACGGCATAGATAGCATACTGCGGAGTGTTGAAACAAACAATAAAGAGCTTCAAGCTTATTTAAAATTTATAGACAGTAAAAAGCTTGAACTCAAATCGAATAACAACTTGCCCGACCCCCAATTGGATGCTTTTTATCTTCCAAATGGAGACTTTAGTGGCGGTAATTATACTGAATTTCAGTTAAGCCAGTCCATTGAGTTTCCAACGGTCTATGGGGCAAGAAAGAATTTAATTGAAAGTCAGCAACAAACGTTGCAATTCAATTACGCGGTAAGAAGGCAGGAAATACTTGCTCAAACCCAAAACCTGTGCCTGGAACTCATATACCTGGACAAACAAAAGAGCGTGGAACAGGAACGATTAACCCGTTCTAAAAAGGTATATGAACAAGCCGAGGAACTCTATAAGAAAGAGGAAAAGAGCGTTTTGGAATTTAACAAGGCAAAGGTAGCTTGGATACAACAACAATTTAAAGTGCAGGAAATTGAATCCAGTAGGCAAAACCTCCTTCTTTCATTAAAAAACCTAAATGGAGATAATGAAATCAGTTGGAATCTTTCGACCTATACCAGTGATATAGCCATCCTGTCAAAAGATAGTTTGTGGCAGGAAAAATTGGCGAAAGATCCCGGACTACAAAAAATCCAGCAACAGGAGCTTTTAGCGCAACAAACATTAAAAGTGGCTAAAAACCAATCCTTACCGGATTTAAGTTTGGGATACAACTATCAAGGGGTTCAGGGAGCCAATTATTCAGGGGTTTATGCTGGTGTTTCTATTCCGCTATGGAACAACAAACACAAGGTTAAAGCTGCCAAATCCAATCTTGAATACCAGTCGTTGAATTTGCAATCTGCCACTCTGATTGTTCAGGTGGAATTTGAGAAACAGTACAACGAATACGAGTTGTTACTACTCAAATACAATGAACTCAAAAACTCTCTTTCAAACTTAAATAGCGGTGATTTATTGCTAAAAGGGTATGAAAACGGAGAGTTTTCATTCATGCAGTATTACATCGAATTAAGCTTTTACAACGATGCTTACGACACTTTGCTGAAAATGGAAAGTGACTTACAGCAGCGTAAGGCTCAATTGCTAAAACATCAATTATAAAACATTTTAAAAAATAGAAAACATGAAATTATCATATATCATTATCGCAGCTCTTTCAATCTCATTAATGGCTTGTGGAGGGCAAGGAAAAAATAAAGAAAACGATCACGGACACGAACATGCAGCCGGTGAAGAACACGATCACGGGGATGATTCACATAGCCATGAACATGACGAGAACCATAGTCAGGAAGAATTTACGGTTTCCGATTCACTAATGAATCAACACCATGAAGAACATGACGAACATTCGCATGAAGAAGGCCATGACGAGAATCATTCACATGATAGTGAAGAAGGACATTCTCACGAAGGAGACGAGGAACACTCACACGATGACCATGATCACGAACATCCTCATAACGATTAATCAAAAGACTGAATATTATGAAATATTATATCATACTGGCAGCAGGTTTGCTATTGGCAGCTTGCTCCCAATCAGAAGAATCCGGTCATGCCCACGATGCAGAAGGAAACCACATTACCACAGGTAATGAAATTCCGAGGGTGGACTATACCGTATGGACAGATAAAACAGAACTGTTTGTTGAGTTTCCGGTACTGGTAGTGGGAAAGCAAAGTCGATTTGCTGCCCACTTTACCGTACTGGACAAGCACAAGGCTGTTACCGAGGGTAGCGTAACAGTAAGTCTGGTTGAGGGAGGAAAAGGAGTGCGACAAACCGTTGATGCCCCTTCTTCCCCAGGGATATTTTCTCCAACGCTTCAACCGAACAAGGCAGGTGTTTATCAATTGGTGTTTGACATTAAAACACCAAAACTTACTGACCGCATTATCCTGAAAGACATAAAGGTATATGCCAATACAGAAGATGCCATTGCAGAATTAGGCGGTGAGGAAGGAGACGATGGCTCCATTACCTTCCTGAAAGAACAGGCATGGAAAATGGAATTTCAAACTGTACCGGTGTACAATGATGAAATTTTTGATGTAGTTCATACCTCCGGTAAATGGAATGTTGCCCCATCAGATTATCAAAGCTTGGTAGCCACTTCAAACGGTCAGGTATCCTATAAACAAAAGAGTCTGACAGAAGGAAGCATGGTAAAGAAAGGACAGGTATTAATGAGCATTCAAAGTGCTAACCTGACTGACAATAACCTGCAGACCGAGTTTGAGAAAGCCAAAGCGACTTACAACCAGGCCAAAGCGGAATATGAGCGTAAGAAGGATCTGTACGAGTCCAAAGTGATTGCTAAATCCGAGTTTGAGAAGGTTGAAAGCAAATACCAGGTAGCGAAGGTACAATACGAAACTATTTCCAAAGGATATAGCGGAGGAAACAAGCAAGTTGTAGCTCCATTTGACGGTTATATCAAGTCCATCCAAATAAGCAATGGTGGTTTTGTGAACCAGGGAGATGAGTTGCTTGTCATCACCAGTAGCAATAGCAGCGTATTGGAAATTGATTTAAGCACAAGCTATTCCAGTCAGGTCAAAAACATTCAAAATATCTGGTATCAACCATCTGAAAACACCTGGTCGGATCTGCGCTCAAATAACGGAGAGATTCTTTCCACCGCCAAAGCTGTGGAAGACAATCAACCTCTACTAAAAGTGTATGCGCAAATCAATGAAGCCATAGAAATGCCGGAAGGCGCATTTACCAAAGTAGATGTGGCCATTGGGAATGCAGGAACCGGTATAGTCATTCCCGAAGTTGCTTTGTTGGAGGACTATGGTAAGTACTCTGTGGTGGTACAGCTCTCAGGAGAAAGTTTTGAAATGCGCAACATCACCATAGGCAAACGCAATGGTAGTGAAGTAGAAGTACTAAGCGGATTAAAAGCAGGTGAAGTGGTTGTAACCACAGGTGCATTTCAGGTGAAAATGGCCTCTATGTCAGGCAAAGCACCGGCACACGGTCATGCTCATTAATCATTAAAACGAAAAGTTATGTTGAATAAAATATTAACTGTTTCGCTGCAAAACCGGTTGTTGGTACTCATAGGAGCTGTCATGTTGAGTATTACAGGGATATTCATTGCCCGTAATATGAATGTGGATGTATTTCCCGACTTAACAGCACCCAAAGTTACCATACTGACCGAGGCGCACGGAATGGAATCAGAAGAAGTTGAAAAGCTGGTGAGTTACCAGATTGAAACCGCCATGAACGGCTCGCCCAATGTGCGAAGAATCCGTTCTTCCTCTGCAGCAGGAATATCTATTGTTTGGGTAGAGTTTGAATGGGGAACAGATATTTATAAAGCCAGACAAATTGTAAGTGAACGCATTCCGATGGTTCAAGCCAAATTACCCCAGGGTGTCGGAATACCTACAATGGCTCCTGTATCATCCATTATGGGAGAAGTGATGCTCTTAGCTGTTCGTTCGGATAGTTTAACTCCAATGGAGCTAAGAACGCTGGCAGATTGGACAATTAGACCACGTATCAAGTCAATTGGTGGTATCTCCAATGTGATTGTAATTGGTGGGGAGTTCAAGCAATATCAGGTGATGGCTGATCCTGAAAAGTTGAAGCATTACGATGTTAGCCTGGAAGAACTGTTACAAAAGGTGAAAGCCTGTAATAAGAACGTCTCTGGTGGTGTGATCAACCAACACGGGAACCAGTACATTGTAAAAGGAAGCGGACGGGCGTATTCAGTAGATCAACTGGAAGAAGCTGTTTTAAAGCAAGTGAATGGTCAGACCATCAAAATCAAGGATGTGGCCACCGTTCAGATTGGAGGCTCGGATAAAATCGGAGACGGCTCTATGAATGCCAGTCCTGCGGTGGTGATGACTTTAGCCAAACAACCAGGGGTAAATACATTGGAACTTACCGAAAAGCTGGATATTGCTATAGAAGATTTAAAGAACACTTTACCGGAAGGGGTGGAAATTGAGAACCACATCTTTCGCCAATCCAATTTTATTGAAGCCTCGATCAACAACCTTCAACAAACACTGTTGGAAGGTGCATTTTTCGTGGTGATTGTCCTGTTTATTTTTCTGATGAATTGGCGTACAACCGTTATTTCATTATTGGCTATTCCTATTTCTCTATTGGTATCCATTATCGTTTTAAAACTGATGGGCTACACCATTAACACTATGAGTTTGGGAGGGATGGCCATTGCCATTGGCGCATTGGTAGATGATGCCATAATTGATGTGGAGAACGTCTTTAAACGATTGCGTGAGAACGTTAGAAAACCCAAAGAGGAACGCTCACCGGTCATTGAAATAGTGCGCACCGCATCTATTGAAATACGTAGCTCGATAATTATTGCAACGTTGATTATTATCGTGTCTTTTGTTCCATTGTTCTTTTTGAGTGGCATGGAAGGACGATTGCTGCAGCCACTCGGAATTTCATTCATTATTTCCGTTCTGACTTCCTTAATTGTAGCCGTTACCCTTACACCGGTACTCTGTTCGTATTTGCTAAAAAGTGAAAAAGTATTGAGTAAGCAAGCCGAGGGAACACGGGTAGAAAAATGGCTGCAGAAAATCTATAGTGCAGTACTGGATCGGGTACTCAAATTTCCTAAAACGATTATCAGCATCACCGTAGGAGCGTTTCTTATCAGTTTGGTATTCCTTTCGGGATTAGGCAGAAGTTTCTTGCCGGAATTTAATGAAGGTTCACTGGTCATTAATGCTACGGGTTTACCAGGAATGTCATTGGAGGAAAGTAACAAGTCTGGGGTGATGATTGAGGAGTTGTTACTTGAAATGCCGGAAATAGATGTTGTCACCCGTAGAACAGGACGTTCCGAATCGGATGAACATGCACAAGGCGTAAATGCTGCAGAAATAGATGCCCCATTTTCTTTGGACGGAAAATCAAAAGAGGAATTTTTTGAGGAAGTACGTACCAAATTAAGTGTGGTTCCGGGCGTAAATATTGCACTCGGTCAACCTTTAGCACACCGTATCGACCACATGCTTTCAGGAACCCGTGCCAATATTGCTATCAAAATATTTGGCGATGATTTGCAACGTTTGTTCCAAATCGGAAAAAACATTGAAAACAATATCAAGGATATTGATGGGATTGCCGATGTAGCGGTAGATCAGCAAATCGAGGTTCCACAGCTCCGCATTGTTCCTGACAGGCAAAAACTGGCAGCCTATGGTATGACGGTAGAGGATTTGTTAGGACAGGTGGACATTGCCTTTGCCGGTGAAAAGGCTGGTGAGATTTATGAAGGGCAAAAATACTATGACCTGGTTGTGCGATTCGAGAAGGATTCAAGAAATTCTATCGAGGCGATTAAATCAGCCTTAATCACTTTGCCGAATGGCGGTAATATCCCATTGGGTCAGTTAGCTGATGTGCTTTCACAAAGCAGTCCAAACCGAATAAGCAGGGAAAATGTGCAACGTAAGATTGTTGTTGCAGCTAATGTATCGGGAAGCAGGGGCTTACGTGATGTGGTTAATGACATCAAGAAAGTGGTTGAAGAAAAAGTTGAATTACCGGAGGGGTATCATATACAATATGGAGGTCAGTTTGAAAGTGAAGCAAAAGCCTCTGAATTGTTGATGATAACAGCCATTGCAGCTATCCTTATCATTTTACTGTTACTCTACTTTGAGTTTAAAGATTTGAAGCTAGCCTTTGTTGTACTCATCAATTTGCCTTTGGCTCTGATTGGTGGGATTCTGATTGTGTACTTCACTTCGGGAATTATCAGTATTGCAGCCACCATTGGCTTTATCAGTTTGTTTGGTATTGCTACCCGAAATGGAATTTTGCTGGTATCCCGATATGAGGATCTAAAAAAGGAAGGCATGAAAGGATTGAAACTGTTAAAGCATGGAGCTATTGACCGATTGAATCCAATTTTAATGACGGCTTTTACAACCGGATTGGCCTTAATTCCACTGGCTTTAAAAGGAGGTGAATCGGGGAATGAAATTCAAAGTCCAATGGCGGTAGTCATTCTGGGAGGACTGCTTTCAGCTACCATACTGAATTTGATAGTCATTCCATGTGTGTATGAATTAGTAGCAAAAACTAAAGAATAATGTAGTTGGGTTGGTTGATTAAGTCCTGGGGCAGAGCAAGTGAGCATAGTGAATAATTGAAAATTGCTCTGCCCACAGGCATTAACTAAAACCATTAAAGAAATAATCAAAAAATCAATGATATGAAAAGAACAAAATCAATACTAAAGTCAACGCTGCTACTGCTAACGTTGAGTTTGTGTTTTGTGCTAGGTGCTACCGCACAGGAAAGCCCCAAACCAAACAAAAAAGCAAAGGTGGTCATCAAAACCAATACCTACTGCGACCACTGTAAAAAATGTGAATCGTGTGCCGGTAAGATGGAATCTCAACTTCCATACGTGAAGGGAATTAAACATGTCGAGTACAACGAAGAAGAAATGACGATTTCAGTGGTTTACAACGATTCAAAAATAACGGTTGAACAGATTAGAAAAGAGATTTCTAAACTAGGATATGATGCCGATGATGTGCCTGTAGATCCACAGGCATATCAAAAGCTCGATGGATGTTGTAAGAAACAAGAATAGACCAATGGATTAAATGTAGAATCATTTAAAAGTGAATTAAGTCCTGGAGCGGAGGTGCAAGGTGAATTAAATCTTATTGTAGGTTAAGGTTAATAAAGCACTCCGCTTACAGGCACCACTTTTAGACATAAAAGTAGGGAGAAAATATATGTTGTTAGAAAAAAAAAATCCATTAAAATATATCATGAAAAAGATAGGTGTTGACTTTTTAGTATCTATCGTTTTTATCTGTCTGGTAGTAATAATAGAGCAACTATTACATTACGATCTGACACTTTCTATAGCGATACCTGTTTTTTTGGGTACTGCTATTTCACTTGTGTTAGCCTTTAAACTCAATCAGTCTTATGACCGTTGGTGGGAGGCTAGAAAAATTTGGGGAGCAATCGTCAATGATAGCCGATCATTGGTAGTGCAACTCAAAAGTTTTGCTCCAAAAGAAGACTTAGTGGTCGTTAGAAAAATAGCGTACCGACAAATCACTTGGTGTTATGAGTTGGCAAGCAAACTGCGTCAAACCGACCAACACGATAAACTCAACGAATATCTCGCATCAGAAGAAAAGGAGGCAGTATTGAAAAATCAACATATTCCGTTAATGTTGATTGATTTAAACGCATCTGACATTAGCAAACTAAAACAGAAGCAGGCCATTACGGATTTTCAGCAGATTCAAATTGATGATACAATGGTGAGGCTATGTGCTTCGATGGGAAAAGCGGAAAGGATTAAAAACACTGTATTCCCTAAGACATACAGAATGTTTCTGAAATTGTTCATATACACTTTCATTTTATCTCTAATCATTTCCTTGTCTGATCATCTCAATTGGGTTCTGGAATCGGCTATCATTCTTACCATCATTACGCCTTTTCTACTGCTTGAAAAAACGGCATTGCACATTCAAGATCCATTTGAAAACAAGCCTTCGGATACCGCTATGACCGCAATATCCCAAACCATAGAAGCAAACATACGAGAGCTATTGGGAGAAAATGTTTTAGAAACAAAACAAGAGGATCATGGATTTTATGTCCTGTAACATGTAAAACGTTTAATGCTCAAAGCAACGCCAAAACATATAACCACTGTAGTTTTACTCATTGTATTCTGTATTTCGGAATTTCAATACCTCTTTCCGTACCTTGAATACTCGGTCAATTACGAATACATTACTAAAGAACTTTGCGAAAACAGGGAAGATAAAACTTCGACTTGTCATGGGAAATGCCATTTGAATAAGCAAATAAAGAAGGCAGCAAAAGAAAGTGAGAATAAGAAGAAAAACGGTGTCAGAAATGACAAGGAAAAACGCTTGTTCATTACCTACAATCTGGATACCAAACATCCAAATCAATTTAGTTATTTGAGAAAAGAGCGTTTTGGCGAAGCTCCGTTTTGGATAAAAGATATATTCATTTCACCTCCTACGCCTCCACCACAATGTTAATTGAACCTCGATGCTGCTTGCAGCAAATACATTAAAAATAATTCAATTAACATCAATCAATAAAATGAAAAGAATCAACCTACTCATTGTGAGTATAATAATATCGTGCGTGAATGTTTTCGCACAAGAGAATGAATGGACAGCAGCAAGGCCGGACGGTCACGCACCAATTAGTGTAATGGGAGATCACTACCACAAGAAAGGAGAGCTAATGTTCTCATACAGGTATATGCCTATGTGGATGGAAGGCACTATTTCCGGTACAAACTCCGTGTCTAATGATGCTGTCTTTAATATGTACATGGCTTCACCGCAAACCATGAAAATGGATATGCACATGCTTGGTGCAATGTACGCTGTATCTGACCGCATCACATTGGCAGCGATGGCCAATTACCTATCCAATTCAATGGATTTGAAAACCAGGATGGGGATGGGGTTTGAAACATCTTCTTCCGGTTTAGGTGATGTTGCCATAGCAGGACTGGTCAAAATTATGAACAAGAACAGACAGTCTTTGCATGGAAATATTGGCTTTTCAATTCCGACTGGAAACATTGACCAAAGAGGAAATACACCAATGATGGAAAATGCTCAACTGGCCTATCCAATGCAATTGGGTAGCGGAACATTTGACCCGTTTATTGGAGCTACCTACTTAGGGCAAAGTGATAAAGTGTCATGGGGAGCGCAATCGACCTACCAATTCAGGTTGGGTGAAAACTCCGAGGGCTACACGTTAGGCAACAAACTCAATGCAGTTGCCTGGGGAGCTTATAAAGTAGCTGACTTCATGAGTTTATCGGTAAGTGCCACCTATTTTGATATTCAAGGTATCAGTGGCCAAGATCCTGACATGAACCCTATGATGATGCCCTTGTTTAATACGGCTAACTCCGGTAGAAAACAATTGGATGTTGGTTTGGGAACAAACTTCTACGTTTCGTCCGGGACATTTAAGAACCTGCGAATTGGAGCCGAAGTTAAGTTACCGACCTACCAAAGCGTTACGGGAACACAAATGGAAAATAAGTTAATGGCTGTTGTTGGATTACAATACAGTTTAGGAGGTAGTCACCATTAACAGCAATTGGTATGAAGGTAGCCGGTATCACTAAGGTGTTTCAGAACAAGTCTTTTAGGTGGTTATATCTCTCACAGGCCATTAACCTGTTGGGGGATTCTATTTCATGGACTGGAATTGCTTTGCTTGCACATAAAATTTCAGGAGAAGAAGCTACAAACGTGCTTTCCATTACACTTACCATAAGAGTATTGGTGTTTGTGGTCGTTTCCTCTTATGCCGGTGTGTTAGCAGATAGGTTCAACAGAAAGAAATTAATGATCATTACTCATTTGCTAAGAATGGGATTGATAACATTGCTTGCATTTGCTTTTTTAGAATGGCACTTGTATTTGTTTGTATTTCTTTTCAGCATACTCCACTCCATATTTACGCCTACCTACAAGGCTACTGTACCCTTAGTGATGAAGGACAAAGAATTGTATCCAAAAGCAATTTCTTTGTCCTCGGCTACTTATCAATTACTTGGAATATTTGGCCCAGGTATAGCCGGTATCATAGTCGCTTTTCTTAGCCTGAAATACGTTTTTTGGGTTGACGGTATTACATTTCTGGTTTCCATTATCTGCATTTTACTCGTTCCTCAAAGTTTAAAGGTTCGTGAGCAAAATGATTCTCAAAAGACAAAAGGATTATCCATAAAATTTGGAACGAAGCTCTTGTTCGGTAGCAAATATTTAAAACGAGCTGTTCTGCTTCAATTGCCTGTATCCATTGTTGGAGCGCAATTACTCGTCAATAGCATATTCCATGTCAAGGAAACCTTATCATTGAGCGATAGCACTTATGGATTTGTGATGTCTGCACTTGCCGTTGGAGCTGTACTCGGTGCGATTACAACTATATTTTTCAATAAAGTAACCAGGCGTTACAGAGGGGTTGTCATTGGAAGCTTGCTTGGAGGGGTGTTATTACTCTTTGCTAACCGTTACAATCCGAATATGACCATTGTGGCCTGGATACTGATTGGAGGGGTGCAAAGCATGGCCAATATACTTACCGATACGCTAATTGCAGACAACATTAATGAAGCTAACCAGGGAAAAGTATATGGAGCGCACTTTGCATGGTCACATCTATGGTGGGTTATCGGGTATCCGATTGCCGGACTAACAAATTACCTGTTTGAAGCAAGTTTTTTCATGGCTGGTGGTATTGTAAGTATTCTGTTCTTTTTACTAGCCATTTGGATTCCAAAGTTCATTCGCTTCCAGGTTTATCAAATCAATAATACACCAACGGATGAATAGTGAACCAATAAATTATTCAGGTGAGTATATAGATTTTAGCTATGCGAACGGAATTGGATTGGTGGCCTATAATGTTCATGTTATCAATATTGAAAGTGCGAAAGAAATGGTAAAAGAAAGACGAAAAGTCATGGAGAGATTGAATAGATCCGTACCAATCCTGTTTGACATGCGAAATTTAATTACCGTTGATGAAGAAGCCATGAATTACCTTTCTCAACCATCCGTAGTACAACGAAAAATTAATGCTGGTGCTTACTTGATTTCCAATGAACTAAACGCAATGACCTATAATATCTGGAAACAGTTTAAACTCCCAATTCCTTGTAAAGCATTTACAGTTAAGGAAAAGGCAAAAGCTATTGCATGGTTAAAGCAGATGGCAATGGAGCTTAATTGTTAACCTTGCTTTCTGTCTAATCCTGACAGTCGATATAGAGTTCTGGTTCTTCTCCTTTATTTGGAAAGAAGTATCCTGGATTCAGGTTGAAGTCGATAACAATACCATAGAGAAAATCTTTAGGAGCTTCCTGCATCCCTGTTTCAACATTGCGGATTAACCCTTTTTGGTAGCCATATTTTTCACAGAGAGCCTTAACATCTGCTGCTTTTTTGTCCTTAATCAATGTTCTTACAGCTTTGGCGAATTGATGGCTGATAACGGACTTTTCATTTAAGGTTCCTGCAGAAATTTTCATGGTGTATTATTCTTTTACTATCAAACTGCAAGTATTTTTCTCCAAATTGACAGGTAAAATCACCTGTTTTAATGACAAAAAATATCTTTCATTAGGTATTTACACTTAGGTAAAACCACGATTTATACTGATTTTTATAAGTTTCATAAGGAAATTTGGAAGCTGATTTTTACTATTTACTGTTTTTCCCACGATAAAAATCCAAAAGTTCATCCTTTACAGAACCCAACTCTTTCTTCGTTTCTTTAAGCTCTATCTCCTTTTCTTCCAGTTTTTGCTTCAAATTGCCATTTTCAATTTCATAATCGTCATTCATTTTTTTTATACCCTTTGTTAAATCAACAAGGGTGCGCAGGTCATTTTCAAGTTCGGGAGGTGCATGTTGATTGTAGATGTTTTCTGCAATCTGCTCATATTCTGTATTTATCTCGCCATAATTATTTCCATTCACCACAGTATTACCACTTCCACTTGTATTAAACGTAGGCGCATCGGTCTTTTTCGCTTCGTTTGTAAAGAGGTTAGGTTCACTTAGAATAAAATGGTTTGCGTTTAGATTAAATATCCTACATGCGTTTTCAAGGTGTTCAAGCCTAAGTTGCCTTTGGCCAGACCTTACCCTGGATATTGTGGTATCGTCAATACTAATCATTTTGGAAAAGGCTGTCTGATCCTTCACCATGCCAAGCTTGATTAATGTATCAATGGATTCATTAAATCTAGCTGCAGGTGGAGAAAGCACAACCTCCTGTTCCTTTGACTTCCCTTTTTTAGACCGATTATCTCCCATTTCTAGCGAGTTTTTTTGTGCTGATATGTCAAAATATTAATTATACACTTGACATAATGACATTTTTCATTTGACAAACATAGGAAAATATCTCGAAAACTGATAACAAACTGTCAAAAAACTGAAACGAACTGTCGAGCGTTTGACGTTTCAATACAACCAAACATGTCTGAAATACAGTCTTTTAGGTGTTTTGTGTTTTGTCAATGCCAAATGAGTGATAAAACAGCAAAAACCCATGTAATCAAGTGTAAAACAGGAGTTAGGATGTAAAAAAGTTGTTTCATATTTGACGTATTGTCAAATTTATTCTTTAATATTGTTGGCGAAATGTCAAATATCAGAATGCGGTTTGCATTAAAAAGAATTAAAACTGAAAGAAAATGTTTGAAAAATCAGAGATCGAGGCTCTCAAAAGCCAGCTCCCCTCTAACTACTACAAACCGGTAGCAGAGAAAACGGGGCTTTCCTCTGCTACTATTAGCAGGTTTTTCAACTTCCAGAAAATCAGGAGATACAACGCAGAAGCCATTTACGATGCCTGTTTGGAAGTGATACAAGAAATCAAGACCAGAAATGAATCCAGAAAAAGGAAGATTCAAAAGCTGGTGGGTGAAGGAGAACAAAAGACTTTAGGGTTGTAATGACTAAACAATTTGAAATGGGTGTAATATCTATCGAACAAGACGAGGAATACAACGCACTAGTTGAAAAATTGGAAGGTCTTATCTCCAAAGCGGAGCAGAATACAAAGGGTAAAAAAGACCTGGATAAGCAATTGATTCAGGTGGAATATTCCCTTCAAAAAATATTCAACAACGGGAAATTCAACAAGGCAAAATTTCTCGAATCGAAACTTCAAGAGTTATGATGCAATTAGTCGAAAACCGTTCACAAGTCTGGTTTAAGGTTCTTTCCGGAACAGGAAAAACCATTGACGGATCACAGGAAAAGTGGTCGCTTCCGAAAGGAGAGCAAAAGGGAGACTGGATGGAGTTCGACAACCAACTCGGAACATGGCTAGTAAGTGACCCACTGCAGTTCTATCAGGAAGGCAATCTTGTTTATGTGGCAGAGCTTTCAATCGAGCCATCTGCAGAGCGACCAGGAATTGTCTGGATGCAAAAAGTACGCCTATTAAGACAAGCCACAGAGCTTGACTTAAAAAGGTTTGGAATATTCCCTTCTCACACTTCTAATCCTCTATCGAATGGCTAGAAATACATACACATGGCTAAGAAGGTCAAAGAAGTTATTTGCCAGCTCACAGGAGGCATGGAAGGACATTGAGAAATCCACTGATTATACGAAGAATATTGTCAGCGTAGCCCATACACGCTACTACTGGCGATGGAGAGTTAACCGCCTAAAACCCAAACGCCCATGAAGCCCAAGTCTTTGCAATGGAAATACATCGGAGACAAAGAGAGACTATGGATAGGAGAATTAAAAGGCAACTCCCATGTGCGCTTTGTTCTGGAAGAACTTGAAGAAGACAAAATTCTGATAAAGACCAATTTGGACGGTATCAGAAAACTAATAGTCAGAGGACTTGCTTATGCCAAGTTGATGGCGCAAGAACAGCTTAACGGTTATGCCAAAAGCTTGTTTGAAAAACGATAACAACGTCAATCGGATCTACTCACATTATGGACTAGCTCTATGGATTTGGCGATAAAACATAACAGAAAAGGATGATAGTAATCAATTATTCAATGGCATTCAAAGCACTCGATTCTTATATCGAGCAATACAACGAAGTGGTTGACAAATCACAAACCATTAAGGCAAGTATGATTCATACCGCCCAGGCCATTATCAAAGTCTATGGTCGTTTTCTGATAAAGGCGAACGTTGACAAGAACATTGATATTGAGAAACTACCGGCATTACGAACCAACAACCCTCAACTGGCCACCCTTACCAAATCCAGCTCCCGAACTATCCGAAGGCACATTATTCGATTGATTGATGCTGGTATCATCACCAACAAATTATTCAGGGGAAGCAACAGTGGATTTGAGCTGTTGATAAACCCCAAAATCCTGTTAGCAACTGAACGGTTAACTGTTGAAGAAGCCAAAATTTTGCTCGAATTAAGGCTCAACCCTTTGTTTTCAAACACTACTGAAAATCAAGTAGATACAAGAAATATGAGGACAAAATGTCCAGATACAGACTCTAGTAACAATAGATACTATAAAAATAATTTATTAATAGACGTGGATAAGTCAGCATCCTGTCAACAACAGGATACTACAGGCTACGATTCTGGAAACATTACTAGCAACAATACTGGAAACTCAAAAAGGTGTTCCGCAGCGGTGCGGAACGGCTTAAATGACTTTAATGGCAACGATACTGGAAAACCTTTAACTGGAAACACAGGGGAAAAAGTGTCGAAAATTGTCGAAGGTGCAGGGGAAAAAGTGCCGAAAAAGCGAGCCGAGGCCAAAAAGTTGGACTTGAAAGCCCAGGCGGAGGCCGAGGCTCGTGGCACTTCCCTTAATTTTTACGTCTCGATGCTCTGGACATTGGCAAAAAATGTCCTGTATCGAGACGTATTTTTAACAGACAGGCAGGAAGAAATAGCCAAAAAACTCCTGTTGAAATGGTACGAACCGGTTAGCACTCACCAACTCTCAACGGTTCATCAAATCTATGTTGAGCGTATCGGATTAGCCCGAAAATACATAGAAAAAGACCCTCAACGCAGGTTCGTTCAACTCCCTTATCAATACTTCAATCCTGAAAACCAAAATGGCTTTGCCGGCACAAAACAGTGGTACAACAAGCACATGAAAAGACGACATGAGGTGCATGTCAATATGGTTTTGAACAGACAAATCAAGAAGTTCCTGAACAACGAAAAGAAGGAACCACACAAGCAAAAACCAGCTCTAGCCCTATTCAGGGAATGCGAACAGCGCATTGGAAAACTGGGAGATCCTGTACTGGTTGAGCAATTCCACGCAGCCGTTCTCAACCCAAGTATTAACCAAACTTATTACTCGAATTAATCCGTCAAAATGATAAAGAAAAACAAGAAAAAAACGGGGCTTAAAGCCAAAATTAAAGATTACATGGATGGTGTAACCATAGACGTATTTGGTTACGAAAAGAAGGTGTCCGAAAATGTTTCCAGGTACTTGGGAACCCTATCGGATACTGAAAGAATACCATTAAGCAATATTAACATCCGAATTGCCAAACCTGCAGAACAGCTCGAAGCGAACATCTTCTATCTCGATGGCCATATCCGAAGTGCCTCTATGCTGGAGTTGGTGAACTTTTTCATGGGCGAAGGAACTACAAAAGTCTTCGATTTAGAAAACAAAATCACAAAGAGTGTAACAGCTTATCTCACAGAGTTTTCAGAGGATAAATGTATCCCGTTACCAGGTTTAAATATTCGCATTTCAAAGCCAAATGAAAAGGTGATTGCAGTGGCTTATAACCGTGCTGAATATGTAGAGAATATTCCATTAAAAGAACTCATAAAGTATTTCAAAGCATGAAGGAGAAAGCACCGAAGGGAGGATGGAAACTAGGCAGGGATTCATTTACCAAACTGATTACATGGTTTAAAGATGGAAATGTACGCACATGGTATAGTCTGGATTGGAAGCATAAGTACTCCTTTAGAGACAGGAGTATCGGCATGGCCAGACACAGAAGCAGATTATCCAAATGGGGAAGCCAATGCGGAGCTGCAGAAATCTACGATAAGGCTACCGGAGAGAAAATAGCCAAGTTCTATGAAGGAACCGAAGTTGAATTGGATGACGATGATCATTAGCTGCTCCTGCAGCAATTATTAATAAAACAACAAGAGAAAAAATGAAAAGTGTATTAGAACTATACGAGCAGGTGCAAGCCGAAGATTTTGATAAAGCCTATCCGCTTTACAACCAGGAAAACAATAAGGTGAAAGTATTGTATGTAGCTCCTTTCCTTAATGGAACCGGCTACTATCGAATGATATTACCGCTATTGGAATTGAACAAAACCAGCACACATTCAGCGATTGTAACCAACATTCGCAAATGGAATTTTGCCAAAGGTTTTGATGATGAAATTAACCAGGTAGATCCTGACTTGGTAGCATGGGCTGATTATATCGTACTACCGGCTATGTTTTCCGACATAAAGCGAGTAAACGAAAAGTCGGGAAAGAACTTTATTCAGGAGATTAAACAGCACAATGAAGATGTGTTGCTGGTCATGGATCTGGACACCAATTTTCATGTATTACCCAAAGAACATCCAGGATACAGCAACCTGAACAGAAGCACTCACCAATTAGGCGACTTTGCTACCCGAAAGAAAACATTGCTTTCCAACATAGCTGCTATGGATGTGGTCATTGGGGCAACGGAGGAACTTCTAAACTATTACGCAGCTAAAATCGACAAGCACTATCCTAAATCTAAAATGCAGCTCGATTTTTTCCCTAACCTAATCTCTCAATTCAGTTACCAGAACATTCGAGACATCAAGCACAATGAAGGCGATAAAATCCGAATTGGTATGATAGCCAACTACAGCACGTATTATGATATTCTTTCCATCAAGGATGTGCTTTCGGAGCTTCACGCCAAACACAAAGACAAGGTTGAACTGGTCTTATTCGGCTGGAACGGAAAATTGAGTAGCGGAGAAAAGCCCCTGGAAGGCATTGACTTTACCCATGTCAGCTCTGTCAACTTTGCTGATTACCATAAAAACGGGGAATACTTAAAAGGCTATTTCCCATCTCTAAATGATTTACGATTAGACATAGCCTTGCTTCCCATGCTTGACATTCCATTTAACAAAGCAGGAAAATCACCGATCAAATACTTGGAGCTGGCAGCATTTGATGTGCCGGTAGTGGCCTCTAATATAAAGCCATACAAGGGAGTAATTGAAGATGGTGAAAATGGATTGTTAGCCGGCACAACGGAAGAATGGATCACCAAGATAGAGTCCCTTATTGAAGACCGTAACCTTCGATTGGAAGTTGGAAGAAGTGGTTTTAAAAACGCTTGGCGTAATTACAGCTACACCACCCGAAACCTTGAATTATTACAAGACATTTTCATTTAAAATGAGTACGCAGGATAACAAACCAACATTTCTGGTAAGGACGATTAGCCATGAAGGATTTTGGATAATCTCACTTTGTACCTTGCTCATACCACAGGTAGCTTCCTCGGTTCAGGTATTCGCTAACAACAATACCCAATATGATCACCCCTGGTTTGCCTGGTGTTATGCCATAGGTATTGATTTGGCCGTACTCATATTTAGCGTCCGGGGAAAGATTGTCTTTGCTTTAATGTATTTGGTTGTGATGATTGTCCAGGCATTAATTGGACAGCTTCTTCCTCCTAAAAGCATTTACGGGATAGTGCTTGTTCACACCGCATTGCCCATAACCATATTCACATTTACCCACCTGTTCTATTACCGCAAAAAAGAGCAAAGTGAGCGCAACGATAGCGCAGAACAACCACAAGTAAGCGCAGAGGTAGCACAGGCAACCGCAATGTTAGCGCAGGGTATCCGCTTGGAACCGCAAGCCTATTTGTGTCCTCAATGCGGTGTAGGCGCAATATCGAGCAAGAAGCTAAACGGTCATATATCCGGCCATAAAATGAAAAATGAGTGGTTTCCTGACCGCTATGGTGATTGGGAAACCGAAAACGAAGTACGGGCAGCTCTACTTGCTCAAATCAAATCAGATTCACAATTAAACAACAAGAAATATGAAGAACAAAATCATTGAACTGCTAAGAAAAAACCGATGGTTATTCAACCTCGTTTTTTGGGGAAGTATGGTGTTGGTTCACTTATCTATTTTGATAACGGCAGTAGTTATCACCCCTGTCCTTTACATTATCAAACTACCCATAACCTTTTTTCGTGAGTGCCAGAAAACTACTTCGCTTATGCTTTGGGTGGCTGGTAAATAGCTACACAAAATTCAGACTTATGAAAACAGTTGAGAAGATAAAAAAGGACGACTATATCAAGCACTACTTTTTGTGGTATTTGAAATCGAGCTTTATGATGCCAAGAGTATTTAGAATGGTCATGCACCCAGGAGGCATTGAAGGTACTGCAGGGATTGAACTGCTTATGAACCACCAAAGATCTTCCAGGGCATTGATAACAGAATTACAGAAGCATGTGGCAGAACCCGACATAAAATATGTGATCAACGAAGTGTGCGAATACTATGTTGACCAGTTAGGTGCAGACAAAATCAAAGAACTCTCTCCGGAGCTACTCATATTTCCTGACTATAAAAGCAATTGATATGATACAAGTTATAGGTAGGGAATATTTCATGTCCGATTCGCTTTCAGGTATGGCCAAAGACATGACCAATGAGCAAAAGAAGACCGTTATCGAGGCATTGGAACACTACATTGCCGAGTATAAACGCATAAAATCCATTGTTGGAGGAAAATCTGCAGCCGTAAGCATCCACAAAGCAATTGACCATTTTTCATATCTCAACCTGCAGCAAGACATAGCCAAACAAATCACCTGTAAAAAGGGCTGTTGGGGCTGTTGTGCGACCCATGTGGACATAACCGAAGATGAAGCAGAACTCTTAGCAGAACTGGTAAAAGAAGGAGTGGTAATTGATCTGGAAAAGTTAAAACGACAATCGAATGCTAACAGTGAAACGTGGCTCAAACAAGCACCACAAGATTGGAAATGTGTGTTTTTGGATAAGGATTCGGGAACCTGTAATGTGTATGAATACCGTCCGGTTTCCTGCAGAAAACTCATTTCGCTTTCACCAGCTTCTAATTGTGACCCTAAAAAACCAAATCAGCGTGTTAAACGCATGGTTACAAATATGGTGGAAATCATAGCCAGTGCCAGTATGAACGCAGTTCCATCAGGCTCAATGGCTAAGTTGTTGAACGAAAAACTTGAAAAATGATTTATTCCCTTTCTTCCAGCAAATATTTAACAGTGGTGTCTAATAGCTCCGCTATTTTAATCCACGTTTCGGGTTTTGTATCTGCTTTTTCATTCACTACAAGACTTGTGTGCTTTGCTGACCAACCCATTTGTTCCTGGAACCATTTTTGGGTCTTGCGCTTTTCGGCCAATACTACCCGAATCCTGTTTTTAAACTTTTTTGAATCAGCCATTAATACAATTTTATGAATAAGAAACTGCCTAAATGTACGATAAAATGGGTAAATATGTTTACCTATCAAGTAAACTATTTTACTTATAAGGTAATTAATATTACCTATCAGGTAAACATCTTTACCTCAAATTGCGTATATTTATTTTGTAAACGACTAAATATTAAACCAAAACTTGATTATGAAAACAAGAGATCCTTGCATAAAAGACGAATAGCCCCAGGAACCTCCAATTCCAAAAGGGCTATTCTGATTATACGTATTGTGGAGACAATACTTGAATCAATCACAAAGGTACAAAATTACCGTGTCTCTACAATTACGTTAGGCTTTCCGATTACCGGAAAGCCCTTAGAAATGGCCACTGGCCAGTGAATGTCAAATCATTAGTAACGTAATTATTTTCGTATGGAGAATTTAAAAATAGAATCAATAGCGTGTTCCGGTGGCAACTGGACACCACATACAAAAAGTGGCCTTCTCGTAGGAGCAGAAGGCTTGCATTTAGCCAATTTTCAGGTTTATGAAATCCCTGAAAAGGAGCGAATCGGAAACCTGATCATTTGTGCTGCAGCTAAAAAGATGTTGTATAGCATTGAAGTAGTAACCAAAATACTCAGGCACTATGCCAATGACCACAGGTTAGTAACAGAAGTTCCAGGTAATGTTTCGGGCAACTTGTATTTGAGCCGGTTCAATTACTTAATTGGGCAGCTTCAATGCAGATTACCTAAACAGCTAAAAACGGACGGCAGGATTGAATTTGATACAGTAGAAAACCTGTTAAGTCAGTTCAGGATTAGTTACGATGCCCTATCGGTTGAAGAACGGCAAAAGTTCAAACACGAAATGATAGAGTTGCTCTCCAAAGAAGATTGAGCGAATAAGCGTAGTCCAATTAGAGAAAGGGGGCTGTAAAAAGCCCCTTTTTCATTCGTAATTTAAAATCCTATTTTATGTGCCAGGGAAACAAAATCAAAACGATTCTTGAACAGAAAAGCCATGATTTTCTGATAGATTCAGTTATCTATTCACAAAGTGAACAACGGCTAATTAGTCAGCAAGCTTTTCTAAAAGCAATTGAAGAAAGAATAAACAAAGTAGATGCTTCCAACAACAACGAGCTTGCTTTGATGTTTCAGGATCTATACAAAGACATATACAGCAATGCAGAGCTTGGCTGGAACATGCTGTTATCCGATAAGGAAAGATTATTAGTGAGTATAGAAATGTCTGTATTCGGCAACTCCAATATCCATGAAAAAGTATGGAGTAAAGCCCAAAAACTTCCAATAATCAAAGTGATGATGAACATGGACGAATACGTTCGGCTTGGTCGTGAACTGGCTGAATTTATTCAGGCTATGGAGGTCAATAAATTGAAGTTCAATGAAGGTGATTGGTGGAGAATAAAAGGGCGTAAATTCAAAGTCATAGGCCATATAGCTTATGTCAACTTCATTTTTATAGAATCCGGTAAAACGGAAGATTATGATGCTATTTTACTATCCGACCTCTTACCCCTCGAACCGAATGACTTTGAGTATTTGGGAGAGCAACAATAGTGATAAATGAAGCCCCTAAAGTAAAGTACTTTTCGGGGCTTCTTCTCTACACTCCCAATGCTTTCAATTGCAGATACAGCTCGTCTGCATCTACACATTTAGCTAACTTCTTTACCGACCCCCATTCCAGTTTTACAATTTGCTCACCGCCATCAATGCTGGAATGTATAATCAGTTCAATATCCAATTTGTTCTCTGTTAAAAATGTAATAATCTCGGAGAGCAACATATCAGGCAACAATACCTCAGTAATCAGCAAATCAGGAACATAGTCCAATGCAGCTTCCATTCCTTGTGTTCCGGTGGAAAATTCGCCCACAATCTCGTAGTCCAATTTTTCAAGGGCTACATGAGCGTTCACCCTCGCCATTGGGGAGCCATCTATAATAATTGCCGTTTTCTTCATTCTATCTTTCGGGTTAAGGGTTTACACAGTTGCCTAAAGGAATCTCCTTTAGTGGTTAGGGAGCCATTCATACCGTCTATCTCCTGTAAATGTTGCGAAACACGCCCAACAATTCGCTTATGGCTAACCATTGATTCTATCCAGGTGGGATATTTGCCTACTATACATACATACTTTCCAATGACTATCGTAGTTTCAAAGAGCAATGGAAACTGGTCTTCCTCATCAGGAAGCCACATACCTATAAAGGCAGTAGAGACATGCAATTGTTTTCCCGTAATGGGCAGATCCAACATTCGTACAGCTAACCGCTTGCATCCACCGGAACTATCGTACCATTCTTTCCATTCAGGAAATTCTACTCGATACGGGATATTTGATTCATCCAATAAGTACAGCTCTATCATGCTTTTAAAAAATTACCGAGCAACTCCATTGGAATCAGTGGTGAAACAGCCTCGAAATACGGTTGAGGCTCCATTTCATCTATGGCATTACAGATTTTGTTCAGGTAGATGATGGCTCCATTTTCAATAAAACCAACATGGGAAAAGTCTAAAAGCAAAAGCATCCGCTTTCCTCTTTTCCTTGCGAACACATCCAGTACGTTAATAATGAAATGAATGTGATCTTCTTTAATGAACACATCCTGTCGAAATTCTGCTGAAATAACCCCGTCTCTTTCTAAAATATCAAAGAGGGGTTCCCCGGATTCGGAAATGGTTTCTATAAAAATCCAATCATCCGAATTAGCGTTTACTCTTTTGTTCATACTCATTCAAATTTTGTCTCCACAAAATCAATCCATGAGCCGTTGAAGGAATGAACATAGACTTAACCGACAATACTGGTTGGAGGCCAGTACCGGCATTTCTTCTTTTAAACTGATGCCGTATAATGGCAATGATATAAACAAGAATGAATAAGATCCAATCTTCTGTGTTCCCTGGCAGGTTCATTAACTGATTTTTTTAAGTATTCTATATGTAATTTATGGTATAAAGTTACAAATCGTCACTTTGTAAAGAAACTTCCTTTAAAAATTTCAAAAAAGATTGTACCGATTTTGCGACTTGAATTTAGGTTAAGGGTAAATTCTAAATCCCTATCAATCATAGGATACAACTACAATTCAACAGCTCTGTTTTTTAGTCATTGTAGCATGGTACAAAAGTGAACAAATGTTTTCATAAATAGTCGCCCTAATTTTATCTCCCTTCTTGTGAAAAACGCTCTCTTGTATATAGGGAATCGCTTTTTTAAAAAGCCCACCCCTTATATAAGAGATTACTTCCAAAAAGGTCTGCCTTTAAAGAGGCCACGTTTTTTTCCGAATAAAAAAAGCAACTCTTTATAATGAAGGTAGATATTTCCTATAACGATGAATTGAATGGTATCGAACTCCGATTTTCGGAAAAGCCCTCTGCTGAAATAATCAATGAGGTCAAACGAAAAATGGGGTTTAAATACAGCCGAAGACAAAATCTTTGGTGGGCAACCCGAACCGAACAAAGGGAAGAGTTTGCCAAAAACCTGCAGGCAGCTCTTAGCGAAGGCAACGCTCCTGAATCAATTTCCATTACGGTTGAACCATCACATGAACCTTCCGAGGAAAACATCAAGCACCGCAAGTTCTCCTATGTAACCATTTACTACAAGGATGTCAATGGAGAGGGAATGACAGACAAATACGTTTTGTTTGAGCCTTCCAAGAATTTGGCAATTGACATAGCCACACAATTCGGGAAGAATACCTATGGAGACGATTTTCAGAAAGTCTATGTCTATCCTCGCAACTATGTAAGAGAAGCCAAGAAACTTTTAGCTGCAGGTAAGGTAATTCAGGGAACCGGAAACAAACCGGCTCCAAAGCAAAAACCTGAACCCAAAAAAGAGGCTCCTAAAAAGTCGGGCAAATTTCGAGTTGAGAAAATTCTATTAACAACAGAAGCAACCGGCCATGATGCCGATTTTTCCAATGCAAAGGAATTGCATTCCTGGGAAGCTGCCAACAAGGATGTAAAGAGCCTGGTTGGACAGGTATCGGATGTGTACTACAAAATCACATGGGAAGACGGAGAAGTTCGGGAAGGATCAGTGGACTTGGAACCACGAAGCGATTACAAGAACAAAAAGGAAATTCTAAGCAATTGGATCTTCAATTTTCTCACCAACCTATCCAAAGCAAAACCAGAGGACATTAAAGGGTTATACGGACCCGATGCGATAGACTATGCCAAACGAATGATAACCAACTATCACTTTTGGGATTTCTCTACCGAAGTGGAAGAAGGCATTACATGGGTAGTCTATAACAGCAAGGATAAAATTGACAGCCTGCAGATTTCAGAACAGGAAGCTGTTAACTACATCAACAGACGACCTGAATTTGGCAGGGATAAAATGCGCTATGAGCGTATGACCACCAAAAAAGCGCACACCCTTTGGGATAAGCAAAAAGAAGAAGCCGAAAAAGAAACGGATGATACACCGGTGGAACCGGCTAACAAACATACCCCTACTCCTGATGATGGCGATACATGGGTAGTATTTGATAGTAACGGTAAAGTTGACAGCCTGCAAATTTCACAGGAAGCAGCTCAAAAATACATTGGAAGACGACCAGCTTTTAGCCAGGATAAAATGAGCTATGAGCAAATGACCACCAAAAAAGCCTATCAACTTTACGATGAACTGCAAGCACGAAAGGCACTTGAACCAGGTCAACTGACCATCAAACACAAATTGGAGATACTAAGCGAGTTTAAACGCTCACTGGATAACCAAAAGCTTGATTTAAGTGGCGATGAATTGCGTTCTCAATTTGGTGATTGGTTCCGTATCGGTTACTCCAATATTGCATCCGAGGAAGACAATGTTTGGCAGGAATATGAAATGGTAAAAAGCATCACCAATCCCAACCCGAACGAAAAGCAAATCCCTGAAAAGGATTACCGCTTATTCTTTATCAGGTTTACCGAATATGCCGAAAAGGAAATTGAGAATGAGGAAGACCGAATTACGCTAAAGGCATTTACCGATTGGCTGGAAAAGAACTATGCCAACATCAACAATGCAGATAAAGAAGGGCTTAAAAAGTACTATGCGGACTTCATCAAAACACTGGAAAAGAACCGAAAGAAAATTGAGAATCTTTCCAAGCCCAAGCGAGCGCAACCGTTTAGTGGAAATTACAACAAGCTACTAAAGCTCATTCCCGATCTGCTTGAAAAACTGGAAAGCGGATATACGCATGGTGTTTCCTCATTCGGGAAAGACAGTGCTTTAATGGATCTGAACCTCGACGTACTCTACAAGGATTCAAAAGGGGCATACATCATTGCCCTGTCTCATTACTACCGACAAAATGGGGATAGCATAGCTGACCCCGACATGCAAATAAGAGTTGACCCAACGCTTGAAATGGTAGAAGCATTGACCTACCAGGATAGTTTGGGTTTCCAAAAGGTGTACCAGGAGGAAGACGGTAAAATGATGGTGGCTCCAAAGCTAAAAAAGGAGCTGAACAAATTTTTACGCCAATGGCTGATCAACTTAACCAACCAGGAACATCAAATTGTTTGGAGCGAAGACGGAAAGGAAGAACCGGAAGATTCAACAGTTACCGAAAGTGAGAACTATTCGGCCATAGGCAGAACCAACGAAGACACCTACAAATTCATTGAAGACTTTTCAGGGGGTGTCATTTATCAAATGGCGGTGCAAGGTGATATGACTGTTTCAGAAGCACAGGTACTTATCACAGAATCGGCCAGCCTTTCCAAATTCATCAAAGACCAATTTGCTAAACTGGAAAACCCTACGCCTGTTGATGCTAAAAATGTTGCGATTGAAGCACTTAAAAAAGCAGGTTCCAACAAAAGTGAACCAGCAAAGAAAAAGTCGAAAAACCAGCATGAACTCAACCAAGAAATAGAACAATTTCTTGCTGATAAAGACAGCAAGAAAGAAACGTATTCCAGCGAAGACAAGGCATACATAAGCCAGTATTCGGGTTCAGGAGGATTGGCCAAGAAAGGAGCTGCAGGAAAAGGACTGTTATACGAATACTATACACCGGATGAAATTGTAAAGAAAATGTGGGGGTTGGCCAAAAAGTTTGGCTATACCGATGGAGCCGTATTGGAACCTTCATGTGGAACCGGAAACTTCCTGCAATATGTTCCGGCTAATGCAAGAGCTGTTGGTTACGAAACGAATCCAACTGCAAAGCGCATTGCCGAAATACTCCACCCCAGGGCAACCATTTACCAGGCAGCCTTTGAAAGCCAGTTTTTCAAAGGGAATGTTCACCTGAAAGACGACTTCAATAAATCACAGCTCTTTGACCTTGTGATAGGAAATCCACCCTACGGAGAGTTTTCGGGAAAGTATGCCGGCATGGGTGAGAAGAAATGGACAAAGGCCACCCGATACGAGGAATATTTCATTACAAGGGGGCTGGATCTGCTTAAACCAGGAGGGCTGCTTATTTACATCATACCAAGCAGTTTTTTGAACTCCGGACGCAACAAAGTGAAAGAAGCCATTGCCGAAAAAGCCGAACCCTTAACCGATGGGTATTGGCTACCCGAACGCTTGTTTTCCACCACTGATATAGAAACGGGAATAGTTGTTTTCAAAAAAAGGACATAAGGCAATGATCGAAAGGTATTTGAGGGGAACCCTCTACGAAAAAACAGACAAGACAATGAAACAGGACACAGACAGATATTCAAAAATGCAAAAGCTCATCAAAATAGAGCTGGAAAAGTGCAATGCGAAGTTGTGGCCAAATGTGTGTGAAATGAAAACCACCACCAAAGGCTATGAGCAATTGGAGAAAATGATCATTGAGTATGCTGCCAATGAGGGAATGCCAATCGGTTCGGCCATTGCACAGATAGAACAGGAATTTGCTCACGCACAGGAATAAAATTAGATATGGCACAAGGATACAAAGGCTTTAAACAAATAGTAAGAGAATCTAACAGACAGCTCGCTCAATACGAACGAGGCAGAGAGCTATTGGATGCCTTTGACCTGAATGACACGGTAAAAGTAAAGGGTTGGAAAGACAAAACCGACAAGGGTATTATTGTTGATTTTGATTTGTCGGACGACTACAACCCCAAAGCCATTATCCATGCAACAGGTGATGATTACACCAAGCTATTGGATGAAATAAAGCTGGTTGAAAAGGCAGCAGATTACAAAAAGAAATTCGGCTTTGATTTTGCCGATATTGATGCACTGGTTGAAAAGGGATTATTAAAGCACCGGTCAGCCATTTGGTATAAAATTTACCTTACCGAACCTACCACCAAGTTTGGAAAAGAAGCCAAACACGCCATTGAATATGCAGCCAAGCAACAGCAGGAAAAAGAACTCGACAAGAAAAAACGATTCTCTGCAGTAGGTGAAATTCCACGTACCAGTATTACCACTAAACCAGAATGGTTCCAGGGGCGTGAAGGAGCCTTTGCCGAGGAAACCGTAGAAAAGATTGTAGGTGAAGGTTTCGATAAATCAATGGAACCCATTGTCCTTTGGAAAGATGGTGTTGGTGATAACATAGTCATTAGCGGACATTCCCGATTTGAAGCCAGCGAACTCTTATATAAAGCTGGTGATAAATCATTGGCAAAAATGCCGGTGAAGTTCTTTTTGGGAACCAAAGAGGAAGCAATGGACTATGCCTTGTTGGAAAGCAACAGAGGCGGTACACAGGAAGGTCTTCAATCGGATTTAAAAGCTTATAAACGAGCAAAAGAGAAAGGATACAACCGAAACTACCTGAAAGGTATTTTCAAGCCTGAGCGTAGGTTAAAACTACTCGAAGATATTTCCCATCTGAACCCGAATGGAGATTTTATACAATACCTGGATTCGGATTCTGAAAAGTCATTTCCCTACCTGCAGCGCAACGCACAATGGGTAGGAACCATACGAAAGCAAAATGCACACCTGACCGATGCACATGAACAGGAAATGTTCAAATACCTCTATCCGGTTGGAGAGCAAAACAAGGCCAGAGCCAAACAGAAAATCACCATAACAAAAGACAAGTTCTTCGATTTGGTGAACAAGCAAATCAGTCGCATTGACTTTAGCAACGACCAGCCATTAAACCTTGATAATTCAGTTAGCACAAGTCCGCTTACAGATCCTATACGAGAGCAAATCAATGAAGTACAAAAAGCCATTGATAAGCTGGTCAAAGAAAGAGCTAAAAAGGACGAACTCATAGCCAGGGCAACCGCAGAAGGCAAAGAAGAATTTATCCCCAAGTTCAAAGACCGTCAAACGCAAATCACCAAGCTCATTACCCAAAAGCTATTGGAGAAGCAACGGTTGGAAAGTGAAATGGGAAAAGTGGAAAGAACAACCACAATGGATTTGTTCTCGGACGTGCCGGCACAAAAGGAACCAAAAATGAAAGAGAATAAAAGCACAACGGCTAATGAAGTAAAAACCGACAAGCTGAAAAAGTTTGCCGAGTTCATATCTAAGTACGCAACCATTGACGGAAATACAGACGGAGGAAAAGCCAAAGCCACTTTTGGCAGATTAGGAAAACAAGCTCTCAAACAATTGGCCGAATACATTGGCCTGTCAGAAAGCAAGGTAGATTTTAATAAAGCCGGTGTTGCCGTAAGTGGTGATTTAACCCTTATGGGAATGTTTGAACCTGAAAACGGTATTTACATTTCCTACAACAAAGATGGTATTCAGGACAGGGTATTGTATCGCACCATTACCCACATGAAGGATTATTCAGGAGGACAAAACAACTACTTCCATGAAATAGCCTTTGCCGAACCGGAACGGATCAAAGAAAAGATTGAATCGCTGACTAAACAAGCGGAAAAAAAGAAGCCTGAAACGGCATCCACTCCAATTAAGCGCAGCCTAAAGGATTTTACAACACAAGAGCTGGAAGACATCAAGAATGAATCCAATGATAAGGCTACCGAACGTTTAAAGTTGGTTAATGAGTGGTCATTTCACAACACCAAAACAGGCTTTATGGAATTAAAACCGGACGCTCCACATCATGTTCGGGTTGCGGAAGGTATTGTCAATGTCAAGGGAGAATTGATGACAGAGGGATTGGAAGAAGCTCTTGCCGAGAAACCTGTATGGATACCGGCAACGGTTGATGACCTTGAAGACTATCTAAACAACTCCGTTACCCTTCCTGCAGGAGCCTTTGCAGACAGTGTAAACCTTTTCATTAAGGAAAGCGGAGAACGCTTGTTGCGCTATTCCGAGCTATTGGAAAAATACGAGCTAAAAGAAGCCGGTAAACCGCTTAATGAATACGATACGGACAAGCTTTCCATTGCCCTGCAAAAAGCATTGATAAGTAGTCTGGAAGCAAAAGCAAATCAAGCAGCTCAACCAGCCAATGAGGTGGAAGAAATGGAGCAAGAGCTTGAAAAGGCCAATAACCGTGTAAGGACAATTGACCTTTTGATTAACGGGAATTGGTTCAAAGAAAATCCAACGAAAATATTGGGTGAGAAATACGACACCACAGACCGGTTCAAAAAGCCCGTTACAAAAGTTCGTGGAAATATCGACACCGTAATTCAAGGCATAGATGTTCCTGCAGTGGATCTTCCCCAGGAACCAGACCAACCTTTTGAATCTGACATTAAGCCGGATTTAAAAGTGGTGAAGTTCAATGATGTGCAAAAATCCAATCTGGATAAAGTCATTGAATCGACCCGTAAACAACACACCGAGGAAGCCATCAAGGAAAAATACGGAGAGCCGATACCGGACACCTGCCCCGAAGAATACTACTGTTTTGAGCAAATCATGGAGCAGTACAACAAAGGCATTTCAGAAGAAGAAATCAAAGCCTGGGTATGGTACAAACGAATTACGGGAGGCTACAACGATGAAGCCACTATTCTCAATAAAAACAACGGTTGGTCAAAATATGTCATCCCATTAACTGATATACCTAAACACAGAGCAAAATGGTTAGAAGAAGGAATCGTATGCTACCACAAAGGCGAGTACGTACCAAGCGTTCTCTATTACGCAGAAAATATTTACGAAAAGCAGGCAGAACTTCTCCGTTCCAAAGAAGACGTTATAGACGCTCACGGAGAAGAACAATATAACAAGCAGTACCAGGGGCTTGAAAATGTAAAGCCACCCAAACTGACATTGGCAGATCCGCAAATCGACAACCGATTGGTGATTAACCCGAAATCGGATTTTGCCAAAGAACAAAAGATTAATGCACTCACTGATGGTACAATGTATCGTCAGCACAATGCGGTTTCAGGAGAATACCAAGACGAACCCAAAAGCCTGTTGGAAGCTTTTAAGGAATGGTTAGGCAAATTACCTTCCAATGCCTTTAAAATTTCCAATGCGATTCATATACGCCATGTATTTATCAATGGAAAGAACCCAACGGGCAACCTTGACAAAGACGAAAAGCAGCGTATTAAACGCAAAGCCAAGCTCGAAGGAATAGAGCTATTTGCTCAATTCCTTGCCGATGGTATATCCAGAGACGACCAATTGCGAATAGAGCAATTGTGGAACTCCAAATACAACGGCTATGTAGAGATTAACTACAACAAAATACCCGTTGCATTTACCAGTTCAAGCACCTTCAAAAACAAGCCCCTATTTATCAGGGAAGCACAACGGGAAGGCATTGGATTTATCAGTGTACACGGCACAGGTTGTGTAGCCTATGATGTAGGTGTAGGTAAAACCATGACCGCTATTTTGGCTCTCGGACAAGCCCTTGAAAGTGGCCAGTGCCAACGGCCATTAATTGTAGTGCCTAATCAAACCTACACCAACTGGATCAATGAGATTCGTGGAGAAGTTGAAAAAGGAGAAGTTGTTTTAACCGGAGTGTTACCACAGTACCAGGTGAATGACCTGTACAATTTGGGAGCTACTTATATCGAGCAATTACAAGACAAAAAAGGCAATATAGAACAGGTTCAGGCCAAAAGCATTACGGTATTGACCTATGAAGGGTTTAACCGACTGGCCTTTAATGAGGAAACATGGAATGAGATTAAATCTCAAATGTATGACATCCTGAATCAAGGAAGTGAAAAAGACCGTGATCGGGAAAAGCTGTTTGAGAAAATAGACGAACTCATGGGGCAAGGGATTAAAGGCGGTATGGTCAATATTGAGGACTTAGGTTTCGACTACCTGGTAATAGATGAAGCCCATGTAGCCAAGAAATCCTTTACCCAGGTTAAAGGAAATATCAATGCCGAAGGAAAGCGAAACAACTCTCCTTACCAAATACGCAGTGGTACACCTTCAATGATTGCCCTAAGAGCGTTCATGGTTAGTCAATTCATCCTTCGTCAAAACAACATGCGAAACGTCATGTTATTGACGGCTACGCCATTTACCAATAGCCCACTGGAAATATACTCCATGCTGGCACTTATTGGCTACCAGCAATTAGAGCGGTCAGGAATAAAGAACATCAAAGAGTTTTTTGACCAGTACATCAAAACCAGTGTGGAGCTAGTCATCAATGCCAAGCTTAAACCGGAAAGAAAGGAAGTTGTGTTGGGCTTCAATAATCTCATTGCCCTGCAGCAATTGATATTCAAGTTCATCAACTACAAAACCGGAGAAGACGCAAACATTCAGCGTCCGAACAAAATTGTGCTTCCACTGCAAAACAAGCTGGAAGGAGGCGAAATTGTTCCACTTCCGGAGGAAGATAGAATCAGTACTAATCTCCCAATGAACCAGACCCAAAGGGAGTGCATGAGCCAAATTGAAGCCTATGTCCGAGGAGAAATAGACCTAATGGAATTGTGTGTGAATCCATTTGGATTTGAGGAAATGGAAGAAGGAAATGCAGGTGAAGAAGTTGCCGAAAATGCCATGTCTGAAAGTGAAGAAGACAGTGCCAGAATCTTGCGAGCCTTGTCTTTTGCCTCTCAATTGGCATTGAACCCTTATTTGTATGCCTGCAATCCTGCAGGTAATCCAACGGCAAAAGAGTTTATAGAAAGCTCTCCTAAATTCTCCTATACCATTCAGTGTATCAAATCGGTGAAGGACTTTGCCGAAAAGAATAACGTTGAAATGCCCGGACAGGTCATTTACTCCAATGCTGGTGTAGCTTATTTCAAGTTAATCAAAGAATACCTGGTGGACGAAATTGGGTTTACCGACAAAGAAGTAGGTATTATCAAAAGTGGTATGAGTGCCACCAAGAAAAATGCGGTGAAGGATAAATTCAATGCAGGAGAAGTCAAGGTATTAATTGGCAGTGCTACCATAAAAGAAGGTATCAACCTGCAGTACAGATCTACCGACCTCTATGACTTGTGGCTCGACTGGAACCCAACCGATGTAAAGCAACTGGAAGGGCGAATATGGCGACCAGGAAACCGCTATGCCAATGTGCGAATCACCTTCCCACTTATGGAGGATAGCATAGACATCTTCAAATTTCAAAAGCTACAGGAAAAGACCAGTCGAATCAATGAGATATGGCATAGAGCTGGACGGGCAAACACCTTGAAACTGGAAGAAGTCAATCCGGCTGAATTGAAGAAAGGTCTAATCACAGACCCACATACACTGGCTGAATTAATGATTATGGAAGACAAGGAATTGATGCAAGATGAAATCAATAGCCTGGTCAATCAAAAAGAAGTACTCAACGACCTGAACGAAGCCAGGGAAATGTTCAACAAACACATTGACAAGGTTAAAGACATTGTTGAATCCTATAAACCGGCCAAACAGGGAAGGAAAATTGACACCATTTTCAACATCTACAAACAGTGGTTGGACGACCCTGAAACCAGTAGTTTCCATAACGACCAACAACGCTTTGATGAAATCCGAAAAGCCAATTACAAGATCCAGTCGGGTATCAAATCAATTCTTGCTCCACGAGGGTTGGGAATTGACTTCAATTATGAAGATGTAATTGGGCGAATTGAAAAGGACATTGAAGACAAAAAGACCTTGCTGGAAGACCGCACGGGTGAAGAAGCGATCAATGTCAAGGCACAGGAGATTATAGCTGAAAGAGAAAAGAATAAAATCCGCACAGCCACAGTTGCCGAACGGGTACAGGAATTTGCCAAGCTCAACAAAAAAGTCATTACCGAAACGGTATTGGACGATAAATCCGAGAGAAGGCAAAAGCAACGAAAGACACAGAAAAAACGGGGAGCCGATTTGGAATTATCGGCTGACATACTTGCCGATATAGCTGAAATGGAAGCGATAAATGAGCATTTACAAACACTTGCCTCTATCAATGCCGAAATGGAAGCCATAGGCGAGAAATACGCAACTAAAGCTGCATAACTAAAATTAAAAATTGTTGAAATGAAAAATCCATACGAATTAATTGAAGAAGCCGGACTAAAGCCGGAAGAATTAGGAGAAGACGGGCTTAAAATGCTTAGTCTGTACGACAACGCTAAAAAACTAAGCGAGGATCATCCGAAAGACAAATCCATCATGGAGAGTGCAAACAAGTCTTTCAAGATTGCGGATCGTACCATTAAGAACATCATCAAAGTTGTTCAACAGCAAAGGAAAACGGCATCCGACAAAGAGGCCGAAGACAAGTTGAAAAAGGACGTTTCGGAAATGACCTTAAAGGAAGTAAGGTCTGACATGAAAAAGCTGGAAGAATGCGACAGAGAATTAGTCCAGCTTAAAAAGCGTGAAAAGCAATTGACCAAAAAGAAGCCTAAAACCAAAACCAGGTACACCAAGCTCAAAGAAAAGCTGCTTTCCGTTACTACGCTAATTCCCGACAACCTCAAAAACGACATTGACACCCTTAAAAAGACAGAGGGCATCTTACTGGTTGCTCACCGTGAGCTGGTAAAAGCCTGGGGAATGAACAAGGTAACAGCCAAATCCGGTGCAAAGGCCATTGAAGACAAGTTTGACAAAATGGAGGAACAGGCAAAGGAATCCGAAAAAAAAAAGCAATGAGTAAACAAGAGCAAATCCAAAACGATTTGGAGAATGAGTTTGATAATAAACTCACCGGACGAAAAATCAAGAGTGTACGATACCTAACCGAAGAAGAACAAGAAGGTTTGGGTTGGTACAGGCGTTCACTGGTCATTGAGCTGGATGACGGCACATTGTTATTCTCTTCCAAAGATGATGAAGGCAATGATGCAGGTGCGTTGTTCGGACAATCACCAAATGGAAATGCTTTCACTATTCCGGTAATCTAATAACAAGCAAAAACAGACCTATGCAATTCGATTTAAAAGAACTATTCAAAGATGGCTATTGCAATTTCGAGATAGCCAAACGGTTGGCCAAAACAGGCATTAAACCAGACAAATTTGACTTGTCTTACAACTCCGAAGGAAGTTTGGGAGACGGAGGCTGGACGGCAGAAATTACAGGACACACCTTTTATCCTGCAGTGGACTTTTACCAGGCCATTATGCTACTGGAAGAAGTTGTTGATGCAGAGCCTATCATGTCAACCGATGGAGAGCAATTCTACATCACAGTTGGAGAAAAGAAAACGGCAGCTCAAAACAGGACAGATGCTATTTGCCTCATGTTCCTAAAGTATGCTGAATAAGTAATCACAAAAAAGTAATGAATCATGGAAAAATTCGATTTTGAAATATTTGTAGAAGAAAACAACCTGGATGTATCAAAGGACTTTTCAATTCCCATCCAGAAGCAGGTAACGATATTTAACGAACTGCGAGAAAAACGGGAAGACACCATTGGTGAAGACCGCAAAGAAGTGGACAAGGCGATGAAAGAACGTGCCTTGAAAATTCTAAGCGATATGGAATCTGAAATGCAAGACCGTTTGGCCAACAACGAAGTGGTTGAAGTGGAAGAACCCAAGAAAGAAGAACCGAAACCAGAGCCGAAAAAGGAAGCTCCAAAGCCTAAGTACCAACAAGGCGATAACGTTGAAATTATTGGCGGTAATCCCAAATACATTGGTACGGTGGCCGAAGTGGTAGAACACTATCCAGAATCAGGAAAAGACAAAGAAGCGGTTTTGGTCAAAGCCCTTGAATTACCGGATGGTAAAACGCTTTGCACTTTGGATCTGGTAAAACCAACGACCAAAACCCCGACAAAACTCACCGAAGACGAAAAGATTATCGAGCATTTTTTTAAGCAGGGTATCTATCGTGTCGGACGTTCCGAACTAAAGGAAAAGGGATTTAAAGGGAAACTGGAAGATAAGGAGATCCAGGTAGGTAAATACCAACTATCCAAGTTCCGATTCTCCTACAATTACGCAATCAAAATCAAAAAAAAGTAGCATAAAACAGAATTGAACGAACACAAAAGGCGTTGATTCAGTATAACATAGTGGTTTGATTATATCAAACCGATAGTTTAAATTAAATAACTTTGGAATAACCCAAATGGATAAAAACAACGACATACTATTAGGAGACTTACAACGACTGCAGGAAGCAGTGAATAATATTGTGAGCAAGGTAGGCGTTGAAAAAGCTGTCCATTTGTTTGAGGGTATCTACAACAACACAGCGTTGAGCGTAGATAAAATTGAAAAGGTGAAGTACATTACCGGCTTCATCATTTCCCAAAGTATAGCCATCTTCAATTTACAGGAAGACGAGTTTTTGACAAGTGAAATACTTGAATACCGTCAGGCTCGAATGGCTTGTTATCATTTAATCAAACAATATACTGACATCAGCTATGCCAAAATTGGGGAGATGTTCGGACGTAAAAAGCGTTCCATCATGTATTTCCACAACAAGGCAAAAGAGCTTTTAAGTGTTCCTCAATTCTACAGAGGCTTTTCCGAGAAGCACCAGCTTCTTGACAAGGCCACATTAGAATTTATTGGAAAACTTAATTAGAAGCTCATGTCAAAATCAATCGAGGAAGAAGTTCAGGAAGTGCTGAACGAATCTTCCGATAACATACAGTTTGAAGAACCATTAGATCCGCAAGGAAGTCCGCTAAATCAACCAGTGGTTGAAAATGAGATTGGACATGGTAAACCCTCCGTTGAACCTGCAGAGGAAGAAACACCCGTTGAAGAAGAATCCACTTCCAGCGAAGTTAATGAGGAACCTGCATCTGAACAGGAAGAACACCAACAGGAAGAAGAACCGGACATGAATTTTGATGGTGATGGAACCGGTGATGGTGTACCTGAACAGGAAATCGGCAATGGTGAATACAACGATCAGGTAGAGCAGGAATTGGCAGGAGAAGAATTTGAACTACCAGCCAGCCATGCCCGACAAGCAGCCGATACCATATTGGGAATGACCGATAATGTTTTGGCTGTTGGTGGCGGTTTTTTCATCAAGATTAAGAAGCACAAAGAGTTTTACGACTTTGAAGAAGTCATACAGGTAATTGATGAACAGAACGAAAAGAACATCAAACGCCTAAAGCTCGATGAAGAAGACAAGATCCTGCTTCGTCCGCTTCTCATAACCATGCTAAAACGCAAGGCAAAGAAGCTTACACCGGAACAACAGTTGTTGGGTGCGGTGCTTTCCATCCTTATGAAAAAGGCGCAAGTGGTTATGGAAATCCGTGCTGAAAACGAAATACTGGTAGAACGCATCCTCGATGTTATCCGGGAAGAAAAAGGTTACTCTGATCAGGATATTGATGAAGATGAACCTGAACAAGAGCCTGAACCCCAACGCAGACCAGCTCCGCAATATCAGGAACCGGAACCAGAGGTACACACTCCTGCAGAAGAACAGCCCCAGGAAGAAATTATTGAAGAAGTCGCTGTAGAAGAAGAACCACAAGAGCCACTGGCCAATACAGTATTGGAAGTGGCCGAAGAAGACGACACCGAATCTACAGGTGAAGTTGAATAATTAATCCCTCTAACAATGGCAGAAGAACAAAAGAAATCCAATAGAGGCAGGAAAAAGATTGTCTATTCCAGTGAAGAACTGGAAAGACAACCCATGCTTGTTTTAGTATGTGGTGAAACCGGAGTGGGAAAAACGTACCGTAACCTCATTGAAATAAGCCGGTACATGAAAGATGACCCCACTACCGGAAGAAAAGGTAGAAAGGTGTTGGCCTTTGATGTGAACGATGACGACTACCCGAAATTCAAAACGGTAAAAGTCAATCTCATACAAAACCTTACCGCAATTAGCGCAAGGCGCATCCGACCACTCACTCCCGAAGGCAGGAACATGACCATTGAGGAAAAACGTGGTGTGGTAGAACAAATGGTTAACCGCTTCAAAAATGGCTTATTGGTATTAGAAGATTTGGATAAGTACATGGTTGGAGCCAAAGGGCAAACAGTTGTTGGATTACTTACGACCAACCGTCATAATGGCCTCGATATAATGATAAGCCACCAGTCCATTGCAAAGGTTACAACAACCGAGTGGCAAAATAGCACATGGTTAAGGCTCCATAAGCAGGTCGATGACATTAGCCGTTATCAGAACCGAATCCCCAATTACTTCCTGGTTTGTATTGCCACCTACATAGTGGATGAACAATACGATTTGGCAAACCAGGCATACCACGAAGCAAAGATTGACAAAGACGAATACAAGAGGCGCAGGAGCTTCTATGTGTACGTAGATATGAGACGCTTAAAGATACGAGGCGTAAGCCGTCAGGCTTTTATCAGGGCTGCCAAAAAATACATTGACACTCACGAGGCTAAGAAAATCAAAATGATGATGCAGGAACGGGATATGGAAGATAATCTCATTTATAAAAATCGAGGGGCAGCCGTTGTTCACCTCATTACAAAGTATCTCCGACACCACGAAGAAAAACCGAATACGGCATTTGAATAAAGCATAGAATTATGGGAAACGAAACAGTTGTAGCAGATCCGCAACCGGAACAAAAGAAACCGAGAAAAAAGACGGTGAGATACCGTGAGTTTGGGAGTAGAAACTTCCTTAATGTAAGCGACAGGGAAAGTGATGCTTTTATCAGTGTGCGTGTGAAAAATGACAAGTGGGATGGCTACTCCATTCGCATAACCGACTGCAACGATATGATAAAGTTGCACGGTGGATTGGATAAAATCAAAAGCCGGAAAAATGCTATTCACAAAGTCGATACGCTTATCAATACACTGACCGAATTGAAAGAGCATTTAATCAGTGAGTTCAATCGAAACAACCTTAAATATTAGTTCAACTTAATCAAAAACAATCATGGCAACATTTATTAAGAAGCTGGATTTTCAGCGAAAAGAAGGTAAACTATATGCAGTCAACAAAAAGAAACAATTACTGGAAACCACACCTAAGAAGAAGGGCAGCAAAGTCATTATGAAGCTCGACTTCGATTACGAACCAGGCTACCTCTATTTCGTTGACCGCAAGAACAACTTGTATAAAGCAAAATTGAAGAATCAAAAAAGATAATTCCTGGCATGGTAGGTTGTTGGGGAAATGGGAGGCCGAAAGGTAAGAAATGCCCAACATAAAAGCACTTGTCCACTTCCCCATCTGGTGCTTTCCTGCCTTTTAAAAATTGGATCATGGCTAAATATGGAAGACAAACCCCAGGTAAGAAAGCATACAAAGCTCCCTTTAAAACCTATACGGTAAACAATCACAAATCCGCTTACAGGGTCTTTAAAGGATGCTTGTGGTTTTATCCCATTTATGAAAATGGCAGCATTGATTACAGCCGAGGGGAATTGGTTCGGGAAAGTCCGCAATCGTTCAAATCCGGTCATAAAATCGCTTTGATTCAATTGGGAGTTGTCAATAAAACCAGGCAACAAAAACTGATTACAAAAATTACTTATTACTAAATCTAAAATCATGGAAAACACAAATATTGAATTACCTGCAGACGTAGAATTGGAAGACAAGCTTTTACAGTTTTTGGAGAAAGCCCAAAGCAAAAAACAGAGCATACAGAGTTTTGTGGACTACATCACAGACGGAATGTTTACCATTAGAGAAAACCAGGAACGATACCAGGTATTATTGGCCAATCATTCACAACAACGTCCTGCAGGTATCAACGCTGCACAAGGTCATTGGCTTGGTGATTTGTCCAACCTGCAGAAGAAAAGAGAACTGTATCATGTGTTACAGGAATACCAGGAAAAAATTACCGGAAACAAGCACAGTTTCAAAATAATGAAAACCCGATTGATCGGGGAACTCGAAAACGTTAAATGATAAAAGCTCAAAAACAAGGAAGTCGAGACGATTACCAAACACCGCCCGTTGCACTTACTCCCCTCTATAAGTTCCTCAAATCGAACTGGACAATATGGGAGTGTGCATCTGGTGAAGGTAATTTGGTTAAAGAGCTACGCAAGCAGGGATACAAGGTAATATCGTCCGACATTCATTCCGGTAAGGACTTCTTAACCTATGAGCCAAAACATTACGATTGTATCATTACCAATCCTCCGTTTTCGTTAAAGCAAAAGTTCCTGGAAAGAGCCTATTGTTTAGGGAAACCCTTTGCCTTTCTTTTACCACTTACAACACTTGAATCCGAGAAACGCCAACGCTTTTTCAAGCAATGTGGTGTGGAAATGATTCTGTTTGATAAACGCATCAACTTTGAAGCACCATCCGGTGATGGTGATGGCTCCTGGTTCGCTTCTGCATGGTTTACAAACGGGTTTAAAATAGGTCGGCAACTCACGTTTACAAAGCTCGAAACATAAAACACCTAATAGAAAACCCTTAATCCGAATACCGAGAAACACTGATTAACATTAGTGTTTTGTTAGGTAGCTTATCACTCTGTAAATGAATACCTTTGCAGGATTAATTTAATTCTGCCAGGGATAATGAAAAATAATCAAACCAATAGCCTAAACGAGCTGCGTACAGGTAAGCTCGTGGAATACCAACAAAGGACATACGGAATCTTTATCAATACCGAAAAAGAAGAAAAACTAATCCTTACTCCATCCGGTGAGACTATACAGGATTTAGAGAACTACGATGTAAAAGTCTTTTGTAACACCGCAATGTGTCAACAAATATTTACTTCCATTGAACACGTTATAGAACGATATGAAAATGGAGACTTTAAGGATGTAATGGGGTCGCTCGCTGGCTATCCTAAAACATCTTAAAGAAAGACGCACAATTAGCCGTTTATTCCTTCCAACATTAAGCATGTATGGCAGAATTTTCCTTACCCAAGTTTCAGGGGAAATTCACATTATTTTTATGCAATCTTAATTGCACTCAAATTTTCATTTTATAGTCGTGAAATGACTAAAATTTCGATTGCGATTCATATATTTGACAAGTCTTGTCAAGTCAAATTTTTGGTATAAATAACAACCATGAAAAAAGTAGGCGAACGGATACGTGAACAACGTGAATTGAAAGGATTATTGTTAAGACAAGTTGCTGCAAAGCTCGATCTGGATCAGGCGGTGTTAAGCAAAATTGAACGTGGAGAAAGAAAGGCAACCAAAGAACAAGTGGTTGCTCTGGCAGGATTTTTTGAAATGGATTTGAAGGAACTTCAAATTCAATTTTTGATGGAAAAGATTATGTCGGAGTATGAGAAAGAAGACTATTTGCAAGAGGCTTTAAAAAGGCTTGTTGCACATACTAAACCAGGATGAATATTAAAATATTGATTAATGGGAACATTGAATAAATATGAAGTTGAAGACATCATTACCCGTCTTCAAAAAGGAGAGGATATCCCTGACGATTATAAGTTAAAACTATTCCCTGCCAAGCAAAAGGAATACGAAATGACTTATGCTGGAAAAATGCGAAAAGAGGATATACTTTCAAATGAAGATGGTGTCTTTCCTGTTCCTCTGCAAGTAGAAAAGGTCTATAACGGTGAGCGTAAATCGTACAAGGATGGCTGGCGAAATATGATCGTATATGGCGACAACCTTCAATTCCTTAAAACTTGTTATGAAGACAAAGACCCACTGGTTAAGGGATTAGTAAAGGGTAAAGTAAAACTCATTTATATTGACCCACCATTCGCTACTGAATCCGACTTTAACACCGGAAGTGGAGCCAAAGCATATTCTGATAAGGTCAAAGGAGCAGAATTTATAGAATTTTTAAGAAGACGATTAGTTCTTGCAAAGGAGCTTTTAGCAAAGGACGGTAGCATATTCGTTCACCTCGATCAAAAGAAAATTCATCACATAAAACTAGTGTTGGATGAAATATTCGGGGAATCCAATTTTAGAAATGAAATAGTATGGAAGCGAACCAGCGCACACAATGATGCCGGAAAACTAGGAATTAACATCGAATATATATTGTACTACTCCAATTCTGAAACCTTTACTTGGAATCAGTTATACGATAGTTATAGCGAAAAACATCTTAAAAGATTTAGAAACAAGGATAAACGAGGTTTGTGGACAGATAGCCCACTAACGGCAAAAGGATTGAAAGGAGCTGGATATACTTACGAGTACAAAGGAATTTCAGGTTATTGGAGGTGTCCAATATCCACAATGAAAGAACTAGATAAGGATGATCGTTTACATTTTACCAAGAACGGAGGTATTCGGGTAAAGAAATACTTGAATGAACTACCAGGTATCCCCTTACAAGCCCTTTGGGATACAATAAACCCAATTAACTCTCAATCTAAAGAAAGGGTGAATTACCCTACCCAAAAACCAGAAGAATTATTGCAACGCATAATTAGTATGACCACCAATGAAGGGGACATTGTGCTAGATTTTTTTGCTGGTTCAGGAGTTACGGCAGCTGTCTGCGAAAAGATGAAACGAAAATGGATAGCCAGCGACATTGGTAAATTGTCATTTTATACAATCCAAAAAAGGATTCTTCATATTGAATCGGGTAAGAGTTTGGAAGATGAAAACAAACTCTACGGCCAGCCAGCAAAAAGTTTTATCACCGTTAATACAGGGTACTATGACTTGGAAAAGGTATTTGAATTAGGTGAAAGCAACTATACTACTTTTGTTTTGAACCTATTTGAAATTGAACCTACCAGGAAGAAAATTGGTGGCGTAAAAATCAACGGTGTTAGAAAAGACGGTTACAATGCCATTGTATTTCCTTATTGGCTTTTCAAAGATGCTCAGGTTGATGAAGAATACATAGAGGATTTACATTCACATATTGGTAAAAAGGTTGGTAATCGAGTTTACATTGTAGCTCCGGCCAATTTTGTAGCGTTTTTCAATGATTACTTTGAAATTGATGGTGTTAGATACTACTTCCTAAAGGTTCCTTATCATTTGATTAAGGAATTGCATAAAGTGGAATTTAAGAAGTTTAGACAACCTCAAAGTAAGTCGAATGTCAATGATCTTGAAAATGCCATTGGGTTCCATTTTATGAGGCCACCGCTGGTTAGCTCTGAATTGAAGCAGAACAAAAGCAAAGCTCAAATTATCATTAATTCTTTCCATTCAGATTTTTCGGAAGAAGAAACAGGCAAGGAACTACCCAACTTTTCTTCACTTGCAATGGTGTTAATTGACATGGATTTCAATGGTCAATATTTTGAAATGGACGAAGGCTTTTTTGCAGAAGACCTACTACCCAAGAAAAAGAAGAAAAACGAGGAATTGAATGTGAAAAATGAGTTAACCGAATTAAAGAAAATTGAACTTCCTGAAATTGATATTAAAAAGTGTGGTAAGAAAGTGATGGTGGTATATATAGATGTATATGGTAATGAGTTCAAGGAAGAATTTAAAATTAAGGGCAAATAATGCAGGAAGTAAAAACATACAACACACAAGACTTAATCTTAACTGTTTCAAAAAGCTATGATGTTACAAAACTAGATCTCTCAGTTTGGGATAGGTATTTAAACGAACTCTGTGGAGATAGACAATATCAGATTGAAGCGATAAAAGATAGCATCATATACCTTGCTGGTGGAAAGTACTCTACAATTGCGGATTTGGTTGAAGAAAACTGGAAAGATGCAGCCAATGTTGAGATTAAAAGTAGATTCAAAAATGTAACTGATTATCTGAATCATGTTCAGCTTCCAGGAAAGTTGTCTGCCAATCTTGACCTTGCTACCGGAACTGGTAAAAGCTATGTAATTTATGGAATAGGGCAAATAATGTTAGGACTTGGGTTGATTGATAAAGTATTGGTACTGTGTCCAAGTTTAACCATTGAAAAAGGTCTGCGAACAAAGTTTGTAGAGTTGAGTAGTAATTCTAGGTTGAAAGAAGCAATACCTGAACAAGCCATAATCAAAAATCCCCGTATCATTCATGCAGACCAGACAATCAAAACAGGCGATATTTGTGTTGAGAATATCCATGCCGTATATGAGAGTACTGGTTCTTCAATAGCAGATAGCCTAAAAAATGAAGGTCAAAAAACGCTAGTTCTGAACGATGAATCGCACCATATTTTTAACAAGACGAAAGGTTCTGATTCAGTTAGCAAGAGCATCAAAAAATGGAAAGAGTTTTTGCTGAGTGGTGATTATGGTTTCAAATATATACTTGGATTTACTGGAACAGCATACATCGAGGATGATTATTTCAATGATGTGATTTACCGTTATTCACTTCGACAGGCAGTTGATGATAGAATGGTGAAAATGGTGGAATACGTCAGCAAGGATGATAGTATAAACGAAGATGAAAAATTCCAGAAAATCTACGACAACCATGAACAGAATAAAGACAAATATAGAAAGGTCAAACCTTTAACAATCCTTGTCTGTAAGGATATTACCAATGCAAAAAGGCTTCATTCTGATATAGTTGGTTTTTTATCAAAGAAAGAATCGCTTCCATTTGAAGAAGTTGAAAATAAAGTTCTGATTGTGACCTCCCATAAAGACCACAAGGCAAATCTCGCCAAACTGGATGAAGTAGATAGTAAATCGGATTCTACCGAATGGATTGTTTCGGTATCCATGTTAACCGAAGGTTGGGATGTTAAGAACGTTTTCCAAATCGTTCCCTGGGAAGATCGAGCGTTTAATTCAAAATTGCTCATTGCACAAGTGCTAGGAAGGGGATTAAGAATACCATTAGAGTATCAAAGCCCACAACCCAAAGTTACTGTGTTTAACCATGATAGTTGGAGCAGAAATATTAGGGGATTGGTCAACGAAATATTGGAAATAGAATTAAGACTGGTTAGCTCCATAATCAAAACTGGCGATAGAAAGGAGTTCAATTTTGAACTATATAACATCAATTACGAGAAAATTCCAAAAGAGAAAGTTGCTGATAAAAAGCAACAGGAATTTGATTATACCAAAGGATATATTCAACTGACATCCCAAGTTGAAGAAGCCGAAGAATCGACAGAGTACACTACTCTGCAGGGAGAAATCAGAACGAAGAATACCATCATTAGAAATGAAACATCTAGTGTGGACGAGGTGGTAAATCAGATCTATGAAGGGTTGAAAATCAGAAAATGGGAAGGTAAAATATTGAAACTACCAGGAGGCTCTTACACCAAGAAGGAACTACCACCAAAAGAGGAAATTAAGAAAATTATTAGAGCCTCGATGGATAAAGTGGGTATTAAAGGAAATAGACTTGTTGAGCAGAATAAGAATAAGATACTGTCCATGTTTAGCACTCTTTTGAGAACCACTGGTAAAACTGTGGTGAATATCAAAAAAGTGAACGAGCCTTACCTTATTTCCACAGATGGAACTTCAAACGAATTACTTTCTATCGGGAATTTAAGACGCTTCTCCACTGTCTTTTATGCGGACGATTACAATGAAGTGCTAGATGGCGACCAACTGGATATTTTTATTGAAGTATTAGAAGATGAAAATTTACCAAGAAAGGCTTTAAAACAAGCTAACCAGTTTATTTTCAAAACCCCGATGAATCTTGTTTTTACCAAAGGAGATCCTGAAAGAAGTTTTACCGAGAACTTATACAAAAAGGAAAATGCAAAATGTTTGGATGCCTGGATAAAGTCGAGAGACATTGGCTTTTATAGCATAGAGTATTCTATTACTACCGTTGGAGGTAAACACTCAAAACAAAACAGTTTCAACCCGGACTACTTCATTAAAATTACAGCAAACGACACCACCTATATTGTTGTGGTTGAGATTAAATCTGACAATGACGATTCAGAAGAAAACAAAGCTAAATTGAAGTATTCAAACCAGCATTTTACTGACCTGAATACACAGCTTTTAGAAATGGACATTAATCACAAATACATCTTTCATTTTTTAAGCCCAAATAGCTATTCAGTGTTCTTTGACTATTTGCGTAATGGAAAACTAATCAAAGGAGAGTTCAGGAGTAATCTGGAAGATTTACTTGAATCGGAAGAACAGTAGTTTAAAGAAGATTAACGCACTTGCTATGGACGTACAACCAGACAGACAAAACATTGATAAGCTCTTTTCTAATACCACTTACTACATTGACTTTTACCAACGTCAATACAAGTGGACAGACGAACCGGTAAAACGGCTACTTGATGATGTATTTTACAAATTCAATGAGGAAAATGCCAAACACAAAAATTCCAGTTTACCACTCGATCAGGTAATCGGGAAGTACGGTTGGTATTACCTGAACACTTATGTAACCAACAAAGTTGATGGAAAACTCTATGTAGTGGATGGCCAGCAAAGATTAACTACCCTTACACTTATCCTCATTAAGCTCAAACACATGGCCGAGCAATATGAATCGGAGCTTGTCGGCTGGATCTCTAGTAAGATTGTTGGACTTTCCGGATACCGCACTGATTTCTGGATGAATCACGAAGCACACAAAGAAGCCATGAAAGGGTTATTGGATAAAGTAGAGCTAAGTGAAATAAATACTGATTCCGGAATTACTGCAGAGAATATGGTTAATAATTTCGGAACCGTTTCTTCCAGGCTTAATTCTGAACTTAAAGACCTGAAACGATTCGAGAGCTTTACTTTCTACTTTCTTCACCGATTGGTACTCATTAACCTAAATGTAGAGCAAACGGATGTACCAATGGTCTTTGAAGTAATCAATGACCGGGGATTAAAATTGAAACCATACGAAATTCTAAAAGGTAAGCTGCTCGGTCAAATTGATAAGGAAGAATTGGAGGGGCTAAAAATAAATGAATTGTGGGAAGACCAGGTAGCCAAAATCAACGCCTTTAAAGAAGATGAAATAGACCAGTTTTTCATCTACTTTTTAAAAGCCAAATTTGCCGACACAATTGGAGAGGGAAGGAAATACGACAAAGATTATCACCGAGCTATTTTTTCGGAAAACAAGCTAAATCTCGATCACAATGAAACTGCAGTTAAGGAGTTTCTGCAGAAAGACTTTAAATACTATACAGACTTGTTTGCAAAGGTCTTCGCTTTCTATCGAGATTCGGAAACAGACTATAGACATGTGTATTACAACAGCCTTACCGAAATGGATATGCAGTTTCTACTGATTCTTTCTTCATGTAAGCTAAATGACCCACAGGAGGATGAGAAGATAAGTACTATTTCTTACGAAGTAGATAGGTTGTTTTGCCTGTTGCAATTGCAGCGCAGTTACAGCAGTAATGCCTTTGCCGTTGCAATTTTTAAGTTGAGTGCGATAATTAGAGAACAAGATGTGAGTGCTATACGGAAAGCCTTTGATAACACTTTGCTTGAATTGCTTACAGAAGCCAGAGGTGTTCCGGCTACATCTCCATTGTCTTACGGATTCTTTAAAGAAACGGGTATAGAATTAGACAAACGATTCAAAAGGTACTTTTTTGCTCGTATCGAAAAATTCATTGCAGAAAATACCAAGTTGAATGTAAAGCACTCCCTTTACAACCTTGTACAGAATACCGGATCTGTTAACGGGTTTCATATTGAGCATATTTTAGCCGATAATGATGAAAACCTTGAACTATTCAACAATGATGAAGAAAAGTTTAAGAGTGAGAGAAACAGATTAGGTGGCCTTTTACTATTGAAAGGAAAGGACAATATTTCGAGCAACAATGAAACGTACTCAAAGAAATTGAAGTCCTATGCCAATACACTTTACTGGAATGAAACCCTACGGGAAGACAGCTATAAATCGAAATTGGACTTTACTGATATGATGAATAAATACCAGTTGAGTTTCAGACCAATGGACGAGTTTGGACAGGATGAATTAGAAGAAAGACACAAGCTACTATATGATATGATTAAGCACATCTGGAACTAAGAAACGGACTATGGCCATTCCCCCCAATGTCCGGTACTTACAATATTGGCCATTGCTTCCTCTGCAGTGTATCGTTTAACATCTGCAGGGCGAATTTGACCTAATTCGTAATAATCTTGTTTTGGAATAAGCACTTCTTCACCATTTGGTTTAAACTCAAAAACAAACTCGTTAAGCTCGCACCAGGCATGGCCACACTTTTTACCATAATGTTCTCCCTTTCCAGGGTATTTTAAATAACCATGACATAGTATCAAATCATCGTACAAACCGTCCAAAAGAAGTTTGGCTGCTTGCTCATAGCATTTACCTTTCGCTTCAATCATAATTGTGCTTTTCGTTTTAGTTCGGAAAGTTTCTTTTCACATAGACCAGTTACAAATTGCTCAAACTTCACCACCCAACCCTCCAATGTCTGTAACTCTCTAGCCGATATTGTGTAGGTCATATCGTACCGTGCATCAACATAGGCTCTGCTCAATAAAGTATATAAGTGTTTATCCTGTTTTTTCTTCGTAGGGAAATAATTCGGAAAGGTTGAATCAACTCTGGTTCCGTACTCAACAAAATCGTTTAGATTATGAGTTTTAGGCTTATAACCAGTGTGAACCAACAACAAAGCCATTACGTTATGTTCTACCGCTTGATGAAGGCTAAATGCAGCCCAATTATGAGTATTGTTTTCCAAATGAAATTTATACCCTGCAAAAACATCGGAAGCACTCTTTTTCCAATACTTAAAATCCCGTTCAGCTTTTTCGTATTTTTCTTTCGGATCTAATTCTTTTACTTCATTTAATACAGTGCTGTCAGGGTTGTGAAGAACCACACCTTCATTTCTAATATCTACAAACAGATAATTAAACTTGTCAATTTCCGCATTAACGGCTGTTAGTGTCTCGTATTCAATATGAACCTTTGTTGTAATGGCATCTTCTAACTGAATTTCACGTTGAAGTTTATTCTGTTTCCAATGGCTCTTTTTTTGTTTTTGTCCACAAATCACCAGAATATCAAAATCACTTTCATACTCCATAGGAATATCAACATAGTCGCCTCTCGCATAACTACCATAAAGGATTACCATTATTGGGTCGAAGAACTTTAAAATGGAATCCACAACTAATTGCAGCTCCTTTTGTTTCTCCTTTGGAATTTGTGATTTATCTGTGTTCATCGGTTAGTTTAGTTTTTCAAGTAATTGAGAGGCTTTGTACCAATAAAAGAAGCCTGATTTGTCAGGTTGTCTTTTAAATCTGTTAAAGGAATTAAGCTCACCTTCAATAACTAAATCATTTATGTCCTGACCATCATATCGTTCAAGCTCTGTATAATCTTGTGCCTTTAGTTTTGCAGCTAAATAAGCTGCCTTGCCTGCAGCGATCATAGCTTCATCAATCTTAAATTTTCCGGTCATTAAAAAGCTGTCAAAACGTTTAATTCCCTGTTGAATTTCTTTGAAGTTGGTTGCTTGTGGTTCCTCTCTGTTCCGTTCTCTTGTTGCCACCAAAATCGAACTGGCTATTATATCGTCCAACACACCTGTTGCTTCCATATCCAGTTTACGGTATTCAATTTCCTTTACTACTATCGCATGAAAACTATCGGCCACCTTCGACAAATCTTTTGCTTCGTCAAACAAGCATCCTACATCAAATAGCTGCTTAACAATTTCCTGATCCTTATTTTTATTATAAGGCACTCCTGTAGTATTCGGAGCAAATGCGGTCAGTTTGTCTCCGAGTATTGATTCAACGGTTGGAACCACAACTTCTACTTCCTTTTCAATTTCAATCCACATTGAATCTATTATGCTATTTTGAGTTTCGGGATAATCACTATCCTCAAAAAGAATGTCCAACAAAATGTAATTGGCTTTTTTGTTGATGTCCGAATCGTAGTAAATAAAATAATGAGCTTTCGGCACACCATCCTGGTAACTTCGTCTTTCGTCCAACTCCCAATTGATAAAATGTGATGCACCTACAATTGAATCCAGCGTTTTTTCAATTTCTTCTCTGGTTTGGGTGCTTAAAATATCTATATCAACAGAAAACCGTTTGGCATTTTCAAGTATTATTACCAGGCAAGTACCGCCTTTAAAGGTGAACTTCAATCCTGTTTCGGATAAGTACTGTAAAAGAGAAAGAGCGTGAATCATTTTCTCTAAAACAGGAGGGTTTATCTTTTTGTACTCCCTCTGTTTTCTAAATTCATCTATCCACTCTTTTTTAAAACATTTTGGATTTATCATTCTAATAAGTCTTCGATTAAGTGTGAGTAATTATCCGTAATAAAGTTCTTTACCGCTTCTTCTCGCCCCCTTCTACGGGCATAGCTAAATAGTTTAGTATAGTTGATATTGAACTGCTTTATAGCATTTTCAAAAATGTATTCCATTTCTTGCCCTTGTACCGCATAAAATATTCTTGTCTCACAGAATACATCTACCATAATTTTTTCAATTGACGGAATACGGATCTTTGTTTTAGGCTTGCCTTCGGGTGTAGCGGTTAAACAAGGTGAGCGGCTAATCAATGGTTTAATGATAAGCGTGTTTTCATAATCCATGTATCGTTCTATGGCATGTTCATCCGGCATTAAGAACACTCGTAAGTGATGTTGTTCTTTATAATATTCAAAAACACTTTCAATAAAGTCCTTTTCAACTTCCAGTATGGAGAAGAATTTACCTAGTTGATGATGCGTAAAATCGTTTAACCATTCGGTTGTCCAAATACAGTAGTTAACATCATCATAATCTTTGGCAATAATCCGTGAGAGCTTTACCAAATGATCAGTGATTAATGGGGTGTACTTTGGTTTGTAGGAAATAGCATAGACACCTCTTTTAACTTGCTTTATGATACCACTTTTCTTCAAATCGTATATACGCCACCTAAAAGTTGTTTCCTTTAATTCCGGGTCAAAATTTTGGTAAAAGGAATACAGGTCAGCCTTAGTGATATAAGGCTGATTCGCAAAGCGTTTTACTAACTGTTGTTTGTAGTACTTAGACATAACCTGTGTTTATTTCCAACAAATGCCAAATATACGAAAAATTGGCAAATGTTGAAAACACAAACAAATGCCTATATATTTCCTTTTTGGTAAATGTTGGTTGGTCATAAAATTCAAATATTTGCCAAACATTTAAAATAGTGGTAATAATTTGATTTCAAACAAATGCCTAATTATATGGTTATTGGCAATTGTTGGATTCTGACAATTCAATCATATATGTACACAAAACGCCTTTTTATGTACATAAACAGCCATAATGTACATCCAGTGTACATGAGAAATAAATTCCCAACTGCCAATTATTTCTTCCGAACCCCGTAAAATCAACTCCCAAATACTCAAATAAGCTTTTGAAGGACGATTCTTTTGTCTGAAACCTATTTGATCGTACCTTTGTATAACAGAATAGAATTATAGACATATTAGATATTAGCGATTCGCTAGTTATTTCGTGCCAAAGAAAATTGGGAACTTTCACACACAGCCGAAAAACAGTGAAACGCTCACCGTATGGGGTGGGCTTTTCTTGTTGTTGTGTGGGTATCCCAATACCTCTTTGGCGCAGGAAAATGTCTCACCCCTCATTTTTTGAGGGAACCCAAAACTTAAAAGATGGTAACGGTAGAAAAAAACTCGCTCACAATAAAAGTGGCACACCCTATTCCCCAGGAAGGGCTAAAGGATCTTCAAAACGCAATCATTAACACAGTACAAACCCAGGTAGACGTTCCAATTGAGACTATGCTAAAGGAACACATGGACGGTGCTATTGTATTGTTGGAATTATTAAAGAGTACACTAAATTAAACTATATGAATATGAAGGAGACAATCAGAATCATGTTGCAGCCGGTAGCCTGGCTAATTTTAGGCTATGTAATGTTTATGTGCTTGTTCAACAAGCGTTATACCGTACTTCTAGCTATCATGCAGGGAGCAATACCAGCATAAACCTTACACAACATTACACATGCAGGAAGGGAACCTCCAAACCACCCCTTCCTTTTTAAGTACCTAGACCCGTTATAATCCTCCAAATTTTAACCGTCTAAGAACTGGTAAGTATTGCCCAAAATTTCCCAATGCCTGAACCCAGGCAAATAATCACAATCTTTTGTTCTTGCATTTTCCCTCAATGTCAACGCTACCAGGAAAGTAGATTGTAGCGTTGCAGTACACTACAAAATCGTACCTGGACTGACGTACCGGATTAGCTGAATTTGGTTGCAAATCAATTGCTTATGCCAAATTCAAATTCATTAACGCATGGTAGTCTATTCACTGGAATAGGCGGTTTTGACCTTGCAGCTCATTGGTGCGGAATCCGAACCTTGTGGCAGGTGGAGCGAGAACCGTTTTGTCAGGATCTACTAAAACAACATTTCTCCGATGCTATACTATTTGATGATGTAAAAAATGTAGGAAGCTATGAACTACCACCCGTTTCAATTATCAGTGGCGGTTTTCCCTGTCAGCCGTTCTCTCATGCTGGAAAAAGAAAAGGACAGGATGACAACCGCTATCTCTGGCCTCAAATGCTTAGGATCATTCAAGAACTCCAACCCAATTATGTTATTGGCGAGAATGTACCTGGTATCATCTCACTGGCACTCGATGAAGTACTCGCTTCATTGGAAAAAGAAGGCTACTACAATGAAACGTTTGTTATTCCAGCTTGCGGTATCGGGGCATGGCATAAGCGAGACAGGGTTTGGATTATCAGCTACAAAAAAGACCGGTTCAATGCCGAAACCAGGAAACAGCAAAACGCTTATTGGAGAACCGTTGAAGAACAAATTGAACTTCTTTCCAACACCGGTGGCTGGCGACATGAAGAATCGGGGGCATTTGGGAAATCCAGCAATCCAGAGACGGCAACGGCTTGGGAAACAGCTCAACCTTTCGATGGTTGTATCCCGAACATCTGGCAATCTGAACCCAACGTGGACAGAGTGGCTAATGGGGTTCCCAATCGGGTGGACAGAATTAAAGCATTAGGTAATTCTATCGTTCCACAAATGGCATACATCATATTCCAATCCATCCTAGAGATTGAAAATATTATCGCAACGGTAACATCTCAAAAAAGCAAATAAATTTTCCGAACGCAAAGAAATAGAGCATGAACGCACAAAATATACTCCTGAACGGAACTTTAACATCCTGCCTGCAGGAATTAAAATGTAGAAAACCTCTGCCTTTTACAAAATTGCTATCCAGGCTAAATGTATGGCAATCAAATCAGCGTGTATTAACCTGGCAGGTAAAAAGATCCAACAAGGGAAACAACATCTTAAAACTCAATGCAGCAACAAAAGTGTCCAAAAAGTATTTGGATCTGCTACCAACACCTACCACCCAGGAAAATGAACATAAAGACATAGAGCTGACTGATACGTTCAGGAGAAAAAGCAAAAACGGCAATACCCATAGCCTGAACTTAGCAGATACAGTGAAATTGTTTCTAACACCACAAGCCAGCGATGGCAACCGAATGAACTTAAAACCTTCCTCTCTTTGCAAGCGATTCATTAAACACCCTAATGGAAATTTGGCAGAGCAAATAGCCTTTCTCACTTTCTTTCCAACACCAACGGCAAGTTTACCTATGCAGGAAGGAATGAAAAAAGGACAATGGACAGGTAACAATCTTCACTCCATGACCTTACCCCAGGCAGTAAATATGTTTCCAACTCCACGAGCCAATGATGGCAAAATTGGAGAACCAGGTAGTAAGAGTTCCGTTCATCGAGCAAAGAGACGCTATCTCGATGGCGTTATACAAGAACAGGAAAAAGGAAAGCTAAATCCGGATTGGGTGGAATGGCTAATGGGGTATCCTTTGAATTGGACAACCATCATTCAATAAGCTGAAATTGTCCTTACCCCTGACTAATATTTTTTCAAAAATTTTTGTACCGATTCGCTTCGTCCTCTCACGATAATAGAGGCTCAATTCTTTGTACCGAGGTCAAATTCTGAACCTCGGAAAGCCCCCCTATACATCTGACTTTTGAACTCACAGACTTTGGTTTAAAGACCTGATAAGACGCTGTTTTAACGCATTTAAAGAATCAAAACGAGATCAGATGAAAGACATTGATTGGAAAGCGGTCTTACCCGTTGCTGGAATCGCCCTTGTTGCCGGTGTTGCACTTGGAGCATTTGTAGTGAAGCCACAATTGGATAAAGCCAAAGCCAAAAAGTTGGCTAAAAAGAAAGACGGAGACAAGTCTAAAGAAGGCTCCGACAAGAAAGCGTAATGCCTTCCAACTGTGGTGAAAAGCCACAAAGGAAAATGAATTATTAACTGAAAAAAATATTTAGTCATGAGAGATTATGATGATGAAATAATGGCATACGAAGATGATGCAGAATCGAGCTACGATGACTTTGACGGTTATTACGAAGACGATTTTGATTCAGGCTTCGATGGCAACGAAGATTCGTACTACGATGACGACTACGAAGAAGTAGAGTACGTAGATGACGAAGAAGATTACTATGACGAGGACTACGATGACGATGATTACGATTCGTACAAATCGACCTCTATTGGTAAGATTAACCCAAATGACAGGACGTTAACCATTGTGGTTAAAAACACTTCTGGTGCGGATGCAGAAGCCATTCTCTTTGGAGGATTTGGTAACGAACCCCAACCGGCTGGTGTAACAGTGGATGTACAGGAATCTAGCCATGCGTTTGTACGCTCGGCCAGTTCTTCCAATCCATTTCTTATCCAGGGAATGAAATTATCGGTGAGCGATCAGCTTCAATTCGATAACGTTCTAAAACTGGTAAGAGAAACGGCTGCAGGTAGTAACACCGAAAGAGTGTATCAACCAAGAAATGCAACCAGTCCTGCCAACTTTACCTCCACACTTATTGATGATAGCTCGTTCTCTGCAGAAATCGGAGGGGAAGACGCTATTAAGGTAGTAGTGAAAGACGGTGTTACTATGGTATTCACCTTCACAATCAAGGCACGTGCTAACATGGCGAACCTTCTTAAAGGTCAAAATGTGGCTGAACTGTCAACTACTCCTAGAACAACTGGTGTGCCAGGTATCGACCTTCTAAGGAAGAATGTAAGAAAGCCGTTTGGAATGAAGCCCCGAAGAAGGGTGAAAAGAACGGTCAGAAAGGTAAGGCCGAAGGTTAGAGGAAGACGTAGGTCTTTCGGCAGACGCAGACCTAGATTCTTACGAAGAAGAAGATAGAAATGCACAAGGCTGAAACCATTAAATAGGCTTTGTTCAACTGGAATAGATAAACAGCCAAAGTCAAGGTAAAAGCCTGCTTTGGCTGTTTTTGGTTAATCACATTTGAAATTAATTCCATGAGAAAGAAAGGAAAATCACATAGAAGTCGGTTCGCTCAAAATAGGATTGAATATATCGTTTACGGTAATCCCGAAAAAGCAAAACAGCTTGTCGAAAACTATGGCTTTGAATCTCCGAGAGATGTTCATGGCCTGGTTGGAGCTGTCAAAGAGTTGGTGAGAAGAAAAGGACGAAAAGTGATTAAGGACTTAATCAAAATTCATCCCGACAAACGAGCCATTATCAAGATGAGCCGACAGCGAGAAGACAATTACTGTGGCGCATGTAACAGTCATTCCTACAATCCGGAAGACAATTTTTGTGGGTCATGTGGACACAGCAATTATACCGGTGATACGGACGTAGGCGACTTCATTAACAAACTGGTCAAAATGAATACTTCCGAATTGGAGAAGTATTACCAGGATACCATGAGTAAGTCCAACGCAGATCCGGACAACATGGATTTGGCAGACGAAGTTCAAATCGTTTGGAACGAACTACGCCAACGCAAGACAGACAAAAAGGAAGAAGAAAAGGAAAAGAAGGACGAAAAAAGCCCTCTGATACCTCCTGCCTTTGTCAGTCAGCAAGGTATGGTAGTTCTTGGTTTAACCCTGCTTGCCGGAGTATTGGTAGGCGCATCAATTAAAGGCAGCTAATGGTTACGGTAGAAGGAACAAAAAAGAAGCAGAAAGGCACTCCCAAACTGAACAAGCAGGAAGTAGCCATTTTTCGATTGGTTGGAATTGCCATTGCCAATGAGCCAGAACGACTAATTACGTTGTTGGCAGATTATGGTGTTGATGTACCTGAAAAACCAAAAGGTTCAGAACTCACCGATGCCATCATTTATGCTGTTGGTAAGAATAGCGAAACCTTCAATCAGGAATTAGCAGCTCTACTTGCCGACCAAGTTGTGCCGGATGAAAACGATTCATTCAACACAAAAGATTTAGCAGGTGCAGCCGAGGGAACCAATGTTACTGTAGGTTCCGACCCTGTTTCGGCCATTGCTGGTGCAATCGGTTCCATTTTCAGTTTTGCAGGAAACCTTGCTAACCGAAAAAGCCAAAAGAACCAGGCAAGAAAGGAAAGCATGATGAGCATTATGATGATGCAAAATCAACAAGAGCAGCTTACCAAGCAACAGCAAATGCAAGCCAATTCCAATACCACCAGAACAAACATCATCAAGATTGTTGGTGTAATCGGATTGATAGCTCTGTTAGGTGGACTTTTCATTTGGCAGATGAATAAGAGCAAATCAGCTCCAAATCCACAACCAGCAATCCCTTAAACGAATTGAGTATGCAGTTAGATAAACGAAATTTTGGAATAAGCGGTCAGGATCACGAATACGATTCCTTTTTATGCTTTTCACGAAGATGTAAAAAACGAAAAGCGGAAAGGCACAAAGCAAAGATGGCGAAACGTGAATCAAAAACTGACCAACGTAGAGCTGAAACCGAGCAAATGAGAGCTGAAACACTGGTGATGAAAACGATGGCTACTAAGAAAAGTCAGCCGGTAGTTACCAATGCTACACCTACACCCACCATTATTCAATCCATGCCAAACGCACCTGCAGCACGACCACAGGTTCAGCAAGCAGGTTTTGGAGGCAATAAAATGATGATGGTAGTCGGGTTGCTCATTGTGGGAGGCTTCATCTACAACAGCATGAAAAATAAAAAGGCTGGTGCTGGCTTTGGGCTTGCTCCACAACCACAACCTGCAATAGCAGCTTAATGAATTGTTAACGATTAAAAAATCTGATTATGAAAATGATATATGCAGATCCAAACAACCAACTAGGCTTAAACGCCATGTACATGACCGAGGAAGACACCTTTGTAAGTGAACATGGAGATGAGTACGAATACGATGAGTTCATTGGTAAATGGATCAGAAAACGTAGAGAAAAACGAGCAAGCAACCCTAAAGTAATTGAACGCAGAAGAAAGCGTGACCAAAAGAGAGTTTCCCAGGGAAAAGAAGCGAAATATCCTGAATTAATCCGAGTAAGAAAGGTTCAAAAAAAACCTGATTTACCTCCGGTTGAGAAAAAGCAAATCCGATTTGCTAAAGACCCTGATGCACCGAAAGGCAGTTTGGAAAATCCGATCAACAACAAGGATTTGAAAAGCCATAAAGTCATTAACAGTGCTATGCAAAACGAGCTGAAAACAGTTCAGGAAGAATTGAAAGCGGAAGGGTTAAAAAAGAAGGTCGAGCAAGAAGACTTAAAAAAAGAAAACCTCAAACAAGAAGCTGGTTTTCTGAACGCCAAAAAAGGAGTACTGATAGTTGGAGGTGTTTTAGCCACCATTGCACTATTGGCCTATTTGGGTAAAAGTAAAGCTCCTGTTCCTGCCCCTGCTCCGGCTGCAGCATAATTAGTAATCAATTTAATAAGCCTTGTTGCCTTGCTCAATGCAAGCAGACGACATGGCTCAACGCATTAAATCATTGAAAATGAAAAAGGACACCAATAATTATACAAAGAAGCAAAACGATGTTTTGGAGCTGATAAGTCATTTGATTTTGACCAAACCGGATGCCGTTGAAAAGTTGCTATACAAGCATGGTGTAGTCTTTCCTTTTCAGCCTAAACGAAAGCACCTGATCAATGAAGTGGTAGAAATGCTGAAAGAGCAAGACCCACGCTTCAACAAAGATTTGGACAGACTTATTTCCACTCACCTGAAAAATAAGGGGATGGAAATTATTGTACTGGAAAGCCACAAGATTTTAAAGGAGCAAAACGAAGACCAGTTTCTAGGTGGTTTGGTTGGAGGATTAGCCAAAGGTGCAATTGGTGGTTTATCCAGCCTATTTGGGAAAAAGAAATCCAGAGGTGGCGGTGGTAACAACCAGGCAGCACAGCTTCAAGCTCAAAGGATGAAGGCACAAATGGATGCCAAGATGCGCCAAATGGAAGAAGACAAAAGGCGGATGCGTGAGGAAAACGAACGAAGAAGGCGTGAAGAAGAAGAACGCAGAAGGCGCAAAGAGGAAGAAGACCGCAGGAGACGCAGAGAAGAAGAAGACCGCAAACGCAGAGAGGAAGAAGATCGAAGAAGAAAAGATGAAGCAAGTAAAAGCGGTGGAAAGTCCAACACCAATCTTATGATCATGGGAGGATTGGCCTTCCTGGTAGTCGTTGGTGGATTAGTGGCAGTAGGAATGAAAAAAAGCGCATAACGAAATAACAAGACACTATGGATATTCTAGCATCGGTAACGGAGACAGACTTCAATGCAGACGGCAACCTGCCACAAGGTTTCCTGTTTGGTTCCATTAAAAATGTGGGTAATCAAACGGCAACAGTGAATGGAGTTGACTTGCCCCCAGGAGAGGCAAAAGCCTACCCGTTTGTGGGAAAAGGCTATCCACAAGTTCCATTTGTGGTAAATGGCTCTGTGCTACGAGTAATGATGATTGTGTAAAAAAATTGAACAGTATGAATTGGCCAGAACAAATATATCTAGCGAATCAAACCGGAGAGGTTTCGGATTCACATTACGACAACTTCTTCTGGAAGAAGAAAGGCAATAAGAAGCCCAAGAAAACCGAAGAACAAAAAGCTGCTTCAAAGGAAAAGCGAAAAGCATTTTGGGGAAAGGTTGGCCAGGGCTATAAAGATGCAGGAGGCGCAGAAGGGATATTAGGCACGGTTGGCAATGTCTTTAGCTTTCTCAAAGGAGGTTCCCAGGCCACAGGAGAATATGACTACGAAATGAGCGTAGGTCGTCCGGGAGAGAACCCACAAAACGCACAACAAAAGCAAGGCATACCAACAGGAGTTTGGATAGTAGGTGGAATCGTGGTATTGGCCGTTGGCGGATACCTCTATACACAAAGTCAAAAAAATAAAGCTGCACAATTAGCTGCTGCAGCACAGCAATAATTATGGTGATACCAGTACCGTCAAATAAAAAAAGATTCATGGTTCGTATAGGCATACGGGCATTTGCTCCATTTGATATGGGGATTTTGGCGCATGATGCCACCAAGCCAAATACGCACTACTTCCGTAGAAAGGTTCCCTTTCGTCCGGAAGACTTTAAACGTGGTGAAGCCTATCGAGAAATCACCATGAAATTGCCTGTTTCTCCTGAAACGTTGGCCGTTGAATTATTCGATAAACACAGAGAAGATGACAGCTTATTCCAGGTAGAAAAATTCAAAGTGGGTGAACTCCCACCAAGTAATGTATGGGCAGAACAGCACATGCACGATTTTATTGATTTTGCACAGGACTTCTCACAAAGAGCTGGTTACATCCCAACAGGGTTTTACCATGCACCGGATTATCAATTCTTAATCCACTACGTTCCACAAATTAAATCACAGATGGGAGACGTGATGGTTACGCCTGCCAGAACCCATCGTGTAACAGGACGACACCAGGTATCGCAGGATTTGTTTAGACAGTTCTCCATACCTATTCGCATGTTCATAATGCTGCATGAAAGGCAGCATTTTACTATACCAACAAGGGAAGAAATACCTGCAGATCTCGCAGCACTCAAATTGTATCTGGATATGGGGTATCCAACAATGGAAGCCGTGTATGCAGCTACCAAAGTATTTCGCTTACATCCTGAAACAGTTGGTCAGGTTCAAACAGAGCGCACCAAGCAAATCATAGACTTTATCAATCAATACAAAAAAGACCAAAGAATAAAAAAAGCTGCATGAAGAACGGAGGCAAAATAGGACTATTAGCATCACTAACAGCGTTAGGAGCTGGATTGGTGTGGGCGTTCCGTTCCGAACCAGAAACCCAACCTGCAGAGAAAGAAAAGCCAGCAGACCAGGAGAAAGAACCGGTGGTTGAAAAAGTCTATGGAGACGAAGCCGAGGACAGCTTTATTTCACAGAGCAACGCCATGATTAAGGCAGCTCTGAAACCATCCAACCTATTTGAAAATGCCAATTATGAAAAAGACCTCAAAAGATGGGGAACCACACAAGGAATTATTGATGTGGCCGATGATAAATTGGCAAAGAAGAAATTGAAAAAAAGGCTCAACAACATGGGGGAAGTTGGAGCCGAAATGTACAAAAAGTCCATGCCAAAGGTTGTTGAAACCAGGCATAAAAAAGACCCAAAGAAATACAACGAATACTATAAGTGGTTGCGGGAAGAATTTCACAAGCTCCAAGTAACCATTACCAATACTTCCACTACAGAAAGAACCGTAAGACTTTGGGGTGGTAATCAAGGAATTTCGGTTAGCCCACCGGCTCCCGAAGATGTAGAAGACCATGAAGTAATTATTCAGGTTGGTGTACCAAGTGCCATTGGTGTTGGTACACATCCACAAGGTGTAGCGGTGAACCCTGCCAATGGGTTAGCCTATGTAGTGAATCAAATATCAAACAACGTTACTGTTATTGATAGCGCAGGACAAGTTGTAACAGTCATTCAGTTACAGCCTTCCCTTATTCCAGGCTTTAATTCACCAGTAGCAGTTGCAGTGAACACCAATAACGCCAGCCCTAATTATGGGATGGTTTACGTTGCTGGTTCCGTTTCAAACACCGTTAGCGTTATTGACCTTTCGCATACAGTATCGAACGAAATACCGGTGGGAGTTCGCCCAATGGATTTAGCCTTTAATCCGGTTAATGATAACCTGTATGTGGCCAACCTGTTTAGCGACAATGTTTCAGTAATTGATACTTCAACCGAAACGGTATCAACTACCCTTAATGTTGGTACAGATCCTTTAGGAGTTGGTATCAATACCAACAACGGAGACATCTACATTGCCAATTCAGGTTCAGACGATGTTTCTGTATTTGATAGTTCTAACGCTCTGGTAACAACCATTGCAGCCGTTGGAACCAAACCTGTATCGGCAACCTATCATTCATTAAATGATGAAATGTATGTCGTAGCTGCAGACAGCAACAACGTTTTCCCGATTACGGCAGCAACACACACGCTGTTAGCTCCCATAGCAACAGGCAATAGTCCATACAAAAGTGTTTTCAATACCAACAACGACTATTTGTATGTGGGGAACCGAGCTGACAACACCCTTACCGTAATTGCTCCGGACAAATCCATACGAGCAACCATAAGCAAGGGAAATGTCAATATTGGTTTTGCAGTAGGACAAGCCGAAAATCAATTATGGGTTACGGATACAACGGCCAACCTTACAAACCTCATTGGCTACTCCGACCAAAGCAGTAGCATCACCATAAGCGATAACTACGGAAGGGATGTAAAAAACTTCATTCACAATCCTGCCATTGTCAAGCATACCAAATGGGTGCTTTCAGGTGAAGCACGATTTAAGGTATTGACCTTCACAGAGGAAAGTCAGACCGGTACAAAGAAGTCATGGCCTATCTCCCTGGAAAACTATCGAAGTCCAAAAAACTTCCTGAATGTATCCGAGGTCATGGATCTGGAAGGAACTGTGATAGATGGCAATACCAGTTGGCTATTCAAAGTAGCCGGTCAGCAAACCATTAGCATTCTGGTCTATTTCCGACAATTCCAATTCAAGAAATACCTGCCTATCCAATCCCCAAAAATGGAATTGGACAATAAAGCTCATGGTATTCCTGATAGCTGGAAAAAGCAGATTGAAAGAGAGCAACAACACTCAAATAAACAACGAAAAGCAAGTTAATCATGGGAAAATTAAACTACATAGTAATCCACTGTACTGCCACTCCTGAAGGACGTGAAGTAACTAAGGAAGATATTATTAGATGGCATACCAGCCCTAAACATAAAGGTGGGCGTGGTTGGCGAAGACCAGGATATTCAGATATGATTTATCTGGATGGAAGCCTGGTAAACATTATTCCATTTAACCAAGATGATGTGGTTGACCCCTGGGAAATATCCAACGGAGCCAGAGGAATCAATGGTGTTTCACGCCATGTAGTTTATGCAGGTGGATTGGAAAAGGCTGGCAAAAAGGCCAAAGACACCAGAACCAAAGAACAGCTATACACCTTAGAAGCTTATGTCAGATTCATGTTGTTAAGGCATCCTGGCATTCAAATTCTGGGACACAACCAAGCACCAGGAGCAAACAAAGCCTGCCCAAGCTTCGATGTTCCCAAGTGGTTGAAATCATTGGGCATACCAGAAAAGAACATTTATAAATCTTAAAAAAAATCGAGCGATGAAAAAAGTAGATTATTTAATCATAGTAAACACCGATACTCCAGGAGGGCAAGCGGTAACGAAAGCAAACATTATTGACTTGCATACTACCCCAAAACATTTGGGGGGAATGGGTTTAAACCGACCAAGAATTGATGACCTCATTTCGCTGGAAGGAGAATTAACTTCCATCATTCCTGAAACCTCAATGACCCAGGTTGATCAATGGGGCATCTCGGATGGAGAGAACGGATTGACCGGACAGCCCAAGTATGTAGCCTTTGTTGGTGGAAGAACCAAAGACGGTAAAAAAGATTGGGATACCCGAACCAATGAACAAAAGGAGACTTTAGAAACCTATGTGAAATATCACATTCTAAAGAACCCTGAAATTTTGGTGATGGGCTTAGACCAGGTTCCGGCATTGGAAGGTACGGAAATGCCAAGTTTCAATGTGCCGAAATGGTTGGGCAGCATCGGGGTTGATTCAGCAAACATCTTCAAAAGTGAATAACCATGAGGACAGTAATCACACTTGCAGTTGGTTTCTGGCTCGGACGCACCATCTATATCAATTACGATAAAGAGACAGCGAAGAAAAAAGAAGAAGCTATCAAAAAGCGACTGAAAAATGTCCTTTCTGAATATGGCTTAACCAGTTCCGAAGTAAAGGAAACCACACAGGAAATAATTGGAGACAACGGATAAAAGGAATTGAGATATGGTACAGGCATTAGTGGCATCGAAAGCGGTAGAAGGATTGGCTCAAAACAAAGCTACTCCTTACATCATTGGCGGTTTGGTTATCGCAGGGGGCATCTTGTCCTATGTGGTAGTCGTGCGTCCAATTCTTTGTTTGACAGGAACGGTAAAATGTAAGAAGGACAAGAAAGCCCTGAACATTATGAAGTACAAGGGTTTTGACCCCAACTACTACCGTCCTACAAAGGTTACTATATCCTCTTTTCGTGCAAAGGAGCTTGCCGACCAAATCTACAGTTCTGGTGGCATATTCAACGATGATGAAGGAGGCTTTTACTCCGCACTGGAAGAAGCCGGTAGCGCAGACAACCTTTCCTATATCTCCAAGATGTTTTCTATCCGACACGGACAGAGTTTGGCAGAATACATCACCTATTACCTGGACGATGCTGCAGAACAGGACAGAATTAAAGACATAATCGCAACCCACTAAAACAATACAAATGGCACTACATCCAAAAACAAAGAAGCAATTAATTATCGGTGGTATTTCACTTGTAGCTGTATTGGGGGCTGCATTTGGTATTTCAAAGTTTGTGAAAGCCAAAAAGCACAAAACCAGTGATGCCAAAGAGAAAGAAAAGGAAACCGATAAGCTGGTTGGCCTTACCGTGAATTATGGTGATGAAGGCTATGTGAATGTAAGAAGCGCACCGAAAATTGACAATACCGGTTGGTTCGATTCTACCCATAACATCATTAAAAAAGCCAAGTCCAATCCTGTTGGAACAGTCATCCAACGAGTAAACGGAGATGATGGCTTTTCATGGTACAAAATCAAATTAACTGGTTCAGGGAAAACGGGATATGTACGTGAAGATGCAATAGAACTGGAATAACCAACACAAAGGAGACATTATGAAAGAAACGGCAAAAAAAGACACATTCAAAATAGACAATAAGAAGCTGCTCATTGGTGGCGGTATTCTCCTTGTGGCTGGCTTAATCACAGGAGTAATCATCTATAACAAGAAGAAAAAGAAGAAGCTCGCAGCCAAAGGTTACGGGGGTTCCGGTAGTTCTTCCGGAGGTGGATCTGGATTCTGTAAGTACGGAGACAGTTTCCCTCTAAAACTGCATAGCTGTGGTAAGAATGTGGTGGCCTTGCAAAAGAAGCTGGTTGCATTGGGAATTGATATAGGTGATTTCGGAGCCAACAATGATGGTGTGGATGGAAAGTTTGGACAGAAGACCCAGGCAGCAGTTAAAAGAGCATTAGGCAGGTCAACGTTTACGCTGGCCGATTACGGAAAATTAAAAGCCACTACAGTGGTGGTATAAAGACTTGACTTATGGCAGACGGAAAAAAGAAAAAAACGGTAAAGGACTACCTCGATAGCCTGGTCGATGAAGAAGGATTGAAGTCGGATGTTACTATCACGATTACCAATAAAACCTTATTCAAGACAGCAGGAACCTTATTCGTAACGGCAACGGCCATTACGGTCATGGTATTTGGTATCCGAGCCATTGTAAAGAACGTGGAGAAAACGAACGCATTAAAAGCAGGAGCAACATGAAAAAGGTAGCCATTGGATTATTGGGAATATCGGTTTTTGCGTGGTTGGGCTACGAAGCATTTTCACGAACACCTGTTGGTAAAAAGACATTGATCAACTGGTTGGTAAAAAAATGGAAAGAAGCTGCAGAAAAGAAAAAGAAGCAGCTTAACACAGACCAACTCAAAACAGAGCTAAAAAAATTGAGCTACGATGATTTGGAATTGCTTTCCATGTACACCTGGTCGTTCCCTGTGCTACCGAGTGAAGAAGATTTTCAAGGAAAAACCAAAGAGAAATTTGAAAAACGATACAAGAAACTGAACGATGCCGGCATACTGAAAAAAGCTGATTTAAGCGCATTGGACAACATTGTTTTACCTGGATAAGACAAGCAACTATGATGGAGATAGAAACAGAGCGAATTATACACATAGAAAGACGAGAGCAGTCATTTGGAAACAAAATGGCTCCCCTGGTTACTATTGGGTTAATCATCGGTGGTATCTACCTCTATTGTCGCATGTCTAAAGTAATGCTCATTGAGCGCATAATGCGCCTATGGGTTCGGGTAGCAGACGAAAAGGAGTTGGAATTTGACGATGAAGTTATGGAGCAGGATTTACGCTCCTTATCCCTTCGAGACTTAGGGATACTGGCCGAGTATCACGAATTACTGATTTGGGAAAAACGAACCAAAGAAAAGCCAAATGATTCAATGCGAAGACGAAGGCTTATGGAAAAGAAAATGGAACGGCTGGAAAAGGTCAAATCCTCATACGATTACAGTGGTATTGAGGATAAAATTGACCTCACAGCCATTAACTATATCATCGAAGATTAACATTTAAAAATACGAACATGGATACAGCAATTTTAACTGAAATATGGAACCAAATAACTGGCTATGTAACGACATTGGATTGGTCGTACATACTCACTTTTATTGTCATTGCCTACGGTTTTAACCACTTCAAAGTCAAACAAAGTATTAAGAAAGTTACCAGGGTTTCATCCCGAACTAAATACCGTGTGGCCATTATTGGATTATTATACGGGATAGCCCTGTACTTCATCCGAGGATATTCACTGGATAAGGTAGAGTGCTTATTCAAGTCCTACGTTTTCGCCTTTGTTTTTCACAAACTAATTATTGAAGGAATCATGCGATTCATCGGGAAGAAAATTCTTCCGGAGAGAATAGGCAAGCATATAACAGGTGATGATAATAGGACTAATATACCTACTAATCAAAATGGGCAAGTGTAACGCCATATTGATTATAGGAGCTGTCCTTTCACTTCTTGGCTTGGGTTGGTGGATAACAGAGCGAGGCAACAGTAATGAAACCGATTACACACAAGAAATAGAAAGGCTGAAAGAACAAAACGATTCGCTATTGGTGAGCAACCAGCAATTAGACCAGGAGATCGAACGGCTTCAAGCCATCTCTGACAGTTTAAAGCAGGATGTTCAGCAGAAGCGCATCGCAATTAAAGAACTGAAAAAAGTAAAACATGAAAAGATTAAAGCTATTGATAATTACTCTAGCGATAAGCTGTACCGCTTTTTCGCAGAATTTGAAACCGACAGTACAACAACTCAACGGTGATACGCTTTTCTGTTTTACCCTTCCGCAAAGCAAGGTAATAGCGAAGCGCATACAAGGCAGTGTGTACTGTGATTCTCTGATTTGGGAGCAAGACAGTTTGGTAACACTGTTAGGGCAACAGAACATGGTAAAGGACAGCATTAATGCAAGTCTGTCAACCATGATTCTGAATCTCGAACAAATCAACCAAAATCAGGGAACCAGTATTGAATTATTGGAAACCACAATACAGGCAAAAGACAAAAAATTAAAGAAAGGTAAAGTCCATAAGATACTGCTAGGCGTTGGGCTTGGAATTATGACAATACTGGCAATTGGAACTTGAAAATTTAGAACTATGAGCGCAACAGGTGGATATACAAGCGATGTTAATTTAAACAACATCAAATACGTTGGGGATTTTCCTGCAGAGAACGACTTAGGTGGTGCAGGAAGTACTACCGGTGGAACGGATGATTATGAGTTGGCCTTAACACCGGCTCTTACCCAACCGTATCGACTTGGCTTATTACTGGAAGTTAAGTTTAATCACCTCAATGCAGGAAGTTCTACTCTCAATGTGGATGGCAAGGGAGCTGTGCCGATAATGAAAATTACAGGAGCCGGAACATTGACCAACGTTGAAGCCAATGACCTGAATACAAATGTGCATTACCTCCTTATCTATGACGGAGCTTGCTTTCAGGTTGCCTCTGGTATTGTGGTAGATCCGCAAGATGCCACCGAAGCAGATGCAGGTATCACCCGATATGCCACTACTCCTGAATCGAATGACCCAGGAAACAACACTACGGCTATCACTCCACAAAAGATGATTGCCTATGTGTCGGATAAGATTACAGGATTATGGGAGAACAAAGGAGTTATTGACTGTTCTACTAATCCAAACTATCCTGCAGGTCAGTCAGGAGATGCCTATACGGTAAGTGTAGCTGGTAAAATTGGTGGAGCTGCAGGCGTAGATGTACAAGCCAATGATGTTATCCATTGTTTGAACGATAACCCAGGAGGTGATCAGGCCACCGTTGGCGGTGATTGGAATGTAATTCAGTCTAACCTGGTACAAGCCACAGAACTATTGGCAGGTATCCTCAAAATTGCTACACAGGCTCAAACCAATGCAGGTACAGACGATACGGCAGCAATTACGGCATTAAAACTCAAAACGCTATTAGATAGTAGAAATTCAACAGAGCTATTGACCGGTTTAATTCAGATTGCAACGCAAGCCATTGTAGATGCAGGAGCTAATGACCAACAAGCAGTAACTCCATTAAAGCTCAAAGTTAGGTTGGATAATTACCTGAACAGGGATGCCAACCTGACAATTCAGGCAGGTCATATAAGTCCATCTGTTTTCCATACCCCCGGACGTAACCGATATGGAACCATAAACGGAAATATGGTTGTGGCCAAAGACATTCGTATTAAGCGAACTGGTGGAGCCGGTGCTGTAAGTGGCTGGAAGTTGAACCTTCCAAAACCACTCAATGCACCTACAGGAGCTTTGCCAGGTACTTGCCAGACATTGCAAGGCGAACGCTTCTTTTATTCCATTAACAGTAACGGTCAGGTATCAATTCAGGGAACTTTTCTCAATGGAGGGGATGAACTGATTTTTACACCTAATCCATACGTGGCAAAATTCCCAATTGAGTATCACGGTTCATCACCAACCTAAACCTGAATGAATATGGAAGTATGGCAAATCATATTAGGAATATTAGGTGCAACTGGCTTTTGGAAGTTGGTTGAGATTCTATTGAAGCTTCGCAGCGACAAAAAACTAAAGTCTGCAGAGGCTAGAAACCTCAATGCCACGACACAAACACAGATTGTAGAAAATTGGGTGCAGTGGTCGCAGAAGTTAGAAAACAGGGTAAAGGAATTTGAAGATCATACCGATGAATTGGAAAAGGTGATTGAGAAGCAGAGAAAGCGGATTAGATGCCTGGAAGAAAAAGTCGAGAAAATGGAAGGTGAAAACGAATCACTATTAAAAGAATTGAATCAACTCAAAAAACATAAGCAAAATGGCTGATAACAATAAAGAAGGAAAAGTAATACCGATTCTGTTGGGAACCTTCCTAACACTGAACATCATATTAACCAGTGCCAACCTGGTTGCTATTCTTAAAAAGAAGAAAGGCGGTTGTGGATGCGGTGGTAAAAGCAAGGAAACGTAATGGAGATAAAGAAGAAGCACTTATATATCGGTATAGGCGTTGGTGTAGTCTTGTTAGGAGCTGGAATCGGATACATGGTTTACCTCAAAAAGAGAAAACTAGATCCGAGCGATTTTGACAGTCCGGACGCACCAGGTTCAGGCAACTTAATGGATTCGGATTTTATGAAGAAACTCCGAAAAGTTAAGCAAAAAGCCAACTTACCCTTCTTCATTATTAATTCAGGCTACCGCACAAAGAAGCACAACAAAAAAGTAGGTGGTGTTCCTAATTCGGCACACACTACTGGTAATGCAGCCGACATCAAAGCACCTTTTGAATGGATGCAGAGACGAATTGTCGGAGCTGCAAAAGAAGTTGGATTTAAACGAATGGGAATTGGAAAAACCTTTGTCCATTTAGATGATGATGATACTAAGAAGCAATATGTCGCCTGGGGTTATCCGAGTGGTAAACGGCCACCATTTAATCCCTTTGCATAGTGCAAAATTGACGAACCAGGCAAACGATGGAAATAAAGAAGAAACACGTTTACATAGGAACTGCAATCGGAGTTGTAGTCATTGGGGCTGTTGGGTTATATCTCGCTCGAAAGAAGATTTACCAACATTTCGACTACAAAACCGATTTGCTGTTGTGGACGTTGGAGCCGAAGTTCAGAAAGAAGGTCAAAAAGATGCTGGTAAAAGCTCAAAAGGAAGGCATCGAGCTTCGTGTTACCTCTGCCTATCGAGACTGTAAAGAGCAAAATGCCCTTTATGCCAAAGGCCGAACCAAACCAGGTAAGGTTGTTACCAATGCCAAATGCGGTAAGTCTTCTCATAACTACAAAAAGGCTGTAGATGTGGTGGAATTTAGAAATGGAAAAGCTCTTTGGACAAATCCCAACTGGAACCGTATTGGTGAAATTGGTGAATCGGTTGGCCTTGAATGGGGTGGCCGTTGGACATCCTTTAAAGACCGTCCGCACTTTCAAGACTTGGGAGGACGAACCGTTGCAAGCCTTTACAAAGAATATCAAGAAACCGGAAAATTAGTAGCCTGATGAATAAGAAAAATCCATATCCACATGACAATTACGCCAGAACGGAGGACTTTTTGGAAGAACTCATTTTGTGGGGTTCAGGTGAACGAGGGCGTATTCCTATCCCTGAAAATGAAGATGGCTTTGAAGAACTGACCGTTGATCATTCAGAAGCACAGAGCTTAAAAGTTCCCGATGATGCTGTTTCGGCTGAAATTCATATTGAAGCAGACAGTACAACCACGAATCCGAGACATGCAGTTCGTTACAAGCAAAACGGAACAGATCCCACAAAATCTTCCGGTATGCGATTAGGTGATGAAGACATTATTGAAGTATATGGGAAAGCCAACCTGGATAATTTCAAAGCCATTGGAATTGAGAACGGCAAGAGCCATACGCTTCAAATCCAGTATTACAAGACAGCACAAGTTGATGAAGCATGAGGTATTTGAATGGTCGAAATAGAATAACAAGAGCCGGTAGTTCGGGAAGTGGTAACGGAGGCGGTGGCAGCCATCCGGTAGCCACCTATTCACAGGAACTTAACCTAACTCAATCTTTTGACATTCTGCAGGTGATTGATGCTTTGTCAATAAAAATTGACACAGGTGAGCAATCCTTATTTCCACAAGGAGAGATTGTTGTAATTAATGGTTCTGATTCGGGAACTAATGACGGACTGTATGAGGTCGATACAACGTTGGTTTTACCAGGTGGAACAGAAATGAACATCACCTTTAAAGAAGCAAACCTTACCACTGGTTTGCCCGAAGATGGATTGGCGCATATTGCTACCGATATAGATGTTCAACATGACCTTGACACTGAGGATATTATCTACCGATTGAAGAATGTGGCCACCGGTAGTACAGTTCTTGTTGATGATGACAGCTCCGATAAAAACCATTTGATATTAAAGCCTAATGTTCCTGTTACGGGAAGTTTTAGGATTTCTGTAATTGCTAAAAAATGATGAACGATGAATAATTTGAGTGTATTAGTTATACCAGTAACAAAGAAACCAGCAAGCCCACCTCCTTTGGGGCAGGTATATGTGTATTTCACACCGGAAAATGAGTTAATGACTTTGGATTCCGACAATAGCGAAAACAGGTTGCATCTTAAAAAGCATACTGAACAAATTTCATTGACCGAAAGCTTTAATATACTCAATGTAAAATCTCCATTTATCATGGAAGTCGAAGGCAACCAAACCGGTAAATTACTTCCAGGCAAGTTAGTCGTTATAGACGGTTCAACCGGTGGTACAAATGATAAGCTTTTAACAGTTCAATCATCTACAGTTGATGGTGAAAATACCAATGTAGCATTTGAAGAAGGTGGACTTGCTACAGACCTTGATGAAGACGGTGAAGTACATATCGACAAAACGGTAACGATTAATCATAAATTAGGTACTAAGTCCATTGCCTTCTCCATTAGAGACTTTATATCCGGTAATGGTGAAGTACGGGTGGATAACAATACACCTGACAATGACAATCTTATTCTAACCCCAAATGTTCCCGTTCCAGGTACATTCCTAGTTACCGTTGTAGGATAAAGCAAAGTGAGTATGAAGAATTTCAACCCCGTAAATATTCCAATTCTCGACACTGTTCCACCAGCAACGAAACCAGGACAGGTAGGCATTTACTTTAAAAAGGATGGCTTACTGTACAAGGTTGATTCGAGTGGTGCAGAATCAGCAATTGAGGACGTAGATGTGTTCTCACCTATGACAATGGAGCTGACCAATAGATCCGGTGGTGATTTAGTATTGGGCAACGTTGTTATTCTCGATACGGCGAACCCGCTGAGCGTAACTACTATTTCGGCCAACTTTAGTAAAGGTGTTGTAGGAGTAATCAAAGAAGGTGGAGCCGATGGAGAAAAGGTATTAGTTCAATTTGCCGGTGTTGCAGATATTCTGATGGATGCTCAAATTGTCAATATCGGAAACTATATCTATTCGTCCACTTTTGCAGGAAAAGGATTCTCCACTACCAGTACGGTGGCCGGATGTTTTGCCAGGGCATTAACCGCTAAACCATTTGGAGTAGAAGGATTGGTAAAAGGAATTTTAGCCGGAGGTTTACCAGAACTGTTTTAATATGGAAAATGCAAACCCACTCATATTGCCGGTAATTAATACTTCCTATGACTTTAAACAATTGGGATTAGGAGCATTATACTTTAAACCAGACGGCCAGCTCTATAAAAAACGGTCAAATGGAGTTGAACAGAAAGTGCGGAAAATTGCTAGTGGCAATCCTATGGTGATGGAGCTGACCAACCAGGAACTAACACCAATGGCATACGGAGACTTAGTAGTACTGGATACCGTTAACCCTGAATCGGTGAAATACACCAACATTTTTTTCGGTTCCGGATTAATAGGTGTTGTTCGAGTAGGTGGTGCTTCAATGCAAAAAGTAACCGTTCAGTTTGGTGGTGTGATTGATGTACAAATGGATGATCCTGCAGTGGCAGTAGGAAGCTATATCATTGCTTCTTCAACCTTTGGTAAAGCAACATCTTACTTTACCGAATATATTGGAGTAAATGGAAGGGCATTGACAAGTAAGCCCTTTGGAGCAGGAACGGTTAAAGTCTTATTAAGTGGTGGTATTCCTGAAATATTTTAAAGCAACTAAGTATGATTGAAATTGAAAAAATAGTGATATGTGGATCAGGAGTAGAGAAAAAAGTATTTGTTGAATACCGATTAGATGATGAACCACAACCGGTAAAAATCTATACATGGGTAGAGTTCCAGGATCTAAAAATTGACACTAATGTGAAAAATGCTGCGAACACTTACATGTCAAGCTAAATAGTCGATACAGGTGGACAAGTAATTTTTGTTCACCCAATTCTTTAAAAACAAACGGTGTTATTTTTCATACATTTGGGAAGTGAAATTTCTAAGCACCATACTATCAATTTACCTGCTTACTTCAATGGCGTTTCCTTATGCTCAACAGGGAGTAGATGATGATGTTATCGGTGCTTTATGTTGTGAAAATGATTCCAGGCACGATGATGCTGACCAGAAAAGCAATCATAAAAATGACCATTCAGAAAAAGGTTGTTCAAATTGTAATTTTGCCTGTCAATGTTGTGCCGTTTTCCTATCAATTACACCGAGAATAGAATTTATTCCGGATATGTTAGGAGAAAGGAAAAACGGAATACATCTTGTTCGTACTCCTTCCTCTATTGTCACTCAAATTTGGCAACCGCCTAAGATGTCCTGACTTATTTTAATCTCGTATTGGTAAATCATTTGGAGCTTATTTACACTTAATTGAACGGATTAAAAGCAAGACTGGTTCGTTCAAAATATTTGTAATGCACCAAAAAAATCGGGAAAAAAGTGTATCTATTTTTAGCTTTATAAGTCCTTACCAATAGAAGTTATTCTAAAGAGGAAATAACGACTGAAATTGAACTGAAAAGTAATACAAACCATGAGAAGCCGTTAGCGGACATAATAGCACAGACAATAGACTATGGATAAGAAGTTAAACCATTCGCCTGCCAAAAGAACACTTGCAGGTCTTCACTTTGATATGATTATTCAAGATCATATAGCCTTTGTATATTTTAAAATATCGCACATGACGATAGAAATGGCCAGACAGATAGTTGCAGAAAGAACTGCGTTCATGGAACCTATTGCTTATCCTGTAATGATTGACCTTACGAATTTACTACAGGTGGATGATGAAACCATGTTGTTTATGGCCGGAGAGGGTGCTTCAAAGCTTGTTACTTGTGCTGCTTTTTTAATTAAGAGTGAAATTAACGAGCTTACCTTTGATACCTTTCGTCAATTCAAACCCAAAGTTCCGATCAAAGCCTTTCATGTTTCTCAAAAAGATGAAGCATTACGATGGTTGAAATATATGTCTAACAATAATTAGACTTTACATAAGGGACACATAATTGGATAATACCATCCGATTCGTTCTGTGGGAATAATTCTATAAATCCAAAGTATTTTTCTGCCAGGAAAGTAAGGGTTTGGAACTCTTTTGTTTCTGTAAAATAGATATTGCCATTCTCATTCAGTCCGAATCCAAGGTCTTTGATGGTACAACTTATTAAAATCCCAAGCTGTTTAGCTTCTTTAATCTCAATACCAAAGAATGAAGGTTTATACTTTGCACCCGGATACAGACATCCAATATCGGTGAGTATGGCAAATATTTGTTCTATATCTGCAGGAACGGCCAGAAAATCTCCACTTATTTCACTTGATAGTTTTATCTCTACTTGCGGATTTCCCTTAATTATATCCTGCATTACATCCTGCAGGGTATTAGCTAAATTAATATGATCACAACCTTTAGGCGCATTTAGCATTAACTCATTCATGCTTCCCTGTATTGCCTCCCGAATATCCCAGGTGTGTTTTTTGATGTCTGAAATTAAAGGGTTATCACCTAGCTTTGATTCAAGCGATTGAGCTGCCTGTAAAATAGACTTCAACTTTATGATATTGATATTTCTACCCAAGCGCAGGTCAAAAGGTTGAGCTAATTTGATGACAAACACCAACTCCTTTATCTCACTATCAGTATGGTCTGTTTCAAGCAATAGAAGACTTGCCGTTCTTTTCTTTTGTTCTGCAGAGCTTATTAAAACTTCTTTCCAATCCTTTACTTGCTTATCATTATTCAGATCCTTTAAAATAGGTGCAGCATCTATAAGGAAGTCTGAAATAACACTTCTTCCTGCTTCATATCGGTTAACTCCGAATATTTTCTTTCCAAGCGCATTGATAGTGCGAACTGCACCTTTTGTGTCAGTAACAATAAAAATGGTGTTTTCAATGTGATTTGAAATAGCATTGAGAACATTGGTCGTTAACATACCATACCGAGCAGTTTCAAGAATTGAGTTGATGGAGACGGACGAAAAGGTTAGGAAGTTATGACTATCTCCCTGTTCTCCAATAAGCGGAGCCTGTACAGAAAAATCTAATCTTTTTACGGCTGTTACTGTTTCCCTTACACCATCAAAATAAGTATCTAAAGTCTTACTTCTATGTTCTCCTGGAAAAATCACACAGCTTAAAGCAGTGAAAATTTGTTCCTGTCTTTTACTTCTTTCCTCGGCTTGTTCCAGGATACTATAAACCTGCTTAAAAAAGCTCTCGACTTCCTCATTCTCAAACTCTTTATCATCCTGATATGCAGCTTCAATAGTATCGACAAACTCACTCTCTAAGCTTGTCAGATTTGCTTTTTTGGCTTTTTCCTTACACTGATCATAGAACTGTTCCAAAATACCTCGTGCTACAGGGTCGTTAGACTTAATCCTGATACGTGGTCTAATGCCTTCCATTTGGTGATTTATTATTTCGTCCGAAATCATTTATTCGCATTTTGGAGAGCTAAATATATGCAGAAATAGGACAAGTACTAGCCCGTTTCTTACACTGTGATTCTCCACTAAGTATTTTTACTATGTTGCTTTAACTAACTGTTCCCTGCATATTAAAGCTTCATGTAAGGTTTATTCAATTTTTTTATTTAATCCTAAATCACACTAATCACCTAACTACCTGATTATATGAGGGTCATGTCAACTTAAGTTTTAGCAGATATTCCCTAGATAATCCCTACAGTTATATAGGTGATTTGGCACTATGTAGTATAGGCAATTTCCTTGTTTTGGAAAACTCCTATACAATTTTATACCTAATGCAAAGGTCGAACTTTCTTTTGGAATATCCATTGTTTCTCGATATTGTGTTAACGAGAATCGTTGGACTTACATAAAGTGTACTTTAAACAGCTAGTCTTGAATGGTTGAGAAAAATCAAACCAAGCCCCTTTCTACAAGCTGTAAGAAAAAGCCAAATCTTTGGTTGTTTTTTCCATACACTGCTCAATTAGGTCATAGGCACTGTTGGCACTTTTGAGGTTTATTTCGAGCAAATTGTCTTCAAGTCGTTTATGAAGGTCAATGGCCTGTTTATTCAAGTCGAGTGCAAGCAGAATGTTCTGTTCTTTTTCGATAGCTTTTTCCTGTATCTCTACATATCGGGATAAGAGCTTTAGTTCTTTTTGGTCATAAGGTGTAACATCTTCACCTTTACTTGTTAATTCACTCACCACAGTTTGAGCTTGTGAGAGCTTTAATTTCCTGTTTTCAAGCCGATCAATGATCGCTTGCTTTCGTTTCTCCACCATACGCATATATTTTCGTTAAACATGCCACTAACCATATTGGAGGTATGGAGAGTGGTTTTATCAATTCTTTTTAGCGCATCACTAGCGTTAACGCCAATATCAATCCGGAGATTAATAGGACAGCAACCGTAATCGTAAATGCAAAAAGCATAGCACTGTAAAATCTGTTATATCTTTTGGGTAGAATGTTGAAAAACACAGCTCCATTAAAAACGAATAAGAAAGAAGTAACGAAACTGAGGGATTGGATAAATGTATTCCCATTTAAAGAATGGATTATTCCAAAATAAATGAGAATTAAACCTGCAAGGAGGTTAAGGGTTAACCAGGTAATCGTTTTCCAGGGGGTGAAAATTGGTATGATCATAATTTAATATTTGTGTCCTTAACTTCTACAAAAAAGAGGGGCATGAACACAACATCAAGTCAAGTACCTAGAAAGTATCCTGCCAGGGAAACCAACTCGGATCTACAAATAACTCAATGAAGGCACATGCCCCAAAATTTTGAAATACATATCATTTGCAGATCCAAGCAAACCTGGAATCCTCTGGAATGATGCGGTATAGAATTAAGGAGGGTGCAGCCCAATCCTCAATCAACCAACTAGGCATCGCCAAACGCCCAAACCAGAAAATATACAGAAAGGACATGCACCCATATTTTTATGAGTGTTATCCTGACTGCTTCTGGTATTCAAAAATTTGGCGATTTTAGTTGATTAGCAATCCAGAGACCAAACCAAATAGTTTTTAATTCTCTTTATAATAAGAAATAAAAGAACGCTTTTTATCGGCTGCAAGGTACGAAAAAAGAGTGGATTTTCTTTGCTGCTGTAAGGGGAAATACGACTATGATTTTGAAATTTCAGTAAATTTGCATTAATGAATAACGGACAATCCATAAAAGATTCTATTCACAAAACAGAAACCTTAAAACAAGGGGATTTCTTCCTGAAAATAGATAAACCTTGTAATAAGATTGGCCAGGTATTGAAAGGTGTACTTAGGGGATTTGTTGTTAACCAAGATGGAGATGAGATAACTACGCATTTTTATCAAGAAGGAGATATGGTTATAACCAGTTTTTTACCCAACGTGCCAGTATCTATGTCAATAGAAGCGTTGGATGATTGTGAAGTTTCAATCGCTGATTATGCAAAAGTTATGGCACAGATCAATGTGAACCCCGAAATTACAACAATCATTAATCGTGAGTTTAGAAAGTTGAATGAACAATCACAGTTTAGATTAGTCTCCTTGTTGAATTTGAGTGCTTTGGAAAAATATAAGCTCTTTTTGAAAGATTACCCTGGTTTGCTCAACAGAATCCCCCATTATTTCGTTGCCCAATATTTAGGAATTACACCTACACAGCTAAGCCGAGTAAGAAGGCAGTTTTCTCAACAAATGTAAATGGCATTGATATATTGTGGTAATACTTTTGTGTTGACTAATAAGTAAACACATGAAGTATCCAATCGTTTTAATCACTTTTCTCTTTTCTATTGTCTCCTGTGGTCAGAATCAAAGTGATAGCAGCACAATGCAAACAAAGAAATTCAAATCAGAGAAAATAACTAAATCGGCCACTATTACTTTAAATGGAAATATTGAAACGGTGTTTCCATTATTCAATCCGATTGAAGAACAGAAATGGGCACCACCATTTAAACCTCAATTCATTTACCCTTCAGATGAAACCGTTCAGGAGGGAATGTCTTTTAAAACGATTAAAGCTGATCGAGCCGAACCCGAATATCTCTGGATATTGACAAGATATGACACATCAAGGTATCAATTACAATATTTACTCACAACGGCAAACAGGTATTGGACAATTGATGTAGCATGTACAGTTATCAGCAACAATAGGACTTCCGCAAGCATTCGTTATTCTTATTATGCTTTAAACAAACAGGGTATAGAATTAAATAAAACCCACCTAAATCGAATATTTGGAATGAACCTTAAAGATTGGGAGGATGCTATTAATAGTTATCTGAACAAAAAATAATCAAAATGATGCCTTCTAATAACCAAGATCATTTCCAACTAAGCGATGAAGAATTTGAACAACAGTTTGCTCAACAAACGATTGACCCGACCTTATTCAGCCATGAAGCTCATGTACGGTTGACCTGGATTCATATTAAAAAGTATGGACTTGAAAGAGCTACCGAAAACATGCAAAAACAGATTTTTGATTTTGCATGTTTTCATAATGGAGAAGGTAAATATCACACGACAATTACAGTAGCTGCAGTTCAAATTATTTATCACTTTATGCAGCAGTCGAAGTCAATTACTTTCGTTGAGTTTGTTTCAGAGTTTCCTAAAGTTGTTGGAAATTTTCAAACATTGTTACTTAGTCTCTATAGTCAGCAAGTACTAGATTCCAATCAAGCAAAGTTTGAATATGTTGAACCGGATTTAGTTCATATAATCGGTTAAAATGAAACCGTATTACTGCTCAATCGCTAAAGGGTGATTTCTGAAAACCACCCCAATAATATTTTTGGTAATTTTGAAAACGAAGAAATAAATTAACCAATTAATTATAAGAGATGTTAATGTGATGAACCCATTGATTATGCTGCTTTGAACTGATCGTAGTACTCTGCAAATTCTTTCAAACTTTCAATGGAAAAGTTCGCACTTTGAAACATCGGGGTCACGAAATAAAGTCAAGCCTTTTAGTAATTACTGCTAAAAGGTTTTTTGTTTTATTTATCTGGAGTAACAAATAGTGCAAGGCTTCCTCCAGCGAACCTCATGCCTACAAGTCTCGAAGGTATTAAGTAACTATTATAATTATAAACTACTCCCATTTTAAAAGTAACATTTTTTGTAAATTTTAAAGCCAACCCCATAGGTGCAGATACACCCAGATTTAGTATGGATTTTTCAAATTGCCTATGTCCGTTGTCATATCCTTTTAATCTATCTCTATAAGGTGCAGCTTTAGCCTCAGATAATATTTGTGTACCGTACCTTTCGCCCATAAAATCTATAATGCCTCCCATATAACTGTCAATACTAATATAAAGGGAAAGAAAGTTTGCAACACTGGGTGTTTGAAACTGCAACCCCGTATTTAGTTTAAATACATGATAAGTTAAAAAAGAACTACTATAATACCTGTAATAATGTGTAGCACTGGTGCTATCCCCACTTAAAGCGTAATAATTAGCATTGAAATTATAACCTATACCTATTTTAAAGGCGAGGTTTTTAAGCAACCAGTTTGGATTTTCCTGCTTTTTTTTAATCAAAAAATTGATATCAATAGAGCTTATATGGGTATTACTTGAAGTTTCATAGCCTGAATATGCCTCTTGTAAAGGGTAGTACCAATCTGTAAATCTTGAGTTATTTAATACTTTTGAAGCTTCAATTTCACTTTGGTATTGTTTGTTTGCAATGTCTGATCGAGCCATTGCTTTGAAAAAATCTTGTGTTTGCAAAGGATAAAAACTTGTCTTTAAATATGTGTAAGAAGGTTCAATGCCAGAAATCTCCCATTTTCCTTGGGTAAATTCCTTTTCATTTTGTGCATAAATGCTTTTTGCCAAAAAAAGAAATACTGATAGAATAATATATCTGTAAAACATAGTTTTTTACATTTAAAACTATAGACGTCTTCATCCATTTCTCAAAATCTTTTCCATCTTTCTTCCTTTTGTCAATTCATCTACCAGTTTATCCAAATACCTAACTTGTTTGGTAAGCGGTGTTTCGATGTTTTCTATTCTATAACCACAAATAACTCCTTTAACCAGCACAGCATTGGGGTTAAGCTGTGCTCTTTCAAAAAATGTTTCAAACGTTACTTTTTCATTAATTAGTTCCTGTACTATATTTTCATCAAAACCTGTCAGCCATTCAATTACTTGGTGTAATTCTTCTTTGGTTCTTCCCTTATTTTCGACTTTAGTAATATAGTGTGGGTAAACTGAGGCGAAAGTCATTTTTGCTATTCGTTCATCGTGCTCGGGAGTTGTAGTCATATTTTGAAAAATAGTTCAGTATAAAAATATCAAAACTTTTATTGAAAGTAATCACTTTTCTATTCTAGTGCTCTTTTAATACCTTTACCCCAATGAATATACTACTGGTATATCCCAAAATGCCCGACACTTTTTATGCTATGAAGCATTTTATAGAGGTGGTGGGCAAAAAAGCGGCTTACCCGCCTTTGGGTTTACTTACCATAGCTCCTTTACTGCCTGATGATTGGAATAAAAAGTTAGTAGACTTAAACTTAGCCGATTTAAAGGATGAAGACCTGAAATGGGCTGATTATGTGTTGCTTTCGGCAATGAATGTGCAAGAAGAGTCGGTACGTGAAATTGTAGCACAATGCAATAAGGTGGGCACTAAAATTGTTGCAGGAGGCTCATTGTTTACGCATGAGTATGAACGTTTTCCCAATATAGATCATTTTGTACTGAATGAAGCAGAGATTACACTACCTATTTTTTTAGATGACCTTTATAACGGCAAAGAAAAACCTATATATAAAAGTAGTGAGTTTGCTGATGTTTCAACCTCACCAACACCTGCTTTTGAATTAGCAAACATGGATGAGTACTTGTACGCTATTGTACAGTATTCGAGAGGTTGCCCATACATGTGTGATTTTTGTGATGTAACCGCTCTTTTTGGAAGGAAACCCAGAACTAAGAGCAGTGAACAGATAATTACCGAGTTAGAGACTTTAGAAAAACAGTCTGATGTGAAGTTGGTATTGTTTGCTGATGATAATTTGATTGGTAACAGAAGAATACTTAAAAGTGATTTGCTTCCTGCTTTAATAGAGTGGCGAAAAAAGAAAAAACCAAGTTTCTTTTTTGCTACCCAGCTTACCATAAACCTTGCTGATGATGAAGAGCTGATGCAGTTACTGTTGGATGCAGGTTTCAGGCATATATTTATTGGGATTGAGACACCTGATGAAAGCGGTTTAAAAGAATCAAGAAAAACCCAGAACTTAAAGCGTAATCAGTTAGATAATATTCGTAAACTGCACAATGCAGGTTTTATTATTTCAGCAGGCTTTATTGTAGGTTTTGATACGGATACGCCTTCCATTTTTCAGCAACAAGTTGATTTTATTCAGGAAAGCGGCATACCACTACCTATCGTTAATATTCTTAAGGCACCTCCGGGTACTGAGTTGTTTGAAAGAATTAAAAATGAAGGGCGTTTAAGCAGAGATTTTGCCTTTGCAGAGGGAGAAACCAATATTGTTCCTAAAATGGATGAGAAAATCTTGTTTGATGGTTTTATTGGACTAATTGATGATATATACAGCCCTGAGAAATCGTACGAGCGCTTGGTGAAGTTTTTTACTACTTATAGGCACCCCAAAACAACTACTAAAGTTCCCGAAAAGTATAACCTAAAAGACTTTAAAATGATTTTTAGGGTAATTTATCTTTTGGGTATTAAAGACCCTAATAGAAAATATTTTTGGAAGTTGATACAATGGGCTTGGGTAAACAATCGCAAGTATTTAGATAAATCATTCTTTTATGCTATTATGATTTATCAAATGCATCAAACATCAATACATATTGAAGATACAGTGAAACTACAGAATAAAGATATTTATAAACAAGAAAACAAAGAAGTATTAAATGTAGCTTAGGTTTTAAGCTTTACAATGATAATGAGATAAACTATGGCAGTAACAGAATCTAAACCTTTTGATATCGGCAGGGAAGCACCAGACTTTTCTTTAATAAATGTGGTTAATAACCAGAAAAACTCATTAGCTCAATATAAAGGAGAAAAGGGGACAGTTGTGATGTTTATTTGCAACCATTGTCCATTTGTTTTACATGTTAATGATGAATTGGTAAGGGTAGCCAACGATTACAAAGAACTTGGGATTAACTTCATTGCTATTAGTAGTAATGATGTGGTGAGCCATCCTGATGATGATCCTGAACATATGAAGAAAAGAGCATTGGAGCTTAACTATCCTTTCCCGTATCTGTATGATGAAACCCAGGATGTAGCTAAGGCTTATGATGCTGCTTGTACTCCTGATTTTTATTTGTTTGATGCAGGCTTAAAGGCTGTTTATCACGGGCAGCTGGATAGCTCTCGCCCGGGAAATGATATTCCGGTAACCGGTAGCGATTTAAGAAATGCAATGGATTTACTTCTGAAGGGAGAAACTAATACAAGTCTGCAAAAACCAAGTATAGGTTGCAATATTAAATGGAAATGAGGCGACTGATTGAACTTCCTAAAAAGAAGCCTTTTAGTTAAAATATAGCTCTAGTAGAAAATGAATACAAGTAAACAATTGGCAAAACACCTGCACGATGTTTATTTTGGAGGTAACTGGACAGTATCTAACTTAAAGAGTGTTCTTGGAGATGTTACTTGGCAACAAGCCACTACTAAAGTACAATCTTTTAATACTATTGCTACGCTTGTTTTTCATATTAATTATTTTGTTGATGTAGCCATAAGGGTACTTGAAGAAGGTATTCTTGAAGGGAATGATAAGCTAAGTTTTAGCCACCCGCCTATTAATTCTCAGGATGACTGGGAAGTATTTAAACAACAGGTGTTTACTACCGCAGAGAAATTTTCTAGGCTAATTACTGAATTACCAAGCGATAAACTGTTTGAGGACTTTACTAATGAAAAGTACGGTAGTTATTTTAGAAATATCCTTGGAATTATTGAGCATACTCACTATCACTTAGGACAAATAGCATTGATTAAAAAAATTATATAAGATTATATTACACTTTAGGTATAAAACTTGAGGCATTTTAAAGTATGGTAAAGCAACAAACAGGATTATGGATAGATGGCTCTAGGGCCATAATAGTTACTTTTATAAATGGCACTGATAAAGGTATCAAAATGGTTGAAGCTGATATTGAAAATAAAGTTCACAATAACAGCGATGACAGTGATAAAGGAACTTTTATGGGGGGGCAACATGTTAGCCACGAAAAAACCTTCGATGAAAGAAAAAAACATCAAACTAAAGACTATTTAAGTGATGTGGTGCAGCAGCTTAGTGAAGGAAGTGAGCTTTTTATCTTTGGGCCGGGAGAAATGAAAAATAAGTTGGTCAATAAAATTAAAGATGAGAACAACATTTTGAAGTTAGAGGTAAAAAGTGTTGATACTACTGATAAAATGACAGACAATCAAATAGTTGCTTATGTAAAAGAGTTTTATGGCATTAGCAAATAAAGGTTTAAAACCTACCTAAAACTATAAGTAATAATAGATAGCGTTAGGCTTAGTTGTTAGATTGCTGAATTAGGTTCATAAGAGCTTGTTTATTTAATGGTTTCAACAAAATACCTTTTACTGAATTAAACTTTGTAGCTTTAATAGTATCAACAAGAGCAATATTTTTTGCTAAGAGATAGATAGGGGTTTCAGTTTTAAGTTTACTAAACTCAGTAAGAAAATCCCACACGTCAAAATCTGAGTCAACATCCAGTAAAATTAAGTCGGTATTAAGCATCTTATTGCTAAGCAACTCTAAAATTTGCTTAGCTCTATCATAGGCTGTTATTTCAATATTTTCAGTGTAGCGTTCAATAGTTTTCTTGTAAACCACATGTAAAAGCTTATCGTTGTCTACTAAACTGATTTTCTTTATAGATGTATTTTGAAGTTGCTTATAGTCAAAACTGTCTCCTACAAGTATCTTATTAATTTCATGTATTACATCGTCAAGCTGGTGTGATACATTATCTAAATTCTCAACAATTTCTTGGCTATACTCGTGTTTTAATAATTCAGCCAGACCCATTATTGACGATAAAGGAGCACGAAGCCTGTGTGAGTTAAAAAAAGCATAATCAACAAGTTTTTGAGTTTGTGCTTGAATTTTTATCTCATTTTCTTTTCTGGTATTAATATCCTGAACAACGCCAATAATGCGTATGGGCTTATCTTCTTTATCGCGATTAATAACCTTACCTTTAGTAGTAACCCATATATAAGAGCCATCTTTTTTCTTAAGCCTAAACTCATCACTATACTCCTCTTTATTATTTTTAACAAAGTCTTCCCATATTATTACTGCCTTGTCAATATCTTCCGGGTGTAACATTTCAACCCAAACAGTATAATTTGGTTCAAAGTCAGTGGGGGTATAACCTAATAGCTCATAATACTCATCATCGTAAAGCGTTTCATCAGCTATAGCATTCCAATCCCATAAACCTTGTTTTGAGGCTCTTAAGGCAATTTTTAAGCGCTCGCTTTCTTCAGTAAAAACAGGCACTTGGGGTAATTTTGCAGAAAGATTTCTAACAACACCGTAGTAGTATATTTTTTCGCCAATTAAAAATTGAGTAATTCTTAATTCTAATGAAATAGATTTTCCGGCAGCAGTCTCTAAAACCCAAGTGATTATTTTGAAGTCTCTTTTTAGTGAGGGAAATATTTCTTCAAGTAGTAATTGTGATGACTGTTCTTGAGACAAATCATTAAAATGTCTTTTAAATAGTTCCTCTTCAGTAAAACCCGTAAGTGTTAAAAAAGAAGTATTCGCAATTATAAATGAAGAGCTGTCGCACCAAAACATGGGAATGCCGGAATGCTTAAAAGTTTCATCAATTATTTGAAACTGGCTAACATTGTCGGTAATATTCGTAAGCACTTTGGAGTTATTTATTTATAAAATTAAGGAAAACAAACCAAAAAGATAGAAGTTTCATTTTAACGAGAAACGAAGTGCCTGATAAAAAGCAAAAAAGAATTTTCGGTACAATACTTGAATTTTAAAGAGAAACGTTAAATTTCACCAGAATTATAAAGTTGATATGGCAGACATAAGTGAGTATAAGTTTAGAGATGTGAAAGTATTTGGTTCAACTGAATGGTTAGCCAATAACGAAAAGAATTACAGACTGGTATTTGATGAAAGTGAAGTAAGTTATATATACTGTGAAATATCACTTTTTAATAAACTCTTTGATGAGAAAGACTGGGATTTGAAAATGGAGTTAAAGTGCTACTCTGCAGATAATAAAGAGATATGCTCGCTTAACTGCGACCGTGTGGTAAGAAAAGAAGATAATATTGTATATGTACGTGAAGGCTGGGGAGTAAAAGATATAGGTAGCTACTGGAAAAGGGGAAGCTACAGGTGGGAGGCTCATATTGACGGAAGGTTTGTTGCTGAGAAACACTTTTATGTAGAAAAAGAAGGAATTGTGAATGAGGGACATAACCCTTACTTTAATATTGAAACCATTAAGTTATATGAAGGGCCGGATAGTAATGTAAAGCCTCAAGACCGTAAATACCACAAAACATTTTATGGTGCTGATGCACGTTATATATGGGTAGAGTTTGCAGCCGAAAATTTGGTGAAACAATACGACTATTGGGCGTGTGAGTTGCTGTTCCAGTTTAAAACAAGTACAGGGCAGTTAATTGGTAAGATTGATAAGCTATTGTTTGTATATCCCCAAGATGAGAAAATTGTATGCACAGTAGGTTGGGGGAGCGAGACAAGAGGTACGTGGAATAATGATATCTATTACATTGATATTATTTTTATGGATGAGCTTATTGCTGAAGTTCCATTTAAAATAGGTTATGACTACGAGGAGGCCACTGATGAAGATTTTGAAGTAAAGCCACCCACAATTGCAGAGAGACAAACCCGTAAAGAAGAAGCTGAAACGGCTAAAAATGCTGAAACTCTTGAGGAGGTTATGCAAGAGTTTAACGGGTTAATTGGTTTAGAACAAATTAAAAAACGTGTTTTAGAGTATACCAATTATTTAAACTTTATAAAGCTAAGAAAACAAAGGGGTTTAAAAGATTCTGATAAGGTAGTATTACATGCTGTATTTAAAGGTAACCCCGGTACAGGAAAAACAACCGTTGCTCGTATGCTGGGTAAAATTTACAAGCAGATGGGTTTATTAAGTAAAGGCCATGTACATGAAGTGGATAGAGGCGATTTAGTTGCAGAGTATATAGGGCAAACAGCCCCAAAGACTAAAGAGGCAATTAAAAAAGCCAAAGGGGGAATTTTGTTTATTGACGAAGCCTATGCATTATCCCGTAAGGATGATGATAGTAAAGATTTCGGGCGCGAAGCTATTGAGGTTTTGCTAAAAGAAATGAGCGACGGTAGTGGTGATTTGGCTGTAGTTGTAGCAGGATATCCTGACCAAATGGATAACTTTACTAATTCAAACCCGGGACTAAAATCAAGGTTTAATGTTGAGTTTGAGTTTGCCGATTATGTTCCTCAGGAACTAATACAAATAGCAGATTATGCAGCTGAAAAAAGAGGTGTAGAGCTTAGCCCGTTGGCAAAAGATTATATGTACCGTAAGTTGGTAGAGGAGTATAGAGAAAGGAATAAAACTTTTGGTAATGCCCGCTTAGTAAATTCTCTTATTGATGAAGCAAAAATGAATTTGGGCTTACGCATAATGGAGCTGAAAGACCCACAATTGCTTACCGAAGAAGAACTATCAACCATACAAATTGAGGATATAGAGAAAATTGACGCACCCAAAGCAAAAAGCCTGGCCGATATACCTATTGATGAAGATTTATTGCGTGAATCTATGGGTAAACTGAAGGCTATGATAGGCTTGGATAATATTAAAGAAGAGATTGATGAGTTGGTAAAACTGGTGCGTTTCTATCGCGAAACAGGTAAAGATTTTCGTAAATCGTTCTCATTACATGCAGTATTTAGTGGGAACCCCGGTACAGGTAAAACAACTGTTGCCAGAATACTGGCGCAGATATATAAAGCTCTGGGTATTTTAGAGCGTGGACACATGGTAGAAACTGACCGCCAAGGCTTAGTAGGCGGGTACATAGGGCAAACAGCTATAAAAACAGCAGAACTTGTTGATGAAGCTATGGGAGGTGTTTTGTTTATTGATGAGGCCTACTCATTAACAGAGGGTGGAGGTAGTGATTATGGGCGTGAGGCTGTTGAAACACTTTTGAAAAGAATGGAAGATAGGAGGGGAGAGTTTGTTGTGATTGCCGCAGGCTATACACAAAATATGACCTTTTTCTTAGAGTCGAACCCCGGTTTAAAATCTAGGTTTGACAGATTGTTCCACTTTGACGATTATGAGGAAGAACAGTTAATGGATATAGCTTTATTATTATTTAAAGAAAACGGGGTAGTGCTGGATAAGAAAGCTAAAACTCATTTGCAAGACTACTTTAAATACATGTTGTCTACAAAAGATAAATATTTTGGCAATGGACGAGAGGTAAGAAAAGTGGTTGAACAAACCATTAAAAATCAGCATTTGCGTTTAAGTCAAACAGCACAAGAAGACCGCAACCAAAAAATGATAGAAACCGTTACTCTTAAAGATGTGGAAGAATTTGGAGTAGATAAAAACCAAGCAGCCAACCCAAGTAGTGGTATAGGTTTTAAAAAGTAAACATATTTGAAAATAAGGTTAATATTAGCATCAATTAGCATTTTAGTATCAGTATACTGCAAGGCACAACACGATAGTACCCAACAAGAAAGAACTTACAAAGACTTTAGTAACTTTACTGATATGCTACAGCTAAGCATGGGGCAAAACCTAACTGTAGGTCAATATGGTAGGGGAGACATTCCCTTTTATGATGGCTATGCTTCTACATACCATTTCATGCAATTCAGTTTAAATATCAAATATTCGAGAGTAATTAAAGAAAGAATAGGCTGGAGTATTGGAGTGGAGTTTTTTAGAAACGAATTCGACTTTCGAAAATTTAATAAGTCTTATTTAAAAACCACAGGAGATAGTTCTACAATAGGTGGTTTTAAGTACGAACATATAGGTGTTTTTGGTGGAGTGAATTATATGCTATTGCCACATAAAAGATTTATGCTAGCAGTGGACTTTGGAGGTGGCTTGTTATATAATAACGCCTTTAACGGCGATGCAGGTGTAGAAATTAAAACGGTAGATTTTACACCCAATGGTAATGATAGCTATAAAGGAGGTTTTATTTTCTTAGATAGAAGAGCTTCACCTCTAATATATACCAGCTTTAATGCGAGGTATTACTTAGGTGATGAATTCTATATTATTGCCGGTGGACACTTTACCTATTCAGTATTAGATATAAGAATAACTGAGCAGGTTAGTTTTAGTGAGCAACGTCCTTATCTTAACACAACAATCCCTGTAAACAATATTTCTCTTACGCTTGGCTTAGGAACCCTTTTATAAATTTATTCTGCTTCAAAAGTCAACTCAAAAACAACGTTAGTTTCTTGTTTCACTTTTAAACGGGTTTCTGTTAGTTCTATAATTTTCATTTCAAAAGTGCCAAACCCTGTTACCCAAGTGATTTCTTTCTCATCATTATTAAACTCCCAAGTGTTAGCAACTTCATCAGGTTCATTAGACGAGCACTTGTTAGCATTAGTATGAACTATGTAATTACCATTAGTATTAAAGGCATAAACATCATCTTTTTCGCACTCTTGGGTTATATCATTACCGTTAAATTTTGATGAGATAAATTTCCAGCCCTTCACTGTACCATTCGTTAAGAGCTTCATGTTTGTTGATGATGTTGGAGTGGAGGGTGAAGAAGAAGTAGGTGTATTATCCTCTTCTTTTTTGCAGTTGGAAAAGGTTAGCAGTGATGCTATTAGTAAAGTAAATAGTCGTGTTTTCATAGTAGTTATATGAACGGATATTATACATCGAACGTTGTATTTAAATAAAAAAACCTTCATCTAAACAGATGAAGGTTTTAAAATTATCTATTAATGATATTACATTACATATCATCAAAGTTGTAGGCATCATTAGTGGCGCTGTTACTGTTTCCATTGCCGCTTCTGTTTTCTCGGTTGCCTCCGTTTCTATTATCCCTTCGGTTATCTCTGCCTCCTCTATTATTGTTTCTGTTATCACGCCCACGGTTATCTCTTCCTCTGTTGTTATTTCCTTCCCTGCGTGGAGGTCTGCTATCTTCCTCTTCTTCAGGCATTCCCTCTGGCTTAGGTAACAACACTTTGCGGCTCAAGCGGTATTTTCCTGTACGCTTATCAATTTCAATCAACTTCACTTTCACTTCTTCACCATCTTCAAAAACACCTTCCATACTAGGCAGTTTCTTCCAGTTTATTTCGCTAATGTGTAATAAACCGTCTTTACCCGGTAAAAACTCTATAAAGGCACCAAAATCAGTAATTGTTTTCACTTTCCCTTCATACACTTCGCCAACTTCAGGAACAGCTATTATACCTTCTATAATTTTCTTGGCTGCAGCCATAGAATTACCATCGTTACTGGCTATTTCTACAATACCTTTCTCATCTACTTCTGTGATAGATATTGTAGTACCCGTTTCTTTCTGGATACCCTGAATCATTTTACCACCAGGACCAATTATAGCACCAATAAACTCACCATCTACCTCAATGCGCTCAATACGAGGGGTGTGTGGTTTATAGTCTGTAGCAGGCTCTGAAATGGTTTTACGCATTTCATTCAATATATGTAAACGCCCTTCTTTAGCTTGGTTTAAAGCTTCTTCCACAATTTCCCAACGTAAACCGTCAATCTTAATATCCATTTGCACGGCAGTAATACCTGCTTCACTACCTACCACTTTAAAGTCCATATCACCCAAGTGGTCTTCATCACCTAAAATATCAGAAAGTATGGTATAGTTGTCAGATTTGTCATCAGATATTAAACCCATTGCTATTCCTGATACCATGCGTTTTACTTTAATACCTGCATCCATCAATGCCATGCAACCTGCACAAACAGTAGCCATTGATGATGAACCGTTTGATTCTAAGATATCAGATACTACACGAATTACATAGGGGTTATCTTCCTCGTTAGGTAGAATTTTCTTAATACCGCGCATAGCTAGGTTACCGTGCCCAACTTCACGGCGGGCAGGTCCCCTGTTAGGCTTCACTTCGCCTGTTGAAAAACCAGGGAAGTTGTAGTGTAACAAGAAGCGGTTATAGCCTGAATTCATTGGACTGTCAAGCATTTGTTCATCTAGTTTGCTACCTAGGGTAACGCTAGTTAATGATTGCGTTTCACCACGTGTGAATACGGCTGAACCATGGGCTGAGGGTAAATAATCAACCTCAGTCCATATAGGGCGTACTTCGTTTAGTTTTCTACCATCTAAACGTACTTTTTCATTCAATACCATAGAGCGCATTGCTTCGTACTGAACACCTTTGAAATATATTTTAGCCAGTGCTTTAGTCTCGTCCTCTACCTCTTCACCTAAACTTTGGATAAACTCGTCAAAAATTTCACCAAATGCTTTTCCGCGCTCTTTTTTGGCCAGTTGTTGCTTTGCAACTGCATACACTTTGTCGTAGGTAGCTGCATGTATATTTTTCTTTAAATCCTCATCATGTGTTTCGTGTTCGTATTCTAGGGTAGGTTTTTTGCCTCCCAGTTTCTCACATAAGTCTAATTGCGCTTGGCATTGTTTCTTAATGGCTTCATGGGCAAACTTTAGTGCTTCAACCATGTCTGCTTCAGAAATCTCATTCATTTCACCTTCAACCATGTTAATGTCTTTCATGGTTCCGGCTACTATCATGTCTATATCAGAATTTTCAAGCTCGTCTTTGTAGGGGTTAACTACCAGTTTACCATCAACTCTACCCACACGTACTTCACTCATAGGGCCATTAAAAGGTAAATCTGTAATGGTTATAGCTGCTGATGCTGCCAAAGCTGCTAGTGCATCAGGCATTATATTTTGGTCTGATGAGATAAGACTTAATGCCAGTTGAGTATCTGCATGGTAATCATCTGCAAATAATGGACGTACAGCCCTATCAACTAAACGACTGATTAATATTTCGTAATCTGATAAACGTGCTTCACGTTTTAAGAATCCTCCGGGGATACGACCCACAGAGGCAAATTTTTCTTGATAATCTACTGTTAGTGGAAGGAAGTCTGCACCTTCTTTACCTTCTGGTGAGGCTACACAGGTAGCCAAAATCATGGTATTGCCCATTTTGAGCACTACAGAACCGTTTGCTTGTTTAGCTAATTTACCGGTTTCAATTTCAATTACTTTACCGTCGCCTAAATCTATTGTTTGGGTAACTCCTAGTTTGTCTGACATATTTTTGTTTTCTAAATGTATATAAATGACAAAAGCCTTATCGGCGAATAAGGCTTTTGTGGGTTAATGCTATAATATAGTTATCAAAGCAAAGAACTTATTTTCTTAATTTAAGCTCTTTAATAATAGCTCTGTAACGGAAAATATCTTTTTTGGTAAGATAGTCTAACAAAGCACGGCGCTTACCAACAAGCTTAATAAGACTTAACTCTGCTGAATGGTCTTTTTTGTTTTGCTTCAAGTGCTCTGTGATATGGCTAATGCGTTGAGTGAAAAGTGCTATCTGTGCTTCTGCACTTCCTGTATTAGTTTCGGCACCGCCGTGTTTTTTAAATATCTGCTTTTTTACGTCTGATGTTACTTGCATCGTCTTGTTTTCTTAATCCTTCTCTTATTCTCTTAAAATAGTTTGCAAAGATATTGATATTATTATCAGCAAACAAACAAATGTTTACTTACTTTTATAGTGAATCCGTTATTCGCCAAGGTGGGTTTAACCTGTTTTCTCCAGCATGATATAAACAAAGTAAATTACCGTCAGGATCTTTGCAATACGCTTCTCTCCATAGCCAAGTTTGGTCTACAGGTTCGCTCTCAAAATTAATTCCCTTTGCCGTTAAATCTTTATAGGTAGCATCCACATCATCGCATTCAAAATACACAATAGTTTGTGAGGGTTTTACCTCATCCGCAATATGTATTGAGAAGGTAGCATTATTGCCCTTAACTATAAAGCGGGCATAATGGGGAGAGTGAACAATGAGTTGTAACCCTAAAAGTTTATAAAATGAAACTGACCTTTCAATATCTGTAGCCGAAACTGTAACTTGGTTGAGCTGCATTATTTTGAGGCAACTACCGAAATTGTTTCAGGCTTTTCTTTTTTGGCTCTCGGCTTCTTTTCAGTAAGTAAAAGAATTAGTGTACTTAGTTTGGTTTTTAGCTCTGTACGGTCTACTATAAAATCTAAAAAACCATGTTCTAATAAGAACTCAGAACTTTGGAAACCTTTGGGTAAGTCTTTACCAATAGTTTCTTTAATTACACGGGGTCCCGCAAATCCTATTAGTGCTTCAGGCTCAGCAATGTTAAAATCTCCCAGCATAGCAAATGAAGCAGTTACGCCACCGGTAGTCGGGTCAGTCATTAAAGATATGTAAGGTATACCTTCTTCGCCCAACAAAGCCAGTTGTGCACTAGTTTTTGCCATCTGCATCAATGAGTGAGCTGCCTCCATCATACGCGCTCCTCCTGATTTTGAAATCATTAAGAAAGGTATTTTATTGGCACGGCTATGCTGTATGGCTCGTGATATTTTCTCACCAACAACACTACCCATGCTACCGCCTATAAAGTTAAAGTCCATGCAGGCAACTACAAGGTTGTGCCCATTTATTTTACCAACAGCACTTCGCAAAGCATCATTTAAACCAGTTTTATTTCGGCTTTCTTCAATACGTTTGGTGTAGGCTTTACTATCTTTAAATTCTAAAGGGTCTCCACTAACCAGGTTAGCATCTAGCTCTTTAAAGTTTCCGCCGTCAAATAATATATCAAAGTATTCTGCAGAACCTATTCTTTTGTGGTGTTGGCAGTGCGGGCATACGTAATTGTTTTCTTTATGCTCTTCACTGGTTGTTGTTTTTTTGCAACGGGTACATTTGTACCATAATCCTTCAGGGGTAGCTTTCTTATCCTTCGTTGCTGTCGATATTCCTTCTTTCAGTCGTTTATACCAACTCATATAGTTTTTAGTTTGCTGAAATCTCCCAAAATAGAAAAAGTCTCAATTTTTGGTTTGAGACTTATATATGGTTGAAATCAATATCAAATATAAGGGATATCTATTAAAGGAAAATAAATTACCGATAACAGATATCCTTTATCCGATTGAATTCTTTTATAAAATTAAGCTATTGTTACGTCTTTACTTAGATAAACGTCTTGGATTGCATTAAGTAATTCCACACCCTCGTTCATAGGTTTTTGGAATGCTTTACGACCAGAGATTAAGCCCATACCGCCTGCACGTTTGTTAATTACAGCAGTACGTACAGCTTCACCTAAGTCTGATGCTCCTTTAGAACCACCACCTGAGTTGATAAGTCCAGCTCTGCCCATGTAGCAGTTGGCTACTTGGTAGCGGCATAAATCAATAGGGTTGTCGCTGGTAAGCTCAGTATACATTTTCTCATCAAACTTACCATAGCTACCATCTTTGTTCATGGCTTTATAACCACCATTGTTTTCAGGTAGTTTTTGTTTAATTATATCAGCTTGTATAGTTACTCCCATGTGGTTTGCTTGACCTGTTAAATCAGCAGAAACATGGTAATCCACACCGTCTTTTTTAAACGCTCCATTACGCAGGTAGCACCACAATACAGTAGCCATTCCTAATTCATGTGCTTCTTCAAAAGCATCGGCTACTTCCATAATTTGGCGTGTAGCATTGTCAGAACCAAAGTAAATAGTTGCTCCAACACAAGCAGCACCCATATTCCATGCCTCACGTACAGAACCGTACATAATTTGGTCGAACTGGTTAGGGTATGTAACCAACTCGTTATGGTTTAACTTAACCATTAAAGGTATTTTGTGTGCATACTTACGCGATACCATGGCTAAATTACCAAAAGTAGTTGCAACAGCATTACAACCGCCTTCAATAGCTAATTTAACAATATTTTCAGGGTCGAAATAAGCAGGGTTTTTGGCAAATGATGCTCCACCGCTATGTTCTAAACCTTGGTCTACAGGTAGTATAGAAACATAACCTGTACCGGCAAGGCGACCGGTATTATATATTGCATTTAGGTTACGCAACACTTGTGGGTTGCGGTTGCTACCTATCCATACACGCTCGGTAAAATCAGGACCGGGTAAGTGTAAAGAATCTTTTGAAATTGTTTTCGATTCGTGGTTTAATAGAGTGTCTGCGTCTGCACCTAATAATTCGCTAATCTTGTTAATATCCATAGTAATGGTATTGGTTTTTAAAATTTGGCGCAAATGTAAGGCTTTTTTTCATAGATAAAGAAGTGAGTACATTTGTACTATGCCTGAAGTAATTGTACACCAAATTGAGAGTGATGCCGACCAGCAAAAAGCCTTTGCAATGCGTATTAAAGTATTTGTTGAAGAACAAGGAGTGGATAAAAGCTTAGAATATGAGTTTGAAGATGAAAGCACTCATTTTTTAGCCTTGGTAGGAGGGGTACCTGCCGGAACAGCACGTTGGCGGCAAACTGAAAATGGTATTAAACTTGAACGTTTTGCTGTATTAGAAGAATTTAGGCAAAATGGAGTGGGAGGAGAGCTGGTAAAAACAATTCTTGAGGATGTACAACCCACAAACGATATTATTTATCTTAATGCTCAAGTTCAAGTGGTTGATTTTTACGCCAAGTATGGCTTTGTGAAAGAAGGAAATGAGTTTGAGGAGGCAGGGATACAGCATTATAAGATGGTATTAAAATAATTTTATTTTCAGTAAATTTTGAAAATAAAATTCAAGAAGTATCTTTGTTAAACGAATTAGCCCATTAACGGGCTTTTATTTAACTATAAACTTTCATTGTTTTTTGAAACTTCTAAATTTGTTACTATGAGTTATAAAGAAGCAAAAATTGAGTTAATCGTAGATATTATTGGGCAAGTTTTGTGGGTTATACTAGCATTAGTGGGGATGGAGACACTATTGTGGGCTTTATTCTGTGGTGGTGCCTGGCAATATTTCGGAAATCTTTATCATAAGTATAAAGCTGAAGAACATTCTTTATGGCGAAAGAATTATTTAAAAGTCTCTTCGGTAGTACTTATCATTTTAGCTTTTTCAGGCTTGGTGATATTTGTTTTGCCGGATATTTTAGGTGAAGCCTTGGGTGGAGTTGCTTTTACAGGTTTGTTTATATGCTTGTTTGGTGGGGGTATTCTATATTTCGTGTATTTGTCATTTAGTATTTCACAACTGGTTAATTTAATTAAGGAAACAATGAATGGCGCATAAGAAAATTATAATAGCAGCAGCTAATGGATACTTAGGAAAAGTATTAGCGAAATATTTTACCAGTAAAGGCTTTGTAGTTATAGGTTTATGTAGAAAGCAAACAACCTTAGAAAATGCTGAATGTGTGCTTTGGGATGGGAAAAGTTTAGGTAATTGGGCTAAGGAATTGGAAGGAGCTACAGCCATAATAAATCTTGCAGGCAAAAGTGTGGATTGCAGATATACAGATGAAAACAAACAACTTATTTTATCATCAAGGGTAGAAAGTACGAAGGTTTTGGGTAAAGCTGTAGCCAACTGTATAAATCCACCAAAAGTATGGCTAAATGCAAGTAGTGCTACCATATACCGCCACGCTGAGTATAGAGCTATGGATGAGGAAACGGGAGAAATAGGTGAGGGTTTTTCTGTAAATGTTTGCAAAACCTGGGAAAGTACTTTTTTCGGTTGTAATACACCTGAAACCCGAAAAGTTGCTATGCGAATCTCATTTGTTTTAGGAAATAGCGGAGGGGCATACTCTACACTTAAAAAATTGGTGAAACTGGGTTTGGGAGGTAAAATGGGACAAGGCATCCAATATATTAGTTGGATACATGAAGAAGACTTTTGTAGAGCAGTTGAGTTTTTGATTGACAATGAGGTTGAAGGAACCATCAATTTAAGCTCACCAAATCCGGTTCAAAACAGAACTTTTATGTGTGCTATGCGAAAAAGATATAATATACCTTTCGGAATGCTTCAACCGAAATGGTTACTTGAATTTGGGGCTGGAATAATTAAAACAGAAACCGAATTGATTTTAAAAAGCAGAAGGGTTGTTTCAAAACGTTTAGCAGATAGAGGTTTTGAGTTTAAACATGAGAAGCTAGTTGATGCTTTAAAAAATTTATAAAAAGCTGTCCTATTTTTATTCTTTGTTTCGTAATTGATTTAACAACCAATAACTTAGTAACTCAATAACTAATAACTATGACAAAAGCAGAGGAATTATACCATCAAATAGCTGAAACATTGCCCAATACCATTAAAGGTAAAATGTTTGGGGCTTTATGCGTAAAGAATGAGAAAAACAACAAAGCAGGGGTGATGTTTTGGAAAGACTATATGGTATTTAAATTACCCGATGAAGAATTAAACGAAGCTTTGGCAATGGATGGCATACAAATGTTTTCTCCCATGGGGGGTGATAAGTTTATGAACGGTTGGGTACAGGTGCCTTATGACTATAGAGACAATTGGCAGGAGTGGGCAGAAAAATCTATGGATTTTGTGGCATTGATAGAACCCAAGCCAAAAAAGAAGAAAAAATAATCAGCGTCCAACGTATTCTTTGCAAACCTCATCCATCATAATTGAAGGTAAATTGTACTTTTGCGAAAAATTTAGAATAGATGAAATTTCATTTGGTTTCAGGCGGTTGCGGATTTGTTGGGCGTAACTTAGTTAAACGACTTTTAAAAACTACTAACGATATCCTTTTTGTAATTGATGATTTAAGTGCGGGAACTCCTCGTCCTGAGGAATGGTTAGAGAATACAGATTATAGTACTAAAGATGATTTAAAACTATATGCAGGTGGGCGTATGGTTTATTGGGAAGGTGATTTTCGTACTTTCTTGCGCAATATTACTCAAAACCATAACTATATAAACGATACTTACGGGTTCGATTATCCAAAGTTTAGTGATGTATTCCATTTCGCTGCTATTGTTGGAGGACGCTCTAAAATTGATGGTGACCCCATGATGGTAGCTCTAGACCTTAGCATTGATGCTGAGTTTTTCTACTGGATATGTAATTATAAGCCTGAAAGAGTAATGTTCCCTAGCAGTAGTGCTGCCTATCCTGTAGATATGCAAACTACAAGCAACGCCATTGCACTAAGTGAGAGCGATATCAGCTTTGACGGTAATTTAGGGCAACCTGATATGACCTATGGTTGGAGCAAGCTTACAGGAGAGTATTTGGCGCGTATTGCAGCTAAATATTACGGTATTTCTGTGGCCTGTGTCCGTCCGTTTAGTGGGTATGGAGAAGACCAAGACTTAACTTACCCTATACCTGCCATCGCAGCTAGGGCAGCCAAGAAAGAAAACCCTTTTGAGGTTTGGGGTAGTGGAAAACAAGGACGTGATTTTGTACACATTGATGATTGTATTGATTGCATATTAATGGCAATGGACAATATAAAGGATGGTAGTGCCATTAATATAGGTTCAGGCAAGCTTACCAGCTTTTTAGAAATTATTGAGTTGTTTACTGAGTTTGCAGGGTATAACCCACCAATAAAACCGCTATTAGATAAGCCTGTTGGTGTACATAGCCGCTACGCCAATATGGAGTTTGTAAACAATACCTTTAACTGGTATCCAAAGATTAGCACTAGAGAAGGTATGCGTCGCGTATATAATGCTGCTGTGAAAAGAGTACAAGAAGCGGAAGCTTCTGAATAGCAGATATTAGTAGAATGTATAAAATATAAAAGCCCATGTGAGCATTAGCATTGTTTACAAGGGCTTTAATATTTTTATGTCTTTTATTTATTATATAAGATTCTGAAACTAGTTCAGAATGACTGCTCACCAGTCGTCATTACGAACGAGTTAATAGAACTTATTGTTTAGGGTTATAGTTTCTAGTGAAGTAACCTTTAACATCCCTAGACTTTGCTCAGGATGACAAAGATTGCCTGCCCTGCCATTCAGGCGGGCTTCGTCATTGCGATGAGGTACGAAGAAGCAATCTGATAGGTAACAAAAAGATTACTTCAACTGCCTAAGAAGGCAATTTCGTAATGACTAGAATAAACCGTTAATCTCAGATTCTATTCGGCGTAGCACCTCACCAAAATCTTCTTGGTTGTCTATAAAGTTTAGGTTGTCAACATCAAGTACTAAAAGCTTACCACCTTTGTATGTACTAATCCATGCTTCGTAGCGTTCATTCAATCGCTTTAAATAGTCCAGTCTGATGCTATCCTCATATTCACGCCCGCGCTTTTGTATTTGGTTTACTAAAGTAGGTATGCCGGTACGCAAATAAATTAACAAATCAGGGGGAGTAATAAACTCATTCATAGTATTGAATAAGCGGGTATAGTTCTCAAAATCGCGCGTACTCATTAGTCCCATAGCATGTAGGTTAGGAGCGAATATGTATGCATCCTCATAAATAGTACGGTCTTGTATTACATCACGTCCTGTTTCGCGTATTTGCATTATAGAGTTAAAGCGACTATTCAAGAAATAGATTTGTAGGTTGAACGACCAACGGGGCATGTCCTCGTAAAAATCACTTATATACGGATTATCTTCTACATCCTCATATTGAGGTTCCCAGTTATAATGTCTTGCCAGTAGGGTAGTTAGCGTTGTTTTCCCCGAACCAATGTTTCCTGCTATCGCTATATGCATAACTTCAAATTAAAACCTAAAAAAGTAAAATGTGCAACTGTGGTGGATAAATATTGTAATTTATCTTTTTTCCACCAGGTGAAAATCCTTTGTAAGTTGGGTATATGCTTCACTCCAACTCTTGTCATCATTATAAATATGTAGTTTTTCTTTAATAAGCGTTTCAACCATTTCTTTACTAAATTCTATAACTCTGCGTATAGTTAGAGAATCTTTAAAACTACTTATCTGTATTTCTCTTTTTTTTGATAAACCCCTAGCTAGAGCCAATTGAGTAAATCTTCCACATTCTTGTTCAGGTAATACTACACCAAAAATTCCTCTCCCATCAAGCAATTTGTCGGCATAGTAAAGTAAATCTTCATGTGTAAGTGCAACAGTTGTTCGTGCATTAACCCTATCTTCTCTAGTTGTGGGGGAAGGCTCAAAATAAGGTGGGTTACATACTATATACTCATATAATATCACATCTATATTTGTATATTTCTGTATCGGTTCATTATATAGTGCTAGCTTATAATTCCATTTACTGTTACTAAAGTTTTTTTGAGCACAATTTGCTGCTGCTGTATCAATTTCAATCGCGTCAATAATAGCATCGGGACAACGTTGGGCAAGCATAAGACTTAGCACACCTGTACCGGTTCCAATATCTAAAATATTTTGGGCATCATTAGGTTGAGCCAAACTGCCTAAAAGCATAGCATCGGTACCCATTTTCATGGCACAGCCTTTCTGGTCTAAATCAAATTGTTTGAATTTAAAAATCTCACTCACAGCGGACAAATATAATTGTCAAATTTTCTTGTTTGGTATAACGTGCTGAAAGAAAAAGCCCTTGCAAACTTTGCAAGGGCTTTTATATTCTTCAAAAATAAAGATTACTATTTTTTAAGTAGCTCTTTTTGTTGGGTTTTCTTTGCCATTTTGTCAACCACAAGCACATAGTCAGGAGCTTCTGCGTAAATTCTATTTAAAAAGCTAAGGTACTTTTGTTCAACTTTAAAGGCATTATCTTGCCATAGTTTATAGTCTTTTACTGCATCAACCCAACTGGCATACACTGCGTATGTAGGTTTTTTCAGATATTTACGCAATTCATCACGTTCGCCATAAATTATTTTATTTTCACCTTGAAGGTAAACGCCAATTGCTGTTGTTGGTCTACGACCCGGATAACGCATACCAAATAAATTGTTAGCTCTTTTGCATAAGTGCGATGTCATATAATAAGACTCAAGTTTTGCTTGTGCCAGTACATGGCTTTCGCATATAATTCCTTGTCTTTTTATTTCTGCATACAAATTTTCTTCATTCAACGCAGGTACGCTGTCTTTTTCAGCATTTGTTTTATTTATTTCTTGGCTAACAATAGGGGCGCTGCTGTTTTTCCCAAATGGAAGTTTAGGACCAAATGCTATAAACATTATAACGGCAGTAACTAAAGCTAAGCCAATAAGTACTTTTCTATTTGTAAGCAAATTGATAGGAATTAGATTGTAGCACTTATCATTTCTGCAAAGTATCCACTTACCACTCTGGTGGTAAACATGGAAGCTGAAATCTTTTGTGTTCATCATAATTGTATAATTTAAATTTAGCTGTTTGCTAAAAACCGTTCATAAATTTATCAATTAATATGCCAATTATAATGTTGTTGGTTTTAGCCATTTTTGTGTATAACTCTTATGGTTTGTGGTAATTACTGAAAAAATTAGCTTTTTACTATAGTATTAATTAGACGGTTTTTAAGAGTGGTTTCAGTTGTTGTGCATAAGTATTTGTGAGGCTAAAAAGCAGTTTTTTAAAACAGAGCTAAATACTATACAAGTGTTTATGAAACAATGCGGTATACTTTGGGTTCTTTAAGTAAAGTTAACACTGCCACGTTTTAAGATGGGTGTATCTTTCTTTAAAATTGTGTATAACTATACTCTTACTACTAATATCTTTGTTTGCTCACAAAAGAGCTGTATATGTTGAGTTTTGACGGGAGTATTACCTCAAAATTGCCTAAGCACGGAACAACAATATTTACTGTGATGAGCGCTATGGCAAAAGAAGTAGAGGCTATCAATTTGGCACAGGGATTTCCTGATTTTCATTGTTCACCTAAACTTATTGAGCTGGTGCATACTGCTATGCGGAATCATCATAACCAGTATGCTCCCATGGCAGGTGTTCATTTATTACGTGAACGAATAGCAGAGAAAACTTATGAACTGTACTCTGCTGAGTATGATGTTGAACAAGAAATAACCATTACACCTGGAGCTACTGCTGCTTTGTGGGCAGCTATTACCTCAATTGTTAAAGAAGATGATGAGGTTATTGTTATTGAACCTGCTTACGACAGCTATTTACCGGCCATACTTATTAATGGCGGACGCCCCGTTTTTGCATCATTGAAACACCCTGAGTATACTATTGATTGGGATGAAGTGAGAAAGCTGGTAACTTTTAAAACCCGCATGATTATTATTAATACACCACACAACCCAACAGGTACGGTGTTAAATGCAGCTGATATGGAGAAGCTACAAAAGCTTACTGAAGGAACTGATATAGTAATTGTGAGTGATGAGGTATACGAGCATATAATTTTTGATGGTATGGAGCACCAAAGTGTAGCCAGATATCCGAAACTGGCAGAGCGTAGTTTCATCATATCTTCTTTCGGGAAAACATTTCACACAACAGGCTGGAAAATAGGATACTGTGTGGCTCCGGCTAACTTAATGACACAGTTTCGTAAAATTTATCAGTTTATGGCGTTTAGTACCAATACTCCTATGCAGTATGCAATAGCCCAGTTTTTAAATGAAAAAGATGAGTGGCAAAAACTTGCGGGTTTTTATGGTGCTAAGCGCGACCTTTTCGCAAAACTTCTTAAAGGTAGTAAGTTTAAAACGCTGCCTTGTAACGGTTCATACTTTCAGCTATTAGGGTACGGTAAAATATCGCAGGAGAATGATAGGGATTTTGCTGAACGGTTGACACGCGAATACAAAGTTGCAGCCATACCTATTTCGGTATTTAATAGTAAAGGGGAAGATAATAATGTATTACGCTTTTGTTTTGCCAAAGAAGATGAAACACTTGAGAAAGCAGCTGAGATTTTACAAGACGTTAGTTAACCTGTAATGGCACCTTATGAAAACATAAAAATAGCAGTGGTACAAACCCCTTTACATTGGGAAGATGTTGATGCTAATCTTACTATGTTTTCTGAAATACTTTCAAATGCCCAACAAGCCGACATTTATGTGTTGCCTGAAATGTTTACTACAGGCTTTAGCATGCAACCTGAAAAGTTTGCAAAAGAATCTTATAACAAGGGTAGTGAGTGGCTAAAACAAACTGCTAAAGACAAACAAGCAGCTATAGTAGGTAGTATTATGGTAGAAGATGGGGGAAGGTACTATAATCGCCTTTTGTTTGCTACCCCTAATGGTAAAAACTTTAGCTATGATAAGAAACACCTATTTAGTTTGGGTAATGAGCAAGAGCACTACACGGCGGGTAATGCCCCATTAACTATTGAATACTTGGGGTGGAAAATACGTCCGTTAATATGTTATGACTTGCGTTTTCCTGTTTGGAGCCGAAATACCAATGATTATGATTTACTTATATATGTGGCAAACTGGCCACAAAAACGCATACAACATTGGCGAAGCTTATTAATTGCACGTGCTATTGAAAATCAATGCTATGTTGTAGGGTGTAACCGCATTGGTAATGACGCTAATGGAGTTGCCCACAACGGTAGCAGTATTATTGTTGATTATAGCGGTGATACACTTCATGAGGATAGTCAGAACCCTATAGTTCTATACCAAGAACTATCTAAAAATCTACTTTCAAAATACAAAAAGCACTTTCCTTTTCTTTCTGATAGAGATTCCTTTCATTTTTAATATATCTTTTATTTAAAACTAATTACTATTTAGTTAAAAGTTTTAACTATTCAGTACTTTTTGCCCTTTGGTATTCCTTGTCTTAAAAGTTTTTTTAATTTATAATCATTCTATTTTAAATTATAAGTAATTAGTTTTAAATAATTTGCATTCCAAAATAAACCTTCTTGTCGTCAATTTATTAGCATTGAGATTTCATTATTTGCAATAAAATGTAAAAAGTTTTAGAAATTTGTACTGTTTTTAAATCAATTGAAATAGAAAAATACTTAAATGTTTAAATAATTTATTTAAAAACTAAAACTCTGGGGAGTGAAATAAAAAACTATATCATGGAAGGAATTTACAAACAGTATCAAATTATTAAAACAATAACCATTCTGATGGTGTTGTTTGGCATTAATAGTATAACAATTGCACAATCTCAATTGCCTGCTCAGGCTGCATTTAGTCAAGATAAAGTAAAAGGTTGTTTACCGTTAGTCGTTAATTTTACAAATACATCAATAGGAAACATTACCGCTTATCACTGGGAATTTGGTAATGGAAATATATCAGCATTAAAAGATCCTGGAGCAGTATACACCAAAGCGGGGAAATATACAGTGAAGCTTATAGTTACCGATGCAACAGGTGCAAAAGACACTCTAGTAAAGAAAATGCTTATTGAAGCAATGGATAACCCAATTGCAGGTTTTGATGTTTCATCGTTTGGTGGATGTGAAACACAAGAATTTAGGTTTAATGATACAAGTATTGCGGCCGGAGGTAACATAAAAAAATGGCAATGGAATTTTGGAGACGGCTCAACAGACTCTATGCAGAATACCTCACACACATTTACAAAAGCAGGTACTTTTGGTGTTAGTTTAGTTATTACCGATGAAAATGGCTGCAAAAGTTTCGTTAATAAAAATAAGCTTATCAAAGTAACCTCAAAAGCACAAATAAACTTTACAGCAGATAACAAAGGGGGATGTAAAACACCTTTAAAAGTTAACTTTAGTAATAGTAGTTTATTAAATAATACCCAACAATATTCTTTTAAGTGGAAATTTGGAAACGGAGATTCATCAAATCAGGAAAACCCAAGTTTAACCTATACAAAAATAGGTGAGTATGATGTGGAACTTACGGTAACAGATAATAACCAATGTGCAAGTTCTTTAAAACTTGAAAAATTTATTAGCATTGGCAAAACCACGGCTGATTTTAAAGTTGCTAATACTAAAGGGTGTATTCCATTTACCCCTGAATTTGAAGATAAAAGTGTTGGAGTACCATCAAACGCAACATATATATGGTATTTTAGTAACGGAGATTCAGCAATAGGTAAAGAACCTAACTATACTTTTACTAAAGCAGGTGCTTATGATGTTACTTTAGTTATAACATCACCATCAGGCTGTAACGATATAAAATTGATGAAAAACGCGTTTACAGTATTGCAAGCACCATTAGCCACTTTTGCACATAACAATCCGGTAAGTTGTTCGGTACCACATACAGTAAACTATAGTCCTGTAAATAATAACTCGGTAAAATGGGCTTGGGATTTTGGAGATGGAGAAACATCAACCCTAAAAAGACCTACTAAAGTGTATACAAAAGCAGGAGTGTATACAGTAACGTTTACAATTACTGATAATAACGGATGCACAAATACTTTTGTAAAGAAAAATTTAGTTAAAGTAAATACACAAAAGGCAGCTTTTACGCCATCAGTAAACTACGGTTGTGTTCCTTTAACTGTTAACTTTTCAAATAGCAGTTCTGCCTTTTTCGGTATTAATAAATACGAATGGGATTTGGGAGATGGTAAAACCTCTACTACTACGCAACCTTCAATAAAATACACCAATGCGGGTACATATTATCCTAAGTTGATAATAACAGATAATAATGGTTGTAGAGATACTGCAGTATTTGATTCAATACCTGTAGGAATAAAAACCAACCCTAATTTTTCGGCTGACAGAAGAAAAGGTTGTATTAACGATTTACGTTTGGTTGAATTTAGTAACCATACTGATACGTTGAAACAAGATATTGATAGTTTTTATTGGGATTTTGTAGCGTTCTCATCACAAGAAACAGAACCTGTTATTGATTATTTATTGGCTCCGGGTACTTATGATGTTAGTTTAATATCGTACTCAAACGGTTGTGCAGATACTTTAACCAGAAAAGACTACATGACGGTATTTATGCCTAGTGCGAATGCACAAATAGTTGAAGACCCTTGTATATTAGACTCAATTAGTTTTATAAATAACTCAGCAGGTGGACATATATTTAAGTGGAACCTTGATGGTAAACCAATAAAAACTGCTGAAAGCTTTAAAACCTATTTAGCACCCGGTAACTACCATTTAGATTTATATGTAGAAGATACCGTTACAGGTTGTACTGATACTAAAGAGTTTAACTTTAGCATTCACCAACCACTTAACCCCGGGTTTACAGTGAGTAACGATTCTATTTGTGCTAACAGAAACTTTTTAGTAAAAGATACTACACATGGCTCTGTAACAAGTTCATGGTCATTTGGAAACAGTGTAACAGGAACAGGAAAAACATTTACACCTGCTTTTGGTATACCCGGTAAATATGATATAACACTTGAAGTTACAGATGCAATAGGATGTACTAAAACTATTACAAAACCAACTTCAATAAAAATATTAGGACCTGATTTTACACCTATTATAACACCTAATGAAGGTTGTTTCCCATTAGATGCACAATTAATCAAAATTGGTCAATCTGTACATGGTGTTGAGAATGTAGTTTGGAGAGAAGGAAACCAAGAAGTACAATCGTTTGACGATACAATTCCGTATCAGTTCAATACACAAACATCAAACATGCATACTGATGGAGCTAGAATTTTTTTAGTAGTAACTGATAAATTAGGTTGTACAGTATCAAGAAGCACAACAGTAAAGTTATCAAAACCTGTAGCTGCTATTGCACAAGGAATAGCATTAGAGTGTACTGAAACAAAAGTTACTTTTTCTCACAATTCATCAAGTAGCCAGCACGTAGGAGCATTGACATATAACTGGACAATTGATGGAAATGAAAGTTTTTCAGATGAGACCAACACAAAGGCATTTGACAAAGAAGGCAAGTACAACTTTAAATTGGTTATAAAAGAAAAAGCATTAGGATGTGCAGATTCTGTTGAAGTAGAAATACCTGTTATTAAAAAACATATAAAAGCAGCTTTTTCAATTGATGAAACAGAAACTACCTGCCCACCTTTGGTTTCAACATTTAGTGATAAATCAGAAGTTAACAACACTACTATCGCACAAATAGTGTGGGATTTTGGAGATGGAGCAGTATCAGAATTAAACCAGCCGATTAAAAATTATTTTTATCCCGGGAATTATGATATAAGCTATAAGATTATAGATGTGGACGGTTGCGAAGATTCAGTTATAGTGAAAAGTCAAATAAAAGTAGGTGGACCAACAGGAGAATATGAAATAGACAGAAACAAAGGTTGTGTGCCGTTTGATGTTACTTTTACTTCAAAAAGCAAAAACGCCAAATTTGTTAATTGGGATTTTGGTAACGGACAATTAGGAAACGGATATAATACTACTACAGAGTATAGTATACCCGGTACATTTACACCTACGTTTGTTGTTGAAGATTCATTTGGTTGCAAAGTAGTTTATCCGGTACAACCAATTGAAGGACTTTTATCTCCTAAGCCTACATTTGATATAGCAGGTAAGTGCTTGTATGATGAGTTTAAGTTTACCAATACATCAGCAAATATTGCAGGGAACGATAATCAATCAGCTATAAAATACAATTGGGTTATTGATAACAACACCAATATTGAAGCGGAAAACACCAACTTTATATTTAATAAAGTAGGTAAGCATACCATTAGTTTAACTGCAACTTTGAACAATGCGTGTAGTGCTACAACAATAAAAGAAATTGATATAAAAGATTTAAAAGCAGACTATACAGTAACTGAAAACCCTGTGTGCAGATTTTCAGAAATAAACTTAGTAGACAAAAGTGTTGCTGAGGCAGGTATAGCTACTTGGGAGTGGAATTTAGGAAACGGAAGAAAAGACAGTGTACAAAATCCAAAGTATTCTTACCCTAACCCGGGTGATTATCAAATTTCACTAATAATAAAAGATAAAAACGGGTGTTATGACTCTATAAAAAATGGTGAAATAGTTGAAGTGTTTGATACACTTACTCCGCCAACACCTTTGGCTCATAGAGTTACCGTTAATGCAAACAATACCATTAAACTTGAGTTTTCGCCTTATTTAAGCCGTGATTACAATAATTATGTAATATTTAGAAGTACAAAAGGAAGTGATTTTAAGTTATATAAGACTATATACAACCAGTTAGATACTATTGTTATAGATAATGATGTGAATACATTTGGGCAAAGCTACACCTATAAAGTATACAGCCAAACCCAATGCGGTAAACAATCTTATGCTGATGAAAGTAAAGCACATACTACCGTATTATTAAAAACACAGGCTGATACTAATAAAGTTACCGTATTTTGGTCTCAGTATAAAGGCTGGAATAACCTGGGAAGTTATACAATATACCGTCAATCTCCTGATGATAAAGAATTTGTACAAATTGCTAAAGTAAACAAAACTGAAGCTACTTATATAGATACTGATGTAATTTGTGGATATACATACAAATATGTAGTACATGCAGCTCAAAATGTGGTAAACCCATTATTATCTAGCTCAAATGTATCTACAGCCAAACCTATACATAAATCAACTGTACAACCTGCTTACTTAGTAAGGGCTACCGTTGAAAAAGATGAACATGTATTAGTTGAGTTTGCTAAACCAAAATTAATTAAAGCCCCAATAGCTTCTTATAGTATTGAAAAGTCTATAGATGGAGTAAACTACAGAGAAATATTTGAAACTAAAGAATGTTGTGTTCCTTTTGAAGATTTTGAAACCAGTGTTCACAGCCAAAGCTATTTTTACCGTGTAATAGCTACGGATGTGTGCGGAGATGTTAGCATAGCAAGTAATGTAGGGAAAACCATTTTACTAAAAGCAAAAACGGATGATGAAGATAATGTAAATGTAACTTGGAGCAAGTACCAAAAATGGGATGAGGGAATAGAGAGCTATGAAGTAGAGCAGTTAGGTAATGCTGGAATATTTGAATATGTAGAAACAAACAATTTTATGGATACTGCATTTACAGATGCAAGCAACCTATACAACCAAATACCTAAAGTTTGTTATAGAGTTAAAGCAGTAAGTACTACAGGTACAGTAAGTTATTCTAACACAGACTGTGCAAAAGGGCGTTCAACTTTATTTGTACCCAATGCGTTTACACCTAATGGAGATGGGTATAACAATGTGTTTAAAATTGTGGGTGCTTATATAAAAGAATACGAATTAAATATTTATAATCGCTACGGAGAAAAAATATATACATCATATAGTTTAGAAGATAGTTGGGATGGGATGTATAAGAATGAGACAGCGCAGGAGGGGGCGTATTTGTATGTTATAAATGCCAAAGGCATTGACTACAAAACGCACAATTATAGCGGAACAGTAACACTACTCCGCTAATTTAAATATGGCTGACATGTAAATTCCATATATAGTTAGTTAGCAGTGGCAGTTCCCCAGGACTGTCACAAAGAATCGGGAATCGTCGGGAGACGGTTCTCGGTTTTTTTGTTTGAGTATGTTGAAACTAAATAATTATCAAAGAGTGATAACGTAACCGATATTTAATCCGAAGTAAACCAATCGTAAACGCACAGGGTTTGTGTTGAAGTCTAAAATATTAAGGTGGTATCCTAAACTGGTGCTAATAGCAGAGTGGTCATTAAGTTTATATATAGCACCTAAGCCCAGTTTAGCCGAAACATTAATTTGTTTCCCTTCAAAAGCAAGGTCAGGTACTTGAGAAGTTTTATCCGCTTTTCGTTTTATATAATGGTCTAGTAAAACATCCATACCCAATCCACCAACTGCATATACATCCAAATTCTCTTTTTTTAGAAAAGTGTAATAGTTGTTTATATACAAAGAAGAAACGTGAAATATATCATCAAACTCTATGCTGGTTGGTATTAATGGGTCATTGGGCTGTCTGGGTCTCAAGCTATCTAGTTTAATATCAGTTCTAAAACCCAAACGCTGGTATTTTAGTTCACCACCAAAAGAAAACCGTTTTGAAATCTTGTGATTGTAGCCTACAAATATGCCATAAGAAAACAAAGGCTCTTCATAACCATTCCTTGAGGCTATAACATTAGAGACTGATTGACTGCCATCTCCATTACGTAAATTTCTGTATGAGTATAGTGGTGAAACTCCAACAGTAATACTTCTATCAAAAACTTGTGAGTAGGAACTAAATGAAAAGAAGAATAGTGATACAAATAATACTAAACGCATACTTCAAAACTTTGTAGGTCTCAAATATGCTATTCGTTTATCAAAAAATAAAACTAGTTAGGGTTTAATAGATTAAACCCCAACTAGTAATAATAGTATTATTTCAATACAGGTCTGTTATTGCCAAAACCAACCAATAGGTTTAAAGCGGCTATTAAATTACCCCCTACTTTAGTAGGTGTATCAAAGTTTTTACCTACAGAAAAGTTTAATAGTGTGTTCTTCTCAATTTCATAGCTAAGGTTTATGGTGTAGCGTATACGGTCGTCAATATCACTATTATTAAAAGTAGTTCTGTAAATACCTTCGCCTGATAATCTAAACTTGCTCATACCGCCGTTTGGTATCCATTCAATTTTAGCACCTGCATCAAAGTTTAAATTATCGGCAGTTTGCATGCTGTCATTCTCATCCAAATACACTTCAGCAGGGTTTAGCATTATTCTACTCACAGCTAAAAAATTTACCGCTTTTTTTGTCTCATACCCTCCTGTAAGCCATGCCCCGTAACGTGTTAGCAAACTATAATCAAAATTTTGAGTAGGGTAATCCAGTACTATACCTCCAGCCAAATCCAACTTCCAGCCATAACGTCTAAATTGTATTTCGCTTGTTAATTTTTTAAAAACGGCAAGCTCAGCTTTCAAACTATCATTGATGTGCTCAGTAGCCTCTCTTTTCACTTTTTTGTCTGCATATCCCACTAAAGTTAAGTATTTGGCTACTTCTGCTTTAACTTTACTCAATTGGGCTGAAAATTCCCTATCATTAGCCAAATTACTGTTTTCAGCAAGCCTGGTATTTAAAGAGCTCTCCAATCCCAAGTATTTGTTTAGTGAGTCATTATTTGTTTTATACTCAATACTTTCTTCTCTAAAAATATCTAAGTACTTGCCAAGCAACAGTGTCCTGTCTTTCAAAAAATTTCTGATGCTATCTACTTTTTGGCGAGAGCTATCCCAGTTGACAGATAGTTTGTTTCCCCTGAAAATAGAGGTTTTGAAACCAATACCCATTTGGGTAAGACTACTGTCAACCCCATCATTAGGGGTATGGGTTGCCAATGATAGCCTGAACGTTTGCCAAATATTTGCCAAAGGCTTATCTCCCTTGCTATTTAAAAAAGAATTGGCACTAACGTTATTTTTAAATATCCAGGCCGGGGCTATATCAATAGCGTAGCTTTTGGGCAAAGTGCTAAAGTTATCGGTGGCGTTTCGTAATGATACAAGAACATTAGTAGGGTCTTGGGGTGTTTCAATAGACTCGGGAGCAATACCCAGTAAAGTAAAACTTGGGTGGCTGGGTGCCCTCAAAATATCTAAAGAAATAGTAGAGTCGGCTTGTGAAAAAGCACTAAATGTACACAAGCAAATAAATAATGATAGGGTAAGTTTTTTCATAATTAATAAAAACGAATGGTAGCTAAAAAGTCAACAATATCACCTTGGTTTAATACACCCGAAACCAAGTCACGGGTATAAGTTGTTCTTCCACCTTTAATGGTGTAACTTATTTTAACAATATTGCCGTTGGGTAATAAATCGGTAAGAGAAGTAATTACATCCATGGTTTTACCAACCAAATCTTTGTTTTTACCCAAAACAATATTTTCAAAACTCCCCAATTGTGGTTCACCAATAGTAGTTGAGTTTATTTTTATTGTTGTGGCTGCTTCAATATCGGCATTATCAACCTCGGTAAAGTTATTACTCCCTGCCTCAGTGGGTTTCAGTTCAGTAATTTTAAGTGAAAGAGTTACGTTGTCATTAGATGTATTTATTACATCATAAACATCAAAAAAAGAAGTACTTACAGGCATAATCAATAGTTTTCTTCAAAGTAATGCAATTAAATAATTTGTAAAAAGGGTAAAAACACCCATTTATATCCTTTTTTATAACCAATATACTGGTCAGATTCTTAAAAATGCATCCATAAACTATAAATATGCGTTACATGCTATAATAAACTTGGCACTAATGTATATACTGAATATTTTTGCACACCTTATTTCAAAAGGCACTGTTTTGATAATTAAACAAACACATAAAAATTACCTTAAACTACTTCCGTTGTTGGTTTTATTGCTATTGTGCTTTACACAATGTAAAAACACCTCAAACAAATCGAGGGATGAACAATCGCTTGAAGATAGTTTGGCAAATAAATACGGAAAAGGGTCTCAGGTAATCGAGCAACTAAGTGTTGATATTGCCAATGCTCCCAATAATGCCGAACTGTATTATAAACGTGGTGTGCAATGGGCTAGGGAGGGGCAACCCCAAAAAGGTTTTGTTGATGTTGAAAAGGCAATTGCATTAGACCCTCAAAACCCATTATATCATTTTGCCAAAGGCGAAATAAGCTTTTCTATAGACAGTGTTACCAACGCAATGGAGTCTTTTGCTAAAGCAGTAGAGTTAAAACCTGATTTTCCTGATGCTTTGGTGAAGTTGGGAGAATTGCAAATGGTACTTTTTCAGTTTGATGAAAGCAATAAAACATTTGATAAGCTAATAGAAATTGACCCTTTAAATCCTGTTTCATATTACTATAAAGGAAGAAATTATCTGGGAAAACAAGATACTACAACCGCGTTAATAAATTATAAAAAAGCGGTAGAGTATAACAACGACTATTATGATGCTTATATAGAGCTAGGAAAAATACACTTTGCCAGAAAACAACTTCAACTGGCAAAAGACTATTATACCAATGCTATACGCGTGAAGGAGCTTAGTGCTGAAGCTTACTATGCAAGAGCTTTGGTATACTATGAAATGGATGCAATACGGGAAGCACTAGACGACCACGAGAAGGTTTTGCGCATAAACCCTGATGATTACCGCCCATATATAGGTATTGGCTTAATTAATTATAATTTAGACCGGTATGAGGATGCAGTGAGCAATTACGATAAAGCCATTTTGATGAATCCTGATTATGCAAGAGGGCATTATTTAAGAGGGTTGGCTTTTATGGCAAAAGGAGAAAACCAAAAAGCTATTGACGATTTTAGAAAAGTATTAGAGCTTGATGATAGCTATACCATAGCTAAAGAGTGGCTTAAAGAGTTAAAGGCAAAAGACATTAAATAAATGATAAAAATAACTTTTCCCGACGGGGCAGTGAGGGAGTACCAAGAGGGGGTTACTCCAATGGACGTAGCTAAATCTATTAGTGAGGGTTTGGCACGCAATGTATTAGCAGCAAAAGTAAACGGCAAAAAAACTGAGGCATCAACGCCTATAACTACTGATGCAGAGCTGACATTGTACACGTGGAGAGATACCGACGGAAAAGAAGCATTTTGGCACTCATCAGCACACTTGTTGGCTGAAGCTGTACAAGCCTTTTACCCCAAAGCAAAGTTTGGTATAGGACCAGCCATTGAAAATGGTTTTTACTACGATATAGATTTTGGCGATGAAACAATAAATGCAGAAGCACTGCAAAAAATTGAAGCCAAAATGAAGGAGTTGGCAAAAGCCAATAACCCTTATGTAATGAGTGAGGTGAGCAAAGCCGATGCTGTTGAATACTTTACTAAAAAGGGAGATAACCTGAAACTAGACCTTATTGAAGGCTTAGAAGATGGCGATATTACATTCTGCACGCAAGGCAGCTTTACAGATTTATGTAGGGGATTCCACGTGCCTTCAACAGGGTATATAAAAGCTATAAAATTATTAAATATAGCAGGTGCTTACTGGCGTGGCGATGAAAATAACCAACAACTTACCCGTATATACGGTATTACTTTCCCTAAAAACAAAGAGTTGGAAGAATACCTACACATGTTGGAAGAAGCTAAGCGCAGAGACCATCGTAAACTGGGTAAAGAACTAGAGTTATTTACTTTTAGTGATAAAGTTGGGCAAGGCTTACCCATGTGGTTGCCCAAAGGCGCATTAATTCGTGATAGGTTGTCTCGTTTTATGCAGCAAGCACAAACCGATAGAGGCTATGTGCCTGTTATAACGCCGCATATAGGAAAAAAGGAACTGTATGTAACCAGTGGGCACTACGAAAAATATGGTGAAGACTCATTTCGTCCGATAAAAACCCCTGATGTTGATGAGGAGTTTTTGTTGAAGCCCATGAATTGCCCGCACCATTGCGAGGTATACAAATACAAACCACACTCATACAAAGACCTTCCGCTTCGCTTTGCTGAGTTTGGTACGGTTTACAGGTATGAGCAAAGCGGAGAGCTTAACGGGCTTACACGCGTACGTGGTTTTACACAAGACGATGCACATATATTTTGCCGTCCCGACCAAGTAATAGAAGAGTTTAACGTAGTAATAGATTTAGTGCAGTACGTATTTACCAAGCTGGGCTTTAAAGACTATACCGCTCAAATATCACTTCGCGATAAAGAAGACAGAAGCAAATACATAGGTAACGAAGATAACTGGGAAAAAGCAGAGCAAGCCATAATTGAGGCAGCAGAATCAAAAGGGTTGAAAACCGTTACAGAATACGGCGAAGCAGCTTTTTATGGACCTAAGCTAGATTTTATGGTAAAAGATGCCCTAGGTCGCCAATGGCAGTTAGGAACTATACAGGTTGATTATAATTTACCTGAGCGTTTTGAGTTGGAGTATATAGGAGAGGATAATAAAAAACACCGCCCTGTTATGATACACCGTGCACCTTTTGGTTCACTGGAACGCTTCTTTGCTATACTCACAGAGCATTGTGCAGGTAATTTTCCATTGTGGTTAAGCCCCGAGCAAATAGCAGTATTGCCTATCAGTGATAAATTCTCAAAATATGCCAATGATGTTTTAAATTATTTAAAAAAGTACGATATTCGCGGCTTCGTGGACGAACGTGCTGAGAAGATTGGTAAAAAAATCCGCGATGCTGAGGTATCAAAGGTGCCATTTATGTTGATAGTAGGGGAAAAAGAGGTGAACGATGAAAAAGTTTCGGTAAGGAAACATGGTGAAGGAGATGTAGGGACTTTTTCACTTACAGAATTTACAACATATTTTAATGAGCAACTTGATGCTTAAATTTTATTACATTTTTTAACGGAGGTAAATATCGCAATAAAAAAAAGGGGAAAAAGACCATACAGGCCCCGTGTTACAGAGCCGGAACATAAAATAAACGGCAAAATTACCGCAAAAGAAGTGCGGGTTGTGGGTGAAACCATAGAGCCGGGTGTATATCCAATAGAAAAAGCATTGGAAATAGCCAACGAGCTTGAGGTTGATTTGGTTGAAATTTCGCCTAATGCGAATCCACCGGTTTGTAGAGTAATAGACTATAAAAAGTTTCTTTACGAACAGAAAAAGAAGAAAAAAGAAATTAAGGCAAATGCCGTTAAAACAGTAGTAAAAGAAATTAGGTTCGGACCTAATACCGATGAGCATGATGTTGAGTTTAAACTAAAGCATGCCATTAAATTTTTAGAAGAAGGAGCTAAAGTGCGTGCCTATGTATTTTTCAGAGGCCGCTCTATAGTATATAAAGAAAGAGGGGAAGTATTATTATTAAAATTTGCTGAGGATTTGGCAGACTATGGTAAAGTAGAAATGTTGCCAAAAATGGAGGGGAAGAAAATGATAATGATGATAGCCCCTAAAACAAAAGGAAAATAAAAAGATAAAAGGAGATTATATAATGCCTAAAATGAAAACAGTATCGGGAGCTAAGAAGAGATTTAAGGTAACCGGTAGCGGAAAAATAAGAATGAACCACGCTTACAAGCGTCATATTCTTACCAAAAAAGCAAAAAAACAAAAACGTAACTTAGGTTATGCTGCATTTGTAAGCGATGCAGACATGAGTAATGTAAAAATAATGCTTACAATAGGGAAATAAATTTATTGTTACACCGGGGATTTAGCACCAAAGAGTCGTTATAAGCGAACGCTGAATACCAAAAAATTAAAATTATGCCACGTTCAGTCAACTCTGTTGCTTCACGTAGAAGAAGAAAAAAAGTATTAAACCTTGCAAAAGGGTATTGGGGTCGTCGTAAAAATGTATGGACGGTTGCCAAAAATGCGGTAGAAAAAGGATTACAGTATGCCTACCGCGACAGAAAAACCAAAAAACGCAATTTCCGCGCATTGTGGATTCAGCGTATTAATGCAGCTGCCCGCCAAGAGGGTATGAGCTATTCAGTATTTATGGGCAAAGTTCACGAGAAAAATATCGGGCTTAACCGTAAAGCATTGGCCGATTTGGCTATGAACCATCCTGAAGCATTTAAAGCAGTTGTTAAAGCTGTTAAATAAGAAAAATATTTCAGAAACTATAAAGGGGCTTCAAAGCCCCTTTTTTCATTTCTTAACTTTTTGATTTTAATATCTTTGTTTTATGCCATTTTACTATAAACTGGGAAATATTCCACAAAAACGCCATACGGTTTATCGCAAGCCCGATGGTGAGTTATATGCCGAAGAACTTGTATCTACCGAAGGTTTTTCAAATATATATTCATTGGTATACCACTGCTACCCGCCAACTTTAGTTAAAGCTATAGGAGAACCCTATAGTGTTGAGCCAAAGGTGGCTGTTGCTAAAAATATGCAACACCGTAGTTTTTTAACGTATAATGTACCTGCAAAAGACGATTATTTAGAAAGCAGAGTGCCTTTGTTGGTAAATAACGATTTACATATCAGTAGTGCAGCACCCAAAAAATCAACAACAGGCTACTTTTATAAAAATACCGATGCTGATGAGGTAATTTTTGTACATAAAGGTACAGGAAAGCTGAAATCTCTCTATGGTGAAATACCTTTTGAATATGGAGACTATTTAGTAATACCTAGAGGGACTATTTACCAACTAGAGTTTGATGGTGAAGATAACAGACTGTTTATTACAGAATCATTTAGCCCAATAGTTCCTCCCAAAAGATATAGAAACAATTTCGGGCAATTGTTAGAGCATAGTCCTTATTGTGAGCGTGATATTAAGTTGCCCGAAAACCTTCAAACACATGATGAAAAGGGCGAGTTTAAGGTAATGATAAAAAAGCAAGGGATGATTTGGCCTTATACTTATGCCACACATCCTTTTGATGTAGTAGGTTGGGACGGGTATGTTTACCCTTACGGATTTTCAATCCATAATTTTGAGCCTATTACAGGGCGTATACACCAACCACCACCTGTACACCAAACCTTTGAGGGGCATAACTTTGTTATTTGCTCATTCTGCCCTCGTTTGTTCGATTATCACCCACAATCCATTCCGGCACCTTATAACCACAGTAATATAGATAGCGATGAAATATTGTACTATGTAGATGGTGATTTCATGAGCCGCAAGCATGTAGAAAAAGGGATGATTACCCTACATCCGAAAGGTATACCTCACGGACCTCATCCGGGCACAGTAGAGAAATCTATAGGAGCTAAAGAAACGCTGGAGCTAGCTGTAATGATAGACCCTTTTTATCCATTGCAAATTACCGAACAGGCAATAGCCCTTGAAGACCCTGACTATTGGAAGAGTTGGGTAGAATAGTAAACATTTTCTGTACAAGTTTGTTATGTAAGTATAAGCAAAACAAACAATTATGAAACAGAAAACTATATTAACAGTAATTTTTTTAATGCTGGCAAGTAGTATTATTGCAGCAACAAATACCGAAGTTCCGCAAGCCGTTTTAGAAAAGTTCAAAGAAATGTATACCGATGCTTCAAACGTAAATTGGTATAAAATGGGAAACGAATATGAGGCAGAATTCACTCGTAATGGCAAAAATTACGAGGCATCGTACAAACAAACCGGTGAGTGGAGGGAAACAGGTATTATAATTGAAAAAGGCAAAGAACCCGTTGCTATAAGAACTTCGTTTGGTACGCTTTTTCCTGATGCTAAAATGTTACAAGTTGTACTTATTGAAAAAGGGGTTAGAGGCTCTGTGTATGAGGTAGAATATAAAGAAGATGGAGAAATGCAGGAAGTTTACTTAAAGCCTGACGGTGATAGAGTGCCTGATTTTAGTGAAGATGAAGAAGAAAAATATGATAGAGATTAATTGAAAGCCCCGTAGGGGCTTTTTTATGAGAGAAAAATAAAGAAATAATTAAATTTGATATATGCTGAAACGGATTATAAGCATACCCATGTTTCTTTATTTTTCTTTAGGAAGTCTATTGCTACCTATGGGCAATTTTGCCTTATTACCTCAGTTGCAACAAATGTATGAGGACTGCAAAAAGCATGAGCATCCTGATATGAATGCTTGGGAATTTATTACTGACCATTTGGTAAATATTGACGGAGTATTTGATAATCATGAAGATGGTGATGAGCAAAAGCCACATAGCCCTCAGCAAAGCGAAAAGTTTTTTCAGCAAACCCACTTTTGCATACCTATTGAAGCCACATACACACAAGCTGTATATGCAATACAACTATTTTGGCAACCCTTAGCAGAAAACTATAAAGGCAATTATAATACGCGGGTTTTCAAACCACCAACTGTCTAATTATTTAAGCTTGCTTTCAATTACAATAATTCAAAAAAAATTAAATAATTAAACACATGAAATTAAAAATAGTAGGGCTAATTATGCTTATAGCCATTGGGCTTAATAGTGTAACGGCTGCAATAAATAAAACAGAAGTACCACAAGCAGTATTAGAAGCTTTTAATAAGAAATACCCAAAGGCAACTGATGTGGAGTGGGAAAAAGACGACCTGAATTATGAGGTTGAGTTTGAACTTGAAAAAGTAGAGTATGAAGCTACTTTTAGTGAAGACGGTACTTGGCTGGAAACAGAAACAGAAATTACTGCCAAAGAATTACCTGAAAAAGTAGCATCGGCTTTTAAAGCTGCCTATCCTAAAGTAAAAATAAAAGGAGTAGAAAAGGTGGAAACCCCTAAAATTTCTTTTTATGAAATTGAATACAAAAAAGGATTGAAAAAACGAGAGGCCTTTTTTGATAAAGATGGAAACCCGTTAGAAAGTGATGATGAATAATAAAAGCCCCGATAAGGGGCTTTTTTATTATTTGGTAAGCAACACAGTTAACCTGAATACCTTAAATAATGTAAAATCATTACCTTTGCTGTCCTTTTAAAACGAGTTAACTTAATGGAAAGAGTAGCACTTCAAGATACGGATACAGCAAAAGATTTTTTACCCTTAAACGGTACAGATTATGTTGAGTTTTATGTGGGTAATGCCAAGCAAGCGGCACATTATTATAAAACAGCATTTGGTTTTCAAAGTCTTGCTTATGCAGGACCTGAAACAGGAGTGAAAGACCGTGCTTCGTATGTATTAGTACAAAACAAACTACGTTTTGTATTTACTACTCCACTTGATAATAACAACCCTATTGCAGACCATATATATGAACATGGCGATGGTGTTAAAGTACTGGCACTTTGGGTTGATGATGCACGCAAGGCGTGGGAAGAAACTACTCAGCGTGGTGCAAAAAGTTATATGGAGCCGATGGTTGAGAAAGACGAGCATGGCGAAGTAGTACGTTCAGGCATCCATACTTATGGTGATACAGTACACATATTTGTAGAGCGTAAAAACTATAACGGTGATTTTTTACCGGGGTATAAAAAATGGGAAAGTACATATAACCCCTCAGAAGTAGGATTGCTATATGTAGACCACTGTGTTGGAAATGTAGATTGGAACGAAATGAATACTTGGGTAGATTTTTATGCCAAAGTAATGGGTTTCCAACAAATAGTATCGTTTGATGATAAAGATATCAGTACCGAATACTCTGCGCTAATGAGTAAGGTAATGAGTAATGGAAACGGTCGCATCAAGTTCCCAATAAATGAACCTGCCGAGGGTAAAAAGAAATCACAAATTGAAGAGTATTTAGACTTCTATAAGGGGCAAGGCGTACAACACGTTGCCATTGCTACCAATAATATTATTGAAACGGTTACCGAATTGCAGAATAGGGGCGTTGAGTTTTTAAGAGTACCTGCAACATACTATGAAACAGTGCTGGACCGTGTAGGAAAAATTGATGAAGACCTTGAACCACTTTCGAAATTGGGTATTTTGATAGACCGTGATGATGAAGGGTATTTACTACAAATATTTACCAAACCTGTAGAAGACAGACCTACACTTTTCTATGAAATAATTCAACGTAAAGGGGCAAAATCATTCGGTAAAGGTAATTTTAAAGCTTTGTTTGAAGCTATTGAGCGTGAGCAAGAGTTGAGAGGGAATTTATAATAGATGACAGATAAGAAACCGCACAGTAAGGAAGAGAGGTTTTTGCTTGAGGGACCGCGCCAGCGGATTAAAGAACTTGGTTTAGCCTTTAAAGTTTTTTGGGAGTTTGTAAGAGGATTTAGGGTGCTGCATTTCGTTGGGCCTTGCGTTACTGTTTTCGGTTCGGCACGTTTTAAAGAAGACCATAAATATTACAAACTGGGTGTTGAAGTGGGGAAGGAGTTGAGTAAACTGGGTTTTACTGTGATGACAGGTGGAGGCCCGGGCGTTATGGAAGCTGCTAATAGAGGTGCTTTTGAGAACGACGGAGTAAGCGTGGGTTGTAACATTGAATTACCTTTTGAACAATACCCCAACAAATATTTACACAAATGGGTTGGAATTAGATACTTTTTTGTACGCAAAGTTTTTCTGGTAAAATATAGTTACGCATTAGTTGTATTACCCGGTGGTTTTGGTACTTTAGATGAGATGGCAGAAGTATTGACCCTGATACAAACCAAAAAAATAGATAACTTCCCTGTAGTGTTAATGGGCAAAACGTATTGGGATAAGTTTTTAGAGTTTGTTGATTTTATGGCTCAAGAAAAAACCATTGATGAGGAAGACAAAGACTTGATGCTGATTACCGATGATATGCATGAAGCTATGCAGCATATACAAAAGCATGCTGTAGTTAAGTACGGTTTGCGTAAAATAAAACCAAAATCTCGCTGGTACTTGGGTGAAAAATAAACTTTAACTGTAGTGAATGAAGTTGAAGAATATATTGAAACTTTAGAAGGGCAGGAAAAGCAAATTACAAGTTATTTAAGACAAATTATATTAAACACCTCACCTAAAATAAGCGAAAAGCTATCATACGGAGTTCCTTACTTTAAAATCAATTACAGGCTTTGTTTTATTTGGCCTTCAACGGCGCCTTATTCTATAATAAAACGAGGAGTACAATTTGGACTATGTAAAGGAAGTTTATTGTCAAACTCACAAGGGTTGTTAGATTTAGGTAAGAGGAAAGAGGTTGCTATTGTAAACTTCACCGATGTGAAGCAAATTGATGAGCAACAAGTCTCAGAAATCTTGTTTGAGGCTATTGAGGTGGATGAAATGGTATTTAGGGAGAGAAAAAAGAAACGTTAATTCAAAATAGTAACAGTTCCTTTTTTGATGGTAATGCTGTTATCCCAACCCGTGTAACGAACCAGCCAAATAAATACATCATCGGCAGGTCCTTTTTTAGCAAATGAACCGTCCCATTGCTCGTTTTTGTCAAAGCTTTCAAAAACTTTTTGCCCCCAACGGTTAAACACTTGCATGTGGTAGTCTTTCACAAATACATCCACTTGTCCCCAAACATCATTTAAACCATCGCCTGTAGGTGTAAATGCAGTAGGAACATGTAATAAAGGTTTTTGTATTAAGCGTACTTCGTTTGATTGTGAGGTAGCTAAATAACCATCTTTTTCCGTGGCAATTACTTTATACCAATATGCACCCCAGTCATAATCCAGTTGCTCATCGCTATGGTTTAAAACAGCAGGAGCACCTTTATAAATAGAAGCAGGGTTTTTTCTATCGTCCCAGCGAATCAATTCATAATCTGCAACACCACTATCCCAATGCAAGTAATTCTGCCAGTTTAATCTATGCAAGTAAGGTTCCGATGCACCTCTTAAAACAATATTACAGCCTATATTACTAAACTTACTAATGTGTCCGCATTGGTCTGTTACTTGAATTCTATAGCAAAACGACTGGTTATTTACATCAACCTCTTCATCAATAAAAGTGGTATCTGTAGCTGCATTGGTTGAGCCGTAGAAAGTATAATTTAAGTCTTTAGGGTCTGTAGTTCTTGGCGACCTATAAATAAGGTACGATTCAAAATCATCTTCTTTACTGTCTAGCCATACCAACTTCACTCTTTTATTTTCTTCAACAGTGGCAGTAATTATTTGGGTGGTATTTATTGGAGCATTAAACTGGTCTATAGTACACACTGTATAAGAGTTAGCCCCTTTTTCACCGCAAATATTTACGGTATATATATAATAGCAGTAGTTTCGGTTTCTATAATCCGATACTGCAAAATCTACATACTCAAACTTATCGGCTTTGGTAAAAGGACCAATATCAAACTCGTTACCCTGTGGGTCAACCTTTTTAATCATAAAATGAGAAAAATACTTGCTGCTTGTATCCACATTAGTCCACCTTAGCGTTAAACTTGTTGTGGTAGTGGGTACTACACAAAGTACATCAGGAGGAGGAATAATAGGGGGAGGGGTAACCAATATTTTTATGGTTGCACTATCTTCTTTATTGTCAGGGCAACCTAAATCTTTAAGGTCAACCTTCATAAAAATGGTATCACCGGTAACATGGTCGCAATCGGGAGTCCAGCTGAAGTTTAAGTTCAACTGGCGTAAACCTTCTTTGTCATAGCTAATTGAGGGTTGGTTACCCTGGTAAATAGGGTCGTTAAAAGCACTTTCATCAACATTCATGAAAAGCGTATCGTATTTATCAATATCAGAGCCGAAGTAAGTGAAGTTCAATTCTTCTCCCACATCAATGGTATAAGTAGCATCATTTACTATTGGTGGGTGGTTAAGATTTTCAAAGTCAATCTTAAAAATGGCATTGTTACAGTTATTACTTTTGTTAGTTGTTGAATGTGCCCCTGCTGTAGAAGGAAATAAACTGTTCCCGCCACAACCTGCACAAACCGACTGGTATATTATTCCTCTGCGGTCGAATCTGCTTGTACCGCCATCCACGTGTTCTCCCTCAGAAGGTGGGACAGGAAAACGTAATCCTCCATAAAATGTACCATATAAAATGGTATCTAAGTTTTGTGAGAAAACAGCTAAATAAAAATCAGAACCATCCGTGGTTTTTTGAAAAGCATCATCAGTAACAGACATTTGCGTAGTAAAACCTCCATGCCCTGATGGGGCAGCATTAACTTCACCTCCCCAGCCACTTATGAAAATTCTATTGCACTCATCAACTAAAAACGCTGAAAGCGAAATTTGAGGCTTAAACTGTCCGTCTCCATAAGTCATAGAGCGCATACGAGATTGCAAATTAGGTGTATACTGAACTATAAATTGCCCCCCGTTGGGTTGGTGAAATATTGGGGTAGTTGCAGGCCAATTACCTCTGGTTTGTCCTGTAACGTAGGGGTTATCATAGTTATCTACTTTTACAAAATAAGCTTGGTCATAAACATTAGTTCCTATATAAGTGGCATTGAGTATTTGGTTTCCCTGCTTTGGAAGTTTTATTAAGAACCCGTCGCTTTCACCACCACCATAGGTTGTAGTTTCTCCCATTCCCGCAATAATATTATCAATACCAGCTGTTGTACCCCCTGCTATCAATACATTGCCTCTACTGTCAAGGTCAATACCATTGCAAATATCATAACCTACACCACCTACATAACTGCTCCATTCCAAATTGGTAACCGTTGAGTTAAGTTTAAATACACAACCGTCTTGTAAACCTCCAAAAACAGGCTGGAAAGCATTTTTTACAGGAAAATCGTTGCCTGATTGCGTACTCGCTGCTACATAAATATTATCATTATCATCCACAATAACTTCACCTCTGTATTGGTCGCCATAGTTATAAGCTAAAGGGGTTTCACCCGGAGAAGCACTTCCGTTTAAGCCATCAATACCGTTACCACCAATAAAGGTAGAGCCTATCATGGCTTTCCCGTCGGCACTCAAAACAAAAACAAAAATATCTGCAAGCCCATCAAGTTTGTTGTCATAGGCATTGGTAGCAACAGGAAAATTATCTGAAAAAGTTGTACCAAAAACCACGAGTTGATTTTTACTATTGACAATCATACTGTGTGGCTCTTCATTATGGGTTCCTCCTAAGTAAGTAGCATAAATAAGGGTTTTGCCATCGCTGCTTACTTTATAAATAGCTGCATCTCTGGCTAAGTCTGAACCGTTTCCTTCAATTCCATTTTTGAAAGTAGTTTGAAACGCACCGGGTGTAGCTGGAAAGCTTCCATTAGAAAACCCATTAGTAGTATAATAATAAGCAGCACCGCCACTATAGGCGTTTCCATCATTATCCCATGTGCCCGTATACCCCCAATTATCACCAAAAGCACCCGAATAGGTACTAAAAATAAGCTCAGGGTCAATAATAAAAGATTTTCTTCTGTTATATTTTTCCTTTATATCAAAAGTTAAAAGATTGTCTTTAAGAGAATAAAGGGTTTTAACATATTTCAACGAAGTATCTCCATATTGGTAGCATACCGGAGCAAGCTCTTTTATCTCTCCCAAAGAAGTTTTTAAATGCAATTGCCCTCTTTTCAGTTTCATATCATCTAACCCTTCGTAACGCATTTTTATCACATCAGGGTCAGCATTGGGCCTTATAATCAAATTATATTTTAGTGAGTTATTTGTAGAACCATATATTTCTAAATCAATACCCGGATATAATTCTTCAACAGTAACTTTACCGTGGGCATTAACACCAGTAGCCCATTTTTTAGGGTCATTACCCAAATAAAAATTATAATAGGTTTCAGCAGTTAAATCGTTTTTATAAGTTGGTGATGGGTTTGCACCTTCAAAAACAACCCTAAAATAGTGCATTTGAACAGGCTTGGTATATACACCCTTATCATGCAATTCTTTAAATGGTTCTTGGTCTACAAATAAGTATGAAAGTCTGCCGTTTTCTAAGAAAAGCAAGCCACCCGGTACTTCAGCACGGTATTTTATATTGTCTTCCCACTGCCCTTTATTTTCAATAAACTTTATTTGTGCCGTTACAGATGATGAGACCAACAACAATAAAGCAATTAAAAAAGTACTATATGGTGCTTTTAACTTCAAATTAAATTATGCGCGTAATTTATTACTAATATAGAGTGTTTTTGGCTATGAAATGTTGCACGTATTATTGCATTTACAAATGCAACGCCAAAAGTTGCTAACAGAGTATTTTTTAGATTAAAATTTATAGAAAAGATAAGGTTTTGAGAATTATATTTTTTGGTACACCTGATTTTGCTGTACCCTCACTTAAAAAGATAGTGGATGAAGGGTTTGAAGTTGCTGCTGTGGTTACAGCACCTGACCGACCGGCGGGTAGGGGATTAAAGCTTCAACAGTCTGCTGTGAAGCAGTTTGCAGTTGAAATGGATTTACCTATTTTGCAACCTGAAAAGCTAAGGAATGAAGAGTTTCTTGAAGCACTTAAAAGTTGCAATGCTGATTTATTTGTGATTATTGCTTTTAGAATGCTACCCGAAATGGTATGGAACATGCCCCCATTGGGTTCTATTAACTTGCATGGTTCACTTTTACCACAGTATAGAGGGGCTGCGCCCATAAACTGGGCTGTGATTAACGGGGAGAAAGAAACAGGTGTAACTACCTTTTTTTTACAACACAAAATAGATACAGGAAATATAATTTTAAGGGATAAAGTAGCTATTGAAGAAACAGATACAGCAGGAAGTGTATATAATAAGTTAATGCATGTTGGTGCAGATTTAATGGTAAAGACTTTAAATGCTATTGAGCAAAAAAACTATACCCTTGAAGAGCAAGATTTAAGTGCTGAGACCAAACATGCCCCCAAAATTTTTAAGGAAGATTGTGAGATTAACTGGGACAGAACAATGGTTGATAATTATAATTTTATAAGAGGATTATCACCATACCCCACGGCTTGGACTAAGCTAAATAACTTAACCTTAAAAGTTTTTTGGGCTGACAAGCATTATAGCAAACCTGCATCACAACATGGCATGATTGAAACAGATAATAAAACGTATCTTAGAATAGCATGTGCTGATGGTTGGTTGAGCCTTAAAGATATTCAGCTGCAAGGCAAAAAAAGAATGAATATTGAAGATTTTTTAAGGGGGTATGATGCTTCAAAACTTAGCAAGGTTGATTAGGCATCATCTACCAAAAACTTGGTTTCTCCTTTATTATTTATGAAATAATAAATAACATAGCTAAGGTCTGTATCAGGTTGTGTTATTGAAAATTTAAACTCATACTCTTTAGAGTAATTATTAAACCCCATAAAGACTAAATCATGCAATACTGCATGATTAATAAAGTCTTTAGTAAATTCTTTTTGAAAACTATGCTTGGTTAGTTTAAAGGAGCTTCCTTTATAATCTTGCCCTGTAGGTTTTAAAGTATATTCAAAGTCTAAATAAACGTCTTTAACACGTTTACCCATAGCATTGTGTATAAACACTACCATACTGGTATCTATTGTTTTTTGTGTTAATTGATAGCCATACTTTTTATTATCAATAGAAAATGTAGTGTCTGTTTCTTTTTCAAAAGGTTTTTCGGGAAAATTATGCTGTATTTCCTCAACAACCTCACCTTGCATGTTTTCTAGTGGGTTGGTAAGAGAATCAGTATCATTAACAGCATTTTTTGTGTTGTTTTTACAAGATACTGTAACCAACATTACTGTTAGTAAAGCAGTCATAATACTGTTTGTTAACTGTTGACTAGAAACCATTTTATTTTTCGTTAGCAAACAAAGTTAAAAACTATGCTGAAAAAAGTGTAATGTATTTATTAAAGCTATAGTTTTGTATATTAACAATAACGTAATATGAGAAAAAACCTACTAACCCTATTACTATTAATTCTTTGTGTTTCTTTCCTAAAAGCTGATCCAGGAGATACAATAAAAATTAAAAGCCACGATGAAGTGCACATGAACTGGAACGGTAATTACGACCGTAAAGCAAAGTTTCCTGATGCTTCTAAAAAGTTCAATAAAATATTGATGCACTATACGTTGGGATGTCCCACAAAAGGATGTAGTGAGTGGGATTATACTACTCAAATATTTTTAAGACAGCCAACTGGGAGATTAGACAGTAATATAAGAACAACCCCAAACTTTAGAGTAGATGGGAGTGCACAAGCACAATTACGTTATAACACATTTGTTACCTACAGTTACTTTTTTAACTCCACAACTAAAGCAGTAGACTCTACTGCAAATGATACTTTAGAGCTAAAAATATTTGGTGATTCACTAAAGCCACTGGTTGCAACCCAAACCATAAATGTTTGGAGAGGAGATTATTACAGATATACCTACGATACTCTGGGTAATAAAACAGACTCGACTTATATAGGTTATGAAACCGAGCTTAACCGTAAGAACTGGGAGTATTACAATGTTTTTGAAGTAGTAAATAACTTAGAACTGGGTAGGGTAATCACTCCATATAATGGTAACGTTCCTCCATCATGGAAATATACCTACAGCTTTGATGTTACTGAGTTCGCAAGTTTATTGCACGATAGTGTTGACATTCGGGCAAGATATGGAGGCTGGCAAGATGGTTTTACCGTTACACTTGATTTTGAGTTTATTGAAGGTACACCTGCAAGAGAGTGTTACCAAATAGTCCCTTTATGGCAAGGTTCTCATGCCTACGGTAATACCAATAACCCAATAGAAAACTTTTTAGAACCAAGAAGTGTGGTTATTGATGGGCAAATGAAACAAGCCGTATTGCGGGTAATACAAACAGGGCATGGCTTTGGAGGAGCAGATGGTTGCTCTGAATTTTGCCAAAAGAAACATTTTATTAAAGTACACGGGCAAACCTATTACACAACTACAGTATGGAGAGATAAATGTGGCGAAAACCCTATTTATCCCCAAGGAGGTACTTGGGTTTATAACCGGAGTAACTGGTGTCCCGGTGAAGAAGTTTATCCATACGATTATGATTTAACGCAACCACTTAGTCAAGTAAACGCAACGGCTTTAATTGATATGGATATGGAGCCTTATGTAAACCAAGGAAATAATAACTCATCGTATATTATTTCGGGTATGTTGTTTTTATATAAAGACAACAATTATAAAGATGAAGCTTCATTAGAAGAAATATTAACCCCAAATAATGCGATGCGTTATAACCGTATTAATCCATCGTGTAGTTACCCGATAGTAAAAGTTAAAAACAACGGTGGTGAGAATATTAAAACCATTGAGTTTAGTTATGGTCCTAAGGACGGTACTAAGGTTACCTATACTTGGAGTGGCGACATTAAGCCTTATGAAAGTGCAGAATTAGAATTAGCAAAAGCTATAAATTTCTCATCGGCAGCTAAGGTGTTTGAGGTAGAAATTGTGAAAGTAAATGGTAAAACCGATGAGGTGCCTTATAATAATAAGATGGCAGTTGCTTACGACGCTACGCCTACTTACCCTAATGATTTTATTATTTGGTTGCGTACTAACAACAGAGGAAATGAAAATGCATACACCATTAAAGACGCTTGGGGCAAAGTAGTAGCTGAGCGTAGTGGTATGCTAAATGGAACTTTGTATACCGATACAGTTAGGCTGGATAACGGCTGCTTTACTTTTGAAATTACAGATACCAGAGGTGATGGACTCGGGTTTTGGGCTAATCCCAATGCAGGTACAGGGCAGTTGTTTTTTAGAAGATTAGGCAATGGGCAAGTACTGAGGAACTTTGGTACAGACTGGGGCTCATCTATTAAGCAAAAATTTACCACCGCTTTTGCACTTGATGTAGAAGAGACTACCGCTACAAACAGTATTGAAGTTTTTCCAAATCCTTCAAAAGGAGAGTTTTGGTTGGATATTAATATGAGTAACAGTAAAAATGCTACTGTAGAAGTATTTGATTATAGCGGAAGAAAGATAATTGCTGAACATATTAGCAGTGATAATTTTTATGCCTACCGCATAGACATGAGTACTTTTAGTAATGGTGTTTATATTTTAAAAGTTACAGCTGATAACGGTAAAGTTTTTACCAATAAAATGGTGAAAACCCAATAAAGAAACTTCTAATTAAAAAAGCCCATCCAACTTGGATGGGCTTTTTTTGTTTATATCAAATTGAATTGTTTAAAATGGTGGGTAAAGTGTTTATTGTGAAAGTGTAGCCACTCATTATAATTTAAAGCACCAAAAACAGGGTGGTTTTCAGTTTGGGCAGGGTTATTTTTATAGTAATTCTCAAAATCAGTTATCCTGTTTTTCAAGTTTGTAATAGCCTCATTCATACCACTGAATCTATAAGGAATAGGATTTTCAGGCAAAATGGGTGCTTTAAAATTTCGTTGCAGTTCTCTATCGCTTAAAAGAAATAAGCGTTTCACTTTTTCTACCTTCTCTGGGGGAGTAACAACATCAACCTTGTTATTACCGGCGGCTACCTCAAATAAAATAGCCAAATGTTCTATCATATGCTGCAAAGTCATCTGTCCCCATTGCGGTGGGGTATCAAACGACATTTTGCTAATGGCTTCAAAGTCAACCTTTCTAAAGTCTTCAATCATATACATCCAAAAGTAAAACAAAAAAGCTCATTAGTATAATAGCTTTTGTAAGGTATTTTACCACCTTTGCAGCCTTAAATGGAGCAAACAAGAAAAGAGAAACTTTTTACAAAACAGTTTTGGCAATTGTCCATCTCTGTTTTTTTGTTTTTTATAAGCTTTAATATGATTGTTCCTGAACTGCCTAATTTTATTACACAATTGGGTGGAGAAGATTATAAGGGGTGGATAATTACCATGTTTACTATAGCTGCAGGTTTATCCCGACCTTTTAGCGGTAAACTATCAGATTCTATCGGTAGAGTACCCGTAATGCTGGTGGGTATTTTTGTAACTGCATTTTGCGGACTGCTTTACCCTTTTGCTACCAGTGTAGCATTGTTTTTAGGCTTACGTTTTTTACATGGTTTTTCTACGGGTTTTGCCCCTACTGGTTCAATGGCATATATTGGTGATGTAGCACCATCGCATAGAAGGGGAGAGGCAATTGGCTTAGTAAGCATGTTTGGCACGGTGGGTATGGCTGTTGCCCCTGTATTGGGGAGTATTATAGCAACGTACATCTCGCTAGATGCTATGTTTTATATGGCTTCGGCATTTGGGGTAATTTCATTACTTATTGTTCGTCCGCTAACAGAGTCTCTTTCAACGGCTCAAAAGGCAACATCAACAGTAATTAAAAATTCATTTAAAGTAAATAAAGCTGATTTTTATGAGCCTAGAGTATTACGTCCTGCAACACTACTTATGCTTGCATCAGTACCATTTGGTGCAGTAATAATTTTAATACCTGATTTTAGTTTGTTTGTTGGCTTAGATGAGGCCTATAAAGGGGTGTTTTTTGCAGTATTTACAGGGGCAAGTATTATAACCCGTGTACTTTCGGGTAAATTGTCTGATAGAATAGGTAGAGTAAAAACCTTACGCATGGGCTTTGCTACTTTGGTAATAGCACTAACAATGTTAGCATTTTCTACCGAGCCTATTCAGTTTTTTATAGCCGGTTTTTTGTTTGGTATTGCTTTGGGAAATAATTCTCCTACAATGATGGCATGGACTATTGATTTAAGTAACGATAAATTTAGAGGAAGAGCAATAGCTACTGCTTTTATTGCTTTAGAAATTGGTATTGGCAGCGGCTCGCTAATAGGTAGTTGGTTGTATGGAAACAACTCTGAAAACTTTTTAGTGGCCTTTATAGGGTGTGCTGTTTTGGCATTATTGGGGCTTATTATTTTATTTACTAAAATGAAGCCTGTACCTGAGATTGACTAAAATAACTTCAACTTGAAATCACTTTTATCTAAGTAGAATTTTCGTTCGGTAGTATCGGTGGTAATATTTTTCCCTCTTGTGCGAGTGTCTATAGTCTCAACGGTTACCTGATAATATTTATAGTTAGCAGATTCTGTAGTTTTAAGAGCTTCTAAACACTCGTAGTAATTAGCATCTGTAACTTGTTGTTTAATTATTGCCTGTTGTAGTCGTCTTTTTTCAGGCTCTACCAGCAGCGGACTAACTTTAGCTGCTGACTTTACTACATTTTCTTGTTGTTCTACATAATAGTCGGTTGCTTCTTTAACATTCAACAGCAAGTTGCAGTAGTTTTTCCTAGCCATTTTATCAGTAGCGGAGTCAATATTTTTCAAAATCATGGTATCAAGTACCAATGCTGAATCAGAGTAGGTGTTTTTCAATAAATGGGCTTTAGTTATCTCAAAGCATTTAGCTTCAATTTTTTTGCGTTGCTCTTCAGCTTGTTTCAATTTATTGGCATCAGTATCAGTTTTTGCTGATTCTTTACAAGAAGTATATGCTGTTAATATTACCAGTAGTATAATTATTTTTCTCATTATCTGTTTTTTGCAATTATATACCGTTCAAACATATTAAGTAAATAAAAGACATATTTAAAATTCTATTTACAAAAAAAATAATAACTTGTATTTTAATAACAACCTATAAGCCTGTCAATTATGAATAGAAAAATCTTAATTTCCATACTAGTTGCTTTGGTAGTAGCGCTTTTAGCCTACATTTATTTTGGTTTGATTCAGGCCAAAAACTTTTTTGGTTCGGTAGCAATTCCATGTAATGATACCGCTCAATATACATACAGTAGTAAAAGCAGGCTTTTAATTAAAATAAACAAAAGCTGCGGAACACTTAATATTGAAACAAAAACTAAAAAAGGAAAGTGGAATAAGCTTACTGAAACGGATAAAACCTTAGGAACGCCTAAGCCTATTGATTTTGAGGCAGGCTATGCGGGTTTTGTTGAAATAGAGAGTGGCGGCTCGATACGCTTTGTATGCTATAATGGTGAAGCAGATAGCTGCAAGTTGGAAATTATAAATATGGCTGAAAAAAAAGCAGGCAATACACCTTTATATACTAGTCCTGCAAATTTTGCTTGTGATGAGCCGATAAGTACACATATTTATAATTTTATTAAAGCAAGACCTCCTATTATACTGAGTATTAGATGGACTTCAGTATGTAAGAAACGAATAGGTGGCAGAAATATAAACCAATCTCCGGAAATTTGGGAACGGGATACCAGTAAACGCAAGCCAACAAAAAGAAAATCTGTAATAGGCGCTAAGCCACCTTACAGGGAAAGAAATTACTTATTTAAAGGACCGCAAGAATTGTTTATAAAGTGTCCCGGAAATACAAACAGCTGTAAGTTTAAAGTATCGGTAGTAAGAAAATAAAAATAAAGCCCTAATTCAATTATTAAATTAGGGCTTTATTGGTTATTTGATAAAGATTCTGTTTCTGTAGGAACCTTGTTTGTTTTTGATAGTAATAAAATAAACACCTCTTTTTAAATGGCTTATATTTAAATCAGTACTTAATACGTGAAGATTCGTTTTTAAAACTTCTTTGCCCAGTGTATTTGTTAGTGTCAAAGTTGTTCCGTCTATAGGTAGTTCTCCCAATTCAATATTGAGGCTGGTATTTGCAGGGTTAGGATAATAGTTTACTAGTAGTTTATTATTTATAGTTTTAGTATTTAAGCCATAGTCTGCTAAACGGCTTAGTTTACCATCAGCAGTAGCTATCCACAAGCTTCCGTTATCATTATGGTCAATATAAAGTTGTTTTACACTGTTAGAGGGTAGATTAGAATTATTGGTAGTAAAAACTTTCCAATCATCACCATTTTTATGTGCCAAACCTGCAGGAGTTCCAAACCATTGAAGCCCGGCGTTTACTTCTATAGCAGCAATAATATCTGAAGGTAACATAGAGTTACTAGCCGTAAAAAGCGTAGGTGTAACTTGAGGAAAGGTACTAAAGTCTGCCACATATAGTCCTTTATCAGTACCGTCATAAGACTTAAGTTCGTCTACATCATTACTAATTACATTATCACTGGGTAAAGGTGAGCCTTGAGAGTTTACTATGAATGAAAAACTGTTGGCAGGAGCATAAAGTAAAATTCCACTACCTTCTGATGGTGCGACTATTATTTCAGGTTGCCCGGGTACACCATTTAAGGCATGTATTGCGGTTATTTTACTATTGCTATTAGAAATTGGAATGCTTGCAAAGTTTGACGAACCTGTTTTGTAATGTAAGTTTCCTGAAGAACTTCCATAAGCTGTATCTTTAGTAGTTCTTATTTGTATGGCTGTAATAATTTCTCCGGCTTTGTTAGGTGCGTTAATAGTTGTCCAGGTATTATTGAATATATAACCTACAGAGCCGTCTCCTAAACCCAGATAAAGTTTGTTGTCTTCGGTATACTCTAAACATCTGACATCGTTTGAGGGGAGTCCTTCTGTCGTAGTGAAACTTTCCCATGTTTTTGATGTTCTTTCAAACCAAAAAACACCGGCATCAGTAGCCAAAGTTACTTTTCCTTTGCCAAAAGCAGAATGCATCCCTCTAATCTCAAAAGATTGGGGAGGAGTAAATGTTTCAAACTGGGCAAAGAGTGCGCTAAGGTTTGCCCCTATAAATAGGGCAGTGAGTAGTATTGTTTTTTTCATAGACTTTCTGTTTGGTAAAACAGAGGTCTCTGAATATCATTGTGTTGCAATGACCGGTAGAAATATTGACAAACACCTTCTTTTTGATGACGAAAGCTGCAAATAATTCTACAAATCAGTTTTTACATTTTTACACCCATTTCTGCTATTAAATGGTCTGCTTTGGCTAAATCTTTCATAATTAAAAGAACATAGCGTATATCTACCCCTATAGAGCGGCTATAGTCTTCATTCCAAGCATAATCATTTATAGTAGCAGAGGTAGCACGGTCGAAATTTACCCCAATAATATTACCCTTAGCATCTAGTATCGGGCTACCACTATTTCCTCCTGTAGTATCAAGATTATAAAGTAAACAAACTATAGAGTTTTGGTTGGCGTGTTTAAGTAATTCTTTTATGTGGCTTTCTAAATAATAATCTCCGCTGTTTTGTGCCTTTTCTATAATTCCTCTTACAGTGGTAAAAGGGGCATGGTACTCAGCATCGTTAGGTGAATATCCTTTTACATGCCCGTAGGTAAAACGTAATGTGCTATTAGCATCAGGTATAAAGTTTTCTTTAGAGTATAGTTGTTTAACCTCTAATAGCTGGGCCGTAAGCGCTGTAAGTTTGTTTTGTTGCTCTTTTTGCTTTTCTGCCAACCCCTGATATATGGGGTTGGTTTCTTTAGCCATGGTTACTAAAGGGTTTTTCATGCTCAACAGTTTAGCAGGGTCTTTATCAAAAAGCTCAAGCATTTTATCTCTATCAAACATACCTTGTCTGTAGGCAAGGTCTACAGCTTCTTCAACTTTTTCATCATTAGTAAATAAGGTATTTACCACTGGTATTTGCTCACTTTTGTCTAAATCTCTCATGTATTTAAGCAGTTGGGTAAGCAATTTTTTATCTAACTCAGGGTAAGTAAACCTATATTGTTTGGCAAAAGTTTCTTTAAGTTTAGGGATAAACTCTTTAAGGTAATCATTTTGTTCTTGGTCAGTAGGTAACTTGCTTACAGCATCACTGTGAAAACCTATAAAAGCAGCCAGATTATAAGCTCCGTTATTGTATAGTTGCCCTAAGTAGTAATCTCTTTTTTGGGTAGCAAAAATATCTGCATATACCTTATCAATTTCGCTAAACAGATTGCCGTATTTCTTTTTCAGTTCAGGGTCGGCATCAATCATCTTCTGCATCTCAACCTCTTGCGCCTTTTTGTTGGCTAAAATATCAGTACGGCGAAGCCCTTGTAGTTTACCTTTAAAGTTTTTAGTTACGTTAGCCCTACGCTTAATAAATGTTGATAGACGAATTTCCAAGTCTTTATCTCCTCTAGAAACATCTTCGGCAGCTTCTATTTGGTAGTCATACCATTCACTTATCATTGGTAAAATGTAATCGTTTTGGTGGTCTAAGAATTTTGCAGGACGGTGACGGTATGTTCTGCCCGGGTAGCCTAGTATAAACACAAAATCGTTTTCTTTAACACCGTTAGCATTTACTTTTAAGAACTTTTTAGGAGTATAGGGCACATTGTCTTTAGAGTACTCAGCAGGTTTGCCGTCTTTACCTACATAAGCACGGAAAAAGGCAAAATCTCCATTGTGGCGAGGCCAAACCCAGTTATCGCTTTCGCCGCCAAACTCACCTACACTACGTTGGGGAATATATACCAATCGCACATCTTTTATTTGTTGGTAGCGAAACAGGGTATAGGCTTTGCCGATAAACATTTCAGATATTTCTATTTCTAAATCAGGGTTGGCAGCTTGCTCAGCCGCTTCAATACTTTTTATGTTTTTTGATATGATAGCTGCACGCTCATTAGCATCTACATTTTCAGTGCCTTTTAGTACTTCTGCTGATACATCTTTGTATGATGCTGTGATACGGCAAGTGATAGCCGAGGGAATTTCTTGTTCCCTTTCTTTAGCTAAAAAGCCGTTGGTTATATAATCGTTCTTAGCAGTACTGGCATTGGCAGCCGAGCTAAAAGCACAGTGGTGGTTGGTGATAATTAGCCCCTCATTTGATACGAAAGACCCTGTACACCCGCCTACACGTACCAAAGCATCTACCAAGCTGGTACCATTAGGATTATAAATTTCTTTGGTTTTAATTTTTAGGCCTGCCTTTTTAAGGTCTAGCTTGCTTATCTCGCTTAAAGGGAAAATACCCTCTGCGTAGTTAGCTGCAATAAAAAATAGTGGGGTAATGGCTACTAAAGCAATTACTATAATTCTAAAAAGTTTACGTTTTACCATAGAAGGCAAAAATAGTTTTTTTAGTCTTTAGCGATTATAAATTTTGAAATACTGTTATTCTGGTACTTTTTTTCAATATTCTCTACCTTTTCAATCCATTTGATGCCTAAAGCATTGGTAGTGAATATTTCATTAGCTTTTTCAATATCTGTAAGTTCAATGGTTTGCTCTTTTACAGTATAACCTTGCTTAGGTAGGGTATTTAGTAAATGGCGACGCATAACACCGTCTAGGCAGCCTTCGCTAAGGGATGGGGTTATAATCTCGTTATCAAACACTAAAAAAATATTACTGCTGGTACACTCAGCTACTCTGCCGTGATGATTTAGTAGTATGGCATCATCTACCTCTTGTTCTTTTACCCAACTGCTGGCAAGTATATAGGTAAGACAACCCGATACTTTAACATTTGCCAAAAAATCTGTATTTTTAAAGGTATCTCTATAAATACCTAATGTTTGCCCTTCTTTATTCAACTCAAAAGGTTTTGAGGTAATTGAAGCAGCTTCAATTAAGTATGAGGAAGTGTCTTCTGTTGTAAAATATGTGCCCTCACCGTCTCTCCAAAAACTAATGCGTACTTTGGCAGTTTTGTGTCCTTCATTTGCTAAAAAGCTTACTAATATTCGTTTAAACTCATCTTTTGTAAACTCTTTTGGCGGTTGTATTTTTAATAAGGGAAAAGTCTTAGTAGCACGCTCAAAATGTAAATCGTACAAAGGGATATTCCCTTCATGGAATAACATCGTCTCAAAAAAAGCATCACCATACTTAAAAGCACGGTTTGTAGCTTCAATACTTATATCTGAAACATTATTTCCGTTGTAGAGATACATTCTAAAAATCTCAAATATATAGTTTGTAAGCTGTATATCGTTTTAGGTGAATAGAAATACTAAACCGGTAGTGCTCTCGTTTATTGGGAGTAGCTAACCAAAAACTATTTAATGAACTCTAAAAACTATTTAGCAATTGCTCTTTTATTCACTATGGTATTCACATCATGCAAAAAAGATGAGCCTACAACAGAACCAACCACAGACCCTGAACCTTCAGAGCATCCTTTATTAAAAGTGGGGAATAAATGGGTGTATGAAACAGTTTGGGTTGATAGTACAGGTAAAGAGACTTTCAACGGAGATATAGACAGCATTACTATCGTGAGTGATACCATGGTTAATGGAAAGAAATGGTTTAAAAGTTATTTTATGGGTGCATTTTATTTTAGAAGAACCAGATTAATAATTCTTTACAGAGATTCTGCTGGGATACTAATAAATAATTTTGGTGAAAGAGTACTAGATAAATATAAGAAGGGGCAAAAGAGTACAAAAAAATATTATCACAGAAATAAATTAATCGAAATAGCTAACTCCTTTGTAAAATCAAACGATACAACAGTAACAGTACCTGCAGGTACTTTCAAAGTGACAAATATTGAAACTAAAATTAAAGCTTTTGGAGATAACGGAATGACAGGAACCCATACTAACTATGAGTGGTATAGTAAAGAGTTAGGAGAGACTGTATCTTCTACATATACTTATGCCTATAGTATTCTTTTTGGACATAAAGGATATTATAATAGAAGATTGATAAGGTATAAGGTGCAGTAATTTTCATAAAACATTAAATCCAAACCTAGTGTTGGTATAAGGTGCAAAGTAGCGTAATTTTGCACCTTCTTTTTTTATGGCTAATCAAAATAACATTTTCATTAAAGGGGCGCGAGAGCATAACCTTAAAAATATAGACGTTGAGATACCTCGTAACCGGATGACGGTGGTTACAGGAGTGAGTGGAAGCGGAAAATCTAGCTTGGTGTTTGATACCTTGTATGCCGAGGGGCAACGCCGCTATGTAGAGAGTTTATCATCTTATGCCCGCCAGTTTATGGATAAGATGAACAAGCCTGAGGTAGACTATATTAAAGGTATTTCGCCCGCCATAGCCATAGAACAAAAGGTAAATACCCGTAACCCGCGTAGTACCGTATCTACCAGCACAGAGATATACGATTATTTAAAGCTGCTGTTTACCAAAGTGGGTAAAACCATTTCGCCTGTTAGTGGGGAGATAGTAAAACGCCATACTGTTACTGATGTAGTAGATTATATTCTTAGTCTTGAAAAAGATACAACAGTACTTATCCTTAGCCAGTTTAACACCGAGCGTAAAATAGAAGAAGAATTAAAAGTATTACTCCAAAAAGGGTTTACCCGAATTTTAACTAAAGAGGGTATGGCTAAGATTGAGGAAGTACTGCAACGTGATGCCAAAGAAATAAAAAAGATTAAGCCTAAAGATACCTACCTAATTATAGACCGTATTTTGGCAGATAGTGAGGATGAGGAACTACCCTCACGGGCGGCAGATAGTGTGCAAACCGCCTTTTTTGAAGGCGATATGGAATGTTTATTACAAACTACTTCTCCTGATGGTAAAGAGAAAACCACACAATTCTCCTCTCGTTTCGAGGCAGACGGTATCACCTTTGAACAACCCAGTACCAATTTTTTCAGCTTCAATAACCCTTATGGTGCCTGCAAAACCTGCGAAGGTTTTGGTATGGTAATAGGTATTGACGAAGACCTTGTGGTACCTGATAAAAGCCTAAGCGTGTACGAGGGTGCTGTAGCCCCGTGGCGAAGCGAAGCTATGCAGGAGTGGAAAAAAGAATTTGCCGCAACATCTATCCATTATGATTTCCCCATACACCGCAGCTATTATGAGCTTACAGAAGCTGAGAAAGACTTGTTGTGGCAGGGTAACGATAAAGTAAGAGGTATTGACGATTTCTTCAAAATGATTGAGGAAAAGGTATATAAAATTCAATACCGTGTAATGCTGAGCAAGTATCGAGGTAAAACTACTTGCCCCGATTGTAGAGGAACACGCCTTCGTAAAGATGCTACTTACGTAAAGCTAATTAACGAGGCGAATAAAGACGAGAAAATGTCTATTTCAGACATTGTGCTAATGTCCGTTAATCGTGCTCACGAGTACTTTACCAACCTTAAATTCAACAAAACAGATAAAGAAATAGCCGAGCGTATTTTACGTGAGGTACAAAATCGCCTTACATTCTTAAAAGAAGTAGGCTTGGGTTACCTTACGCTTAATCGTTTAAGTAATACACTAAGCGGGGGAGAATCGCAACGAATAAACCTAGCTACTTCACTAGGCAGTAGTTTGGTGGGTAGTATGTACATACTGGATGAGCCAAGTATTGGGCTACACAGTAGAGATACAGAGAATTTAATTCGGGTACTAAAATCGCTAAGAGATTTGGGCAATACCGTTGTTATTGTAGAGCACGATGAAGATGTGATGAAAGCCGCCGATGAGCTGATAGATATAGGCCCTTTTGCGGGCAGAAACGGTGGCGATTTAATTTTTAAGGGCGTATATAATAAAATGCTGAAAGATAAAGATAGCTTAACGGGTAAATATCTTTCAGGTAACGAGGAAATTCCTGTCCCTACCCATCGCCGTAAATGGAGCGATTTTGTGGAGATAAAAGGAGCCAGAGAAAACAACCTTAAAAATGTAGATGTAAAAATTCCGCTTCATGCTATTACAGCAGTAACGGGGGTAAGTGGTAGTGGTAAAACCTCACTGATAAAGACGGTGTTATACCCTGCTATGCAAAAAATTATCGGTTCATACTCTGGCGGTAAAACAGGAGCGCATGATAAACTAGAGGGCGATTACAAAAAAGTAACCCAAGTAGAAATGGTAGACCAAAACCCTATTGGTAAATCATCTCGTAGTAACCCTGTAACCTATATAAAAGCCTACGATGCCATTCGTGATTTATTTGCTTCACAACCTTTGGCAAAATCACGTGGGTATAAAGGGAGCGTCTTTAGCTTTAATGTAGATGGTGGGCGTTGTGAAACCTGCCAAGGAGAAGGGGAAACTACCATAGAAATGCAGTTTATGGCAGACCTGCATTTACCGTGCGAAACCTGCAAAGGCAAGCGTTTTAAAGAAGATATACTTGAGGTAAAGTATAAAGATAAAAACATTGCCGATGTGCTGGAAATGACCATAGATGAAGCGATGGACTTTTTTAAAGATGCTAAAGCCTTGCATAATAAACTTAGCCCGTTGCAAGAGGTTGGTTTAGGTTATGTATCACTAGGACAAAGTAGTAGCACACTTAGTGGGGGAGAAGCACAACGTATAAAGCTGGCATCTTTCTTAGGTAAAGCCAATAAAGACCAGCATATACTTTTTATTTTTGATGAACCTACTACTGGGCTTCACTTTCATGATATAAATAAACTAATGGCAAGTTTTAATGCCTTAGTAGAACAAGGGCATAGTATTGTGATTATAGAACATAATATGGATGTAGTAAAATGCGCTGATTGGGTAATAGATATAGGCCCTGAAGGTGGTGAAAAAGGTGGTAATATTGTATTTGAAGGTACCCCCGAAGATTTAGTAAATATTAAAGAAAGCTATACGGCAAAATATTTGGCAGAAAAACTAAATTCTGTTGCTACCAGTGCATAATAAGCAATACACTTACTGCGTAATCTATCAAGCTGTCAACAAATAGTCACTACAAATCACTTGCTTAAACGTATAAAAAACGCTTGTTTTGTTATAGTGGGAACTACCTATGACCAAAATTAAAGTTTTAGAGACCATACGGCAATGGAAAATAGGCGGGGGAGAAAGTCATGTGCTTACATTGGTAAAAGAACTAGATAAATCTTTGTTTGAGCCTATAGTATTATCATTTACCCCCGGACCAATGGTGGATGAGTTGGAAAAGCTAGGCATTAAAACTCATGTCATCTTCACAGAAAGGGGTTTTGATTTTAAACTTACCAACCAGATTAAACAATTGTTGATTGACGAGGATATAGAGTTAGTACATAATCATGGAACGCGTGCTGCATCAAATCTTTGGCGTGCTTGCAAAAAACTAAATATCCCCACAGTATATACTGTTCACGGATGGTCTTTTCACGATGATCAAAGCTTTTTTGTAAAGAATGCCCGTATACTTTCAGAAAAACTAATTACCAGTCAGGCAAACCAAACTATATCGGTATCACATTCAAACCAAAAAACAGGGCAAGACCATATAAGAGGTTTTAAATCAACTGTTATACGAAACGGAATTGATTTAAATAAGTTTAATTATCAGGCAATACAATCAAGCATACGCGAAGAATATAATATCCCCGAAAATCATGTGCTTATAGGGTATATAGTACGAATGGATATTCAAAAAGACCCTATTACCATGGTTAAAGCTTTTAAAGAGGTATACGACCAGCATGAAAACGTTACTCTTTTGATGATTGGCGAAGGGCCACTAAGGCAAGAAACTGAAGCTTTGGTAAAAGAGTTGGGTATTGGCGACAGACTAATTTTAGATAATTTTAGACAGGATGTTCCCAATGTTTTGGCCGGAATAGATATTTATTGTTTGCCCTCATTATGGGAAGGTTTACCTATAGGTATGCTTGAGGCGATGGCAATGAAAAAATGTATAGTTGCTACACGTGTAGACGGTTCTAAAGAAATTTTAAAAGATATGGAGAACGGTTTACTTATAGAACCCCAGCAGCCACAAATGCTTGCTGAAGCTTTATTGAAGGTGATAAAAAACAAAGAATTGTGTGATAGTACAGCTTCTAATGCTTTTCAAACTATTCAAAATGAGTTTACTGCTGTAGCTATGACTAAAAAGGTAGAAGAGCTGTACTTTAAAGTTCTGGGCAAACAAGTTCCCGTTAGCTCATCAATCTAGTCAGGCTTGTTATAGCAATAACTTGTTTGATAAATCTATAGCCATATAAAATTGATGGCACTACTCTTGTAATATACAGCGCAACTATAAAAAGCGTATGAAAAAATTTACTAACTCTTTATACAAGTACCTTGTACTTGTAGCTGCTATTTCTATGTCATTCTCGATATCGGGGCAACAACTTGTTAAAGATATTTGGCAAGGAAGTGGAAATAGTTCACCCTCTGATTTTGCTGTGTTTAATGGCAAGCTTTACTTCTCTGCTAATGATAGTACCCATGGAAAAGAAGTTTGGGTTACTGATGGTACACCGGCCGGAACTCAATTTTTTTATGAGGCGCGTATAGGCACTGATGCTTCAGCACCTGCTGAATTAGTTTCATATAAAAACCACTTATACTTTGTAGCACAGGCTACCAACTCATCGTTTAGCAGAAAACTTTATAGAACAGACGGCACTAATACAGATAATATAGATGCCTTTTGGCCTTCGGCAAAAGTTAGTTCAACTGAAGTTGTAGAAGTAAGTGGAAACTATATCTATTTCAATGGTTATAACTCTGATATTGGAGATGAAATTTATGTAAGTGATGGTACTGATGCAGGTACTGAAGGTAAAGATATATATCCATTTAAAAGCTTTAATGGAACTCCATTATCAGCAACACCAAACGGTATTGTAGATGCCGGAGGGGTATTATTTTTTAACGGATATTGGCAAACCAAGGGAAGAGACCCGTATTATGTAAACGGTACAACTTTAAGAGGGGCTGTTGATGTTAATCAGAATTTAGGAAACAGTGAAGCAAGAGATTTTACTAAAATGGGCGACTATGTGTATTTTTCAGCAACACGAGATAAAAAAACATCAATAAATGGCCCTGACAATGATGAAGGAAATGAACTTTGGCGAGTTAAGATAGGCAGTTCATTGCCCCGACTGGTGAAGAATATTTATACAGGGGCATATAACGATGCTAATCCAAGAAATTTATTCAACTGGGGAGACTCGATAATCTTTTTTAGTGCTACCGACGGTAGTGGTGTTACACTTTGGAAAACTGACGGAACCGATGCGGGTACTGTAGAAATTAAGAGCGGTGTAAATGCTCCAAAATGGTTCATAAGTTTCAAAAACCATGTATATTTTGTTTCACAAAATCATTTATGGAGAACCGATGGTACTTTTAATGGTACTGTAGAAGTAGACAATACAGTTAATATTACCTCACCCTTCACTAAAATAAACAACAGGCTATACTTCACCAGTTCTGACAACACATACGGAGAAGAGCTTTGGGAAACCGATGGTACTAAACACGGTACAAAGTTGGTTAAAGATATAAATGAAGGGGTTGCTTCGTCATCTCCAAAAAATCTAATAGTATTTAATAAGACTTTATACTTCACAGCCACCGACAGTATAAAAGGAGAGGAACTGTTTTCGTATACCGATACTTGTAATGCCTATGCAGGTAATGTAAACTTTACAGGTAATGTGGGGTTTTGTGCCGGTGATAGTATAAACCTACAAGGCACATCGTTTAATAAATCAGCAGTATTCTCTTGGTGGTATAATGGGAATATTTTAGCAAATAATACAGATAGTATATGGGCTAATAAAACAGGGAACTATAGGCTAATAACTGATAACGGAAATGGCTGCATAGATACTTCAGAGCAAATTGCTGTTACTCTATTTACAAAACCCTCAAACAAAATCTTAATTCCAAACGGGAACTCAATGTGTAAAGGTGATGTTGATTTAATTGAATTGGTGCCGGAATCGAGCACTTCTAACTATCAATACCAATGGATTGAAAATGGGGTTGATATGAATAATGTAAAAGATACAGCTATTAAAGTTAATAAGACCTCCAATTTCCAAGTTCGCATTACCAATGGAGGTTGTACAATAACAACAGATACCGTTTTTACTATTTTAAATGAATTACCTGTTCCCAATATACCTACAACTAATATTAGTTTGTGCCCTAATACTACACTTACATTAGACCCCGGCGTATTTAATAAGTATCTATGGGAAACCGGTATGGATACTACCCAAACACAAGTTGTTAATACTGCAGGCAACTATAAAGTTACTGTTACTGATGCTAACTCATGTTCAGCATCAGGAACATTTAAGGTGGTTGCCAGACAAAAACCAAACGTAGTGTTAACTAAATATGGAAATACTTTTGAGGCAACTAGTAGTACAGGAGATACATACAGGTGGCTTAGGAATGGGGCTCTTATCAATGGTGCGACGCAAAATACCTATTCGCCAACTCAAACAGGAAACTTTGCTGTAATTGCTACCAGTCAATATGGGTGTGTCGATACAAGTGGAGCACAGTCCTTTGTGCTTGGTACTGAAAATATTACAAAGCTTAAAATCAATGTTTTCCCTAATCCTGTAAATGATATATTAACCATAGTATTTAATTCTAATTCTTTGGCAACTGTAAGTATTACTGATGTTCAAGGTAAGCTAATTGAAAGCTATTTGGCTAAAGATAATATCACTATTGATGTTTCTGATTTAGAACAAGGTATTTATTTTGTAAGAATAAATGTAGGAGGAAACTTAAATACAACAAAACTGATAAAACAATAAAAAGTATAAGACCAGTATTATATTATAAAGAAAGTTGAAAGCCCCACAATGGGGCTTTTTTGTTTTAAAAGACAGAAGCTTTTACAAACTCTTGCAATACTTCACTATCAGCATGAGTAATATCATCTTTACTACCTTCCCAAGCCTTGTTACCTTGATATATATATACTATATGTTCACCAATATCAAATACGGTTTTCATATCGTGTGTGTTAATTATGGTAGTCATGTCATACTCTTCAGTAAGCTCTAAAATTAGGTTATCAATCACCCTACCGGTTATTGGGTCTAGACCGCTATTGGGTTCGTCACAAAAAAGATATTTAGGATTCATAGCAATAGCTCTTGCTATACCTACACGCTTTTTCATCCCCCCGCTAATTTCAGAAGGCAATAAACCATTAACATTTTCAAGGTTCACACGATTTAAGCAAAAGTTTACTCGCTCTAATTTCTTTTCTCTGCTAGAGTCTGTAAACATATTTAAAGGAAACATTACATTTTCCTCAACCGTTAATGAGTCAAATAAAGCTGAACCTTGAAAAAGCATTCCTATTTCTCTTCGTATAGCTTTTTTTTCATCATAGTCAATATTGGCAAAATCTTTCTTCTCATACAAAATTTCACCGGTATCAGGTTGCATTAAACCTACCATGCACTTCATCAAAACACTTTTTCCGCTCCCACTTGCCCCAATAATTAGGTTAGGTCTGCCTTTACTAAAGGTGGCCGAAATATCGTGCAGTACATGCTTATCTCCGAAACTCTTATTTATTTGTTTTAACTCTATCATTATTTATAATAGCAGTTGTGCCAACATATAATCGGCAAATAAAATCATTACACTACTGTATACTACCGCTCTGGTACTTGATGTTCCTACCTCTAAGGCCCCACCAGTGGTAAAATATCCCTGGTAACACGAAATAGAGGTAATTATAAAGGCATACACAGCAGCCTTTATTAGAGAAAAGGTAACTGTAAAGCCTCTGAATGTTGAGCGTGCACCACGCACAAAGGCTTCACTAGGTAGTATTTCCGTCAAATCTCCTACAAGCATCCCGCCCCAGATGGATAAACCCATAGCTACCATAATTAAACACGGAATCATAAATAATGCGGCAATAATTTTTGGAAGTGCTAAAAAACCGGTTGAGTTAATACCCATAACTTCTAAAGCATCAATTTGCTCTGATACCTTCATGGTACCAATTTCCGAAGCAATATTAGACCCTACACGTCCGGCCAATACCAAACAGGTTATAGTTGGGGCGAACTCTAAAATGGTAGAGTCGCTTACAATAGAACCTATAATAGAATTAGGTACTAAACCTGTAACTAGCTGATAAGCAATTTGCAGTGTGGTAACACCACCTATAAAAAGAGAAATAATAGCTACAATGGGTAATGAACCTATGCCTATAGAATTCATCTCCATCATGGTGCGTTTGTAGTATATGGCAAATCTCTCTGGACGAGAGAACATACTCTTCAAAAATAGCAGGTATCTGCCAAAGTGATAAAAAATGGTCATGTTTGTTTGCGGCGGTAAAGATAAACGTTTTGCAATGGTTATATTTAACTATACGCTGCCAATTGAACTAATTTGCCGATTAACTGTTATTTTTAGAGCATGAAAATAGCTGTTATAACGGGAGCGACAAAGGGAATAGGCAGAGCCATAGCAGAAAAGTTTGCCTCAGAAGGTTTTGGAGTAGCTTTTTGTTCTAGAAATAAAGGTGAGGGCGATAAGTTGGCCAAGTATTTAAGTGATACTTATAAAGTAGATGTATTAGCAATGTTGTGCGATGTGGCTAACAAAAAACAACTTCAAGCATTTGCCGATGCTATTAAAAACAGATTTAATAAAGTGGATGTATTGGTAAATAATGCAGGAATATTTTTACCCGGGCAAATTAGTAGCGAAGACGACAAGAATTTTGAAACGCAAATGGAGGTAAACCTAAATGCTCCTTATTACTTCACTCGGATGCTATTACCACTAATAACCCAACAGCAGCATTCGCATATTTTTAATATGTGTTCAACAGCCAGTATTATGCCTTATCCCAATGTAGGTTCATACTGTATAAGCAAATATGCTTTATATGGCATGACTAAAGTATTGCGTGAAGAGATGAAAGAGAAAGCTGTAAAAGTAACTGCAGTTTTACCGGGAGCTACTTTTACAGCTTCATGGGATGGTGTCGAGTTGCCTGAAGAACGTTTCATTCCGGCTAAAGATATAGCAGAAGCAGTTTGGAGTGCCTATAACACCTCTCCATCTACTGTGGTAGAGGATGTTTTAATACGTCCTCAGCTTGGTGATATAGTTTAAATAACCTTAACATAGTATGTAACTAGTAAAAGTAGAGGCTAGTTTGAATTAGTATGTATTTAAGCCGAGCTAATAAAAGTTGATTGTGTTAAGTTTTAAAAATTTTTACTACTACTACAACATTTTAAAACACGATAAAGTCTTTGAAAGAAGAAAAACACTTAACAATTATTTGACATTACAACGAATTACTTATTTTTGCACACTTAAAAAACCAATATGATGAAAAAAGTACTATTACTAGCTTTAGTAATTGCATCTTACAGTTTTGCTTCTGCACAGCAAACTGTCGACTTGCCTAAGAACTACAAAGACTTTCCTTCTACTGACCAGTTTGTTCCTAGACAAGGAGCAGCTTCTAAAAGTGGCGGGTCTGTAAACGGGTGGTATTCTCCTGATGAGTTTATCCGTAATAATGCTACAGGACCTTTTACAAGTTTTGTAAGCATTATGTTCCCGGATTCTACTGTAGTAAACGTAAATCAAGACAACGAGGTAAACAGTGTATTCTCACATGCATGGGGACACTTGTTTGACTTGAGACACGACAACTGGGCTGCAGTTCCCAGCGACCCAAATTTCCCAATTCAAATCTTTGCTCAAAAAGATAATTATACTTGGGATTCATTAGCTTTCAGGTACTTATACCGCAGAAACTATCCTGATGCTAACGTTGTGGATACTTGTTTCATCACTTATTATAAAAATTCAATTCAAGGACAAATCCGTAACGGTTCTATATTATTTGGTAGTGGTGATACTATGCTAAATGCCCGTCCTACCGGATTAGACCAAAATGCATTATCAGGTACTGCTTTCTTTGATAGAGATACTATATTATTAACTCCTGAAGATTCTACTACATTCTCATCAAACGGATGGGGTAGCCGTTATGCAGTAGTTCCTGTAGGTACTGCTATTGCAGGTACCAATGCAGCAGCTATCAGCCGTAACCCACCCAGCTGGTTTGCAGCTACTATGACATTTAAGCCAGGTCATCCATGGAACCCCGGTGATACTGTTGAATCAAGAGGATTTAACCGTCCTGAAAACGGAATCAACTATTTCGGTTACGGTTTCGTAACAATAGAACAAGCTAACGGTGGTCTTCCTGTAACACTACGTAGCCGTAATTATGCAGATAACTCATTAATATTATATAGCCAAACACGTTACGGACAAACCACTCCTACTAACTGGGATGGTTTTATGCCGGGTACTGCATTTAACTCTCCAATATTTGCTGACGTTCAAGCATTTGTTAGCGGAACATCAACAATTAGTGTAAGAGAAGTAGAAGAGTTAGGTTTATCATTAGGTAAAGTATATCCTAACCCTGCAAACACTGGACAATCAGTATTTATCGAATATGCAGTGAAAAATGCAACTAACGTAACTATAGAAGTATATGATATGTTAGGCAAGAAAGTAGCTACAGTATTAGATAACGAAAGAGTTGAAGCAGGTGAGCATAAAGTTGCTGCAACATTTAATTTAGAGCCAGGTATTTACTTCTACAACTTAAGTTCAGGTAATACAGCAATCAGCTCTCAGAAATTTACTGTAATTCGCTAATTAATAATTAAGTAATTAAAAATATAAAAAGCTACGACTTTAGTTTGTTGTAGCTTTTTTCTTTAAATAAAACCAAATTTTACACGATGAAAAAAGTACTATTACTAGCTTTAGTGGTTGCCTCATACAGCTTTGTTTCAGCACAACGCGTTGAGCAACTGCCCAAAAACTACAAAGACTTTCCTTCTACAGATAATTACACTCCAAGAAATAACGGAACAAGTTTTTCTAAGAGAGGAGGACAAGTAAACGGATGGTATTCTCCTGATGAGTTTATCCGTAACAATGCTACGGGACCTTTTACAAGTTTTGTAAGTATTATGTTCCCTGATTCTACTGTTGTTAGTGTTAATCAAGACAACGAAGTAAACAGTGTATTCTCACATGCATGGGGACACTTATACGACTTGAGACACGAAAACTGGGCTGCAGTTCCCAGCGACCCTAATTTCCCAATTCAAATTTTCAATCAAAAAGATAATTACACTTGGGATTCATTAGCTTTTAGGTACTTATACCGCAGAAACTATCCTGATGCTAATGTTGTGGATACTTGTTTCATCACTTATTATAAAAACTCTATTCAGGGTCAAATCCGTAATGGTTTAAGTATTTCAAGCAATAGTGATACTATGTTACAAGCTCGCCCTGTAGGTTTAGACCAAAATGCTATTTCGGGTACTGCTTTCTTTGATAGAGATACTATTTTATTAAGACCTGAAGATACAACTACATTTAACGCCGGAACAGGTTGGGGTAGCCGTTATGCAGTAGTTCCTGTAGGTACTGCTATTGCGGGTACAAATGCAGCAGCTATTAGTCGTAACCCACCCAGTTGGTTTGCAGCTACTATGACATTTAAACCTGGTCATCCATGGAACCCCGGTGATACTGTGGAGTCAAGAGGATTTAACCGTCCTGCAAACGGTATTAACTATTTTGGATATGGATATGTTACTATTGAAGAGTCAAATGGTGGCCTTCCTGTAACATTACGTAGCCGTGATTATGCAGATAACTCATTAATATTATATAGCTTCACTCGTTACGGTCAAACTACTGCTAACGGTTGGGACGGCTTTATGCCCGGTACTGCTTTTGTATCGCCAATATTTGCTGACGTTCAAGCATTTGTTAGCGGAACATCAACTGTGAGTGTAAAAGAAGTTGAGGAGTTGGGTTTATCATTAGGTAAAGTATATCCTAACCCTGCAAACACTGGACAATCAGTATTTATTGAGTATGCAGTGAAAAATGCAACTAACGTAACTATAGAAGTATATGATATGTTAGGTAAGAAAGTAGCTACAGTACTAGATAACGAAAGAGTTGAAGCAGGTGAGCACAAAGCTGCTGCAACCTTTAACTTAGAGCCCGGTATTTACTTCTACAACTTAAGTTCAGGTAATACAGCAATCAGCTCTCAGAAATTTACTGTTATTCGCTAATTACAGTAATAACCTAAATAAGTAATTCAAAGGGCTGCAACTTAGTTGCAGCCTTTTTTAGTTTCATAAAACTATTAAGCTTTTTGTCTGGTCTTTATGGGTAACTAATTTATGAAACCTATGAAAAGGCTCTATCTATTATTGGTTTTATCTCTATTTGCAGGAAATCTTATTGCTCAAATACCCATTAATGCTTGGTATAACCCTGAAAAATTGCTTCGTAATACCGCAACCGGGCCTTTTGAAAAAAAAGTAAATATTGTTTTTCCGGATTCCTCAGTAGTTCTCATTGATAAAAATAATAAGACTAAAAATGTAGCTTTTCATGCCTGGGGGCACTTGTTTGATTTAAGGCATGTCGCCTGGGAGGCTGCTTCCAATAAAATACTTGACCAAAGAGATAATTATACTTGGGATTCGTTGGCGTTTAATTATGTTTATCGTAGGAATAACCCTAACCCAAATATTATTGATACATGCTTTGTAACCTACTACAAAAACAATTCTCAGAATCAATTTTTCAGCAATACAATCAGAACATACTGTTGGGTTACAGGGTATGATACTATGCTTTATGCTAAGCCTAAAATTTTGGATAGGCATACACTTGCAGGAACGGAGTTTTATAAACGTGATACTATATTATTGAATAGGCAAGACACAACAACAATTTCTCAAAATGGTTGGGAAAGTAGAAGTTTGGCTTTTCATGTAGGGACTATTATTGAGGGTACGAATTCGGCACATCTAAGTATTAACCCAAAGAGTTGGTTTGGTGTTACCATTACGTTTAAACCTGGCTATAATTGGAATAAAGGAGATACTATAGAGTCTTTTGGTAGTAAAAAGCCTTTTAATGGGGGTAACTACTTCGGTTTTCAATATACAACTGAAGCCCTTGGAAATGACCAATGTTTTCCTCATGATTTAATTAATAAGAATTATGCTGATAATTCAATTATCCTTCATAAAAGTACTCGATACGGTCAAATTATATATAGTGGCTTTGAAGGTTTTTTATTTGGTTCTCTTTTCAATGAATTAATATTTGCTGACGTTAAAGCTAAAGTTAGTGGAGTATCAACTGTAAGTGTAAAAGAAGTTGATGAATTAGGTTTATTATTAGGCAAAATATATCCTAACCCAACCAATGCAGGTCAATCTGTATTCATAAAGTATGCAGTGAAAAACGCAACTAACGTAACTATAGAAGTATACGATATGTTAGGCAAAAAAGTAGCTACAGTGTTAGACAACGAAAGAGTTGAAGCAGGTGAGCATAAAGCTGCTGCAACATTTAACTTAGAGCCAGGTATTTACTTTTACAACTTAAGTTCAGGTAATACAGCAATCAGCTCTCAGAAATTTACTGTAATTCGTTAATTACAGTAATAACCTAAATAAGTAATTCAAAAGGCTGCAACTAAGTTGCAGCCTTTTTTGGTTTAGAACTAATAAGTTTGTCATTCAGTCTTTTATACTTGAAAACCTTTACAGCCTATGAAAAAGATTTACCTATTATTTGTTATAATCATTTTGGGTACGAACCTTACTGCACAAACCAAGGGAAATGTAAATGGTTGGTACAGTCCTATTGATTTTATTAAAAATAATGCAACCGGTCCATTTACTGATACTGTTGAGATAGTATTTCCTGATTCGAGTGTAGTTTTTATGGATAAAAATAACCAAGCCAAAAAAATCTATACCCACGCTTGGGGACACTTATATGACTTAAGATATGATAATTGGGCAGCAGTTCCCAGCGACCCAAATTATCCTATTCAAGTTTGGGCTCAAAAATGTGATTATGTTTGGGACTCATTGGCTTTTAATTATGTTTATAGAAGAAATAATGCAGACACGAATGTAGTAGATACTTGTTTTGTTACCTATTATAAAAATACTGACTTAGACCAAATAAGAAATGGTTTGGCAATTTTTACTAATGGTGATACTATGCTGTATGCACGACCTAGAGGTATTGATGCTATAGCTTTAGCAGGGGAATACTTTTTTAAAAGAGATACCTTTTTATTGACTGCTGTAGATACTACTAAACTTTTGTCTAATGGTTGGAGCAGTAAATACATAGTATTACCTGTTGGGACTTCTATTAGTGGTACTTCTGACTTAAAAATTAGCAAAAACCCAAGAAGTTGGTTTGCCGCTACAATAACCTATAAACCAGGGCATAATTGGAATATAGGTGATACTATTGAAACAAGAAGTTTGCCGCAGTCCAAAAATGGTATAAATTATTTCGGGTTTACCTACACTATGATTAAAGAAGCAAATGGAGGTTTACCTATTACGCTTAAGTCCCGTTACTTTGCAGATAACTCACTACTTTTAACCAGTAATCCAAGATTACCTAACTATAATGGATTTGCACCTGCCAATACCTTCTCTTCACCCATGTTTGCTAATGTAAATACTTTTATTAGTGGAACTAATTGCATTGGAAGTGTAAAAGAGTTTGGATTATCATTGGGCAAAGTTTACCCTAATCCAGCAACAAATAACCAAACTCTTTTTATTGATTATAAGTTGAAGAAAACCACTGTAATTTCTCTTGATGTTTATAATATAATGGGGAAGAAAGTAGCTACCGTATTGGATAACGAAAGAGTAGAAGCAGGCGAGCACAAAGCCGCTGCTACATTTAACCTAGAGCCCGGTATTTACTTTTACAACTTAAGTTCAGGTAATACAGCAATAAGCTCTCAGAAATTTACTGTTATTCGCTAATCTCTTTTTTGTAAGTTCTTTACTACAGCCATAAGAGCGGTGCAGTGAGCTATTTGGGTTAACTCACCAGCTTTACTAATCCATACTTCACCTTCGCAAAAGTGCAGCATTTGCCCGGGCTTGTTTACCCAGCCTTTGGCTATAAGCTTGTCTCCGTCGCCGGGGTTTAAGTAACTTACTTTTAAATCGGCAGTTACTACAGCTTCACCTAAAGCAACCAAAGAAAAAGCAGCAAAACCGGTAACCAAATCACACAAAGTGGCAGTTACACCCCCATGGGTAAAACCGGCTTGTTGCAAATGTTGCTGCTCCATTTGTAACTCAGCCTCTATATATGCTTTTTCAATTACAGTAAGCTTAGCACCAATATGATGCATAAAGTGTTGTCCATCCAGTTTTTGTATGATGGTGTTTTTAAAATCAGAGTTTTGGGTTATAAAGTGTGAAGTATCTCGTTTCATACAATGGCTGCGAAAATAGCCATTTAATTAGTAAGTAGATTGAACCGTTTGATAGGGTTGAAAGTAAATTTTGTTGGGTTGTACGTCAAAAGAAAAGGTAGCGGTGTCAATAGCATTGTTTTGCCCCTGCAAGGTTAACTTCACTTGTTGTTTACCTACAGGCAGGCTTAAACGTGTATAATACAAGGTATGTGGTAATGATGTCCATGCTCTGGTATCAGCCTGTTCCGTTAAATAATTAATAATTCCCAGTGCCGCACCCAGCTCCTCATTTTCTTTTTTGGTTTGGCTTTCAGCCAGTTTTTTTGCGGCTAAACGGGCTAGTGTTTTGCCAAACTCCATCAGCATTCTGTCGTTTAGTGTTTTTTTGGCAGTAGCATTAATATCTTCAAGGGCTTCAAACTGGTATTGCTGTCCATTGGTACTAAGTGTGGCGTTTTGGTAAAAAGGTTTACGCTCAACATAAGTAGGGAAGGCAGCCCTTACAAATTCGATATCACTCAAATTCCCTTTTGCATTATTGTTACTACTGCCAACATATATGGGTATAGAGTATCCATATCCTGCATTACTAAAGGTATACCAGCCGTTTTGCTGCCCTTTTACTATAGTAAAATCAGCAGAAACTTGGTCTTTGACAGGAGCCAATCCATTTCCCCAAAAAAACACCAAATTACCTCCTTGGGCATCCGTAGTAGGGTCAAAAGGAATATTAAACTTTTTTGAATAATAGCTTACTTCATTAGGAAAGCCTGAAAGGTGTGCTGTACGTATTAAGTCTTTTTTGAGTTGTAGAGGCGCATTTAAACCAAAAAACTGGCTGTATTCATCTGCGTAAAAGTTATAAGCATTTCTGTAAGAGATAAATGCTGAGTTATAGTTTTCGTTTAATTCATAAACTAAACCCAGTAAGGTGTGGGCAAATGCATTGTGCTGTAAACGGGTACTTTTGTTTTTTCCTCTCCAGTCTTTGTATTTGTCGTCAATGCGGTTCAGTTGTAGTACCAAGCGGCGGGCTTGAATATTTGCCTTCTCCAAATCATTCATTTGAATGAAGTTTAGTATCTGGTAATAGCTAATCATTATCCCCTCAAAGTCTTCACCGGCATATTCCTTCACTCTGGGGTTAATAAGATACGAAAGTGCTTCACGGCTATAGTTTACACTTAAATCTTCCCAGTAATAATCTGCTTTTAAAAGGTATTTATAGCTTTCTTGGTTTTTGCCCAACATCCAAGCTATTGTACCTCTATTAAGGTAGTATAGAACTCTATCTTTACCCTTATCCCATTTTTTTTCATTATGGCTTACTACTTTGTATGCCTCTTTAATGTTGCCATTATTTAAATGTTGGTTTAAAGCCTGAACATTACGGGCATAATATGTGCATGAGGGATAGAGCAACAGCAATACTATTGCAAAAATTATATTCCTTGCCCTATCCGTATGCTTTATCATCATAAGGTTTTAAAAAGTATCTAATGAAAAAGTAAGTGTTCTTTTAGTTACGGATGTGCTTTTTAATTTCTTTATCGCCAATCCATACTTTGATATTACTTTCCAAATCAACCAATTCTAAGTTAATTTTATAAGTAACTACGCGGTCGCGTTTATATTCATCAATATTACTGTTAATAACACCATTTAGCATAAAGTCGGCACCTTTTTCTTTACCCCACTTTTTGCGGCTTTCTTGTGTGGCAAAGGTTTGTTGGTCTTCACGCTCAGCACGTAAATCGTCGCGACCTTCTTTAGATTGTACTACAGTAACGGTATTCGTATTGATAAACTCTTTCTCAATATCCTTAATAAAGGTTTCAGGCTGAATATCAGGTTCAGTGGTATTATTACGAATTCTACCTACAATAATCACGGGTTTACGACCCATTTTTTCAGTGAACTCTTTACGCCAGGGGCGCTCCAATACATCAGTAATCATTTCATCAGCAACCATTTTGCTGTCGGTATCATTCCATCTTCCGCTAATATCTGTTTGTTGTTTAGAGTCTAAGCGGGTTACTTTGCGTTGGCTACAAGCACTTGTAATTAACATTAGTGCTATGGCCGGGGCTACAATAAGGGCTTTTTTCATAGTCTGCATATTTGTTTAATAAGGTAATTTCAATTTCCGTTCCAAAGTTAGGAGTAATTCTTTTATAGCATATTAAATTAGTAAAGTATACAACTAAATTTTGCCTATCCCTCACAGCAGTTTTAAAATAAAATAATTTCTATCCTCACATATCACGTATTGATTTCGTTTTATGCTTTGGATAACTCTTTTTAATCCTGAATTATGAAATCAATTTCTAGTAATGCTCTGACTCTAATAATATGTTTAATAATTACAATAACAGGGTGTAAAAAAGAAAGTGCAGATGAACAGTATACCGTTAGGGGGCGAGTGGTGGTTTCTTGCGATGATTTAAGTCCGGTTAAAAACTATGAAGTATATCTTTATAATGATTACAAAAGAATAACACCCAACAGTTGTAAAGCCGGAGAATTGGGAAGGGCTATTACAGATGAGAACGGAAATTTTGAAATAACCTATACCAGTACTTGCTGGAAAGGTGAGTTAATACTAAGGTACGATTTTGACAACTTTAGCTATAGAAACTTGGTGATTGATATGAGTGCCAATAAGAATTATGATTTAGGAAATTTATATCAAGAGAATAACGGTTTCTATACCTATAAAGTTAAAACCAATACACTTTATACTAATGAAGATACCTTGTTTTATGATATTAAATATAAAAGTACCCCAATAATTATCGATTCTACTACATGGGTTTTTGACTCGACATATAAAATGGTTACAGGTCCTTTTATAAATAATATGACGATAGATTACGGGCAATCTGCTGTTCCACACATAGCTAACCCCGATAGTGAATATATAGGCAACCAAATAATAACACGGTGGGTTTTGAAAAACGGAAACACTATCCATGCAATGGAAAGAAACCAAAAAGGGTATATAGAACCCTGTAAAAAATTTAGTAAGGTAGTGTTTGATTTAAGTAAATAACAGCCCTGCGTTACTCGTTATCATCATCAATCCATAAGTTAGTTAGGGCATTTTGCAGTTCAGAAAGTGCATGTTGCTCTCTGTTTTTCATGGTAATGGCTATCCCTTTTTTGTAAATACTTTCAGCATCGTCTTTTCTGTCAGCACGTTCATATAATTTGCCCAAATGATAGTAAGTGGCTGTATATTCGGGCTGTAACTCCAATAATTGCTCAAAAATAGGTTGGGCAAGTTCGTCTTTTTTCATGCCTACATATTCAATTGCCAAAGCGTAATTTAAAAAGGCATCATTGGGTGTATCTTTCAAAAAATCTTGCAGTTGAGCTATCCTCGTATTTTCAGTCATTTTTTTTTCACTTTTTTCAATACCTTTGCAGTCCTTAAAAATAAGGTTTCATACCCACATAAAATATCAAGTTTTTGAATGAAGATTTTAGTTTGTATTAGTGTAGTTCCGGATACCACCACAAAAATCACTTTCACCGATAACAATACCAAATTTAACACTGCAGGTGTTCAATTTATTATAAACCCTTATGATGAGTTAGCACTTACACGTGCGCTTGAGCTTACTGAAGCAAACGGAGGAACAGTAACCGTAATTACTGTTGGTTTGCCTGATGCTGATGCTAATATTCGTAAAGCCTTGGCAATAGGTGCTCATGAAGCGGTACGTATTAATGCTGAACCTAAGAATGCATTTTTTGTTGCAACTGAAATTGCTGAATATGCTAAAGACAAAGGTTTTGATTTGATTTTAACAGGCCGTGAAAGTATAGACTACAATGGTGGTTTAGTAGGTGGTTTAATTGCAGAAATGCTAAACATACCTAGTGTAAACGTAGTAACCAAAATAGACGTAGCGGGTAGTGAAGCTACTTTAATACGTGATATTGACGGTGGTAAAGAAACCGTGAAAGTTGCTTTACCAATTGTAGCCAGTGCACAAAAAGAATTAACCGAGCCTCGTATACCTAATATGCGCGGTATTATGGCTGCTCGCACAAAACCTTTAGCTGTTGTTGAGCCCGTTGCTAATAAAGACACGGCAAACTACAATTCATACGAGTTACCTGCACCTAAGGCAGGAGTTAAATTAGTTTCGGCAGATAATCCGTCAGAGTTGATTGATTTGCTACACAATGAAGCTAAAGTGATATAAGTTTTAATTAAACAATTTTAAAGACTACAAGATTTTAATACGATATAGATATGGCAGTACTTGTATTTGCAGAGAGTGTTGACGGAAAATTTAAAAAATCTACTTATGAAGCGGTTTCTTATGCAAAAGAAACGGCAAACCAATTAGGTACTAAAGTAGTTGCAGTTTCAATAGGCAATGTTGATGAAGCTGATATGAAAGCACTGGGAGATAATGGTGCTGAAACAGTATATGCTGTAAGCTTAGATAAGTTTACTCCAGAAGCTTACTCAACTGCAATAGCTGATATTGCTAAAAAAGAAGATGCAAAAGTAGTCGTTGTTTCAAATAGCTACACGGGGAAATCTATTACGCCACGTATAGCAGTTAAATTAAACGCTTCAGTAGCATCAGGCGTGGTATCATTACCCAATACATCTAGTGGTTTTGTGGTGCGTCAAGGTGTTTTTTCAGGTAAAGCATTTGCTGATGTAGATTTAACTTCTGATATAAAAGTACTGGCAATTACACCAAATTCTTACCAAATAAACAATTATGGTGGTGAAGCAAACGTTATAAACCACGATGCAGATTTGGGAGATGATGTTTGGAAAACACAAATAGTTGAAACCAATCGTGTAACCGGTAAAATACCTTTAACAGAGGCAGAATTGGTAGTTTCTGGAGGTCGTGGACTAAAAGGTCCGGAGAATTGGGGTATGGTTGAAGATTTTGCAGAAGTTTTGGGAGCTGCCACAGCTTGCTCTAAACCTGTAAGTGATATGGAGTGGAGACCTCATGAGGAGCACGTTGGGCAAACAGGTATAACTATCAAACCAAATTTGTATATTGCTATAGGTATTTCAGGAGCAATACAGCATTTGGCAGGAGTTAGTTCAAGTAAAGTTATTGTTGCAATTAATAAAGACCCTGAAGCTCCTTTCTTTAAGGCTGCCGACTATGGTATTGTTGGTGATGCCTTTGAGGTGGTACCGAAATTAATAGAGGCTGCAAAGAACCTTAAATCTGCTTCAGCATAATTGTTAGCGTTTTGACTCAAAAAATTCAACTTGAAATAGTGGGGCTAACTTCAGGTCAAGCCCATGGCTCTTATACCTTAATATTGGGTGAGGAGCATGGAGACAGAAAGTTACCCATTATTATAGGCAGTTTTGAGGCACAAGCAATAGCTATTGAAATAGAAAAAATTGTTCCCTTCCGCCCAATGACACATGATTTGTTTGTGTCGTTTAGTAAGACTTTTGATATAAGAGTGGAAGAGGTAATAATATATAATCTTATTGAAGGCGTATTTTACTCTAAGCTAATCTGTAAAATGAAAGGCGAACTGTACGAGATTGATGCCCGTACAAGTGATGCCATGGCCTTAGCAGTACGTTTCAACTGTCCTGTGTTTACCTTTGAAAATATAATGCAGTCGGCAAGTATTACTTTAGAACACGAAGAAGCCGATGAACCGGAACGTCCCGGTGCTCCATCAAAAGATGAACCTGTATTAAAACGTGCACCTAAGCAAGACGGATTTGAAAAACATTCACTGGCTGAATTAGAAAAAATGCTTGACGAAGCTGAAAAGATAGAAGATTACGAGAAAGCGGCAAGTATTAGGGACGAAATTCGCAAACGCACTAAATAATCTTAACCCTTTTTATGACAGATTTATCCATTACCAGTATCGCGCGCGGATTATTGGGAATGGTTTTTCTTATAGGTTTAGCTTGGGTATTTAGTACGGATAGGAAAAAGATAAACTGGCGTTTAGTAGTTATAGGCTTAGGGCTTCAACTATTACTTGCCGTAGGTTTTTTAAATGTACCTGCCATAACCTCATTTTTTGAGGGTGTTGGACGTGTTTTCATTCAAATACTTGGTTTTACAGAGCAAGGGGTAGTATTTCTTTTTGGACCGGATTTAGGTAAAAGTTCCGGAGGTATGGGTTTTGTGTTTGCTTTTCATGTATTGCCCACCATAGTTTTCTTTTCAGCATTTACCTCACTACTTTATTATTTTGGTATTCTTCAACGTATAGTATACGGTATAGCATGGGTAATGAAAAAAACTATGCGTCTTTCCGGCGCAGAGAGTTTAGCCGCCGCCGCTAATGTATTTATCGGGCAAACAGAGGCCCCTTTGGTGGTGAAACCTTATTTAAGCCTAATGACTAAGTCAGAAATAATGAGTTTAATGACGGGAGGAATGGCTACCATAGCAGGAGGGGTATTAATATCATATATAGGCTTTTTGGGGGGAGGAGAAGAGTTTGCTGCCCATTTACTTATTGCTTCGCTAATGTCTGCACCGGCAGCTATTGTTGCAGCTAAAATTTTAGTGCCTGAAACGGAGGACTTTAATAAGGAAATGAAGTTTTCTAAAATAAATGCGGGAAACAATGTTTTAGATGCAGTAGCAAACGGTACTACCGATGGATTGAAACTTGCCATAAATGTAGGGGCTATGCTTTTAGTATTTACCGCACTTATGGCTATGCTAAACTATATAATGGTGGATGGGGTAGGAGCTGTGTTGGGAGTTAATGAAAATATACAAAACAGTACCGGAGGGAAATATGACGGGCTTTCCATGCAATACATTATGGGGTACGTATTTTCTCCCGTAGCATGGCTTATTGGTGTAAGCCCCGACGATTCTTTACTGGTTGGGCAGATGCTGGGCGAAAAAACTATTTTAAATGAATACTATGCCTATACCACACTGGGTAAGCTAAAAACTGCAAATGCTTTTGCCGACCCTAAATCTATAATTATAGCTACTTATGCTTTGTGTGGTTTTTCAAACTTCGCTTCAATAGGAATACAAATTGGTGGCATTGGGGTGTTAGCACCTTCAAAACGGGTTTTACTCTCACAATTGGGATTAAGGGCATTACTAGGGGGCACAATTGCGTGTTTATTAACAGCTTCTGTAATAGGTATGTTCTATTAATCCTTAAGCCCTGAAAATAAAGGCTTCTTCGGGACGTTTTTTTAGTTAAAAATGTTGCATAAATCAACTTTTTTTCGTACTTTTTTTAAAAATATTTGTATAATTCAAATGTTTTTTTGCTAACTTTACGATAGTAAACGTACAAAAGTTCATAATTTTTTATTGCCTATAGATAGAAACCTCTACTTTAATTAATGCCTTATAAAGGCAAAAGTATTTTTCAAAATTGTTCTAATAAAGGAGGTTTTTATGAGTTTTAGTCAGATTAGTGACCAGGAGTTGGTACACCATTATGTAGACGGCAACGAAGCATGTCTTGAAATGCTTATTAAGCGCCATAAACGCAAAATTTTCACTACTATTTATCTAATTGTTAACGACCGTTACATTGCCGAAGATTTATTTCAGGAAACGTTTATCAAAGTAATTCACATGCTTAAAAACAATAAGTATAATGAAGAGGGTAAGTTTTTACCATGGGTTATACGTATTGCACGTAATATGGCAATTGATTACTTTAGAAAAAGTAAACGTACACCTACTGTAACCGATAGCGAGGGTGAGGATATTTTTAAGTTTATAGAATTAGCTGATGAGAATAAAGAAGAGCAGTTAATCCGCAAGCAAACCGAGAATCAACTGCGTCATTTAATAAACCTTTTGCCTGATGAGCAAAAACAGGTTTTAATACTACGCCACTATGGCGATTTAAGCTTTAAGGAGATAGCAGACCTAACCAAAGTGAGTATAAATACAGCATTGGGAAGAATGCGCTATGCCTTGAATAACCTACGCAAGATGATGGTAGAAAAAGAAATTAGCTTGCAGTAAAATAAAAAATGGTATAAATTCGTTAGGGTATGTAAAAAGGTTACTGCCTATGGACTCTAACTATACAAAAGATGATTTAATACGTTTCATTTATAATGAAATGGAGCCTGAACGGGCTATTGTACTCAAGCGGGAGATGCAGCAAAATGCAGAGTTACGCAAAGAAGTACAACAGCTTAGCGAAATCCAGGCGAAACTGAACGAAGAAAAACATGACCCTGACGATACCACTATAAACTTGGTTATGGACTATTCTGCCAGTTACTATTCTGCACCTGAACACCATACTGAATAAGTTGGTGTGATGGCGAAAGCAATCTTTCTAATATTAATTTATTTGAGGGTAGCAAATAAATTAATCATTGGGAGAGCTATGCAAAAAACTCTGTAAAACCGTTAAACTTATTAATATTGAAGCCCGCTTTTAAAGCGGGCTTTTTGTTGTTATAAATTGTATTTAGATTAGCGCGTGCAAAAGAAAGAACGCTTCAAACGCTTTGTAGAGTACCAACTTGAAAACCATCCTGAAGTTGATACGGAGTTAAATTATGAAAATCCCTTCCAGTTGATAATAGCAGTAAGTTTATCAGCCCAGTGTACCGATAAACGGGTAAATATGGTTACTCCTGCTCTATTTAAAGACTTTCCTACCCCTGAAGTATTGGCTAATACCTCTTTTGAAGAGCTATTTCCTTATATAAAATCTATCAGCTACCCTAACAATAAAACCAAACACCTTATTGGGATGGCAAAAATGCTGGTTGAAGATTTTAATAACGAAATACCTTCCGATATAAAAGAACTGCAAAAACTGCCCGGTGTAGGTAGAAAGACAGCCAATGTAGTTGCCAGTGTAATATACAACCAACCGGCAATGGCCGTGGATACCCATGTATTTAGAGTAGCTAACCGTATGGGCTTAACCACCAATGCTAAAACCCCACTTGAAAGTGAGAAGCAATTGGTTAAGTATATTCCTACAGAATTAATCTCAAAAGCACACCACTGGCTAATACTTCATGGCAGGTATGTTTGCCTTGCCAGAAGGCCTAAATGTGAAACTTGTGAGATGAAAGACTTTTGCAAATACTATGAAAAAACATTTTTAAAAGGAAAGCAGTCTAAATAGTATATGAGGTTAAAATCTTTAATAGTAGTGTTGATATCTGTCTTAAGTTATACGACAGCAAAAGGACAGGGATGTAGTGATGCGGGTATATGTACAGCAGGAGCTTTGCATGCAGAAGCAGGTGAGCAAGAATATAAAAATAGTGTACAGTTTTATGCCATATATGGTTTAGGAGATGGGTTAACTTCTATTTTGACACCGCAGGTTGATGTGAATATAGGCGTAACTAAAAATGGGTTCATACAAATGCGCTTACCTTATGTTTTCACATTCGGAAACTTAGGCAGTGCCAATGGGGTAGGAGACCCTTTGGTAAACTACAATCACAGGATATATAAACAAGATAGTTTTGAGTTGAGGGGAACCATAGGGGGGAGGTTTGCCAGTAACAATGCCAGTTTTAGTAACGATACCGGACGAGCACTGCCCATGCCTTACCAAAGTAGTTTAGGTACTAACGATTTACTATTGGGTATTTCTGCTACTTATAAAAAATGGAATTTTATAGTAGGGTATCAACAACCTTTATCTCAAAATAACGAAAACGGTTTTTTTCCTACATCAGCAGAAAGCGATAGTGATTATTTTGCTTCTAATAAGCTTACCAGGGCAGCTGATGTTGTTTTTAGAGCAGAAAGAAAGTTTAAGAGTAATAAATTTCAGTGGTCTATTGGGTTACTTTCTATTTACCATTTAGCTAATGACAAAATAGAAGTACCCACCATAGAACAAACTATTGAAGTTCCTAATAGCCAAGGGCTGACATTAAACTTTGTTTTAAGCAGTAAATACCCCATTAAAGACAATTTAAGTTTTAATACAACACTAGGTTTCCCGCTAATGGTAAGAGAAAACAGACCTGATGGGTTGACAAGAGGGCTTGTATTTTCTCCCTCAATACAGTGGTTTTTTTAGCAATACTATGAGGTTTGTTTTTTTACTATTACTATTTGGAGCGGCAATTCATAATACCCAGGCGCAGGGGTGTAGTGATGCAGGTATATGCACTGCAGGTTCATTAGCATCGCACACCAATGATAGTAATACATACAAAACCAATGTGGTGTTTAGTGCCAATTATGGGTTGGGAGAACAGTTTACCCATATTATATTTCCTCAAATGGAGTTAAACATATCCATTTTGAAGCAAGGGGTATTTCAGATAAAGCTGCCTGTAGTTTTTGCTACCGGAAGACTGGGGAATAGTAATGGTATGGGAGACATTACAATTAACTATTCGCATGGCTTTAAAGTAAATGAAAACATTAGTGTAACCGCGGTAGTAGGTGCAAGGCTGGCAACCAATAATTCTAACATAACATTTGGTACTCAAATAGGCTCATTACCTATGCCATACCAAACCAGTTTGGGTACTGACGATATAATTTTGGGTGCAGGAGTAAAAACTCAGAAATGGGGCTTTGCAGTGGGATACCAACACCCCATAACTCAAAAAAATAGGAATACTTTTATAAATGATGGTAGGGAAGACTACAAAGGGTTTATAACAACGGTATGGTTCGAGCGGCAGCCAGATGTTATTGCCCGTGTTGAACGAAGGTTTAAATACAAGAAAATGGATATGGCAGCCAGTGTACTTTCTATTTACCACATTGCAAATGACAAACTAGGGTTAGAGAATGAAATTTTTACTTTGCCCAGAACTGAAATACAAGGCAGTGAGGGGTTAACAGTGAATTTAAATATTAAAGGAGGCTACAATATAAGTGAACGCTTGAGAACAAGTGTAACATTTGGCTTCCCGGTTTGGTTTCGCCAAAGCCGCCCTGACGGGCTTACACGGTTTTTTGTATTATCACCCGCATTGCAATTGTTTCTCTAAGTTTTCGTTTTTAGTATGATACAATATGCTAAAAACTTTACTTTTTATTCTCTTATTCGTTTACTCAATTCAGATTAAGGCACAATTTTTAAGTGGGGATGCCGGAATTAGTAGTACAGGGACTTTGATTGGTAGACCTAGACCTGTTACAGAAAATAGAGATTATTTTAAATTAATATCTAGTTTTAGTTCTGATAACGATAAAACAAAAGTTTTTACCCAACAACTAGAGTTTAATCATATATTTTTTAGACCTATAGGTCGTTATCTATTTACTCACAAATTACAGGCTAAAATTTCTCATCTTAATTTTATTAATGGTAGCTCTATTGAAAATGTGGGTGTAGGGGATGTTTTTCTAAGCTATTCTTTAGATATGTTTAATGATTTACCTGGTGCAGGAGGCATTGGTTTTGTAGGTGGAATAAAGTTGGCTACAAATAATGCTAACAATGGTTTGCCAATGATATTTCAAACCAGCCTTGGTTCTCACGACCTATTATTAGGAGCTTTTTTAACAGGGTATAAATGGAGTTACACAATAGGTTATCAGCAACCAATAATACACATTAATGAAAATAATTATTACGGGAATAGCTTTATTGGTAATAACTACATAAGGTCGGGAAATTTAAGAAGAAAAGGAGACTTGATGGTAAAGGTAGAAAGACGTTTTGGGTTTAAGCGATTTTTTTTAACCGTTGGAGCAGTACCTTTTTTTCATTTGGGGAATGATATTATTACTAACCCAACAACAAATAAACAAGAAGAGGTTATTTATAATGAAAAAGTTTCTTTAAACCTTACTTCAAAAGTATATTACTTGTTTCTAAATAAACAGGAATTGATACTTTCATTTGGGACTCCTGTTATTGGAAGAGAGCAGAGAGCTGATGGACTTTCGAGGATATATTCTTTAACACTTTCATTTTTTCACTATTTAAAAAAAGAAAAATGATTAAAGCTTAATCTCTACAGGCTCTCCTAAGAATTTAGGTTTTTTATTCAATATATATACATCTAAAACGGCTTTTACACGGGCTAAGTACTCGCGAAGTTGGGTTTTGAAGCCATAAGAAGCACTAACTTTTTGTGCATTGTAAGCAGATACGTCTAGATTATAATGGCGACCGATAAATACTGCTCTCTCATTATGAAAAGGCTGAGAGATAATAAGAAACTTAGTTTGCCCAAATACTTTCCAGCAACGGATAATAGAGTCTAATGTTCGGAAACCGGCATAATCTAAGGTAATACAACTATCAGGAATCCCTCTTTCAATTAATGCTTCACGCATATCTTGCGGTTCGTCATATTCTTTCACATGGTTATCCCCACTTACTAAAAGGTGTTTTACTTTACCTGATTTAAATAGTTCAACAGCAGCATCTATTCTATATTTAAAGTAGAGATTCTCACCTCCACCTCTCACATATCTTGATGTTCCCAATACCAAACCTATATTGGTAGTGGGTATGCTATCAATCTGTTTATATATACTTTGTTTAGCTTCGGTTTCTACATGGTTATTACTCCAGATAATTAGTAGAAAAACCAATACGGAGGTAATAACTCCAAAAATAAATATACGTTTAAGCCATTTTTTCACAGCTTCTAAAATACTTCAAATTTTTCGTCATTACGATGAAACCTTCTTAGTTTAAAGAAGTAACCTTTTTTCTCACAGATACTGAAATAAATTCAGCATGACTACCTACGCATATGAAACAAAAAAGCCCCTCCTATTTGGAGAGGCTTTGTATAATATCAAAAGATTGCTTCGCTTTGTTCGCAATAATGTTTATTTCACTTCTTCGTAATCAACATCGGTAACATCTTCTGCTTTACCGTCGCCATTACCTGCATTAGCATTAGGGTCTGCACCTGCAGCACCCTCAGCTCCGCCACCTGCCGCTTGTTGTGCATCATACATTTCTTGGCTGGCAGCAGCCCATGCTTCGTTAAGTTTTTCCATTGCCGTATCAATTGCAGCTATGTCTTTATTAGCATGTGCCATTTTCAGGTCTTTCAAAGCAGCCTCAATAGGCTCTTTTTTCTCAGCAGGTACTTTGTCACCATACTCTTTCAACTGTTTTTCAGTTTGGAAAGCAAGGCTATCTGCTTGGTTAAGCTTATCAATCTCTTCTTTCGCTTGCTTATCAGCTTCAGCATTAGCTTCCGCTTCAGTTCTCATTTTTTCTATTTCCTCATCGCTTAAACCACTGCTGGCTTCAATGCGTATTTTTTGTTCTTTGTTAGTAGCTTTATCTTTTGCACTAACGTTTAGTATACCGTTGGCATCAATATCAAAGGTTACTTCAATTTGAGGCACACCGCGTGGTGATGGAGGAATACCATCTAAGTGGAAACGCCCAAGTGTACGGTTATCTTTAGCCATTGAACGCTCACCTTGCAATACGTGTATTTCTACACTGGGTTGGTTGTCGCTGGCTGTACTAAAGGTTTCTGATTTTTTGGTAGGTATAGTGGTGTTTGCCTCAATAAGTTTGGTAAATACACCACCCATTGTTTCAATACCTAACGATAGTGGGGTAACATCTAATAAAAGTACATCTTTTACCTCACCGGTAAGTACACCCCCTTGTATAGCAGCACCAACTGCCACTACCTCATCAGGGTTAACTCCTTTACCGGGATCTTTACCAAAGAATGCTTTTACAGCTTCTTGTATAGCAGGGATACGGGTACTACCACCCACTAATATAATTTCGTCGATATCGCTAGTGCTAAGTCCTGCATTTTTCAACGCACTTTTGCAAGGTGCTATAGTACGGTCTACCAAATCACTTACTAACTGCTCAAATTTAGCACGGGTAAGTTGGCGCACTAAGTGCTTAGGTACACCATCAACAGGCATAATGTAAGGCAAGTTAATCTCAGTAGAAGTACTGCTACTTAGCTCAATTTTAGCTTTTTCGGCAGCTTCTTTCAAACGCTGCATAGCCATAGGGTCAGCAGTTAGGTCTGCACCTTCGTCACTTTTAAATTCTGCAGCTAACCAGTCAATAATTTTGTTGTCAAAGTCATCACCACCCAAGTGAGTATCACCATCGGTAGATTTTACTTCAAATACACCGTCTCCAAGCTCTAATACAGATACGTCGTGTGTTCCACCACCACAGTCAAACACAACCACTTTCATGTCTTTGTTTTGCTTGTCAAGACCATAAGCAAGTGCAGCAGCTGTAGGCTCGTTAATAATACGTTTTACTTCTAAACCTGCAATTTCACCTGCTTCTTTAGTAGCTTGGCGTTGTGCATCGTTAAAATAAGCAGGTACGGTAATAACCGCTTCTTTAACCTCTTGCCCCAAAAAGTCTTCAGCAGTTTTCTTCATTTTTTGAAGCACCATAGCTGAAATTTCCTGAGGGGTATATTTACGGTCGCCAATTTCTACACGAGGTGTATTGTTGTCGCCTTTTACAATTTTATACGGTATACGTCCGGTTTCTTTATTTGCGGCATCAAAAGTTTGCCCCATAAAACGCTTAATAGAGTAAATAGTGTTTTGCGGGTTGGTGATTGCCTGACGTTTAGCAGGGTCTCCAATTTTACGCTCACCATTATCTAAAAACGCTACAATTGAAGGGGTAGTTCTCTTTCCTTCACTGTTGGCAATTACCACAGGTTCGTTACCTTCCATTACGGCTACGCAACTGTTGGTAGTTCCAAGGTCAATTCCAATTATTTTTCCCATTTTATTTCTTTATATATTTTTTTAAATCACTCTATAGTTATCAATGGTAGTGCCATTGATTGATAGCATTGGAAATGGCGAAAAATTGTCGGAGAGATTAAAAAAATTAAAAAAACGACTGTCAACTACTGACAGTATGACATATAAATGATGGTGTCAAATTTTAAGGTTCTCTGAACTTTAAACGGCTGGTGTTTGAATTGGTACGAAGAAAAGTAGCTGTTTTAGGAGAAATGCTAACGTTTGATATAATAAACCTATTCCTACTGGCTATAATACCAAAATTACCACTACTAAGGTTAGTATATTCAGGCTTGGTTTGCACAATACCTACACTAGGTGTATTTACATTGCGATATAAGAATAGTTCATCATCAGCAGCCCAGTAAATAAAATCAATTTTTTTAGGTACTCTGTATTTGCCTACTTGATAGGGTAACTTAGAACCTATGAAGCTGAAAAAGTTTTTGCCGGGTACATTGCTTCTTATTGAACCGGAGATAGAAGTTTCTTTATTGCCCACCACATTCCAGTCTATAAATAAATTACTATCTATAACCTGATTGGTGGCACTATCGTATTCATCCCAGTAGAAACGAACATTCATATCGTAAACTTTGGCATTTCTGCCTCCTGTCCATGAGAAGTTTAGGTTTCGGGTAGGGTCTATTAAGTATAAATTGGTTATTAAACTGGGGTTGCTTAGCGTAGGGTCGTGCACCAGCCTAGTTGTTGCTGTAGCTATATTACCTGTAAGTTTATTAGTAATAATTACTTTGTACTCATAGTTTTCATTCAGTTTTTGTTTTAAACTGTATAAAACGTTGGGATAATTGGCAAAAACACCTGTATCCTTAGCCAAAGATTCATCTTTTTGAAGTGCGTATGATGTTCTGAAAATGGGAGTACTGGAACCCACATCGTATTCTTCAATTACAACATCCAGTGAGTCAAAAAAAACTTTATCGTGATTTTTAGCAACTTCAATGGCACTTTGCCCATTGGTTAAAAATGCCTTGTTAACTCTTATGTAGTGTACGGTATCATTAGTATTTAATAAACCATATACAACCATTATTTCTTTAAACTCGGCATCAGTATTTATATCATTATTACAGCTACTTGCAAAAAGGATTGCAGAAACCATAATAAAGGCAGGTATTATTTTATTCATTAGCAAAGTATATGCGCAGTTACTTTATATTACGTTATAACGAAACTTTTTATATAAAGGTTCTAATTACAATTTAAAAAACGCGCAAAACTATCACTATTTAAGTTATATGCGTAACTTTTAATACTTTTGTAGCACATTAAGACCCATAATGGTACGCATTTTCACATTTTTTTTAGCATTAACAATTTCTTTTTCAATTAAAGCCCAACAAACTGTTTTTAACAATTTTGATGCTTTGGTTTGGGCGGATGAGTTTGATGGGAAAAATGCGGTGATGTGGAGACAAACCACTAATGCTGAAGAAGTTTTTATTATTCAAAACGGTGAGTATGTATTGCTAAAGAAAAATGATGTAGGGTACGGGTTGATTTTGCCTAATGAGAAAATGGCATTTAGCGGACACAAAGCGGTTTACAGGCTAAAATTGGATGAAGACAATAGCAAAAAGGCAAGTGCCGGGGTAATAATAATGGCACAGGAAGATGGTAAAGGTGCTTTTTTAGTAGAAATAAACGGCAAGCGACAATATAGAATTAGTAAATACAACGGTTTTGCTTTTAAACCTATAGACAGTTGGAAGAAAAATAAGGTTATTGAAGGCAGGGGAGAGTTTAATACTGTTGCAATTGCTACCCAAGACAAGAAGTACGATTTATATATAAACGATGAGTTTATAACAAGTTTTAGTGAGGTGAGTTATAAGGAGGGGAAAATTGGGGTATATATAGCTCCGAAGAGTAAAGCCAATTTTGATTTTGTTAGAGTATATGTTACCCAGCAAGAAAAGCAAAAATTGAAGCAAGACAGGAGAAACCTTCAAACCGCCGAAGATGACCCAGTTCTTACTGCTGTAATTACTAAACTAAGAGAGCAAATTGTAGAACTTGAGATTGAAAGAGACAGCTTAAAAGAGGTAGTACGACTTTTGAAAATTGAGAATAACAAAAGTAAGGGGAGTTGGAGTGTACAAAAACTGAGAAGGGAAAACAGAGATTTAAAAGCTCAAATAAAACAACTGAAAAAAGAGAATAGTAAGCTAGCTACTGAAAATGCTAACCTTAAAGATTTTAAGGAAACCATTGAAAATGGAGAAAGTGGCGACATAATTATAACCCTAACAAAGGCTCTTGAAGAAGAACGTGAGCGTGTTTCTATTCTAGCCGGTGAAAATGAGAAACTTCAACAAGAGATTAAAAGACTGAGAGCTCAACGAGGCAATTAGTCTATTCCATTCATATTAATTCACGATATTTTTTAAACCTACTTATATGGCAACCAACCAGTACAAAGAAATAACACGTGTAACTACACATGTGTTGCAAGAGATGAAAGAACGCGGTGAGAAAATCAGTATGCTAACGGCATACGATTTTAGTATGGCCAAAATTTTTGATGAAGCAAAAATAGATGTGCTATTGGTAGGCGATTCAGCATCAAATGTTATGGCGGGACACATGACTACCCTGCCTATTACACTAGACCAAATGATATATCATGCTGCATCAGTGTTACGTGCCGTATACCGTGCTTTGGTTGTAGTTGATTTGCCTTTCGGCTCATATCAGGGAAATAGTAAAGAAGCTCTTAGCAGTGCCATACGTATAATGAAAGAAGCCGGAGCACATGCTATTAAAATGGAAGGTGGCGAAGAGATTTTAGAATCGGTGAAGCGTATACTTTCTGCAGGAGTACCGGTGATGGGGCACTTGGGTTTAACCCCACAGTCTATATACAAGTTTGGAACATTTGAAGTACGTGCTAAAGAAGAAGCTGAGGCTGAGAAACTGATAAAAGATGCTAGCCTTTTGGCAGAAGCAGGTTGTTTTGCCATAGTATTAGAGAAAATACCCTCAAAGCTGGCCAAGCAAGTTGCTGAAAATGTGAAAGTACCTATTATAGGGATTGGTGCAGGCCCAGATGTGGATGGGCAAGTATTAGTAAGCCACGACTTACTGGGAATTACAAAAGAGTTTAGCCCTCGTTTTTTGCGCCGCTATATGAATTTGTATGACGATATTAAAGCTGCTACCGAAAGTTATATTGAAGATATTAAAAGCAGAGATTTTCCAAACAAGAAAGAAAGCTATTAATTGTTGCCTGATATTATGGCTAAAACTACCAAGCTAAAAATACTTTACGAAGACAACCACCTTATTGCCATTGATAAACCTTCAGGCTTATTGGTGCAAGGCGATAAGACCGGTGATATTACTCTTGCAGACTTAGTAAAAGATTATATAAAAGTAGAGTATAATAAACCCGGTGATGTTTTTTTAGGGGTAATTCACCGTTTAGACCGTCCTGTTTCAGGAGTGTGTTTGTTTGCCCGTACCAGCAAAGCTTTGGAACGGATGAATGAAAAGTTTAGAAACAGAGAATTAAAGAAAACATATTGGGCATTGGTAAGCAAACGCCCTGAAGACTACGAAGGCAAGCTCATTCACTATTTAGTAAAAGATCACGAAAAAAATAAATCAAAAGCTTTTACCAAGGAGAAAAAAAACAGCAAAAAAGCGGAGTTGAGCTATAAGCTGATTGGTGAACTTTCAGGCTATAGTATGCTAGAGATAAACCCTATAACTGGTCGCCCGCACCAAATACGCGTACAGTTGGCAACAGCCCTAAGCCCCATTTTGGGCGATACTAAATACGGTTATAAAGATGCTTTTAGGGACGGCTCTATTTGTTTACACGCCAAACAACTTGAATTTGAACACCCTGTAAAAAAAGAACCCGTAAAAATATCGGCACCTACGCCCAAGCACCAAATGTGGAACTTGTTTAAGTAGTTAGCGTTTAGCTATTTTATTATTACTAATCATTCTTTGGCGACTGCTTTTGAAACGGTCAATATCGCTACTTCCCTTTTTTAAATGTTTTGTAGCTCTGCCGCTTACCCGTTTGCGCCACATTTTAAAACTACTGGGTTTCATTTCCTTACGCATTAACCCAATAACATCTTTCTCAGCCAAACCAAATTGGTGCTCTATGGCATCAAAAGGGGTTCGATCTTCCCAAGCCATTTCAATAATGCGGTCTATTGTTCTTGCATCCACAAGGGCATAACAAGCAGGATAAAAATAGGTTTATTACAACACAACTTTTCGTATTTCTAAGCCTAAAAGAAAACCGTTACATTTGCACCTCAATTCAGAATAATTACTTTTTTAATTTTTAGAAGGAAATAAAATAATGAACGGATTTTTCAATGTTCCTAAAGCTGTAAACGAGCCTATTTTAAACTACGCTCCGGGCAGCAAAGAGAAAAAAGAACTTAAAGCTGCATTGGCAGAAGCACGTGCTAAACAAGTGGATGTGCCTATGTACATTAATGGCAAAGAAGTGCGTACAGGCAATACAAAAGAGATGGCGCCTCCGCACGATATCCATCATAAATTAGGCGTATATCATGCAGGTGATAAAAGCCATGTGCAACAAGCTATAGATGCTGCATTAGCAGCCCGCCCTGCTTGGAGTAATATGCCATGGGAACAACGTGCCGCTATATTTTTAAAAGCTGCTGATTTAATTGCAGGCCCATACCGTGCTAAATTAAATGCAGCTACAATGCTGGCTCAAAGCAAAAACGCTTTTCAAGCTGAAATTGACTCGGCTTGTGAGATTATAGATTTTTTGCGTTTCAACGTTGAGTTTATGACTCAGATATACAGAGACCAGCCTATTTCATCAAAAGGAGTATGGAACAGAATGGAGTACCGCCCGCTTGAAGGTTTTGTTTTTGCATTAACCCCATTTAACTTTACTGCTATTGCAGGTAACTTACCTACAAGTGCTGCTATGATGGGTAATGTAATAGTTTGGAAACCCAGCAACACCCAAATATACAGTGCCAATGTGTTGATGGAAATTTTCAGAGAAGCCGGTGTACCTGATGGGGTTATTAACCTAGTATATGTTTCTGGTCCTGATACAGGAGATGTGATTTTCAACCATCCTGATTTTGCAGGTATCCACTTCACAGGTTCTACTGGAGTATTCCAAGATATATGGAAGTCTATAGGAAACAATATCCATAAGTATAAAAGTTACCCGCGCATTGTAGGGGAAACTGGAGGTAAAGATTACGTAATGGTGCATAAAAGTGCTAATGTAGATGCTGTAAATACAGCATTGGTACGTGGTTCTTTTGAGTTCCAAGGGCAAAAATGCTCGGCGGCATCACGTGCTTATATTCCAAACACCATGTGGGATGAGTTGAAAGAAAAACTGGTTGCTGATTTAAAAACTATTAAGGTTGGCCCTGTTGAAGATTTTAGAAACTATGTGAATGCTGTTATTGATGAGAAATCATTCGATAAAATAGCAAATTATATTGAAGCCGCTAAAAACGATGCTGATGTTGAAGTATTAGCAGGAGGCAGTTATGATAAAAGTAAAGGGTATTTTATAGACCCAACTATTTTGGTAGCCAAAGACCCTAAATACACTACCATGTGTGAAGAGATTTTTGGCCCTGTACTTACTATTTATGTTTATGATGCAGAGAAATATGAAGAAACTTTAGAGTTGGTAAATACAACATCTCCCTATGCACTTACAGGTTCTATTATAGCACACGACCGTTATGCAATAACAGTTGCTACAGACAAGCTTAGAGATAGTGCAGGTAATTTTTATATAAACGATAAGCCAACAGGTGCCGTAGTTGGGCAGCAACCGTTTGGTGGTGCAAGAGCATCAGGTACTAACGATAAAGCCGGTGCAAAAGCCAACCTTATGCGTTGGGTAAGTATGCGTAGTATTAAAGAAACTTTAGTTTCTCCTGAACGCTATGAATATGATTACTTAAAAGAAGAATAGAAATTCAATTTAAACTTATAAAACGCTCACTTTTCAGTGGGCGTTTTTTCTTTAAACTTCAAAGCATAAAAAATGGGTTTCATAAGCTTGGTAATTAAGGCCGTATCATCTCCTAAATAAAAGCAATACATATCTCCTATACCTTTTTTATTCACGCAAACCATTAAACAGTATTTATATTCTTTTGCAAACTCCTCTCCGGGCTTTACTAAAACCGATGCACCGATATCTCCATGAAACTCAGTTTTAACAGCATTCGGATTAAAGAAATTATACTCATACATCTGTCCGTCCGTAATATTTAAAAGCGTCATTTGAAAAATCGATTCAAAAAACTTGAAATTATGTCTTCTTATTGCATACCTCACTTCAAACTTTTCTGTAGTGTGCTTGTATGCTTTTTCATAGTTCATCTGGTTGTTTTCAGTGGGAGTAATTTCAACATAGCCTTTGGGGGGAGTAAAAACCATTTGTGCTGAATCAAGCAATACCTCAAAAGAAATATTAGAAGAATCGGTTTGAGATTTTACAGTTAAAAAACAGCTTACTAAAAAAGTAAAGAGAATTATTTTTTTCATTGGTGTAGACAATATGTACCCAAATGTAGGCTTTCGCCCATAGCTAATTTTAAAAAGAGTATTATTGAAGCATACAAACCCTATTAGAGATGCAATCCGAAGAACACCGCAAACGGACTTTACTTTTTCTTATTCTCGGCTCTTTTTTCCTATGTAACGCTATACTGGCAGAGTTTATTGGCGTTAAAATATTTTCGCTTGAAGGTACATTAGGTATAAAACAGTTTAAAATACCAATTTTTGGTATTGAGCAAAGTATGGATTTAACAGCCGGTGTTTTGCCATGGCCTATTGTATTTATAATGACTGATATTATAAACGAATATTATGGTAAAAAAGGCGTTCGGATGTTCACTTATATTGCTGTTGCATTAATTGCTTACGCCTTTGTTATTATTTATGGCGTAATTAGTTTGAGTCCTGCTGATTGGTGGGCAATGTCTCACCCTAAAGATGGTTCATTATATGATACACAAAAGGCTTTTTCAACAATATTCGGACAGGGATTAAATATTATTGTCGGTTCTTTAACAGCATTTGTGGTAGCACAGTTCGTTGATGTATTTTCTTTCCATTTTATGAAGAAAAGAACTGGCGATAAGTTGTTGTGGTTACGGGCAACAGGCTCAACACTTATATCACAAATTGTAGATAGCTTTATAGTATTATATGTAGCTTTTTATTTGGGAGGTAATTGGACGATACAGAAAGTTTTATCTGTAGGTGCTAACAATTACATCTATAAGTTTATAGTAGCTTTAGCGTTAACACCTTTATTATATTTGGTTCATTATTTAGTAGATAGTTATTTAGGTAAAGAGCTATCAGAAAAAATGCGAAAAGAAGCCCACGAAGGATATTAGAGTTCTGTGTTCTGAGTTTTGGAATGTATGTTCAATGCTAATTGTTAAATGATAAATGTACCTTTGTACCCCGTATGGCTAAAAAACCTTATTTAGTGGGTGTTACGGGTGGGAGTGCATCAGGAAAAACGCATTTTCTCAAATCTTTAAAGCAAAAGTTTACTCCCCAACAAGTTTGTTTCATTTCTCAAGACGATTATTACAAACCTTTGGAACAACAAAAGAAGGATAGTAATGATGAGGTGAATTTTGATTTACCCGAAGCAATAGAACTGAGCAAGTTTCATGATGATTTGGATGCGCTGTCAAGAGGGGAGACTATCAAAAAAATGTCATACAACTTTAATAACCCTAGTGAAGAAAAGGAGTTAATGGACTTTAGTCCTACACCCATCATAATTATTGAGGGGTTATTTATATTCTATTATCAGAATATTTTTGATATGCTGGACTTGAAGCTGTTTATAGATGCTGATGATGACGTGAAATTTCAACGCCGCATGAAACGTGATGTGGACGAACGGGGCATACCCCCCGATATGGTTACCTACCAATGGTATAATCATGTGAAACCTGCATTTCAAAAATATTTAGCCCCTTACAAAGAATTGGCAGATGTGGTTATAAAAAATAACGTACACTTTAATAATAGCTTGGCTATGGTAGAAAACCACTTTAAAGCGTTATTATCAGAATAATAGGTAGTAAACTAATACATTTGTATATATGGATTACAGATTTGCAGTAATAGGCATGGGGCGTTTTGGAACCAAAATAGCCAAAACTTTATCGGAGCGTGGGGCTGAGGTAATTGCGATTGATAGTGAAGAAAGTAAAGTAGATGTATTGCGTGATGATGTTGCCTATGCCATTACTATGGATAGTACCGATAAACGGTCGCTAGAGTCGGTAAATATTCCTGAAATGGATGCTGTAGTAGTTGCCATTGGTGAAAACTTTGAAGCCTTATTGCTAACGGTGACACTTTTAATGGATTTGAAGGTGAAGCGAATTATTGCCCGTGCAGGTAACAAACAACAGCACATGATTCTGGAGAAAATTGGGGTAACGGAAATACTTTCTCCCGAAGATGAGGTTGGTATAATTGTGGCAGAACGTTTAATACACCCCAGTGTAATGACTTTTTTGCAATTGCCTGATGACTATGAGATTGCAGAAATTAAACCTCCAAAAGGTATATGGAATAAAACGGTAGGCGATATACAAATGCAAGAAAAGTATGAGCTAAACCTGATTACTATAAAAAGGGAGTATGAGGTAATGAACGATGCGGGTGAACCAACCAAAGAAGCACACATTTTTGGAATACCGAAAGAAAACACAATTATTTACGATACGGATACCATAATTTTACTTGGAAAAGAAAACGACATTGAACGTTTTATAGAAATTAACCAGTAAAATAATCTTATATGCTTGGCTAACAAGTTTTTATAAAAAATTACGAAAGGCTATAATGTGCATTGCACTTTAATAGCCTAAACTCTATATTTGCCGTTCTTTAAAAATTGGTAAGAACCGCATACAAAGTATATAATTAAGAGAATAGAATGAAAAATCAAGGCGTTGTAAAGTTTTTTGCTGTTGCGCTAGTATTGGTATGTATTTATCAGCTTTCGTTTACCTATAAAGCTTACTCTTTAGAACAAGATGCTAAAGCTTTTGCAGAAGATGTTGCTGACAGTACTGCTAACAAGGCAGAGATAAAGCGTAGGTATTTAGACTCACTGGCAACAGAAAAAGTATTTAATTTAGGCTTTAAGAACTTTACTTATTTAGAGGTTAAAGAGCGTCAGTTAAACCTAGGTTTGGACTTGCAAGGGGGTATGAATGTAGTATTAGAAATTTCTGTTTCTGATATTGTGGGAAAACTCGCCAATAACCCTGATGACCCTAACCTAAATAAAGCTATTAATGCAACTATAGCCGCACAGGAGAAAGACCCCGGACTAGACTTTATAAACGAGTTTAGAAGACAGATTAAAGCTATAAATCCGAATCTTCAACTTGCACCTTTGTTTTTCTCTAACGAGAGTAACAGTAAAATTAAATTTACATCTTCAGACGATGATGTAATAGATTACTTAAGAGAAGAGGCTAATGCTTCTATAGACAGAAGTTTCGAGATACTTGAAGCACGTATCGACCAATTTGGAGTAACCCAGCCTACTATTCAACGTTTGGCAGGTTCAGGCAGGGTAATGGTTGAGTTACCGGGTATAGACAATCCTGAGCGTGTGCGTAAATTATTACAAAATACAGCTAAACTTGAGTTTTATAATGCTTATAGCAACCTTGACTTTGTTCCTTATTTAGATAAGATTAATGACTATCTAAAAGGTCAGGATGAGTTAAACAAACTTGATTCGGCAAATAACGGTTCATCTATTCTTAATGAGTTGAGTGAAGGAAACGATTCGAACCAAGTTGCAGAGACACCCGTTGCAGAAGTAAATGATTCTGCAAACAATGCGAATGATTCAGCATCATTAAACGATTCGGGAAGCTTAGCTTCAACTGATACTACTGCACAAGATAGTGCTAACCAAAGAAACTATTTAGTTGAGCTAGGTTTTGGTTATAATGTTTACAGGGACGAACAAGGCGGATATTTTTATGCTCAGAATGCAGCTATAGGTAGGGCCATGTTTAATGACACTGCAAGAATTAACGAAGTACTTAACAACCCCGAAATAAGAGAGAATATCTTACCTAACGATGTTAAGTTTGCTTGGTCTGCCAATCCTGCCGATAAAGAAGAAGCACCTAATCTGTTCATACTATATGCGTTGAAAAAAGAACGCGATGGTGGTGCCGCACTTGATGGTGATGTGGTTGAAAATGCAAGAGCAGTAATAGGGCAGTTGGGTAATAGTGAGGTTTCTATGAATATGAACTTTGAGGGGGCTAGAAAATGGAAAGAGATTACCGAAGCTGCATCATCAGCTAACCCTAAAAAACATATTGCTGTTGTACTTGATAACTTAGTATACTCTGCACCAGTGGTAAACGGGCCAATTCCAAACGGTTCTACTTCTATTGAAGGTGGATTTACCCAGCAAGAAGCAAACGACCTTGCCAATATTCTTAAGGCAGGTAAACTTCCTGCAACTCCTCGCATTGTAGAAGAAGCTGTTGTAGGGCCAAGTTTAGGGCAAAAATCAATTAATAGCGGTTTAGCATCTATACTGGTTGGTTTCCTATCGGTAATATTAATTATGTTCTTGGTATATAATACTGCGGGTATTATTGCCGATTTGGCCGTGCTATTAAACTTGTTCTTTATTATAGGAACATTAGCATCATTCCAAGCAGCATTAACATTACCCGGTATTGCAGGTATTATCTTAACACTGGGTATGGCGGTGGATGCCAACGTACTTATTTACGAACGTATTAAAGAAGAATTAGATGCTGGTCGCACATTGAGAAACTCAATAGCAAACGGTTTTAAAAATGCATCGTCAGCTATTATAGACTCTAACGTAACCACATTACTTACCGCATCAGTACTTGCCGTATTTGGTATGGGACCTATATCGGGTTTTGCTATCGTGCTTATATTCGGTATCATAAGCTCATTATTTACGGCTTTCTTGCTTACACGTGTTGTATATGAAAATCTGATGAAACGTGAGAAGGGTATTAAGTTCTGGTTCCCGTACTCTAAAAACTTACTTAGAAAAGCAAACTTCGACTTTGTTGGAAGAAGTAAAATATTTTATGCCATTTCAGGTATTATAATAATTGCCGGTATAGTTTCAATGACTACTAGAGGGTTTGACTTAGGGGTTGATTTTGAGGGAGGTTGGTCATACGTTATTAAAATAGAAGAAGAAACCAATGCATCTGATATAAGGCAAGCTTTAAAAGAACCTTTAAATTCTGCTCCTGAGGTTAAGGTTTATGGTACCGACAACACTTTTAAAGTAACAACTGAGTACCTAATTAACAGTCAGGATAAGGAAGCAAGTAAATTGGTTGAACTTCAACTAGATAAAGGGTTTGATGCATTAGGCAAAGGTAAGTATACGATAGAGTCATCAAACAAAGTAGGGCCTACTGTGGCTGATGATATTAAGCAATCAGCTATTATATCCATTCTGTTGGCACTTATAGGTATGTTTACTTACATACAAATACGTTTCCGCAGATGGCAATTTGCTTTAGCAACCATAGTAATGTTAACGCATGACGTACTGGTAGTACTTTCACTATTCACTTTGTTGGATGGTATAGTACCATTCTCTTTAGAGATTGACCAGGCATTTATTGCAGCAATACTTACCATTATAGGTTACTCTATAAATGACTCGGTGGTTGTATTTGACCGTGTGCGTGAATACCTGAAAGAGCATAAGAAAGAGGGGGATACCGACAAAGTAATTAATATGGCTCTGAATAATACACTTAGCCGTACTATTATGACATCGGTAACTACTATTGTGGTAGTATTTATACTATTCTTGTTCGGTGGTGAAACTATTAAAGGTTTTGCCTTTGCATTAACCGTGGGTGTTATTTTGGGTACTTATTCATCATTATGTATTGGTAGCCCAATGTCTGCACAGTTAATCAGAAAACAAGAAAATAAGGCTAAATAATAAGCTTATAATAACTAATTTTAAAAGCCCCAACCGGGGCTTTTTTTTATTTATATGAACTTTTTTAAACGTTTTTTTGGAAAGAAAGTACCTGATAGTCTCTTTTATCACGAAGATGATTTTTGTCAAATAGAGTTTCAACCTCAAGAAAATATAAAGTTTGTTGAAAGTGAGATGGCGAGGCTGAACGATAATTATGAGGAAAATTTTGACGGATTTGGATTTAAAGAAATGGTGGTAAGAGGAGAAGCCCCTATGCCACTGGTTTCAAAAAAAATAAAAAGATATGAGTTGGATAATTTAATTTTAAGTTATGGGCTAAATAAAGAAATACAAGTATATACTGGATATGGGCTGACTTTCCGTAAATTAAGAAAAAATACTTATGGGTATGGTAAAGGCTATGCGGCTATATACTTTGATTTTAATGAAGATACTATAGTTAAGCACATTTGGATGACCAATGTTAACTCAATTCAAGTTGAGGGAAGTATTGAAAGTTTAATTGGGGAAATATGTAATAAATGGCAGCTTCTATGTGTTGATTGGGAGAGTTGTGAAATTATTGGTTTTACTGAGTAGAAGAAATAACTACAAATCAAAATAACCAGGGTATTCAATACCCTGACTTTTGGTTAAGTCATTAGCATTATAAGCGGTTATCGCATTGGTTATATGCACTAAACCTGCCCAGTAGGGTAAATATTCATCTTCTTTGTCATCGCTAGACTGTTCGGCTCGTATTTTAGCAGAAGCTTCATGCAAACCAAATTTTAGTACCATGGTTTTTCTCAGTTCACTTTCATTAGGCGGTCTGCAATCCTTCCATCTTCCGGGTATCATTTTTTCGGTAAAAGCTTCAAGTGCAGCCATTTTCATATCATAATCATCAATACGTTCAGCTTTAGCAAAAGCAACTATTGAGCGGTAATTGACTGAATGGTTGAATACTGATTTAGCCAATACCAAATCATCTAATAATGTAATAGAAATACAAGCAGGGGCACCCTCAGCCAATTGCCGCATATACCCTGCACCAACAGAGCCGTGAATATAAATGGCATCACCAATACGGCAGTGCCCTGTGGGTATACTATAAGGTTGTCCGTCTATACAATAACTAATAGTGCAAAACAATGCTTCGTCAGTAATTGCATGTATAGTTTCCGCATCATAATGCCCTCGTTTGGCAATACGTGTGATTTTAGTTTTTTCTGTTTGTTTCATAGTTAAATACAACGAAAGGTAGTTTAAAAGCCTCTATAAAGTGGTACCTTTGCACAACACAAGTGAAAAAAATATTTGCTATACTACTAACCTTTCTCATAGCATGGCCGCTAATGTTAAAGGTGTATGTATTCGCTTCATGGCAAATAAATCGAGAATATATAGCGCAAACAAGTTGTGAAAACCGTAATAACCCCAATTCAAACTGTGCAGGGAGTTGCCAGCTGGTAAAACAACTTGAAGCAACCGAAGGTGAAGAAAAACCTTTTACACCACCAGTAAGTATTGAAAAAATTGAACTATCATCCTTTACAACGCCATCTTCGGTAGATAAATTACAAGAAGATAGCGATGATAAGCTTATTTATTTCAGGACTAGTGATAAGCTGGTAAAACCTGATTTTGCTATTTCATTTTTCCACCCGCCCGAGCTATTGGTTTAAACACAAAGCACTTTCTTAAAGTTTAAACCACAAAAACACATTAATGAAAAAAACACTTGTAGCCTTTGGGCTACTGCTTGTGGCATATAGTGCTGCAGCATGTGATGTATGTGGATGTGCAGTTGGGGGGAATAGTATGGGCATATTACCTAGGTTTAGTAAACATTTCATAGGTATTCGTGCTACTCACGCATCATTTACATCAGCACATCCTACCTTATTTGAAGGGGAGGAACAAAAAATATCAAAAGAGTACTTTACCAGTACAACTTTATGGGGGCGTTATGTTCCACATAAAAGAATACAAGTATTTGCTCAAATTCCTTACAATTATTTTGTAAGGGAAGAAGACGGACAAAGAACCATTACTGAAGGTTTAGGAGATATTAACCTATTGGCTAACTATGTTGTATTCAACACAACAGACAGTAATAAGAGCACATTGAAACATAGCTTGCAAGTAGGTGGAGGCATGAAGTTACCTACAGGAGTATTTAATAAATCTGCAAATGGAGATTTACTGAATATTAATATGCAATCAGGTTCAGGAAGTTATGATGTACCCATAAACCTATTGCATACAATTCGTTTTAAATCTTTCGGTATCAATACCGAGTTGCGTTATACTTTTAATAATGCCAACCCTAACAGATATGAATTGGGAGACAGGTTTTTGGCTTCAAGTAGGGCTTTTTATTGGAAGAACTACCGTAACATAACTTTTTTACCGCAAGTAGGTGTAGCATTTGAACATTATGGAACAGATAAAGACGGGAGGTATGAGGTAGATTATACCGGAGGTACTATGTTACAACTTGATGCGGGAGTAGATGTATACTTTTATAAATGGGCAGTTGGAGCCCATTTACGTAATCCTATACAAAGCAATATGGGGCAAGGCTTTGTAACACCTAATGCAGCCCTAACTTTTAACTTATTATAAAACAAATTTTAAAAATCACTAAAATCATGAAAAGAAATAAAATCACAACACTAGTTACTATTATGTTGCTGTTTGCAACAACCGCTTTTGTATCATCATGTAATAAATCTGATGATGATAATCCTGACCATACTCCTACAGATAACTTCTCAACAAAAGTTACCTCGCCCGAGGAAGGGAAAACATTCCATAGCGGTGCTACCGTTAAAATAGAAGCGGAAATAAGTGATGACAAAGAATTACATGGGTACGCAGTACGAATAATTAACAAAAGCATGAACGATACCGAGGTATTTAAGTCAGAACATAGACACATGCATGCTAAATCGTATACAATTAGTGAAACTTGGGTAAATAATGTTACGCACCACAGCGATATGCAACTACAAATAATTGCATATATTGACCATGAAGGAACTGAGCGTGTACAGACTGTTGATTTCCACTGTCATCCATAATTTAGAATTATATAGGTAAGAGGTTAGATTATATAATTATCATAAGGATAAGGCGGTTCTTTAATACGGAATCGCCTTTTTTGTGCTAAATAGTTTAACTTTACATTAATATGAAAAAATATATAGCCTTAATACTTTTTGGTTTTATAAGTTTTACAAGTGAGGCACAACTTGTAGCCGACCGTACTCAATACACTTGTGATAACGAAAGCGAAAATGTGTTCGATGTTTTAAAATCCAATAAAATACTAATGATATGTATGCAAGGACTGGACTGTGGGGGGTGTAGAGCAGGTGCGCCGTCGGTGGATACATTTGCTACAAACCATAAAAACACGATTAGAGTATGGGGGGCATTAAATAAAATTAACGGCACAGGTACTTGCACAGGAGTTGCTGATTGGAAAACTGATTTTGGATATGAGGATATTTTTACCTTTTTAGATTCTAACAAGTATTGGGAGAAGACCTATAACGCTGAATTTTTGGTAATAAACCCAAAAGACTTTAAAGTATACTATAAGAGTTTCGATGCCGCTTCAGCCATTAAAAAAGCTAATGAATTGAACGATATAATAGCCGGTATAATACAACCTAAAGCAACACAAATAAAGGTTTATCCAAATCCTGCTACTTCTATTATTAACATAGAAGTAGATGTAAGTATTGTTGCTGCAACCATTACAGATGTATTAGGTAAGAGTACTACAGCTAGTTTAGATAATAGAAGTATAAATATTTCTGAATATAAAGCAGGGGTATACTTTTTGCAACTAATAGATAAGAGAGGAAATGTATTCTACTCCAAATTTACTAAAGAATAAAAAATAGTTAATCTAAAAAGGGAGATTGCTTAAACATTAATATGACGAGACTAATAATTGTAGCATTTACATTGCTTTTAAGCCTAAATACAATTGCACAACACAATAATCAAAATAAAGGCTTAGTATGGCATACAGACCTGAAACAGGCTAACGATGTATCTACAGCAGAAAAGAAACCTATTTTTGCTTTTTTCACAGGTAGTGATTGGTGTGGTTGGTGCAAGAAGCTTCAACGTGATGTTTTTGTGAAACCGGCCTTTATAGCGTGGGCAAATAAAAACGTTGTATTGCTGGAACTGGATTTTCCGAGAAGGAAACAATTATCACCTGCCCAAGTGAAACAAAATGCTGAATTGCAGCAAGCATTTAGGGTAACAGCTTATCCTACCATTTGGCTATTTACTATGGCTAAAGATTCTGTGGGAGAAAAGTATACTATTACAGCCAAAGGTAAATGCGGCTATCCAAGAGGGGCTACACCCGGCAAAGAAGAAGAAAAATTTATAAGTACTGCTAATGCCATACTGGCAAACAAGAAGTAGCTTAAAAAAACTAAAAAGCCTTTCAGACTTCTGAAAGGCTTTTTTTGTGCCCAGGACCGGGGTCGAACCGGTACGAGTTTAACCTCACTGGTGTTTGAGACCAGCGCGTCTACCAATTCCGCCACCTGGGCATTCCTTTAAGTTTTAAAGGGCTGCAAACTTATGCAAACTTTCTTTTAGGCGCAAAATATATTTGCTCTTATGGTATGTCTCTTTTACAAGCCCTAGCAGTTCTTTTTTTTCCTCATCAGAAGTTGAAGAATCGTACTTGCTGCCTAGTTCTCGTAATAGTGCCGTTATCTGGTTTTCCCTTTCGCTTACCTCTTGTTCAGTCTGTTTTAGCTTCACAGTATCAGGCTCAAACTCCAGCTCCATTAATGCTTCATTAATGTCCATCATTTCGCCTAAAAAGGCTGGGGATAGAGAATGTTTATCGCCTTCGGTTACCAACCCGTTTAAATCAAGTATATAGTGCACTCGCTTATCAAACTTTTTCAGTGTTTTATAAGCGCTGTTGTTTAATGAAGTAAGTTCAAGCATTTCGGCTTGTTTACTTTCGTTTTCCTGTCCAAACTGGTCGGGGTGGTACTTTCTGGTGTTTTCGTAATATTTTTCCTTTAGCAATTTCTCATCCAGTCCAAAAGTGATGGGCAAATCAAAAAAGCTGAAGTAATTATCAGTATCCAAGGCTACTTAAACAGTTTGAAAATATCGTTACCGAAAATAAACACCATAAAAGCAAGTAGAATAACCATGCCTATTACCTGCATCACGTGCAAGAATTTTTCAGGTAATGGACGACCCACAATCATTTCATATAGCAAAAATACTACGTGTCCGCCATCTAGTGCAGGGATAGGTAGTAAGTTCATAAAAGCCAGAATAACAGAAAGTAAGCCTGTTAAAGTCCAGAAGCGTTGCCAATTCCAATCACCACCAAACTGGGTGGCTATACCTATAGGGCCTGCTAATGATTTTGAGGCATTGGCTTGCCCTGAAAAAACCTTACCGAAAAACTTCACATTTACAACAAGGTTCCTCACTGCTTCGTTATATCCTTCACCCCAGCTCTCACCAAAGCTAAAATATTCTGTTTCGTACTCTAAATCGGGTTTTTGTATAAACCCTAAGGCACCATTATCATCAACATTCGCTGTTAATGCTACCGTATCATTGTTTCTTAAAACAGTTAATGGAATATCCTTGCTTTTTGCATTAGTCAGTCGCTCTTTAAAATCATGAAAATATGGTGTTGCTGTATCATTAACACTTAAAATTATATCTCCTTTTTTAAGTGGCGGAACTTTGTTATTTGCATTTTTCTGGACACTATCTACACTAAACTTAAAACGTTCTCTAATAAAACCTCCTTTGTGGTCTGCCATACTGTCTATCAACCCATCAGGCAGCCTAAGGGTAATTATTTCATTATCTCGCTCAAGTTTGTATACTAAGCTATCACTTAAAAATTTATTAGGGTCAGTAGCATCTTCAAAGTTTACTATTTTTTGCCCGTTTACAGAGATGATTTTGTCTCCGTCTCTAAACCCCATTTGTTTGCCAAAACCACCGGCTTTTATACCGTGGGTCATATTTTCAACGGGTAAATAAGTTTTACCGTAAGCAAAAGTTAGGAATGTGAAAATTATAATACCTAAAATAGCATTAACAGTTACACCCCCTAGCATTACTATTAAGCGTTGCCAAGCCGGTTTTGCTCTAAATTCCCATTCTTCAGGTTCTTTTTGCAATTGTTCGGTATCTAGCGATTCATCAATCATACCTGCAATTTTCACATAGCCCCCAAGCGGCAGCCAGCCAATACCATATTCAGTATCTCCTTTTTTGAAACTGAAGAGCTTTATTCCCCACGCATCAAAAAACAGGTAAAACTTCTCCACCTTTATCCCAAAGGCTCGGGCAGCTAAAAAGTGACCCATCTCGTGTAGTGTAACCAAAATGGCAAGCGATAAAATCAATTGCCCTGCCATTATCAATCCATCCATCTATTCTTTATTTATTTTTTGCGTAATTCTACAATTTTCGAGCCGCAAAGGTAGTTTTTTTCGGCAAGTGGATGGAGACAAACTATCAAAAGTCTATAGTACCGTATTTCCCTGCTTCATAATCGTAAATAGCAGTTTGTATTTCTTTAAAGCTATTCATTACAAAAGGACCATAAGGAACTATAGGTTCTTCAATGGGTATCCCGCCATATAGCATTATATCTTTAGGCATAGAACCCGGGTTGGCTATTTTAAGTGATGGACTATCTCCATCAAAAGCGGCAAATTGTTTCCCTGCTACCAATGTTTTTTCACAGCCTAGTTGTACCTCTCGGTCGGGTACGTAAGAAAATATGTTATAGTTAATAGGAACTGTTAGTTCAACCTCAGCTTTTTCAGGTAAGTGAACATGGTAAACAAATAATGGACTATAAGTTTTTACAGGTGAAACTATTTCATCGTAAGCACCCGCAAGTACTTTCACATATGCACCATTATTAAAAGTAAAACGGGGTATTTCGTGGTCGTTCAGGTTAAAATAAGCAGGTTGTTCATCTTTATATTTAGCGGGAAGATTAATCCATAACTGAAAACCGTGTAATGTACCGCCGTGGCTTGAAAACGCTTTACTCTGTTTTTCTGAGTGTACAATACCGCTCCCTGCAATCATATATTGCATACCGCCTGATTTGGCTAAACCGAAATTCCCTAAACTGTCTTTATGCTCAATTTCACCTTGAAGGATGTATGAAAGCGTTATAAACCCTCTGTGCGGGTGTGCATCCGTACCCTTTTGTTTTGTGCTTGGTTGTTGTTCGGCCGGTCCCATTTGGTCTAACAACAAGAATGGGTCAAAATGCTTTAGTGTAGGATGGGGTAGCGGGCGGTTTACGAAAAAGTTTTCTCCCACTTGCTCTCTGGTAGCAGTATGGGTTTTAATTACTTTGCGACTCATGGTATTACCTTTCTAAATTTTTATTTGTATATACAAATGTTGAGCCAAGTGTAAGTTTTTGTAATTACCACAAATAAACGGTGATGGTAAATATTAAAGAACTCCTTTATCCATCAGTATTTTGGCTTTTAAAACTGCCATAACTGTTAAACTGTCAGTTATTTCATTGTCCATCACCATGCGGTATAGTTCAGTAAAAGGCAGCTTTCTTATTTCCAATCTTTCATCTTCATCGGGGTTAGGGGCAGTGTGTGTTAGCCCTTTAGCTACATATATATATGCTATTTCATTTGTAGCACTATTGCTAGTATGGCTTATCAGTAACTCTTGCCATTCATCAGCTACCAAACCACATTCTTCTTCCAACTCACGTTTAGCACTTTCTATGGGTGATATATTAGGATCTCCACCACCTTCGGGTATTTCCCAACTGTAGGTATTTATCGGGAACCTGTATTGCCCAACAATCCAAGTATTATATTCATCATCAAAAGGCAAGATACCAATGGCAAGGTTTTTAAATTCAGTTACAGAATATACGCTCTCGCTACCTCCGGGGTTTATTACTTTGTGGTGGTTAATACGCACCCACGGTGTTTGGTGTACAATTTCTGATGAAAGTATTTCCCAAGGGTTCTCTTCGTTTGCAGGCTTCATAATTTTTTCAAAAATATCTTTTTAGTGCCAGTATAAGGGTGTTATTTTGGTTGAAACTTGGAAACATCTCAAAATAATAACATTATAAATCTGGGTAAGCATTTACGAACCATAATTAGTGTTTTGTGTTGTGGTTTTTTTATCTATTTACTAAAACCGCTATTGTTTATTGATTTTTGGTATGATGAAGTACTTAGCTTAGAGGAGTTTATTCTTGTCCCTTTACAAAAAACAATTACCGACTATTCAGTACCTAACAACCATATTTTCTTTAGCATATTAATGAATATATGGCTGAAACTGTGGGGTATTACCTCATTTGCCGATGCAGCCGATAATATATTTGTTGTAAGAAGCTTACCACTACTTTTTACTGCTATAACTATGTTTTTTGTTTATAGAGCGGGAAGAGTGTTTGGTAAACTTCATGGCTTGTTGGCAATTGCAGTTTTGCTGACTACCATCCCATTTTACAATTTTGCCGTACAAATAAGAGGCTATGGGTTAAGCATAATGTTGTGTAGTATGTTGCTATTTTATGCCCTTAGTTTTTATAAAGAACCTAAGAAGCAAAACGGTATAATAATTACGATACTCACGGCTTTGTTGTTGTATACCATTCCCTCAAATCTGTATACCATACTTAGTGCATTGATAATTTTGGGAACTGTTTTTTTGAACCAATGGTATAAATATCATTTTCAGGTTGCTTTGCAGTTTAATGCAGCTAAGCTGATACAATGGTTATTGTTGGGTATTGGTATAGGTGTACTCTTATATTTACCTGTTGGTAGCCAAGTGGTGAACAATGAGTATGTAAAATCTGACGGCTTGTTCAGGTGGGAGATTTGGGGAGAAGCAATCACTTTTTATAGTCGTTTATATACTTGGGATTGGGTGTTTTATATACTATTAGGTATAGGGCTTTTATTGATACAAAAGGATAGGAGGACTTGGGCTTGGGTATTGGTATTTGTGCTGATTCTTATACTTCCTTTTTTAATAAGCTTTGTTAGAGGTGGGAAACCCTTTGATAGAACTTTTTTGTGGCTCATACCTGTATTTGCAGTTGGAGTTTCAATTATTGTCGGGCAAGGGTTTAAACAAATAAAATCTAAACTTAATATCTTCTTACAAATACTATTTTCAACACTGCTTATCTTTTTCTTACTTAGGGTAACCACTAATAGAGCGTTTGAAAAATACCTTCTTCCATACTACACGATTAATAAAGAAATAAAAACTCAAAATATTCATTACAGCTACTATTTAGCCATGTATAACCCTCATGAAAATCTCAAGAATTTTAAGGCAGAGTATTATAAAGAGGGTACACAGGTATTTTTACATGAAGTAGATAAATATGCTATGCACGGGTATTTACCTATCCATGGAATTGAATGGCAGCCTTATACTGATACTATACCCAAACTGGATAAATATTATATTATTACTGCCTTTGAAGGTAAAGCTATTGAAGAGTTTGAAGCGTATGATACAGCTTTTGAGTTTAGAAATATAAGTGGTGAAATAGATTTTGTAAATATTATTGAAGCAAAAAGAAAACAATAAAAAACGCCCACCTAAAAAAGATGAGCGTCCATATAATTTATTTAAGAACTACTTAGTAAGTAGATTTTACTCTAATCATATCATTTACACGCTTTTCTGCTAATTGTGTAGCGGCAGCTTGAGGATGAATATTATTTTCATTAGCATGTGCGTAAATGTTTAATACAGTGTTGTAAATATTTTCTGTTTGAGACATTGCTTTCTCACGGTTATAACCTGTCCACTCGCTGTAAACATTTATAAGACCGCCTGCATTAATTACAAAATCAGGGGCGTATAAAATGCCTTTGTCAACTAATTGCGGACCATGTTCTTTCTCATTAGCCAATTGGTTGTTTGCAGCACCTGCAACAATGCTACACTTCAATTGAGAAATTACATCGCTATTTAGCACCGCACCCATTGCACAAGGTGCAAATACATCTACATCTAAGCCAAAAATATCATCACCGGGCACTACAACAGCTCCAAATGTTTCGTTAGCTCTCTTTAAAACATCTTCATTAAGGTCTGATATATATAGTTTTGCTCCTTCTTTGTGAAGCATCTCCAGTAAATGGTAGCCCACTTTACCTATTCCTTGTACAGCAATTGTTTTACCTGCCAAACTGTCTCCACCCCAGGCTTTTTTAGCAGAGGCTTTCATTCCCATGTATGTACCGTATGCAGTAACAGGCGAAGGGTCTCCACCACCGCCTAGCCATTCCGGTAAACCCACAACATTGTCAGTTTCCATTTGCACATACTCCATATCTTTGGTAGTAGTATTCACATCTTCAGCAGTTATGTATTTACCGTTTAGGTTTTCTACAAAACGCCCGAATTTGCGAAACAAACCTTCACTTTTAAGGGTTTTAGCATCGCCAACAATTACAGCTTTGGCTCCACCCAAATTAAGCCCGCTTATTGATGCCTTGTATGTCATACCACGTGATAAACGCAAAACATCATTTATGGCATCCTTTTCGTTATTATATGCCCAAAATCTCGTGCCGCCCAAGCCGGGTCCAAGAACAGTATTGTGTATTGCAATAATTGCTTTAAGACCTGTTTCGTTATCTTGGCAAAAAACTACTTGCTCGTGGTCGTGAGTAGCTAATTCACCAAAGATATCAGCTTCAGCAGCCGATATATTTTCTTTAGTTTCCAACATATTGTAATAATTTTGTAGTGTTAGTGCCTTTATAAAAAGTGCTGCAAAAGTAGTTTTTTTTGGCGTAACATATTTTATTTTTAAAAAATCACTTGAAATCACTCAGTTCTCTCAACAAGTATCTCTATAAGTATCGCTGGCAATTACTGCTCGGAACGTTTTTTATAATTATATCAAATGTATTTGGTGTTTGGTTGGGGCCATTGGTGCGCTATGCTTTGAATGCAGGGCAAGAAATGACCCAGAAACCTAATTTTGAATGGAATGATGCAGCCATTGCAGAAATTTCGCGTATTAGTCTCAATTTTTTCATGCTCATACTGGGTACATCAATAGTTAAAGGCATATTTATGTTTTTTATGCGCCAAAAAATTATTGTTGTTTCCAGACGTATTGAGTTTGACATGAAAAATGAGATATACAGCCACTACCAAAAACTGTCGCTCTCTTTTTACAGAAAAAACTTTACCGGTGATTTGATGAATAGGATTAGTGAAGATGTAAGCCGTGTACGTATGTATTTGGGACCAGCCATAATGTATTGTATCAATACATTATCACTATTTACTATCGCAATAGTAATAATGCTTTCTATTAATGTGGAGCTAACGTTATACTCGTTAACACCGCTTCCTATTTTAGCTATCAGTATCTATTTTGTAAATAGCATTATCAATAGAAAAAGCGATTTGATACAAAAGCAGTTATCAAACGTAACATCATTTACTCAAGAGGCATTTTCAGGAATTAAAATTATAAAAGCGTTTGCCAAAGAAACGGCATCGCATAAAGCTTTTGAAAAAGAGTGTGAAGATTACAAAACCAAATCTATGGATTTGGTAAAAGTAGACTCATTATTCTTTCCCCTTATTATGCTTTTGGTGGGGTTAAGTACTTTATTAACTATTTTTATTGGTGGCAGGCTGGTGATAGCTGGAGAATTGACTTATGGTAATGTTGCAGAGTTTGTTATTTATGTAAATATGCTCACCTGGCCTATTGCGGCACTGGGTTATATCACTTCTCTGGTACAGCGCGCAGCAGCTTCACAAACCCGTATTGATGAGTTTTTAAATACTGAACCCGAAATTGTTAACCAAACAGAACAGAAATTCAGTTTTAAGCATAAAATAGAGTTTAAAAATGTAAGCTTCAAATATGAGGGGGCTACCCGCTATGCACTGAAAAACCTTTCTTTCACAATAAATAAAGGAGAAACTTTTGGTATAATCGGCTCAACAGGTTCTGGAAAAAGTACTATAGCAGCATTATTGTTAAGAATGTATGATGTGCAAGAAGGCGAAATTTTGATTGACGGTGAACCCATAAGCCAAATAAACCTAGCAGATTTTAGGGAAAGTATGGGGTATGTACCGCAAGATGTATTTTTATTTAGTGATAGTATTCAGGAGAATATAGCCTTTGGGCTTCAAGACCGCGAAAATTCTTATGACAAAGTAGTTGAAGCCGCAAAAGCAGCCGATATAAATGATAATATCTTAGATTTTCCGAAACAATACGAAACTACAGTAGGAGAGCGAGGTGTAACCTTATCAGGCGGACAAAAACAAAGGGTAGCAATAGCCAGAGCTATTATAAAGAAACCTGAAATATTATTGCTTGACGATTGCCTATCTGCCGTTGATACCCAAACCGAAGCAAATATTTTAGCTAATTTTAGGCAACTACTTCATAACAAAACAGCAGTAATAATAAGCCATAGAATTACATCTGTTATTGAAGCTAATAAGATAATTGTGCTTGAAGATGGTGAGATTATTGAGACCGGAACCCATAAAGAACTTATGGATATAAACGGCAAGTATACTGAGCTTTATCATAAACAAATGGATGAAGAAGTAGATACACTTGTAGAAAATTAGCGATAACGGAAAATTTTTTTAATCGAAAAAAATCATATAAAAGTTGCAAATACGGTATGCTACACTATATTTTTACAGAAATTTGCTTAAAAAAAGGGTATAACGAAACGTAAGAGAGGATTAAAATGGAGGATTTTAACAACAACGAAAGGGAAGAGATTTTTTCAAAAAAGATAAGGGCAGGAAAACGTACCTATTTTTTTGATGTTAAAGCTACTCGCGGAAACGACTATTACATTACCATTACTGAAAGTAAAAAACGCCAGGATAATGGTATGTATGTAAAACACAAAATCTTTTTATACAAAGAAGATTTTAACAAGTTTATGGATGCACTGAATGAAACTGTAGACCACGTGAAAAGCGAGCTAATGCCTGAGTATGATTTTGAGGAGTTTAACCGTCCGCAAGAAAATTATTCAAGCAACAGCAACTCTGAGAGTTCAGAAAGTAGTCTTTAATTTTTCTTAACATTAACTATGATTTAGCACCTGCAATTGGCAGGTGTATAACTAATATATGCCTTTGGTGATGTAATTTTGCCAAAGGCATATTTTATTTGCGGCATGAAACAAACGTATATGTGGGGAGCCTTGGTTGGGTTGTTTATTTTTCTTGAAACCATAGCAGGAAGTAAGCTGGCTATATTTTCAGACCCGGAGGCAAAAATATATTTAGTAATCATCAATTTACTTACCCTAGGCACAGGTATTTACCTGGCTCTTAGAGATTATAAGTATAAAAACGGGGGAGCAATCTCATTTGGGCGGTGTATGTTCAATGGTATTTTAATTTCAGCATTGGCAGGTGTTGTAACAGCTTTGGGAACACTGATATACTTCACTTACGTGGCTCCGGAGTTAAAAGAACAAGCTATAAAAGAAACAGAAACCTTTTTAGTAAAAGAAAAAGACTCTACAGCATCAACCATAGAAGAGTACAAAGCAAATTTTATAAAGAATTATCAAGATACGGTAAGGGTAACCAGTAAGGACTTACCTAAGATTGAGAGAATGGTTGGTGATAGTATAGCCCAAATTGAAGAGAAACTTAAACGCTCTCGAGGTGTATATACATTTACTGGGGCAGTTGTTACCAATACAGGTCCTTTTGTACTTATTGGTTTGGTATTATCTTTATTTATGGCGGCTGTAATGGCAAACAAAAAGCAAGCATGACAATAATTGAATCAGGACAAGAAACAATAGCTAAACCTGCAAGTGAGGTATATACCTTTTTGATAGACTGTAATAACCACGAGAAGTTGATGCCTGAGCAGGTTGAAAAATGGCAAAGTACAGAAAACACTTGCCGGTTTACTATAAAGGGTACAGCAGATTTATCACTTCGAGTAAAAGAGACCCAAGAGAACAAGGTAATAGTACTAGAGCCGTATGAAAAAATACCATTTCCGTTTACGTTGACTTGGAGGGTAGAGGAAAGTGCAGAAAATAGCAATGTACAAGCTGTTTTGGAGGCGGATATGAATATGTTTATCAAAATGGTAGCGGCAAAACCACTAGAAAACTTCTTGAAACACCAATTAAGTGAACTTAAAACCATAATGAATGGTTAGAAAAAAGGCTCCATTGCTTCCTCACCCTAATTGGCTGCAACGTATACACGGCTGGTGGTTTTTTTTGTGGTTGGGCTTGGGCTTTTTTATTGTTTATCCTTGGTTTTTAGTTACGCTATCACACAAAAAACTTTATCCCGGTGCCCATTTCGGGCGCAAAGTATGGGGTTGGATATTAATGACCATGAGTGGCTTATGGTTAAAGGTTAAGCATGAAGTACCTTTTGATAAATCTAAACCATACATAATTGTAGCCAACCATACTTCTTATGCTGATATTCCTGCCATAACCTGTGGCTTACCCATATATCTGACTTTTATTGCTAAATCTGAGTTGGCAAAAATCCCATTGTTTGGCAGATTTTTTAGAACTATTGATATTGGTGTTGATAGAAAAAATGCCAGAGATGGGGCAAATGCTTTTAATCTAGCTAGTAAACGTTTGGAAGAAGACGGTACCAATGTGGTTATATTCCCTGAGGGTACTATTGGTACTTGGGTTCCAAAACTAGGAAAATTTAAAGATGGTGCTTTTAAAGCAGCTATAGCAACAGGAGCTTTTGTATTGCCCGTTACATTAGGCGACAATTGGCTAAAAGTGCCTGAGTACGGACCTGTAGCAGCACGTCCGGGTCAGCTAAGAATGTATGTTCATCGTCCCATTGATACTGCCCATCTAAAACCCTCTGATGCAGAGGAGTTGAAACAAAAAGTTTTTCATATTATTGAAAGTAAATTGAACGAGTATGCAGGTAAATGATAAATTGGTAAACCATTTGGCGCATTTGGCAAGACTTGAGTTTAAAGATGAAGCTAAAGAAGCTATTAAAACCGATTTAGAAAAAATACTAGGGTTTTGCGAGCAATTAAATGAGGTAGACACGGAAGGTGTTGAACCCTTAATTTATATGACCAATTATACCAATGTGTTGCGTGATGATAAGGTAAAAGAGCATCTTAGTAAACAAGAAGCCCTTAGCAATGCGCCTGCAAAAGACAGCGACTACTTCCGTGCACCTAAGGTGTTAAAAAAGGGGTAGGTTTAATTTTGGTGTTGAAATTGTTTCAACATAACCGTAAACTAAAAAACGTCAATTATGTCAGCATTAATAGAACTACAACATATTCAGCGTTACTACAGAATGGGTACAGAATTGTTGTATGCACTTAAGGATGTTTCGTTAGAAATACATAAAGGTGAATATGTAGCATTAATGGGGCCTTCGGGTTCAGGTAAATCAACATTAATGAATGTATTAGGAGCATTAGATACCCCTAGTGACGGGAAGTATATTCTTAATGGCACCGATGTAAGTGATATGATAGACAATGAGTTGGCTGATGTGCGTAACCGAGAAATAGGCTTCGTATTCCAAACCTTTAACTTGTTGCCTCGTCTTTCAGCACTAGATAATGTAGCATTGCCGCTAATTTATGCGGGAGTAAAAAAAGAAGACCGTATTAAGCGTGCCGAAGAAGTTTTGGTTTCAGTAGGGTTGGGGGATAGAATGCACCACAAGCCTAATGAACTTTCAGGTGGTCAACGTCAACGTGTGGCAGTGGGGCGTGCATTAGTAAATAACCCAAGTATAATACTGGCTGATGAGCCTACAGGTAATCTTGATACTAAAACATCTGTAGAGATAATGCAGTTGTTTGAAGATTTATACAATCAAGGAAATACTATAATTATAGTAACTCACGAAGAGGATATTGCCCAGCGTGCAAAACGTATTATTCGCCTTCGAGACGGTTTGGTAGAAGACGAAAATGGTGATATACCTGAATGGACTGCACCTGAAGTGCAAATGGCATAAATTTTTGGTGAGAGCTCCTAGCTATCAAACAGGTGAATTATTAAATTACTCTCAAAAATATCTTTACTTTAGGGCTGTTGGTGGTTATAACTTAATACCTTATACAACTTCCATTCACCGTTCTCAAGAAGCCATGTATGAATAAATTTTCCGGTTGAAGTTAAACGGACTTTCTTAGTGGGTTCAGCAATATAAAACTCATGTACTCCCATTTGTATAGCCCCATAAACTTTCCCGTCTTTTTTTAAAGGGTATACAACTAAGCTGCTATCAACCAATTTTCTAATAGGTTTCTCATTTGTATTTGTACAAATACTTTCTTTAAACCCTTTAAAAAACTCTTTTCTGTTTTGCATTCCTTGCTGGTCGTGAAAAAACTGTAAGTCTTTGTGCATAATGCTATCAAGTATTTTTAAATCACATGTATTAAAGCCTTGTGTAAAAACTAAGCTATCGGCTTTTTTAAGAGTAATAAATAATTCTGATGTAATACTTTCTTGGGCAGTAGTTTGTGTGGTTAATGCTGTCGAGATTATAAGAATTAGTAAGGGGTATAATTTCATTTATAAAATATTTAGTATTAGTCTATTAATTGGTTACTACTAGCAAGAATAACACAATAATATATAGAAATGCTAATTCACTTGCATAAGTCTTTTGTAAGTTTGCTTCTACTAAAAATATCAAGTATGACAGCCTATAACAGTATAGGGCAGGGGTATAACCAAACACGCAAGACCGACCCTTATTTAGCCCAAACCCTTTATAATTTATTGCAGCCAACACCTTATGGTATTTACCTTGATATTGGTTGTGGTACGGGCAACTACACCATTGCTTTAGCTGAAAAAGGAGTAATGCTGCATGGAGTAGACCCATCAGCAGTGATGCTGAATGAGGCAAAGGCAAAAAGTAATGCAGTACAGTGGCATTTGGGCAATGCGGAGCAAATACCTTTTGACAATAATTTTTTTGATGGTGCTGTTGCTACCTTAACGTTACACCATTGGGATAGTTTGGAAAAAGGTTTTAAAGAAATATATAGGGTAATGAAACCCAATGCTAAAATGGTTTTTTTTGCTGCCATTTCTGATTTAACGGAGAAGTTTTGGCTGCAACACTATTTCCCTAAAATGTTAGCTGCTTCTATTAAAAAAGAGCCTAAGTTTAGTGCCGTTGAAAATGCTGTTCACCAAGCCGGGTTCAAAATTAACCAAATAGAAAAGTATTTTGTACAAGACGATTTGCAAGACCAGTTTCTATATGCAGGCAAAAACAACCCCAAATTGTATTTTGACCCTAATGTAAGAGGAAGTATATCATCATTCGCTCAGTTATCATTAAAAGACGAGGTAGAAGAAGGCTTAAAACAATTAGAAGCTGATATAGAAAGCGGAGCATTCGAGGGTATTCGCAAACAATACCCCTCTGAAGATGGAGACTATATGTTTATAGTTTTAGAAAAGTAGTTAAGCAATATCTTTTTTTAGGCAGACACTTACAGGGCTATCCAAATAAGGAGCATATTTGGGTATATCGTAATAGCCTATTTTTCTATAAAGTGCTATTGCTTCGTGTTGTTGGTCTCCTGTTTCTAAAATAAGGTATTTAAAACTATCTTCCTTTGCCCATTGCTCTATTTCATTCATCAAACCAATACCTAAGCCTTTGCCCCTGTATTCAGGCAATATATATACGCGCTTTATCTCCGCAGTATTTTTATGATGTAATTTGTATCCGCCACACCCTGCTATTTTATTACCATAGTAAACCAGTACAATATTAATAGCTTCCTCAAATACATTATTTTTGTCTGCCTCATCTTGGTGTGCTCCGTATGTTGCTCTCAATTCAGCATCAAAACTTTCCATCAGCTCTAAATATTTATTATCTAAAGAATTGGTTCGTGAGTAAGTAGCTTTTGCTTTGGTGTCTTCCATATACGAAACTAAAGTACACATATAAAAGTAATAGTCCACACATAATAGAATATGGCTATTTTTGCTACCCTTAAAGAAGAAAGATTATGACTAAAGGACCTATATCGCAGTTTATTACTCACCATTACCGTCATTTTAATGCCGCCGCTTTGGTGGATGCAGCCAAAGGTTACGAAGCACATTTAAACGAAGGTGGTAAAATGTTGGTGAGCTTGGCAGGAGCGATGAGTACCGCGGAGCTAGGAATATCATTAGCAGAAATGATACGCCAAGATAAAGTAGCCATAATAAGCTGTACTGGGGCAAACCTTGAGGAGGACATAATGAATTTGGTAGCACATACGCATTACAAGCGTGTGCCTAACTACCGTGATTTAAGTCCCAAAGAAGAGTGGGATTTGTTAGAGAATGGTTTTAACCGTGTTACCGATACCTGCATACCCGAAGAAGAAGCCTTTAGAAGAATACAAGAGCATATTTTCAAAATATGGAAAGATGCTGAAGCTAAAGGAGAACGTTATTTCCCGCACGAGTATATGTATAAGCTATTGTTGAGTGGAGCTTTAAAAGAGCATTACGAAATACCTGTTGAGCATAGCTGGATGTTGGCAGCAGCAGAAAAGAACATCCCTATTATAGTACCCGGCTGGGAAGACAGTACCATGGGGAACATTTTTGCCAGTTACATTATTAAAGGTGAGTTGCAAGCCAGTACTATGAAAAGCGGTATTGAGTACATGGTTTGGCTGGCAGACTGGTACAGAAATAACAGCGAAGGGAAAGGCATAGGCTTCTTCCAAATTGGTGGAGGTATAGCAGGAGATTTCCCTATATGCGTAGTACCTATGATGTACCAAGACTTAGAGTGGGAAGATGTGCCTTTTTGGAGCTATTTCTGCCAAATTAGTGATTCTACTACATCGTATGGCTCATATAGTGGTGCCGTGCCGAATGAAAAAATAACTTGGGGTAAACTGGATATTGACACCCCAAAGTACATAATTGAAAGTGATGCTACCATTGTAGCCCCACTGATTTTTGGATATTTATTAGGGTGGTAAAGCAAAAAGTAAAGAAATACGAATTTGATGCTGTATTGAAAAATGCAGGTGGGGGTTGGATATATGTTGATTTTCCCTATGATGCAAAAGAGGAGTTTGGAGTAGGTGGAAGGGTAAAAATTACAGCTTCTATTGACGGAGAAAATTATAAAGGTGCATTAGCAAGTGCCGGTGAGGGGAAGCATGCCTTGGTCATATTAAAATCTATACGAGAGAGAATTGGTAAAGGAGCAGGAGATTCAGTACATGTCATTCTTGAGCAAGACATTGAAAAAGAGGTAAGCATAGTTCCGGTTGCTTTGCAACAACTCTTAGCATCTAACCCAAAAGCAAAAGATATTTTTGAAAACTTGTCTGTTTTTGGAAGGAAAGAATATGCTCGGTGGGTAGCAGAACCTAAACAGGATGCAACCAGAGAAAAGCGATTAAGTCAAGTAGTTGAGTTATTACTAAGAGGCAAGAAATACCCAACGGAAAAATAACTGATTAAAGTAAGAGAAATTAGGAATGGCTTACTTAAAGCCAAGGAAGAATAATACATGAATTATCCCAGAAATATCGAAGAGAAATTAGGCTTCGATACCATAAGAGAAAAGATTAGAGAGAAGTGTTTAAGCCCTTTAGGGACAGCTTTTGTAGATAAGATGAAGTTTAGTACTTCGCACGAGTTGGTAACACGCTGGCTGGCACAAACCGATGAATTTCTACAAATACTGCAAGCAGGGGCAAATTTCCCTACAGAAAACTATATAGATGCTACCAAGCACTTTAAGCATATAGGCATTGCAGGTTTCTTTTTGTTAGAACACCAGTTGCATGAAATTCGCCTTTCGCTAACTACTTTTGGGCAAATAGCCCGTTTTGTTCAGTTTAGAGAAGAGGAGTTTCCTCAACTATTAGAGCTCTTTAGTGATGTAAATTTTGATGATAGTATCATCCGCAAAATAGACCGTGTAATTGACAAAGAAGGCGTTATAAAACCTTCAGCATCGCCTGAATTGCTGGACATACAAGCAGGTATTGTTGAGGCAGAGCGAGAACTGGGTAGGAAAGTAAACCGCATATTTAAACGTGCTCAAGACCAAGGATGGGCTGCTGATACTGATGTAACCGTGCGCGATAACCGCATGGTAATACCCATTTTAGCAGAGCATAAACGTAAAATACCCGGTTTAGTGCATGATGAGTCTAATACAGGGCAGGTGTATTATATTGAACCTACCGAAGTATTGGAGCTTAACAACCAATTACGTGAGCTACAAATAGCCCGAAAGCGTGAGGCAGAAAAAATACTCAAGGCAATCACACTTGAAATAGAACCCGAAGTACCTAATCTTACCCTCTACTATCAAAAGTTAGGAATAATAGACTTTATACGTGCAAAGGCTGCTTTTGCCATAAACATAAACGGTTTAGTACCAAAAATTCAAAACAAAACGGCATTTGTATGGCGAGATGCTTTCCACCCGTTGTTATGGCTAAACCATAAGGCTCAGGACTTAGAAGTAGTTCCCATGAGTATGGAGCTTAGCCGTGAGCAAAGAATAATTGTAATATCAGGTCCTAACGCTGGAGGTAAGTCGGTAGCCTTAAAAACATTGGGATTATTACAATACATGATGCAGTGCGGAGTGCCTGTTCCAATGCACGAAAAATCGGTAATGGGTATCTTCAAACAATTGTTTATTGATATTGGCGATGAACAATCTTTAGAAAATGATTTAAGTACCTATAGTTCGCACCTTAAAAACATGAAGCATTTTATAAATGCTGCTGACCGAAAAACTTTGTTCTTGGTGGATGAGATGGGAACAGGAACCGACCCTCAGTTTGGCGGGCCAATGGCAGAAGCGATACTGGAAGAACTGAACCAACAAAAGGCTTATGGGGTAATTACGACACACTTTAGTAACCTTAAACTTTTGGCTAATAATAGTGAAGGGATGGTAAATGCCAGCATGGCTTACGATACTCATAACTTAAAGCCCTTATACCGTTTAGAGATAGGCAATCCGGGTAGTTCTTTTGCCTTTGAAGTAGCACAAAAAATAGGGCTAAACAAAAAGGTGTTACAACAAGCACGCAAGAAAGTAGGGAACAAACAAAAGAACGTTGATGAGTTAATTATCCGATTAGAGCGAGAGCAGAAAGAAGTGAAAGATGCCCGTGCAGAGCTTTTACAAAAGCAAGAGCACGTAGATAAACTTATCAGCCATTATGAGGAGATAAAGAAAGGCATAGATACTAAAAAGAAAGCTATTCTACAGAAGGCAAAAGAAGAAGCATTGGAGATTATCAACCAATCTAACCAAGCGGTAGAGAATACTATCAAGAAGATAAAAGAGAACAAGGCCAATAAAGAAAAAACAGAAAAAGCCCGCAAAAACTTGGATGAACAACGAGTGAAACTGCAAACCGAAGTAGAAAAAGAGAAAGTAACTGTTCTGCCTAGTGATGGCTTCGAAGTAGGCAATAAAGTACGTATCAAAGGCCAGTTTGTAGTAGGGGAGTTGCTTAGTATGAAGGGCAAAAAGGCAGTAGTAGCTTTTGGTGATTTGCGGAGTAGTGTTGAACTGAACAAGCTGGAAAAAATTAGTGTTAAAGAAGCTAAGAAAATACAATAAACATTTAAGGGTATAAATGTTACTAAAGAGCTAATGGACTTTAAGCCCGAAATAGATTTACGCGGTAAACGAGGCGATGAAGCTCTTAACGAAGCTTTTGCTTTTATTGATAAGGCTGTAATTACTGGGTTTGAACGTTTGCGAATTGTACACGGTAAAGGTGATGGTATTTTGAGAAAGCTATTAAGAGATAACCTTAAAAAACTAAAAGTAGTAAATAGTATAGAGGACGAACATATTGACTTAGGCGGGGCAGGGGTAAGTATTGTGAAGCTGAAATGATTAATCAATTTTTAGGGATAGCTTTTTCCCTTGCTTATTGATTAAAAAAGTTTCCTTATTGAGAGTAACGCAAGCCCAGTTACCATTAAAGTTCCTTACATTGTCATAAATTATAGGGATAACAATTTCGCCTCTATTATTTACAAACCCATATCTATTGTCTTTTTTGATAACTGATAACTTTTTCGGAGTTTTTGATATGCTCCCAATGTATTGATAGTCAAAATCGAGTATTGGCTGATTGTCCAAAGTAAGAATGCCGTAATTTTTATTTTTTTTGGCTACAACAATGTTAGGATGGATTGTTAGGTGGTCATATAAGGGTGGGATAATAACCTTCCCCTTAGTGTTTACAAGTCCCCATAAGCTATCTTTTCTGACTAAACCAAATCTATTTGAGAAGTTATTTACTTCATCATATATAATAGGTGTAACTAACTTCCCATGTGAGTTAATATAACCAAACTTGTTACTTTTCTTTACTGGTGATATACTATCCTTAAAAATAAGTATGGCATCATATTCAAGAGGTATTATAACTTCATTATTCATATTAACAGCACCCCATTTGTTATTTTGTTCTACAGCCGCCAATCCGTATTTAAAAGGTTGCAACTGTTGATATGTATAAGGAATAATTACTTTTCCTGTGGTATCTACAATACCGAATAAACCATTTTTCTTCAAGCCGATAGTACCATTTGAAATTGAGTACATATCTTCATAGTCAAGGGGGATAACTACCTTACCTTTTGTATTATATACTCCATACTTGCTTTCAATTCTGGAAGCTTCAATAAATCCATTATTTGGATGGCTCATATAGGAATGTTTAAATGGAATAATCACCTTGCCACTCAAGTCTATACAGCCCCATTTTCTATTTTTCTTGGCAAGAATAAGATTATAGTTGGGCTGATAGATAAGCTGATCGTAGCTAAAAGGCAAAACTTTGTTTCCCAGGCTGTCAAAAAAAGCGGCTTTTCCATTAGTGTTATGGACAGTAAAATACCCACTCTCATACGTTATTTTCTTGTATTTAAAAGGTATTATAATGTTGTTTTTGGCATCAATTGCGCCACGTTTAAATTTCTTTTTGGCAATAATAATATGGTGTTCAAATCTTGCTACAAACTGGTAATCAATGCTAACTGTGACATCTCCATTTTCATCTACATAGCCAAACTTATCATTTTGCTTAACTACATATAGCCCTTCACTCCACCAGATTTTCTTATATATGGCAGGGGTAATTATTTTACCGGTTATGGTATCAGCTATTCCCCATTTTTTAGATGTGAAGTCATAAAACGGAGTAGAGTTTTGCGAGAATCCGTTTATAACAGTCAAGATAAGTACAAGTTTGATATAGAGTTTTCTCATAACTGCTCTTTAATGTGCAAGTTACATAATTTAGCCTCCATACTTTGTATAATATTTTCAATATTTTTTGAAAATAAAATTATTTATCTATCTTTGTGTTGGAATTAGAAGAGAGGTGAAAACCTTTTTTTTTTTAAAAACATTAATTTTCATTAATTATTGAAAATATTATATTATGAATTATAACATCGCTGCATATTGTGTTTACTTACCAGTAATATTTTATATAACAGTATATGTGGGTAGGGCACTATACAAAAGTGGTGGGCCTTTTTTGGTAGATAGCTTTCATAATAATAAAGTAATGGCAAAAGCCTTTAATATGTTTTTGCTCACAGGCTATTATCTTTTAAATCTTGGGTATGCTACATATTCTATCAACGGTTGGGGAAGTATTAACAGCCTCACTGAACTGATAGAAGATGTAAGCACACACTTAGGAACCTTAGTCCTTCTTTTGGGTATAATACACTATATAAATATGTATAGTTTCACTCGCTTTAGTAAACAGCTAAAACGGTTATATCAAAACTTAAACAGTCATTCATCTTAAACATTAAAGCCATGAACACAACATCACCCATTATCATTGCTTACAGTATCTACTTACCCGTAACCATTGGGCTTACTTATTATGTAGCTCGTGTATTGTTTAGAAACGGAAAGGTTTTTATGCTCGATATTTTTAGAGGGCGGGAAGAAATTGCTACCTCTACCAATAAGTTGTTTCAAGTAGGTTTTTACTTGTTAAACTTAGGCTTTGCTTTCTTAACTTTAAGAATAGCCTATGAAATAACCGGAGCACAGGACGTGTTTGAGGCATTGAGTTCTAAAATAGGTGGCTTCTCAATTTACCTGGGTATAATGCTATTCTTTAACCTGTACCTATTCTTTAGGGGTAAAAAGAAATCTAAAGAGAGCCAACTAAAAGCAGAGGACAAATGGGTAAACCCAAAAGATACCTCTACCGACAGACCTAAATATATATAAGTATCACTACAAATAAAAAAGGGCAGTACAATTAGTACTGCCTTTTTTTGTTAAGCAACATATTGATTAAACTACATGTCAATACATTAGAAACTGAATAAAACATCTTATTTTTGTTTTAAAGCCGCTTATGAAAAACTTATATACTTGCTTACTAATTAGTTGCTTATCGTTGGCAACATCTGCTCAAATAATAATTAATAGAAGCGATATGCCCGCTTCGGGAGATACGTTTAGGTTTGCAACCGTATTGCCTATTGGGGCAAATGTTAATGTAAACAAAACCGGAGCTAACCAAACGTGGGACTTTAAAAACTTAAATAAGAATGATGAAGAGTTGGTAGAGTATGAGGCATCATCAAAAACACCTTATGCTTTCTATTTTTTTAATACCTATGGCAACCTAATAGCTGATGAATTAGGCTTCGGGCAGTTTGCGCTTAAAGAAGTGTATAATTTTTACAGAGCAACAAATACCAGATTTACTGCTGAAGGAATTGGTTTTAAGTTTAACAACTTTCCGTTGGGTGGTTTTTATTCTGATAAAGATGAAATTTACAGTTTCCCATTAAAATATAATGATGAGGTAACCTCTACTTTTAGAGTTTCTGTACAATTGCCTACAGTAGGCAGCTACAGGCAAAGCGGCACCCGAAAAAATGAAGTTGATGGTTGGGGAAAGGTAACCACACCTTATAAAACATACGATTGTATAAGAGTAAAATCAACCATTACCCAAACAGATTCTTTTTCAATACAGCAACCTTTACCCGTATCTTTTGGCTTTCCTTCCACCCGTGTAGAGTATAAATGGTTAACTAAAGATGACAAAGTACCTGTGATGGAGGTTATTGGTAATGAAGTAGCCGGAAACTTCATCGCAAACTCAATTCGTTATCGGTTTGAAAGAAAAACCGGTGGTGGCGGTCCCGGTGTTGGTGTTAGAGAAATTGCTTCAATATCTAAAGTAATTGTTTATCCTAATCCTGCTGCTAATAAACTAATAGTTTCAATACCCAATAATGGGGAAGACCATATTAAGCTGTTTTCTATGGAAGGCAAAGAAGTAGCTGTTAACTCTAAAAGAACAGATAAAGGTATTGAAGTAGCAACTACAGATGTTGCTAATGGCTTTTATATGTTGTTTGTAAAAAGTGGCAATGAGATAGTTTGGGAAAAAGTGCAAGTACAGCACTAATTATTCTATACCGGCCTGCTTTCTTAAATCATCTTTAATATGTACGGGGATATCATCCCAATGCATATTCATTAAAGCCCCTTGAAACGAGTACAAGTAATAACATACTGAAAGTGTTTTATCAGGGTAGTTATCTTTAATTTTTTTGTAAGCATTGGCTGCTCCAATTTTAGCTAAATCATCAATAGAATTAATTCCAATTTCATTCAACCGCTTTTCTATGGTAGCACCAATATTTTTGTATTGTTTTAGAGTAGTAGTTGTCATTAAAGTCAAATTAAATAGGTAAAGGGCAGTTGACACTGCCCTAAATTACCAATTAAGCAGTTTAAAAAATTATTTGTTTTCAGCAGGGGGTGTATATTTTACAATATCAATCCCAATACCGTTGGGGTCTACAATAGCAAAATGACGGTCTCCCCATTCTTCATCACGTATTTCAATTTCAATTGGTGTTCCTGTTGCTTTAATGCGTTCATATTCAGCATCAGCATCTTCAACCTCTAGAGTAATATAAGCCCCTTTACCATTAAAAGCAGGTTGAAATATAGGTTGTTGGCTGGGGTGGTTGGGTAGCAAAAAGCTAAACCTGCCTTCTCCACCGGGGCTTTCCATCAATAGAAAGAAATCGTTTTCAAAAGTTACCGTAAAGCCCAATACTTTAGTATAAAACTCTTTGCTCTCTTTAAGTTTATCGGTTATTATACCTGAAAATACTTTCATTTTTCTTGCTTCATTAAGGGTGATACTTTTCGGTTGAAATGAATTGAATAGTATTGCGGTAGCCAGAACAACTACCGCAATAAGCATGGGTTTAAAATATCTCATAGTAGATTTAGTTTATACCTAGTTGAATTTCAATCTTATTATTTTCAGGATTTTCCATATCCACATGGCTATAAACCTCACGACTGTTTGTTTTAGCTTCAATACTGTTTTCTTTTACGTAGGTCATAAGCTTATCATAGGTATTGGGTATTTGCATCCAATCGCCTTCATGTGAGGTTGACAGACATTTATATTCATCAAGTGTTTTCACTGCAAATGCTCCTGAATAATTCTCGGGCAATGCATCAATAGGAAAAGCTATCTCTAAAGTAAAAAAAGCATCGGGTTCACCTGTAAAATCATAATACATCCAAGACTGGGGACCGGTAATTTTAATGTTTTGCTCTTCGGCATCTTTTTTTAGTCGTTCACCAATTACACCTACATATTGAGCAATGTCGTTAATTTTAGTTTCTGTGCTAAAGTATAGCACATGCATCGGGTTAATTTTTTTTGTTTCCATTCGATTATTAATTTTTATACTACAAACAAAAAGTGCTTGTATGACAACCCTATGTCAGCAGGGGTAAAGAAATTTACTTTTCCTTTTTTATCATGCAACTAATCAGTATTTTAGGTTGTCATTAAAGCAGGTGAAACTTTGTTATAAATACAGTTTATTGGCTTTGTTGTTGATGCTCTCAGTTGTAGCAGTGGCTCAGCGTCATTTTCAAAAAAGAGTATTAGGCGATTTTCAAAACAATTTTCTTCTTTCTTCTCATGCGCCCTCAACCGATAATGGTTTTTGGATTATAGGAAAAAATGCCTTTACAGCGGGCATGGGTAGAAATTATATCATTAAAACAGATAGTTTAGGCGATACATTATTTGTAAAACAACACATTACTGATGCACGGGTTGGGTTTAGTAGCGTTCTTACAGCCCAAGACGGTGGTGTATATATAGTAGGAACCTTTGACGCACCTACCGGGGCAATACGCGAATATCTTTTTGTGTCAAAGCTAAATAGTAATGGAGAGGTTGAATGGTCAAAAAGCTACACGGGAGAACACTACACATCCCCTGTAGCGCATATAAGTAATAACACTATATATATATGCGGAGTAATGGGTGGGGGATTCTCTCAAAGTGGTGCAATTAGACATATTTACTTAATTAGGCTTGATGAAAATGGAAATGTATTGAGCAGTGATTTCAGAGCGGCTGAGCATAACGAATTTATTACAGATATATCTGTTACACCCTCGGGCTTTGCTGTGATGAGCGGAGTTACTTATATAAATAACTCACAAGGTAATCCGTTAATGGTTTCTGCTGATTTTGGAGGAAACCTGAGGTATTTTAATGATTTAAGTTTTACCAGCGGTATACCTACTAATGGTATTGCTGAAGGTATTACCGTAAGAGGTAATGAGGTATGGCTAACAGGTACAGCTTATGGCTTCCAAAATATCGGAAAAGTATTTGTAGCACGTATAAACGGACCATTATCTGATGACGGAGAGTTTTCACTTTTCAATCATAGTTTTGGTATGGATGCCTATGATATAACAGGGAATAGAGGTACAGGAGAGTTAATAATAGGTGGAACTATTATTAAAGATAGTGATGGAAAGAACCAAAAAATGCTAATTAGTTGTGAAAGCGATTTTTCCCTAAACTGGACAAAGGGTTATGGAAATGGGGATGGCGGTAATCAACTTTCAAAAGTTCATATAAGACCTAATAGCGATATTACAGGGACGGGAAAGTTGAGCTTAAACCACTTTTTTGGAATCGATATATTGAGAGTTGATAAAAACGGGAGAATAGGTTGCTTAGAAGATACTTACAGCTTATCAATATCACCTCCAAGTCAGCTACTGGTAACCCAATATGTGCCTGATGGATTTGCTCCCTTTGTGGATACGCTGGGCGGGGGTGTTTTTTTTACAGGTGTTGCTGATTTTAGCTTAACAAAAACATGTAACCTGGATTCTTGCAAAGCAAACTTTACTTTTTCAAAGGATACATTGTGTGCAAATACTTGCATTACTGTTACTGACAGTAGCAAGAATGCTACTAATTGGAACTGGAGTTTTGCAAACGGTAGTCCTACTACATTTAGCGGGCAAAACCCTAATCAGGTATGTTTTGCTACCCAAGGCTTAAAAACTATAAAGTTAGTAGTTAGCAACTCCATTAACAGTGATTCAATAGAAAAAACAGTTTATGTTCACCCACCTGTAGTTGCCAATGCAGGAGTTGACACTACTATATGCAGGGGGCAACAAATAAGGCTACAGGGAAGCGGGGGACAAGTATACTCTTGGTTTCCAACCGATTTTAAAAATAGTTCAACCTTGCCAAATCCAAGGGTAAATCCTGATAGTACTATACGCTATTTCTTAACAGTAAAAGATAGTAATAATTGTGAGGATGTCGACTCGGTATTGATAAGTGTGGTTCAACCACCTACAACTATAACCCTTGACACTACAATTTGTGATGATAAAACCATTATGGCTAATGCTCAAAATACAGGTTTCTCATACTTGTGGAGTACAGGGGTAACCAACCAAACTACAACTTTAGATACAGGAAAACATTTTGTAGTACTTAGTAACAGTTGTTTCACTGATACCTCTTATTATACTATAAAGGGAAAAGACTGCAAGCCTGAGTTTATTGTGCCTACAGCTTTTAGCCCCAACGGGGATGGACTTAACGATGTTTTTACAGTACACAAAGACAATATAGTACAAGTGAAGATGACTATATTTAATAGATGGGGAGAAATGATATTTGATGAAGAAGGTAGTAGTCCGGGTTGGGACGGTACGTATAAGGGAGCAGCTTGCCCGACTGACCATTATATTTACATGATAGAACTGAAAGATATTACCGGAAAGAAGTATAACGGTAAAGGAACAGTTACCTTATTGCGCTAGGGGTTCAGCATAATGTTGCCTTATTTCACTTACTAGTTGCGCTATTTTTGTTTTAAGCGTATCAGGCGAAACTATTACCGCAGCATCGGTAAACATAAGTAACCATCGGGCAAAATAATCTATTGATGAATAGTAAAAAGTCATTTCAGTGTATTCTTCACCCTTTTTAGCATCAACAAAACCATAGTAGTAACGCTCATCTACCATAAATTTAGCAACATCGTTTCTAAATTTAACTACCAGCTTGCTTACATCTTTATTTAGCATCTCATTATTAAAGTAATTTTGTAAGCTGCGTTTATCATTCTTTTTAAATGTAGTTTCCAGTATTTGCAAGCTTTTAATTCTGTCAATCCTAAAGTCGCGGTAATCCTTACGCATTCTGCACCAACCCAATAAATGCCACCTGCCGTTATAAAAAAAGATACCTAAAGGTTCCACCTCTCTGCGATTGGTAGATTCATTGTATCTTGAAAAATACTCAATGTCTAATACCTTCTGAAAGGCTAAAGCCTCTTGTACCTCAGTGGCAAACCGATTGGGAAATTGTTCAGGCTGATTGCTAATACCTCTGTGCACTAGCATTTTCTCTTCCAAGCTCTCAATAAACTCCTTGTCAGCACCTTTTAAAACAGCCCTTACTTTTCGCATTGCTGATGTGTAATTCTCTGCCAAAGACTTATCTGCAAATTTCTCTAGTAATTTTTCACCTGTAACCAATGCACCTGCTTCATGCCTTGTAAAAACCACAGGGGGTAGTTGGTAACCATCAGCAATAAAATAACCTATACCGGCCTCTGCGCCAATGGGTACTCCGGCTTCTTCTAAAGCTCGTATATCCCTGTAAACAGTTCGCAGGCTAATCTCAAAACGCTTGGCTATTTCTTCAGCCTTTACAATGCGTTTGCTTTGTAGGTGTATAAGGGTAGCAACAAGTCTGTCAATTCTATTCATAATTACTCAAGTCATGAAGTATAACTTTAGAACCAGTCAATTCAAGTTTGTAAATTATAGTATCTTTTGTATTTGAGAAATAATAAAATAGTTGTTTTGAAGTGTCAGCTTTTACGTTGTATGAGTTTATAAGTCGTTCAATAAATTGGTGTTTATCTTCGTTAGAAACTTTATACTCTATCAATTTCCAATATTTGTTTTCAAATAGATGAAATAGAACAAGGCAGCTATCACCATATTTTTTTGCCAAAGTATTAGGAATATCAGAATACTGACCTTCAAAACCTAATATCTTTAATCTCCAAGCCGAAGTATATTCTATCTCAAATGGAGAGTCTTTTTGTTTATCCACCAAATATATAATGCCTATACCAACAGGGAGAATCAGTAAAGTAATCAATCCTAAAATAATTCGTAATAAAAGTTTTTTATTTATATGCTTCATCTATTTCCCAATTTCAAGCAATTTTTCATTTTCTATAAAGCGGGTTCCTTTTTCGCCGTTATTGGCTAAATATATCATAGCTTTTGCAACAGTTTCACTATGTATAGCTTTATAGCGTTTCAGTTTTCCTACAAAAAGCGGGTTAATTAAACTAAACACAGCCTTGCCAATACGTTCACCTAATCTAAACTCTTTTCTAGAGCCTAATAGCAAAGAAGGACGAACAAAAACTGTATTTGGTATTCCCACTGCTGCTATATCTTGTTCTACCTCGCCTTTGGTTTTAGTGTAAAAATTATTGCTTTTAGCATTAGCTCCAACAGCACTTATGGTTACCATAGTACCAACACTATTCTCCTTAGCCGCTTTTGCTATAGATAACGGTAAGTAATAATCTACTTTTTTAAATGCCTCTTGGCTACCGGCTTTTTTAATAGTAGTGCCTAAGCAGCAAAACACTTCATCGCCTATAATTTCATCTTTTATTAGGTTAATATCGTTAAGGTCATTTACAATTTCAACCAGCTTACTGTGTTTTCTATTGGTAGATTTTCTTACAAACAGTTTCACTTTGTTGTAACGGTCGTCAAGTAATAACAAATCTGTAAGTAGTTCTCCAGTTTGTCCTGTGGCACCAAAAACTAATGCTGTTTTCATATATCAAAGGTAGTATGTTTGTTTTTTTATGATAGATGATATTGAAGTAATTACTACAAAAGATGGCTCAAGCAGTTTGTACCTGCCGCAAATAAATGAAACCTACCATTCAACCCACGGGGCATTAACCGAATCGCAATATGTATATATAGATAAGGGCGTAAACTATTTGGTTGAGAAGGGACAAACTACCCTTAATATTTTTGAGATGGGTTTTGGTACAGGGCTTAATGCCATACTTACCTATATATACTGGAACAAGCATTCCAATATAAAGGTTAATTACACTACCATAGAAAAGTTTCCATTATCTGGTGATATTGTAAACCAATTAAGCTTTGAAGGGATTACAGATAATAATGAAGTATCAGAGATATTCCGTCAATTACATAATCTGGAATGGTCAGTTCGGAAAGAAATAAGCAAAGGATTTACTTTTATAAAGTATCAACAAAATATTGAGGCTTTTAATAGTGCAAAACAATATAACATTATATACTATGATGCTTTTGCGCCATCGCGCCAACCGGAAATGTGGGAGCTTCCTATTTTAGAAAAAGTAAAAAGCTTGTTATTGCCCGGTGGTATTTTAGTAACCTACTGCGCACAAGGGCAGTTTAAGCGAAATCTAAAACAACTTGGGTTTGAGTTAGACTCATTAAGAGGACCTCAAGGCAAAGCTGAGATTACAAGGGCTATTCTTAAATAGCTTACCGAATGTGGACAACTGATAGCCATCTTATTTTTTTTAATTACAATGAATACACTTTAATTTGTAGAAACTAAAAACCAATATTTTAAAAAGTCGCCTTATGAAAGTATTAAAAGTTATACTAATTGTTTTAGCAGTACTGGCAGCCATACTGGTTATAGTAGGCTTACTACTGCCTTCTGATTTTAATGTGGAACGTTCTAAAACTATTGATGCACCACAAGAAGAGCTTTTTGCACAAGTAAACGATGTGAAAAACTGGAATAATTGGAATGCTTGGAATAAGATGGATGAAAATTGGAAAGTAACTTATAGTGATAACACTTCAGGCGAAGGTGCATGGTACTCATGGGTAAGTGAAGATGAAAATGTAGGTAAAGGTAAAGTATCAATCACCAAGTCAGAACCTAACAGTTTGGTAGAAGGGACTATGGAGTTTGAAGGTATGAAACCTGCGAATATTTACCATAAGTTTGAGCCTCAGGAAGACGGTAAGGTAAAAGTAACCTTTGGTATTAAATCTGATATTGGTAATAATATATTGATGAAATATGTTTTTAACCTTGCGGGTGAAAAAATGGTAGGGGATAACTATGAAAAATCTTTAAATGATTTGGAAGCTTATGTAAAAGCAAATCCTAATCCTGCGACAAAAGAAATAGAAGAAATTGAGCCTGAGTTACCGGGCAATGATTCAGTAACTAAGCGTGATGGTACTGAGGTTGAGGTTGTAGAATAAAGTTATTTAATACACTGTATATACAGGCTGCAAAGTTTACTTTGCAGCCTTTTTTGTTTTCTGCATGCCTTTGTTTACAAAGTACACTCCTATTAGTGTTAGAATGGTTGACATAGCAATCCACCAGTTTAGCTTTTCGCTTAAAACTATCCAACCCAAAAAAACAGCTACTATAGTATTAATGTAAGTATGCATTGAAACAATAGTAGGGGGCAGTTTTTGCAAAGCATACATAAAAGACCCATAAGCTATAATAGACCCGAATATAATAAGGTAGGCAAATGCCCACCAGGCTTTAGGCTCAATATTGGGTATTTGGCTAAACTCATTATTATATATAGCAAGCGGAAAAAATAACGAGCCGCCTATAAGCATTTGCCAACCGGTAAAATACAAAGCGTGTAATGTTATATTGGTTTTTTTGCGATATACAGAGCCAAACGCCCAGGCAAAAACGGCAACAAACATGGCTATTATTCCCCATTTGTAGTTGCTATCTTTTAGTTCATTACTTCGCTCTATAATATTACCTATTTGTCCGCTAAAGCCTAAAAGTATACCTATAAATACCAGCCCTGTGGGTTTATCGCTCAATAGTAACCAACTGTAAAAGAAAATTACAAAAGGGGTGGTACAACTAATAATGGCAGCTACACTGCTGCTCACATATTTCTCTGCCCATACATAAAGTCCGTTCCCCAGCCCAAGCATAAGCACAGCCATAATAACAATATTCACAAATTGTTTGGCAGTGGGTATAGGATACTTCTTAATAAAGAAATATGATAAAATAAGTATACCTGCAATAAAATGCCTTGCACCTGCAAAAAGAGCAACAGGAAAACTTTCTACGCCAATACGTATTCCCAGATAGGTGGTACCCCAAAATAAAGAAACGCTAGCAAATGCCAACCAAGCTTTTTTAGTATCGCTCACAGGTTATATTATATAAGCCGCAAAAGTAGTTGTTTTTTGTGCCTAATTAGTAGTAATTATTATACCTGTAATTGCTATAAATATAACTTACATTTGTATGGTCTTTTTGCAGCAGGGATGCTGCTCTTAACAAACTCAAAACATTGAGATAATAATTTTTAAAAAATGTTCTGGGCTGTATTGTATTTACTCTAAAATAGACATACCTTTGCCGTCCTTTTAAAATTAGAATAATTGTAGATTAGATATGCCTACTATACAACAACTGGTAAGAAAGGGCAGGAAAACCTTGGTATTCAAGAGTAAATCGCCTGCTTTAGATTCTTGCCCCCAACGCAGGGGTGTATGCACCCGTGTATATACAACCACGCCAAAAAAACCTAACTCAGCTATGCGTAAAGTAGCCCGTGTAAGGCTGTCGCATGGTAAAGAGGTGAATGCATATATACCCGGTGAAGGACACAACTTACAAGAGCACTCAATAGTATTGGTGCGTGGCGGTAGAGTAAAAGATTTACCCGGAGTACGTTACCATATAGTGCGTGGTGCTTTGGATACAGCCGGAGTAGAAGGACGTAACCAACGTCGTTCTAAATACGGAACAAAAAAACCTAAAGAGGCTAAGAAATAAGTAAAAGGCAATGAGAAAGAGTAAAGCGAAAAAAAGAATATTAGATCCGGATCCGAAGTACAGTGATACTTTGGTAACGCGCTTTGTAAACAATATGATGGTAGATGGTAAGAAGCAACTAAGCTTTGCATTGTTCTACAAATCATTAGATATAGTTGAAGGTAAACTACAAGAGCCTGGTATTGATGTATGGAAGAAAGCATTAAATAATGTAATGCCTTCAGTAGAAGTAAAAGCACGCCGTGTGGGTGGAGCTACTTTTCAAATTCCTATTGAAGTACCTGCTGATAAAAAAATTGCCCGTGGGATGAAATGGATGATTGATTACTCACGCAAACGTAATGAGAAATCATATCCTGAGAAGTTGGCAGCAGAAATAATAGCAGCATCAAAAGGTGAAGGTGCGGCAGTGAAGAAGAAAGACGATACGCATCGTATGGCTGAGGCTAACAAAGCTTTCTCACATTTTAGAGTTTAAGAATTTAAAATATAACCGTTTAATAAAATAAAATTATGGCACTCGACTTAAAATACGTTAGAAACATTGGTATTGCCGCGCATATTGATGCGGGGAAAACTACCACTACTGAACGTATTTTGTATTACGCAGGTGTAAATCACAAAATAGGTGAGGTACACGATGGTGCAGCTACCATGGACTGGATGGAGCAGGAGCAAGAAAGAGGTATTACCATTACTTCTGCTGCTACTACTGTATTCTGGAACTATGAGAACAAAAAATACAAAATCAATATTATTGATACTCCCGGTCACGTAGACTTTACTGTTGAAGTAAATCGCTCACTAAGAGTATTAGATGGTTTGGTATTCTTATTTAGTGCTGTTGACGGTGTTGAGCCACAATCAGAAACTAACTGGCGTTTAGCAAATAACTATAATGTTGCTCGTTTAGGATTTGTTAATAAAATGGACCGTTCAGGTGCAGACTTCCTAAATGTAGTAAACCAGGTTAAAGAAATGTTAGGTAGTAATGCAGTTCCGTTGCAATTACCTATAGGTGCTGAAGATAATTTCAGAGGAGTGGTTGATTTAATCAACTTCCGTGGTATGGTTTGGAATGAAGAAGATAAAGGAATGACTTATGAAGTAGTTCCAATTCCTGATGATATGATGGCTGAGGCTGAAGAATGGAGAGAAAAATTATTAGAATCAGTTTCAGAATATGATGATAATTTGATGGAGAAATACTTTGATGACCCATCAACTATCACAGAACGTGAAATATTAGATGCGCTTCGTTTAGCTACTATTGATGGTTCAATAGTTCCAATGCTTTGCGGTTCAGCATTTAAAAACAAAGGTGTACAAACAATGCTTGATTTGGTAATGGAAATTTTACCAAGTCCGCTAGATAGAGATAATATTAAAGGTACTGACCCTAAAACAGGTGAGGCTGTTACACGTGCTCCTAAAGATGATGAGCCATTATCAGCATTGGCATTTAAAATTGCTACTGACCCGTTTGTAGGAAGATTGTGCTTTATACGTGTGTATTCAGGCTCAATTTCAGCAGGTTCATACGTATATAATATGCGTTCAGGAAATAAGGAACGTATTTCACGTTTATTCCAAATGCATGCTAAGAGCCAAAACCCCGTAGATAAATTAGGGGCTGGAGAGATTGGTGCAGCAGTTGGTTTTAAAGATATTAAAACAGGTGATACCCTTTGCGACGAGAAAAATCAGATAATTCTTGAAGCAATGGAGTTTCCTGACCCTGTAATCGGGTTAGCAATAGAGCCAAAAACTCAGGGCGACGTTGATAAACTGGGTGTAGCTTTAGCTAAGTTGACAGAGGAAGATCCTACATTCCGCGCACAAACTGACGAAGAAACAGGACAAACTATAGTTTCAGGTATGGGTGAACTTCACCTTGAAATTATCCTTGACCGTTTGAAGCGTGAGTTTAAAGTAGAGTGTAACCAAGGTGCTCCTCAGGTAGCATATAAAGAAGCTATTACAGGTTCTTATATCCACCGTGAAGTATACAAGAAACAAAGTGGTGGTCGTGGTAAGTTTGCTGATATTCAGTTTGAAATGAGCCCGATTGATGAAGGTGAAAAACCGGGATTACAGTTTGTAAATGAAATTACAGGTGGTTCAATTCCAAAAGAATTTATACCAGCAATACAAAAAGGATTCACACAAGCAATGGCAAACGGTGTATTGGCGGGTTACCCTGTTGATAGCTTAAAAGTACGTTTGTTTGACGGGTCTTTCCACCCTGTGGATTCGGATGCAGTTTCATTTGAAATGGCAGCTAAACTTGCTTTTAAAGAAGCATGTAAAAATGCCAACCCCGTATTACTTGAACCAATTATGAAAATTGAGGTGATTACACCTGAAGAGTATATGGGTGATGTGATGGGCGACTTGAACAAACGTCGTGGTCAAATGGAAGGTATGGATACTCGTGCCGGAGCACAAGTTATCAAAGCTAAAGTGCCATTGTCAGAAATGTTTGGTTATGTAACCGCCTTGCGTACAATTACATCAGGTCGTGCTACGTCAACTATGGAGTTCTCACATTATGCTGAAACTCCACGTAACATTACCGATGAGGTATTGGCAAAAGTTAAAGGAACAGTAAACGCTTAATAGCTTATAATTAGAATGGTAAGCCAAAAAATAAGAATAAAATTAAAATCATACGACTATAACCTGGTAGATAAGTCGGCTGAAAAAATCGTGAAAACGGTGAAGAGTACAGGCGCTGTAGTTAGTGGGCCAATACCACTTCCTACCGAGAAAAAGATTTACACTGTGCTTAAATCACCACACGTAAACAAAAAAGCGCGTGAGCAATTTCAATCTTGCTCATACAAAAGACTGTTAGATATTTACAGTTCTACTGCAAAAACAGTTGATGCGCTTATGAAATTAGAATTACCCAGTGGTGTAGACGTAGAAATTAAAGTTTGATAGCACGATGTTAGGAATTATAGGAAAAAAAGTGGGCATGACCAGTATTTTTACTCCTGAGGGTAAAAATATAGCCTGTACAGTAATTGAAGCAGGGCCTTGTTTTGTAACGCAGGTTAAAGATAAAGAAACCGATGGTTACAATGCTGTGCAAGTAGCATACGACGATAAAAAAGAAAAAAATACCCCTAAAGCAATGGTGAGGCACTTTAAAAAAGCAGGTGTAACACCTAAAGCTAAACTTGCTGAGTTTAAAGGTATACGTGAAGACCTGGAGCATGAGCTAAAAGTAGGTGATGAACTTAATGTAGATATATTTCACGAAGGTGAGTATGTAGACGTTATCGGGACATCAAAAGGTAAAGGTTTTCAAGGTGTTGTTAAGCGTCATGGTTTTAGTGGGGTTGGTATGGCAACACATGGTCAGCATAACCGTTTACGTGCACCTGGTTCATTAGGTGCGGGTTCATATCCTTCAAAAGTATTCAAGGGTATGCGTATGGCAGGAAGAATGGGAGGAGACCGTGTTATGGCTATTAACCTTGAAGTAGTTAAGGTTATAAAAGACAAAAATTTATTGGTACTTAAAGGAGCAGTTCCCGGTGCCAAAGGTTCTTACGTAATAGTTGAGAGATAAGAAAATGGAACTTAGTGTAGTAAATATACAGGGTGCCGATACCGGAAGAAAAGTAAAGCTTAGCGATGCTATTTTCGGTATAGAGCCAAACGACCACGCTATTTACTTAGACGTGAAGCAATTTTTGGCTAACCAACGTCAAGGAACACACAAAACCAAAGAGCGTTGGGAAATTAACCGTACCACTAAAAAATTGAAACGCCAAAAGGGTACAGGTGGAGCTAGAGCAGGTAGTATGAAATCGCCATTATTTCGTGGTGGTGGGCGTACTTTTGGTCCTCAACCTCGCGACTATGGTTTCAAACTAAATAAAAAAGTTAAACAACTGGCGCGTAAATCAGCATTAGCTCATAAAGTGAAGTTGAATGAAGTGGTTGTAGTTGAAGATTTTAACCTTGATGCTCCCAAAACAAAAGAGTTCTTAACTATTTTAGAAGGTTTGAAATTAAACGACAAGAAAGCAGTTTTTGTAATACCTAAAGTAAACAAAAATGTAGTGCTATCAAGCCGTAACATTCCTAACTCTAAAGTATTATTAGCTTCTGACTTGAATACGTATAATATTCTTGATAATCAGAGTTTGGTTTTAATTGAGGATTCAGTAAAAGTAATTGAAGATACACTTAGTAAATAACCGATAACATGGGCAGTATATTAAAAAAGCCGTTAATAACAGAAAAAAGCCAGTTAGCTACTGATAAACATCAGAAGTATGGTTTTGTGGTAGAGAAAAAAGCTACCAAAACTGAAATTAAGGCAGAAATAGAAAAATTATATGGTGTTAGTGTACAAACGGTTAACACTATGGTATATGCCGGTAAAGCAAAATCTAAATACACAAAGCGTGGTGTATTTAGCGGGCGCACACCTGCATACAAAAAAGCATTTGTTACACTTCAAGAAGGTGAAAGTATAGACTTCTTTGAAAACGTATAAGTAGAAAAATGGCAGTAAAGAGATTAAAACCTGTAACCCCCGGAACTCGATTTAGAGTAGCTAACTCATTTAAAGAGTTAACAGGTCATAAGCCTGAGAAAAGCCTTTTAGCACCTATATCAAAAACTGGTGGTAGAAACAATCAAGGTAAAATGACTATGCGCTATATAGGTGGTGGGCATAAAAGAAGATACAGAATTATTGATTTTAAAAGAGCAAAACATAATGTTCCTGCTGAAGTAATTTCTGTGGAGTATGACCCTAACCGTTCTTGCTTTATTTCATTATTGAAATATGAAGATGGTGAGAAAAGCTACATAATAGCTCCAAACGGTATACAAGCAGGTCAAACAGTAGTTTCCGGTAAAGGTGTAGCACCTGAAGTTGGAAATGCAATGTTCTTAGAAGAGATACCGCTAGGTAGTGATATACACAATATAGAGTTACGTCCCGGTCAAGGGGGTAAACTATGCAGAGGTGCTGGTAACTCAGCGCAATTACTGGCTCGTGACGGTAAATACGCAACAGTAAAATTACCATCAGGCGAAACCCGTATGATATTAACTACTTGTTTAGCTACAATAGGTGAGGTTTCAAACCCTGACCATAGTTTGGAAGTTAAAGGTAAAGCAGGTCGTAACCGTTGGTTAGGTCGTCGTCCACGTGTTCGTGGTATGGTAATGAACCCTGTAGATCACCCGATGGGTGGTGGTGAAGGTAGAGCCTCAGGAGGGCATCCTCGTTCACGTACAGGTATTTTAGCTAAAGGCTTCAAAACACGTAAGCCTAAAAAAGCTTCAAGTAAATACATAATAGAAAGAAGAAAGAAATAAGGTAATATATGGCACGTTCACTTAAAAAAGGACCATTTGTTCACTGGAAACTTGAAAGAAAAGTTGAGCAAATGAACGAAGGAAAAAAGAAGTCGGTAATTAAAACTTGGTCTCGTGCAAGTATGATTACTCCTGACTTTGTGGGTCATACTTTTGCAGTTCATAACGGCAATAAGTTTATACCTGTATATGTTACCGAAAATATGGTAGGGCATAAGTTGGGCGAGTTTGCACCAACACGTACATTTAAAACTCACCCTATTAAATAATTGAGAGTAGAAAAATGGAAGCAATAGCGAAATTAAATAACTGTCCTGTATCTCCTCGCAAAATGAGGTTACTAGCTAACCAAATTCGTGGAATGCAGATTGACAAAGCATTATATACACTAAAGTTTAGCCAAAGACGTCAGTACGCTATACGTTTAGAAAAACTTTTACTTTCAGCAATAAACAACTGGGAGAAGAAAAACGAAGGAGAGCGTATTGAAGATAACGACCTTTTTGTGAAAACGGTTTTTGTAGATGGTGGCCCAATGCTAAAACGTATTAAACCGGCTCCACAAGGTAGAGCTTATAGAATTAGAAAAAGGTCTAATCATATAACAATTATTGTTGACGCTAAAGAAGAAGAAAGTAACTAAACATGGGACAAAAAGTAAATCCAATAGGTTTTAGGTTAGGAGTTATAAAAGGTTGGGACTCTAACTGGTATGGTGGTAAAAATGCTGCCGATAAGTTATATGAGGACGATAAAATACGTCGTTACCTAAAAGCTCGTATCACCAAAGGTGGTATATCTAAAATTGTAATAGAGCGTACACTAAAACGTATCACCATTACAATACACACTTCACGTCCCGGTATAGTTATCGGTAAAGGAGGTAGTGAGGTAGATAAGATCAAAGAAGAGATTAAAAAACTTACCAAAAAAGATGTTCAGATAAACATCTTGGAAATCAAGCGTCCTGAACTAGATGCTAAATTGGTAGGAGATAATATAGCACAACAAATTGAAGCAAGGGTTTCATACAAACGTGCCATTAAAATGGCAATAGCTTCAACCATGCGTATGGGTGCTGCAGGTATAAAAATAGTTATATCTGGAAGATTGAACGGTGCTGAGATGGCAAGGACAGAAATGTACAAAGATGGTCGTATTCCATTGCACACATTACGTTCTGATATTGATTATGCACTTAGTGAGGCACTAACCGTATACGGTAAAATAGGAGTGAAAGTATGGGTTTGTAGAGGTGAGATTTTTGGTAAACGCGATTTATCACCAAATTTTGCAGCAAGCCAAGACAAAGGTGGTAAAGGAGATAGAAGAAGAGGAGGTAACAGAGGAGGAGACCGCCGTAATAACAGAAGAGATAACAGAGGAGACAGATAGTAATAAATTTTAAAAGACTAAAGCAATGCTTCAGCCAAAACGTACGAAATTTAGAAAAAAACAGAAGGGTAGAGTTAAAGGTATAGCTCAACGTGGTCATCAAATAGCATTTGGTACTTTTGCACTTAAAAGCCTAGAGCCAAGCTGGATAACTTCACGTCAGATAGAAGCAGCCCGTATAGCACTTACCCGTTATATGAAAAGGGAAGGTAAAGTATGGATTCGCATATTTCCTGATAAGCCTGTAACCAAAAAACCTGCAGAGGTAAGGATGGGTAAAGGTAAAGGAGCTCCTGAGTATTGGGTAGCCATTGTAAAACCGGGAACTATTTTATTCGAATCAGAAGGTGTGCCTGTAGAAGTAGCAAGAGAAGCTATGAGGTTAGCAGCTCAAAAATTACCTATAGCCGCAAAATTTGTTGTAAAACACGATTATACAGCCTAAGTAATTATGAAAATGAACGAGATAAGGCAACTTTCAACTCCTGAAGTAGTTGAAAAGTTACAGGAAGAACAAGAGATATACCAAAAGCTAAAATTTAGCCATGCGGTTTCTCCTGTTGAAAATCCTATGAAAATTAAAGCTTCACGTAGGCTAATAGCCCGCTATCTTACTGAGTTAAACGCTAGAAAGCAACAAGTAGAAGAGCAGGCATAATAAAAGGTAAGTACAATGGAAAATAATAACGCAACAGTACGTAATACGCGTAAAGAAATTATAGGCAAAGTAGCCAGCAACAAGATGGATAAATCTATTGTTGTTGCAGTAGAGCGTAGAATGAAACACAAAAAATACCCAAAATTTGTGAAAAAGACATTTAAGTTCTATGCCCACGATGAGAAAAATGAATGCAACGTGAATGATGTTGTGCGTTTAATGGAAACTCGTCCGTTAAGCAAAATGAAGCGTTGGAGATTGGTTGAAATATTAGAAAAAGCTAAGTAATAAAATGGTACAGCAAGAATCTAGATTAAAAGTAGCAGACAATAGCGGAGCAAAAGAAGTGCTTTGTATCAGAGTACTTGGCGGAACTAAGAAACGCTACGCTAGTGTAGGCGATAAAATTGTAGTGAGTGTTAAAACTGCAATGCCTGCAAGTGGTGTAAAAAAAGGTACAGTATCACGTGCCGTAGTTGTACGTACGAAAAAAGAAGTTCGTCGTGGAGACGGTTCATACATCAGGTTTGATGATAATTCTTGTGTTTTATTAAATGCCCAAGATGAGCCTCGTGCCACTCGTATTTTTGGTCCTGTAGCTCGTGAGCTTAGGGAAAAACAATTTATGAAAATAGTATCGTTAGCACCGGAGGTATTATAAAATGGAAAGAAAGAAAAATAAGCAGAAAAAACTGCATATAAGAAAAGGCGATACTGTAATGGTAATTGCCGGTGAAAACAAAGGTAGCAAAGGTAGAGTACTTGAAGTATACAATGAAGCAGGCCGTGCCATTGTTGAGGGGGTAAACATTGTTACCAAACACAAAAAATCAAATGCACAAAACCAACCCGGTAGCATAACTAAAGAAGAAGCTCCTGTAAACATTAGCAATCTTATGATAGTTGATGGACAGGGTAATACTACCCGTGTTGGAAGACGTTTGAATGATGACGGAAAATTAGTACGTTATTCAAAAAAATCAGGCGAAGAGATTAAAGATAACAATTAATAAAAATTACTACAATGTATAGTCCTCGTTTAAAAGGAGAATATAAAGATAGAGTAAAGCCGGCAATGCAAGAGAAGTTCGGGTACAAAAACCACATGGAAGTACCTAAGCTGGTTAAAGTTTGCATTAATCAAGGTGTAGGTGCAGCTGTTTCTGATAAGAAACTAGTTGATTCTGCTGTGGATGAAATGACACTTATTGCAGGACAGAAAGCTGTACCAACAAAATCTAAGAAAGCAATCTCTAACTTTAAATTGAGAGAAGAAATGCCCATTGGCGCACGTGTAACCTTGCGTAGTGAGCGTATGTATGAATTTTTGGATAGATTTATTTCTACAGCATTACCTCGTGTACGCGATTTTGGCGGATTAGCCGTTAAAGGCTTTGATGGTAGAGGAAACTACACACTAGGTATTACTGAGCAAATTATCTTTCCTGAAATTAATATTGATAAAACCAATAGAATTAATGGTATGGACATTACTTTTGTTACTACAGCAAAAACTGATGTTGAGTGCCACGAACTATTGAAACAATTTGGAATACCATTTAAAACTGCAGATAAAAATTAATAATGGCTAAAGAATCAATGAAAGCGCGTCAGCGCAAACGCGAAAAAGCAGTAGCTCGTTATGCTGAAAAACGCAGAGCACTTAAAGAAGCAGGAGACTACGAAGCTTTGCAAAAGCTTCCTCGTAATGCTTCGCCAACTCGCTTGCGTAACCGTTGCAACATTACAGGTAAACCACGTGGTTATATCCGCGATTTTGGTTTATGCCGTAACCAATTTAGAGAAATGGCCTCAAAAGGGCTGATACCGGGAGTTACCAAAGCAAGTTGGTAACTTTAAGGATATCGATTTTATTTTAACAATTTAAAAGAATTAAAATGACTGATCCAATTTCAGATTATTTAACACGTTTAAGAAATGCGATAAAAGCTAATCATCGCATAGTAGAAATACCTGCCTCTAATCTTAAAAAAGAGATTACCAAGGTATTGTATGAAAAAGGCTATATATTAAACTATAAGTTTGATGATGAAGCCAGTGCACAAGGAGTAATTAAGGTAGCCCTTAAATACAACCCTGTATCAAAAATTCCGGCAATTCGCACTTTAAGAAGAGTAAGTAAACCCGGTTTACGTAAATACTCAAAAGCTGATGAATTACCCAGAGTAATCAACGGTTTAGGTATTGCTATCATCTCTACTTCAAAAGGAGTAATGACTGATAAGGATGCTAGGCAGCAAAATGTAGGTGGCGAAGTAATTTGCTATGTTTATTAATTATTAAACAGAAAAGGAGTAAAAGAAATGTCACGTATAGGAAAATCGCCAGTAACAATACCAGCAGGAGTCGACGTTAAAGTTGATGATAAGAATGTTGTAACCGTTAAAGGACCAAAAGGTGAGTTAACACAAAAGGTTGATTCAGAATTTACTATTAATATAGATAATGGTGAGCTTACTATCGCTCGTCCAACTGAGCAAAAACGCCACAAAGCACTTCATGGTTTATTCCGTTCACTTATAAACAATATGGTTATTGGTGTAAACGAGGGATACGAAACCAAACAAGAATTAGTGGGTGTGGGTTACAAAGTATCTCATCAAGGGCAAATAATAACATTTTCATTAGGGTACTCGCACGAAATTCATTTCCAAGTGCCTAATGAAGTTAAAATCGCTACTGAAACAGTAAAAGGTAAAAACCCGACACTAACTTTACAATCGGCTGATAAGCAACTTATCGGTCATATAGCTGCAAAAGTACGTAGCTTACGTAAGCCTGAGCCATACAAAGGTAAAGGTGTGAAATTTGCAGGAGAGCAACTTCGTCGTAAAGCAGGTAAATCAGCAGCTAAAAAATAATTGGTAAACCATTAAAGAAGTAAAGTAATGGCAGTAAAAAATAAAAAAACAGCACGTCGCTTTAAAATCAAAGCGAATATAAGAAGCAAAGTTAGCGGAACTGCTGAGTGCCCAAGGCTTTCAGTATTTAGAAGCAACAAGCAAATATATGCACAGCTTATTGATGATGTTAACGGTAATACATTAGTTGCTGCATCATCAAGAATTGACGCAATATCAGGTTCAAAATCTACCAAAGTTGAACAAGCTTTTATGGTAGGTAAAGAGCTGGCTGATAAAGCACAACAAGCAGGCATTAAAAAAGTAGTTTTTGATAGAAACGGATACTTGTACCACGGAAGAGTGAAAAACTTAGCAGCCGGTGCACGTGAGGGAGGTTTAGAGTTTTAATATTAGAAAACAATGGCAAACGCAACAGTAAAAAAAGTACGTCAAAGCGACCTTGAACTTAAAGAAAAAGTAGTTGGTATACAGCGTGTAGCAAAAGTTACCAAAGGAGGTCGTACGTTTAGTTTTTCAGCCATAGTGGTTGTAGGAGACGGACAAGGTATAGTAGGTTATGGGTTGGGTAAAGCAGGCGAGGTAACCGATGCAATTAGCAAGGGTATTGAAGATGCTAAGAAGAACCTGATTAAAGTGCCTATTATAAACGGTACCGTTCCTCACGAGCAATATGGTAAATATGGTGGCGGTTTAGTATTTCTTAAGCCTGCTTCGCATGGTACGGGTGTAATAGCTGGTGGTGCGATGCGTGCAGTATTAGAAAGTGCCGGTATAACTGATGTATTGGCAAAATCAAAACGTTCATCAAACCCTCACAACGTTGTAAAAGCAACTATTGATGCTTTAGTGAAAATGCGTGATGCATTTACAGTAGCACAACATCGTGGGGTAAACTTAAAAAAGGTGTTTAACGGTTAATAGAATAACGAGATGGCTAAAATTAAAGTAACACAAGTAAAATCTATTATTGATAGGTCGGAACGCCAAAAGAAAACTATGCAAGCATTAGGTTTGCGTAAGATAAACCATACAGTTGAGCATGAGGGTACTCCTGCAATACTAGGTATGGTTGAAAAAGTAAAACATCTGGTTAAAGTAGAAACAGTTTAAGACAATGAGATTACATACATTAAAACCTGCAAAAGGTGCTGTTAAGAAAGAGAAGAGAATAGGACGTGGACAAGGTTCAGGTCGTGGGGGAACATCTACACGCGGACACAAAGGAGCACAATCTCGTTCAGGATATAGCCGTAAGCGTGGTTTTGAAGGTGGGCAAATGCCTCTTCAACGCCGTATGCCTAAATTCGGGTTTAAAAATCCATTCAGAGTAGAATACAGAGTGTTTAACTTAAACCAGCTTGATGAAATGGCTGCAAAACACAAGGTAACTACTATTGATGTTGATTTTTTACGCGATAAACGCTACGTTCAGAAAAACGATGTTGTGAAAGTGTTAGGTCGTGGTGAAATTAAAACAGCGTTAACAGTTAAAGTTAATGCATATTCAGGAACTGCAAAAAGTGCTATTGAAAGCGCAGGAGGAACAGTTGAGACTATAAACTAATGAAAAAAATACTTACTAAGCTAAAACAAATTTGGAGTATTGAAGACCTAAGGGTAAGAATATTAAATACCCTTGGTTTATTGCTTATATACAGAATTGGTTCGTTTATTACCCTACCGGGTATAGACCCAAATGGTATTGAAGAACTTGCATCGCAAGGAAACACAGGCTTAGTAAGCCTAATAAATATGTTTGCAGGAGGGGCTTTCTCTCGTGCATCTGTATTTGCATTAGGTATTATGCCGTATATCTCGGCATCTATTATTATACAGCTATTAACAGTGGCGGTACCCTACTTCCAGCGTCTTCAAAAAGAAGGTGAGGATGGTAGAAACAAAATGAACCAGATAACACGCTGGTTAACTATTGTTGTTACTGCACTACAGGCTATAGCTTATTTAACTAACCTTAAAAACTTAGTTGGTCCTGCTATTTACACTGATGGTTTCTTATTTAACATCACATCAGTAGTAATATTAGTGGCAGGTACCATGTTTGTAATGTGGTTGGGTGAGCGTATTACCGATAAAGGGTTAGGAAACGGTATATCACTTATTATAATGGTGGGTATTATAGCTCGTTTCCCCGGTTCGCTAATATCAGAAGCTACTATGAAGTTTGATGGTAAAGGTGGCGGACTTGTGATATTCTTAGTAGAGATATTCGCACTTATAGCTGTAATAGCAGTAGTAATATTATTAGTACAAGGAACCCGTCGTATACCTGTAAACTATGCAAAACGTGTGCAAGGTAATCGCCAATATGGGGGTGCTCGTCAGTATTTACCCTTAAAAGTAAATGCAGTAGGTGTAATGCCTATCATATTTGCACAAGCACTTATGTTTATACCAAGCACTGTTGCACAATATGTGGGCGACTCGCGAATGGGTTTTTTCCTCCAAACATTTACCGATTATACCTCATGGGGCTATAGTTTATTGTTTGGGTTTTTAATTATTGCCTTTACATACTTCTATACGGCTATCACAGTTAACCCTGTACAAATAGCCGATGACTTGAAGAAGAATAATGGTTTCATACCGGGTATTAAGCCGGGTAAGAGTACGGCAGACTTTATTGATAATGTAATGTCGAGAATTACATTACCGGGTTCGGTATTCTTAGCCATAGTGGCAATATTTCCCGCAATAGCAGTAACTTTTAATGTAAATAATCAGTTTGCCGACTTTTTCGGTGGAACTTCATTATTGATTATGGTAGGTGTGGTATTAGATACTCTGCAACAGATTGAAAGCCATTTGATGATGAGACACTATGATGGATTTGTGAAGTCGGGAATAAAAGGAAGAAGCTCAATGAGCCAACAACAAACCGTAATTTAGTAACTTAAATTATTTGTATAAATAGATATTAAAAAGTATTTTTGCAGCCCATTTTAAATTTGGTATAAATTGGCAAAACAACCTTCAATAAAGCAAGACGGAGTAATTACAGAAGCACTTTCTAATGCTAACTTTAGAGTTAGACTAGAAAACGGGCATGAAATTTTAGCCACTATATCAGGTAAAATGAGGATGTATTATATTAAAATTTTACCCGGTGATAAAGTATCGGTAGAAATGTCTCCTTATGATTTATCAAGAGGAAGAATTACTTACCGTTACAAATAAGAAACTAAGAAAATGAAAGTAAGAGCTTCAATAAAAAAACGCAGTGTAGACTGCAAAATAGTTCGCCGTAAAGGTAAGCTATATGTTATTAACAAGAAGAACCCCAAGTTTAAACAAAGACAAGGATAATTTAATATGGCAAGGATAGCTGGTATAGATTTACCTAAAAATAAAAGAGGTGAGATAGGACTTACCTACGTATATGGTATTGGACGTTCAACAGCACGTAAAATACTAGAAGATGGTGGAATTGACTTGGGAAAAAAAGTTAGTGATTGGGACGATGACGATTTAAATCACATCCGTACTTTTATTACTGACACTATAAAAGTTGAAGGTGAACTACGTTCTGAAAAACAGCTAAACATTAAACGCTTAATGGATATTGGTTGTTACCGCGGTTTAAGACATAGAAAAGGTTTACCATTGCGCGGTCAGCGTACAAGAACCAATGCAAGAACCCGCAAAGGAAAACGTAAAACTGTAGCAGGTAAGAAAAAAGCAGCTAGGTAATAATTGATTTAAGATAGTATTTGGCGTACAATGGCAACAAATAAAAAAACATCAAAAAAGAGAGTAGTAAATGTTGAATCGCACGGGCAAGCCCACATTCAAGCTACTTTTAATAATATAATTATCTCACTTACCAACCAAACAGGGCAAGTTATCTCTTGGTCATCGGCTGGAAAGATGGGATTTAGAGGGTCTAAGAAAAATACACCTTATGCAGCACAAACTGCAGCTCAAGATTGTGGTAAAACTGCTTACGATTTGGGTTTACGCAAAGTTGATGTATTTGTAAAAGGACCGGGTTCAGGTCGCGAATCAGCAATCCGTAACCTACAAGCAGCAGGTATTGAAGTATTATCAATTCAGGATATTACTCCAATTCCACACAATGGATGCCGTCCACCAAAACGCAGACGTATCTAATTTTTAATTGAAGTTTAGAAGAAGAAAATTACCCATATAAATGGCAAGATATACAGGACCAAAGAGCAAAATAGCTAGAAAATTTGGAGAACCGATTTTCGGACCTGACAAGGTTTTAGATAAGCGTAACCACCCTCCGGGGCAACACGGTAACGCTCGTCGTCGTCCAAAAAAATCAGAATATGCTATTCAGCTTAATGAGAAGCAAAAAGCTAAATATACATACGGTTTATTAGAACGTCAATTCCGTAATGTGTTTAAAAAAGCAACCGTTAAAGAAGGTATTACGGGTGAAAACTTATTAAAGTTTTTAGAGTCTCGTTTAGATAATACAGTATTTCGTTTAGGTATTGCTCGTACACGTAGTGCTGCTCGTCAATTAGTAGGGCATAAGCATATTACAGTAAACGGTAATATTGTTAATATTCCATCATACCAGTTAAAACCGGGTGATGTTATTGGTGTTCGTGAGAAATCAAAATCACTTGAAGCAATTTCAGATTCATTGGTAAGCGACCGTTTCCGCAAATACAATTGGTTAGAGTGGGACGGTAAAGATATGCAAGGTAAATTCATGGCATATCCTGAGCGTGACCAAATACCTGAAAATATTAAAGAACAGTTAATCGTAGAGTTATACTCTAAATAATCATTTAAACCTTTTTAGCCCAATGGCAATACTTGCGTTTCAAAAACCCGATAAAGTAATAATGCATAAAGAAACTGACTTTTATGGTCAGTTTGAATTCCGCCCATTAGAAAAAGGGTATGGTATAACTATAGGTAATGCACTTCGCAGAATACTTTTGTCTTCTCTAGAAGGGTATGCAATTACCACTGTGAAAATTCCTGGTGTAGACCATGAATTTTCAAGCATCAAAGGAATTTTAGAAGATGTAACCGAAATGATGCTTAATTTAAAGCAGGTTAGATTTAAAAAAGTTTCTGATGCTGGTGATAATGAAAAAATCTTCATTTCACTAAAAGGTAAAGAGCAATTTACTGCGGGCGATATTAGCCGTTATACAAATGCTTTTGAGGTACTTAACCCTGATTTGGTTATTTGCAACATGGAGCCTTTTGTTAACCTTGAGCTTGAACTTACAGTTAATAAAGGTAGAGGTTATGTACCGGCAGAAGAAAACCAACCTAAAGAGCATATAATCGGTTTAATTCCAATTGACTCTATTTACACTCCTATAAAGAATGTTAAATACGATGTTGAAGACTTTAGGGTTGAACAAAAAACAGACTACGAAAAACTACTAATCGAAATTCAAACAGATGGTAGTATCCGTCCTGAAGAAGCTTTAAAAGAAGCTGCTAAAATATTAATACAGCACTTTATGTTATTCTCTGATGAGAATATCACCATAGACAGCCAAGTAAAAGCTGCACCTGTTGAGGTAGATGAGAACTTACTGCATATGCGTAAGATGCTTAAAACTCCATTGGCAGACCTTGACTTATCTGTACGTGCATACAACTGCTTAAAAGCTGCTGAAATTAAAACTTTAGGTGATTTGGTAAGCTATGATATAGCAGACTTGTTAAAGTTCCGTAACTTTGGTAAGAAATCACTAACAGAATTAGAAGAGTTGGTGCGTGAGAAAGGCTTAACCTTCGGTATGGATGTAGCAAAATATAAACTTAACGAAGAATAAGAGGAACTAATAGTCATGAGACACGGAAAGAAAGTAAACCACTTAAGTCGTACTAAAGAGCACCGCAAGGCTTTGCTTACTAACATGGCAAGCTCTTTAATACTTCACAAGCGTATAAATACTACCTTAGCTAAAGCAAAAGCACTAAGAGTATATGTAGAGCCTATAATCACCAAATCAAAAACCAATACTACGCATTCACGTCGTATTGCATTTAGTTATTTGCAAGATAAACATGCTGTAAAAGAACTATTTGGTGAGGTAGCAAACAAAGTAGCAGACCGCCCCGGAGGATATACCAGAATATTAAAAACAGGAAATCGTTTGGGAGATAACGCAGAAACTGCTATTATTGAACTAGTAGATTATAACGAGTATATGCTTGAGGCTAAAGCTGAAAAAGCAGGAAAAACAAAAACTCGTCGTAGTCGTAGAGGTAAAGGTGGCGCTGCAAAAGCTACGACTGCCGCTGATACCACTGCAAAAACTGAGGAAGTAGAAGAAGTGAAAGCTGAAGAAGCTAACACAGTAGAAGAGAAGCCAAAAGCTGATGCTGAGGTAAAAGAAACTCCAAAAGCGGAAGTTAAAGAAGAAACCAAAGCAGAAGCACCCAAAACTGAAGAGGTAAAAGAAGAAGCTCCTAAAGCTGATGACGATACCAAAGCAGATGAAACTGAAAAATAATTTAGCATAAGCAACTATAATTATTTCTATTTGAGCCCGCGCCTAAGCAACCGCGGGCTTTTTTTATGCCCTTTTGCTAAATATTAAGTTAAAAAAATCAACTCAGTTATCAACAAGGTAACTCCGTAACAATACTATAAATATAGCAGCATAGCCCTTTTATTGTAGGATATTTGGTTTTTCTATACGCGGGCAAATATGTATTTTCGCCTCTCAAAAAAACACCTTGAGCACAGTAAACAAAATGCCATCCATCTTATTGCTTCAAGATGGAACTGTTTTTCATGGCACATCAATAGGAAAAATTGGAACAACCACCGGAGAAATCTGTTTTAATACAGGTATGACGGGGTACCAAGAAGTTTTTACCGACCCTTCTTATTTTGGTCAGATACTGGTAATGACCAGCGACCATATTGGTAATTACGGAGCAGCAGAGAATGAAGTTGAGTCTGACCAAATAATGATATCAGGCTTAGTAGTAAAAAACTTCTCGTATAACTTTTCTCGTAAACAAGCCAAATATTCACTGCACGAGTATTTTACCGAGCATAACCTGACCGGTATTGCAGATGTGGATACACGCCAGCTTGTGCGCCATATTCGCCAAAAAGGTGCTATGAATGCTATTATCTCGTCAGAAATACTAGATGTTGATGAGCTAAAAAAGAAATTAGATAGCGTGCCTAACATGGCAGGTTTAGAGTTGTCTTCAAAAGTTACCACTAAACAGCCATATACATTTGGCAATAGTGCTGCTAAATATAAAGTAGCTGTATTGGATTTAGGGGTGAAGAAGAATATTTTGCGTTGCTTGGCAGAAAGAGGTTGTTACCTAAAAGTATTTCCTGCAAAAACCTCTTTTGAAGAAATGAAAGCATGGAATCCTGACGGGTATATGATAAGTAACGGTCCCGGAGACCCAGCTGCTATGGATTATGCTGTGAAGACTGTAGGAGATATAATAGACAGTAATGCGGCTACTTTTGGTATATGTTTAGGTAATCAGGTAATGGGCTTAGCAAATGGCTTAAAAACCTTTAAAATGCATAACGGGCATAGGGGGCTTAACCATCCAGTGAAAAACTTAAAAGCAAATCGTTCTGAAATTACAAGTCAAAACCATGGTTTTGCTATAGCTAATGAAGGATTTGAAACAGCTAATGTTGAGGTAACCCACATCCACTTAAACGATGATACGGTGGCAGGCATTAAAATAAAGGATAAGAACGCCTTTGCTGTTCAGTACCACCCTGAAAGTAGTCCGGGGCCACACGATAGTCGTTATTTATTTGATGACTTTATTGCTTTGATGCAACAAACAAAATAATCAAACCACATTTTATCTTTTATAATTAAAACTATAACATGAGTTTAATAGCTAAAGTTATTGCGCGCCAGATAATTGACTCGCGCGGAAACCCTACTGTTGAAGCAGAGGTAATTACAAGTGAAGGTGCTATAGGGCGTGCAGCAGTACCGTCGGGAGCATCAACAGGTGTGCATGAAGCGGTAGAGTTGAGAGATGGAGATAAAAATACCTTTATGGGTAAAGGTGTGCTAAATGCAGTAAACCATATAAATAAAGATATTAATGAGGCATTGGAGGGAACTTACGTATACGACCAGAATGAGATTGACCGTATAATGCTACAACTTGATGGTACTGAGAATAAAGGTAAGTTAGGTGCAAATGCTATACTAGCTGTATCCTTAGCTTGTGCCAGAGCTGCATCAGAAGATTGTGGAGTGCCTTTGTACCGCTATATAGGCGGGGTAAATGCAAACACATTGCCTATTCCTTTAATGAATATACTAAACGGAGGCTCCCATGCTGATAATAGTATAGATTTTCAGGAGTTTATGATAATGCCTATAAAGGCAGATACTTTTAGCCAAAGCCTGCAAATGGGGGTAGAGGTTTTTCATCACCTGAAAAATGTGCTGAAAAAAAACGGCTATAGTACCAATGTAGGGGATGAGGGTGGTTTTGCTCCAAATATAAAAAGTAATGAAGAGGCAATAGAAACTGTATTAAAGGCAATAGAAACAGCCGGTTACAAACCGGGTGAAGATATTTGGATAGCAATGGATGCAGCCAGTAGTGAGTTTTACGATAAAGATAAGGGAGTTTATAGATTCCATAAATCAGACAATCGTGAACTAAGTTCTGAGGATATGGTAGCATTTTGGAAAAACTGGACTGAAAAATACCCTATAGTTTCTATTGAAGACGGACTTGATGAAGACGATTGGGCAGGGTGGAAGTCGCTAACCAATACTATTGGAGACAAAGTACAGCTTGTTGGTGATGACTTATTTGTTACTAATGTGAAACGTTTAGGAAGAGGTATTAATGAGGGAGTAGCTAATAGTATTTTAGTAAAAGTAAATCAAATTGGTACCCTAACTGAAACTATAGATTCCATAAACCTGGCAACACAAAATAGCTATACCAATATAATTAGCCACCGTAGTGGGGAAACAGAAGATACTACCATTGCTGATATTGCAGTGGCAATGAACAGCGGTTTAATAAAAACAGGTAGTGCAAGCCGTACCGATAGGATAGCAAAATATAACCAGTTATTGCGTATAGAACAAGATTTAGGAAGCCAAGCCCGCTTTTTGGGTATGGACTTTAAGTTTATAAAGTAATAGAAAACTAAACTATATAAAAACCCCTTACTGTACAGTAAGGGGTTTTTGTGTTATAAGACAAATTAATTTTTTTAAATAATTTGTTTTCATAGCTTTACATATCAATTAATATCATTTGCATTATGAAAAACTATCAATCATTATGGCGAAGCCGTGTGCTCGCCTTAAAGGCATCATTGCTATTTTTAATCTGTATTTTCTTCACCTCAGCATACTCACAAAAAACCGATGTTACTGGTTTTAATGCTGTAAAAGAAAGAGAGAAAGCCGTAAAACAAGGGGTACATACTGAAGAACTGGAGGGGTATATCAAAAACCGTAAAACCTATTTAAAATCACAGTACGATTTTAAAACGAAAGGTATTGGAAAAAGAAATACCAAACCCCCAAAGGTGAATACATTTATAAGGAAAAGTAGCTCAAGTTGTGTGGGAGACTTTGAAAATGGAACAGTTTCACCATGGACCGGATGGACAGGAAACAGTAACGGTATATCTGATATAGTAAACGATATAACAGTTTATACCTCGGGAGTAGTAAGCGGCAGACATACAATTATGAATACTGGTAATGACCCTATCGTTTCCTCAGTCTCAAAAGTGCATAGTGGGAGTCATTCACTTAGGTTGGGTAATTCGTCAACAGGGGCACAAACAGAAAGGGTATCTAGAAGTGTAACAGTTACATCGGGTTGTTTCTCTTTTTGGTATGCTTTAATATTTCAAAATCCTAATCACCCCTACAATGACCAACCTTTTTTCATGTTCCGCATAAAAGATTCAGCAGGAAACCTTATTGATAGCTTTGTGCGTGAAGCATCTAACAGCAGTTTCTTTTCAAATCAAGGAAGTATAAGATATAGAGACTGGACGGAGTATTCGGTTGATTTAAGTAGTTATTTAGGACAAACGGTAGAAATTGAGTTTACAACAGCAGACTGTGAATGGACTGGGCACTATGGTTATGCTTATATTGATGACGTTTGTTTTGAAAATTGCTGTGAGACTTGTGAAGACCTTTTTAATTGGCCGGGAACAATGGCAACTTATCCTATGGTAACCAAAGCAGGAGGAACTGACTCAACCTGCTGTTTTGACTTTGAATGGATTTTTGATGCAGATGTTTTTGCCTGCGACCCTTATGGAATTAAGGTGTATAAAGACGGAGACCCAAATACAGTTTATTCAAGTTATTTCAGCGATTCAGGTTTGGTATTTGAGAAAAACTTACAAGACCCAAGCGTACTTGATTTTTGCATTGACAAGTCTTTGTTAGCATCTTCAATTACTATACGCGTTGCTTTTTATGCCAAAGACAGCACCTTAATTTGTGATACTACAAAGCTAGAGCTTAAGCCTTGTTGCAATACATGCGATGAAGTATTTAGAGCTCCGGGGATTATGGCAAATTGGGATATACTAAAATATGCCTACAGTACTGAAACCCATTGTTGTTATGCTTTTGATTGGATTTTTGACGCAGATATTTTTGCTTGCGACCCTTATGGTATAAAAATTTATGAAGAAGGGAATGAAAGTAACCCTTATGTGAACTACTTGGGAACCACAGGTATGGTTTATAATGGCAATCCTTTTGATGCAAGTCTACTGGATTTCTGTATCAGTAAATCAGACTTCAACGGACAAAGTAAAACCATACGTGTAGCCATTTTAAATGCAGCAGGGGAGGTGATTTGCGATACGATGAAAAAGATATTAGAGCCCTGTCATTCATCAAGTTCAGGTTGCGATTGTAGCAACTTCTTCAAACACTCATCATTTGCACAAACTTCAATTGTAAGTAGTGATAACAGTTTGGGGTATGAATGGCAGTGTTGCTTTAGGGTAAACCCATATACTGATGAGGATAAATTTAACTGCCCATACTACGGTATTAGAATTTATAAAGACAGTAGTGCCTATAACTCTACTTACATAGATACATTAAGCCCGACACCTATGGGCGGACCGGGAAATACATATCCGGATTCTTTGAACTATATATTCTGCTTGAGTAACACATTGTTTAATAACGGACCTATTACAATACGGATTGAGTATTTAGATTCGAGTGGAAAGGTAATTTGTAGTAAAACCGAAGAAATTGAGTGTGATGAAAGTTGCTGCGATAATATATCTTATACGGTAACAAAACTATCAACCGATGATATTGAAAACTGTTGCTACTCAATTTTAGGGCATTTGGGTAACTGTTTCCAAACTCAAACTGTAGATTTACTAAGGTTTGACGGGCAAAATTGGTCGGTAGTAGCTACACAACAAGTACCCGGTGGTGTATTCTTTTTTGACAGTTTATGCCAACCCTTAGGAGATACTGCCAAATATGTTGTGAATGTAATAGATACACTGGGCAATATAATTTGTAGTAAAGAAATAGAAACCTATTGTATTGATTGCTGTAAAAATATTAGTGCATTCATGACACCAGCTCCACCACCGCCACCGGGCCCAATTTTCTTAGACAGATGTTGCTGGGATTTCTATTATTACCCACAATCAACGATAGGTTGTCCGATAGTAGATAAATGGTTTTTATTCTGTGAAGACGATACTGTACCTCAACAGTGGCCTTTGTTCTATATACCTATGGGAGATAGTATGGGACGGTATTGTACAGATGTAATACAAGCAGTGTATCCAGCGCCCGGTACAAGCATTACAGTATGGTACAAGCTTAAAAAGCAATTAGCCTTATACGATACTTCAGGAAATCTTATTTGTATTAAAATTCTAGAAGACTCATGTGCACGTGTATATACAAACCCGTTTGGCGGGGGAGGGTTAAACCTAACTGTTAATCCCAATCCGTTTACAGGTTCATTTACTGCATCAATGGAGTTGCCAACTGCAATGGCTATTGAAGTTAAAATAATAAACGGTAGCGGTTTGGTAGTATATGAGAATAATTATGGTGAGCAACCACAAGGTGAATTTAGTACACAAATTAACTTAAGTGGACAACCAACAGGAACGTACACTATATCCATTAATAATGGTCAGGCTACGGCACAAATAGTCAAGCAGTAACAAGCTTTGACTTTTAAAATAAAACCCCTTACTGTACAGTAAGGGGTTTTTGTTTTTATAAAACTTTAACCAGCAGGGATTTTACTACCAAGTTAAACAAGTATAAATGTATGTGGAAAAGGCTGGTTTATAGGCATCAAATAATAGTTGTTATAACATCTTTAACAAACACAATCGAATAAAAAAATGTACAGATTAAAACTATTATTTACACTATTACTAGTATCACTTTTTATAGGTTTTTCTTCATGCAGTAAAAAAGAAGAAAGCCCTGAGCCTGTATCAAAACAAAACCCTCAAGACCCGAATTCGGGTGGGGGAAATCCACCACCCCCTCCTCCGCCACCACCCGATACTTTAGATATGCTAACCCAAAGCGGGTGGGTAATAAACAAAGTATTCTTAGATAATGTTGAAGACCCGTCTTCTCAAGCATTGGGTCATATTTATGCTTTAAGCAATACTTTTAATTATACACTAACGATTCCGAATGTAGGTTCAGCAGGAGGTACATGGTCTTTTGCCGGGTCTGGTAAGTATATGTTAAACTTTATGCCGGCTCAAGGTATGGGGAGTCCCTTTCAGTGGCAAATTGTTTCACTGTCAAACTCACAATTAGTAGTAAACAGGCTGCCTGTTGGTAACTCACAAGTTAGAATAGAGTTTATCAAATAATACTTTAGTTAAAGTAGTTTAAGCCCTTTTACGGATAGTAAAAGGGCTTTTTTATTAATAATTAATAGATGAAAAATACATCCTTGTAGACTATTAGGGTGTATTGGTATATATCAGGTGCTAAAGGGCTTGTTTACGGGCAACAAACAACGGTTTAAGTTCTCTCTATCTAAGTAAATAGACAGATAGATTTATGAAAACAAAAGTTTTATTACCTGCTTTAGCGGGATTGTTGTTTGTGTCTGTTGTGCTTTCTTCGTGTAGTAAAAAAGAAGAAAGTCCGGAGCCACAAACTAAGCAAGAAGAACCCCCACCACCTCCTCCGCCCCCGCCACCACCGCCGCCACCTCCTCCGCCACCACCACCGCCATCTGACACTACAGCTTTGTTTACTGACAATGCTTGGGTTACCCAAAAGGTGTATAAAAACGGTGCTGAGCAAACAAACCATTTCTTATTAAACTCATCGTGGAAGTTTAATACCGATGGCTCATATTTATTTTCAATACCAAATTTTCCTAGTGCAAGCGGAACCTGGGAGTTTGATATGAGTACCAAAGCTAAGGTGTCAGTTACAAATCAAAGTGGCACCAACGTATGGAATATTCAGGAAATAAGTGCAGACAAGATGGTTGTTGAAGAACAAGATGGAAGCGACTTATACAAGTTTGAGTATTCCCATTAATTAAAAAAGTAAGCAAAACCTTCTGCAAATTTTGCAGAAGGTTTTTATATAAATATATGTAGCTGGAAAAGGTTTGTATACAGTTTAGTGGCGATTATATATTTCACTGGTGTACAACACTTTTGCAGGCAGCAAAACCAGTTTTATACTAACTCTTTAATGTAGAAACTAATAAAATTATGAAACGAAAAATTATTTACAAATTCGCTTTAGTGGTTATGGTGTTAGCCACATTATCATCATGTAAAAAAGATGAAGAAACATCTCCGGGTGGAGGTAGTAATTCAGGCCCTATTCCTACATCATTAGTAGGTAGCTGGGAAATTTCTGGGCAAGATTTACCTAAACAATCATTTAGAGATAAATATGAGAAGTGGACTTTTGATGTAACAGCAAACGATGCTTACTCATTGAAATATTTTGACAAAAATGGTGATGTAACAGACTTTGCTGGTAAAGTAGTAGTATGGGATTCAGATGAAAAACATACTAATGGGGTATTGATAAGATTTATCAATATTAATGTAGAAACTATCAATGGACAATCATTCCCAGGAGGTTGGAAAGGTATTTATGCTTTTGAAGCTGGCAATATTTTGAAACTAAATATCGAGCCTAATGTTAGTGGTGTATTTGGTCCAACTCCTCGTGATGGTTTTGGTAGCGGAGATAGCGGTGCTGAAGGAATTTATCACTTTAAGAAAAAATAGATTTCTCAACTTCATATTTGTTTACTAAAGGTGCTTGGCTATTTGCCTTGCACCTTTTTTGGTTCAGTATATAACCAAACTCTTTTGTGTTGAGAGAAGTGATAAGCCCCAATATTTTTATTGTGTTTTTGCAATAGCTTCTCACTGTCTTTAAAAAACATATGCATTTTCTTTAAGCTGGCTTTACTAAGGGTTAAAGAATCATTGTAGTATTTATTTACAGGGTAAATGGTATACCTGTTTTTGCCATTCACTTTTATTTTATCTACCCAAGTTAAAATATACCCCGCTTCTTTAATTTTTACTGTTGAATCTTTTTTAAGCACCAGTTTAAACATTGTACCACCGTCTTTATACCTGTCGCGTTGGTTACTCACAAAATTTCCTAAAGAGTATACTACCAGTTGTTCTTTTTGCAAACTACTGTCATAGAATCTGTGCATAGGTTGCAAAACATGTGGGTGCGACCCGATAATGTAGTCGGCACCATTGTTTAAACAAAACTTAGCATACTGTTTCTGGTAATTATTCGGTAGCTTTTTATACTCTGCTCCCCAATGAACAAATACAATTATCTTATCAAAATTCCCTTTTTTGCAAGCTTCTAAATCGTTTAAAATTACAGTAGAATCAATATAGTTCACCATCAATGGCTTGGCTACAGAGAGTCCGTTTGTGCCATACGTGTAGTTTAGTAAAGCTACTTTTATTCCGTTTTTCTCAATTATAAGCGGGGTGTTTTTACTTCTATCAGCACTATCTAAAAAAGTACCCGTATGCTTAATGCCTAAACTATCAAGCATGGTAATGGTTCTTTTTACCCCTTTACTTCTTCTGTCACAACTATGGTTGTTAGCGGTAACTAAATAACGTATACCGGCATTTTTTAGGCTTACGGCCAAATTATCAGGGGCACTAAACTGCGGGTAACCTTTGTAGGGCCTACCTGCAAGGGTAAGCTCCAAGTTAGCAATAGTAAAATCAGTACTTCTGGCTATAGGTGCAGTCGGTTCAAAACATGAGGTGTAGTCATATACTTTCAAACTATCATTATATGCAGCTTTTATTTGCGGACCGTGCTGCATAATATCGCCAATAAACAAAAGGCTTATCTCATTATCCACACTGTCTGTTGCTTCTAGAGGGGGAGTAGAAGATGTATTTATTCTACTGTGGCTTTTATTACAAGCAAATAAAACTATATTTATAGAGCCAAAAAGTAGAAAAAACTTAAATTTTGAAAGGTAGCTCATGTATGAATGATTATTTTTTGAATTTATAGAATAAGCAACGAATTTAAGACAAACAACGTTTAGTTAAATATAAAGTGGTAAAGGGTAGTTACTATATAAAATATTTATCAATTCTTGTTTTTATTGTTAGTTATGTGGGGACGTATGCACAAAACTGTACGATAAAATCTGTTGATGATGCCTGTTTAGGAGAAATAGTAAACTTCACGGTTAATTCGGCACAAACACCTTTAAGCTATCAGTGGAAATTCGGAGACGGTTCCACATCTACACAACCCAAGCCTAGTTATACATATACTACACACAATACTTTTAATGTGGAGGTTACTTTAACATTTCCCGACGGAACATCGTGCACAGTAACAAAAAATGTTATAATCCATCCCAGACCGGTAAGTGATTTTACAATAGACCCCACTAATATTTATTGTCTATCAAAAAACAAGATTTGTATTGACGATATTTCAACTCCGGGGCCAACCGGTAACCCTATTGTGAGCCGTGTATTTTTGTGGGGAGATGGGGCAGGGGATAATACCAGTAATCCTGCAGCACAAAAAAAATTATGTCACAGCTTTGCCCAGGCAGGTACTTACAGCCTGCTTATGGAAACCACCGATAATAAAGGGTGTCAATCAAAAAATAATAAAACAGTAGTTATACTTCCTGATTTTAAAGTGGCAATGTCAGATAAAATAACAGTCTCAAACGGAGATTGTAAGTACAGTATATGTTTAGAGAATACCACATCTCCTTTCGACTCTACCCTTGTTGAAGAAATTGAATGGAATTTTGGTGATGGCTATAAAGTAGTAAGTTTAGACAGTTTAAAATTAGTTTGCCATAACTATACAGTAAATGGTAATTATATTCCTTATTTAAAAATTAAACACAAAAGCGGTTGTGTAGATTCAGTAACTACATCAATAAACGTTAAAAACCCACAATTTAATTTCAATTTAGAAGTCCCTGATACGCTTTGCTTAGGCGATGTAGGTACTTTTTTAAATAATGCCAGTAATCCGGGGGCTGAATATCGATGGTTTGTAAAAGATTCGTCAATAGCTACTGAAGATGTTATTCCAGACCAAACAAACCCCGTAAACTATACTTTTGATAAACCGGGAAATTTTAGAATAAAACTAAACCTTTTAAATGCAGATAGTTGTGCACGAACAGTCTTAGATACTGTGATTGTGAAAGGCCCCGCTGCAGAGTTTCAGATAAGAAACAGAAAGCTGTGCACGGTAGGCGATACTAGTTATTTTTGTGACGCAAGCAACTATTACAGAGCTTATAACGTAAAAAGAATTTGGGATTTTGAACACGGTGCCCAATGTACTACCAACACAAAAAACAATATAAATGTAGGAGCAAATTGCCGTTATTCTGTAGATGTTAACCCCAAACATTTCTATACACATACTGGAGCTGCAAATAAATTCAGTTGTTTTAGGCCTACACTGAAACTTAAAGACACTATTACAGGTTGTGAAAGTGAAGCAGCAGGGCAGGTATTTTTGGGCTTGCCTCCATTAGATGCGCTAACAATAAGAGATACTGCAATAGAGTATTGTACAGATATTGGTAGCCAAGATGATGATAGAATAGTTACATTTTTTATTGATGGAATAGATTGTAATCAATCGTGGGATTTGTTGATGAATTTTGATTCGGCAAGAGGGATTGACAGGTTTCAACCAGTCAGCCCTAGTCCTCCTCCAATTAGTTGGTACCAGGGCGTTGCAGACCCTGATGGTTGGGTAACAATTGGGTTTATAGTAAGAAACGGCGATACTACTCGTTACAGTTCTTGTACCGGTCAATTGCCTGTAAGTGGAAACTTTTGTGCCGATACGGTTTGGCATCACCGTAAGTTTCAATTGGCAGAAGTCCCTAATCCGTTTACACAAGTTTTTCAACAAAAGGTATGTGCTCCATTCAACCATACTTTACGTCCTGAGGATACTGTGCAAACTACTATAGCAAAAATGGTATGGGATTGGGGAGACGGTACTAAAGACAGCTTGATATTCGGACCAAATGATTCTATTGTGCCTTCTCGGTCTCACGGATATACAAAAAACGGATTGTATACGCAGGTAATTACCATGTACAATTCAAAAGGATGTAAAGAAGAGCAGGTATTAACTTTAGGCGTAGGGTTTCAAAATTTTGCTGCTTTTGACAGTGTGGTTTGTGCAGGAGACTCTATAGAAATACGTGAGTTTATATCATACTACGATAAGGCTGATAAGTTATGGCAGGATAGTGTTAGAAATGCTGAAGATAAAGAACAGGTACGCTGGGATTTTGGAGACGGTAACTTTGTATATAAAAAGCCTGAAACTAAAGTTGTATTTCCCCAAAAAGGGATTTATAAAATTAGAATGGCATCAAAAGACAGTACAGGGTGCAGGGATACATTTTCTTTTGAAATAAGGGCTGTGGAGGCAGAAGCTTTTATTAGGGATATGCGGGATACTTTTTACTGCAATGATAATATAGTGCGTTTTTATGATTCATCATTCGGTAGCCCTGATATACCCGGTGATGTGGTTACACAATGGCAATGGACTTTTGGTGATGGGCAACAACCAAGTTTTTTGAAAGACCCATTCCATTTTTATAGTTCGTTTGGAAGAAAAGAAGTTGTGCTTTCCATTATATCTAAAGAAGGGTGCCGAGATACGGCACGGAAAATAATTACAATTGTTGGTCCTGAACCGTTTTTTGAAATTATTACTGATTCTATTGGTTGCAATCCGCATACCGTAACTTTTAAAAATACATCGAACAGGGTACGAACATGGATATGGAATTTGGGCGATGCAAATAATACCAGTCTCTCCACAAACAGAGACACGAGTATAACTTTTACATATACACCTCCCGGTACTTATAATATAACCCTTTACGGTGCCGATAGTATCTTTAATCCCTTAACAGGCAATACTTATTTTTGCGAGGCTACTTACCCTGATACTCCATTAGTGAAACAGGTAATTGTTATACCTAATCATCCTGTAGGTATAGATATACCCGATACGGTTTGCCAAAACACAGCTTTTACTGTTAAAAGTACTGCAGGGGCAAGGTACGATAGGTTTAGGTGGTGGATGGGCAACGGAGACAGTGTTTTTACCGATAGTGTACAGTTTCAGTATGAGTATACCACTGTAGGAAATTACAGGGTAGACTTTAAACCCACATATACACCTACTGCATTAGAAAGACTATGTATACTGGATACATTTAAAGATATTACGGTAATACCCATAACGGCTGATTTTGAAATAAACCCGTCATCAAGGGCACCCATATTTAGCTTTACAAATACCTCACAAGATGCTATACGGTACGAGTGGGACTTCGGACAACCCTCATCAGGTAGGCGGAACAGGTCTACAGCAGTAAACCCTTCACACAATTACAAACTTGAGTTGGGAACTTTTACCGTTTGCTTAATAGCATACAATAAAGAAGGTTGTCCTGATACTGTTTGTAAACAGGTTACCAATGATTATGTACCCCGACTGTTTATCCCTAATGTGTTTACTCCTAATGGTATTGATACGTTAAACAATCGTTTTGATATTGATATATTTTTACCGCTACAGTATAAACTATCTATATATAACAGATGGGGAGAAAAAGTATTTGAAGGAACTGAAGACGGGGAGGGGAATAGCGATGTGAGAAACTGGGATGGAATACATTACAAAACGGGAGAGAGTTGTCCTTCAGGTGTATACTATGTGGTTTTCGATTATGAGATTTTAGGAACGGATGAGGTGAAACAGTATTCAGGTACATTAACACTGTTTAGAAAATCACCCTAGTATTAGTTGTCTTCTTTCGGAACAATTACAAAAACATCTTCATTATCCTTTTTCATCAGATATTTTTCGCGTGCAAACTTTTCTAAGCTATCGGGGTGGGTAAATAAGGCATTATACTCACTTTTGGCAATCTCGGCTTGCTCTTTATAGTAATCTCTTTCTTCTTTTACCTTGTTATAAGTTTTTTGCAAACTCATAACATCCCACCAGTTGTTTTTATCAAAAAACAACATCCATATCACAAAGGTTACAATAACCATTACATAGCGGTATTTCAACAAGAAATTTCTCAATACAAAACAAAATTAGCGTATAAGCAAAACCTATAAATAAAAACTTATTGTGCAATTGTGGATTAATAGCCCAGTATATTCAACATACTTTCGGCATTTTGTTGCGGGGCAAACAGTTTGTAGCTTAGTTTACCGTCAACTTTATCTATCAATACATGCTTAGGGGCGGGTATAAGGCAATGCTGTATACCACCATATCCCCCAATACTTTCTTGGTAGGCACCGGTATGGAAAAAGCCCATATATAGCTTTTCACCATCGTTAATGGCGGGCATAAATACTTGGTTGGTTTGGCTGTCTGTAGTATAAAAATCCTGGCTATCACAAGTAACCCCACCCAGGTTTATACGCTTAAAAGGTTTATCCCAATGGTTTAGCGCCAATAAAATAAACTGTTGTCCAATTCCCCAGGTATCAGGTAAAGTAGTTATAAAAGAACTGTCAATCATATACCATAGTTCCTTATCATTTTGTTCTTTCTGACCAATTATTGAGTATAGCATGCCTCCGCTTTCACCCACGGTATACTGTCCAAATTCACTAAAAATATGAGGTTCAGGTACGCCTCTGTCTTCACAAATTGTTTTTATATACATTACAACCTGGTCAATCATATATTCATAATCGTGCTCAATACCCAGTGTATTGTATATAGGCATACCACCACCAATATCAAGACTTTCCAGTTCAGGAACATATTGTTTCACATCGCAGTATACATTCACCAGTCGGGCAAGCTCACTCCAGTAATATGTAGTGTCTTTAATGCCTGTATTTACAAAAAAGTGAAGCATTTTAAGCTTGTAATTGGGATTGTCTTTAATTTTAGATTGATAGAAGTTCTTTATTTTTTTAGAACTCATCCCTAATCTCGAGGTATAAAAAGGAGTGTTAGGTTCTTCCTCGGTAGCTATACGTATACCTAAATTAAGATTAATATTGTGTTGGGTGTATTTATCAATCTCGTCAACATTATCAATTACCGTAGTAAGGTTTGTAAAACCATTTTTTACCATTTCAACAATTTTCCCGGCATACTCATTGGTTTTATAACCATTGCAAACAATGGACTTGTTCTTTTCAAATAACCCTTTACTATTTAAATGGTTTATTATGTCCAGGTCATAAGCCGAAGAGGTTTCCAAGCCTATATCATTCTGTAAAGCCCTTTCTATTATAAAACTAAAGTGTGAGCTTTTAGTACAGTAACAATAGGTGTAATTGCCCTTATACTTATATTTATCAATAGCCTTAGTAAAATGTTGTTTAGCAGTTTGTATCTGCATATCTATTTTAGGCAGATATGTAAATTTTAAGGGAGAACCAAACTCCTCAATCAGCTCTATTAAAGGTATATCGTGAAAGCTTAATTCGTTATTAGCCAAATCAAAACCGTGCCTGGGAAAGTAAAAGGTTTGTTCAATTAAATCTATGTACTTGTTCTTAATCATGTAAAGGGCTTTTGTGTATTATTGCAGTATTGTTTTAGTGTAATACCACATAATTACAATACATTGTTAATTGGGTTTTATTAAGTAGCAAATGTATTATGCAAACAAACATATTTAGAAGAGATTTTTTGTATGGATGATAGAAAAATAAAATTTATTGAAGTAACATCCGAATTGGGGGCAGGAACCAGAGGAGCAGGTTTAGGACCTGATGCTCTTTATTATGCAGATTTGAATGAAGGAGGAGATTGGATGGGTAAGTTTCCCTCAGTGAAAGTTGAAGATTTGAATAATGTACTAAGAAGCGGGGGTACATATACTTATGCAAAAAATATTGATGCTATTGCTAAAACAACCAATACAATAGCCAATGAGGTTGAAAATACCCTAAGTGGAGGTAGTTTCCCTGTAGTTTTATCAGGAGACCATAGCAATGCAGCAGGGACAATTGCAGGTATTAAAAACTTTTACTCTGATAAAAAGATAGGGGTAATTTGGATTGATGCACATGCAGACATGCATACACCTTATACAACACCATCAGGAAACGTACATGGCATGCCTTTAGCAGCCGCTTTGGGTATTGATAATAAGAGCAGAACTATAAATAATGTAAGTGAGGAGGCAAAAACGTATTGGGAAACCATGAAGCTTGCCGGAGGTAAAAAAATAACCCCTAAAGTAGCGGCTGAGGATATTGTTTTTATAGATATTCGTGATTTGGAAAGCCAGGAATGGGCATTGCTAAAAGAACTTAATATTAAATACTTTGAACCTGTTGACAGAAAAAAAATAGGTATAGAAGAAATAGCCAAACAAACTTTAGCATATTTAAACAGTTGTGATATAATTTATATATCTTTTGATGTAGATAGCATGGACCCTAGTGTTTCAGTTGGTACCGGTACCTCCGTTGACGATGGTCTGAGCCTTGCTGAAGCAAAAAACCTCTTACATTACTTAATGAACGACGCCAAAACCAAAGTTTTAGAGGTTACTGAAATCAACCCCCTTCTTGATACTAAGAACAAAATGGCAAAAGCGGCGTTAAGCATATTGAAACATCTTTTTTAAGTATAATCTACTTTGATAATGTTTAATAAAAATTTTTAATCAATGTTTAAACGTTTTTTAAAAAATAACAGTCAATACTGCTGAAAACTAATAGAAATAAAATTTAACCTAATATGAAAATCAAACTACTTATCGCCATTGCGGCAATTTCAACATTAGCATCCTGTAAAAAAGAAGAAGAAAAACAGGCTGAGGCAAAACTAAATACGGTGCCTGAGTTTTATGTGGAGGCTGAAGCAGGAAGTTATGGTAACACAGCTCCTGAGTTTAGAATGATTGCCGGGATGAGCGACAGGGTAATCCAACCTCAAGATTTAGATTTCCACTCGCAAATTGATAACCAACTTTGGGTTATAAACAGAGGAAACGATGCACAAGGGGGTACAACGGTAACAATCTTTAATCCCGGAAAAGACGACCAAACAACAGAATTTAGAAGAGACGGTAACTCATGGCACTTTATGGCATTCCCATCAGGTATTGCTTTTAGCCCTAATTTAAACACTTGGGCAACAACAGCTAATATTCGTGATGCTAACCGCCAAGGAGGTTCATTTACAGGTCCATCACTTTGGTCTGGAGATTTAAATGTTTATGCTATGCCATCAGGCGGAAACGGTAGCCATTTAGATATGCTTCACGGTAGTCCTTATTCAATGGGTATTGCTGCTGAAATAGACAATGTTTTTTGGGTATACGATGGGTTTAATGCACACTTAGTACGTTACGATTTTGTTGATGATCACGGACCAGGTAATGACGACCACTCTGACGGACGTGTACACCGCTATACTGATATTGGACTACAAAGAGACGGTACATACCCTCACCACTTAGTTTTAGATGATAACAAAGAATGGTTGTATGTAGCTGACGGGCCTAACCAACGTATTTTTAGAGTAAACATTAAAACAGGTAGCAAAGTAAGAGATCTTAATCTTATAAATGAGCTTTTAGCACAACACTGGGAAGTAAATGGAGCTAAAGTTGAAGTTTTATTTGATAAGAATTTGAAGAAACCTTGTGGAATTGAAATAGTAGGCAACCGCTTATTTGTTACTGATAATGAAACAGGTGAAATCATAGCTTATAATGTAGATACTAAAGAAGAAATAGGACGCGTGGATACTGGTAATCCGGGTATTACAGGTATTGTACACGGACAAGGAAAACTTTGGTATGCAAACCAATCTACCAACGGTATTTATGTGGTGGAACCTAAATAAAAAAATTTAGATAGTATTTATATAAAGTTTAAAGCCGATGAGATTTCTCATCGGCTTTTTTATTTTTGATAATATGATTACTCCTCAACAGTTTAGAGAATTAGCATTGTCAATGCCTAATGCTGTAGAGCAGCCTCATTTTGAGGCTACTTCATTTAGAGTGAACAAAAAAATATTTGCTACCATGCAAAAAGATATAGCAAGAGTTTGCTTAATGCTTACCCCCGAAGACCAGTCTGTTTTTTGTTTGCACGATAAAGAAGTGATATACCCTGTACCTAATAAATGGGGACAAGGTGGAGCTACTTATGTTGAGTTAGGAAAAGTGAAGCATCCTGAAATTGTTGAAGATGCCTTGCAACAGGCTTATAATAGTAAAGCCAAAAAATCTAAATAATTAGTTGAAGAAATACTTCTTGTTAGCCAGACCTAACTCTCTTCCAAAGGTACCGCCTGTTTCCATAAGCCAGGCAACTCCTAAATGGGCTATAATACCGCCTATAATGCTTTTACTTTCGTAGGCAATAACCCCTAAAATTAAGCCACCTATAAAAGAGCTCATAGTTTCACCTAATGGCTTTCCAAAATGTATAAACACATAAAAAGAAACCATAGGCAAAATACAGCCCCTACCCACAAACTTTGCAAAAGCTAAAATCAAAAAACCTCTGAAAAAGAACTCCGTCATCACAAAATCTACACCGTAGCAGAGTTCAAAAAATAATACTTTTATAATACCCGTTGTTGTTTCAAAAGCATTAGGAATAATACCTTGGTACCTTGGGTACATCGCTAAAAAATCTCTTTGAAAACTTGCCCATGCAATTAAAGGAAGCATAAAAATAAGCATGGTAAAATAAGGCCTCAAATTCACGCCTTTAATTTTGAAACCATACAAATTTTGCTCTTTTCTATGGGTAAAGAACCAAAATACTGTAACAGGTAAAAATATCATTAAGCCCTGTGCTATTTGGTTAAAAGTGCGTCGGTTATAGTACTTTTGGTTGCTATCATATTGCATAGCATCACTAAAAGTGTCTACCCAGTCTCTATAGCCATACCAAGAGCTTCGTAAGCAATAAACAGCTAAGGTAAATAGTACCAGTCCAATAAACTTACGATTTTTAAGTAAATCCCACCGTTTATAAAATAAAATATACAACAAATAAGTACCTACAAAGGGTATGGAGTACATTACTAAATTAGCAATAAAGTGTTGCGGAATTTTGCCCCAATGCTTAAAAACATAGGTACGCTCCATATCATAAGCATATTCAAAATATATACTTACACCCACCAAAGCCAACACACTAAGAAAATAAAGAGGTTTTACCTCTTCCTTAAAATAATTGTATACAGAAAGTAGTATCTTCTTCATTAGAAACTGCGGGCAAATATGCGACTTTTCAACAAACAAAGTTTTGCCAACCGCTTAAATTAATTTTGAGGATAGATTTAGTCCATAGTCAGTTGTCCATAGTCAATAGTAAAATACTGACCACTGACTAATAACCACCGACCCAAAATGTACTTAATATTTGATACCGAAACCACAGGTTTACCCCGTAACTATAAGGCACCGCTTACTGATTTTGATAACTGGCCCAGAGTAATACAAATTGCCTGGCAGTTACACGATGAGAAAGGACATTTGATTGAAGCAAAAAGCCACTTAATTAATCCTGAGGGTTTTGATATTCCTTATGAATCATTTAAAATTCACGGTATCTCAACGGAGAAAGCAAAGAAAGACGGTATTGCATTGGTAGATGTATTGGAAGAGTTTCAGCAAGCGGTTGATAAAAGTACCTACTTAGTAGGGCACAATATAGAGTTTGACATAAACGTAATGGGGTGCGAGTACCTGCGTAAAGATTTTGAGGAGAAACTCACTGCAAAAAAAATAATTGATACCGTACCCGAAACAGTTGACTATGTTGCCATACCCGGTGGAAAGGGTGGAGGCTTCAAATATCCTAAACTTGAAGAGTTACACCGTAAGTTATTCGGACATGATTTTGATTCTGCCCACAATGCTATTGCTGACGTAGAAGTTACAGCCCGCTGTTTTTTTAAGGCAGCCAATATAGGGGTTATCAAGCGTGAGGATATGCAACTAGACCCCGATATTATGTCTCATTTAGAAGATGTAAAAGGGAGTATTCTCGCTCAACTGGGAAGCTTTGATAAGCCTAAAGATGAGGTAATAACTTCTACACCAATAACCCCTGTTGAAGACCATAATTTAGAAGATGTTAAGTTTTCGCATTTGCACGTACATACACAATTTAGTGTATTGCAAGCTACCAGCGATATAAAACAACTTATAGGTAAAGCAAAAGCAGACGGGCAACCTGCCATTGCCATGACAGATTTAGGCAATATGTATGGTGCTTTCAATTTTGTGAGTACAGCGCTTAAAAATGATATTAAACCCATTGTGGGTTGTGAGCTGTATATAGCCAAAGACTATAAAGACAAAACGGTTAAAGACCACAGCATAAGCCAAGTACTATTAGCCAAAAACAAGCAAGGCTATCAAAACCTTTCAAAGCTTTGTTCAGAAGCATGGGTGAATGGGTTTTACTATGTGCCCAGAATTGATAAAGAGCTTCTAAAACAAAACAAAAGCGACCTTATTGCACTTTCAGGAGCTACTACAGGAGAAATACCTTACCTGATATTGAATGTAGGGACAACACAAGCTGAAGAAGCTCTAAAATGGTGGCACGGTGAGTTTGGTGATGATTTTTATATAGAACTGAACCGCCACCAGCTGGAAGAAGAAAACCACGTGAACCAAGTATTGCTTGAGTTCGCAGATAAATACAACATAAAATGTATAGCTGCCAATAATACTTTTTACAACGAGAAGGATGGTGCAGAAGCCCATGATATTTTACTTTGTGTAAAAGACGGAGAGCAAAAAAGTACCCCTATAGGTAGGGGGCGAGGATTCAGGTGGGGAATGCCTAATAATGAGTTTTATGTGAAAACTCAGGAAGAAATGAAGCAACTGTTTGCTGATGTTCCTGACGCTATAAATAATGTACAAGAAGTAGTAGATAAGGTTGAGCCTTTTGAGTTGAGTAGAAAACCCCTGCTACCAGAGTTTAAAATACCCGAAGAATTTGCAGACCAAGACGATTACCTGCGCCATATAACTTATGAAGGGGCAAAAAAACGCTATCCCGAGATTACCGATGAAATACGGGAGCGATTAGACTTTGAACTGGATATTATAAAAAAGACAGGCTACCCTGGTTATTTCTTAATTGTACAAGATTTTACCAGCCAAGCCCGTAAAATGGGTGTTTGGGTAGGGCCGGGCAGGGGATCTGCGGCAGGTTCTGCTGTGGCTTACTGTATTGGAATTACAAATATTGACCCCATACATTACGGACTACTGTTTGAGCGCTTCCTCAATCCCGACCGTATCTCAATGCCTGATATTGATATTGACTTTGATGATGTGGGACGCGATAAAATTATTAACTGGGTAATTGAAAAATACGGGCAAACCCAAGTAGCCCAAATTATTACCTATGGTACTATGGCGGCAAAATCTGCTATACGTGATACTGCCAGAGTATTAGACCTTCCATTGCCTGATGCGGATAAACTGGCTAAGCTGATGCCTCCTAAAAGTCTGAACAAAGTTCTTGATGCCGATGACAAGAAGCTGAAAGAAATGCTTAACAGCGACGACGTACAAAAAGCAAAAGAATTAAAGGAAATTTATGAAGGTAGTGATTTAGCTGCAAAAACTTTGCAGCAGGCTAAAATATTAGAAGGTTCTGTACGTAATACAGGTATCCATGCTTGTGGGGTAATTATTGCCCCTGATAACCTTACCAAATATGTACCTGTAACCACAGCAAAAGATAGTGATTTATGGGTAACGCAGTTTGATAATAGTGTTGTAGAAGATGCCGGATTGCTTAAAATGGATTTTTTGGGTCTTAAAACCCTTACCATTTTAAAAACGGCAATGGAGTTAGTGAAAGAAAGGCATGGTGTTAATATTGACCCTGATGAAATACCCTTAACTGATGAAAAGACTTACGAGATGCTCCAACGTGGGGAAACCGTTGGAATATTTCAGTTTGAGAGTGAGGGGATGCAAAAACATTTGCGTGATTTAAAGCCCGACAAATTTGGGGATTTAATTGCCATGAATGCCTTGTATCGTCCGGGGCCAATGCAGTACATCCCTAACTTCATTCGTAGAAAGCATGGGTTAGAAGAAATAGAATACCCCTTCCCGATAATGGAAGAAGAGTTGAAAGAAACCTATGGTATTACTGTTTACCAAGAGCAGGTAATGTTGTTGTCTCAAAAAATGGCAGGCTTCACTAAAGGCCAGGCCGATACTCTGCGTAAAGCAATGGGTAAGAAAAAAATTGAGACGATGATGGAATTGAAAGAAAAATTCTTAGACGGTGCCATAGAACGGGGGCTGGATAAGGATACCCTACTAAAAATTTGGAGCGACTGGGAAGCTTTCGCCCAATATGCTTTTAACAAGTCTCATGCTGCCTGTTACGCCATTGTAGCTTTTCATACTGCTTATATGAAGGCAAATTACCCTGCCGAGTTTATGGCTGCTACATTAAATAGCTTAAACAGTATTGATGATATTACCTTTTATATGGAAGAATGCCGCCGTATGGGTATAAACGTGCTGGGGCCTGATATAAATGAGAGCCAGTTAGCATTCTCAGTAAACCCAAAAGGAGAAATCCGTTTTGGTATGGGGGCTATAAAAGGGGTAGGAGATATTGCAGCCAGAGATATTATTGCAGAGCGTGCAGAAAACGGAACCTTCAATAGCATTTTCGATTTAACTAAACGTAGTAATCTTAAGTCAGTAAATAAAAGAGTATTAGAATCTTTGGCAAAAGCAGGTGCTTTTGACGGATTTGAGGGGGTATACAGAGCACAGTATTTTCATAAAGAACAAGGTGAAGACCATACCTTAATTGAAAAAGCAATTAAATACGGGGCAACATCTCAAGCCAATGATGCCGCATCACAAGGTTCTTTGTTTGGTGAGGGTTCTGCTGTTACACTCTCAGAACCTAAAATACCCTATTGCGAACCTTGGGCTTTGCTTGAAAAACTAGATTTTGAGAAAGAAGTAGTAGGTATGTACCTCACAGGACACCCACTAGATGATTATAAGTTTGAGGTTGAATATCTCTGTAAAAACCGAGTAACTGAGCTAAACGATTTAGAGGCAGTTAAAGGTAGGGAAATGTTGCTTGGAGGTATTGTTAGTGGGGTTACCGAAAGGGTGAGTAAAAATGGCAGACCCTGGGGGGTATTTACTTTAAATGACTACTCAGGCTCTTATGAGTTTAGACTATTTGGAAATACGTATACTGATTTGCGAAACTACCTGATAAACAACAGCTTTTTGTTCATCCGAGCTAAAGTACAAACCCGCGAATGGCCCAAAGACAGTACTGAGTTGGAAGTGAAAATCCAAAAAATGGAAAGCCTTTCAGATATTAAAGAAAAAATGCTGCGGGCTATAGTTTTAAACTTAGATATAAATACAGTGGGTGAGGGGATAGTTGAAGATTTAAAACCTTTTTTAAGTAAAAGCGATGGAACAAGCTTCAATGTAAAAGTATTTGACCGTGAGCAGAATATGGCTGTGAGCCTATTTTCTAAGCAGTACAAGGTAATACCCAACAAAGAGTGGCTTGAGTTTGTTAAAAGAAAGGGCTATTTAATGGAAGTGAAGTGGAACTAATGCTCCAGCCAATTCAGTTTTTTGTTTGAATACTTTTCAAGCAATTCTTTGGCGGTGGTACTGTCAATTTTAAAAGTATCAACAATACCTGCGATATCCTCATTTTTCCCATCTCTATCCATACGGATATTGTCTACACTTATATAGGCATATTCTTCATCTTCGAGATAATAGATTGAGATTCTTCCGTATCGGTTAGCTTCTCCTTTGCCCAGGTTATATATAGCATTTACACCTTCTTCTTCAAGCGTTTTTGCAAATGTTTGCGGTACTCTTTCAAAAAAATGATTAATGCGATATAGCTTATACCATTTATCCAACATTTCTGAGAAGGGGGTAAGGGGCTGTACTCTTACTAATATAAAAGGTACACCAATAATAATAAGCCCTTCAACTATCCAAACCAAAGTAAGTATTATACCATTAAAGGGGATGCCAAATATACTCCAAGTGCCTATTTCGTTAATAAGCGAAATAGTTTCAAACATGGCTAGGGGAGAGACAATCACTTCAAGGTATAGGGCAAAATCTATAGAGAAATCAAAATCAAGCAAAGCAAACATAACAAACGATGCCCACTGGAAATAATACACCACAATACCAGCAAAAAGTCCAATCCAAGCCCGTTCCCTATAATTTCTTAGTTTACCAATTTTAGAGAAAACTTTAGTACTGTACCCCAATACAATGCCCATACCCAGTGTTATAAAAAAGTTGATGTATGGAAAAGGGATAAAAACTATTAAAAAGTTATAAATAAGTGCTAAAACAAATGCTACACATATGGTTAGGCTATAAGCTACCAGCTTACCCACTATGCCCGAGCTACCTGTGGGGTAATAATAGTTTTCATTAGCATTAATATTCCCTTTTGAAGGGTTAGGCAATATTGCTTTTTTAAATATGGTAACAAACTCCATTTAAGAACTTTTTTTGGTGAATATACTAAAGAATTAGCTCAGCAAAAGGTTAAGAAATTAATTGTGTAACCTTGTTTACAAAAAAAATACAACAGCTATCCCCAAAAGTGCATAATTATGGTTTGAAAGTAGGACAATAAAGCATGACTTTTGTACTATGGTATGAACATTGTTCAATTAGAGGCGTTCTAAAATGGGCAGGTTAATTAAATTTGTAACTTTATAATAAATACTAAAATGGCTTTAGAAATAACAGACAGCAACTTTGAAGAAGTTGTATTAAAATCAGACAAACCCGTATTGATAGATTTTTGGGCAGAGTGGTGCGGACCTTGCCGTATGGTAGGACCTTTAGTTGAAGAGTTAGCTTCGGAATATGAAGGTAAAGCGGTAATTGGTAAACTAAATGTAGACCATAACCCTAACACCGCAGTTAAATATGGTATTCGCAGTATACCGGCATTATTGTACTTTAAAAACGGCGAAATTGTAGACCGCCAAGTAGGTGCAGTACCTAAAAATACACTTGAGAGCAAGTTAACACCACACTTAGCTTAATTTAATAACATAAGTTTAATAAAAAGGGTGGTTTTGCTACGCAAAACCACCCTTTTGTTGTTTGTATTGAAAACTACAGTTATTTCCAGTTTTTATTGCAAGTAGCAATATTTTCTTCGGGGTTTTTCAGCCATTTCTTCATTACACCTTCATCAGCAAAAAGATATAGGTTACCATCAATAATTTGCCAAGCTTTAGGGTTTATATTAGCAGTGAAACCTGTACTTACTGCAAAAGAGCAGTACCCTCCGTATTGCGGGGCATACTTCTCCGGTGATGCTTTAAATACATCCAAATGTTCTTGCGAAGCAAAGTACCATTTGGCTCCGTTCCAATCAAAAGTATAGTTTTCATTACCTTCCATAGCTTCTTTATCAGTAAAATAAGCCACAGGGTCAAAGCCGTTAATGGCTTTCCCATTAAAATTTCCCTGATTGGTAGCTTTGTGTATACCCCAGGAAATTTTTGATACGTGTTTAGTTTTTGCAAAAACCAGTACTGCCACTAGCAGTACGCCTATAATTATTGCTATCATTTTAATCCACTTTGTCTTTTTAGTTGCCATAATTTGTTTAGTTAATTCCTTCCATTGTTTTTATGGGGCGTACCTCTATGCGCCCTTCGCCAATTTCAAACATGGGGTTGGCTTTAGCTATTTCAATAGCTTCCTCCATACTTTCTGCTGCTATATGAAAAAAGCCGGCAATAACTTCTTTGGTTTCATTAAAAGGACCGTCTTTTATAGCTCCTGTTTTTCCTGAAAGCATTAGCCCGTCCATCTCAAGAGGCAAAGCACTTTTCATTTTGCCTTCTTCCATCAATTTGCCAATGTAATTACCAATTTTTTGCACATGGTCTTGTTGTTCCTCGGGCGATAGCTTTAGAAGATGGTCACCTTCAGTACGCATTAATAACATAAATTCTTTCATAATGTATTTGTGTTTTGATTTTGCCCCTTTGACAAAGTGGAAAAGAAAAAAGGGACATGGTTTTGAAAGAAAATTAGAAATTATTTTGCTATTGACTGTAACTTACTAGTAATCAGTTGTTTTTCCTTATCTAAAGGAGCGAAACTTATTGCTTCCTCAAAATAATCAATTGCAGCTTCTATATTGTTTGCTTGTAAGTGTAACTCACCCAAAGTAGAGTAGTACAAATGATATTTAGCCATTATAGGGCTGTTTTCAATAGCAACTAATTCTTTAATGGCAGCCGGTACTCCCTTTACTCTTGCTAGTGCAATAGAGCGATTAAGAACAACCATTGCCGAACCGTCGAAGTACAATAAACTATCATACAGCAAGAGGATTTTTTGCCAATTAGTATCTTCGTAACTTGAAGCGATACAATGTGTAGCAGATATGGCTGCTAATATATGGTATGCCGATAGTCCTTTATCTTCTGTTGATTTTTCAAGGTTTACCAGCCCACTATCAATTAAAGGTTTGTCCCACAAATTTCTATCTTGTTGTTCCATGGTAATTATATTACCATTTTTATCTTCACGTGCCTTAAAACGAGAGGCATTAAGTAACATTAGAGCTAATAGGGCGTAGGCGTTTGATTTCTGTTTGAAGTTGGGGTTATCTGTGATAAGATTTACTAAACGGATAGCTTCTAAGCATAATTCATAACGAATAATCTGGTTTCCTTTTGATGCGCTATACCCTTCATTAAACAATAAGTATATTGCTTCTAAAACTGTATTTAAGCGTTTTTCCAAGTCTTTTCCTTGCGGAACTTCAAAAGGTATTTTAGCATCGCGTATTTTTTGACGGGCGCGAACCAAACGTTTGTTAATAGTGTCTTCTGTGGTTAAAAAAGCCCGGGCAATTTCAGGAATACTGAAACCGCATAAGGTTTTTAGTGTTAATGCTACTTGTGAATCTTGAGAAATAGAAGGATGGCAGCAAGTAAAAATCATTCGTAACTGGTCATCGGCAATTTCTTCCTCATCAAAATTAAATTCAGGTATGGTTGTATTTTCTTGTAGTGAGGCAATTTCAGGTGCGTTTTTCAAGAATGAGCTCTCTCGCTTGATGGTATTAAGCGCTTTATTTTTAGCTACGGTATGTAACCAAGCCGAAGGATTATCAGGAATGCCTTTAAAATTCCAAACCCGTAATGCATCAATAAGGGTGTCTTGCACCACATCTTCAACCAAAGCAATATGCTGTGTGCCAAAAAACTTAGTAAGTATAGCACTTAGTTTTCCGGCTTCATGGCGAAAAACATGGTCTACCAGTTGACGTACTTCTTGATTTTCTGGCACAGAACAAAGCTACATAATAGCTGTTAAGGATTTTTATGCTTATCGATTTCTGTAAGGCTTTTATATATAAATAGTTAAGTCTGAAATGTTCTTGCCCTAAAATTGAAACTGTATTAAGCTACTATAAACATGACTACCCCAACCAAATTTTTAACGGATACCAGAATAACAGGGTTATTTTATCTGGGATTAGCTATAACAGGTGTTATCTCTTTTTTAGCTATTAAAAATAATTTATATGTAGAAGGCAATGCTGCTTTAACACACTCTAACATACTTCAAAATATGTCGCTTGCCCGAGCAGGGGTTGTTATAGAATTGTTGTTGGTTGCTTTTCAAGCTATGGCTGCAATGTGGTTTTATAAGCTGTTTAATAAGATAGATGGCTTTGCGTCAGTTATGCTAATGGCTTTTGGTTTGGTAAATGCAATAGCTATTCTCATTTCATCATCAGCTTGGTGGGTAGCCATTAATGTTGCCAAGGGAAATGAAATTTTGGCTTATTATTTCTTTAATCTTCATGAATCTATTTGGTTGGTAGCAAGCCTTTTCTTTGGGCTGTGGTTGATACCTATGGGGTTACTTGCCACAAAAGCTAAAATATCTCGTGTTTTAGGAGGGATATTAATCATTGGAGGGGTAGGCTATATATTATCAGCCTTGGTGTTGGTTTTGTTTCCTGAACAAAAAGGTTTGGGAGAAATGATGACACTTCCTGCTACAATAGGCGAGTTTTGGATGATTGGGTATTTGTTGATTAAGCCAAAACTAAATATAGAGCCTTAAATCTATCTGATGACTTTGTAATTAATCAACTCCCAGTTTCTATACATATTGGCACTGCTGTTTATTTTACGATTAATAATACCAACGTTTCGGGCAAGTGCAACCTCATACTCAATAGTAATATTATCATCAGGTTTAGTATTAGATACACGTACCCGTTGCATTACTATACCTTTTGGAAAAGAGAAGTTTCCAACACTAACCGGACCTTCTTCAGGTACAGTTAAAGTACCTCTATCACTAGCATACCGAGCTTTCCCAAGAGGAGTACCGAATACTGTAATTCCTGAGTTTGAAAATTCAGTTTTAAAACTTACAAATCCATTTAGAGCAGTAGAGGTAATTCTGGTTTGAACAGTTGGATGTAGGCTATGATGAAAAATGTATTTTTTCTCTTTAACCCTGTGTGGTTTATTATCAACTATATAACCTCCGGCATTTACTTCAATTACCCTGTTTAGCGAAACAGAGTCTATAGTATTGGTGAAAGCATCTTTATAAATCCAATAAGAACCTTCTCTAAAATCAAAATAGGCATTTACATCTTCATCAAATGTCTCTATTAAGGGAGTTTCATCTTTTTCTTTTTTACATGCGCTTACCAAAAATATAAGAGAAAATGCTATTAAAAGGTTAGTTTTCATATAATAGCAAACGGCTTAGTATTTGTTTATAGTATATAATCTTTTACCTTATCGATAAAGAGCGTATTAGAAATAAATGCATCGTACTTTCGTTATTACCAAGATGCGTAACTTAATTGTTTTACTTTTTGTTGTTTTGGTAGCATGCCAACAAAAGAACATAAAGGAAACTGTAGCCGATACTTTTGCTAAGAATGGTAGAGAAGTTGAAACAACCCAAAAAGAAAATTCACAAGCAAGCGAAAATAACCCGTACGACTTTGGGGAAGAATTATTTGATTTCAATGAAGACCTGACAAGGAGTTCATTAAAGGCACGAAAGAATAAAGAGTATATTCTCGAATGCAATGCGATAGATATCTTTCAACAAGCCAAAAGGGATATTATTAAAAGAAAGCCTCTTGTAAAAAAATTAGGTTTACCAACTGAAGCTTTAATTTTAGAATACAAAACTTTGAAAGAGTATCAGGATAAAGCAATTATTATTTGGGGTGAACGTATTAAAGTAGGCTTTGATATATGCGAGCTCTATACCTGCCCACAAACCACAACAGGAACAGGTTATTTTAGAGGGGATATTAAAATTTCTTTAGTTGATACCAAAATGCTGCAAGTGATTAACACAATAAAAATTTTTGAACCATATTGGGGTGAAACTGGCAGTAATATTTTCTCAATTCCATTTAGTATAGCCAGCAAGAAACACAAGACCGCAATTAGTGGTTTGAAATATCATGCTATAGGTGGAGATGGAATTAAAGACGGCAAGGCAGAGGTTATACATTTTGATGACTTTACCGGAAATGGCAAGAAACTTGAATTTGCTTTACACCATCAGATAGGTTGTGCCACTTGTCAAAGTACTTTGATAGGGTATGATGGTAAGAGTGATAGTTTGATAAACTACAAGATAGTTTTGAAGGAGACAGATTTAGACTCCATACAAAAGAAGTCAAACTTCACAGAATCATACTGGGTAAGTGAAGTTTTTACTTTACGACCTAAAAATGGTATGTATATTTTTGCAAAAGACTATAGGGGAAGAGGAGGAACTTTAAACTATTTTGAAGTTAAGTTTAATGAAGAAAAAAGACTTTTTGAGGGGAACATGAAGTTTACAAGGCAAGAAAATGATACATTAGGAATAAGTTTTATTACTTATCCTATACAGCAATAAAATGGCAGTAATTACACAAAAAGAACAAGAACAATACGGCAGTTTAGAGCTGCTTGCCAAACAAGTGGTTGAAGGGTTTATAACAGGCTTGCATAAGAGTCCCTTCCATGGCTTTTCTGTTGAGTTTGCTGAGCACAGATTATATAACAAAGGGGAGAGTACCCGACATATAGACTGGAAACTTTTTGCCCGAACCGAAAAACTTTTTGTGAAACGCTATGAGGAAGAAACCAACCTGCGCTGCCAAATTGTGATAGATACCAGCAGTAGTATGTATTATCCCCAAGAAGGGTTAAGCAAAATACGTTTCTCTATTTATGCTGCTGCAGCTTTAATGCATTTACTAAAAAAGCAACGCGATGCCTTTGGACTAAGCTTGTTTGCTGAGGAGTTGGAATTTCATTCGCAATGCAAATCATCAGGGGTGCATCACCAGCTAATGCTATCTCAGTTAGAGCAACTATTGCAGCGCGAACCTTTAAACCGCACAACTTCATTAGCCTCTGCACTTACTGCTATTGCCGACCAAGTGCACCGCCGCTCATTAATTATTGTTTTTAGCGATATGTTTCAAGCCGGGCAAAACAGTGAAGAACTGTTTAGAGCTTTGCAACGCCTGAAATTCAGTAAAAACGAGGTGATACTTTTTCATGTAAATGATGGCAAGCATGAGCTGGATTTTGACTTTGAAAACCGTCCTTATATTTTTATTGATAATGAAACAGGGCAGGAGTTGAAACTACAGCCCAATGAGGTAAAGGAACAATATTTAGAGCAAGTGAAAAATTATATGTTAGACTTGCGGCAACGCTGTGCCCAATACCGTATAGATTTTGTAGAGGCAGACGTGAACAAAAACTTTAGCCAGATTTTAGTGCCCTTTTTTGTGAAACGTAGTAAGATGTACTAGTTATTTTTCAATACCTCTATACTCTTGTATTGATATTACAATGTTTATAAGGGCTAGTATAGGTCCTATAACAAGCATTAAATAGCCCCACCATATGAATACTAAGAATGCTAGCTCAAACAAAATTTCTAAGTAACCTAATACAGCGAAGAAGAGAACAATGGATGCAGAGAATAAAAAGAGTTTTAGTGATGTATTGTAAAACCCAATACGGTCGGCATGTTTAATATTGAAGCGGTAAATTTTTATATAGTGGGTGACAAGTTGATAACCTCCCAAACCAAAATAGAAAACCAAACTTGCCCTATCTGTTTCTTTAAAATATATCAATAAGAAAAGCGCAGTTAGTATAAGAACAAACTGTATAATAATATCTAGGAACAGTAATTTTTTATACATTGTTTCCTACATCGGTTTTTTGCTCATTTATGGAGATAACAATATTCAAAAATGCCATTCCAAAACCAAGGACAAGCATGATTAGCAATAAGTATATTGGCACGGGGAAAATAGTATGTTTTGGCATGTTCATTCTGTAAAGTAAAATCCACACAGCATTACCAATAATAATTAACCATAGGCAAAAGTTATAGAATTTGCGCCCGGTACTTTGAAAACCACTATACCATTTAATAATGTGCGTTATTAGTTGGTAGCCACCTAATACAAAATATAGTAGTGCTATTGCAATATATTCTTGAAAGAAGAAATAAAGTATAATTGAGCTTAAGAAAAGAGCTAATTGGATTATATAATCTACCTTTAATAAGTTCATTTATTTTAAGAGCTTCATTAGTCCACCCAGAAGCCAATTGTCTTGGGCTTTGCTCATTTTTTCTAACGCTACATCAGCCTTTCCTATTACTTCTTCAATATTGCTAACGGTTTTTCTAAACTCTTTGGCATCCTCACTCTTGTCAGTTTTGTCTACTGTTTTTAGCTCATTAAGTACTTGTAGTAAAGGTTCTACCTCACGTTTACGGCGTTCTTTAATAATTTGCATGGCTGCCTTCCACATGTCTTTTTCAGCATAAAAAAACTCTTTGCGCTCTCCGGTTTTTAAGTCTTTGCGTACCAAGCCCCAATTGATAAGCTCACGCATATTCATGTTTACATTTCCCCGGGATATTTGCAGTTCTTGCATCACATCTTCAGTACTTAATGATTTTGCAGATACTAACAAAAGGGCGTGAATTTGAGCCATAGTACGGTTAATACCCCAGTTAGAACCCAGGCTTCCCCAGCCTTGAATAAACTTAAGTTTTGCTTCCTCGTGCTTCATACACCAAAGATAAATAGGTGTACTGAACTTTCAAAATCTATTGAAAGGTGTGTTTTGTCAGATTATTGAAGCGATTAGCAAATGGCTAACTAATCATCGTCTTTTTTAGGTGCATTAAGCACTTTATAGAAAAAGAAACCCATACAGCCTGCAATTATCACCTGTGCTGTAATCATTATAGTTAATGCTTCCGGATTCATGTTTAAATTGTTTTTTAAGTGATAACTATCCTTTTAAATCTGCATGTTGGCGTTTGCGGTACGCTATATATACCAGCCAGCTAATACCGGCAAATAAACTTATAAGAAGAAAACGTGCTATGTATTTATATGTTTTTTCCGTTTCTAATCTTTCAATTACGCTTGGGTCGGTAGCAGCTGCCAGTTGGTCATTTAATCCCGACATGGTTAACATGCCTATTATAGACCTATCGTGCAGTGGCCAACCGTTACCGTTCATCAGGCTGGTTACTGCATCTCCCCATTGGTTACCTTCGGGGGTTATCAGCGAGCCTAAGAAAACTACAATAAGCATTATAGGTGTAACGTAACCAATAATATATTTAAAAATAGATGGTAGTTTAATATCTGCCCCGGAGTTTAATTCGTCCCAGCCTTTTCTATAGCCGAAAATCCACGAGAATAATACAGTTTCAGCTAAAGCAAACACCACAAGGGAGACAGTACCTGCCCAGTCATCATACTCACCAAAAACTACGGAGTTAACTACACCTCCATCTTTGGTAAATAGTAATACAGTAGGCAGCCCCATTACTAATACTAATAAACCAAATGACCAAGCTGCTCTTGAGCGTTTTACATTAAACTCGTCTTGCAAAAAGCCCATCCAAGGAGTACCCATAGCCAAACTAGAGGTAATACCTGCAAAGAATAATAAGCCAAACCAAGTTACTCCTGCAAATATTGAAAGGAAATCGCCCCACTTATCAAACAAGAAAGGCATGGTTTGGAATGCCATACCAAAACCTGCATTTTCTTTTACCCAATCCAGTCCTAAATATCCGGCAGCAATAGGTATTACTATTGCACCACCCAAAACTACTTCAACAAATTCGTTAGTAAAACCTGCTGTAGCTCCATTCAATGCTACATCGTCATTCGCTTTTAGGTATGCAGCATAGCAATGTATAGTCCCCATACCTACGGATAGTGTAAAGAATATCTGCCCTGCAGCTGCCAGCCAAACACTTAGGTTGGTTAGCTGGTCATATTGTGGGGTCCATAAGTAGTTTAAACCGTCTGTTGCGCTGGCACCTTCAACAGCACCGGTAGCATTATCACCTAAAGTAAGCCCTCTAAATGCAAGAAAAGCACCAAATGCTATAAGCATGGGCATACCTATTTTTGCTACAGATTCAACACCTTTTAAACCTCTTGAAAGTATAAATGTGTTTAATGCTAAACAAGCTACAAAAAATATTACCGCTTCATAGGGAATGCCTGTACTGCTTACGGTTATATCCAGATATCTATTGTAAAAATCGCTTACCCACTCTAAGCTTTGCCCACTAAATGTACCTCGGATACTGTGTACCACGTATGACATTGTCCACGATTCTATATAACAGTAATATGAGGCTACAGCAACATTGGTAAATATTCCGAAAACACCAAAATATTTCCAAAATTTGCGCCTGCCTAAAGTATCTACAATAAAAGGGGTACTGTGGTTGCCGTGTTTACCACCAAAACGCCCCATGCTCCACTCAATCCAAACTAAGGGAATACCCATAAGGATAAAACACACCAAATAGGGGATAATAAATGCTCCACCTCCGTTGTTAACTGCTTGAACAGGAAAACGGAGAAAGTTGCCCAGCCCCACGGCATTACCTGCCATTGCTAATATCAACCCCACGCGACTTCCCCACTGTTCGTTTTGTTTGCTCATAAATGCTGTATCTAGTTGGTTGTTTTTTATTTAGGTTTTGCAAAATGCAATTTTTTTACCCCAAAAGCAAAGTATTACTCGCGTGTAGCTCCCTATTTTTGTGTAATATTGCTTTTGCAATTTTTTGGTATGGTAATTTTAACACACGAACAAATAGTACGCACCATTACACGGCTGGCATATCAGATATATGAAGAGCATGTGGGAAGTAAAGAAATTATTATAGCGGGTATTAAAGAGCAGGGTTATTTTTTGGCTGAAAAAATTGCAAATGAACTGAAAACCATTTCAGATTTAGATGTTGAGTTGGCATCGGTTAATATTGTGAAAACTAATCCCAGTGAAAGTACTACTGAGATAAGTATTGATGCAGATAAAATTATGGGGAAGAGTGTAGTAATAATTGATGATGTATTAAACACTGCACGCACAATGGTTTATGCTATTTATCCTTTTTTTAAGGCACAAGCGTCTACTATTACTACTATGGTGCTGGCTGATAGAAACCACAAAAAATTTCCTGTTTCTGCTGATTTTACGGGAATTTCTTTGGCTACTACTTTACAACAACATATAACTTTTGAAGTAAACAGCGATAAAAGTATGCAGCTCAGTCTTAACTAGGGCACTTCTTCATAAACTACTCCATGTTCTAAATAAAACTTAAGTAAGGTAAGTGCTTCACCCCAGCCGGTTGCACATTCATTCATGTCTGTTGCAGCAACATCGTTGTTTTTATACCCGCTTTCACTTACTTCAACTTTGGTTCCTTTTCCTAATGGTGAGAGTGTAAACCTTACCAATGTATTGTGCTTACCTTCTTGCCATATAAATGAAAACTCATTATTAGGCTTATAGCTTTGTATGGTTGCTGAGGCTGTTGTATTCACTTTATCAGCCCCCCAATTTCTCCAGACAAAAAGCATTTTGCCGGTGTCTGAATTCAATTCCATGCCCTTAGTAAACCAAGCGTCCCAGCCTTTTGCCGTAGTTAGAGTTTCAAATACCTTCTCAATTGGTGCATTAATATAATTGGCGTGCAAAATAGGAGGGAGTATAATCATAATTGAAAGCGTTGAAGGTTAAATAAAAAATGCCGCTTTTGCGGCATTTCAAATATATAAAAATGTAAGAAAATTATTTACATCATATTGATTTTGATGCGTTTAGAAATTTCTTCCACATCACCTCTAAACTTTTTGTCGGTTTCAATGAAGTCATTCACCGTTTGGCAAGCATGTATTACTGTACTGTGGTCTCTGCCGCCAAAATGCATACATATTTTTAAGTGATGCTTGTGCCAGTAATGAAACCAAATTGTTGATTTTTGAAAACTAATTACCTATTATTACAATATTTAAAATCTAAAATTATGAAGAAAAAATTGATTTTAGCTGTAATTGTAGGGATTATCGGTACAACAACCTTTACAAGTTGTAAAAAAGGGGGATGTACTGATCCTAATGCAAATAATTACAGTGGGGATGCGGATAAAGATGATGGAACATGTACTTATCCGACAATTAACCTTAATGCAACTGGTGATGGTGATGTTACAGGTGGCGGTGGAAGTGCAACTTCAACACAAGAGTGGACAAATTCACAACCGAAAGCGGAACTAAATATGGATATTACAGCAGCAAGGGGTGGAAGTTTTCAGATTGTAGTTAAAGATGCTGATGGAAATGAAGTTATTAATGAGACCCTAACCGTTGGAGTTGGTGACGATTCAAAAAATGTTTGTTCAGCTATTGGAACATCTGGAACATGGACAGTTACGGTGACTTTGACTAACTTTAGTGGGGACGGTAGTTTTTCACTTAGTCAAGGTTGTTAGAGCAAAAAAATCAAAAATGGTAATTGTTAGAACTAACTGATATGTTTGAAATCAACTTAACTATAAGGAAGGTGAAACTTTTTGTTTCACTTTTTTTGTTTTCAGGCAGAATTATTTTTCAAAAAAAGAAGTGAAATCCAATTGCAGGCTTTCGTGCCATTTGTGTAGGATAGGGCTATAACATAAAAAAGGGGCTAATTAGCCCCTTTTTTTATTTAAAATTATGAAAAAATCACATCGTATTTATTTTGATGCGTTTAGAAATTTCTTCCACATCACCTCTAAACTTTTTGTCGGTTTCAATTAAGTCATTCACCGTTTGGCAAGCATGTATTACTGTACTGTGGTCTCTGCCGCCAAAATGCATACCTATATTTTTAAGTGAAGCTTTGGTAAGGTCTTTTGCAAAGTACATAGATATTTGGCGGGCTTGTACAATCTCGCGCTTACGCGTTTTAGATTTTACCTGATCTACAGATATGCTGTAGAAATCGCAAACCAGTTTTTGTATGTAGTCTATAGATATTTCGCGCGATACATTCTTCACAAAGTTCTTCATCATCTGTTTTGCCAACTCAATATCTACTTCTTTACGGTTTAGTGATGCTTGTGCCAGTAATGAAACCAAGGCACCTTCCAGCTCACGTATATTACTATCTATATTATGTGCTACGTATTCAACAACATCATTACTTAGTGTAATGCCGTCTCCATACATTTTGTGTTCCAATATGGCTACACGGGTTTCAAAATCAGGTGTTTGCAAGTCAGCACTTAAACCCCACTTGAAACGAGACAATAAACGCTCGTCCATATCTTTTAAATCTTTCGGAGGACGGTCTGAACTTAATATGATTTGTTTACCACTTTGGTGTAAGTGGTTAAATATTTGGAAGAATATTTCCTGTGTTTTCTCTTTACGGGCAAAAAACTGCACGTCATCCAAAATCAACACATCTAAGTATTGATAAAAGTGAATAAAATCGCTGTTGTTATTGTTTTTTACGGAATCAATAAACTGGTTTATGAACTTTTCAGCCGATACATATAGTACAAACTTGTTTTTGTTCATTTGCTTTATATGATTCCCAATAGCATGCAACAAATGTGTTTTACCCAAACCTACACCACCGAATAGCATTAGCGGATTAAAGGCTGTGCCACCCGGCTTATTGGCAACTGCAAACCCTGCACTGCGTGCCAAACGGTTGCAATCGCCTTCTATAAAATTTTCGAAAGTATAATTAGGGTTTAGTTGAGAATCGATATTTACTTTTCTTAATCCGGGAATTACAAACGGGTTTTTAATGTTTGTACCTAAATTAAGGGGCATACCCACCTCATTAGGCTCTATTTTGGCTGCATTAGTAGTAGGCACGTTTATAGTATACGGGTTGTTGCCTGTATTCTCTACTATAATATTATATTCAAGCCTTGAACCTGCACCCAACTCTTGTTTTAATGTTTTACGCAACAATGTAACATAGTGTTCTTCTAACCATTCATAAAAAAACTGACTAGGTACCTGTATTGTTAACACCTTATCGTCCAATTTAATGGGCTTAATAGGCTCAAACCAAGTTTTAAAACTTTGTGGCGGAACATTGTCTTTAATGATTCTGAGACAGTTGTCCCATACAGATTCGGTAGTTTTTTCTATCATTGGCTCTTTCTCCATTCTTCAATTCTCGGCTAAGGGTTGGTAAAATTGTTCTAAAAAAAGTTAACAAAAAAATTTATTTAAGTTGACTTTTTGGAAACTTTTAACATAGTACTTTGCGGGTTTGCGACGACTCTTCCCGAGACCATAGTAAAATCAATTCTTCCCAGCATTATTCCTCCCCAGCCTACCTGGTTAATGATTACGCTTTCCGCATTTAAGTTATTGACTATTAGTGGTCTCTCCATAAAAGTGTGGGTGTGACCGCCAAGTATTATGTCTATATTTTCCGACCTTTGAGCTAACATTATATCTGACACTTTTTCACTACCATACTTGTAGCCCAAATGGGAGAGCAATATTACAACATCACATCCTTTTTTGTGCTTTAAAAATTGAGCATTTTTATTGGCAGCTACAATTGGGTCTGTATACTTCAAGCCTTTCCATAAATCAGAGGGAACAAGTCCTTGTAAATCAATTCCAACAGCCGTAATTCCAATTTTTATTTTTCCCCGTTTTATGATTTTAAATTGTGGAAAACTATTATTTAGTTCTGTTTCGGTAAAATTATAATTGGCATTTAAAATGTCGAATTTGGCGTGGGGAAGTTGTTTTTTTAATCCTGATAAACCTCCGTCAAAATCATGGTTACCTAAAGTGGCGCAATCATATTCCATTTCACTCATCAGTTTAAACTCCAACTCACCCCCATAAAAGTTAAAATAGGGGGTGCCTTGAAACATATCGCCGCTATCTACTAATACCACATGCTCTGTTTTTTCTCTAATTTGTTTTATTAGCTGTGCTCTATAGGCTGCCCCTCCTAAGCCAGCATATTTACCACCGTCATTTGGAAAAGGTTCTATACGGCTGTGCCAATCGTTTGTATGTAAAAGCGTAAAAGTTTCTAAGCCCTCACTTTGTGCAATAGCAGATAGTGGAAACTTGCTCAATGCCACAGCCATACCTGCACCCAAAGCATTTTTTATAAATTCTTTTCTATTGTACAGCAATACGCTCATCAGTCTTTGGGTTTATGGATGTATTTGTAGCCGATAACTTCTTTATATGATTCATTACCATATCTCTTATAGGTATAGCTACCGGATATGTTTTTATAATATTTTTACTGAACATGTTATAGTTATCACCACCATTAAACAAAAAATCGTTGGTAGCTATAATATAGTCTTTGTTAAAATCTATTTTAATGCCATTATAGGTCGCAAAAATTAATTTTCCATGGGTAGAAATAACCATTTCGAAGCCTGATATAGCTTCACCACCTTTTGAAGCTATTTTTTGCAGAACTTGTTTTAAGGTAGTACCGTTTATTTTTGCTGCTACTATCATATTATCAAAAGGCATTAACTCAAATAATTTTCCTTTTGTGATGTTACCTTTGGGTATAGAAGGTATGCGCAAACCTGAAATGTTAGTGAAAGCAAAGTCTACAGGCTTACCGATTTTTTTTGAAGTTTCAATTCGTATAACATCAGCAATAAAGTTGTTTAGGTTGCCGTTCGGGCGTTTTTTAATCAAATCAACCTCAGTATAACCCACCACTACATTCATTTGAGAATCGAGGCTGCTTTTATAAGGAGCTATTAAACGAATAATAGAACTGTCAGCAGTAAAACTACTATCGTTAGTGTTGATACGTGTATTTAGGGTTTTGCTTTCACTTATAGTATGACGTGGAGATGTGCACCCGAAAACAATAAAAAGTAATGGCAAAAGAGAAAGGTATGTGCTTAATTTTTTCAAAACGGATTGCAAAGAAGCGGTAAAAACTTTTTTAGTAAGTTAAAAAAGTGTTAGGCTTTCTCACCTTTAAATTAAGGATTTTTAAGCAAAAGATAGTGATAGAAGGCAGATTTAATTTTTAAAGAGGCTAATTAAAGCAATAAAGTAACAGCTCCACTTAATTTTTCTACCCCATCTTGTTTTATCATTACCATGTAAACACCTGTGGGATAGGGTTTATTGGTTTTCGGGTTTATGCCGTCCCAACAATCGGTTAGGTTTTTGGTTTCCCAAATCAGTTCGCCCCAACGATTGTATAAACTAATTTTTCCTTTAATAGTTGTTGATTGCTTGGGAGATATGAAACAGGCTTCGTCGTTCTTTCCATCTCCGTTAGGTGTGAAAGCTGAAGGTATAACAAAAACATAAGATTCAGGCACCACTGCTTCTTTTTTAGTTTTACAGGCTGTAATGGTACATAAAAGAGCGAGTAGGGTAATTAGTTTTTGCATTTATCGTATTAAAGTTACTGAGCCCGTGTAGTTTAATTTATCTCCTTTTAGGCGTTCTAAGTTAGCTATTACAAAGTAAACCCCTGCAGGAAGCTCTTTGCCGTTATTATAGTGCGTTCCGTCCCAGCAATCTGCCGGATTTTCTGTTTTCCAAACCAATTCACCCCAGCGGTTAAATATTTCAATGGTAATTTTATCACAGTCTACCAGCAGGCCTTCAAAGGTATAGCAATCGTTAAGTCCGTTAACGTCTTTAGGGGTAAACACATTAGGGAATTCCCAATCGCTATTTGAATAGTCTTTTAATGTAATAGATTTTGTAAGTGAATCTTCACACAATGTGCCGGGATTGGTTATGAGTGTAACGTTATACGTTCCTGATTTATCAAAGGTATGCTCAGGGTTTTCATCAGTGCTGGTAGTTCCGTCTCCAAAACGCCATAAAAAGCCCAATGCGTTTGCCGATTGATTGGTGAAGGTAGCTTTTTCACTTTCGCAATCTTCTTGGCTCAAATCAAACTCAGGAGTGGTACGCTCCAATACTTCAACAGTTCTGGTGAAACTATCAGCCAAGTTGCACGAGTTAGGGTTACTAATTATTAAGGTTATAGTATATTTCCCTGCTTGTGTATAGGTATGGTTGGGGTTGGCAACGGTATCTGTTGTACCGTCCCCAAAATCCCATTGGTAATTCAGAGCATTAAAGCTTTTATCGGTAACATTTACCGTCATAGGGTTACAGCCTAAAATAGGGGTTACATCAAACTTAGCATCTACTGCATACGTTATCTGGAAATCAAGTTTAAATGAAGTATTGCTACAACGTGGGCTTAAATTGGTTTCATAGGCTGCACCTGTTGTGGTTGGCATATCGCTTACAAAATTTGCTGCGCTACGGCTACCGGGGCAACTGCCACAAACACTTTGGTATATTACACCGCGTTTATCAAAGCGGCTGGTTCCCCCATCCACATGGTCTTCTGTTTGTGTGCCTCCAAAAAAAGTAGCATATAATAGTCCTTGTGCATTAGGTGTTAAAACCGCAACCCAAAAATCGTTTCCATCAGTAGTGGGCTGTAAGGCAGGTGGGTTAGTACTTACCGGTAGCCCGTTTGTTGAACCTGCATGTAATCCGGGTGCTGAAATGTCAGAACCCCAGCCCGATATATATATATTATTACAGTTGTCAACTAAGAAAGCAGTAGGGGAAATGTCAGGATTGTTTACTCTATTACCAACTGTAGTGTTAAGTAATAATGTATCTAACTCACGGCTAAGTTTAGAGATAAACTGCCCTGTATTGGGCTGTCCGTAACCTGCTCCCTTCATGGGGATATTTCCTTCGGTTTGCCCAGCTACATATACAAAGTTTTCACGGTCAATATCTACAAAGTAAATTTGGTCGTATTGGTCGCTACCGTAATAGGTAAGGTGCTTTAAGTTTCTATCAGCAGTCGAGTCAAAAACAGCTACATAACCGTCAGAACTTCCGCCTAAATAACTATCGTGAAGAGCATTGGCAGAAACATCTAAGTCATTACTTGTGGTACCACCACCAACCACTATATTTTCTTTATCATCAATTTTTATGGAGTATAAAGCATCATTTCCACTGCCTCCTAAAAAGGTGCTCCATACCAAATTTTCCAAAGTACTGTCTAAACTGAAGGCTACGCCGTCATATCCTGCCTTTTTAGTGTTTTGGGCAGCTTTTACACGAGGAAAATTACCTGAGTTACTACATGTAGCCACTAAAACATTACCATCAAACCCAACTAAAACATCACCTCTAAAATCATCGGCAAAGTTATACACTAAGGTTCCTGCGTTTATACCGTCATTCCCATTCCCACCTACAAAGGTTGAGCCTAAAAGGGCAGTCCCGTTATCATTAAACTTAACAATAACAATATCAGAATTACCCACGCCATTAGCTTTTGAAGTATCGTAACAATTAGCAAGCACAGGGAAGTCTGTAGAGTAAGTACTGCCTAGCATTACCAGGCGGTCTTGCTCATCAACCACTAAACTGTGGGGATAGTCGTTGTCCGTTCCGCCTATATAAGTAGCATATAAAAGGTTTTGCCCGCTTGAATCGTATTTGCTAATAGCTATATCGCAGGGAAAGTGGCTGTATGGGCCATTAGATGTTCCGTTACCTTTAAAATTTTGCTGGAAAGCTCCCGCAGTTGTAGGGTATTTCCCGTTAGGCAAAATAGGGTAAGGTTCGGTAACATTACCACCTGCATATAACCTGCCTCTTGAGTCATACGTAGCCGTAAAGCCAAAATTATCGGCTGTTGTGCCGCTATACGTAACAAATACCAATACTGGGTCTATTACTAAAGCGTAGTTTTTATTATAGTCTTCAACTTCAAAGCCTAACACCCCGTTTTTTAGGGTATACCTACATTTTATACTAACCTTACGTTTATTTATATATTGATAGGCTTCGGGTATATTTTCTATTATGGTATTTACTGATGTTTTTACTTTTAGTTTACCATCATCCAGTACCATAGCTTCTTGCCCGCTATAACGTAATTGTATAGTGTTTATGGGAGTGTTTGGCGCGACTATAAAGTCATATTTCAACCCTTGCGGGGAGCTGTACAGTTTCATATCCACCCCATCCCAAATATTTTCCTTCTTTAGTTGGTAATAGCCCTTTACGCCTGTTGCCCAACTTTCAGGATTTTTGCCAAAGTAGTAGTTATAATAAGGTTTTGAAGGCGAGGTAGCGGAAACGGTGTGTGTGGTATTGGCATTAACAAAATCAACCTTTAGCACATGGTATTTATAAAACTCAGGAACGTTTTTGTCTTCATCATGATGGTTGTGGTGGTGCACAATTTTGCCAAAAGCATCGTCATCATAAAAAAACCAGTTAAAGCCGGTTTGTTCTAAATGCAGGTAGCCTGAGGGTACTTTGGCCCTATATTGCACCCTGTTATCCCACTGCCCTTTATTTTCAATAAACTCATATTGTGCCCATGCAGTATTGGCGGCAAGTATACCAACAATAACAAAAACTATATTTTGTATGCTCCTTCGCAATTCTATCTGTATAAGTAGACCCTTTGGCATTTGCAAAAGTTGCCTTTATACAAATATAACATTAAGCCTCTTAAAGCAGTTTTTGTAAACAAGCTTTTACCTACATATAAAATACGGCTGTGCACTCTATAATACAGCTTTACAAGCAGGGGTAAAAAAACTATCTTCGCGCAAATTTTTTTAAATCAATGGAATTAAGCGAACAAGAAGTAATCCGCAGACAGAAATTAGACCAATTGAGGGAGTTGGGAATTAATCCGTATCCCGCAGAATTGTTTGATGTGAATACCACATCCAAACAGATATTGGATAATTATAAGGGCGAGGAAAATGCTTCTGAGTTTAAGAATATTTCTATTGCAGGGCGGATAATGATGATTCGTGATATGGGAAAGGCAAGCTTTGCTGTGTTGCAAGACAGTTTAGGTAAAATACAGTTGTATATAAACCGCGACGAGATTTGCCCGGGCGAGGATAAAACACTATACAACAAAGTATATAAAAAACTTACTGATATAGGAGATATAGTTGGGGTAAAGGGGTATGTATTTACCACCAAAACAGGTGAAACCAGTATACACGTGCAGGAATTTACTTTTCTAAGTAAAGCTTTGCGCCCACTGCCTATTGTAAAAGAAAAAGACGGAGAGGTATACGATGCTTTTAATGACCCTGAACTTCGTTATCGCCAACGCTATGTTGACTTGATAGTGAACCCGCATGTAAAAGATGCTTTTACTAAACGTACCCTGTTAATGAAAACCATGCGCGACTATTTTAATGACAAAGGATACATTGAAGTGGAAACGCCCATATTGCAGCCTATACATGGTGGTGCAGCAGCACGTCCGTTTGTAACACACCACAATGCACTGGATATTCCTTTGTATTTGCGTATTGCCAATGAGTTATACCTGAAGCGTTTGATAGTGGGAGGATATGATGGTGTGTATGAGTTTGCCAAAGACTTTAGAAATGAAGGAATGGACAGAACCCACAACCCTGAGTTTACTGTAATGGAGTTGTATGTAGCCTATAAAGACTATAACTGGATGATGGAGTTGGTAGAAGAGATAGTGGAAAAAATAGCTATAGCATTGCATGGTTCTACCAAGGTGAAGAATGGTGAAAATATTATAGATTTTAAACGCCCGTGGAAACGGTATACCATGTATGGAGCCATAAAAGAGTTTACAGGTATAGATGTAAGTGAAATGGATGAGGTTGAAATGGCTGAAACTGCCAAAAAACTTGGTGTTGAGGTTGATGATACGATGGGGCGTGCAAAACTGATAGATGAGATTTTTGGTGAAACAGCCGAACCCAAACTGATACAACCTACATTTATTACCGATTACCCCGTGGAAATGTCTCCTTTGGCAAAAAGCCATAGAAGTGAGAAAGGTTTGGTAGAGCGTTTTGAAGCTATTTGTAACGGAAAAGAAATATGCAATAGTTTTAGTGAGCTTAATGACCCGATTGACCAACGCAAACGCTTTGAAGAACAACTGGAATTGGGCAAACGAGGAGATGATGAGGCAATGGTATTGGATGAAGACTTTTTGCGTGCCTTAGAGTTTGGTATGCCACCAACAGCAGGTTTAGGTATAGGTATAGACCGATTAACCATGATAATGACCAACTCACAGTCAATACAAGATGTGTTGTTCTTCCCACAAATGAGACCTGAAAAGAAAAGTGAAGAAGTAGCGTTGACTGATGAGGAAAAACTTGTGCTAGACCTTTTGAAGAAGTCTGAGAAGCTTCCATTAAGTGAATTGAAAGAGGCATCAGGGTTAAGTGGTAAAAAATGGGATAAAGCCATTAAAGGGCTAACTAAACATAACTTAGCTAAAGTGGTAAAAACCGATGACGCTTTAAATGTAGAGTTGGCGTAATGCACCGGACAGTATATAGTATAATTGAAAGGGCTGCCGCAGGCAGCCCTTTTTTATTAATATTTTTTTTAAAAAATATAGAAATGATTGGTGTTCAATTAGAAATGTGATTTATATTTGAAGTATGAAACCTATCGGTATACAAACCACCATGGTGTAATTACCCTCCGCTGTAGTATCTATTCACAGCGGAAAGTTGCCGTTTGCAACTTATGGTTATTTTCTTTTAAGGCAGATTAACAAATTTTCCGAGAGGAAGAATTCTGCTCATTTATCAAATTTTTTAACAATTATTTTCAGTGGAAAATCAAAAAACTAAAACCGACAGGTTTTCAAACTATGTACGTATTATAAAATCTGCAATAAAGGGCGAAGAGTATGACTATACTGCCATAAACCTTCGAAAAGCCATAGTGCTTTTAGCTATTCCTATGATGTTGGAGTTGGCTCTTGAATCTGTATTTGCAGTAGTAGATATCTACTTTGTAAATAAACTGGGTATTCATGCTACATCAGTAGTAGGACTTACTGAGTCTGTAATTACTGTTATATACGCTGTAAGTATTGGGCTAAGTGCTGCTGCAACGGCAACCATTGCCCGTCGTGTAGGGGAGAAAAACAATGTAGCAGCTTCAAAAGCAGGAGCTCAGGCAATATTTCTTGCTATTGTAATCTCAATATTGATGGCTATTCCCGGGTTTATATATGCCAAGGATATATTACAACTGATGGGGGCAGAGCCTCAGGCTATTGAAGAAGGTTTGGCATATACTCAAATAATGTTTGGGGGCAACCTGGTAATTATACTGCTGTTTCTTATTAATGGAGTTTTTAGGGGAGCAGGAAATGCTTCCATAGCCATGAGAAGTTTGTGGATTGCTAACTTTTTTAATATTGCGTTAGACCCACTTCTTATTTTTGGTTTTGCTTTTATTCCTGCTTTGGGTATTAAAGGAGCTGCCATAGCTACTGTGGCCGGCCGGAGTATTGGTGTATTGTACCAGTTGTACCATTTATGGAAGTCAACAAGAATACTAAAAATTAAGTTGCGTCAATTTATACCTGATACTTCGGTACTCAAAGGTTTGGTTTCTATTGCTTCTCCTGCAACCTTACAATTTATTATTGCCATAGCCAGTTGGATATTTTTAGCTGCAATGGTAGCAGAATATGGTAGTGCAGCATCAGCAGGGTATCAAACGGCTATTCGTTTGGTAATGTTTTTTATTTTACCTGCATGGGGAATGAGTAATGCCGTTGCCACATTGGTTGGGCAAAACTTAGGAGCAAAGGAGTATAACAGGGCAGAAGAGAGTGTAAAAATTACTGCCAAATTTAATGTGTCATTTATGGTATTAGTTACACTGTTTATCTTCCTGTTTGCAACACCTGTAGTAGACTTTTTTGTTCCTGATAATGAAAAAGACCAGTTAGAGTATGCAGTGTCAGCACTAAAAATAATTAGTGGGGGCTATATATTTTATGGTCTGGGGATGGTGCTTACGCAAGCCTTTAACGGTGCAGGTGATACCAAAACACCTACTTGGGTTAATTTCTTTGGGTTTTGGATGTTCCAAATACCTTTTGCTTATGTATTGCATAAGTATACAAGTATGGGACCATCCGGAGTTTTCTTAACAGTTCCTGTTGCTGAAACATTTATAGCAATAGCTGCTTTAGTAATGTTTAGAAAAGGAAAGTGGAAGCAGGTTAAAGTTTAATTGTGGTATGAGTTTTTATAGCAAAACTTAATACTTTTTAATAGACCACCTTGTTATTTGCAAGGTGGTTTTTTATTGTATTTAGTGGTTAATAACAATTTTAGTTCCTGCTTTTACCAAGCTATATATTTCGCTTACATCAGCGTTTTTAAGTGAAATACACCCCAAAGTCCAGTTTTTGCCCATATCAACAAACATGTCTGTGCCTTTAGGTACACCGTGTATACCTATTTCACCACCTATTTTTGCATTTTTGGGTATGGTACCGTCTTTTTTGCGTTGTTTAAACTTCTTCCAGCTTTCAGCATTGGGGTAGTCTATCCAAATAAACTTGTTCCAACTTTTGTGGGGGTACTGGCTCTTTATTTTAAAAGTACCTTCAGGGGTACAGCCATCCCCTTCTTTCATTTTATCATCTACGGGATTAAACCCTAGTACAACAGGGTAACTTTTTATTACAGTTTCTCCTATTTTGAGAGATAGTGTATACTTCGATTTATCTATTTGGATATAGATTTTTCGCTTATCCAGTTTTAAAGAGTCAATTACTTTTTTGGCTTTAAGGTGATAGTTGATATGTTTTTTTGTGCTATCAACTGGTGAACCTTGGGAAGTACTTTTTGCCAAACTGTTATCGGGTTGGCAAGCCAAGCAGCCCAGAGCTGCCAGTATAAACAGTAACCTATACAATACCATACTATTAGAAACGATGAAGGAACATAAAAAATATGTCTGCTTATAATTTTTTTAAAGTTGCAACAACAAAACTATTGGTTCACATGTCTGTTACTACAAATAAATCATAGGCTTAATATTTATAGAAAGTTAAAACCGTCGGGAGGATAGTTTTAACTTTCTTTTTTTATTCAGTTTCGTGTATAAGCAAGCCGGTTCTTAGTTTTGGCTCAAACCAGGTAGACTTTGGCGGCATTATCAGGTTATTATCTGCCACAGCCACAACATCTTTAATATCTGTGGGGAATAATGAAAATGCTACCTCATAATCACCATAATCAACCAGTTCTTGTAAGCGGGCAATACCTTTAGTACCATCTACAAAAGATAATCGGTCATCGGTCTTGCTATCCTTAATACCCAATATAGGCTTTAATATAATATCCTCTAAAATAGATACATCAAGGCTTTCAGGCAGTTTGGTTTTGTCTTTGGGTTCTTTTAAGTCTAAACCATACCACGTTTTATTTATATACATGCCAAACTGCGAGTTTTTCTTTTTCACTCTTAGTTTAGGCGCACCAATGGCGTGGACATTGAATTTTTCGCTTAATTTCTCAATAAACTCTTCTTCACTCAAACCGTTAGTATCTTTCACTACTCGGTTGAACTCAAACACTTTCATGTGGTCAAAAGGAATCATATATGCTAAAATTCCTTCACATAGTTCGTTGCAAGTGCCTTTTTCACGTTGCATTTCGCAATACCTTGCTGCTGATGCAGTACGGTGGTGCCCATCGGCAATATACAAATCAGGCACCTGAGACATGTTTTGTGTTATAGTATCAATAGTACTTTCAGTATTAATTAACCATACACGGTGGTGTAATCCGTCATCACTGGTAAAATCATATTCAGGGTCGAAGCCTGTAACATCGGCAACCATTTTATCATACCATGTACCCGCTTCAAATGTAAGTAGTACAGGCTCGCCAATAGCTTTTACATAGTCAATATGCTCTGCCAAAGCCATCTCTTTTTTAGTAAGTGTATGCTCATGCTTTTTTATGTGTGAGTTTAAATAGTCGTCAACACTGGCAAGGCCTACGATACCATTATATATAATATGTTTAAGGTTGTCAGTAATTTGGTGCAGGTAATAATTGGCTTTTGTCTCTTTTTGTAGTACGCCCTCATTTTTAAGTGCTTCCAACTTTGTTCTGGCTATTGGGAAATGCTTTTCAGGCACACGTGTAGTTTCATTAAAAGTTAAATGGGGTTTGGTAATGTGTAAGTACGAATACTCATTATTATTCATTACCTCTAAGCTTATATGGTTATGGTTACTATCGTAGCTTCTACTACTCACTACTTGTGCCAGCTCAGGCTTTGGTCTAAGGGCTTTAAAAGGTCTTACTTTTGCCAATTTTTGTATTGGTTAAATGGTTATCAGTTATAGGCTGCTAAGTTATAGGTTTTTAAAGTTTTTTGATTTTTGAATATCATAAATTTCTGAAACGAATTTAGATTGGGTAACAATATAAGAAGTGCCTATTATATCTTTTTTTGAGTCAGACTCTCTATGTAATTCAAAGTCAAGGTTTGAAAAGATTTGGAATGAGCTTATAACTTTTAATGCTTTAGTACTGTTCGAAGCTAAAGCTTCATGAATAATTAATAAAAGTTCAAAGTTTGATAATTGATTGACAAATATTTTTTGAAGGAAGTTTCTAGTTTCAAAAAGGTTTTTACCCTTTTCACTGGAAAAGGAATTAGCTGTGAAATCTAAAATTGCTGATATTATATTTATTAAAGGTGCAATGTTATAGACTTTTATTAATCTTAAATATGATTTCTTAAAATCATAATAAGCTTCTTTGGAGTCATTATCTTGCTTTTGATTATTAGTAAAATAATCACGTGAAATTCTTTGTATAATTTGTTGAATTGCTTGTTTTCCAGTATATCTTTCTTCTTTTCCGTATCTTATTATAATAGCATTTACTGAATTTAAGGTTGAGAGGTAAAGCTCAAATAATTTAAAAAATTTATCTTCAAAGTTTTGTCTATCTAAGATTTCTTTTTGCCCTTTTAGTTGTTCTGATGAATATCGTATCTCATCCCTTTGTAATTCTAACTCTAAGCGTTGTAAAAGAATGGTATAGATAACACCACCAAGAGCTAAACCAGAGAATAAGGCATTTATCATCCCGAACATATCACCGAATGTTCCTCTTGCTTCTTCTGAATTTGAAAATAAGTCAATAAGATATCCCGATAGTCCCCATAGAATTAAGGCTAAAATAGCAGCACAAAAAAAAATGTAATTAATTCTTTTACGTTTTCTTTTGTATTCTTCTTCGGTCATAATTTGATAGTATAATCGTAAATCTCTAAATCAACAAATCAAAAATCATTAAATCACACAATAACCCCGTCTTTCATTACCAATTTTCTATCTGCACTATTCGCAAGGGTTTCATTATGGGTAACAATAACAAAAGTTTGCCCCATTTTATCTCTAAGGTCGAAGAATAGTTGATGTAAGCCTTCTGCTGAAGCTGAATCTAGGTTGCCTGAAGGTTCATCGGCCATAACCACCGCAGGGTTATTTACCAACGCTCTAGCTACCGCTACACGTTGCTGCTCACCACCTGATAGGGCAGAAGGTTTGTGATTAGCCCTTTCAGTAAGTCCCATAAGGTTTAAAAGTTCGGCAGCTTTCTTTTCAGCAGTACTTTTATTCATACCTGCAATAAAAGCAGGTATGCAAATATTTTCAATGGCAGTAAACTCAGGCAATAAATGGTGAAACTGAAATACAAACCCCAAATGTGTGTTACGAAAACGGGCCAGTTCTTTGCCCTTTAGTGCAGTAACAATAGTGTTGTTTATTTCAACTTCTCCGCTATCAGCATTATCGAGAGTACCCATTATTTGTAACAGCGTACTTTTTCCCGCTCCTGATGCGCCTACAATACTTACCACTTCACCTTTTTGTATTTCAAGGTCAACTCCTTTCAAAACGTGGAGTTTACCGTACGATTTATGAACATTTGTTGCCTTAATCATGCACTGCGAAGATAATAGTCAGTTTTTAGTTTTCAGTTTACAGTTTTAGATTGGAGTAAGAAAATCATAAATCTCAAATCGTAAATCAACAATTACTTATCCTAATTGTCTTATTTACATTAATCACCTATTTTCGCGCGAACATTAAGAATTGAAAATTAATAGCACATGAATATTCACGAATATCAGGCAAAAGAAATACTTAAATCATACGGTGTTGCAGTGCAAGAGGGCATAGTAGCAGATACTCCTGAGGCGGCAGCTGATGCAGCTAAAAAAATGCAAGAAGCTACCAATAACGATTTTGTGGTAATAAAAGCACAAATACATGCAGGTGGTCGTGGAAAAGGAAAAGTGAAAGAGAACGGACAAAAAGGTGTGGCAGTTGCTAAAACTGTTGAAGATGCTAAACAAATAGCTACCAACCTTTTGGGCGGTACTTTAGAAACCATACAAACAGGTCCTGACGGGAAACTAGTAAGCAAAGTGCTTATAGCACAAGATGTTTATTACCCCGGTGATTCTGAGCCTGATGAATTTTATATGAGCGTATTGCTAGACCGTGCCAGTGGTAAAAACGTAATTGTATACACTACTGAGGGAGGGATGGATATTGAGCAAGTAGCACACGATACTCCTGAAAAAATTAATAAAGAAATAGTTGACCCTCGTGTGGGCTTACAGCCATTTCAAGCTCGTAAAATTGCTTTCAACTTAGGTTTAAGTGGTAATGCCTACAAGCAAATGGTAAAATTTGTTACAGCATTATACAAAGCATACGACGAGATAGATTCATCAATGTTTGAGATTAACCCTGTGCTTAAAACTTCTGACGATAAAATTATAGCCGTTGATGCTAAAGTGGCATTAGACGAGAACGCATTGTATCGCCACAAAGACTACGCTGCATTACGTGATGAGAGCGAAGAAGACCCAACAGAGGTGGAAGCTAAGAAAAGTAACCTTAGCTATGTAAAACTTGACGGTAACGTAGGTTGTATGGTAAACGGAGCGGGTTTGGCAATGGCAACTATGGACATTATCAAACTATCGGGCGGTGAGCCTGCTAACTTCCTTGATGTTGGAGGTGGAGCTAACGCAGAAACTGTAGAAGCCGGTTTCCGTATTATCTTAAAAGACCCTAATGTAAAAGCAATCTTAATCAATATTTTTGGTGGTATCGTTCGTTGCGACCGTGTAGCATCAGGGGTGGTTGAGGCATACAAGAAAATAGGCGATATTCCTGTGCCTATTATCGTTCGTTTGCAAGGTACTAATGCCGAAGAAGGTAAGAAGATTATAGATGAGTCGGGCTTAAAAGTATACTCAGCCATCTTACTAAAAGAAGCTGCCGACTTAGTAGAAAAAGTAATGAAAGAGGCATAACCTCTAATTTTTATAAAACTATTAAAAGCCGCCTTGTGCGGCTTTTTTATTGCGTTTTTTATTAGAAATCCGTATATTAACTGGATTGATTTAATCGTAATAACCCTAAATGAAAATAGACAGCCACGCACATATTTTGCCCAAAACCTGGGATAGTTTGAAAGATAAATTCGGATACGGTGGATTTATAGAGTTAGACCATCACAAACCCAGAGCTGCACGTATGATGCGTGATGATGGAAAATTCTTTCGTGAAATTCAGGAAAACTGCTGGAACCCTGAAGCTATCATCAAAGATATGGATGAGTACAATGTAGATATGATGGTGTTATGTACCGTACCTGTACTTTTTAACTATTGGGCGAAACCCGAACATACTTACGAGTGGAGCATTTTCCTTAACGACCATATTGCCGATGTGCAAGCCAAATACCGTAAACGTTTCATAAGCTTAGGTACATTGCCCATGCAAGATATTCCGTTGGCTATAAAAGAAATGGAACGTTGCAAAAACGTATTGGGTTTACCAGGAATAGAAATAGGTACTAACATAAACGGTAAAAACTTAGACCATAAAGACTTCTTCCCTTTCTACGAGGCGGCTGAAGCCTTAAACATGGGTATATTCATACACCCATGGGATATGATGGGTACCGACCAAATGCCCGATTATTTTATGCCTTGGCTAGTGGGCATGCCTGCCGAAGAAAGCCGTGCTATTTGCAGCCTAATATTTGGTGGTGTGTTTGACAAATTTCCTAAACTACGTTTTATGGTGGCACATGGGGGAGGTTCATTTCCGTTTACTTTGGGTAGGGTAGCACACGGTTATGCTTGCAGGCCAGATTTATGTAATGTAAACAGTGTGAAAAACCCGCGTGAATATGCCCGCCGTTTTTGGGTAGACGGTATTACCCACGATAAAGATGCTATGCGTTACCTAATAAACCTTATGGGTGACGACCGTATTATGTACGGAACGGATTACCCTTTCCCCTTAGGTGATTTGGAACACGGTAAATTTTTAGAAGAGATGACCGACCTAAGCACACAAACCAAACAAAACATTTTCCAAAACAATGTATTAGACTGGCTAGGCTTAGAAGCCGAAGAAGGTGTTGGAGTGAAGATGAAAGAAAGCACTTAAAATAAATTTGCTATGAAACTGTCTTTTGTAAGAGAACACCTTTCAGTTAAGGAGTTCAGTAGTACTGAGCTTAATGACTTTTCTATAATAACTGGTTTAAATGGAAGTGGAAAAACTCAATTTCTTAAAGCTATTGAGCAAGGTGATATTAAGGTTGACAGTATTGACGACCGCGAATCAATTTATTTTAATTATTCAAGATTTGTAGTTGACCCACAATTATCAAAAGATAAATCTAAAAGGGTCAATGATTATAATGTCGCCCAATCAAGGAAAACCAATTACTCTACTTTACTAAGAACTAGAAAGAATAATGTAATTAATGATTTAGAAAATGAAATTGAGGATGTATATGCAAAAAAGCTATTCCCTTTTTTTACTAATGCTAGAGAGATTAAATCAAGTTATATTTTTGGTAAGCAAGATCAATGGATAGATTACATAAGTAGTTTTAAAGGAAGAAAAAATGAGTTTAGTAAACTAAACAATAAACTACCTTCTTCTTTGATACGTTATTGTTTATCAATTCTTAATGAAGGGTACGATATTAGTATTCTTACCGAAAAATTCATAGAGGAAAAACTGTCTTATCTTAAGACAAGAGTTGAGGAAAAGTTTGAGCAATTTTATCCTGGGTTTTACAACTCAGTAATGATTAATAACAATGAAGAAAATATTTTTTTAATTAGTGAACATCATTTTAAAGTTTCAGGTTTATTTGTATACGAGCTTCATGACGAAGTCCTAACTTACCTTATAAGAAAAGCCGAAAATGACTTAAGAAGAGGGCGGTTTGAAGACAGTGGTAATGGTTCGTTTTTTTCAAAAGAAGAGTTTATTGATAAGTTTGGTCATAACCCTATAGACTTCTTAAATGAGATCCTAGATATATATGATTGCAATGGTTATAGGTTTTTTCCTAATGACTATATTCCACCATATGGAATGTCAAGAAACTCAATGGAAGTTCCGATTAAGCTTATCCATAATAAAACAGGTATAGAAGTTAGTATAGAAGATTTGTCCTCAGGAGAGCAAATTTTACTTGCATTAGCAATGATGGTGTATAAATCAAGAAGCCAGGGAGTTTTGCCTCGACTACTATTGTTAGACGAGATTGATGCAACTCTTCACCCTTCAATGATTAAGAAATTATTATCTGTTATAACGGATGTATTTATTGGTGAAAGAAATATGAATGTTATCATGACAACACATTCACCTACAACTATTGCATTAGCTCCAAAGGAATCTGTTTTTATCTTAAAGAATGACAATGGTCTAGTTTCCATTAGCAGACACTCAAATCAACAAGCTATTGAATTTCTCACTGAAGGTTTTGCGACATTAGAAAGCTCGATGGATTTATTAAGTTATGTAACAACCAATAAGGTTTCAATCTTTTCCGAAGGAGCTAATATCCAGTATTTGGAAAAAGCAAATAAACTATTTGGAGATGAAGAAATACGTATAATATCTGGTATTGAGCATATGACTGGAAAAAACCAGTTGAAAACTTTATTTGAGTTTTTTAAAGCGGTGAAACATGAAAATAAGGTATACTTCATTTGGGATTGTGATATAAGAACTGAGTATAAGGAAGGCAACAATACGATACCTATTATTTTGGAAAAAAGAGAAGAAACGACAATAAAAAGAGGCATAGAGAATATGTTCTCTGAAGGAATGATTAGTAAAGAGTTTTACGATGTTAAGACTGATGATATGGGAGCAAACCATGAAATATTTAATAAAAATAAGTTTATGAAGCATGTTTTAGAAAAAGGAACAGAAAAAGACTTTATCAATTTCAAGCCTATTTTCGATAGAATAAAAAAAGAAAATAACCTTTAAGTGCTGCACTTTATCCTTTCAGGTGTTCAAACAGAACGCCTTCAATTCAGAAAACTTACTAAAAGTGATTTTACAGCTTGGTTGCCCTTCTTTCAAAGTGAAGAAGCAACTACCTATAGTGGGTTTGATATTACCAAAGCAGAAGAAAACTGTAAGCTATGGTTAGAAAATATTTTCAGAAGGTATGAAGATAATAATGGTTTAATGGCTTTAGAGCATAAAGATACAAAAGTGTTAGCTGGTCAGTGTGGTATACTAAAACAGCGGGTAGATGAAATTGACGAAATAGAAATAGGCTACCATATTTTACCTCAGTATTGGCAACAAGGATATGCCACAGAAGCAGCCATTAAATGCAAAGAAGAAGGTTTCAAAATGGGAATTTCTTCTATCATATCTATCATCCATCCTGATAATTATAAATCTATTAAAGTAGCCGAGCATAATGGGATGGAGTTTGAAAAAGAAACTATTTTTAGGGGACATAAGGTTAAGATATACAGAGTAAAAAATAAACATTAAACCATTTGATTGAATATTAATTGCTTTTATATAACTTTGCTGCCTTAAAAAAATAAATCATGGAAGCAGTAAAAGTACAATACACCGTAAAACCTGAATATACAGAACAAAACAAAGCCAACATTAAAAAAGTAATGGATAAGCTTAAAGCCAACCCGATAGAAGGGATGCACTATGCCTCTTTTACTTTAGATGATGGGCAAACCTTTGTGCATATTAATATGGCAAAAGATGATGAGACTTTATCAAGATTGAATGGTGTGGCCGAGTTTAATGAGTTTAGAATGGCTTTAAAAGCAAGTGAGCCTCTTTCTTCACCAAAATCAGAAAAGCTTAACTTAGTAGCAGCAGGTTTTGATATCTAAAAAAGAAGAAACTATAAATACCGATAAGGTTTTTGCAGCTTTAGCTGATGGTAACAGGCGCAAGATTATAGAATTGGTACATGAAAATGCGACCACTCTTTTAGCTCTTGCAGAAGAGTTTTCAATTTCTTTTCAGGCATTAAGTAAACACATAAAAATTTTAGAGTCGGCAAAAATTCTTCAAAAAGAAAAACAAGGAAAATATAGGGTTCTCAGGCTTAATAAAGAAGCCTTAGAACCCACTTTGAAATGGATTTCACACTACTCAGATTTTTGGAACCAGTCTTTTGATAATTTAGAGGAAGAAATAAATAAAAGCAATGAGCGTGGAGAGTAAGGTATATATAAGCCGGAAGTTTAATTGTTCTAAAAAAGAATTGTTCAATTGGCTAATGCAGCCTGATTTACTGGTAAGGTGGTTTGGTCCGCAAAAAATACAGGCAAGAAATGCAACAGTAGATTTTAGAATAGGAGGCAAGTACTCAATAGAATTACTACGAGATGATGGAACCAGTTTTTTTGTAGAAGGTGAATATGCTGAAATTGAAGAACCTGAAAATATTACTTTTAGCCTGTATTATGTCGGTTATCCCTTAGCAGCCCCCAAAAGTTTAGTGAACATGAAGCTGGAAGAAGAAAATAATATGACGTTGCTAACCTTTACACAGAGTTTTGAAACTGTACCTGCTGATATGGGTAAGAGAACTGCCGCGTGGGAATATATGTTTGAAAAATTAGCTTCTAATTTAGAATAGCTGCCTTTGCATAAGCTTTTGGAGAAATACCTTTCCATTTTTTAAAAGCCCGTGTAAAAGAACTTACTTCTGAATAGCCCACTAAATAAGCAGTTTCTTCCACTTTGTAACTATCATCTACCAAGTAACGCGATGCCATTTTCATTTTTAAGCTTAACAGTATCTCATTATAAGTAGCATCTGTTTCTTTTAAACTACGTTGTAAAGTTCTTGGAGTAGTATTTAGTTTTTCTGCCACAGTTTCAATAGTAGGGAAGGAATTACCTTCTATATTTTTAAGTACTATTCTCTTTACTTGGGTAACAATATCATCGTTAGTAGGTAAATCTTCTAGCTGGTAATTTGCATTTTGTTTAATTGCTGCCAGCAAACCCACATCAGCATTGGGTATCCCTTTTTCTTTTATACGCTTATCAAAGAGTATTTCTGCTCTAGGTTGGTTAAAACTTACTACACAGTTAAAGGCACGATAATACTCATTAAACTGTTTTGGTTTTTCGTAAGGTAAACGCAACTCTTTAGGGTAATACTTAAACCCCGTTAACATTACCAAAGATTTTTGAGCTGATATAAGTGCTACTTCTAAGTTATGACGAATAGCTTTTTTGGGTTGTAATGCCCACTCAGGGTTTAAATCAAAAGCTACCCCAAAAGAATCTTGGCTTTGCAATAGCTCACATTCCATACTGTCGCTAATTAATCGGCTATACTCAACAGCATTGTTAAAGGCTTCTTCAACAGTTAAACTGAGCTGCATAATATTATCAACTCCTTCGGTAGCTTTTAGTGTGTAATACTCACCTAAGTGCAGCCCAAAAAAATCATCATTAGTGGCTTCAACGGCTTTAATTAATAGTTGTGCTATTTGCTCGTAGTTTACTAAATCGGGCTTTTCTGTGGGTATTAAGTATTGTTCTTCATCAATAAAAATCCCTTTTTCTGTCCCTTTACTAGTAGCGTACTGAATTATATCTTTTATGAAGAATGAGTTAAAATACATGGGTTAGAAATTGTCGTAAAGTGTCAATTTATTGGGTTAAATGCAAATTAGTTTTGCAGTAAACAACCTTATTAAATATGAAAACAAAACACTTTATACTGTCAGTGCTAGCAGCTTTTTTGATAAGTAATATACTTACTACAGTATGGTATATGCTTATGGATGAGGCTAATTATGTCCCTTTTCGCAGAGAAGAAATGAATTATGCTGCTCTTACGCTTAACCATATTATTTATGCAGGTTTAATGGTGTATTTCTATCCCTTTTATTATCAAAAGAAACCTTCAATGGGTAATGCTTTTGTTTATGGAGTATTAATAGCTGCTTTAATGTTTATTCCTCAAGCCTTAGTAGTGCGTAGTATTTGGACAGTTGATATTGATGTCAACTTTTTTATGAATACTGTTGCCCATCTTGTAATTGGTGGGGTTATGAGTATTGTAATCAGGTTAATTAGTACTAAATCATTAACAATAACAGAATAAAAATGAAACAAGTAAGCAAAGTAGCAGAAGTACAAAAATACCTTAAGTCATTAACAGAATTGCAACGCAACCTGTTGTTAGAATTGCGTGAAATAGTTTTAACGACCGACCCAAAAATAGAGGAGTCTATTAAATGGGGGAGTGTGTGTTTTAGCCTTAATGGTAATTTATGTGGTTACAGAGTAGCAAAAGCTCATGTAACTTTATTGTTTTTTGAAGGTAGTATGCTTAACGATACGCAAAAAATATTAAGTGGTGATGGTCCAAAAGCCAGAACTATTAAATATACTGGCAAAGAAGCGTTGAATAAAACAGCTATTCAAGATTTAGTAAAACAAGCTATTACTTTAAATACCGGTAAATAGCCAAAAAACATTTTTCTTTATTGTACTTGTTGGGTATGTTTGGGGCATAACGCCATCTGAGTGCCAATAGAAAAACTAATAGCTTATTTTGATAATCTTGTTCCTCTAACTGATAAAGAGAAAGAGAAACTTTCTAAAAGAGTGAGCGAGCGAAGAATAAAGCGTCGCCAGTTTCTTTTGCAAGAAGGTGATATTTGCAAACACTATAACTTTATTATTGAAGGTTGCTGTAAAATGTATGGTGTGGATGAAAAGGGTGGAGAACATAATATACAGTTTGCTGCAGAAAATGATTGGATTACAGATATAGGGAGTTTTCACTCAGATAGTCCGAGCAAATTATATATAGAAGCTATAGAACCTTCAATAGTCTTGCAAATAGCAAAACCAGACCTTCTCTTTTTTTATGAAGACAATATTACTTTTAACAGAAACTTTAGAGTATTAATTGAGAATAAGTTTGTAGAGCTACAAAATCGTGTGTTGCAAAATATAAGTTCTACTGCCGAAGAGAGATACCTGGCTTTTATTGCACAATACCCTCAATTATACAACAGGCTCCCAAGCACTCAAATTGCATCATACTTAGGTATTACGCCTGAGTTTCTAAGTAAAATCCGCAAAGAGATAGCTTCAAAATAGTCTTACCCTTAACCTATCTTAAGGTTATTTCTTGTTGTAGTTTAAGAGTCCAACCTCCAACAACTCCACATCTTTGTACTGTTATTTAAAACCAAAAAAGATGAAAAAAATTATTCTTTTCATAGCCATAAGTACAACACTAATGGCTTGTCAAAGAAAAACAGAAAACAATACAATTATGGAAACTCAAGCACAAAATTCAGCTATTGAAAAATTGTTATTTACGTATCGCGACGCACTTAATAGTTCTGATGTAAACAAAGTATTACCTCTTTATACAGAAACAGGGGTTTTTATGCCTTCAAACGGGCCAACGGCAGTAGGGAAAGAGGAAGTGAAGGGAGCTTACGAGTTTGTGTTTAGTAATATTAAACTAAACATAGAGTTTTTTATCGATGAAATTGAGGTGGTGAATGAAGACTATGCATTTGCAAGAACTGTTTCTAGAGGTACTACTTTAATTCATGCTACAGGGGAAACAACTCCCGAAGAAAACAGAGAACTATTTGTTTTAGCAAAAGAAAAAGGAGAATGGAAAATAGCCCGCTATATGTTTAATAAAATGAAATAAGTGTCTGGTTTAACAGAATTAGGTCCTAAAAACTGCTAATTATGTCGATTAGCAGTTTTTTGTTTATGAGGATGCAACACATTTGTTTAAAACGCATCAAATAAGCATATGAAAACTATTTTTACTAAGGCAATCTATTTAGTATTGCTAAGCATTGTGTGTAACTCTATTACTGCACAAACATTTAAACTTTTATCTAATGATTCGGTGGGAGACCATAATATTGGACCTGACCTCAAGGCAATTTCATATCGAGTAGATGTTGCTCAAGACAGTATCTGGTTTAAAATTGAGACTTATAACTCAATTACTACTAACGATGGATTTATGATTGGGTTAGATACTAATCAAAACTCTAATGATGGTGAGACGTGGAAAATAGGTTCAACTAATACAGTAAGAAAATACGACCATGCTTTATTTATTGCCTACGATTTAAATACTGCAACTGTAATTGAGGTTAGCTTGGGGAAAGTAAATAGCAATAATAAAATTAATGCGGGAGTTTCTTTGGTTGATACAAATGAGCTAATAGTAAGTACTCCACTTTCTTTGCTGGATGGTGATAAGAAGTTTGATTTAGTTTTAGGTGCAGCAGCAGCTGATGTTATCTTCACAGGGGCAACTATTGACCAGTCTCCCGAGGCAGATTATTTAACTATAAATGCTAATACTACTTCTTTAGGAGGTGAGCTTTCTAAGTTTAATTTTAAGGTATATCCTAATCCTGCTAACGAAGCCTTATATTGGAGTGTTGATGCTACAATTACTGATAATGGTGTATTGAGCATTTACGATTTAGTTGGAAATAAGGTAGCAGAAGAGAGCTATATTAAAGGTAATTGCGATATAAGCACACTAAAAGCAGGTGTGTATATAGTATCATTCAAATCATCTGCTTTTAAATTTATTAAGAAGTAAAATATTTAAATCATAAAAAGTGCCATCTAAAGCTAGATGGCACTTTTTTTATGACTGTTTTCGGGTAAAAAGTTCTGTTTTTCGGGTATTTAGTCGTTAGTGTACACCTCAATTTTGTGGTATAGAATTAAAAAAGAATACCATGAAAGAATTTATGCTAATTATCAAAGGCGATAGCCGTCAGTGCTCTCCTGAAGAATTACAAATCAAGCTAGGTAATTATCAAGGCTGGATGAAAAAATGGGGTGATAGCGGCAACTATATTAGTGGCGCTCCATTCTTTCCTGAAGGGAAATATATAGATGCCAAAGCAAACGTAAAGGAAAGCGGAGATTTTTTAAGTGAGAAAGAAATTATTGGTGGCTATGTACATTTAAAAGCTAATGATATTAATCAAGCTACTGAAATTGCTAAAGAATGTCCTTTGCTTAACCCCATGGAAATAATGGTGCGTCCTTTCCATGATATGAAATAATACTTTATGAGGTTATTTAAAACAGCACTGGTTATACTGGTGATTGCTTTTAGTATGTCGTTTACTCATACTATAAATAAAACCAGTAATCATATACCCTTAAGTTCTATGGATACAACAGTAACTATACCTAGAGATTATACCTCGGTTACATCATCAGTAATTATAAATGCCACCAAAGAAAAAGCCTGGGAAACTATGTTTACTAATTTTAGTGAAGTATCTAATTATTTCTATTCGGCACTTCATTCAGAATGTCCCAATGATGTAAAAGGAGAGGTAGGTGCACAACGGGTTTGTTACTTTAATGATAGCAAAAGCAAATACACCAAAGAAGAAATAATTGCTTTTGCAGAGCAAGAGTATATGTATGTGAAAGTTCTTGATGCAAAACCTAAGCTTGAAGCCATAGCCAAATGTGAATTGGAAAAACAAAGTGAAGGGAGAGTACTTATAACACAAACGTTATACTATAAAACCAAACCTAAGTTTGTGGGAAAAGTGTTTAAAGGCTCTATTAAAAAAGAGTTTGAAGCGGCCCTTATAGGTATGAAATATTTTATAGAAACCGGTGAAGCGGTAGATAAAAAGAATTTTAAAGCCATTAAAAAGCAATACAAAAAGATGAAGCGGGAAGATAAGTTCTCTGCTATAGGAAATACAGAGTAGCTTTCTGTATAAAATAAGTGAAAGGAAACCCGCCAACTAAATAAGTAGGTGGGTTTTTATTGGTTTTGTAAATAGCTTTTTGGGTTAATACCAAATTGGCGTTTAAAAACAGCTGTAAAATGGCTAAGGTTGCTATAACCTACTTTAAAACCTACTTCAGAAACAGAGTATTTTCTAGTTGCTAAAAGGTTCCTTGCCATTTGCATCCGTATTTTAAGTGCATATTGGTATATACTAACTCCAATAACATGCTTGAAATACTTTTGAAGTTTAGATACGCTCATACCCAGTTCTTTTGCTAATATTTCTATGTTAGATAAATCAACAGGGTTGTTTTCCAATTTGTTCTTTAGTTGAAGTACTTTTTCCACTTCAACACTGTTAAGATTTTTAGAAACAGGCAGTGAGCCCCTGCGTTGTAATTTTTCTATAAAAATACCCAACAGCTCAATGGTTTTACTTTTTATATTTAACCTGGCTGTAGAAGATTGGCTAAAAAGGTTTTGAGCAATTTTTTCTACGCATAAAACCATATCGTAAGATACACTTTCATATACACAGAAAGGACGCGGGCCTTTTGCTAGGTCAATAAATCTTGCAGGCTGCTTGCCTATAATTAAATTATCTTCAATCCACTTTTTAGTTACCGAAAGGGTAACATTAGAAAACTGGCTTTCTTTTTCTCCTTTGAATTTTGAATGGATTGATGGTGAAGAATAAAACGTGCCATGTAATGATGATGAGCCTAAACTTTCCCATTTTGCATCTATCATTTGGTGCATAGTAGTATCCGGACACCAAATCATAATAGGGAAGTAGTTTTGATTTGATGCGGTTTTAGTAAGCATCACTGCTTCATGTAACTTGAAATACATCATAGTTAGTGACAGCCCATCTTCTATCATTTTGTGCATTATGTACCCTGTACCTAGGTGATTGGGTATTTGGATGGTATTTCCTGTAATTTCAGTATCAAACTGCCGGGCAAGATGCTCTAAAATTTTACCGGGTTCAGATATATTAAATTCTAAGTGCACAGAGACTAAGTTTTGTGTTTGGCAATTTAATATTAATTTAAATTCGAGTTTGAATGTGAGTATTGAGTTTCTTTCTCTTTCATAATTCTTATACCCTAAATCGTAATTGTGGAGCGACTAACAAATTGGTAAATTGCTTTTATAGCATGTATGGAGGAGATTCAGACCATATTCATCTGAAAAAGTTACCTACATAGATTTTGTGCTAGGTAAGACTTAGCAATTTAGTATTATAATTAAGTTACTATGCCACTAATGAGGTTGTATAAAACTGTTCGTTAAGTCTGTAAATAGTATTATTTTTGTGTAAGAGTTCGGTTAATATTTGAAAAATTAACATCATTTTTATTACGGCTCAACCGCCCTTCAAAATCAGGCTTATTTACCCTCGTGGGATTTTTAAAAGTAATTTTAAAGACGTTGGAAGATTGCGAAACAAGCGGAGGCTAAATCCTTTTTTATTTAGGATTTTTATCAAATGCCGAACTCTTTTTTCCTTTTAGTACTTCTACTTTAGCAATAAAGTTTTCAGAAAACTAAGTTCTAAACCTCAAGTTTCTCAAAGTCAAACATAGATTTTTTAGTATGGGTTGAGAGTTCTTTTCTCTTGTTAAATCCTCAAACTCAAAACTGATAAAGTGGAGCTGAGGGGATTCGAACCCCTGTCCGGAGAAGGAATTTGGTTGCGCTTTCTACATGCTTAGCGGCAGTTATTGTCGGGTAGTATCAGGTCTGTCGCTCACCAAAATACTACCTTATGCCGATTATAATCTACAAGCTATCGGCTGTTACCTGCAAATATTCAGTATGTTTGACTGTTTCTAGTAGGCGAACTACTGAATAAATTCTCCTGAAACAGTTAGCGAATGCGTAATCTAACTTGATTAGGCAGCTAAAGCGAAGTTATTATCGCCGTTTGTGTTTTTGAGTGTTCAGATTAAAGAGCCTCCACACAACGCTCTGCATGCTTACACACAAATTGCTCTTCCCGTCAATTCCAGTCAGCCCCATAATCTTGTGTGAACTACAAAGGTACAATAGGTAGTGCAAAAAGTGTACTATACTTATTAAAGATTATTTTAGTACTCAAATGGAAGAAAATCTTTTTGTATTATATTATGTATGTATTTTTATTTTCATTGAATTGCTGGTAATGTACAGCATTCATAGTTTTAGCAAAAAGAATGATTTTGATTTTGGAGATAATGAATTAGTGCTTGGACCTAAAATAATGCCGCATTTCTATGTAGTGCTAACCACACTTTTTATTGCAGGTCTTGTTCTTCGAGAGTTAGTTGGTAATTTATTGGTTGAACTGGTTGTAGCAACCCTAATTTCATCAGTGATGACATTAATAAATATGCGACTGATATATGTTACTCTTTACTTTAGAGATGATAGATTAATAATATATAAACACGCCAACAAAAGTACAGAAGTGTTGCTTATTAAAAATATTAAAGAAGTTAAGCGAAATAAACACCTTAAAAGGTATGCGGAGTTAAGTGTATTTTATTATAATGACCATAAAGATAGAATATCAACTGAAAAACTTCAGAGGTGTTTTAATTAATGATTTTGGTAAGCTTAAAAAAAGTATTTAGATAGCAAAAATATACCTTGTTCAGAATATAGTAAGAGCATGCTTGATGAGTTATAGTATTTACTACTTTTGTACCCATGAAAATTGCCCTGATAAGAGAATACAAACAACCTGCTGATGAACGTGTAGCCCTTAGCCCTAAACAAGCTGCACAAGTGATGAAAGACTTTCCAAATGTAGAAGTAGTGGCAGAGAGTTCGCCAGAACGTTGCTATACAGATGAGGATTATAAAGCAGTGGGTGTAAATGTGCAAGAAGATGTGAGTGATGCAGATATTCTTTTAGGGGTGAAGGAGGTGCCTATTAAAAATCTTATTCCCAATAAAATCTATTTGTTCTTTTCGCATACCATTAAAAAACAACCATATAATAAGGAGATGTTGCAAGAGATAATCAAACGTAATATTAAGTTAGTTGATTATGAATGCTTGGAATGGAAAGAAGGTGGAAGGGTATTAGGTTTTGGGCATTTTGCAGGGATTGTAGGGGCATATAATGGTTTGCTAACATGGGGTAAGAAGTTTACCCGATATAATTTAACCCCTGCCCATGAGTTAAAAACCTACGAGGCACTGAGAGAACAGCTTAATACTATTGATTTTCCACCTATGAAAATTGCTATATGTGGCGATGGCAGAGTAGGACATGGTAGTGTTGAACTACTTAAAAATGCAGGTATTAAACAAGTTAATAGGGAAGAATACCTAAAAGGAGTATTTAATGAGCCTGTTTTTGTGCATTTAAGCCCTAAAGATTTTTATGCTAGAAAAGATGGTAGTGAGTGGAGTAGGGAACATTTTTTTGTTCATCCAGAAGAATATAAAGGAACGTTTGACCAATATACTCCTGTTACAGATTTAGTGATTAATGCTATTTACTGGGAGGAAAGAATACCTGTTTATTTTACTAAAGAGGATATGAAAGCCCCTGATTTTAGAATTAAAGTAATTGCAGATATAACCTGTGATGTAGAAGGGAGTATTCCATGTACTTTACGCCCTACACCTATTGAAGACCCTGTTATAGGCTGGGATAGTTATGTTTCTAAAGAAGTTGAACCTTATTTAGGTAATTCGGTGGATATAATGGCAGTTACTAACCTGCCTTGCGAATTACCTGCCGATGCCTCACAAGAATTTGGCAGTAGCATGGTAAACCATATTATGCCATTATTAATTGCCGGAGATAAGGATGATATTATTAAGAGAGCTACAATTGCCGAAGGGGGTAAATTAACAGAGCATTATAGCTATTTAGAAGACTATATAGCATAAAAAAAGCCCCGTTTCCCAACGAGGCCACTAATTGTTTGCCATATGAACTCTAACCTTCTACTGCAAACCGGTATCTTTAGATAAACCCATGTAGATTTCTATTTTTCTACGGTGTGAGCTTATACGTTCTTCTCTTCTTTTTTTAATCGCTTCACGAATTTCTTTTTCCTTTTGCTGCTTCTCTTCCAACAACTTGTTATATAATAGCAGTTTCTCTTTGTATTCTTCAATAGCTATAGCATATTGTTCATCACTTAATACCGGGATAACTTCAAAACTTACAGGACTTCTGTAATCGCTACGCTGGTAGTAGTATTGGCTTGAGTCTACAGGAACCAAACGGATTGCACCGTCAGTATATTTAACTTTTTTGGGCTTACTTTCAACAGGTGCTTTTGTTTCTTGTGCGTCCTCAACTTTAGTTTTAGTAAAAATACTTTTAATGTCGTCCCAAAGTCTTTTGTACCAAGGCTTACGTGTAGCAGTAGTTTTAATATCTGTATAAAACAGTTCTTCGCCTATATAGGTAGCTTTTTTAAGCTGTATTATATAGCTGTCCCTAAAAGTATTAGAATCGGAGTTTGGGTTAGCTGTTTTCTTACTAATTGTAGCAATTTCCCACTTATATTTATATAGTGCAGGTGTAAACTGAGATTCATCGGCAACTCCCAAAATAGTTTCATTTAAATAATCTAACTCGGGATGTAATTCACTATCAAACTTTAAGGTAAAATTTTGTTTATCAGCGTCCATTTTCAGTGGAGGCACAGGAGCTTGAATTTTAAGCTGTTCTATTTCTACAGTAATATTCTCTAAAGCTTTATTTAAGGGGTCATTTGGGTCAACGGGGTAACTGATATTAAACGAAGGTTTTTTATCTTTTATAGTAACTGCGTTGTCTCCAATTACCAGTGTGTTATCAGTCCTTGTATTTATGATGTTTTTATTTGTTGTGTATACGGGTTTATCTTTTTTCTTGTTAGTTTTCTTTGTGTCGGTTTTGCTCAATTGTGTTTTTGTTACCTCATCAGTAACTTCAACTGAACTAGTAGAAAGAGAGTTGACTGCATAAACTAATGTTTCAGGTGTTTTCTTATTATTATCTTCTCTTCTTTGAATTATTATCGGTTTGTGAGTTGATGTAAATACCTTTTTGTTGTTTTTGAAGCAGAGTACTTCAAAATACTTATTTGATTTTGGTTCGTAATATACACCCGCTTGTTTTCTGCTTAAATCTGAGCTTTGCTGAGCTTCAACAATTGAGTTATTGGTGATATTGGTTTCTCTATAGCGAATTTCAATTTTACCGTTAACTTCATTGTTTTCTTCATCAACAAAGTTTGAGGCAGGAATTATTAACTCTAAATCATTATCAATAGCATAAGTTTTCATATTTCCGCTTTCAACCCAAAAAGTACTAAAAGCAGTTTCTTCTGTAACAGCGGTTTTTTCAGTATTTTGATTAACTGTTACAGGCATGGAGTTTACGGGCACCGGCTCGGTAGTAGCTGGTGTATTAGGCTTCGTATTATTTAAGGCTGATACCGAAACAATTATAGTAGCTATAACTGCTATACCTGTACCCGCTGCAAACCACCATTTCTTATAAAAGGGTAAAGCTGCCGCTTCAGCACCTTTCAACACCGAATCAAAATTTTGCATTTCACCAATTTCTTGGCTGCTCATTGGTTTTCGGTTTATATTTATTTTCATTTTTTTCATTACTGTATACTTTACTTCAACACTTTTTTAATTTTATCCAGCAAACGGTATAGGCGCACCTTTGCATTATTTTCAGTGATTCTTAATATGTTGCCTATTTCTTTAAAGCTGCGTTTTTCAAAAAAGCGCATTTCAATAAGTAAAAGGTTGTCAGGTTCTAATTCAGTAAGTACTTTTTTTAGTTTATCGTTATACTCTTGGTAGGGCTGTTCTTCAATTTCTTCAAATATGTTTTCAAGCCCTGCCGTTTCAATATTTATTGTTCTTATATTTTTTTGAGCTTTAAAGCTCTTGTTCAACTCATTTACCGCTATTCTATATAACCATGACGAAAACGGAAGCCCACGGTGTTGGTATTTTTTTATATTTAAAAGTGCATTGATAAAAGTTTGTTGGGTTATATCGTTGGCAATGTCCTTATCATCAAGCCTTTGATACACAAAGCGAAAAATAGGTTCAAAATATTTCTCGTATAAAGGCTTAAACTTTTCGGGGTCTTTTTTTGCCGCATTTATATGTTCCTCTTCCTCTTTTATTTCAGGGGGAGGGACGTGATATCCTTGCGGTGGATTCATACGCAATTTGTTATGACGTTCAACAACTTTCACCACTTTATATGCATATAATGCGTTTTGATGAAAAAAGATACAGAGAATTTTAATATTTCTCTATTCTATAACTGAAAGTATTGTTGTTATGGTGCTTCAGGCGTCGTTTTTTTGCCTAAAAATGAAATAACTACCCAACAAATTGCAATACCTAACGGAAGGGTAATGTAGAATGGTAAGCCAAATGCAGCGGGTATTGTACCTACCAATATAGAGATACCTGCAACAGTAAGTGCATAAGGCATTTGAGTGCGAACATGGTTAATATGGTTACAACTGCTTGCTAGTGAGCTAAGAATAGTTGTATCGCTAATAGGGGAGCAGTGGTCGCCAAAAATAGCACCTGCTAAAACGCAGGATACAACATTATAAAAAATACTTAGTGAGGTCTCAGCATCCCAGCCCAATTCACTGCATAAAAGCCATGTAGCCGGTAGCATTATGGGGTAAACAATAGCCATGGTACTCCACGATGAGCCTGTTGAAAATGCCACTGCTCCTGCCAATATAAAAGTAACGGCAGGTATAAGATAAGGGCTAAAGTTTAGAGCAATAAGATTATCAGTAATAAAAGTAGCTGTGCTCAACTGCTCGGTAAGTGCAGAAAGTGCCCAAGCCAAAACCAATATCATTATGGCATTAAGCATAAACTTAAAACCTTTTAGCATAGCATTAATGGTTTGCTCTAAACTCATTATTTTTTGTGTTAAGGTTAGTGCTATGGCTACCATTAAAGCACTTAAACTTGCCCAAAGTAATGATATATAAGAATCAGCAGCACCAACAACGCTTGATACCTTTTTAAAGAAGCCCATGTCGGTGCTTAACTCTGCATTATTTATCCCCGTGTAATAAATACCCGCCATAGTACCCAATACCAAAACTAAAATGGGTATTACTGCATTGTATGCTTTTTTGGGGATGTCATCATCAGGTGAAAGCGATTTTATTTCTTCGTCAGCATCACTACTGTTAGTAGCAATAGGTTCATCGTCTTTTCTTGTACGACTGGCTACCTCAAATTTGTGCATCAGCCCAAAATCCCTATTGCGAAGTATCAAAATCAGCATAAATACTATGGTAAGAATAGGGTAGAAGGCATACTGTAATGAGTTAAGAAAAACTGCATAGCTACTCTCATTTAACTCGGGCAAAGATTTTATACCATCCCCAATATATCCCAACTGGGCACCAATCCAAGTAGTAACAAAGGCAATTGAAGCTATGGGTGCTGCCGTAGAGTCTACTATATATGCCAGTTTTTCACGCGATATTTTCAAACGGTCTGTAAGCGGGCGCATAGAGTTACCTACAACTAAAGTATTTGCATAATCATCAAAGAATATCACAATGCCCAATGCCCAGGTAACCACTTGCCCTGATTTTGCCGTGCGGGCATATTTGGCTATAATATTTACAAAGCCCAGCATACCCCCGTTTTTAGAGATTACTGTTACCATACCACCAATAACCATTGAAAAAACTATAATGGACATGTGCCCATTATCTAGTAATTCGGGTAGAATGTATTTATCAATAATTGAGATAAAGCCGGTAAAAATTCCTAGTGCCCCATCTTGATAGCTATATAATATTAGTGTGCCTGAGAATATGCCTAAAAACAAAGAGCTGAGCACCTCTTTAAATATCAGCGCCATACCAATAGCCAGCAAAGGCGGAACGATGGACAGCCAAAGCGGGATGGTAGTTACATTTTTGCTTTCTTTGGTAGCTCTAATACTAACTGTTGTAGTTTCATTGCTATGAAATACATGTTGGTGTTTTGCTATACCGTTTTTAAAGCTGAATGTTGTTGGAGTTGAATTGACAGTGCCTGCAATATCGCCGTTTAATGGAGTTTCAGCCGCAATGCTGATTTCTGCTTTTGCACCATCCATGGCAACTGATGGAAAAGTAATTTGAAACTTTGAAGTGTCTGATGCATTTGCCATCAGACTTAAAAACAAAAATAATAGCGTGAAAACTTTCTTCATCCTTTATCTACGGCAATAAAGGTAAATAATTTGTTAAGTTTTTAATGGTTTTGCAGTAAAACTATTCATTATTTACTCTTTCTAAATCAGCATTGGCTTCTGCTAAGGCTGTTTCTAAATTGCTAAAGTCATAGTTTTTTGTTTGTTGTGAGATTATTTCAAGTTTGGATTTTAGAATTCTAAGAGCTTCTTTTTTGGAATAACTAAGCTGCCTTAATGGCTTTTCATTATGAAACTCGTCAAGCAAATTATGAACCACAGTAATTAATACTTCTTCAGCTTTTTTTGGTTGTTCATCCATTAAAACAAATGCAAGCGTGGCAATAGAAAAATCGTATTTTAAAAAACTGTTGGGTAAAATGTTTAACCCTTTAGTCGCAATACTTGTTTTTTCATTGCCATTATACGATTGTAAATAATCATAATACGCCCGACGAAGATTATACCCAGTAACAACATATTCACTACCGTTTTTATTTTTATCGCTAGTATTTACATGGAATTTGTTGGTAATATTATCATAAAGTCTTCTATCATCTACTACATAACTATACTTCGCTGTCATTGTTTTTTTTATAGGAAAAAGTATATACATTAACCCTACGTTACGGAGATACTCACCAAATTCAATGCGCTCATAGCTATTTGCTATATAAATATTGTTTTGCCAATTATTGGTATGTATTATGTCTAATACGGCTAACTCCGACCTATATATCACTGATTTTAGTTTAAGCTCAATTTGATTTGGAATTTCTGCTTCTGGCTCAACAAGGTTTGCAGAAATACATGCGGCTTTGTTTATGGCATTTGAAATATTTTTATTCTCTAAGCTTATTCTTACAGGAATATCATTTTTAGCGCTATAATTTTTTGAGTTTAAAAATGTAATCAGCTCATTAATTGAAGAAATTTTTTGGTTTTTATCATTATCATCGGTTAGCATATAGGAAGTGGCAAAACTGTTATATGCTTTTTGAGAGATTGATAATTTTAGTGGGGGTTTACCGCCATACCCTTTTTGCAAAAGTTGTAAGTAACGTGGTTTACCCAATAAAGATAGGTTTATAATATGTACACTGTTTTTAAACCCTTGCTGTATTTGGAGATATAGTAAGGGGTAAGTATCATTATCTCCATTAGTTAGGAATATACTGTTGTCTTCAATTGTAGAGAGGTAGTTTTTAGTAAGAGACAAAAAACTTTCTTCATATAAGTTGGGTTTAAGATATTTTTTTGCTTTGTCTTCATATCCCCATTCGCACAACACCAAATAAGCATACATATACTCATTACAATATTTTTGGTATATACTCCCCACAATAGTTTGGTACTCGGGATTTTGTTTATGAAGTAAGCCAAAAGTCTCAATGCCTTTGTCTACATACTTTACAAAACTGTCAGCAAGATTTTCGGTAATGAAACCGGTGTCAGAAAAGGTTGAAGAAGTTGTATATCCGGTCATGCTTTCAACAAAAGAACGGGCATAGCTAGAATATGCTCTAGCCAAACCATCTAGTAAGGTATCGCTCAGGTTTTCTTTGTTACCTAATTCAGTAATTACATCTTTGGCAGCATCTTTATAGCCGTGGTAGTAATTACGCTCATAATTATATATATCACTTAATACAATATCTCTTAGGGGTTGCTTCTTTTTGTTCTTTATTGCCTTATAATTTAGAGGGAGGTATTTTTGTAAGGTTGTACTCCAAAAAAGTTGCTCATTAGTTTTTTTCCAGCTCGTCCCGATATATTTCATTTCATAAGTAGACCATCCTTTGGGATTCTTAGATAGGTTAAGAAGCCCGTTTGTAATGCTAAAGCTATATATATTATCAAACTTCTCTACAACTTCCTTTAACGTGGGGCGGTAGTTGTTTTGTGATTTTACACTATAAAACGAGAGTAGTAATAATACAGCAACAAAAATTTTTTTCATAGAGCTAAAAAAGATGCCCTAAAGTTATAAAAAAGATAGTTGGTAGAGTTATGAAATGAGAAAACGGGGCAATTGCCCCGTTTTTAAATAATTAATAGTTCTTTGGTTTGTCGTTTCGTGTTGGAGTAGGGTTATTGCCGCTAGGCTGGCGGGGTTGTCTGGGCTTGGTTCCCGTATTTCCGCCTCCTGATGGGGTGCCGCCTCTATTACCGGGACGAGATAATATAACACCTACACCAATTGCACCTGCTGCTGCGGGAGCATAGTTGGGTTGGTTACGTGGGGTGTACTTAGTGGGCCGGTTGTTGGTAGGGTTTCTTTTACCCAACAAATATTGCATTTCAGGGTCGTTTTGTTTGCGCTTGGCAACCGTTTGTGAGGTAGGGATACAAGGCTGTGATGCAAAAGTTGCTGCTCCTGCTCCTACAGTGCTATTAAACCTAAACGTTCCGCTGGTATGTTTATCGCTATACAAAGTACCTAAATCACGTTCTCCGTATTTATATTTTACTCCAATACCTGATGTATTGTTAGGTATATCTCCCAAATTGTTGGCATACATTATTATATAGTTACTACCGGGCTGCAATTTCACCTGTACACTTTGCTTAGCTTTACTTAAGCGTAAATTATTTACTACCCAAACCCCATTAAGGTTTATAGATATGGTATCGTTATCTTCAACACCACTATCCCAAAAATAAAGGGTTACAACACTATCGGCTATATTGGTGCAGCCTTGCATTTCAAGTGCTCTATTGGGCTCGTAGGTATATTTTCTTACTCCCTTATGCAGAAACCTGAAAGTAGGGTTTGCCAAATCGGGGTTTGCGCGTACCTGTTTGTTTTCATCGTCCATAAAAACAGGTTTTTCAGGGCAATTATTTAAAATAGTTTGCACACCTGCTCCTCCTTTCACCAACAAACGCATGGTACCGCTTTTCTGCAAACTACTGCTTAGTGTGGCTTTTTGCTCTACACCATTTTCACTAATGGCAATAGCAGCCGTGTTATCAGGTATATCTCCCAGGTTATTTGCTAATAGCGATAACTGGTTTTCGCCCGGGTTTAGTGTAATGGGTATTTCTTGTTTGGCATTGGTAAGCCTGAAGTTGTGCAGTATCCATTGTCCGTTAAGGTTTATGGAAACTGTATCATTATCTTCAATACCACAATCCCACAAAACAAGATTTACTTTCATTTGCTTTAACTCCATACAAGCTTGCGGATTAGCTAAGCGTTGTAGTGAAGCTGTATTTAGCTGCTCAAGTTGTTGAGTTGAAAGTTGGGTAGGTTTTATAATGGGGTTTTGTGCTTTTAGGCTAATTGCAAAAAGCACAAGAAGCAAAGCGGCTATGGCTATACGTAAAAAAGAGGTAGAGTATTTTTTCATAGTATCTGCGGTTTGTACAGTACTATAAACTAAAACTATGCCGAAGTTTATTTAAGTACTACAACTTGTTTACTGCCTTTTAAGGCTAATACATTTTCAGGGTCTTTAAAGCTCTTAATCTGAGGCATTTTTCTTAAACGCTTAATTACTTCATTGCGTAAAATACCATTGCCTTTGCCATGAATAATAGTTAGCTGTTTTGCCCCTTGGCTTATGGCTAAAGCCAGTTTATAGTCTAAGTACTCCAATTGTCCTTTTAGTGGAGGAGAGGTACGGTAGCTTTTAGGCAACTTTTCCGTATGTAAATCAATAGAAGTATTTTTTTGTGGTGTAAGTTTTATTTCTTCTTTATCAGTAGGTGCTTTGCTTGTAAGTTCTTTGTGCGATGCTTCAACTAATGTAAGGGTGTGAATGGGGTAATCAATTTCCATATCGGTTTCTTCATCTAATAATACCACATGGCGGCTATCTAATAGCTTTACTACAACACCTTTTACAGAGGTATTTGTGCAACATACTTTATCGCCCACATTAAACTTCAAAACCTAAATTGATTTATTTTGCGGCAAAATTACAAAACCATGCAGTACGATATTGTAATAGTAGGGGGAGGAATTGTGGGATTAGCCACCGCATACCAATTAAAACAACAAAAACCACAGTTGAAAATTGCTTTGGTTGAAAAAGAAAATGTAGTGGCAAAACATCAAACAGGACATAACAGCGGTGTAATACATAGCGGATTGTATTACAAGCCGGGTAGTTTAAAAGCAAAAAACTGCATAAACGGCTATAAAATGCTTTTAGAGTTTTGTGATACCCATAATATTAAATACGAGCTATGCGGGAAGCTAGTGGTAGCTACACAAGGGCATGAAGTGCCTTACTTGGAGAAATTACACCAACGCGGGCTTGAAAACGGGTTAGATAAAAATACTTATATAAGCAGGGAAGAAGCTTTGGAAATTGAACCGCATGTAAATATGCTAAAGGCACTAAAGGTACCCTATACCGGAATTATAAACTATACGGAAGTGTCCCAAAAATTGGCAGAGTTGTTTCAAGAAAAAGGGGGAGAGTTATTTTTAGGAGAGAAAGTAACTGGTATAAATACTAAAAGTGAATACTCGGAGGTAGTCACACCAAAACAAACACTAAACACCATGTTGGTTATAAACTGTGCGGGTTTATACTGTGATAAGGTAGCGGCATATACCCAAAAGAATCTGGATACGCGTATTATACCGTTTAGGGGTGAGTATTATATGTTGAAGAAGGAGAGTCAACATTTGGTAAAGCACCTTATATATCCTGTACCTGACCCTAACTTCCCTTTTTTGGGAGTACACTTTACCCGCATGATTGAGGGCGGGGTAGAAGCCGGCCCGAATGCGGTATTTGCTTTTGCCCGTGAAGGATACACCAAAAGCGATATTAATTTGAAAGAGATGCTTGAGGCATTGGCTTGGCCGGGTTTCCAAAAAGTGATGTTGAAATACTGGAAAACTGGCATGGGCGAAATGTACCGTTCCTTCTCAAAAGCAGCATTTACCAAAGCACTGCAACGCTTAATACCTGAAATTAAAGAAGATGACTTAGTTTCTGCTGAGGCGGGAGTACGTGCACAAGCCTGCGACAGAACAGGTGGCTTGTTAGATGATTTTAAAATTGTTGAAGATGCACTAACCATTAATATACTCAATGCGCCATCACCCGCGGCTACCTCATCATTATCTATCGGGAAAACAGTGGCCGATATGGCAGTACAAAAACTATGATGTTATATGTATAAGGTACTTTAGTAGATGGTATAAAGTATTGTACATCAATTACTTTATACTAGTTTACTTTATACTTTCTACGGAGTGAGCAATCTCACTACTATCCTGCTTCATCATACAATCAAAATGACCTTTTGGGCATTTATCAAAGCCTATTTTAGAGCACGGGCGGCATTTAAGCCCTGTAACTTCAAACATTTTAGCTTTTAGGGCTGCTTCTGAATTTTGTTTATAGTAAGGGTACATCCCAAATTGCGGTATTGTGTTTCCCCAAACAGAAAGTATAGGTATATCTAAAGCTGCACCTATGTGCATCATACCCGTATCGTGGGTAATAAGTGCTTTGCTGAGTTTAACTATCAATGCCGATTGGTTAAGGTTTAACTCCCCACATTTATTAATTATAGTGTAGTTAGGTAATGCATCGGAAATAATTTTGCCATTTTCAGCATCTTCCTTTCCTCCTAATAATATAACTGGTGTTTCAATCTGTTTTAGTATTTCAATAATCTTGGCGTTGGGTAGCTTTTTGGTAGTATGTTGCCCGCCAATGGCAAAGGCTATATATTTTGTTGGCAGGGTAGAGGTATCTGTAGTTTCGGTATCAGGTATAAAGTAATCTAAGCCTTGCCCATCGTTTTTTACTCCTAAATGAGAAACCGTTGCCAAGTACCTATCTGCTATATGTATATCAGGTAATTTATTGGTTTTGAGGTTTACCAATAACCATTTCTCAAAATTTAGCTTGTTAAATGCGTGTGAGGGTTTTCCTAAGCCCAACTTCACTCGTTTAGAACGTATGTTATTGTGTAAGTCAATCACCTCATCAAAGTTCTCTTGCTTTAAAACTTTGATGGTTTGTGATAGAGATGTCTCTAAGGTGTGAACTTTATCTATATATATATTGGTAGAAAGTATGCCTTCAAACTGTGGCTTGGTTAAGTAGTGTACTTCAATATTATCTACTTGTTGTTTAAGGCATCGCACCACAGGTGTGGTAAGTACAATATCGCCTATGGAGCTAAAACGTATTACTAATACTTTCAAAACAGGCGCAATATACCTATAAAGTAAGCTCTTTTGTTTTTATCGCTTCGTCAACTTCTATCCAAAGTACAGTTCTTTCGTTATCAATTTGTCCCAGCATCACCAGTCTTTTGCCACCGCCTTCTTTTTTATAGTAGTCCATGCTGGCAATTCTAAACTTCTTACCTTCGTAATCACAGGGCAATCTACGGCTGTCTACATCACCTTCATTAAAAAAATAAAAGTAAAACCCGTCTCCGGTAGCAGTGTCATAAGTTAAACCCCTATCAACCCAGCGTGTTTTTACCACCTTATCAATGTTTAAAAAGCCAAATTCGGCACTACTACATTTACCAATGGTTAGAGAGTCGCCAACTTTAATATCTGTTTGTGCTGATGAGAAGTGGGGAAACACAAGCCAGAATAGTACTAAAACAAGAGAGTTTTTTTGCTTACTAAACATATATTTAGGATAACAATAATAATGCTAAACATAAAGATGAAAGAACATAGCCTATAGTTGCTTAAAATAATGGTGTTGATTATCAGCATTTAAGCTGTGTTTTTATAAAATTATTTTAAAAGGTGTTTTCTGTGAAAGAAATAATCCTACCTTTGCCGTCCCGTTCTGAAAAAAGCTGTGCAAACGAAAAATTAAATAATTAGTTTTTTAATTTTTTGTATTGGTAATAAATAAAATAGTTTTACCTTTGCAGCCCCTTCGGTAAAAAGGGAGTTCTTTTAAAAAGATGATTTCTCAAAAAGGCATAATGCTTCTTGCTTTCTAATGCAAAAAATAGCCGCTTTTGCCGCCTCATATAAAAGAGGCATTCATCAAAAAAGTGTGGTAAAAAAAGTCAAAATAATTCTTGACATTAAAAGTGAAAGAATTAAATTTGCACCCCTCTTTAAAATAGAGAAAATTTATTTTAAAAAATTGTAAAATAATTCTTGCGTAAAGAAACAAAAGAATTACATTTGCAGCCCTCTTAAAAACAGAGGCGTTCTTTAGAAAAAGGTTGTTAAGAAAATATTAAAAAAACTTGTCTGATATTGTGTCAGTGAAGTATCTTTGCAACCCCAAAACTGAAATCTTTTCACAAGCTTGTTAAAGCAAGTGCATATATAGATTAAGTTCTTTGAAGTATTGAAGAGAAATAGCGGACCTCAGAGTTTAATTACTTTGAGTTTATAAATTCATAAATAGTCAATTTTCAAAACTTTTTACAATGGAGAGTTTGATCCTGGCTCAGGATGAACGCTAGCGGCAGGCCTAATACATGCAAGTCGAACGGGATTAGTTGTATTTATATGACTATGAGAGTGGCGCACGGGTGCGTAACACGTATACAATCTGCCCTAAACTGGAGAATAGCCCGGCGAAAGTCGGATTAATACTCCATAACATTGCGAGATGGCATCGTCATGCAATTAAAGCTTCGGCGGTTTGGGATGAGTATGCGCAACATTAGCTAGTTGGCGAGGTAAAAGCTCACCAAGGCTACGATGTTTAGGGGGTCTGAGAGGATTATCCCCCACACTGGTACTGAGACACGGACCAGACTCCTACGGGAGGCAGCAGTAGGGAATATTGGGCAATGGACGAAAGTCTGACCCAGCCATGCCGCGTGCAGGATGACGGCCCTATGGGTTGTAAACTGCTTTTATATAGGAAGAAACCCTTCTACGTGTAGAAGGCTGACGGTACTATACGAATAAGGATCGGCTAACTCCGTGCCAGCAGCCGCGGTAATACGGAGGATCCAAGCGTTGTCCGGATTTATTGGGTTTAAAGGGTGCGTAGGCGGACTATTAAGTCAGAGGTGAAAGTTTGCAGCTTAACTGTAAAATTGCCTTTGAAACTGGTAGTCTTGAGTACAGTTGAGGTAGGCGGAATGTGTCATGTAGCGGTGAAATGCTTAGATATGATACAGAACACCGATTGCGAAGGCAGCTTACTAAACTGTAACTGACGCTGAGGCACGAAAGCGTGGGGAGCGAACAGGATTAGATACCCTGGTAGTCCACGCCCTAAACGTTGAATACTCGTTGTTGGCGATATACTGTCAGCGACTAAGCGAAAGCATTAAGTATTCCACCTGGGGAGTACGACCGCAAGGTTGAAACTCAAAGGAATTGACGGGGGCCCGCACAAGCGGAGGAGTATGTGGTTTAATTCGATGATACGCGAGGAACCTTACCTGGGCTTGAAAGTTAGTGACCGATTCCGAAAGGAGTCTTCTCTTCGGAGCACAAAACTAGGTGCTGCATGGCTGTCGTCAGCTCGTGCCGTGAGGTGTTGGGTTAAGTCCCGCAACGAGCGCAACCCCTATCTTTAGTTACCATCAGGTTATGCTGGGCACACTAGAGAGACTGCCTACGTAAGTAGTGAGGAAGGTGGGGACGACGTCAAGTCATCATGGCCCTTACGTCCAGGGCTACACACGTACTACAATGGCGGGTACAATGAGTTGCCACTTGGCAACAAGGAGCCAATCTCAAAAAACCCGCCTCAGTTCGGATTGGAGTCTGCAACTCGACTCCATGAAGTTGGATTCGCTAGTAATCGCATATCAGCAATGATGCGGTGAATACGTTCCCGGGCCTTGTACACACCGCCCGTCAAGCCATGGAAGTTGGGAGAGCCTGAAGTCGATAACCGCAAGGAGTCGCCTAGGGTTATACCAATAACTGGGGCTAAGTCGTAACAAGGTAGCCGTACCGGAAGGTGTGGCTGGACCACCTCCTTTCTAGAGTGAATTTGTTGTTCGCTATTTCTTTTTCTACTTCAATAATGTTCTTTGCAGGAATCCCATAGTGAGCTATCAGAAAGGCTCAGAGCTTTCTGAGCGTAGCTATATTTAAAATTATAGTCTCGTAGCTCAGTTGGTTAGAGCACTACACTGATAATGTAGGGGTCGGCAGTTCAAGTCTGCCCGAGACTACTAACGGTTCTTTATGGGGAATTAGCTCAGCTGGCTAGAGCGCCTGCCTTGCACGCAGGAGGTCATCGGTTCGACTCCGATATTCTCCACAACGTTGCTTTTGCAACACCTGTTCTGTAAAATGATGAACGATTTAGAGTATTAGCATATAGGTTAATGCCATGGAAGAAAGGTTCAAATCCTTTCATGCTCACAAATCCCAGTTATATGTTGTTGATGTATACTACTAGCCGTGCGTATACCAATATATAACACCAAAATGAGATAAAGTTCTTTGACATGTTGGAAGAAAACGAGAAAACCAAGATTTGAGATTAAGTTACTAAGGGCGTATGGGGGATGCCTTGGGTTTCAGAGGCGATGAAGGACGTGACCAGCTGCGATAAGCTACGGGGAGCTGCTGATAAGCTTTGATCCGTAGATGTCCGAATGGGGCAACCCGTCCGTATGGACACATAGGAGCGAACCTGCTGAACTGAAACATCTAAGTAAGCAGAGGAAAAGAAAACAATAGTGATTTCCAGAGTAGTGGCGAGCGAAATGGAAACAGCCCAAACCATATATGTTACGGCATATATGGGGTTGTAGGACTACAATATGATTATAAAAACGAAGTTGAATATTTCTGGAAAGTTAAACCATAGAGGGTGATAGTCCCGTAAATGTAAGTTTTTATATGATAGTAGTATCCTGAGTACCGCGAAGCAGGTGAAACTTTGTGGGAATCTGCCGGCACCATCCGGTAAGGCTAAATACTCCTGAAACACCGATAGCGAACTAGTACCGTGAGGGAAAGGTGAAAAGAATCCTGAATAAGGAAGTAAAAAGAACCTGAAACCATACGCTTACAAGCGGTCGGAGTCTCTTTATGAGATGACGGCGTGCCTTTTGCATAATGAGCCTACGAGTTACTCCTCACTGGCAAGGTTAAGTTTGTTGACAAACGAAGCCGTAGCGAAAGCGAGTCTGAATAGGGCGACAGTCAGTGGGGGTAGACGCGAAACTTTGTGATCTACCCATGACCAGGATGAAGTATCGGTAACACGATATGGAGGTCCGAACCAGTTTGCGTTGAAAAGCATTTGGATGAGTTGTGGGTAGGGGTGAAAGGCTAATCAAACTGAGAGATAGCTCGTACTCCTCGAAATGTTTTTAGGAACAGCCTCGGAGTTGAGTGATGCATAGGTAGAGCTACTAATTGGGTAAGGGGGTGTCACAGCCTACCGAACTCAGATAAACTCCGAATGATGCATCATATATCCGGGAGTGAGGCTTTGGGTGCTAAGGTCCAAGGCCAAGAGGGAAAAAACCCAGACCATCAGCTAAGGTCCCCAAATCTGTATTAAGTTGAGCTAACAAGGTTCTATTGCATAGACAGCTAGGATGTTTGCTTGGAAGCAGCAATTCATTTAAAGAGTGCGTAACAGCTCACTAGTCGAGCGATAGAGCGTGGATGATAAACGGGCATCAAATACAGTACCGAAGCTATGGACTCTTTAGAGTGGTAGAGGAGCATTCTAATTGCGCTGAATGCGGAACGTAAGTTCTGTTGGAGCGATTAGAAAAGCAAATGTAGGCATAAGTAACGATAAAGCAGGCGAAAAACCTGCTCCCCGAAAGGCCAAGGTTTCCTGATCAACGCTAATCGGATCAGGGTTAGTCGGGTCCTAAGGCGAACCGATTTAGGGTAGTCGATGGAAAGCAGGTTAATATTCCTGCACCAGCGGAGAGGGACGGAGAAGTGTGGCAACATAGACTGACGGAATAGTTGAGCCTAGTCGTATGACGAAGCGCAGTTGTGAAGCTTCTTCCAAGAAAAGCTCCCGCATAAGCCCGTACCGTAAACCGACACAGGTGGCCGGGTTGAGAATACTAAGGGGCTCAAGTGAATCACGGTTAAGGAATTCGGCAAATTAACCCTGTAACTTCGGGATAAAGGGT